>BPGO01000003.1 GCA_026003075.1 Fimbriimonadales bacterium | reverse complement strand
AATCACCACCGCGTTCAGCCCCCACTTGCGGAACACCTCCGCCACCGCTTCCTCGCGTCCCGCCTGCACATACAGTAACATTCGCTCCTGCGATTCGGAGAGCATAATCTCGTAGGGGGTCATGTCGGCTTCGCGCGTGGGCACGAGGCTGGTATCTATTTCCACGCCTGTGCCCGATTTAGAGGTCGGCTCGCAAGTCGTGCAAGTCAGTCCTGCGGCGCCCATATCCTGCATGCCCAGCACCGCGCCCGTGTCAAGGGCTTCCAAGGTGGCTTCGATGAGCAGTTTCTCCATGAATGGGTCGCCGATTTGCACATTGGGGCGTTTCTCCTCTTGGTCTTCCCCCAGCGTTTCGGAGGCGAAAGTGGCGCCGTGGATGCCGTCGCGTCCTGTGCTGGCGCCGACATACATTACCGCGCTGCCTGGCGCATCGGCGCGAGCAGTCACGATGCGGTTCAGCGGCGCAACGCCCACCGCCATCGCGTTCACCAACGGGTTGCCCGAATAACACGGATGGAAATAGACCTCGCCCGCAACCGTCGGCACGCCGATGCAGTTGCCGTAGCTGGAGATGCCCTCCACCACATGCTCAAACAGGTAGCGGTTGCGCGGCTCGTTCAAGGGACCAAAGCGCAGCGAGTCCAAAATCGCGATAGGGCGGGCGCCCATCGTGAAGATATCGCGGATGATGCCCCCCACGCCCGTCGCCGCCCCCTGATGAGGTTCCACCGCCGAAGGATGGTTATGGCTCTCCACCTTGAACGCGACGCCCAGATTCTCATCCAGCGGTATCACGCCTGCGTTCTCAAAGCCTGCGCCCTCCAGCGACTCGCGATACCTTTTAAAGAGGCTCAATACCGGGCGCGAGTATTTATAACCGCAGTGTTCCGACCACATCACGGCGAACATGCCCAGTTCCACATCGGTCGGCTCGCGTCCCATCAGGTCCGCAATGCGTTGGTACTCGGCGTCGGTCAGTCCCATGTCGCGCCACACTTCGGGCGCACGGCAGAGAGTCCTCATCAGGACAAAGTGTACCTGACTCAGGCAAACAAGGTTCCGCATGGCCTCGCCAATTCGGTACCTAAATAGCAGGAATCTTGGTCTGTGTGAGACTAATAGAATATATAACACCTAGGGGGTACGGATGTGTACCGAAACTGAATGGCGTGCTTGGATGCTCTCGGTAGCCCAGCCATTGACGCGCTGCGCGGCAGACGCGGAAGATACCGTGCAAGAGGTCCTGCTGCAGTTTTGGGAGGTGTTCAGGGTACTGCCTTGGGAATATCACCCGCATCAGTGGGCGCGAACCGTTTGCCGACGCTGGATTCGCTTTCGCGCCACTGACCGAAACCGCCACGCCGCAGCGCAACGAAACAGCCCACTTGAAGACAGGAATACGCCTTTACCCGAAGGTCACGAGGGTTCTGAAACCCGCCTTATAGAACACGCCGAAATGCAGCTGCTTCGACAGAGGCTTGAGGAGCGGCTCTCTCCCCAACAGCAGGAGATGCTCCATCTTTATCTGGAGGGATATACCTATCAGGAGATTGCACGCCGCCTAAATGTCAGTGTAGGAGCCGTCAAATGCCAATTCTGCCGAATTCGTCAAAGAGCACAGACGGTGCTGTCAACCTTTTGGGGGTCTGAAAGCGAATTAAAGGGTGAAGGTGCTAATGCTGATGACCAACCAGTCTTTCCGCTGGATGAAAGCGCGGGGGGGGGGGGTTAGACTGCTTGCCTCGCTCGCTGCAAGACAAGTTCGCGCTGTGGTAATCCTATTGACGATGGGTGTAGTAGTGTACCCTCCTAAGTTATCTTTTGCTCAGACTGACCGAGAGAACCAGATAGCAAATGAAGTGCTTAGCGCCGCTCTTCAGAATGGAACACTGACGCAGGCTTTGGAGAATGGATATCAAGTGAGAGCAGGACTGCATATGCCGAGCGTCCCTGCCGATGGCGAGAGCCTAATTTGGGGAGCGATAACGATTCGGGACGTTGATGGCAAACCAGTGCCGGGTGCTGTTGTGGAAATCCATACAACCGCGGGCACGATCCACTGGATCGGGAATCATCCCCTTACGAACGAGAATGGGCAATTCATTTTTGCGTTGCAATCGACGCTGCAGCCAAGTTCATTCCAAGTGAGGTTCAACTTTCCGCAGTTTGGAATAGGTGGAACTTTATTAGGGTCATTTTGCCGAATCGGCGAGCCAGGCTGCTTCCTACCAGGTAGATGCGCAGACTTCCGTGTTGGGTTGGAGTACTATTTTGTCGAACATGACCATGAATCGCTCAGATGCACGACCACAGTTGCGGATATGTACAAGTTCTATGCTGCGGATTCGCCTGAACCGCCCACGCTTTACTTCAGTTATGTAACCTTCAAAAATAATCGCCCCGAGGGGGCGTTTCCAGAACGCAGGTTGTACTTGGACTACTGGGAATGCAACGACCCCTATGGGATCCGTGAATATTGCCGATGCCTAAGCGGCTCTAAAGAGGGAACCCTTGACTACACCTATGGTTGGAACAACGATGTTGGAAGAGCAGATATCGGGATGCCGAACGGGGAAAACACTGCAGAAGTGACCTATCTCCAGTATTCGACAAATGGCGCAGGTAGGGTTTGTAAAAAAGAGTTCCGTTTCAATGTAAGCAACCCTCTCGTGCGTATAGCCAGTGACGACTGGATCATCTTTTCTGAGACAGAACAAACGCAGACTGTGGAGCTGGATCTGATTTCACCCCACTGGCAGGGCGATTTACTTCTGCAGGTGCAGACAGGTACGACGACGCATTCAGTGAATAATACTAATCTGCCGGGTCGCGTCCTCGTCCAGATACAACGCACGCCCTACAGTGGATTAGAGAACGAGGTGCCCTACCAAATTGCAGCGAGTCTGGGAACTTTTATAGGCTCCTTCGTGAATGTAGATACCACAGCAAGTTGGGTGCATATGGATCTGCTCAACCTGACTGCCTTGGGATACAACTCACAACAACGCACCTTCGACTTTGCTATCAGATATCGTCTGCGGAATACCCGTTCTAATCTACAACGAACCCCTCTGGTGTCTCAGGGACGCATCGACGTTCATTTTGGGAATGATGTGCGCAATCCTATTCATTCCGAAAACATTGCCTCAGAATATTTCACCGAGGGCGAACACACCGTTATTGTGCGCATTCCTGAGAACCAGATGACTCGGTTCGGAACCTATCACTTTATCCCGCGCTTTACCGATAATTTTGCTCGATATTACCGCGACGAGCAACCAAGGCAGGTGGTCGTTGGGCGAGCGCTTTCGTTCAGGACGCCCACATTGAGGGGGTTAGAGACTGCTTACGCAATCCGTAATATCACTCAACTCAACAACCAGACGAGAGAGCGATTGATGTTTCCTTTTGCTGGTGATGCGATCGATATCGTCGCTTTTGTCCTGGGGGCGGATAGTGAGGTGGATTTGCCTACCCGCTATTCCTACGGCACGATTCCACGCACAAGCGTCTACGTCGGGCAAGTCAACTGGAGCAACGGAGAGCCTAAGCCCGTCGGCAGGAGCGATTTCTTCGATCGCACAACTCTATATCTCCGTCGGATAGAGCGCAATGATCAAGCCTCTACAGACAGCGTGCGGATTTGGCCCGGACCGAAACTGGAGTTCCGTTGGGTAGAGGTTATGCACTGTACAGGAGAGACTAAGAACCGAAAGTATTGGTATATCCTTCATGAATACCTAATTCCTCCGCCACAATTGCCTTACCTTCCCCTAACGGCTCAGCGTGGCACAAAACGCTATGCGGTTGCCGTAACCAATCCTGATTGGAATTACTATATGGTGTCGGGGATTGGTAGAATACCAAAAGGTGAATGGACTCAGTACATAACAGGAAAGGAGAAGATCAATAATGCAAACTCCCGCGCGCCCATGCGCATTTCTGTGCGTGAACGCATCACTGGTAGCGACACAAACTATCGGCTGCGCTTGCTGGAGTGGGCGACAGCGTTTCAGAATGTGCGATATGAGCTGGGCGGCTGCTGGTTCGGAGGATATGTACACCCTGAATTAAGGGACTTGTCAAGGGGCTATCAAGGTTTCGGGATCGACTGCTCCAAATTAGTTACTTCCGCCGCGCGAATGGAAGGAATTACCTGGCCGGCAGATTGGAGAGAGATAAACACGGGCATGCTTATGGGGTCAAGCTATACAAACGGCTTTTCTTCTGAGAGAGAGGCGCGAATCCAGATTGATAGAGGGGACATCTTAGTGCGTCGTACAGAGACATATTGGGTACGCGACCAGAGAACTGGTCAGCTGGTAGAAAGAGTGAAATGGAGAGGCCATGTGATGTTCGTATACGGTATCGATAAAACCCCGATCGCGGACGAAAGAGGAGAGACTGCTGACTACTTGGTAACTCGCATCGATCTACTCGAGTCAACGGGTGCGAGCGCGAATAGGGTTCGTATTCAGACTCAGCAGGCTTCTGGAAATCACCGCACGGGACGGCATCAGTGTGCCTTAAGAAGGCTCATGGATGCAAACACGCACGGGTATCAAGTTCGACGCATTCCCGATAGAAGGAGGTAAGCTATGCGACATAATCGACGAACACTAAGGGATTGGCGACTGCTTACAGCGATACTGCTCGCTCTACTCACTGTTCTGCCGTTGGGAAGGCTCGCTCTTGCCCAACCGCGAGAGCAGGAACTGTTCAAGGTGAAGTTTGGCGACCATCCTCAGCAGCTGCGCATGGTGCTGTTTTGTTCACGCGATGACGCTGAGGAGGGTGAGGAAGACCCTCCGTATGGGGGCGTCGACAACTTCTGCGTCAGTTGGGATGGACAACTCTTTTACTTTTGCGACTCAATGCGCGCCATACCTAAATTTGACGACGAGAACACTCCTGTCCGTGAAGCCAAGGAAGAATCGCCCCCGTGGATACAGGTGTACAACCGAAGGGGAGAATGGGTGAGAACGATCAAGATAATTAAGGGACGCCCTTCCTATTTTCGGGTGGATCGGGACGGACGCCTGTATGTTGGCGGCGATGAAGGGGTGGAGGTCTACAACTCTGACGGGAGCTACAACAAGACCTTGTCTGAACAGCTACAACGCTCGGTACGTGCGGCGCGTGTCCAGTATAACTTGGAAAAGGTCATCTTTCGCGAGGTAGATAGTCTTGGACGCATCTATTTCTGGGTGTTCTTGAGTCGCGAGGCTGTGCCAGAAGGTGAGTCAGGACTAAACAATCTGCTAATCGTTTCGCCAGACGGTCAGACTCGTCTTGTCCCGATAGAAATTTTCAACCCACTGGGTATTGATCGGTATCGTGGGGAAATCATCACCGCTAACTACCAGCGTCCTCTCACAGAGGGATACATTCGGCAGCATGAAACCGTCTTGTACGACGTTGGCGAACAGCGTGAAATCAAAAGGGAACAGTGCAACCTTTATACATCTCTCCCTTACAAGGTCGTCGATTCAAGCGGTGAGGTCTTGAGAACCTTCTCGTGGCAAGTAGACATCGCGCAGCACGCGCCTAATCTTTTCGATGCGTATGTATTCACCTATCGCGGCTGGTTGCCAGATAATGTGATGACGGACAACGAAGGTCGTCTATATCGGATTTACCTGGCGTCCCGTATCGAGCGGCATGCTATTCCGACCGCTTCTGCGAGAGAATGGCTTACCGTAGATCGGGGCTTCGCAATCGTGGAGTTCGACGCACAGGGTCATTTCAGAAGTGTGCGTGCGCGCAATCTGCCGCTGGAAACCGATTTCGCCAACAGATTGTGCGACGTCGATCGCGACGGAAATGTGTACTGGGTGGAGTTTCAGGCAGACCACTTGCGCGTAATGATGTCACCAAGGCAGTAGAGTTTATTGGGCAGGGATGCAAGTTTTGCATCCCTGCTTTTGTTATTCCTCCAACGCCTCGCCTGCGCCGCGCGGAATGCGAATCGAGTCCACAATCTCCTGAATATGCGTAGGAGGTGGGGGCGTCAGGCGCGAGACGATAATCGCCGTCAGCAGGTTCAGCGCCATCCCCACGACGCCGACCGCCATCGCGTTCACCAACGGGTTGCCCGAATAACACGGATGGAAATAGACCTCGCCCGCAACCGTCGGCACGCCGATGCAGTTGCCGTAGCTGGAGATGCCCTCCACCACATGCTCAAACAGGTAGCGGTTGCGCGGCTCGTTCAAGGGACCAAAGCGCAGCGAGTCCAAAATCGCGATAGGGCGGGCGCCCATCGTGAAGATATCGCGGATGATGCCCCCCACGCCCGTCGCCGCCCCCTGATGAGGTTCCACCGCCGAAGGATGGTTATGGCTCTCCACCTTGAACGCGACGCCCAGATTCTCATCCAGCGGTATCACGCCTGCGTTCTCAAAGCCTGCGCCCTCCAGCGACTCGCGATACCTTTTAAAGAGGCTCAACACCGGGCGCGAGTATTTATAACCGCAGTGTTCCGACCACATCACGGCGAACATGCCCAGTTCCACATCGGTCGGCTCGCGTCCCATCAGGTCCGCAATGCGTTGGTACTCGGCGTCGGTCAGTCCCATGTCGCGCCACACTTCGGGCGCACGGCAGAGAGTCCTCATCAGGACAAAGTGTACCTGACTCAGGCAAACAAGGTTCCGCATGGCCTCGCCAATTCGGTACCTAAATGGCAGGAATCTTGTCTGTGTGTAACTAATAGTAATGTATAATACTTAGGGGGTACAGATGTGTACTGAGACTGAATGGCGTGCTTGGATGCTTTTTGTAGCCCAGCCCTTGACGCGCTGCGCCGCAGACGCAGAAGACATCGTGCAAGAGGTCCTGCTGCAGTTTTGGGAGGTGTTCGGTGTCCTGCCTTGGGAATATCACCCGCATCAGTGGGCGCGAACCGTTTGCCGACGCTGGCTTCGCCTTCGCACCATTGATTGGAACCGTCGCGCACCAACGCAACGAAACATCACGCTTGAAAACTGGGATGCTCCTTTACCCGAGGGTCACGAGGGTTCTGAAACCCGCCTTATAGAACACGCCGAAATGCAGCTGCTTCGACAGAGGCTTGAGGAGCAGCTCTCTCCCCAACAGCAGGAGATGCTCCATCTTTATCTGGAGGGATATACCTATCAGGAGATTGCACGCCGCCTAAATGTCAGTGTGGGAACCGTCAAATGCCAATTCTGCCGAATGCGTCAAAAAGCACAGACTATGCTGTCAACCTTTTGGGGAGCAGAGAGCGAATTAATTGGCGGAGGTGCTGATGTTGATGATCAACCAGTCTTTCCGCTGGATGAAAGCGCGGGGGGGGGGGGAAGTAGCAAATATCTGCTTGTCATAATCCTCCTTGGCTTTGTTGCCTTTGGCTACGCAGGCGTTATCGCGCGTATCAAACCCCAAAGCATCGTGGTCTGCCCAGGCAAACGCGTCACTTGGGAATGTATAGCGCAAGCCAGCTGCGACTGTCCCCAACCGCAAATGATGCAAATGAGACAACCTATAGATTTGCCTGGGATAGATGATTCGGGGAAGGGCGAAGGAGGCAACATTCCCCCACCAAGCCAACCAGGCGATCCACCGCCCGAAGAGCCTAACGATCCACCCTACCCCTATCCCTGTCCACCCCAAATCCCCTACCCTTGCCCGCCGAGACCACCCGCCCCACCCGGCGATCCAGGCAAACCGTGGCCGCCCGGCTATCCCCCTGGAGACCCGGAACCGGGCTGTGAAAATCCACCTGCCGTCAGTCGTCTAACCTATACCTGGAAAATCGAGCGACAGGAGGCGGGGCGTTGGGTGATTGAGCGAGGTCCTGAAGAAGGTGGCGCACGCTGGCCTGAAGGCGGCTTTCTGTTCACGGAGGCGCACGCAGGCAAGCGTTTCCGCATCAGTTGCACGGTGAAGGCGTATGGGCGGCTGCCCGACGGCACGGAGATCCTGTGCGGGCAAACCACCGCCTACGCCTTTGCCCGGGTGCGGCGGCAGAACGAGCTGGCGGTGTCGCTGGAGGCGGAGCCAGAACCTGCAGGCGTGTGGCAGACGATTACGATGACCGCAACGGTGGATTTGGAGTGTGGGGGTACCCCGCCCTTCACCTATCGCTGGCGTTTTGGGGATGACCCGAACAAGGTGGTGGAACGTTCTGGTCGGGGCGAATCGGACACGGTTCATTACTTTTATCAGCGCTTATATCGTTATCTGGTGCGTGTAGAGGTAGAAGATAGCGAAGGTCGTCGGGGTTCGGCGTCGATGTGGGTGCATGTGGGGTTGGCGGTGCGATTGGGCAGCCCGATGTCGATGGCAGTGCCGTTGCGCGACTATATTCAAGAGGGAGAAGAGGCGGGCTTAGCTGACCCCAACTGGACGCCGGAGCAGATAAACTACGAGAGCTACTTGGCAGCAAGTGCCCCTCATAAAGCCCATATCGTTTCGGTGGCGGCTCCGGGTCAGAAACTGCCTTTTGAGTATGAGCATCACAAAAGGCGTTCGCTGTATCTGATTACTTACCCACGCGTGGATCCGCTCTGGGGAACGAAGGAGATTTTACCTGTGCTTCGTCAAGCGGGCGTGTCGATCACGATGGGCACGGTGGAGGTAGCGGATAGACAGAGTGGCTGGCGGAATGATTGGGGATGGCAAGGCATCTGGTGGGTGCCAGATAACACCTACCTGTGGCCGTTGAACGCGAGGGTTCGCAACACGGACACAAAGGCGTACTGGTGGAACTACTGGACTAATTCCCCGCTGGAGTTCCAGGCGAACACCCTTCACAAGCTGCTAACAACCGCGAAGCTGGGCTGGATGGAGAGTTGGGATATAGCAGCGATCACCACGCTTGCTATCTCTGTAGAAATCCGCTCCGGAGGTGAAGACCACGCACGAAGTGGCTTGATATGGTCAATGCGCGATAACCCCTGCACGAACCAGCGTGTCCCTCTGTTGTGGGGAGGAGCGATGGACGCTCCGGCTCGCTTAGTGGCGGCGGAGGTCAGGGTGGATCATCCGTGGCGGTTGTCTCAGGATCCCTATCAGACGCAGGTGGTTGCCAGCCATCGTCAGCGGGCACAGGTGGGGATCGTTCAATCCGTGGAACAGTTCACGAAAGGCTATTTCGACTATGGAACGGGTGGTCAGTTATGGTACTATCTGGCATATGAACCTCAATTTCAGGGGTGGTTTCGCGTTCGGGAGCAGACCGACTGGGAGCCAATCGTGCAGGCGCTGGATCAAGAGACTATCCATCCAACGCTCTATCAAGCCTTTCAGCGGAACGGCTACACGCTTTCTGGGGCTGCTCGCGTAAGAGTAGTGAGCCGTGGGCAGGAGTGGAACATTTTTGATGGACAAAATATCTTCCGTTTGAAGCTGGAACCTGAAGGTGCGGGACAGGCGTTGCAGGTCTATCGGGTTTTGGTGGGAGACAGAGATGCTGAACCGCCGCTGCTGGACACCATCTGTTGCCCTCAAGATCGTATAACCCATGCTTGGTATGCAAAGACGAGATGGTCGCGCAGACACTGGGCATACTACCAATATGGAGGTCAGCGATACCTAGTCTCAGTTATAACTCGTTATCGTCTAACTGGGTGCTACAGATTGGGTATCACGATTCTCCTGCCTTTGTAGTCCCTCCCTATCTGAACAACATCCAGATCAGGTGGTATCAGAACAACACGCCCAGGCTCCACTTTTACTCAGCAATTGCCGTCCGTACCTTCTTCTTCCCCTTTAGCTATGTGCCCGTGCACCAGCTGGGCGCCTGGAGCATTCGCTTCAACGGGGAAGCGGTCAGCTGGGCAGGAGAACGGGGCAATTGGGCGAATGGAACGGGGAATGAAACAGGCGCCTCGTCGGGTGGTAGCAACGCGATGCAGCAACCTGAAACGGCGTTTGGTCCGTACAACAAAAAGATACAAGGTCAGGTGAGGTGACGGAAATGATGCGAACAATCAGTGTCGGGTTGGTAGCGTGTCTGGGACTGGCGCTCTGGAGCCAGCCGATGAACAAGGACGACCTTTCGTCGCTTTCGCGGGAACAGCTGCAGCAGCTCCGAGAGCAGCTGAAGGAGCAGGAGATGCAGCTGCTTCGTATCTGCTCGCAGGAGGAAGAAAAAGCGGGCAAGGCGTTTGAGGAGTACGAGAAGCGTTCGCTGCTTCAGACGGATCTTCCGCAGCCTTCGCTGGCGGATCGGATGGTGCTGGTGCGGATTGTAGGCATTCGGCGCGTGGATGAAGAGGTATGGCGTGTCGAACCTTGGGCGCCTCGGAAATTCCCTTACTACGAGCTGCGAGCACAAGTAGTGAAGTCGTGGATGGATTATTACTCTGTAGCGCATGACTTCGGGTTGCCTGTGAAGGCAGGGGATATTCTCCATCTGCTGTGGATGGGTTGTAAGCGCGTGGAGGGAGGGCGGGAAGTGCCTGCACCGTTGATTTGGGAAGTGGGCGAGCACTACCTCGTCCCTAAGTACTATCCGCTTGTCAAGGTACCGTATGATGAGCGTGTGCCCGAGAACATGGCACAGGAAACCCTCTCTTGGGAAAAGGTCTGGTTGGCAGTAAGGAGTGGAGAGTGCTTATTCTCTCCCCTAGGTGACGACCTTACAGCAAACATCAGGTTTAGAACCGACCCCGAGGAAATAGTCTTACAGGTACCGTTTTTGCCTGTGGTACGCATTGAGGAACCCTTTGAAGAGCAGGTGCAGGTGCTGGATGAAGAAGCCCCCTACTTCCGCCTGCCCACCCCCGAACAGCGCATCCAGTGGGCAAAACAGCGTGTCCAGAACACCCAGCTGCCCCTCTGGAAACGCCAGCGCGCCCTGCTCTACCTCTACCTCGCTACCGACCCCCACTACTTAGAGGATACACAGCGAATGCAGCTGCGGACCTCCCTTCGGCAACAGTTCCCCGATGAAAAGCCGGAGGTGGGATATAAGCGTTTCCGCTCGCGCCGCGTGATGGACTACCTGACCTACCTGCAGGGTCTGTCGGAGCCGCTGCTGCAAGCGTTCGGATTGCGTATTGTGAAGCAGTATGAGGGATTGTATTCGCAGGCGCCTGCGGAAGAGATCGAGCGCTGGGTGAAGGTCTTGGAGCCGTTTCTGGAGGCAGCTCGTCCCCCCGAAGTGCGTCGGGAGGCGGCGGCGGTGTTGGCAGAAGAGCTTGATAGTTTGGTCTTTCATGAAACGGAGGGTCCAGATAGGGTGAAGGCTTCGGAGGCGGACTGGGCGTGGTTGCGTTCGTATGCGGAGGTGTTGCGGGGTCGTTGGGAGCGGGAGCAGGACAAGGTGGTGCGGGTCTATTTGGCGCGGGCGTGGACGGGGCTTTTGAGCATCGAGGTACGCAGTCAGTTATGGCGGGTGGAGCGGCGACTGCGGGAGTTGGAGCGTGGAGGGCGGTAAAGGGCGCTATAATAGGGTATCCATCAACGACGGGGAGCATCTAACGCTACCGGACACACGCGATAACCCGCGTCGGCGTCCCGATACGGTGGGCGACCTGATGGAGCGCGAAGACAAATCAAAGAAAACCTATCGCCTGCGCCGATTGCAGCAACTCCAAAACTAAGTTGAGGTGAGAACCATGCGAAAAACCCTACGAAAGAGTGAAACCCTGAGTGAACTCGCACCGATGCTGCTGGTGCTGATTAGCTTGCTGACCATTGCAGCCGTGAGCTTTGGACGAACGCCTCCTATCCAAACCGACTCACGCCCCGTCTCCCTGTTCAAAGTTGCCTACGGTGAGAAGCCGACCCAGCTGCGGGTGCGCTTTCCTGGCTCACGGCTGATCAGCGAGGAGAACGGTGACGAGTTGCGGGAACCGCTACCAGGCGGTGGACCCACGACCTTCTGTGTCAGCTGGGATGGGCAACTGTTTTACATCGCCGACCCTCTGCGCCACTATGACAAGAATCTCGAGCTACCCCCTCAAGCAGAGACCTCTACAGAAGATGACCAGCTGGCGCCGTGGGTGCAGGTCTACAATCGTCAGGGACAGTGGGTGCGCACCATCAAACTCAAACACGGCTTCCCCTCCCGAATTCGGGTGGACGAACAAGGCTGGCTCTATGTGGACGATGCCAAGCGTGGTGTCGCCATCTACCGCCCCGACGGAACCTACGACAAGCAGCGCACGGAGGCAGTGGGGGAGGCGATCAAACGGGCGGCAACAGAGTTTCGCTTAGACTCAGAAGTCGCCACACCTGAGTTTTTTGAGGTGGATCGCAACGGAAGGGTCTACTTCTTGGCTCGCCAAATCGTTTCTGAAGAGGGTGGAACAAAGCAATTGGAAGGACGCTTGCTGGTCATCCATCCAGATGGGAGATCCAATCTGCTGGATTACCCATCATATGATCAGGCGGGAATCGACCGCTATCGGGGCGAGATTATCATAGGCGATTACGATGTCCGAGCGGAGGGGCGGATGGAGGTTCAGTTTGTTGTGATCCACTCGCGCTCTGACGAGGAACCCGAAACCGATACAATCACGCTCTTCAGAAAGGAGACCTACAAGCGCGTTCGTCCCGATGGCGAGGTGGTCAGTAGATTCGATTGGTACCTGGACATTTCCGACCGCGTTCCGAATGTGTGGGATGGGTTCGTGGGCACGGTGAACCTGGAGAGACACCTTGCGATTGCGACGGACGAGGCGAGACATCTCTATCGGGTCTATAGCGCGACACGCCGCCATTGGATTACGGTGGACGATCCTGCTGACCCGGATCGTGGCATAGCCCTGATGGACGGCTTCTGGATTATTGAGTTCACGCCGGATGGGCGTTTTGTCCGTCCTCGCGCTTCGAATCTGCGCCTGATAGGCAGCTATGGACATCAGGAGAACTTGGTCGGGCGGCTGATTAACCTGTGGGATGTGGATAAACATGGTAATGTGTACTGGATAGAGTTCCATCCCGATCACTTGGAGGTCAAGATGTCGCCGCGATGATTAGGGCGCGATGGGGTGAGCGCGCCTCACCGCCATCGCGTTCCCTAACCCTCCACCCGCAGCCAAAATCGGTTCTCACCCGTGCTGGGGGACACCCTACTCCTCCAACGCTTCGCCTGCGCCGCGTGGGATGCGAATCGAGTCCACAATCTCCTGAATGTGTGCGGGGGGCGGCGGCGTCAGGCGCGAGACAACGAGCGCGGTTATCAGGTTCAGAGCCATGCCCACGATACCGATGCCTTCCGCACTGATCCCGAAGAAGTCCTTCAGATACGGTTCGGGCGCGCCGAAGAGTTGGGGCGCCCGCATCAGCGCAATCATCACGGTCGTGAAGCCCAAGCCAATCACCATGCCTGCAATAGCGCCCTGAGCATTCATACGGCGGTCAAAAATCCCCAACAGAATCGCCGGGAACAGCCCCGACGCCGCCAAGCCGAACGCGAACGCCACCACCTGCGCTACAAAACCGGGCGGATTAATCCCCAGATACGCCGCGGCGAACAGCGCAGGAACCATCGCCAGCCGTCCCACCAGCAAACGCAGCCGTTCGGGGGCGCGCGGATTGAACACCCGATAATACAAATCGTGCGCCACCGCGCTGGACATCGCAATCAGCAGTCCCGACGCCGTCGAGAGCGCAGCCGCCAGCCCCCCAGCCGCCAACAGCGCAATCACGAACGGCGCCAGTTGCGCGACTTCGGGCGTAGAGAGGACAATAATATCGTTGTCCAGATACACCTCGTTGGGGTTGCTCCTGTCGGGCGCGTTGAAGTCGGGCTTGCCGCTTTTCTCCAAAAACGCTTTGCCCTTCGCGAACTGCACGACGCCGTCGCCGTTTTTATCCACGAGTTTTAGCAGCCCCGTCTGCTCCCACTTGGCGACCCAGTCAATCTGGCGCACCTGCTCCATCGGCTTGCCGTGCAGCGTGTTAATCAAGTTGTAGCGGGCGAACATCGCCAGCGCAGGCGCGGTGGTATACAGCAGCCCGATAAACAGCAACGCCCAGAACGCCGAGTAGCGCGCCGAGCGCACATCAGGCGTGGTGTAGAACCGAATAATCACATGCGGTAGCCCCGCCGTGCCAACCATCAGCGCGCCCGTAATCGCCAGCACATCGAGCATCGACTTACTCTGAAACGGCGCAGTGTACTCGCTAAAGCCCAAATCGGTCTGGAGCTGGTTAAGCCGTTCGCTGATGTTGCTGAATGCGAACGCAAGTTGAGGGATGGGATTGCCCGTCAGCAGGTATGCCAATGCGACCCCTGGGATGAGATACGCGATAATCAGGATAGTATACTGCGCGGCTTGCGTCCAAGTGACGCCTTTCATCCCGCCCAAGATGGCAAAAAACGCCGTTACTGCCACGCCCAGCAGCACGCCTTGAGCGATGTCGATGGCTAAGAATCGGCTGAACACGATTCCCACGCCGCGCATCTGCCCCGCCACATACACGAGCGAGATAAAAATCGTCGCCAGCGCGGCGAGCGTACGGGCGGTCTGCGACGCATAGCGGTCGCCCACGAAATCGGGCACGGTAAACTTTCGGTATTTGCGGAGATAGGGAGCCAGCAAAAGGGCAAGCAGCACATAACCGCCTGTCCACCCCATTAGATAGATGGCGCCGTCGTAGCCCAGCGTGGCGATGAGTCCCGCCATCGAGGATGACGCGCCCAATCACCACCGCGTTCAGCCCCCACTTGCGGAACACCTCCGCCACCGCTTCCTCGCGTCCCGCCTGCACATACAGTAACATTCGCTCCTGCGATTCGGAGAGCATAATCTCGTAGGGGGTCATGTCGGCTTCGCGCGTGGGCACGAGGCTCGTGTCGATTTCCACGCCTGTGCCCGATTTAGAGGTCGGCTCGCAAGTCGTGCAAGTCAGTCCTGCGGCGCCCATATCCTGCATGCCCAGCACCGCGCCCGTGTCAAGGGCTTCCAAGGTGGCTTCGATGAGCAGTTTCTCCATGAATGGGTCGCCGATTTGCACATTGGGGCGTTTCTCCTCTTGGTCTTCCCCCAGCGTTTCGGAGGCGAAAGTGGCGCCGTGGATGCCGTCGCGTCCTGTGCTGGCGCCGACATACATTACCGCGCTGCCTGGCGCATCGGCGCGAGCAGTCACGATGCGGTTCAGCGGCGCAACGCCCACCGCCATCGCGTTCACCAACGGGTTGCCCGAATAACACGGATGGAAATAGACCTCGCCCGCAACCGTCGGCACGCCGATGCAGTTGCCGTAGCTGGAGATGCCCTCCACCACATGCTCAAACAGGTAGCGGTTGCGCGGCTCGTTCAAGGGACCAAAGCGCAGCGAGTCCAAAATCGCGATAGGGCGGGCGCCCATCGTGAAGATATCGCGGATGATGCCCCCCACGCCCGTCGCCGCCCCCTGATGAGGTTCCACCGCCGAAGGATGGTTATGGCTCTCCACCTTGAACGCGACGCCCAGATTCTCATCCAGCGGTATCACGCCTGCGTTCTCAAAGCCTGCGCCCTCCAGCGACTCGCGATACCTTTTAAAGAGGCTCAATACCGGGCGCGAGTATTTATAACCGCAGTGTTCCGACCACATCACGGCGAACATGCCCAGTTCCACATCGGTCGGCTCGCGTCCCATCAGGTCCGCAATGCGTTGGTACTCGGCGTCGGTCAGTCCCATGTCGCGCCACACTTCGGGCGCACGGCAGAGAGTCCTCATCAGGACAAAGTGTACCTGACTCAGGCAAACAAGGTTCCGCATGGCCTCGCCAATTCGGTACCTAAATAGCAGGAATCTTGGTCTGTGTGAGACTAATAGAATATATAACACCTAGGGGGTACGGATGTGTACCGAGACTGAATGGCGTGCTTGGATGCTCTCGGTAGCCCAGCCCTTGACGCGCTGCGCGGCAGACGCGGAAGATACCGTGCAAGAGGTCCTGCTGCAGTTTTGGGAGGTGTTCAGGTGTCCTGCCTTGGGAATATCACCCGCATCAGTGGGCGCGAACCGTTTGCCGACGCTGGATTCGCTTTCGCGCCACTGACCGAAACCGCCACGCCGCAGCGCAACGAAACAGCCCACTTGAAGACAGGAATACGCCTTTACCCGAAGGTCACGAGGGTTCTGAAACCCGCCTTATAGAACACGCCGAAATGCAGCTGCTTCGACAGAGGCTTGAGGAGCGGCTCTCTCCCCAACAGCAGGAGATGCTCCATCTTTATCTGGAGGGATATACCTATCAGGAGATTGCACGCCGCCTAAATGTCAGTGTAGGAGCCGTCAAATGCCAATTCTGCCGAATTCGTCAAAGAGCACAGACGGTGCTGTCAACCTTTTGGGGGTCTGAAAGCGAATTAAAGGGTGAAGGTGCTAATGCTGATGACCAACCAGTCTTTCCGCTGGATGAAAGCGCGGGGGGGGGGGGTTAGACTGCTTGCCTCGCTCGCTGCAAGACAAGTTCGCGCTGTGGTAATCCTATTGACGATGGGTGTAGTAGTGTACCCTCCTAAGTTATCTTTTGCTCAGACTGACCGAGAGAACCAGATAGCAAATGAAGTGCTTAGCGCCGCTCTTCAGAATGGAACACTGACGCAGGCTTTGGAGAATGGATATCAAGTGAGAGCAGGACTGCATATGCCGAGCGTCCCTGCCGATGGCGAGAGCCTAATTTGGGGAGCGATAACGATTCGGGACGTTGATGGCAAACCAGTGCCGGGTGCTGTTGTGGAAATCCATACAACCGCGGGCACGATCCACTGGATCGGGAATCATCCCCTTACGAACGAGAATGGGCAATTCATTTTTGCGTTGCAATCGACGCTGCAGCCAAGTTCATTCCAAGTGAGGTTCAACTTTCCGCAGTTTGGAATAGGTGGAACTTTATTAGGGTCATTTTGCCGAATCGGCGAGCCAGGCTGCTTCCTACCAGGTAGATGCGCAGACTTCCGTGTTGGGTTGGAGTACTATTTTGTCGAACATGACCATGAATCGCTCAGATGCACGACCACAGTTGCGGATATGTACAAGTTCTATGCTGCGGATTCGCCTGAACCGCCCACGCTTTACTTCAGTTATGTAACCTTCAAAAATAATCGCCCCGAGGGGGCGTTTCCAGAACGCAGGTTGTACTTGGACTACTGGGAATGCAACGACCCCTATGGGATCCGTGAATATTGCCGATGCCTAAGCGGCTCTAAAGAGGGAACCCTTGACTACACCTATGGTTGGAACAACGATGTTGGAAGAGCAGATATCGGGATGCCGAACGGGGAAAACACTGCAGAAGTGACCTATCTCCAGTATTCGACAAATGGCGCAGGTAGGGTTTGTAAAAAAGAGTTCCGTTTCAATGTAAGCAACCCTCTCGTGCGTATAGCCAGTGACGACTGGATCATCTTTTCTGAGACAGAACAAACGCAGACTGTGGAGCTGGATCTGATTTCACCCCACTGGCAGGGCGATTTACTTCTGCAGGTGCAGACAGGTACGACGACGCATTCAGTGAATAATACTAATCTGCCGGGTCGCGTCCTCGTCCAGATACAACGCACGCCCTACAGTGGATTAGAGAACGAGGTGCCCTACCAAATTGCAGCGAGTCTGGGAACTTTTATAGGCTCCTTCGTGAATGTAGATACCACAGCAAGTTGGGTGCATATGGATCTGCTCAACCTGACTGCCTTGGGATACAACTCACAACAACGCACCTTCGACTTTGCTATCAGATATCGTCTGCGGAATACCCGTTCTAATCTACAACGAACCCCTCTGGTGTCTCAGGGACGCATCGACGTTCATTTTGGGAATGATGTGCGCAATCCTATTCATTCCGAAAACATTGCCTCAGAATATTTCACCGAGGGCGAACACACCGTTATTGTGCGCATTCCTGAGAACCAGATGACTCGGTTCGGAACCTATCACTTTATCCCGCGCTTTACCGATAATTTTGCTCGATATTACCGCGACGAGCAACCAAGGCAGGTGGTCGTTGGGCGAGCGCTTTCGTTCAGGACGCCCACATTGAGGGGGTTAGAGACTGCTTACGCAATCCGTAATATCACTCAACTCAACAACCAGACGAGAGAGCGATTGATGTTTCCTTTTGCTGGTGATGCGATCGATATCGTCGCTTTTGTCCTGGGGGCGGATAGTGAGGTGGATTTGCCTACCCGCTATTCCTACGGCACGATTCCACGCACAAGCGTCTACGTCGGGCAAGTCAACTGGAGCAACGGAGAGCCTAAGCCCGTCGGCAGGAGCGATTTCTTCGATCGCACAACTCTATATCTCCGTCGGATAGAGCGCAATGATCAAGCCTCTACAGACAGCGTGCGGATTTGGCCCGGACCGAAACTGGAGTTCCGTTGGGTAGAGGTTATGCACTGTACAGGAGAGACTAAGAACCGAAAGTATTGGTATATCCTTCATGAATACCTAATTCCTCCGCCACAATTGCCTTACCTTCCCCTAACGGCTCAGCGTGGCACAAAACGCTATGCGGTTGCCGTAACCAATCCTGATTGGAATTACTATATGGTGTCGGGGATTGGTAGAATACCAAAAGGTGAATGGACTCAGTACATAACAGGAAAGGAGAAGATCAATAATGCAAACTCCCGCGCGCCCATGCGCATTTCTGTGCGTGAACGCATCACTGGTAGCGACACAAACTATCGGCTGCGCTTGCTGGAGTGGGCGACAGCGTTTCAGAATGTGCGATATGAGCTGGGCGGCTGCTGGTTCGGAGGATATGTACACCCTGAATTAAGGGACTTGTCAAGGGGCTATCAAGGTTTCGGGATCGACTGCTCCAAATTAGTTACTTCCGCCGCGCGAATGGAAGGAATTACCTGGCCGGCAGATTGGAGAGAGATAAACACGGGCATGCTTATGGGGTCAAGCTATACAAACGGCTTTTCTTCTGAGAGAGAGGCGCGAATCCAGATTGATAGAGGGGACATCTTAGTGCGTCGTACAGAGACATATTGGGTACGCGACCAGAGAACTGGTCAGCTGGTAGAAAGAGTGAAATGGAGAGGCCATGTGATGTTCGTATACGGTATCGATAAAACCCCGATCGCGGACGAAAGAGGAGAGACTGCTGACTACTTGGTAACTCGCATCGATCTACTCGAGTCAACGGGTGCGAGCGCGAATAGGGTTCGTATTCAGACTCAGCAGGCTTCTGGAAATCACCGCACGGGACGGCATCAGTGTGCCTTAAGAAGGCTCATGGATGCAAACACGCACGGGTATCAAGTTCGACGCATTCCCGATAGAAGGAGGTAAGCTATGCGACATAATCGACGAACACTAAGGGATTGGCGACTGCTTACAGCGATACTGCTCGCTCTACTCACTGTTCTGCCGTTGGGAAGGCTCGCTCTTGCCCAACCGCGAGAGCAGGAACTGTTCAAGGTGAAGTTTGGCGACCATCCTCAGCAGCTGCGCATGGTGCTGTTTTGTTCACGCGATGACGCTGAGGAGGGTGAGGAAGACCCTCCGTATGGGGGCGTCGACAACTTCTGCGTCAGTTGGGATGGACAACTCTTTTACTTTTGCGACTCAATGCGCGCCATACCTAAATTTGACGACGAGAACACTCCTGTCCGTGAAGCCAAGGAAGAATCGCCCCCGTGGATACAGGTGTACAACCGAAGGGGAGAATGGGTGAGAACGATCAAGATAATTAAGGGACGCCCTTCCTATTTTCGGGTGGATCGGGACGGACGCCTGTATGTTGGCGGCGATGAAGGGGTGGAGGTCTACAACTCTGACGGGAGCTACAACAAGACCTTGTCTGAACAGCTACAACGCTCGGTACGTGCGGCGCGTGTCCAGTATAACTTGGAAAAGGTCATCTTTCGCGAGGTAGATAGTCTTGGACGCATCTATTTCTGGGTGTTCTTGAGTCGCGAGGCTGTGCCAGAAGGTGAGTCAGGACTAAACAATCTGCTAATCGTTTCGCCAGACGGTCAGACTCGTCTTGTCCCGATAGAAATTTTCAACCCACTGGGTATTGATCGGTATCGTGGGGAAATCATCACCGCTAACTACCAGCGTCCTCTCACAGAGGGATACATTCGGCAGCATGAAACCGTCTTGTACGACGTTGGCGAACAGCGTGAAATCAAAAGGGAACAGTGCAACCTTTATACATCTCTCCCTTACAAGGTCGTCGATTCAAGCGGTGAGGTCTTGAGAACCTTCTCGTGGCAAGTAGACATCGCGCAGCACGCGCCTAATCTTTTCGATGCGTATGTATTCACCTATCGCGGCTGGTTGCCAGATAATGTGATGACGGACAACGAAGGTCGTCTATATCGGATTTACCTGGCGTCCCGTATCGAGCGGCATGCTATTCCGACCGCTTCTGCGAGAGAATGGCTTACCGTAGATCGGGGCTTCGCAATCGTGGAGTTCGACGCACAGGGTCATTTCAGAAGTGTGCGTGCGCGCAATCTGCCGCTGGAAACCGATTTCGCCAACAGATTGTGCGACGTCGATCGCGACGGAAATGTGTACTGGGTGGAGTTTCAGGCAGACCACTTGCGCGTAATGATGTCACCAAGGCAGTAGAGTTTATTGGGCAGGGATGCAAGTTTTGCATCCCTGCTTTTGTTATTCCTCCAACGCCTCGCCTGCGCCGCGCGGAATGCGAATCGAGTCCACAATCTCCTGAATATGCGTAGGAGGTGGGGGCGTCAGGCGCGAGACGATAATCGCCGTCAGCAGGTTCAGCGCCATCCCCACGACGCCGACCGCCATCGCGTTCACCAACGGGTTGCCCGAATAACACGGATGGAAATAGACCTCGCCCGCAACCGTCGGCACGCCGATGCAGTTGCCGTAGCTGGAGATGCCCTCCACCACATGCTCAAACAGGTAGCGGTTGCGCGGCTCGTTCAAGGGACCAAAGCGCAGCGAGTCCAAAATCGCGATAGGGCGGGCGCCCATCGTGAAGATATCGCGGATGATGCCCCCCACGCCCGTCGCCGCCCCCTGATGAGGTTCCACCGCCGAAGGATGGTTATGGCTCTCCACCTTGAACGCGACGCCCAGATTCTCATCCAGCGGTATCACGCCTGCGTTCTCAAAGCCTGCGCCCTCCAGCGACTCGCGATACCTTTTAAAGAGGCTCAATACCGGGCGCGAGTATTTATAACCGCAGTGTTCCGACCACATCACGGCGAACATGCCCAGTTCCACATCGGTCGGCTCGCGTCCCATCAGGTCCGCAATGCGTTGGTACTCGGCGTCGGTCAGTCCCATGTCGCGCCACACTTCGGGCGCACGGCAGAGAGTCCTCATCAGGACAAAGTGTACCTGACTCAGGCAAACAAGGTTCCGCATGGCCTCGCCAATTCGGTACCTAAATGGCAGGAATCTTGTCTGTGTGTAACTAATAGTAATGTATAATACTTAGGGGGTACAGATGTGTACTGAGACTGAATGGCGTGCTTGGATGCTTTTTGTAGCCCAGCCCTTGACGCGCTGCGCCGCAGACGCAGAAGACATCGTGCAAGAGGTCCTGCTGCAGTTTTGGGAGGTGTTCGGTGTCCTGCCTTGGGAATATCACCCGCATCAGTGGGCGCGAACCGTTTGCCGACGCTGGCTTCGCCTTCGCACCATTGATTGGAACCGTCGCGCACCAACGCAACGAAACATCACGCTTGAAAACTGGGATGCTCCTTTACCCGAGGGTCACGAGGGTTCTGAAACCCGCCTTATAGAACACGCCGAAATGCAGCTGCTTCGACAGAGGCTTGAGGAGCAGCTCTCTCCCCAACAGCAGGAGATGCTCCATCTTTATCTGGAGGGATATACCTATCAGGAGATTGCACGCCGCCTAAATGTCAGTGTGGGAACCGTCAAATGCCAATTCTGCCGAATGCGTCAAAAAGCACAGACTATGCTGTCAACCTTTTGGGGAGCAGAGAGCGAATTAATTGGCGGAGGTGCTGATGTTGATGATCAACCAGTCTTTCCGCTGGATGAAAGCGCGGGGGGGGGGGATAGAGTGCTTGCCTCGCTCGCTGCAAGACAAGTTCGCGCTGTGGTAATCCTATTGACGATGGGTGTAGTAGTGTACCCTCCTAAGTTATCTTTTGCTCAGACTGACCGAGAGAACCAGATAGCAAATGAAGTGCTTAGCGCCGCTCTTCAGAATGGAACACTGACGCAGGCTTTGGAGAATGGATATCAAGTGAGAGCAGGACTGCATATGCCGAGCGTCCCTGCCGATGGCGAGAGCCTAATTTGGGGAGCGATAACGATTCGGGACGTTGATGGCAAACCAGTGCCGGGTGCTGTTGTGGAAATCCATACAACCGCGGGCACGATCCACTGGATCGGGAATCATCCCCTTACGAACGAGAATGGGCAATTCATTTTTGCGTTGCAATCGACGCTGCAGCCAAGTTCATTCCAAGTGAGGTTCAACTTTCCGCAGTTTGGAATAGGTGGAACTTTATTAGGGTCATTTTGCCGAATCGGCGAGCCAGGCTGCTTCCTACCAGGTAGATGCGCAGACTTCCGTGTTGGGTTGGAGTACTATTTTGTCGAACATGACCATGAATCGCTCAGATGCACGACCACAGTTGCGGATATGTACAAGTTCTATGCTGCGGATTCGCCTGAACCGCCCACGCTTTACTTCAGTTATGTAACCTTCAAAAATAATCGCCCCGAGGGGGCGTTTCCAGAACGCAGGTTGTACTTGGACTACTGGGAATGCAACGACCCCTATGGGATCCGTGAATATTGCCGATGCCTAAGCGGCTCTAAAGAGGGAACCCTTGACTACACCTATGGTTGGAACAACGATGTTGGAAGAGCAGATATCGGGATGCCGAACGGGGAAAACACTGCAGAAGTGACCTATCTCCAGTATTCGACAAATGGCGCAGGTAGGGTTTGTAAAAAAGAGTTCCGTTTCAATGTAAGCAACCCTCTCGTGCGTATAGCCAGTGACGACTGGATCATCTTTTCTGAGACAGAACAAACGCAGACTGTGGAGCTGGATCTGATTTCACCCCACTGGCAGGGCGATTTACTTCTGCAGGTGCAGACAGGTACGACGACGCATTCAGTGAATAATACTAATCTGCCGGGTCGCGTCCTCGTCCAGATACAACGCACGCCCTACAGTGGATTAGAGAACGAGGTGCCCTACCAAATTGCAGCGAGTCTGGGAACTTTTATAGGCTCCTTCGTGAATGTAGATACCACAGCAAGTTGGGTGCATATGGATCTGCTCAACCTGACTGCCTTGGGATACAACTCACAACAACGCACCTTTGACTTTGCTATCAGGTATCGTCTGCAGAACACCCGTTCTAATCTCCAAAGAACCCCTTTGGTGTCGCGTGGACACATCGACGTTCATTTTGGGAATGATGTGCGCAATCCTATCCATTCTGAAAATATCGACTCGGCATATTTTACTGAAGGCGAACATACAGTTATTGTGCGCATTCCTGAGAACCAGATGACTCGGTTCGGAACCTATCACTTTATACCCCGCTTCACTGATAATTTTGCAGGCTACTATCGTGATAACCATCCAAGGCAGGTAAAAGTTGGCGTTGCACCTAAGTTCACAACGTATCAAATCTTTAATGTAGGTATCTTCTACGCAGTTCGTGGAGGTGCAACAAGTAGCAATCAGGAATTGCTCTATCCTTATGTCGGTACCGAGATAGAATTGATACCTGTAATAACCGGTGGGTATAGTGAGATCGACTTTCCTGAAGGTATAGTATACACTCGTCAGCCTTCTGGTATTTATATTGGGAATGTATCCTGGTCACGAGGAGAACAGCGCCCAGATAATAATTTCTTCTCGCGTTCTGTTAGTGACCTTTCACGATGTGGTGTCTGGCCTGGTCCAAAACTCGAATTCCGCTGGTTGGAGGTTCATCATCACACAGGAGAACGCCCCAACCGAATCTACTGGTACACCCTTCGACAGATTGAAGGTAACTTACCCACCTACTCATTCAGGGCAGAACGTGGCACAAAACGGTACGCCGTTGCCGTGACTCATCAAGACTGGGACTACTATCTGGTATCAGGGATCGGGAAAATTCCCAAGAGCGACTGGGACGAATATGTAAGTGGGAGAAGAAAAATATTTGCTAGACTGGACAGGCGTGGCGAGGAGGCTACTGCCGCAATGCGTCTGTCGGTGCGTGAGCGTTTTGAAGGGAGCGACGCCAACTATCGTTTGCGCGTAGTGGAGTGGGCGACGGCGTTTATCGGCGTGAGGTATGAGTGGGGCGGTTGCTGGTTTGGAGGGCGTGTCCATCCTACAACGCGCGATAGTAGCACAGAGGGCGGCTATCAGGGATTTGGCATCGATTGCTCCAAACTTATCAGTGCAGCGGCGATGATGGCAGGATTGGGTTGGGATAGGCGACAGGACGACAGGCGACAGACCAGACGCTGGTGGGATATCGGAACCGAACATTTAGCCAGCGGCAGTTATCCCTACACGCGCGGCTGGGACGACAATAAACAAGCCCGCCTGAATGCCCAGCCAGGCGATATCCTCGTCAAAAGAGGAAGCCACGTCGCCCTCATCGTCGAGTTTACACGGCGGGACGAGATAAGACATAAGAAAACTAACGAGCTAACAGACTATTATATTTGGGTGGACGTAATCGACTCTTCGGGGCGCTATAATAGGGTGTCCATCAACGACGGGGAGCATCTAACGCTACCAACACGCGGTAACCCGCGTTTGCGTCCCGATACGGTGGGCGACCTGATGGAGCGCGAAGACAAATCAGGAAGAACCTATCGCCTGCGCCGATTGCAGCAACTCCAAAACTAAGTTGAGGTGAGAGCCATGCGAAAAACCCTACGAAAGAGTGAAACCCTGAGTGAACTCGCACCGATGTTGCTGGTGCTGATTAGCTTGCTGACCATTGCAGCCGTGAGCTTTGGACGAACGCCTCCTATCCAAACCGACTCACGGCCCGTCTCCCTGTTCAAAGTTGCCTACGGTGAGAAGCCGACCCAGCTGCGGGTGCGCTTTCCTGGCTCACGGCTGATCAGCGAGGTGAACGGCGACGAGTTGCGGGAACCGCTACCAGGCGGTGGACCCACGACCTTCTGTGTCAGCTGGGATGGGCAACTGTTTTACATCGCCGACCCTCTGCGCCACTATGACAAGAATCTCGAGCTACCCCCTCAAGCAGAGACCTCTACAGAAGATGACCAGCTGGCGCCGTGGGTGCAGGTCTACAATCGTCAGGGACAGTGGGTGCGCACCATCAAACTCAAACACGGCTTCCCCTCCCGAATTCGGGTGGACGAACAAGGCTGGCTCTATGTGGACGATGCCAAGCGTGGTGTCGCCATCTACCGCCCCGACGGAACCTACGACAAGCAGCGCACGGAGGCAGTGGGGGAGGCGATCAAACGGGCGGCAACAGAGTTTCGCTTAGACTCAGAAGTCGCCACACCTGAGTTTTTTGAGGTGGATCGCAACGGAAGGGTCTACTTCTTGGCTCGCCAAATCGTTTCTGAAGAGGGTGGAACAAAGCAATTGGAAGGACGCTTGCTGGTCATCCATCCAGATGGGGGATCCAATCTGCTGGATTACCCATCATATGATCAGGCGGGAATCGACCGCTATCGGGGCGAGATTATCATAGGCGATTACGATGTACGAGCGGAGGGGCGGATGGAGGTTCAGTTTGTTGTGATCCACTCGCGCTCTGACGAGGAACCCCAAACCGATACAATCACGCTCTTTAGAAAGGATCCGTACAAGCGTGTTCGTCCTGATGGCGAGGTGGTCAGGAAGTTCGTCTGGCATCTGGACATTTCGGACCGCGTTCCGAATGTGTGGGATGGGTTTGTGGGCACGGTGAACCTGGAGAGACACCTTGCGATTGCGACGGATGAGGCGGGACATCTCTATCGGGTCTATAGCGCGACACGCCGCCATTGGATTACGGTGGACGATCCTGCTGACCCGGATCGTGGCATAGCCCTGATGGACGGCTTCTGGATTATTGAGTTCACGCCGGATGGGCGTTTTGTCCGTCCTCGCGCTTCGAATCTGCGCCTGATAGGCAGCTATGGACATCAGGAGAACTTGGTCGGGCGGCTGATTAACCTGTGGGATGTGGATAAACATGGTAATGTGTACTGGATAGAGTTCCATCCCGATCACTTGGAGGTCAAGATGTCGCCGCGATGATTAGGGCGCGATGGGGTGAGCGCGCCTTACCGCCATCGCGTTCCCTAACCCTCCACCCGCAGCCAAAATCGGTTCTCACCCGTGCTGGGGGACACCCTACTCCTCCAACGCTTCGCCTGCGCCTGCAGTGGAATAGAAACGGCTCCAGTTCCTCTCGAAAACTAAAGCGAGTTGCGGCGAGGAATCCCGCGCCTGAATCGGGTAGTTCGCGATGAATAACTCACGCCCAGCACGCGCACACGGCTGCTTGTAGTTATTCATTCCGTACTGCAGCGTCCATCGTACCTGCGCATAGTCAGCGTACAGCTCGCGAATAAAGGGGCTGTCGTCATAAGTAAGCAGCCAGCGATGCGCGACCTGGTTCAGCACCCGCGCCAGACGATGATGATCGAAGTTTAGGTGCAGTTCGCCGCGTTTGCCATACAGACGCGAGTTCGTCGCGGAGTAGTACGGCGGGTCTAAAAAGATGAACACCTCATCGCCTGCTTCGCGCAATACGGGTTCGTAATCCCCGTGGGTGATTCGTACACCTTGCAACAGAGGCGCAACTTGTCGGATGCGCTCAATCGCAGAAGGGGTGAACCGTCCGCGAAACGCCTGCTCCGAGTAGCCGCCTGAGTCTACTGTCCCTGAGAAAGTGATGCGATTCAACACAAAGAAGCGCACGGCGCGCTCGAACTCGTCACCCTGCCCATAGCGTTCCAACAGGCGATAGAACAGCGTCCTACCATCCTGAGTCTCGCTGTGCAGGCGATGGAGCGTATCCGCGAGGCGGTCGGCGCACTCCTGAGCGACCTTCCAGAAGCAATAGAGTTCGTAGTTGAGGTCGTTCATCCAGTACCTGCGCTGCGGAGAACGCTGGCGCAACGCCAACAGAACCGAGCCGCCTCCGACCATCGGCTCGCGATATTCGTCAAAGTCAGGTATCAGAGGGAGAATCTGCCCAATCGCCCGCGACTTGCCGCCAGGAAAGCGAAGTGGACTCTTTGTCATGAGTGAGTTCCCTCCAGGAAGCCCTCTATGCTAAGTCGCCTCAGTTCCTCATTCAGCCAGAGCAAACTTCGGCGAACAGGCTCTCCCCAGCCTGTAGTGAACGATTTCAACACCTCAGGTTCGGCAGGTAGCTCCAGTTTCCCCCTAAAGACGCCCGTTAAGCGCAGTCGGGTACGAAACTGTAGCGACGCCCCTCCAAGTCGTAACTCTTGAAGCTGCGAGAACAGTAAAAGCTTGAACAGACCATCCTTGATGTCGCTCAGTGAAGGTAGGAGACGCTTGGTGGTGTTCTTGCTCTCCTGTATGATAGCCTGATTGCCCCCATTCAGGATAACCTCATCAGCAGTCAGGTAGTACACGCCGCCCAAGTAGTTATGTATCTCAAAGAAGCCCTTGGCGTTCCCTACTTGGACACGCTCCATCCGATGTTCAGTAGCGGTCTCTCGTAATGCAGCGCGCTCGGACGCCGAGAGAGAAAGTTCGGCGTACTTTGCAAGATCTAACTTGCACGGATTATCCGTAGAACGTACGGCATCGAGAAACGAAAGTAGCCTTTGCTGGGAATGCATAGCGACGCCCAACTTTTGGGCGATTAATGCGTAGCTATGCAACGCTTTTTCGTAGAGAGGAACAAACTCGTTTACGAAATGGTCTTGGTTCCAGTGATGGGCGTCCATTTTGTAGCGTGCTACTTCTTCAATCTTCTGACGCACATAATCGTTGTCTAATCGCTGGCGCGTGATTCGGTAGTTATCTTTCTTATCAGCATCACAATACCAGGCGAGGATGACATACACGCCCATCAGGTTCATCCATGACAGCGTGATAAAGTTCACTCGGTCAAGGTTAGTGTCGTTTTCTCGCTCGCCGCGTCCCTCATCCTTGATGATAGGTATAACAGTGACAATCTTACCGCTGTGCGAGTAAGTATCGTACACTTTTGCAAGTGGATAGGTGCGTGTGCGCTTCGGACCTGTCCATTTGGACACTGCCAGACCAGCTCCGTCAGCTAAGCGCACTTTGCATGGAGAACGGGCTGCATTGATATTGAAATCGCTCCATTCATAGTTAGGCAAGGTCGCGGGCTGCCCGTTGAAGCGTAGGCTCTGGATGCTTCCTTGCAAACGCACGACAGGACGCGACATGCCGAAAGTATACCTTAGGAGCGTCAGTGCAGTCCCCACTCTTGGAGAACCGTCGCCATCGGAGGCTGCTGCCACAGCCACTCCACGCGCAACCAAAAGCCGTTCAGTTCGCGACTGCGATAAACGCCCTCGCTGCCTGCGAACGCCACGCGATATGCGCCCGTCTCATCCAACTGCCAGAACTCCGCGTACTCGCGGTCGGGGTCAACGATCCAGTATTCGGGCTGGAAACAGCAGGAATCTCGCATGAGAGTGCTAAATTATATTGTAGTGCAAGAGAGGTATCGATGCCTACCGAGACCGCGTGGCGAACCTGGATGTTTTCTGTCGCGATGCGGTGGACACACTGCACTGCTGACGCAGAAGACCTTGTGCAAGAGGTGTTGCTGCGCTTCTGGGGGGCGTTCGGGGTTCGAGGCGCGTAATGCGGGAATGGATGGACATGCTACGCGCGCTGCAACAACGTGGCTACACTTTTCGAAGAATTCGGGAAACAGAATGAGGAGGATGTCGTATGAGCAAGATGAAATCTTGGGCGAAATTAGCGTTTGTCGCAGGAACGCCTCTGTTGTTGGCGGTGGTTGCTCTGGAACCATCATCAGCACAAGATGGGAGAGCGCCTGTAGAATTGTTCAAGATTAACTATGGCAAGGCGCAGGGGCAGCTTATGGTGATTCCCGAAAAGTTTCCGCCTGTATCTGACGGCAGTGAAGCGAATGAGCGGGAGCCTGAGCTGACTGCAAGTAGCGCGTGGCCTGGCAGTTTCTGCGTGAGCTGGGATGGGCAGATGTTCTTCTTTGACGACTCGGTGCGGATGCTGCCGCCAAACTCTGAGACTGAGTCAGGTCGCTCCCGGATAGGCACAGGCACGCCCCCAAACCCATACGTACAGGTCTACGACCGTCAGGGGCGGTGGGTACGCGCGATTGAGATTGTACGCGGCGATCCAGGGCGAATGCGCGTGGGGGCAGACGGCAAGCTCTATGTGCAGGGGAATGACGGTGCAGAGGTGTACAACCCTGATGGAACTTACAACAAGACGCTCTCGGAGCGTATTCAAGCGGCAGTGCGCAACGCTTATGCGCCCCACAACCTGTACCCTGGATCAGCCCTACTTTGGGAAGTGGATCACACAGGTCGATGCTTCTTTCTGATGCAAAGGATTCTTGAAAGTGAATCGTTGGATGATGGCAAGGAAAAGGTTACTACCATGTCTGACCGACTATTGGTGGTCTCACCTGATGGGGCTGTGAATGTGCTTCCGGTGGTAACCTATGACCCATTTGCTGTCAATCGGTATACGGGGCAAGTCCTTGTTGTGGATTACAGTGCGTCGTCGCTTCCACAGGAAGACCGCCGTGTCTGGACCCTCTACGATGAGCGCGAGCGGCGGGTTTTTGACGATTCAGTGTTCGATGTCGTGCCTGAACTTACCTTCCGTTGGTTCACCATAGAAGGTAGCATCGTGCGCTCCATCCAGTGGCAGCTGGATGTGTCGCGACACCTGCCGAATGTGTGGGACGCTTACAACGGCGCACGAAACTGGAAGTTGCAGATACCCATTCTGTTTGACCAGCAAGGACGTATCTATAAAATCTATACACGCCAGCAGCAGCGACAAAGATACCTGTACACCGACGCGAATCAGACAGAAGGCACGACGTTGATTGACGGCTTTTGGATAGTGGAGTTTGACGCCCAAGGACAATATGTTCGTTCACGCGCGCGCGATATTGCGCTGGAAGTTGGAATCGACAGCGGCACGCTTTGGGACGTCGATCGCGACGGAAATGTGTACTGGGTGGAGTTTCAGGCAGACCACTTGCGCGTAATGATGTCACCAAGGCAGTAGAGTTTATTGGGCAGGGATGCAAGTTTTGCATCCCTGCTTTTGTTATTCCTCCAACGCCTCGCCTGCGCCGCGTGGGATGCGAATCGAGTCCACAATCTCCTGAATGTGTGCGGGGGGCGGCGGCGTCAGGCGCGAGACAACGAGCGCGGTTATCAGGTTCAGAGCCATACCCACGATACCGATGCCTTCCGCACTGATCCCGAAGAAGTCCTTCAGATACGGTTCAGGCGCGCCGAAGAGTTGGGGCGCCCGCATCAGCGCAATCATCACGGTCGTGAAGCCCAAGCCAATCACCATGCCTGCAATAGCGCCCTGAGCATTCATACGGCGGTCAAAAATCCCCGACAGAATCGCCGGGAACAGCCCCGACGCCGCCAAGCCGAACGCGAACGCCACCACCTGCGCTACAAAACCGGGCGGATTAATCCCCAGATACGCCGCGGCGAACAGCGCAGGAACCATCGCCAGCCGTCCCACCAGCAAACGCAGCCGTTCGGGGGCGCGCGGATTGAACACCCGATAATACAAATCGTGCGCCACCGCGCTGGACATCGCAATCAGCAGTCCCGACGCCGTCGAGAGCGCAGCCGCCAGCCCCCCAGCCGCCAACAGCGCAATCACGAACGGCGCCAGTTGCGCGACTTCGGGCGTAGAGAGGACAATAATATCGTTGTCCAGATACACCTCGTTGGGGTTGCTCCTGTCGGGCGCGTTGAAGTCGGGCTTGCCGCTTTTCTCCAAAAACGCTTTGCCCTTCGCGAACTGCACGACGCCGTCGCCGTTTTTATCCACGAGTTTTAGCAGCCCCGTCTGCTCCCACTTGGCGACCCAGTCAATCTGGCGCACCTGCTCCATCGGCTTGCCGTGCAGCGTGTTAATCAAGTTGTAGCGGGCGAACATCGCCAGCGCAGGCGCGGTGGTATACAGCAGCCCGATAAACAGCAACGCCCAGAACGCCGAGTAGCGCGCCGAGCGCACATCAGGCGTGGTGTAGAACCGAATAATCACATGCGGTAGCCCCGCCGTGCCAACCATCAGCGCGCCCGTAATCGCCAGCACATCGAGCATCGACTTACTCTGAAACGGCGCAGTGTACTCGCTAAAGCCCAAATCGGTCTGGAGCTGGTTAAGCCGTTCGCTGATGTCGCTGAATGCGAACGCAAGTTGAGGGATGGGATTGCCCGTCAGCAGGTACGCCAGCGCGACCCCTGGGATGAGATACGCGATAATCAGGATAGTATACTGCGCGGCTTGCGTCCAAGTGACGCCTTTCATCCCGCCCAAGATGGCAAAAAACGCCGTTACTGCCACGCCCAGCAGCACGCCTTGAGCGATGTCGATGGCTAAGAATCGGCTGAACACGATTCCCACGCCGCGCATCTGCCCCGCCACATACACGAGCGAGATAAAAATCGTCGCCAGCGCGGCGAGCGTACGGGCGGTCTGCGACGCATAGCGGTCGCCCACGAAATCGGGCACGGTGAACTTGCGATACTTGCGCAAGTAGGGGGCAAGCAAGAGCGCGAGTAGCACATAACCGCCTGTCCACCCCATTAGATAGATGGCGCCGTCGTAGCCCAGCGTGGCGATAAGCCCTGCCATCGAGATAAAACTCGCCGCGCTCATCCAGTCGGCGGCGGTCGCTGCGCCGTTGGCGATGGGCGGCACGCCGCGCCCCGCCACATAGAACCCTTTCGTATCGCGCACGCGCGAGGCGTAGCCGATATAGATATAGAGCGCGAAGCTCAGCCCTACAATCAGATAGGTCCACTGCTCAACAGTCATCGTGCGTCCGTGTGAAATAGGCGCGGTTAGCGACCCGCTCAGTCTTCATGCACCTCATACCGTCGATCCAGCGTGTCCATTGCGCGGGCGTAAATCCAGATGAGCAGAATGAACACATAGATACTGCCCTGCTGTGCGAGCCAAAAGCCCAGCGGCGTGCTGCCCAGCCGAAACTGGTTCAGCCACGGCGCGAACACGATGCTGACGCCATACGCCGTGACGAACCACACCGTAAGCAGCGTCGCGATGAGGCGCACGTTCGCACGCCAGTAGGCGCGTAGCGGCGACTCCGATTTCATACACTAATCTGTTTCGCGTTCCGCGCGCAGAGTCCTGCTTATGCCAAAAGCCATCTTCCAAGCGTACTGATATGCCTCACAGCACCCGTGCCAGTGACGCGAGGCGCCGCGTGAGGAGTGCCATAAGCAGGCTCACCATACCCGCCCCCACCGCGACGCTGAGCAGCCCTGCCTGAAAACTCCCTGTAAGCGCCACGACCGTGCCTGGAATGAGCGACCCTCCCACCCCACCGAACAGCACCGTTGCTCCGTTATAAAGCCCCGTAATCGCTCCCACTCGTTCGGAGGGTACCATGCCCTGCAATGTGGCAAACTCCTGAGCGTTATAACTGCTCTGCAAAAAGACCCCCAACGCCAGCAAGCCGATTGCCCAGCCGTTCGCGGGCGCAATCGCTGTTAGGAGCACACATACCCCTGCAAGCAGCAGCCCCACGCTTGCCAACAGGGTGCGCTTGCCGCTCCGATCCCCCCAGTACGCCCAGAAAAAGATTCCCAGAATGCCCGACAAAAACACCCCAGACAACGGTAGGCTCAACTCACCGAACTCGATGCCGCGAGTGCGGTTCAAATAACTGGGCAGCCAGTTCAATATCCCGAACACACAGAAGGCATTACAAATCCCCGCTGCGATATAGAGCCACAGCGTAGCACGGTCTACGGCTTGGAGGGTCTCGTTCAGGCGATGCTTCGCGTGCGTTGGACCTTCTAAGCCACGAGGTGGCGAATCGCTCACCAGCGTCGCCACCAACGGCACGCTAACCATCAGCCCTGCAGCCCCCAGCAGCGCAAAAGTCGGCCGCCAGCCGAACCGTTCTGCAAGCGGAATAATCAACAGCGGCGCACTCGCCAACGCCAACAAGATCCCCGCCACATAAATCGAGTTCGCTCGCCCGCGCTCATGCGGAGGGAACCAACGGCTCACCAGCGCGCTGTTCATCGGCATATGCACGCTCTCCGCCGCGCCCAGCAGTAAGCGCAACCCAATCAACGCCCCCAAAGAACCCCCCAGCGGATACACAAGCATTGTACAGACCGAGAACCCCACAATCGAAAGCATCAAGCTGCGCTTCACGCCGAACCGCTCCGCCCAAGGACTGAGCAAAATCTGCGCCGCCCCAAAAGTGAGGTAAAACGCCCCCAAGAGATACTGCCCGTACTGACCCATCTGCTGATCGCTCCAACCAAACTCGCGGGCAATCTGGGGCAACACGATGGAGAGATTATTGCGGTCGATGTAATGCACGAACACCGTGACTGCCAGCACAACGGGAATCGTCCAACGATTGCGTGTCATCTTCAGCGAAGATAATAGGGCATAACGAGTGAAATTCCTGCGCGGCGGCTCCGAAATACGCCACACGACGCATTCCAGCCGTCATAGGATTCTGGAAACCATAGGAACCTGCCGACAATTATCTGCGTTAATATCATGAGACTGGGGGCAACGATGACGCAGGCAGAACGCGCCGAGCTGGAACGCTGGATTGAGATGATTTACGAAAAAGCCCTGGAAATGGGCTTAGACCCGTTCCCCGTGCATTTCGAGGTGGCGCCCGCCCATGTGATTTACGAACTGGGCTCCTACGCGCTACCCGCACGCTTCTCGCATTGGACCTTTGGACGCGACTACCATGTGCAAAAGACCATGTACGAGTACGGAGTAAGCCGTATCTACGAACTCGTATTCAACAGCGACCCCGCTCAGGCGTTCCTACTCGATGTGAACGATATGCTGGCGCATAAATTAGTGATTGCCCATGTGTACGGACACTCCGACTTTTTCAAGAACAATATCTACTTCGAACACACCGATCGGCGCATGATTGAACGCGCGCGTCTGCACGCGGAGCGCATCCGCGAATACGAAATGCGCTACGGACCGCTGGTGGTGGAGCAGTTTCTCGACGCCGTGCTGTCAATTGAAGAGCATATCGACCCCGTGTTGCCCACCTACGGCGCGCCCCCACGCAGGCAGGAGAACGCCGAGCCGAAACCCACGGGCGACACCTACGAAGACCTCTTCTACTTGGTGCAGCCGAAACCGAAACCCGAACCCAAAAAGCGCAAAATCCCCGAAGAGCCCCAGAAAGATTTACTCCTCTTCATTCGCGACCACTCGCGCGTGCTGGAAGACTGGCAACGCGACATCATCAGCATGATTCGCGAGGAGATGATCTACTTCTTGCCACAGATCAAGACAAAGATTCTCAACGAGGGATGGGCGTCGTTTTGGCATGAACGCATCCTCGAAAACCTCCCCCTCACCCCCGACGAGCATGTGCAGTTCCGTCGGATGCACTCGTCGGTCATCCAGCCCGGCTCGCGCACCAGCCTCAACCCCTACTATGTAGGCTACAAGGTGCTGCGCGATATTGAGCGACGCTGGAACGGCGCGATCGACCCCGACGAGGAAGAGACCGACTGGATGGGCTATCGCATCGAACGCCCCGTCGGACAAGGAATGCAAAAACTCTTTGAAGTGCGCACGCTGGAATGCGACCAGACCTTCCTGCACAAGTACCTCACCGAGAAACTCGTGCGCGAGTTAGACCTCTACACCTATCGTGTGGAGGAGCAGAACGGCGAGTTGGTTTGGGTGGTGGACGAAACCGACTGGCGCACCGTGCGCAATACGCTGGTCGACAATATGACTAACTTTGGCATGCCCGTGTTGACCGTAGAGGATGGCGATTGGGAGCATCGCGGCGAACTGTACCTAAAACACCACTACGACGGAAAGCCGCTCGATATGCAACGCACCACCCGCTGCATGCGCTATCTGGTCAAACTCTGGGGACGCCCCGTACACATAGAGACCGTCGTAGATGACGAAGCGGTGCTGATTACCTGCGACGGCAACAGCGTGACCCAGCATGCCCTGTAGCACCGCAGCGGCGCAGACGCGGTATTGGGGTATACTTCTCACCCGATGAACCTGCATCAGACCACCTTGAGCAACGGGATCCGCGTCGTTGCGGAAGCGATCCCCACCGTGCAGTCGCTCACAGTAAGCCTCTGGATACGCGCTGGTTCACGCGATGAGACACCCCAGCAGCACGGGATTGCCCACTTTCTGGAACATATGCTGTTCAAAGGCACGCACACACGCAGCGCGACCCAGATAGCGCAAGAGATTGAAGGGCGCGGCGGCGTGCTGAACGCCTCCACGGGCAAGGAACTCACTTTCTACTACGCCCGCATGCTCGCCGAACATATGCCCGTCGCCGTCGAGGTGTTGAGCGACCTGTTCCTCAACGCCCGTTTAGAACCCGACGATATCGAACTCGAAAAAGGCGTGATTCTGGAAGAGATGCGCATGATTGAAGACACCCCCGACGAAATCCTCCACGATCGCGTGACGGAGGTCTACTGGGGCGACCACCCGTTGGCGCGACGCATTATCGGCGTGCCGCAAACGGTCAGCGCATTCACGCGTGAAATGATTCTCGAGTTTATCCAAACCCACTATCGCCCCGAACGCGTGGTGGTCGCAGCGGCGGGCAACTTAGACCCCGACGCGCTGTTTCAAGAAGTGGATCGCTGGCTCGGACGCTGGAACCCCGAACCCCGCGCCTCCGATTCCCCGACGCAGCCTGCCCCGACACGCGACCCGAACGCACCCGCACGCCATATTGAGACGCGCGATGTGGAGCAGACCCACTTCGCCCTCGTAACGCATGGCGTGTCGTTTTTCGACGAGCGGCGCTATGCGCAAGCGGTGCTGAACACCCTACTGGGAGGCAGCATGTTCAGTCGGCTCTGGCAGGAGGTACGCGAGAAGCGCGGACTTGCGTACGAGGTGGGCAGTTATGCGATGCCGATGTCCGACGCGGGGCTTTTCGTGATTTACAGCGGTGTCGCCCCCAACGCCTTCGAGCAAGCCGTCGAGGTGATCCAGACCGAACTTGATAAACTCCTCACGGAGCCGCCCAGTGAGGAGGAAGTGGTCAACGCCTGCAACCTGCTCAAGGGGAACCGCGTCCTCGCGTTGGAATCGACCCAGGCGCGGGCAGAACTCATTGGCAGCGAGACGCTGATGCGCGGCTATGTGACCCCGATGGAGGAAATCATCGCTGAGATTGACGCCGTCACACCCGAACGCCTGCACATACTGGCACAGCAACTGCTCGCCCCAGAACAGCGTGTCCTTGTGGCAATCACTCCCGAATAGCAACTGAATCGGATTTTATGGAATAACCCCTTGACGATGCGGCAATGGCAGCAGAAGTGGGGTTATCCCATCTTGTGGGGCGCGACGGCGACGCTGACTATCGTCGGCGCAGCGACAGTCGGAATCAACACATTCTACCACGAAGCCCGCGCGCTTCTCCGACAGGAATTCTATCAGAGATTGTTGCATACAGCGTTGGCGACAGCCACCACCGTCGACCCTGAACTCCACCAGACTTTCAAACCCGGCGAAGAGAACACCGAAAAATACCGACGCGCCATCGAGCCGCTGGCGAAAATCCAAGCGACCGACCCACAAATCAAGTTTATCTACACCTTCACCCGCAAGGACGGCAAGATTTACTTCGTACTGGACGCCACACCGCCCGGCGACAACGATGGCGACGGCGTGGAAGACAAATCCTACATCGGCGATGAGTATCCCGAAGCCGAGCCGGAAATGCACGCCGTGTTTACAACGGGCGCACCGCAGTTGACGGATATCGTGCCCAGCCCGTGGGGCGATTATGTATGTGCCTATGTACCTCTGCGAGATCACCGAGGCAATGTGATAGGCGCACTGGGCGTCGACATCGCTGCGAAGGATTATTTAGCGGAACTTGCGGTAATAGACCGCGCCTACCGACGCAACTTACTCTATGCAGTTGGGTTCGCCCTCATTGCGGGGTTGGCGTTGGGATTAGCGCTGCGCTATCGGGAAGGTCTCACCTCGCGATTGCGGTACCACGCTACCGCGCAACGAATCCACGCGCAAGCGATGCAACGCGTTTTGCAAGGGGAACCGGTGCACCAGATCTTGCACGATGCCTGCGCCGAGTTGGAGCAGGTTCTCCCCGACATACGCTGTACGCTGGCGCAGGTGCGCGATGGATGTTATCAGTTAATCGCCGCCCCCACGATGCCGGAATCGTATACACAGGCTGTTAATGGCTTGCGTCTCGGTCCCGGCGTCGGCTCCTGTGGCGCCGCGGTGTGCCGAAAAGAGCGCGTTGTGGTGGACAATGTGGCGACGGATCCTCTTTGGCGGGACTATGCGCACCTCGTGTTGCCGTTGGGACTGAAGGCGTGCTGGTCGCAGCCGTGTTTGGATAACACAGGCGCGGTGATTGGTGTGCTGGCGTTCTATTGCAAGCAAGCGCGTGCGCCTCGCCCCCACGAAGTTCTGCTGATGGAGCAATTGGCCTCCCTGGTGAGCCTGGTTCTGGAATATGAGCGCCAGCAGGAGCAGGTGCGCTACCTGAACCATCTGCGCCAACAGGTGCTGGAACACGCGCCCGTCATCGTGTTCGCCTCCGACGCGCAGGGGAACATCGAGCTTATTGAGGGTGCGGCGCTACGCGACCTGCCCAGACGCTACCCCGATCTCCCACTGATAGGGGCCAATATCCTACAACTCTCCCAAGATGTCCCGGAACTCTATGAAGACTTCCAGCGGGCGCTTCAGGGCGAAAAACTCGTCACCGAACGCGAATGGATGGGACGCCATTACCGAACCTACTACTCTCACCTCTACGACGAGAACGGCAACCTTAAAACACTGGTGGGCGTCGCAATCGACCAAACCGAGTATAGGCAGCTGTTGCGCCAAGTGCAGGAACGCGAGCAGTATCTGAACTCACTGCTCTCTGCGTTGCCCGACTTGCTCTTCGTGATCGATAAAGACGGCATCTACCATGAAATTTACGCCTACGACGAGAGCCAACTTGCTGTGCCGAAAGAGTTCGCGTTGGGGAATAGCATCTACAACTGTTTGCCTCGCGAGTTTGCCGAGCAGGCGATGCGCCCTGTGGTTTTCGTGCTGGAGACGCGCCAGCCATTTGTGTGGGAGTATAGCCTCCATGTTCGCGGCGAGGAGCGTTTCTACGAAGCGCGCTTTGTGCCTTACACTGAGGAGCGCGTGATCATTTTGGTGCGCGATGTGAGCGAGCGTAAGTACGCCCAGAAAATGCTGGAAGAGACCAACCAGCGACTGGAGCTGGCGCTTTTGGAAGCCCAAGAGATGGCGGTGCGCGCCGAAGCCGCCAACCAGGCGAAGTCCGAATTTCTGGCGAATATGAGCCACGAAATCCGCACCCCGATGAACGGCGTGCTCGGCATGGTGCAGCTGCTGGAAGACACCCCACTCACTCAGGAGCAGGAAGAGCTGCTCCGCACCCTCAAAAACAGCGCCCGGTATTTGCTGGAGCTGCTGAACGATATTTTAGACCTCTCCAAGATTGAAGCGGGCAAAATGACCATAGAGCAAATCCCCGTGAATCTGCACGAGTTGGCACGCGAAACGCTCGCGTTATTTGGTGGGCGTGCCAGCGAGAAGGGACTGGTGTTGCAGGCGCAGATCGATCCCAACACGCCCGAGTGGGTACTCGGCGACCCTGTGCGCCTGCGACAGATTGTAGCGAACTTTATCAGCAACGCCATTAAGTTCACCCACGAGGGCAGCGTGAGTCTCATCATGCTACCCAGTCCGACCTACCCCCAGGGAGTCTGGATTGGGGTACAGGATACGGGCATTGGCATTCCCGAAGAGAAGAGAGACTCTCTCTTTGAGGCGTTCACCCAATCCGACAGCTCCACCACGCGCAAATACGGCGGTACGGGACTGGGACTGACCATCAGCAAGAGACTCGCCGAGACGATGGGCGGGCGAATCGGCGTGGAAAGCGAGGTCGGCGTGGGCAGTCTGTTCTTTGTAGACTTGCCCTTACCCGCAGCCCAACCTCCGCAGCGGCACAACAACCCTGCGCAACCGCAGTCCCTGCCCGAAGCGTTCCCCAATAAGCGCGTCCTACTGGTGGAGGACAACGAGGTCAACCGCAAAGTCGCTGTGCGCCTGCTGGGTAAGTTGCAACTGGAGGTGGATATCGCGGTCAACGGACTGGAGGCGGTGCAGAAAGCCACCGAGAACGCTTATGATTTAATCCTGATGGACTGCCAGATGCCGGAGATGGACGGCTACGAGGCGACGCGCACACTGCGCGAACGCGGCGTCCAAACGCCGATCATCGCGCTGACCGCCAACGCCTTGGAGGGCGACCGCGAAAAATGCCTCGCCTGCGGCATGAACGACTACCTGAGCAAACCCATTCAGGCAGACAAACTCCGCGAAACGCTGGCGAGGTGGCTGGAGAATCCGACTACGTACCATAAAGCAGCATAGAATACAACCCCACACGAATAGGAGGTCGAACATGCTCAATTACGATTACTTGCATGAGATAACAGGGGGCGATGAGGAGTTCATCGCGGAGTTGCTGGGCGACTTTTTAGCGCAGACCCCCAGCCTGATGAGCGAAATTGAGTCGGCAGTGGCACAGGGCGATGCCGACACGCTGGGCAAAGCGGCGCATACGCTCAAGGGCAGCGCCCGTGCCGTCGGCGCGGACGAGTTCGCCGCGATTGCTCTGGTGTTGGAGCAGGCAGGCAAGCAGGGTAATCTGTCCGACGCGCCCGACGCGCTCCAACGGCTCAAAGCGTATTGGGAGACGCTGGCGACTTACCTCCAGCAACGGGCAGCATAGCTACTCATAGCGCAACGCCTCCACGGGGTCCTTGCGCGCGGCGCGGTAGGCAGGCAACACGCCGAAAATTAGTCCCACCAGCCCACACACCGACAGCGCCAGCGCGACGGTCTCTCCCGTTACAAGTGGGGTTAACACCGTCAGCCGATCGATGAGCGCACACACGCCCCAGCCCAGCAACACGCCCATCGCCCCACCGATGAGCGCGATGAGCAACGCCTCCATCAGAAACTGCCAAAAGATATCGCGCTGCTGTGCCCCGACCGTCTTGCGGATCCCGATTTCCCGCACGCGCTCCGTCACGCTCATCAGCATCACATTCATCACGCCAATCCCGCCTACCACCAGCGCAATAGAAGTAATCCCCGTGAGCGCGACCGACACAATCTGCAGCAGCGTAAACAGGCGGCTGAGCAGCTCTTCCTGAGTCAGCACCGAGAAATCCTCGCTCCCTCCATGGCTGCGTAGTACCGCTGCCTTAATCTGCGCCTGGATTTGCGCTGGATCGACATCAGGCGCCGTTTGGGCAATCACGCGGTGAATCTGCTGGCTGCCCATCGCGCGTTGCAGGGCGCGGATGGGAGCATAGATAGCGAACTCGAATCCACCGCTTCCAAAGAGCGAACGGCTTGTGTCTTCCGCCGTGACGCCAATCACACGGAACGGCTTCCCGTTCAACAGCACTTGTTGACCGACAGGGTTCGCCGCGCCAAACAGTTGCTCAGCAGGCTTCGGACCTAAAACACAGACGAACTGCTCCGCTTCGCTGGCGGTGAAGGCGCGTCCATATTTGAGCGTATGCGGGCGCATTTGGAACCATTCGGGTGTGGTGCCCAGAATCAGCGCCGCATCGGCCCAGCGGTCGCCCCGTTGCGCGCCGCCCGCGACGAACATAATCGGTGCGACCCGTCGCACTCCGGGAACCTGCATCACGGCAGCGACATCGCTCTCACGGAGGGTACTCAGCCCGATGAAGCTCATCGGGTTGAACGGGTTTTCGGGGCTAAGCCTGCCCGGCAACACAATCACGAGATTGACCCCCAACGCCTCCACCTGCGCGACCACATCCCGCTGTACCCCCTTGCCCAGCGAGACCAGCACCACAATCGCCGCCACGCCGACCGTCATCCCCAAACCACTCAGCAAAGTGCGCCGTGGGGTCATCCAGATCGATTCTAACGCCGCTTGGAAACTTTTTTTCAGCATCGTTCGTATTCCTAAGTGAAAGAAATTGCGACTCGCTCCTGAAATTCGGGACAAATCCTGCGGCAGGGTATTAATTTTTGAGACCGATGTGCCATAATATTAATTGGGAACGAGTTCACCTTCCTTCCTTGGGGGTGGCAGGCTTTGCTCTCCTTTCACTGCCACCCTCCTTTTTATTAGTTCTGCCCCGCACCTCTTGAAACGCAAGGGATCGATTTGGGGTATAATTGGGTCGTCGGGGCGCCGTACCCAAGTGGCCAAGGGGAGGGTCTGCAAAACCCTTATTCGTGGGTTCGATTCCCACCGGCGCCTCCAACTACGGATTCCCAGCGTTGTTTCCATTTTGCGTAGGTATCTCGCCCACAACTTCCACGGGGGCGTGCAACCACTGTCCATCCACATAGGCGCTCACCACGCCGCGTCCTGGGCGTAACGCGCGGAACCGCCCCCATTGGTCGATGAACCCCAACCCGTTCGCGCCCCATACCGCTTCCCAAGTGGAAATCGCCTGATCGCCACGCATCACGCGGAAGCGGATTTGCTCGCCGACTTTCAAGGAAGCTTGGGGTGGCTCGATGCGATAATCGGTGTAGCGTGGCAAGGTGGGGCGTTGTGCGTCGTCGTAGACCAGCCATGCGTTAGCGACGGGACGCTCTGTCCCGTCAGACGGGCTGTTCACAACGAGATTACGCACGACCAAAGCAGAAGAGCCGCCGCCATCCAGATTAATCGCGTCCACCGCGCCGTAGCGCGCCAGTATCTGCGCGAGTTCGCTGAGCGTGGCGCCCTGACTGTGGGGTTGACGTCCGTCCACCGTAATCCAGATGACCTCGCCTTGCGCTGTGCGCCCGACGGCGCTGCGGGGATGACGCCGCTCGACAAAGGTTTGCTGATTGAACCCGCCTCCCTGTTCGTTCGGAGCCAGAATCTTGCCGTTGCGTATCAGCCATGGTCCGCCTGCGACGGCTTCCTGAACCGAGCGCCACCGGGGCGCGCCATCGCCTTGCAAATCCACGCGAATCACGATGCGGTCGCCCGGCTTCAGGGTGCGCAAGAATTCTGCCGCTGTGCCCGTGCCGATCAGTGCGCCGCCTGTGGATGGGATGGGTGCGCTGACGCCTTCACGCACTTCACGCACCACCGCTTGCAACTGCGCCCCCACACGCACCGGACGCGGCAACGCCTCTAATACCGCTACGACGCCCGACGCCGCCGCCTGCGCGGTCGTGCCATAGAACGGCGTGAACAACACCAGGTCGCCTCCCGCTTTCGCAACGCGATTGATGCCCGTAATCGCCTGTTTGGCGCCATCGGGGCGCGTGATATCCGCATCGAGGGTCGGGTCGCCCATCACCACCTGACCGGTTGCCATCCAGCCGACACTGGGTCTGCTCGGAAACGGCTCGCTGACCAGCTCACCGTTCACGATACACAGCCCTAAGGGGTCGCCCCCATCGAAAAAGTCGGCGTTGATAGCAGCAACGGCGCGATGACGCCACGCCATACGGCTCGGGAGCTCGCGCCCACGCAGCGCGCCTTCGGTCGCTATCACATCATTGCCAAGGGTTGCATGAAAACTGACCGCCCGCGCAGGGGTAATTCGCACGCCCTGAATGGCAAGCGGTGGATTGGTGGAAATCTCCTGAAAGAGCACCAGATGAGGGCTAATACGCTTTTCGATCTTTTCAACAGGGGGTTGCTGCAACGCAGGCGCAAGCGCCCACAGCAGCCCACACAGCAACGCCCATAGGCGCACACGATAGGTTGCTCGCATCAAGGGAATTGTACCTCGCGTGTTGAGGCGTTGGGGTGAATGCGATTTACGACCGGGGGATCGTTTGCCCCTGCGCGGCGGGTTCGGGTACACTCCCTATGATGTTCGTTTTCCGCTGGCGTGCGATGGGCACCGAGTTCGCTGTGCACCTCCCCGAAGACAATGCGCGGACAGCAGAGTCGATCGCGGGCGCGCTACGCGAAGAGACACAACGCCTCGAACACCAACTCAGCCTCTACTTGCCCGATAGCGACCTATGTTATCTAAATGCTCATGCGCATCAGCACCCTGTGCGCGTGGAGCCAGAACTGTTCCAACTGTTGCAGACATGCAAATCGCTTTATGATCTCACAGGGGGCGCGTTTGACCCCACCGTGACGCCTCTACTGCGCCTGTGGGGATTTGTGGATAAGCAGTTCCGTGTCCCTACCCGCGAGGCGATTGAGGAGATGCTCCCGTGCGTGGGAATGGAGCTGGTGCTGCTGGAGCCTGAAGGGCGGTGGGTCTACTATGCGCTGCCGTGTGTGGAGCTGAGTTTTGGTGCGATTGGGAAGGGCTGGGCAATTGCGCAGTGCGTACGGCTTCTGCGCTCGCTGGGGGTGGCGAGTGCGCTTATCGATTCGGGGGGTAGCACGGTGTATGCGCTGGGTGCGCCGCCCAACGCGGAGGGCTGGCAGTTCCGAATGCCCGACGGCAGCGAAACGCTCCTACGCGATTCTGCTGTCGGCGTCTCGGGCGACACGGAGCGCTATTTCGAGGTGGACGGCGTGCGCTACGGGCATATTATCGATCCGCGCACAGGCTATCCTGCGCCTTCACGCCCTCCTGCTGTTGTGATTGGGGACGACCCGATTCTGTGCGACGCACTGAGTACCGCCGTCTATATCGAGCCATCGCTTGCCAAAATCGCCCGTACACGCTGCAAATCGGTTTCTGTATCCACCGCTATTGACGGGTGTTCGAAGTAGACCATTCGGATCTTGTAGCCGTGTTCCAGCACGCGCAGTTGCTCGAGCATCTCCGTGCGCTCCAGCGGGGTCGGCTCCCACTGCGCGTATTCGAGCAGCAGTGGCTTGCGGAATACATACAGCCCGATATGGCGCAGTACAGGCGTCTCAGTGGTCTCGCGTGGGTACGGGATACGTGATCGGGAGAAATAGAGCGCGTCGCCGTTGCAATCGACGACCACCTTCACCACGCTGGGCGTTTCATAGTCTTCCGGTTTGGCGTGGCAGTAGAGGCTACTCATCATCACGCTGGGGTCGTCGAGCAGGGGCTGCACGGCGCGGTCGATCGCCTCAGGGTTGAGCAGGGGTTCATCGCCTTGAATGTTCACATAGATTTCGCCGTCGGTGCGTCGGGCGACTTCCGCCATGCGGTCGGTGCCTGAGCGGTGGGCGTGGCTGGTGAGCATCGCCTGTGCGCCAAACGATTCGGCGACCGCCACGATTTCGGGGTCGGGCGTGGCGATGTAAATCGCGTGCAGGGAGCGCGCCTGACGCGCGCGCTCCCACACCCACTGTACCATCGGTTTCCCGGCGATGTCGAGCAGCGGTTTGTTGGGCAAGCGCGTGGCTGCCAAGCGCGCAGGGATGACCCCGATGACCTTCATGCTTTCACCTGCCATAGAATCAGCCCTGAGAGGACTTTCGGATGGAAGTAGGTGGACTTGTGGGGCATTTTGCCGCCTGCGCTGGCAATCTGTTGCAGGGCGCTTAGTGGGGGTGGGTTCAGCAGGAACGCCGCCTGCGCCTTGTTCGTGCGTACCGCCTCAATCGCCTCTTCCGCCGAGCGGGTGTAGGTTTTCGAAGGCTCCTGATAGCCTAATGCGGGCATCACGCGCGCGTGCAGCACCCACGAGTCGAGTCGGGTCAGCGCGTCGGGCTGACCCGACACAGGCGGGTAGGCTTTGGGACGGATGAGCCACGCGCCCTCGCGCCACACGAACCCTATCGCCTCGCCGCCATACTGCGCCATCTGGCTCACGACGGTTTCGGGGGCGACCGCCTCGACCTCGAATTCCTCGCTCAGACGCGCCTGCCAATCGTGGGGGGAACCGGGAGGCAGTTCCGAGAGCATGCGATGAGTCGGCAAAATCACCAGACCTGGGTCGTCCAGCGGAACCAGCAAGATGGGCAAGAACCGTTCGGGCGAGCCGTCGGTTCCATAGGTCTGCCCGAAACGCAACGCCGTCTCGTATCGATGATGCCCGTCGGCAATCCAAACGCGGGCACTCTCGAACGCACGCTCGAAATGCATCACCTGTACGGGATTTGTGATGCGCTCCAACCTGTGGGCGTTGCCCTCAAAAAGCCCCTCGCCCTCCACCTGCGCAATCGGCTCCCACAGTGCATCGGCAATCGCCTTTTGGAACGCGGGGGTGTTTTCGAACAGCCCGAAAATCGTCTCCAAGTGGGTGCGCGTCGCTTGCAGCAGGCGGAAACGGTCTTCCTTGACACCGGGGAAGGTCTGTTCGTGGGGCAACACGACGCCCTTTTCGTAAGGTTCCGTGTGCAGCAGCACGAAGTACCCGGTGCGGGTGCGGTAGGTTTGGGTCAGCGGGTCGAAAAACCGCTGGGTATATCGGTAGATCGCGGGTTCGTTATCTTGTTGCAGCACGCCCTCGGCAAGCCAGTGTTGCAACAGGCGCGCGGCGTTTTCATAGCGCTGCTCGCCCCCTTGCGGGAGGGTTAAATGAACGATATTATACGGGTTCCGCTCTGCCAGGTCGGCACGCAGCGATTCGTCGATCACATCATACGGCGGGGCGACCACTTCGGGAATCAGTCGCGCGAACCGAGTCGCTCGAAAGGCTCTCACGATTGCCATAGGTATCTGCTCCTTCGCAACACGATAGGATGTGCCTCAATATCGCCTGGTGGATAGAAGGTGAATTGACGGAGATTCCCTTCCACTGCAGGACGGCGCAATTATACCCGATAAAGTATGGAACCTATTCGCCTTGCAGTTCCTGCAGGAGCGACTCGATTTCGCTGCGCATTTCGGCGCGTGTTTCGGCGTCGGGTGCAAACTCCATGCGGAGCCAATCGCCCTCGCGCGTGCCCGGAGGCAGCCACTCGAGCGGGCAAAGCCACTGCAGATACTCGCCCTCCGCACGGCGAATGAGCAGCACCGCGAGCGCGTTGCCCTCTTGGGTGGTCTCGATTCGATCCACAAACGCACGAATCGTCATCAGTTCCTCCTGCCTTGCAGCCACTGGAGCAATTCGTTGAGTGAGCGGGTGTTGAGGAGGCGTTCGGGGGTTGTCCATGCGCGTTGTGCTAGCCCGATCGCGAGTTCCATCGCCTGTAGGTCGCGCACCGTGTGGGCGTCGGTGCCGAGGCTAATCCATGCGCCGCTTTCTACCAACATGCGTGCAATCGGGGTGGGGGGATCCATGCGCGTTGGATAGCCGTTAATTTCCACCGCTTTGTCCAGTGCGCGGGCGCGCTCGAAGAGGCGTTCCCAGTCGGCGTCGTTCGGTGGGCGTTTGCCGTAGCGTCTGCCCGTCGGGTGCGCCAGAATGTCCACTGCTGGGTTCTCTAACGCCCGCAGTAGACGCTGGGTCATCTGTTCAGGGGGCATGCCGTGGTTGTCGTGAACACCCGCCAACACCAGTTGCGCTGCGCGGAGTATCGGCTCCGGTGCAAGCAGCGTGCCGTCCTCAAGGATGTTGACCTCGATTGCATTCAGGAGGTACGGTCGTCCGCCAAGCCGCTCATTCAACTGTTCGATTGCGCGCTGGCGTTGTGCGAACGCCTCGACGGGGTCGTTTGCATCGCCGAGCTGGTGCGCGTGGTCGGTCACCGCGAGGTATTCATAGCCCAGCGCGTGCGCCGCCTGTGCCATCTCTTCCAGTGTATTAAGCCCATCGGACCAGTTTGAGTGGCTTTGTAAGTCGCCGCGAATCTGCACTGCCACGATGAGGTTCGGTAAGCGTCCCTGCTCAGCGGCTTCGATTTCGCCTGTATCTTCGCGCAGGGGTGGCGGTATCCACGGCAAGCCCAGCGCGGCGTAGACGGCTTCTTCGGTGTCGGAGGCGATGCAGGTTCCGCCTTGCCACACGCCGTACTCGTTCAGCTTCAGTCCGCGCTCAAGGGCGCGCTGGCGCAAACGAATGGAGTGGGCTTTGGACCCCGTAATCGAGAGCATGCCTGCGCCCCAGCTGATTGGGGGGACGGTCTTCACATCCACTTGAAGCCCATCGCTTAGAAACACCTGTGCCCGGCGCACCCCCTGCGCATACACATCGGCGATTTGCGGGAGGCGCACGAACGCTTCAAGGGTTGTTTCAGGCTGCTCCGTGGCGACGAGGTAGTCCAAATCGCCGACATCTTCCTGCATGCGCCGTGCAGAGCCGCCCAGCACGGCGTTTTGCACACCTTCCAGTTGCTGGATCGCTTGCAGGAGTTCCCGACCGCGTGGGAGGGCAAAGCCCAGCGGTGTGCGCCGTTGCGACTTGTGCCTAAGTTCCACCAAGCGAAGCAACCGCTCGCGCCGCTGGGAGCCGAGCAAGTGATCTGCCGCACCACTGAGAAGCGCTTGACGCAGGCTCTGTAAGTCGCTCACGCCCAGCTGCTCGTGCAGCAGGCGCGCCGTCTTCGCACCGATCCCTGGAACTGCCATCACCTCCAGAATCCCCTGCGGAACCTGCTGCAGCAACTGTTCGCGTTTGGGAATGACCCCCGTCTGGAGGTACGCTAAAATCTTCTCCGCAATCGCCGTGCCAATGCCTGGGATCTGTTCCAACGCTTTCGCGCCACCCTCAGCAAGGGTTTCAATAGGGGTTTGCAGGGTTTCGAGGGTGTGCGCCGCCTGCCGATATGCACGCGACTTGTACGGGCTATCGCCCACATAATCGCTCAGGTCGGCGAGCTCCAGCAGCTGCTGGGCGATTGCCTCGTTGGACATGACAGGATTATACCTGCCGTTTGAGGGGCTGTTTCATGACAAAAACAATCCGAACACAGAAGATGCCCCGAGCATGAATCCCCCCCCCAAAACGAATACCCCAATAGGATGGCAGTGTGCGGTTTGTCAAAGAACCGTCTGTGTGTTTTGTATAGCAAAGCTCTCCTCGGTTCGGAAACGGCGAGTGGTGTGTAAATCGTGCGCAAAGGCATTGAAAGAGCCAGTAAAAAGAAAAGGATGAGCTTTCTGCAAGGTGTCTTGTTTGTTAGTGCTCGCCTACCTCCATGCTTTTGCGATAAGAGAAATCTGCATCTGACCTCCGCAGGGGTTCGTGTGTGGAAGTTTGAGCAAATCTGCTACTGTGCGCCAACACGGTGATGGGGCGCGGGATGGCTCGCCGAGCGCGGTGCTACATCACGGGCAATCAGTGCGTGCGTTGGAGTAGCGATTCCTAAGAAACGCTGATTATCATCCCGAATTTCTCACAATCCTGCAGGAATTTCCGAAAAATCGATGTATAATAGAAACACCCACTGACTTCGCGCAGGCAAGTGCATCATAGAGAGTGATTTATTCGATGCCTGCGCTGGTCAAAGGAGGCAAGAGTGATGCGTTCTGGCAGAGGGTTTACGCTGATTGAGTTGCTGGTAGTCATCGCGATTATCGCCATTTTAGCGGCGATACTGTTCCCGGTGTTTGCGCAAGCGCGCGAGTCGGCGCGCCAGACGACCTGTGCTTCCAACATGAATCAATTGAGCCGCGCGATTTCAATGTACGCGGCAGACCATGAACAGACCTTGCCGATGAACCGCGTCGTGCTGGGACCGGGCGGTACTGGGTTGCCTGATGCAGCCCGGCGCACTTGGGCGAGCCTGATTAACCCGTATGTGAAGAATAAGGATGTGTTTTTCTGCCCGAATGCGGAAAAACCGCCTGCAGACTTTACCCTGGATAGCTGGGCAATGCGCGGGTGGCTTTCGGTGGGCTACAACACGCACATTGCAGGATGGTATTGGATTGGCGGCGATCTACCCAGCGGCGAGAACACGATTATGGTGCCGAACTTGGCGATGATTCGCGAAGCGGCGCAGTTCGTGCTGCTGGCGGATACGGCAAATGGACGCTCGCCCCAGCAAGGTGGGAACTGCTTCGGATTCTCGGCGGATAACAACTCCTACGGCGGCTGCGAAGGCACGCCCCAGTTCCGACAGGTCATTACCGTGCTGGCACGCAGTGGAACTGCAGGCTACGCGCCTATTATGGCGCGCCACCGCGGGGGGTTGAACCTCACCTTCGCCGACGGACATACCAAATGGTTCCGACTCGAAGCGGTCATCCCGAACCCGCGCATGTTCCCACAAGGCGGCTGCTCCAATAATGAAGAGCTGCGCGACTTCAATACCGCCAACACGCGCTGGCTCATCTGGAACCGCTGCTTGTAAGGAGGCATCCATGCAGGCATTTCGTGACAAGCCCGTCCTCGCAGTCGGGCTGCTCATCTTGGCAATCGCGGTGGTGTTCTTGAGCTGGTTCCTCTTTATGCGGACACCGGAACCGAAGGTGGAGCCAGTGACCCCGCCGCCCGTGCAGCAGAACCCGAACGAAGGACAAGGACAACTGCTCTAATAAGGGGGTTCACCATGAAAAATCATCGTGGCTTTACACTAATTGAGCTCTTGGTCGTTATTGCGATTATCGCCATTTTAGCGGCGATTCTGTTCCCGGTGTTCGCACGCGCGCGAGAAGCGGCTGCTCGCACGAGTTGCTTGAATAACCTCAAACAGATTACGCTCGGCGGACTGATGTATGTGCAGGACTACGACGAGCGCATGCCGATGGGCGTGAATGTGAGCGGCGGTCCTTCGGAGCCTCTGGACGCGAACACGCCGCCCACGATGCGCAATCCGTGGGTGCGTTCGACGGGCTGCTGGATCGATACGCGCGGCGTTACCTGCGCCAACAACGGCAACAACATCGCCGGGCTGCGCTACCTGCCGATGGGGCAAATCGTCGGCAACGCTCCACCACGCCCCGCAGGTCTACCCGCTACCCTCCCCTACCCCTTCTACATCCACCGCCTCGTAGACCCCTACATCAAAGCGGGCGTGGCACAAAATCGGCAAGAAATCATGACCTCGCGCACGGTGAAAGGCATCTGGTACTGCCCCGCCGACTCCACCACCGTGGTCGGCTATGGCGGGGAAAACAGCCTGTTCGAACTGACAGGATTGCGCCACTACCAGGTCTTCGGGCACGACTATATGTTCAACACCTGGCTCGTCTACAACTACTCCGATCGCATGCGTGGCGGTACGCCCGCCCAGTGGACTTTCAATCCCAAGACGCTGGCGAGTGTAGCGCGCCCTGCAGAGATCATCATGTTCTTCGACGCGTTCCCGATGTGGCACGGTACGCTCGAAAGCGCCGAACGGCGGTCCCATCCCCGAAAACTGGAATGTGGCGTTCGCCGATGGGCATGTGAAGAACATCCCGCATACGGTGTTTATGGATCAGCATCCCTCGTTCCCGTCGGCGGGCGGGCGCACCATTCGGCTGAACCAAGACCCGTCGGCGGATAATCCGAACCTGTAAGATCCGCCCTACCGTCTGGCAGGAACGCCTCCCGACGCAGCGAACACATCCACGCGCGGGAGGCGTTCCATGCATTCCATTTGGGAGAAGCTGGAACTTAAGGAGCGGGCAACGCTGTTGGGTGTCTACGCGGCGTCGGTGGCACTGGCAGGGTTGTTGGGCTATGGTTGGGGGCGTGGTGCGATTCAGCCCACCGTGCAAACGGCCAGCCTACAGCAGGGTAGCGCCGTGGAAGTGATTGACCTAAGCAAGCCCCCATCGGCAACTCAAATTCCCCCGACAACCGAGCCAAACCCCCTTCCTGAATCGCCCCCTCCAACAACGCTCGCGGTGCATGTGGCGGGCGCGGTGAAGCAACCAGGGGTGTATCACTTGTCCCCGAATAGCCGCGTGGAGGATGCTATTCGTCAAGCGGGCGGCGCAACCGCCAACGCCGACCTCGATGTATTGAACTTGGCGGAAACACTGACCGACGGACAAAAAATCTATGTGCCCCGCAAAGGCGAAGCCCCACCACCGACAGTGGTAGCAAATGCGCCCCACTCCACGACACAAGCCAACCTACGCAGCGCAAAATCTACCTCAGCAGTACGCTTCCCCCTCGATCTCAACACCGCCACCGCCGAGCAACTGGAGGCGATCCCGGGCATCGGTCCCGTCTTGGCGCAGCGCATCGTGGACTACCGACGCACCAACGGGCGGTTCCAATCGGTGGACGAGCTGCTGGAGGTTCAGGGCATCGGGCAGAAACGGCTGGAGACCATGCGTCCCTATGTCGTCGTGAAATAGAGCGCAATTACTCACCCATCACGCACGCATGGGGACGATAGCCCGCTTTCTCAGCTTCATGCGCTGAACGGAACCGCACCTGATTTTGCGGTTTGGGCAGGCGTGGGCAGTCGGTAGTGTGATAGACTTTGGAATTCCAGTTGCCAATCACGACGCCCGCGATGCGTGGTTTGGAGGGTTGCATTGCTGCTGAAGCGGGTTCCGATGCGCGGCGGGTCGTGGCGATGTGGAGTTTTTTATCCGCGCCGAGACGCATCACGATGTCGCCGTGCCAGTCGGTGCGGTAGACGCGCCTGCCCTGCAAAAGCGCCAGCGTCTCGCGGTGGGGATGCCCATATCGGTTGCCTGCGCCAACGGAAATCACCGCCACGCGCGGGTTCACATGCCTCAAGAACATTCCGTCGGTGCCGTTCGCCGCGCCGTGATGCGAGACTTTCAAGACATCGGCTCGCAACGGGGCACGCGCAGCATAGAGACGCTGACGCCCTTCGCGTTCGACATCGCCTGTGAACAGGAAACTGCCGCCCGGTGCGTCGATGCGCAAGATGAGACTGTTGTTGTTTGGGTCGGAGCGAGTACCGATAAGGAGCGGCTCACGAGGCGCCAGCGCTTCCACGCGCACCCCACGGGCGGGCGTCAGCGTAATCCCCGCCCGCACCTTCCGAAACACGGGACGCTTACCGTCCGGAGTGCGCGCGTTCCGAACCGCCAGCAAGAAATCGCGATAGACGGGCGACTCGTACGCCATCGCGATATCCCACACTTCGCCCACAGGAAGCGACTTGAGCACCTGAATCAACCCGCCGATGTGGTCGCTATGCGGATGGGTCGCCACGAGCCAATCGATTTGCTTCACCCCGATTTGCCCCAGTTTTTGCACGAGCCGACGCCCCTGGTCGGTCTCGCCCCCATCGATCAGCATCGTCTTGCCGTTCGGGAACACGATGAGCGCGCTGTCGCCCTGCCCCACATCGAAAAAGACGACTTGGAGCGTATCTTTCGGCGCAGGCTCCAACGCCGCCGTTGGCGAATTCGGCTTGGAATCTGGCGCACAGCCAGCAAGTAGCAACAGAAGTAGGATAATCCCGTAAACAGCGCGGCGCATAGTCAACATTATACCGATGCGAATTTCAAACCGCGAGGTTCGGCGCAGCAGGGGGCTTGTGCGCGTCGAGGGATACTCTATGAAGGGCGCAAAGAGCATCTTTGCGCCCTCCGTGTTGGAATGAACCTCAACAGCTACTGCCGAAGTTGAACAGCACGATGAGCAGGTCAGCGTCGTCTACAACGCCGTCGCAGTTCAGGTCGGCGGTGGCGTCGCTCGTAGCGCCGAAGTTGAACAACACCTCCAACAGGTCAGCGTCATCCACGATGCAATCGCCGTTGACATCCCCCATGAGTCGGGGCATGTTGAGCGACTGCACGACCACGCCGCTCATAACGCCGGAGGCGCCGAGTGAGCGCACCCACTGCATCGCTGCGGACACATCACCGGTTGCCGAGTTCGCATTCGAAAGATTGTCCGCTGCCGTGTTGATCAGTTTATCACGAACGGTGGGGAACACACCCACTTCCCAGCGGTTTGCTGCGGGGTCTGCGTTCAGCTCGGCGCAACCGCCTGTGCCGAACATCTGACGAATGCGCCCGGAGTTCAACACTTGAATCGTGTCGCTACCGCCGTCGAAGTCAACATAGTGGAATAGGTTCAGCAGTTGACTGCTGCTGGTCAAGTTGGTGACGCGGTAGGAAACCACGACACGCGCAGCTCCTGCCCCAACTTGCTCCAAGCGGTAATCGAGTTGGATCTGGTAGCGTTGGGCAGGGTCAGTGTCCACAGGCTCTTCGTAGGTCAACACGATTCGGTTCGCGCTGGGGCGGTTGTATGCCACGAGGTTCGACAACGCGAACTCGCGGTTGGAGCCTTGCGTGCGATACCACCACCACTGTTGGAACATGCGGTCGCCGCTGCCCACATTGAAGTCGGTGGAGCCGCCGCTGCGCGCCTGTGCGGTACACACCACCGAAGGTATGGCGTACGGTGTAGGTCGCACTTCCATCGGTCAGGGTGAAAGCGTCGGTGGTGTTCACAGTGTAGGTTGGACTATAGCCCCAGTTGCCTGCGATGTCGCGAATCGCGAACTGGATGAGGTTCTGGGTTGCGCTGGCGTTCGGGAAGGGTACATTGAGCGCAGTGATGGTTTGGAAGGCGGTTGTGCCGTTTGCGCCTGTTGTGCTACCCAGGATCCATGCAGACCATGTGGCGCCGCCATCAGTGGAGTAGCGATAGTAGCCCAGCCCTACATTCAGTCCAGACGCTCACATCGCGCACTTGGATAGTGCAAGTGATTCGGGTACCGTAGACCTGTCCGCTGGGCGTGAAGTTCTGCCAGTCGCCGGGTGCGACGGTGTCGATGCGCACTTGTTGCCAGCCGCTGTCGCTGTAGTTGCCGGCACGGTCATAGGCGCGGAAATAGACCTGCGCTTGTGTGCCGGTGCTATCGGTGTTGAACGGCACATTCGGCGCGTTGATCGTCGCCAGGGCGGTGGTTCCGTTCGAGGCGCTGGTGGTCGCTGTGAACGGACCCTGTGTGCCCGTGCCAGGCGTGTAGTACCAGTAGAAGAGCGCACTGGTGTTGAGTCCTGCCAGCACATCCTGTACCTGAATCGACAGGTGGGGGTCTGGGTGTTGATCCAGTCCGCGGGGCTGAAGTTGCTCCAGTTGGTAGGGGATGTGCCATCCACGATGATAGAGCGATCCAGCGTTGCGCTGCCGCCGTTGCTGGAGGACGCGCTCATGCGCACGGTGCGGGTGCCTTCGGTAGCGCCGCTGGTCATGCTCCACTCGAACTTGCGGCTGAGGGTATGTCCGATATTGCCCATGTTTTTGCCGACCACGCCGCTGAAGTAGACGCTCTCCTCCCCACCGTTGGGTGCGCGACGGAAATAGGTCAGTCCATTGCGCGTCAAGCCGCCCGTCGGCACGGTGAGCTGTGCAAACACCCCCGAGGCGACATACGACCCTGCCGACGCAGTGCCCGTGACGGTGAAGTTCGTACTGGGCTTCACAGCCGCCGGCGCGGTGAGGCTTAGGTTCACATTCGGCGATTGGCTCCCGAAAGTCCAGTGGATGTTGAACGCCCACGACTGGGAACTACCGGAGTTCAGCGCGTAGGTATAAACCTTCACGCGGTAGGTTCCCGCGGCGGGGTTGTTAATCTCGATGACCTCCACATTGTTGCGTGCAGAGAGCGAGCTCCACTGTCCCGAGGCATTGGTAGTCAGCGTGCCTGTTTGCACATAGAGGTCAAGGTCGTTCACGAGGGCGATGCTTGCCCCTGCCGATGCAGGGGGATCGGGATACACCAAGGTCACGCGCATGCGGGAAACGCCTGCGGGTACATTCACATCGATATAGCGCACATCGCCTGTGCCGCCGTTCGCCCAGAACCAGGTTTCCCAGCCGCCGTTCCAAGCGTAATGCGCCAAGAGGGCATCGACCTTGCCCAGACCCTGATTATTGCGTCCCAACCCCAGATCAATTGCTGTGCCCATCAGAATCGCACGGATGGCCCACGCGGGCCAGTTGTAGTGGAGTTTGAGCGTCGCCGCTAAGCCCGCCACATGGGGGGCAGCCATCGAAGTGCCGTTCCAGCCGAAGAGGTAGCCGCTGTTGTCGGTATTACTGGTCGAGTCGATCCAGCGTCCGGGCGCAACCACATCGGGCTTGAAGCGATTGTCGCCGGTAGGTCCGCGTGAGGAGTCGGGCGCCATCGTGTCGGTGGTGGTCTCGCCGTCATCCCAAATGTTGCCGACGGTGAGCGCGCCCTTGGCGACGCCCGGTCCGCGCACTGTGCCCGCGTTGGAACCTTCATTCCCTGCGGCAATCACGGGCAAAATATCCTCGCCAAAGGCGAGATCGACCGTGCGCGACTGCGCATCGGTACCAGGTAAATTGGTACCCGTAAAGCCGCCACTGTAGTTGAACAGATGACGCTTGATCGTGTTATTCCCGCGCCCGCGCATATCTTCCAGCCCTTCACCCACGGAATTGCCTTCGGAAGAACCGTTAGAACGGAACACTTTGCTATGTAATAAGTCAAACTGTTCCAAGCCCGACTCTTGAAACCCGGCGGCGAACCCGCGATAGCGGAACTGGGCGTTGCCTTCCCCAAACAGCGTGCCCGACACATGGGTGCCGTGCCCGTGCAGGTCGTTCCACCAGTTCTGCTCCGTGGTGCGGTTGTAGCCGAACATTCCGCCAGATAGGTTGCTGAAGTCCTGGTGGCTGGTGTTCATGCCGCTGTCCATCACGCCGATTTTGATTTGCCGTCCATCGCGTGGGCGCCCATCGAACTCAGTGCCCCACAGTCGGTCGGCGTTGATGGAGGGTTGCGATTCCGTGTGCGCCGGGGTGGACACGGGCACGGGTTCGATAAACAGCACACTGTCCATCGAGAGCGCGTTCCAGATGGCTTGGGCGTTGCCTTCGGCATAATAGAAATGCAGGTCAGGGTGGTAGGTATACACGGTTAGCCCCGCCGCTTGCAGGGTGGCGCGGACGGAACCGCTGGGGTCATCTCCGATGAGATTGACATAGAGGGGTACGCGCTCCGTTCCGCCTTTTTGCATCAGCGGCGCCAGCACGGGGTCCAATTTCTGAATCGGTTCGGGCATGCCCACCCAGCGTACGGCTTGGGTGGCTTCCAGCCGCGCCAGTGCGTCCACAGGGATACGCGCTTGATAGGCGTTGTAGGGATAGAAGCCGTGAAATTCGATGCCTGCGGCTTCCATCTGCGCCCGCATGCCGTCGCTCAACCGTTCGTTGAACAGAATCAGCGCGTGAACCATGGGGCGTGAGCTGCCTGCAGCGGGATTGAACGCCTGGGCGCGTTGCGCCGCAAGTAGGCGCAGGGCTGGCTGAACCTTCTCCCCTACAGGAGGAACGAAGTCGCCGTTGCGAAAAGCGATTGCCACGCGCTCGCCTTTGGTTCCAAAAGGCAACACGAACGGGTCGCCAATTTTGCCCACAGATTCCCCGTCGCCGCCGTGCGTGAAGCCTTCAGCAGGGGCGTTACTGTCGGGCGTGTTGGGGCGGGTGCGTTTCTGGGTAGTTTCATAAATCGGCGCGACGGGGTTCCCGTCGGGTCCTATCACGGGTGGGGTGCTCCGCAGGCGCGCGCGGCGCAGGCGGTTCAAACACAGGTCGATCCAACGGCGGCGCCGTTGGCGGCGGCGCTGGAATGGGCAAATCGGGCTGCGCCCATATAACCGACGCCAGCACGAGCGCGACAGAAAGCACAAAACCTCTTGAAAAGGCACTCCGTTTAAGTGAATGCATAAACAATTCTCCTTGCTGCAAGAGTAGAGAAATTTTCGTGGGAGAATAAGGAGGCAACAAAAGACGCCCTGTTGCGTTCCGAAGTCTCTACGAAAATACCTCAACACTATTATAGCATGGATTTAAAAAAATAGAGGGGGGACTTTAGTCCTGTTTTGCGAAATGGCAAATTTTGGGATTTGAGGTAGGTGTTATTAGAGTTCCAGTGATGCAAGCGCGGCAGCGGAGCTCGCGCTCGGCTGCCGCAGCCCCATCCGTGCGCATGAGGATCTGTGGGGAGGAGGAAACACCTCCGAATGCCCCTGCTTCACTTGACTGTTGGGGTTAACACCCTTGCCCGAAGTTGAACAGCACCATCAGCAGATCCGCGTCATCCACCACGCCGTCGCAGTTGGTATCGACGCGCCCCAAATCTTGCCCTGCGCCGCCAAACGCGAACAGCACCGCAAGCAGGTCGGCGTCGTCCACGCATCCGTTGTCGTCGATGTCGCCGTTATGAGTGACGCAGCGCGTGTCCAGTAAGAACGCTTCGGTGCGCCCTGCCGCCGCGTTGTAACCTTGCCCTACAATGTAGCGCCCATCTGGCGTGATGGCGAAGGCAATCTCCAGATATGAGCCGGGGCTGAGTAGGCGTGCGAAGGTCTCGGAGAGGTTTTCCATGCCGCCGTTGGGCGTCCAGCGGAAGGCGCGCCGTGCGCCGGAGGTCGTATGTGCCCAGCCGACCACTTCACGGTTGTTCGTGCAGCCCTGTGCGACGCTTTCGTTGCCGCCCAAAGTGCCCAAGTCGCTGACGGAATAGCCGTAGCCGTCCCACGCCCACATACAGGCGTGCCAATGCTCGGTTTGGGCAGAGTGGGAGCGTCCCACGATGATTTGACCATTATCCGAGACGGCGTTCGCTTCGCCACAGCAAGCAGCAAGCGGGTACAGGACTTGCATACCTGCGGCGCGCGTCCAATAGAACGCCCACCGTTCACCCAAATGGTTATACGACCAGCCGACCACGACGCTTCCGTCGCGGGACACGCCGTTGGCTCGGCTCTCATTTCCGCCCAGGGTGCCGAGGCTCACCATCCCTGTGCCGGAGGTCCATCGGAAGGCTCGGATTGCATACCCATAGTCTCGTCCCCAGCCAACGATCGTGGCGCCATCGCGAGAAATGTCCAGCGCGGTGTTGACGGGCGACCCTGGCAGATTTCCGATGTCGCGCATCCCGCTTCCAAAAACCCAAAGAAACGCCCGTTCGCTCCCACCGTAGGGGATCACATAATACGCAGTCCCTGTGACGCGGTTCCCATCTGCGGAGACCCCATAGCCCTCGCTATAGGTGTGTTGGGGCAAAGTGCCCAGATTCTGCATGCCGCCCGTGCGCGTCCAGCGGAAGGCGCGGTTGTAGTTGTCGAATCGGGACGAACCCACGACCACACTCCCGTCGTCCGACACATCCCGCGCACTGCTGTAAGGGTTTCCGAATGTCCCCAACCATGTGAGCGACTGGGCATGAATTGAGTACGTTGCGCTGTACACCATCACCAGCGCGAGCCAAACGATTCTCGCAGTGGGGCGATTCAAACGCGCTCTGTTTGCTCGACTCCAATCGTGCTGTTGCATGGTCTCATCTCCTGCCTACACTTAGGATAGCCCACTTTAGGGGCGTAGAAGGTGCATGGAGGTGAAATTGCAAAATACGAGGCGTTCATGGGGCATAATAGAGTAGGAGGCATCGGGATGGCGCAAACGATTGGCGCGTGGATTCGCCGGGCGCGCCAGCAGCGGGGGTTGTCGCAGCATCAGTTGGCGCGGCGTGCGCGCCTGTCGCCCAGCACTGTGAACCGTTGGGAGCGTGAGCAGACGCGCCCTTCGATTCCGGAATTGGAGCAAGTGCTTCAAGCGATGGGCGTTTCTGCAGCGGAGCGCTTGGAGGCGTTGCGCCTGCTGCATGCGCCGCGCGCCTTAGCTACTCTGCAACAACTGACCCGCCAAATGCCTCACCCGTCTGGGGAGCTGAACCCGCCGTTGCTGGGCGACCTGTTGCGCGCTCTGCGCCTGCGCCGCGGCTGGAGCGTCGCTCAGGTGTCCTGTGCGCTGGAAGTGTCGGAACGCAGCGTGCGCGATTGGGAGCGGTCGCACATCATCCCGTCGGATGAACACCTGCACGCGCTCTGTTATGTCTTGCAAGCCACGCCGGAGGAGGTCGCCTTTATCCTCACACGCTCGCTCTGGCTTGCGCCCCCAAGCCCACACCCCGGTCGGGAAGACGCCACCGCGCTCGAAATGCAGGCGGAAGCGTTGAAACAGCTGCTGTGGCAAGGCGCGACCGAAGGGATGGAACTGCGCCTCCTAACACTGGAAGGGCAGACATGGTGGCATGTGCGCCGATACCCGCAACACGGCGCGCTCTTGCAGTGGGTCTACACGCTCTGCTGCCAGTGGTACACTCTGCACGGGCGCGTATCTCAGGCGTCCAACTATGCCTATCGCGGACTACGCCTGCTGGACAGGGAACGCCCGTTCCCACGCAACGCCGCATGGCTAATTATGGCAATTGCTATCGAGTGCGCTGAAACCACCGAACTGACCGAGAAACGGCTTCTGGAAGCAGCGTCGATTCTGCACGATTGGCTGCCTCAGTTTGCGCCGTGGCCCGAGTACGAATCGTGGTTCTATCGGGGCATGGCGGAATATTACGCTCAAGCGCGTCGCTCCGACGAAGCGCTGGGTGCCGCCGAACACGGGCTTCAAAGTTTGCAGCGCTCCGACAATCTCGCTGAGCGTCAACACGAGTGTATCTCCCGCGCACTGGTGCTTACCCGAGTCGGACAACCCCATCACGCGATGGAGCTTTTGACGCCGCCAGAGAACCCGCTCCCCGCCACGCAAGTGAACTACCTGATGACGCTGTACGAGGTCTGCCACGCGCTTGGGCGTCTGGGGCAGGCGCAGGACGCGCTGGAGCAAGCCAGGCAAATCGCCGACGACCACGCGCTCCAACGCACGCTCCGATGGATCCATCGGATTACGGGCGCATGACGCCCCTCATGGTCTTGTCCCAACACGCCTAACCTACCTCGAAGCGCACTGGGAAAACGCCACGCAAGCCATCCTCATAAAGCGCGACGAGTATCCCTGAAACGGATGCAAGGTTAGCGATTTTCCTGAAGCCACCGATCGATGAGTGCATCCACCTCGGGCTGCTTCCGGAACTGGTTCAAAGCAGCGAGCGTCTCCTCGGGCAGTTTCAGGCGCGCTGCAGCGCTGTACACTTGTCGTAGCCCCTCAAAAAGCTCCCCTGCCGCATGGGAATCGTAGGTGTAGGTCGCCGCAGGCATCGATATGAGCCGCTGGCGTATCAGAAGGCGGATTTGATTCATATCCACCAACTTTCCGGGACAGGTCTTAAGAGTGGGTGTGGGAGCTAAACCTCGCTTGACCAGCTCGTTCACCTCGCGATGCCCCATGACTATAAGCCCCTCCGGTTCGTTCAGGAACCGCTCCGTCAAGCCATATTTCTGGAGCATCGCGATGGTATGCTGCACGCCGCTTTGCAGTTGCTGCGGGGTCAGCGGGGCAATGTCGCCATGCCCAGAAAAACAGAGGTGGTAGGTGGTCTCATTGATGCCAGCGACTCCTGCGGGGATTTTGCGCGGGTCGCGTCCTTTTTCAATCGTACCGTCGAAGCGGATGACCACATTATAGCCGATTTCGCTCCAGCCGCGCTCGCGATGCCACTGGTCCATCTGCGCGGCGGTAGTATCAAACGCTTGACCGTCGCGTCCATGTGCCGCAGTATGCCACACGATTCGTTCTATCTTGCGTGCCATAAAGAGCCTCCCGACTGCTGCGATACCAGGATCTCGGATGGTCAACCCAACCCGAGATTATACCGGGTATGATGGCGTCGGTGCTGTCGAACGGCTTTGCGCTTGTGCGAGGGGAGGATACCCGTATAGAGGTGAAAGGCGCGCTCATACAGAGGGATCCTCCGTCACTTACGGTGTCTTGGCGATGCGTACTCAAGCCCCCCTCGCCCTTTGCAGACGAGGAGGGCGGAAAGTAAGGGTAAGGATTTATAAAAGGCTACTTGCGTCGTCGGCGCGCAGCAAGGAGCCCGACCAACCCCGTGCCCAGCGCAATCATACTGGCAGGCTCAGGCACGAGCACGGTGAAGCTTTGGCTGAAGGTTTGGTCATACAGAATCGCTGTACCTGCCAAGCTGGCGAAGTGATGCCGACAGGCTCCATCGAAGGTTTGCTTGTTTCATCGAATGCACCTCCATCGTTGTCAGTGGAAGCCTCCTCACTGGGCTTCCTGTGATAACCGACTCAAAAAAGGCGAAAAAGCGGGCAGTTCGCTTAGCGGTTGTTTCGGAATGGTATAATCCCCATGAGAGGATCTATCGTTATGTGTGGAATCACGGGCTATATCGGGTCGCGTCCAGCCCTGGAGGTCGCGCTGGATACCCTGAAACGGTTGGAATATCGGGGCTATGATTCAGCGGGCGTCGCGTTCTGGGGCGGTGAAACGCTGCAGGTCATGAAGCGTGCGGGCAAGATTCAGCAGCTCAGTGACTTGCTGAACGGCGTGGAGGCGCACGGATTGGCGGTTTCCCACACGCGCTGGGCGACGCACGGCATTCCGAACGATCCAAACGCCCACCCCCATACCGACGAACAAGGGCGCGTCGCCGTCGTGCATAACGGCATCATTGAGAACTATCTGGAGCTCAAGCAGGAACTGCTCGCGCGGGGGCATCAGTTCCGTTCGGAGACCGATACGGAGGTGCTGGCGCACCTGATCGAAGAACAGCTAGGGCAGGGCTATGCCCCCGAAGAGGCGGTGCGACGCGCGTTGCAGCCCGTGCGCGGCTCGTATGCGATTGCCGTGCTGTTTACGGACTATCCCGACCGTGTGGTGGTCGCTCGCAACGATTCGCCCCTCGTGATTGGCTTGGGTGAGGGCGAAAACTTCATCGCGTCCGACATTCCCGCGCTGTTGCCCTACACGCGGCGCGTCATCCTGCTGGAGAACGGCGATGTGGGTGTAGTCACGCGCGATTCGGTGAGACTCTCACGCCTCGACGGCGCACCCGTGGAACGCCCCCCTGTGGAAATCACCTGGTCTGCCGAAGCCGCCGAAAAGGGTGGGCACGAGCATTTTATGATCAAAGAGATTCTGGAGCAGCCCGAAGCTGTGCGTGATACGCTTCGGGGCAGGCTCAAGCCCAACGGCGGTATCCAGTTCCCCGAGCTCAAACTGGAGGTGGAGGACTGGCAGAAGTTTCGGCGCATCCTGATTGTGGCGTGTGGTACCGCATATCACGCGGGTCTCATCGGCAAGCACGCGCTGGAACGCTGGTTGCGCCGCCCTGTGGAGGTGTACTACTCCTCCGAGTTCCGCTACGGCGACCCCATCTTGCAGCCCAACACGCTGGCAGTGTTTATCAGTCAATCGGGTGAGACGGCGGACACCCTCGCCGCGCTCCGCTTATGTCGCGAGGCGGGCTATACCACGCTCGGTATCGTGAATGTGGTGGGCAGCAGCATCGCCCGCGAGTGCGACCATGTGATTTACACCCAAGCGGGTCCCGAAATCTCCGTCGCGTCCACCAAAGCCTACAGCACCCAAGTGGCTGTGTTGTACCTGCTGGGGTTGTATCTGGCTTCGATTAACGGCACGTTGCCGATGCAGGTCTACTCGGAGGGGGTGAAGGGGTTGATGCAGATGCCCTCGCTGATTGCCCGCGCGCTGGAGACCGAGCCCCAGGTGCGCCAAATCGCCGCGCAACTGTACCGGACGCCGCTCGCGTTCTATTTAGGGCGCGGCGTGGACGCCTATGTGGCGATGGAGGGTGCGCTCAAGATCAAGGAAATCGCCTATGTGCCCACCCAAGAACCGCCTGCAGGCGAGATGAAACACGGTCCGCTCGCCTTGGTGGAGCCAGGGGTAATTGCGGTCATTATCGCCACCCAAGAGCGCACGCGTGAGAAATTGCTGGGCAACCTCAAAGAGATTAAGGCGCGTCAGGGCACGGTGTTCTTGGTGACCGTCGAGGGCGATGAACTGCTGCCCCAAGAAGCCGACTACACGGTGTTCGTGCCGAAGCCTATCCTTGAGGAACTCGCACCGCTGACCACTATTCCCGTGCTCCAGTTGTTCGCGTATCATGTGGCGCGTTTGCGCGGCTGCGAAATCGACCAACCGCGCAACTTGGCAAAGAGCGTGACGGTGGAGTGAGGGGGGCGGCACGGGTCAGGCGTCACCTCCTTGCCCTGCGCCAGAAGGCTCTCTCGGTTCGCCTGCCTTCTTGAAAGAGCGCCAACGCAAAAGCCGACCCCATAACATCGGCGTTAAGAGAATTAAGTAGACTACATAGAGCCAGTTATCGCCGATACCTCGCCATTCTTGGTAGAACCCCCACCACGGATGCAAGCGCGGGAACCAGTCCGCCAAAATTAATAAGAGCGGTACTCCCCCAAGCATCGCGTCCAGGCTTCGCAGCAAGAACCTCAAACCGAGGAGCACTCCGAGAAAAGTAAACAGGGCTGTTATGCCCGAACCAACCGTCTGTGCCAGCGATTCGTACCAAACGTGCTGGGTATGAGTTTGCAGCCAGCGCTGTCCCAAAAGCGATTCTTTTTGCGGATGCCAGAACGCGGCATTCCTTAAGTAGTCCACTGTGAGGACTTGCGCGAGCACCGTTACCCCCAGCCAAGTATAGACTGCCCAGAACCCCCAACGCTCCCATGCGACCCAGTATCCGGACGCCCATCCCACCACCCCGTAGAGCGTGACGGTCGTGAGCCACTGAAGTCCCCACTGCCACACAACGCCGCCCCATGGGTAGGGCAACGCACCGCGCACGGCGCGTGGGCGACGCCCCACGCCGTAGTAGCCTAAGGCAGGAGCAATCCACAGGTTGAGCAAGGCAACACCGAGCATGCTTGCGAGTAAGAGATGCTCTACAGCAGCGGCGCTGCGCGTCATTGTGGCAAGCGGCGCCACAGTGAGGACAATTAGCGCTGTCCACCAAACCGTCCCCACGATGCGAGTCCATCGGTACGCTGTATCCGACCACCAACCGCGCCACTGGGCAGCGCCCACAAGCAACACCATCGTCGCGCCGAGGGTCAACACCAACCCCAGCAACACCGCCCCCCAATTGCCGTACCATAAGAGCATCGGGGCTGTGAACGCGAAGAACGCCCATACAGGCAGACCTGCCAACCGATGCGCTTCTGGAACAAGAATCGCGCCTAACCCAAAGAGCATCCAAGCAAGGAATACCCATGTTCCGAGAAGGCTAAGCGTTCTGCTGGTGCGCCCGATCAATGGCGTCGCCTCGATAAGGGGCGCCAATTGTGCTTCGCGTAGGGAGAACGCATCGTAGCTAAAGCCGAAGCCATACGATGCCAACGCCAGCAGTACCGTCCCGACCCACAGCCACGGCGAGACACCGATTAACGCACAGAGCCACAACGCCGCCGGGGTAAGCGTGAGGAGCGACACCCCCGCCAGTGCGGTGGTCGCCAGCGCACGCCCTATCAACACACCCAGCGGATGCAGTTCGGTCAAGTATAGGTCCGGCAGGAGATGCGTTTTATAGACATCTTGAACCATGCGCAGCCCCAAGACCCCTGCAAACAGACTCGGCAGCCCTGCCAAGCAGCCTATCAGTCCAGCAGGCATATAAGACAAGCCTAACAACTGCTGCGCCGCCAGCGGTGCGGATCGAGCCAGAAGCCAGACCCCAAACGCGAGCAGCCACCCCACAACCAGAATACTGAGAATAAAGACCCAAGCGCGGCGCGTGCGCACGAACCGCCGATACTCTACACGAAACACAATCCACGCACTGCTTACCACCATGCACCCTCCTGCGACTGCGGCTCGGGTTCAGGAGCGTTCAGCATGCGCTGCAGACGACGCACTGCCAACGGCTCTAACACACGCCAAGCGCCCACCCAAAACACAGCCTGAATTAGCCCCCACAGCGGCTGTGTGATTAAGGGCGCCATCAACACACAGGCGCTCGGCAGTACCACCGACATCCAGAACGCAGGCTGGAGAACCCATCCCCAGAAGGGCATGGTACTCATTCGCTCCAAGATGCCCACTTGATTATAGATGCCCACAATCGCTACTCCACCCGACCACGCGCCTATGCTGATGACCACCACGAACAGGGTATAGCCCACCATCCATAGTAGCGTCATCCGCTGCGTGGCGCATAAACCCATCACCACCTGCCAAAGCAACCCCGTCATCACAAGACACAGCCCTACCTGCAGATAGATGCCCAACGCCATAATTAGAGAACCATAGACGAGATACCCTAAAGTGAGTAGGATAGGCGCGCACCACGAAAGATAGAGCCGTACCACACCCCCCACGACATACGCGGCATACGCTCCCCAGAGCAAATCGCGCCCGCTTAACGGCGTCAGGCGCAAAAAAACCGAAGTGCCGTTCGCATGCTCGCGTATCAACAGGTTCGGGAGCGAACTGTAGAAAAATGGAAGCAGATTCATAAACGCCAGCACAGATACCAACACGAAGGGTTTGCCGTGCAACACGCCCCACCAGCCAGACCACCACAGTGCGCCCAGAAAAAACAACCCCACTAACGACAAACACACGAACGCCCACCGATCGCCGCGTAGCCAGAACGATTGGGGTAGGGGCGGAATACGCCAGCGTTGAGCAATGTGCGCAAACAAGACACGCCCGTGTTCCCAATCCCCACGCCGAACCGCTTGCTCATATTGGCGTATCACGGAGCTCGCGCGCGTGTCCAAACTGCGCATGAGGTCAAACAGAAACGCCCGACGCAGCAGCCACACAACCGGGTTCTCCGCGAAAAACGCACGCCACCAGCGCTTTAGGGAATGGATGCCCACAAGGAGCGCACCTCCTGCACGGGTTTGCCCTCAATGAAAACCGAAGCCTCGCTGGGGGGTAAAGGCGTTCGAAGCCATGAGCTGGATTTAGATACTCGACAGCGCGCTTGTTGACGGGGCGGAAGCGATTCTATGTGTTGATGCGGTACCGATTCGCCCATTAGGAACCAGTCGTCATAGAACTGCAGCGATTGGAGCGGTTCGTTCGTAAGGTTGCGGAGCGTGGCAAACCATCCTGATCGCTGCAGTTGCACCCGCGGCGGTTGTTCCACAGGACATACGAACCCAATGGCAACGCGCGTGTGGCTCTTGCAGTGGAGCTCCAGCTGGGGCGCTGCGGCATCTCGGATGACAATCGGCGTGAAAGGCTGCACCTGGATGCTGACCACGAAGGCGTCTTCAGGGAGCGTAATCTGATGGCGTCCCGCTTCAAGATGCGCCATCAGGACCCCTGCTTCTACGGTTGGCTGGATTGCACTTTGAAGCACCGCGCGGTAGACGATAGGCTGATCTTGTGGCAAGCGAGGCGCCAACAGCCACACAACAACGCAACTCAGCACCGTCAATCCGACCAACGGCTTAAACACCGCTGCCAACCGCCGCCGGCGACGCAACCACGCACTCAGCACCCACACCCCAAGCCCATACAACGCCAATACTACCATGCCGCCGTCCAGTCGCTCATAGGGCATAGCCCCCACAAAACCTTCCGTACCCGCCTCCACGCGCCGTGTCAGCAACTCCGAGGGGAGACGACTGGAAGACGCAATCGTTTGGAACATCGTCAGCAGTTCGGGGCGGGCGCGCCACTGAGCCGACCCAATATCCCCTGAGAAGAGGAGGAGCATCCCCTGGCCGACCCTTCGCCAAGACAGTTCGATCTGTGGCATATCGGGCATAAACGGCGTAAACAAGCCATGCGGCTCCGCTGTGATAAGGGGGGCGAACGGCGTCGCCCGCCAACTGGAAAACGCGCCCAGGCTAAGCACTAAAGTACCTCCCGCGTTCAGCCACAAGCGCAGCGCACGCAGCTGTGCATCGTTGAGGGTTTCCGCGCCTTCCGCAAGCACCAGTATCGGCGCCTCCAACAAGGCACGCCAATCGTCGGGCAACTCGCTCGGGCGCCAGTAGTACACCCGTATCGGGATATTTGATTCGCTCGACCGCAGTCGTCGCGTAAGGAATTGGACTTGCTGGTCATTCAGAAACTCCAGACCACCCTTGAGGTTGCCCACCACCACAATGGGAAGGTGACGAGGCAACAGTGTCGGCGTCTCGATGCGCTGGGATTTAGACTCAGAGTCGTGCCATTCCAAGCGGGGCGCTCTCCAACGCGGGGCATAACGATTAGCCACATCCAAACTCAGATAGAGCTGCTTGCGGGCACTGGCTGCCAAATCGAGAGGGTAGACCCACTGGTGTCCCTGTTGGTCGGTGGCGATAAGCGTGCCGCTTGTGGAACCTTGCTGCTGAATCAGCGCCACCTGGTATGCGCCCCGATAACTGATGGCGTCCTCGTGAACAAGAGGGCGCACTTGAATCACTGTTTGCCCTGCGCCCCCGACAACCCCGACGAGAGCCGCCGTTATCCATAGGCGTCGCATCCTGAAGCTCCCAGTTCGGTCAACGGTATCGACTTCCTTACAGAGCGGTAAGCAGCACTCACTGCGCGAACCGAATTTCGGTTCGCTGATAGGGATTCCTGCACGGTCTACCGTAGATCCCTACAATCGGCTCATGGCGCGTCCCGCGCGTTGTCGTCCACACATACGGTGCATATACCACTGAAACCGCCCCATGCCCACGCTGCGCCTGCACAAACTGCTGCACAACGGGAAGCGTGTTCAGAGTTTGCCAGCTCTCTTGACTCCACCCGTGCAAGGGAATGATTGACTGCTCCAGACGCGCCTCCAAGATACTCAGCGACTCGCGCCGCTCCTGAAGCAAGCACTGCTCATAGTAGTCTATCAGGTCTATAAGCAGCTGGCTCATCGGTGAGGATTTTACCTGAATAAGAGGAGGTATAATCTCTTAGAGGCGATGAAGGAAACGAACCTGGTTGTACCTGCCGAGTTTCGTGTCTATTTTGAGCGCGACGACGGGGTCGTGAAGTACCCTGACCCGATTCTGCGCAAAACCGCAAAGTCTGTTCAGCGCATCACGCCCGACCTGGACGCGCTGATCGAGCATATGATGCGCGTGATGAAACGCGCGAACGGCATCGGATTAGCCGCGCCGCAGGTGGGTGTACCGTTGCGTGTGATTATTGTCGCCCCGCCTGACCAACAGCCCCGCGTGATTATCAATCCCCAAGTGCTGGAGCGTTCGGGTGAGCAGGTGGGGCTGGAAGGCTGCTTGAGCATTCCGCAATTGTTTGGCGATGTCAAACGCGCTAAGCATATCGTCCTGCGCGGAATCAACCGACACGGCAAACCCATTCGGCTGCACTTGGAAGACACCCCCGCACGCATCGCCCTGCACGAAGTCGACCATCTGGACGGCGTGCTGTTCATCGATCGCGCGATTCCAGAGACTTTACGCTGGGAGCATCCCTATACCGAAGACGAGGAGGAGGCGGTCTGAGTCGCCCGCGCATTGTCTATTTCGGTTCAGGAGCGTTCGCAGTGCCCGCGCTGGAACGATTACACCACGAAGGCTACCCCATCTTAGCCGTCGTGAGCCAGCCCCCGAAACCAGCAGGGCGCGGAATGCGCGTTCATAAAACCCCTGTCCACGAACGGGCAGAGACGCTGAACCTGCCCGTGCTAACCCCCCAACGCGCCCGCGACCCAGAGTTTATTGAACAGGCTCGCTCGCTTGCGCCTGACCTGATTGTCTTGGCGTCCTACGGCAAGATTCTGCCCCAAAGCCTCTTGGAGATTGCCTCGCTGGGCAACTGGAACCTACACGCCTCGCTGCTACCTAAGTATCGGGGGGCGTCGCCTATCCAGTATGCGATTTTGAACGGCGAAACAGAGACAGGCGTCACGCTGATGGAGATGGTGCGCGAGATGGACGCGGGCGACATCTATCTGCAAGTGGTGGAACCCATCCTACCCGACGATGATTACGGTACTTTGGAGGCGCGCCTTGCCCAACGCGCGGCGGAACTGCTGATTGAGGGGCTACAACGCCTGCAAGCAGGCACACTGACGCGCACGCCTCAAAACCACGCCGCCGCGACCTACGCACCCCTGATTACGAAAGAAGACTGCCACATCCGCTGGGATGAGCCTGCCGTGCGGTGTCGCAACCGCATCCGCGCCTTCTCGCCTAAGCCTGGCGCCTATGCCTTCTGGCGAGGGAAGATGCTGAAGATTTGGCGGGCGGAGGTCGCCCTCACCCCCGTCCCCTCTCCCACGGCGTGGGAGAGGGGAGTCGCCTCCCCCCGTGCTCACGCGGTGGGAGAGGTCAGCGAGGGCACACCCCCCCTCGCCCACGCGGTGGGAGAGGTCAGCGAGGGCACACCCCCCCCTCGTCCACGCGGTGGGAGAGGGGGGCAGGGGGGGTGAGGGCACAATCCTCTCCGCCGATCCCCACAACTTCCTCGTCGCCTGTGGCGAGGGCGCGCTGCGCCTGCTGGAAGTGCAACCTGAAAGCCGACCCCGCATGGAGGTTCGTGCCTTCGTGAATGGCTACCGCCCCCAAGTGGGCGAGCGATTGGAGTGAAACGCGATGTGTGGAAGGTTCGCGCTGTACGCTGACGGAGAGCAACTGGCGTGGCGGTTCGGAACGCCCGTGCCGCATCCCATCGCCCCACGCTACAACATCGCCCCCAGCCAGCCCGTGTTAGCTCTGCGCTACAATCGCGATGCGAAAACCCGCGAGTGGACGCATTTCGCGTGGGGCTTAGTGCCCAGCTGGGCGCAGGATGTCAGTATCGGCAATCGGATGATTAATGCCCGCGCCGAGAGCCTGCGCGAGAAGCCCGCCTTCCGCAACGCCTACCGCTACCGCCGCTGTATCGTGCCGGTGAGCGGTTTCTACGAGTGGAAAAAGGTCGGACGCACCAAGCAGCCCTATTTCGTCCGCCCCGCCGATGACCAACCCATCGGGTTAGCAGGCTTGTGGGAGACTTGGCGCAGCCCCGACGGCAGCGAACTGGAAACCTGCACGATTATCACCACCGACGCGAACGCCGTAATACAACCCCTGCACTCGCGCATGGCGGTCGTACTACCGCCCGACGCCTACGAAGCGTGGTTGAACCCCGACACACCTCTGGATACGCTGGAGGCTCTGTTGCGCCCCGCGCCCGACGATCTGCTAATGGCTTACCCTGTCAGCCCGCGCGTGAACAGCCCCGCCCACGACGACCCCAGCCTCATCGCGCCACTTGACCAAGCCAGTGAGGGTGAGCCACGCCTGTTTTGAAATGGCTTCTTCACACGGGCGCACCGCGGCGACAGAGCCTATTGCCATCCCACCCGCCCCCACGAAGTGATAATTAGGTATCATGCACAGAGGGAGTGAGATTAGTGTTTGAGCAAAACGGTAGCGTAAACGGAGAGCTTCGCCGGGATAAGCGCGAACCTATTTTCCGCGATGTCCCGTTCGAGCAGAGCGAGTGGGTTGGTCTGTACGAGGTGCTGCGCCAGGTGAATGTACTCAAGGCAGAACTGATCCGTCCGCAATATGAGGCGGCGCGCACCGCGTTCCAGAACTATTGCCAAGCGCGTGAACAGGAGATCACGGCATACGCCCAACGGCGGCAAGACGATGAAGCATATAACCGCGAGGTGTACGAGCGACGACAGCAAATTTTGGCGCAAATAGACTCGATCCGTCAGCGCTGGCAGGGCGAGATCGATCGCCTCCGAGAGAAGTTAGATGACGCCGATGCCGAGGCGTATCGTCGCGCTGGATTAGCGGGTATCACCCTGCGCGGCGACCCCCTGCTGGGGATTGGGCTCCCTGAAGAGGTGGAGCCAACAACCGAAGGACAAGCCGAACTAACGGAGTCGACCGCATCCGATGCCCCGCCCCAAAACGCCCAGGCGCAACTTGGCACAACAGCAACGGCTTCGTCGCCTGCCCAATCACCCCCATCTGAGCGTAGGATTCCTCTATTGTCAAGGCTCTTGCCGCAACGCTCGGATACAGAGACGGATACCGCATCTCGAGGTGAACCGTCTTCGCAGGGCTCCGCACCAACCAGCAATCCCCAGTCTGAAGCGACTGCGAAGCTACCTGACCCCATCGAACCGCTCACGCCTGAAGAGGCGGCGCACGCGGCGCACCTGCCTACCAACCAAGCGTTGGTCATCCCGTACTGGCTGCACTGGCTCGCGCCGCTTGCCATCGGGGTCGCTCTGGGGCAAATCCTGCTGGTCGTCGCAGGAATTCCTCTGGATTGGGAAACGCCTGCGTTCTGGATTGCCTCGATTGGGGAGATGCTGGCGGTGTTGTTGTGGTATCGTGCGGTGTGGGGCGTTAGCCGCGCCATCAGCGAGCTGTATTATCTGTTCGACTGGGGCGCACTCAAGGCGAGGCGTGCGGCGCGTCTGGGGGGGTTGGTGCTACTCCTGCTCTTAATCTTGCCCACAGCGTTGCTTGTGTCTGTGATCTATTGGCTGCCCACAGTGAGAGCGGGCGATGTGTTGTTGCTGGCGGTGCTGGCGTTGCTGGCGATCCTGCCGTTGCTGGGGCTGGCAATGGTAGGCGGCTACCTGCAGGGACGCGAACAGGTGGTGCGCAACGCCATCCAGAGCGCGGTTGTCGCCGCTAAACGCGAACAGCAGCAACGCGAACGCGCCTCGTCCGAGCCGGTACACCAGGAAGACCCATCCGAACAAGGGCTCCCCGAAGCCCCCTCCGAGCAGATACGCCTCGAACTGGAACGGGAACGCACCGAGCAGATGCGTATCCAAAGCGAACTGGAGCGAGAACGCTTCGCGCTCGAACGCTTGCGCCTCGAACGAGGCGAAACCTCGCCGCTACCCCTAACACACGAGGGGAACACTCTTGCTTCCGAGCCACTCGGTTCGGTAAATGGAGGGCACGCGACCGTGAACGGTGCAACCGCGACCACACCCTCTGAGACCCCCTCCAGCGATAGACGCCAGCGACTGCAAGACGCTTTCGAGGCGATTAGCTACGCGCGGGGGATTTACGGAAACTTTCTCCGCGCCCAGGAGATGCTGCGAGCGGAACTCGCACCGTACGAGCAGATGCTACACGAACTGCAACCGCGCCCCATCTACGACTACTTGCCGCCGTGGGCGGAAGAGCGGTTGCAGACGCTTTACCAGCAGTGGTGCGACGCCTATGGGGCCTTCCTGAATTATGTTGCCGAAGCCACGCGCGAATGCAAAGACGGCGAGCAAATCCAGCAGCGCATCGCCGAGTACAAGCAGAGGTTGAGCTACTAAAGCGCGTTTATACCCTCACGCACGCCCTGCATCACCACTGCGCCTGCATCGGGACCGTTGAACGAGACCGTCGCCTCATAGCCGCCCAAGAGATACTCGTGGCGCGTGAGGATATAGCCAATCCAGTCGTTGACCAGCGCAACAGGGGCGACATAGGCATAGCCTGCCGCGCGCCCAAGCTCACGCGCTTGGAGCCCCAGCGAACTAATCGGCTCGCCCGGAAAGCCCACCAGCAACAGGTTGCCCAGCGCGAGGAGGCTAATGGGCGCAGTTTCGGGCATCAGTTGCTTCGTCAGCTGCTGGAGCAGCGCTTCGGGCACTTTGTATTCGCGCCCTGCCGACTCTTGAAACGCGGGATGGGGTTGGGCTTCGGGTAGGCGCACCGACACCTGACGGCAGCGCAGCCCCGCCGAGTCCGCCTTCGCGTTGCGCAGCAGGCGTTGCGCATGCGCAGCGAGTTGCGCCCCATACCGCTGCACGCGCTCGTGGTCGTCCTTGCCAGTGTCGGCCACTGGCGACACATCGCCCTGCGCTCCATTCAGATACAAGGCGACCGCGCCGCGCCCCAGCGCACGCTCCAGCGTGTTCTGCAGCACCCCCGGAAACTCGGCGGAGACCTCCATCATTGTGTGGGGGTAGATGGTGGGGTGCGCTGCGTACACCACCAACGCAGCGAACGGCTTGCCCTGCGTGTTGTCCAGCCTCGCGACAGTCATCGTGGGGTCTACCAGTCGCCGCCCGCGACGGTTGCGGTTCAGGTTGGGCAACGCCGCCGCATGCACCGACAGCGTCGCCGACTTCATGGCGCGTTGCGCCTGCTGGATGGCTTGCACAACGCGCTCCGTCATGAACTGTAAAAACTCCGGAATAAATGTACCCACCCCTGGTAAAGGGAAGCGCATCCGCTCGTTCAGCCCCATCGCATCGGGCGCACAGTGGGTATGGCTCGCCGCGATAAACAGTTGCTCTGGCTTCAGCCCAGTCGCCTGCAGTACATTGCGCGTCAGGCTCCAAGGAATTAGCAAAAGGTCTGTCGCCACAATCACCACCTGCTGATGCGTGGTTTCCAGCGCAAGCGCGCGCGCATAGATAGGGTCGTGGACGCCCGTGGGGGGCATATTCAGCCGTGCGCCGTAGCCCCCCAGTTGGATGCGTATCTTTTTGATGTCGGGAGTGATGTCTACCTTCGCTGCGCCTGCTCGCAACCGTTTCCGCGTCATAGGGATATTATAACCGAAATCGCCCTCGCCTGGGTGGGGTATCCTTTAGGCGATGTTGACTCGGACTTTCGTGCCTTCGGAGATGAATGTACGCGACGCTTATGCGCTATTGATTAGCTGTGTTGCACCGCGCCCCATTGCTTGGGTCAGTACCTGCGCGCCCGACGGCTGCACGAATCTCGCGCCGTTCAGCTTCTTCAACGCTGGCGGCGCGAACCCCGTCTCCATCGTCTTCTCTTGTACCAACTTTCGCGACGGGCGCCCGAAGGACACGCTGCGTAATGTGCAGGCGACGGGCGAGTTCGTGGTCAACCTCGCGCCCTACTGGCTCGCGGAGAAGATGAACCAGACCTCATTCGAGTACGACTACGGTGTGTGCGAGTTTGAACAGGTGGGCTTGACTCGTGCCCCGTCGCTCTATGTGCGGCCGCCGCGCGTTGCCGAAAGCCCTATCGCGATGGAGTGCAAACTGTTCCAGATAGTGTCTCACGGCGCTGGTCCCGTCGCCGCGAACTATGTCATTGGGGAGGTTCTCTGTTTCCACATCGCCGAGCATCTGCTCAAACCGGAGGGCATCGTGGATGACCTCGTCGCGGATTTCATCGGCAGGATGGGCGAGTCGTGGTATGTACGCGCCACGCCTGAGGCGATGTTTCGCATGGAGCGCCCCACAGAAAAGTGAAATGACGCCCGCACATTCAGGTGTACCCCTTTTTGTAGGGGGTTTAACCCTTTCTGTCGTTGGAAACAGCAGGAATCGGCCTACAGCCGATGTATAATTAAGGTATTGAAGCGCTTCAACGGGCAACGCCGCACGAAGCGCGAAGGAGGACTGCAATGAAGCGTGGATTTACGCTGATTGAGCTGTTAGTGGTCATCGCGATTATCGCCATTTTAGCGGCGATTTTGTTCCCTGTGTTTGCGCAGGCGCGTGAAAAAGCGCGTCAGACGACCTGTCTCTCAAACACGAAGCAGATCGGTCTTGGAATTATGCAGTACCTACAAGACTTCGACGAGTTCTTCCCGATGTCCCAGTACGGAGGCGGCAACACGAACATCCCGCAGATGCTGTGGACGGGCATGATTTATCCGTATGTCAAGAGTGGTCGCGTAGAGACGCACTGGATGAACCCGAACTTCCGGTGGTATCCGGGCATTGAGGGGATCTTCAGTTGTCCCAGTTATCCTGCTCCCCAGCAGAACGGACAGTACGGAGTCCACTACGATGTGTTCCCCGACTTCTGGAACTGTTGTGTGCCCGGCTCGCAGATCGATGCTCGCCATCGTGCCACTTCGATCGCAGCGATTGACACGCCCGCTGAAAAAGTGATGATGGTCGAAACGGGCGTGAACGACGCGACTTGGGGTTGGCCTTACTTCGGCACTTGGCAGTGGGACTGGGCAGACTCCGTAGGCAACCCGCGTGGCGCCACCGATAACGCGCGCATCGCTCTGGAGCGCGATTGCGACTATACGCCCAGCGGGAACGGCACATGGGCAGGCTGTGGCATGCTCCCGCGCTACCGACACAACCGCGTGGCGAACACCGCGTTCTTCGACGGGCATGCCAAGGGCATGGCGCGGGGCAAAATCCTCTGGTTCAAGAACATCTACATCCCCGTCGGCTTGCCCGCCCAATGGACAGCGGAAGGGTGGTATCCTTACTAAAACGATAGAGACGGGTAGGCGCTTCCTCGCGAAATGGCACGGGAGTGTGAGGCGAGGAACTGCCTGCCCTATCCACGCAGGAGGGACTGATGAACCGGGAAACCAAATTGGCGATTGTCGCGATTACACTCATCTTAGCGGCGGCGATTATCTTCTTCTTCTCGTACCGCAGCACGCAGCCGCAGTTCGTGCAGCCTGACCCAAACGAGTTGGAAAAGCGCATCCAGCAGATTCAAAACGACCCGAACATGCCACCGCAGGCGAAGGCGGCGGCGATTAGCGAGCTGCGACGGCGCATGAGCGCACCACAACAGCCCCAGCCACCAGCGACGCGCTAACTCCGCCGAAATGGCTCCACCAGATGTAGCGCCAACTCTTTCATAAAGAAGTGGCAGTCGGTGACGATTGGGAAAGTCTGGTGCGTGCCGCGATCGGTGAGCTTAATCACCGTGTCGGCGTCGTTGTCCACGCAGAACACGCGCACTGAGGCGGGCAACATATTGCCGGTTGCTACCGAGTGGAGCGTGGTCGCTACCATAATGGCGACGCCGACGCCGGGGATGTGTGCGCGCATCGCGTCCTGTGCTTCCAGAACATCGGTAATCACTTCGGGCAGCGGTCCGTCGTCGCGGATGCTGCCCGCCAACACAAAGGGCGTGTTGTGCTTGATACAGGTATACATCACGCCTCGGGTCAGCACGCCCTGCTCGACCGCCTGCTTCAGCCCGCCCAGCAGCCGAATCTTGTTGATGGCGCGGATGTGATGCTGGTGCCCATGAGTCACCGGCGCCCCTAAATCGAGCGACACCCCCAGCGAAGTGCCGTACAGTGCCGACTCGACATCGTGCGCGGCGAGCGCGTTCCCCGCAAACAGCACATCAATCCAGCCGTTGCGAATGAGTTGTTCTAAGTAGGGACCTGCGCCAGTGTGGATAATCGCGGGCCCGCCCACGAACAGCACCTTCTCGCCCTTCGCTTTGGCTTTGCGCACCTCTTCGGCGACGCCGCGCACTGCCCGCTCCTTGGGTTTCTCCGACGATACATCACTGCCCATAAAGGCGAAGACCGAGGTCGGGTCGCGCCGTTCAGGGGGCGTAACGCGAATCCCCTCGTGTCCCACGACGATAAGGTCGCCCTGTTTAACTCGCGCCATCGGCACGGTCGCTGCCCGCCAGCGTCCCTCCTCATGCCAGACACGCACGCCACAGTCCATCTCGATGTTCTCCACATGCACCCAGCGATGATGTACCCGCACGAAGGTCTCCAGATTCGTGGTGGAGTAGAAATCCTCGGGGAACACGCCGTCTTTGGGGGCAGGCTCTAAGCGGGCGTCTTCGTGCGAAAAATACGCCCCATGTTGCTGCACCGCCTCCAAGACGCGCTCCAGCAACTCCTCCGTTTCCGCCTCGACCAAGATATCGAACTGGCTGGTCTCCGTGCGGGTATGCCCGATTTTCGCGTGGCGCACCTCATAGCGCACGCCCTCATACGAGGAGAGGATGTCCAGCACTTTGGACAGTGTGAGCGAGTCGATCACATGTCCTTCCAAATGAATCATTTCCGACGCCATTGTCTGTTCGCCTCCGAATTAGCTCCCTACGAGGTTTTGCCGGGGATACCTGGTTCGGTCATCTTGAAGGGGTCGAACACCTCGCGGATTTGCTCTTCTGTAAGCAAGTTGCGCTCCCGCACGACATCGATGACCGAGCGTCCCTCGCGCAGGGCTTGCTTGACGACCTCCGCGGCGGTCGCATAGCCCACATAGGGATTGAGCGCGGTGGCGAGGCTGGGACTGGTCTCGGCGTACCAGCGACATTTATCCTCGTTCGCAGTGATGCCCCGCACGCATCGCTCGTCTAACTGGCGCATCATGTGGGTCATAATCTGAACCGAAAAGACAGCGTTGTACGCCATCACGGGCATCATCACATTCAGTTCCAGTTGTCCTGCTTGTACGGCGTAGTCGATCGTCGTCGCGTTGCCAATCACCTGAAAACAGACCATGTTCGCCATTTCGGGGATACTGGGGTTCACCTTGCCGGGCATGATGCTGCTGCCTGGCTGCACGGCAGGCAGGGTGATTTCGGCGAAGCCGGTAAGCGGTCCTGAGGAGAGCAGGCGCAGGTCGTTCACGATTCGGGTCAGTTCCAGCGCGAGCGTGCGCAGGGCAGACCCCACTAACTGCATGGGCATCTGGCTTTGCATCGCCTCGCGCAGGTCGTCGGCGGGGCGGAAGGGGATGCCCGTCCACTGGCGTAGGAGTTCCACCACGCGGAATCGGTACTGGGGATGGGTGTTCAGTCCTGTGCCGACCGCGCTACCGCCGATGCCGAGTTCTTCCACTGCCTCGGCGGCGAACTCCAGCACGCGCCGACACTTGCGCAGCGTCGCCGCATACGCCGCAAACTCTTGACCCAACCGAATCGGCACGGCGTCTTGTAAGTGCGTGCGTCCCGACTTCAGCACATGGTCGAACTCCCGACCTTTCTGTGCGAAGGCGTCCGTGAGCGCGTCCAGCGCAGGAAACAACTCGCGCAGGGCAAGGCGCGTTGCGATGCGCATCGCCGTCGGGAAGGTGTCGTTCGTGGATTGCCCAAAGTTCGGGTGGTCGTTTGGATTCACCATCGTGTAGTCGCCTTTTTGACCGCCCAAAATCTCGATGGCGCGGTTCGCCAGCACCTCGTTCACATTCATGTGGAACGAAGTGCCCGCCCCCTGATGGAAGATGTCGGTGGGGAACTGGTCGCGCAGTTTGCCCTGCAGGATTTCGTCGGCGGCTTGCATAATCGCGCGCCCCACATGTTCGGGCAGTAAGCCCAGTTCCGTGTTCGCCTGCGCCGCCGCTTTTTTCAGCAGTACATAGGCGTCAATCATCAGTGGGGGTTCCGTGATGCCACTAATCGGGAAATTCTCCTGCGCCCGCAGCGTTTGTAAACCCCAATAGACATCCGCGGGCAGTTCGCGCTCTCCTAAAGCGTCTCGCTCGATTCGAATGCTCATTGCACAGCCTCCGATAGAGTGTACCTGAAGCGGACTCTCGCCGCCCTATTTGGAGCCGGGCGGCGGTTCGAGCCCCTCCTCCCGCCCGCATCGGGCGCCTCGTGCAAGGGGTGAGGGGGCGGAGAATTATCCGCCTTCCGCGTCCTCGGCAAACGGATAGGTCGGGAGATTGACACGCAAGGGTTTATCCACACGATAGCCCAGCGCGTAGTCTGCCTGCAGCAGGGTATGGATTTCCGAAGTACCCTCGTAGATGGTCGCGCCCTTGCTGTTGCGGTAGAAGCGCTCCACGGGGTACTCGTCGGAGAAGCCATAGGAGCCGAAGACTTGCACGGCGGCGTTGGCAGCGCGTTGTGCCGCTTCGGTGCTGTACCACTTCGCCAGCGAGGTTTCGCGCGTATTGCGTAAGCCGACATTCTTCATCCAGCCGACCTTCTGATAGAGCAGCGTGCTAATCTGGTAGTCGGCTTCCATCTGCGCGATTTTCTGCTTGATGAGTTGATGTTCTGCTAAGGGCTTGCCGAAGGTTTTGCGCTCTTTGGCGTAGCGCACCGATTCGTCCAGACAGGCGCGGATTAGCCCCGCTGCGCCCGCCGCGACGGTATAGCGCCCTTGATCCAGCGCGAACATGGCGATTTTGAAGCCCTCGCCCTCCTCGCCGATGCGGTTCTCGACGGGGATTTCCACATTTTCGAACACCACGCCGCCTGTGTTGCCCGCGCGCACCCCGAGTTTCCCTTTCAGGGTATAGGGTTTTACGCCAGGGCGCTCGCGCTCCACGAAGAACGCGCTCATGCCCGAATGGTCGCGCTTCGCTTTTTTGTCCAAATCGGTCCACGCCACCACCAGATACTGGTCCGCCACTTCGGCAAGCGAAATCCAGATTTTCTCGCCGTTGAGGATATAACGGTCGCCCTCGCGCCGCGCGACGGACTGCATGCCGACCACATCGCTGCCCGCGTTCGGCTCGGTCAGACAGAACGCGCCAAGTCGTTCCCCCCGCGCCTGGGGGATGAGAAAACGCTTTTTCTGCTCCTCGTTGCCCCATGCCATCAGGGTCATCGCAGTCAAGCCGACATGTACCGACATCACCACGCGCAAGAAGGTATCGCCGTACTCCAGTTCCTCGCACGCGATTCCCAGCGCGATGTAGTCCAGCCCGGAGCCGCCCCACTTGCGGGGGACACAGATCCCCAGCAAGCCGAGTTCTGCCATGCGCTGATACACCTTGGGGTCGGCGCCATGCCGATCCCATTCGCGAATATGGGGTTTTATTTCGTTTTCTACAAAGCGTCGTACCGTGTCGCGCACCATCAGGTGCTCTTCAGAAAGCGTGAAATCCATAAGATAGCCTCCTTACGCAATCGATTGTACCTGAAAAGCGACGCGGCTGCCGGAATTGGCGGGAGGAGCGAATTTCCCCGTGAGGTACAATTCGCTTGTCATGCCGACCGCTGCCTTTACGACGCTGGGGTGCAAGGTCAACCAGTACGAGACGCAGAAGATTCTGGAGAGTTTCGAGGCGCAGGGCTTCGAAATCGTGCCGTTTGACGCGCCTGCGGATGTGTATGTGATCAACACCTGCTCCGTGACGCAGTCGGCGGAGGCGAAGTCGCGCCAGACCCTCCGCCGCGCCGCGCGTCAGAACCCCGACGCCATTGTGGTGATGACGGGTTGCTACGCGCAGTTCACCCTCCGACGCGGGGAGCAGCTGGACGAGGCGCACCTCGTGGTGCCGAACCCCGACAAACTGCGCACCGTGGAGTACCTTCTGGAGCGTTTCCCCCACTTCAAGACCGCGTTGGAACAGGCGCGTCGGCGCGGTGAGGTTCCTATCCGTCGGCGCAGCCGCGCGGTGCTGAAAATTCAAGACGGCTGTAATGTGTACTGCAGTTTCTGTTCCATCCCCTACACGCGCCCCGTCATGCGCAGCATCCCCTATCAAGAGGTATTGGAAGAGGCGCGGGCGATGGTCGAAGACGGCTATCGCGAGATCGTGTTGACGGGCGTGCTGATAGGTGATTATAGCGCGGAAACAGGCAGCGGGGGTCCGAACCTGACGGAGTTATGCGCCATGCTGAGCGCGATTGAGGGGCTGGAGCGCATCCGCATTAGTTCCATCGAGCCGACCCTGATTCGCGACGACCTGATCGACCTGATTGCCGAGAATCCCAAAATGTGCCCACAGCTCCACATCCCGCTCCAGAGCGGCGACTCGCGGATTCTCAAGGCGATGAATCGTCCCTACGACCAGGCGTTCTATCTCGATCTGATTCGCCGTCTGCGTGCCCGTATTCCCGATTGCGGCGTCAGCACGGATATTATGGTGGGCTTTCCGGGCGAGGATGAGTCAGCGTTTCAGAACACCTGTTCGGTCGTGGAGCAGGTCGAGTTCTGTCGGGCGCACCTGTTTCGCTACTCGCCGCGTCCGGGCACACCCGCGGAAGCGATGCCCGACCATGTGCCCGATACGGTAAAGTCGGAGCGGATTCAGCGACTGCAGCAGGTCTGCAAAGAGGCGGCGCGCCGCTACGCCACACGCTTTCTCGGTAAAGTGGAGCGCGTGCTGGTGGAGAGCCGATCCAAACTTTCGGGCTTGATGACGGGTACAAGCGACCACTACCTCCAGGTGGAGTTCGCTGCCTCGCCCACGCTCGCGGGGCAACTGGTGCAGGTGCGGATTACCGACCTCGCCGCGGACGGTGTGCTGGGAGAGGTGGTGAGCGAAGGAGTCTCTTAGCGTCGTGAGGCGGCGGAATAGGATTCTGCACTGCGTGTCGAATCTCTACGCATATGCACAGCAGCTTAGCACACAGAATCGCGCACGCCTACGCCACTGGCGAGGCGACCGAATCGCTGATTGACGAGCTTCTTGAGGCGTTAGAGCACGGCGTTGCGCGCGCCGCAGAGCCTGACCCCCACAGCCCAACAGGGTGGCGCGTGAATGCGTGGGTCAAGCAAGGGATCCTGCTCGGCTTTCGGCTGGGCAAGTTAGTACCGATGCCTTGGGGCGGGGTGGAGTTTCTGGATCGGCATCTGTATCCGCCGCGTGCGTTTGCCCTAACCGACGGTGTGCGGATCGTGCCTGGGGGAACCAGTGTGCGGCGCGGCGCATGCCTGCGGGCAGGCGTGGTGGTGATGCCCCCAACCTATGTGAATGTGGGAGCCTATGTGGGCGAGAACACGATGCTGGACTCCCATGTGCTGGTCGGCTCCTGCGCCCAGATTGGCGCGCGGGTGCACCTGAGCGCAGGCTGTCAGATTGGCGGTGTGCTGGAGCCTGTGGGGGCGCTTCCCGTGATTATCGAAGACGATGTGCTGATTGGCGGTTGCTCGGGTGTGTTCGAAGGCACAGTGGTCAAAAGGCGTGCGGTGATTGGGGCGGGGGTTATCCTGACGCGCTCCACGCCGCTTTACGACCTTGTAAACGAGCGAGTCATCCGCGCCGAAGGCGAACTGCCCCTGATCGTGCCCGAAAACGCAGTGGTGGTCGCGGGCAGCCGACCTGCGTCGGGAGCGTTCGCGCAACAGTATGGCGTCCATCTCTACACCCCCATTATCGTGAAATATCGCGATGAACGCACCGACGCTGCTACCGCGCTGGAAGCAGCGTTGCGCTCAACCAGCCTATAGGGTATACTAAACTACCTTATCTAAGGAGGCTATGCTTATGGCGAAGGCTATCACTCAGAGCGAATGGCAAACGGAAGTTCTCAACTCGCCGATCCCCGTGCTTGTGGACTTCTGGGCGGTCTGGTGCGGTCCGTGCCGCCTCATCGCGCCGATTGTGGAGGAGCTGGCGAAACAGTATGAAGGCAAACTGAAAGTGTTCAAAGTGGATGTGGATCAGGAGCAACATCTGGCGATGCAGTACGGCATTATGAGCATCCCGACGCTGTTGCTGTTCAAAAACGGTCAAGTTGTGGAGCAGATCGTGGGCGCGTTGCCCAAAGCCGCGATTGAGCAAAAAATCGCGAAGCACCTGTAAGTCTTTGCACTCCTACCCATTTATCGCATGTAATAGCTGCCCTGCGCCGAACCGTACAGGGTCGGTGCAGGGCAATTTTGTTTCGGCTTCCACCTGCTGAATTGCCTCTCGCGCCTCGGACTCGCTCAGGTGCGCCGTGTTGAGCGCGACAGCGACTACTTTCGAGGGATAAAACGCGCCGCCCATTGCGGCCACTTCTTCGTAAATACGAATCACTTCAGGCAAGGGGGGAATAGGCACATCGGGGAAGGTGCGGATATGGCTCTGCCCCGCGCGATGGACTAAAATCAGGTGGGTCGGCTGTGCCCCGCGCAGCAGGGGCAGCGTCGCCGTAGAGGCGGGGTTGGTCAGCGCGCCCTGCCCCTCAATGTGGATTATCTCAGCATCTTCCGCCAGTTCGCATACGAACTTTTCGACTGCGCCCGACGCGAAATCCACGCGCACGGCGTCGAGCGGCACGCCACTGCCTTCAATCATAATCCCGGTTTGCCCCGTCGCCAGGAAACGCGAACGGATACCCTGTTGCAGGCAGGCGCGATGCATCTCCAAACTCACGGTCATCTTGCCGACTGCCATGTCGGTGCCGACGGTCAGCACGCGCTTGCAGGGGAGGTGGCGTGCCTTGCCTGAACCGACTCCCAAGCCGGGCGGCTCCTTGCGCACATCCCAAATCCACTGGCAACTGTGCAGGAACGGCTCCAGGTCGGGATGCTTGGCAAGCGGGGCGTGCAAGCCGTTCACCAGGTTCAGCCCTGCCAGTACGGCGGTGCGCACCTCCCGCCACAGATCTGGCGGTAGCGCGCCCTCCAGGAGGAGCAATCCCGATGACCAACACATCCGGACGGTATGCCATCGCCTCCTGCACGGACGCCACGATGGGCGCCTCGCGCTCGATACCTGTCAGCTCGCGCAGCGACTGCCCTGCACACTCGCGGTCGATCACCGCCACGATGGGGTTGTTGCTATAACGCAGCAAGCCCAGCCCTGTCTTGCCGAACTTGCCGCGAATCCCCTCGTGCATCAAAATCGCGAGTCGGTGTTCCGGTTGAAGCATCGCCGTCTTTTCATAAGGCGCGACGATTTTCGGTCGCCGCGCCAAAACTGGTATTAGCCTGCCGCCTCCGATAGTGTGTTCGTCATAACGGCGCGATTATACCATGAGTTCAGTAGACCCCGTCGGGTATACTGGTGTTGCCTTGCGTGCCGACTCAATGCGGTATCTCCTCGCATGCGTAAGGCATACTCCACGAGCGAGGTGAACTTGGTATGACGATCAAGTGGGCGCTGGTGAAAACCAGCCCATTTCAGTGGCTTAGCGAAGACGAGAAACATGAAATTCTAAGCCGTATGCTTTCTGTGCATTACAATCCGGGCGATCGTTTGGAGTTAGGACGCGAACCGGGCGGCTGGTGGGTTGTGGAGAAAGGGCTGATGAAGGTCTACACGATTGCGCCCGACGGCAGCGCTCTCACCTACGCGATTCTGGGGGAAGGCGACTCGTTCGGTGAAACGACGATTCTCACCGGGCACTGGGTGCGCGCTACGGTGGAAGCGTTAGAGCCTACGGAGGTACGCTACCTCTCTGCCGACCAGTTCGAGCGGCTACTCAAGGAGCATCCCGACTTCGCGCTGGCGCTGCTGCGCAACTTAGCCGAGCGGATCCGTCAGTCCGAAGAGCGCGTGTTCCATATCAGTCGGCTCAAGTTGAGCCAGCGCGTGGCGCACGCTCTGTTGGGGCTGGCGCGAACCATCGGCGAACAGACCGAAGACGGCATCGAAATTCACCTCACTCACCAAGAGATTGCTGACTATGTGGGCGCCAGTCGCGAAGCGGTAAGCCGCACGCTGGGGCGTTGGGTACGCAAAGGCTGGCTCGCTACGAACCGTAAGTCGGTCGTCCTCAAAGACCTCCGCCCGTTCCAAATCATGACCAATCAGCTCGACTTCGCCGCCTAAAAAAACGGGTGGAGAGAGACTCCTCTCCACCCTGCGAGTTGCGAGGTGATCGGTTGCTTACTTGGGCACGAGAACCGTGTCAATCACATGGATGACGCCGTTATCCGCCTCGATATCGGTCTGGATTACATTCGCGTCATCCACCTTCACGCCGCCTTCCGTGTTGACCGTGAGGCTCTGACCCTGAACGGTCGGGATCTGGCTGCTGCGCACGACATCCGCTGCCATCAGTTTGCCCGGCGCCACATGGTAGGTCAGAATCGCCGTCAGTTTCTCTTTATCCGCCAACACGGCTTGCAGCGTGTCCTGGGGTATCTGGGCGAACGCCTCGTCAGTCGGAGCAAATACTGTAAACGGCCCCTCACTGCTGAGCGTCTCGACCAGACCCGCCGCCTGAACGGCTTGAACGAGCGTATTGAACAAACCTGCCTGAACCGCAATATCCACAATCGTTGGCATAGTGAACCTCCTGTCTTAGTGTGTGCGTGTCGTCACGCGCCTATAGTATCCCCTTCTGACCTCTGCATTTTCTGTGATTGGAATCACAGTGGCGGGTTTCGTGGTATAATCCCGTGCAAAGGAGGCGGGAGTATGGAACAGTCGGCTCAACGCACGGATGTGTACACCTTGCTGCGCTATACTCTGGATTTGTATATCGCAGGCGCGTGGCAGTGGATGGGCTTCCTACCCGACCCTGCTACAGGAAAGACGCAGGTCGCGCTGGAGGAGGCGCAAATTGCCATCGATTGCGCCGACTTTCTGGCAGGAAAACTCAAGCCGCACCTCGAACCAGAAGTGCAACGGGAGTATGAGCGGCAGCTCCGCGACCTGAAATTGAACTTTCTGATGCAGCAAAACGAATCGCGCACGGAGGCATAAATGGGAATCATCGTTTGGGCGCGCGCTTTCGCGCAAGGCATTGGGGAAAGGTGCTTTAAGGTGCAAACGGCTCTCCGAGTCGGGTTGATCCGCGCTACTGCTGTTCTGAAATCGCTGCCGGAGACAGCGCGAGAGCAGATTCGGCACTGGCGGGGCAAAAGCGTTGAGTTTCCTGTCGAGGAGCAGCGCGTGCTACTGGCAGAATACTACGATCGATTTGAACAGCTGGCAGAGCTGATTTGCGATGCGGCATTTGCGGGTGAGGGCGCACCATTTCAGGAGCGGTACACCGCGCTCCGACGCTGGCTTCTACGCGCCTATCCCCAGATTAAACCCTACCTTACAGGGCATATGAACTGCGACCCCTCCGACTCCGAGTTCGGCATGCGGGTAGCGGGGCGTCCCACCGACGCGATGGAAGCCCTGTTCGCCGCCGAAACTATCGAGGAGATTCTGCGCTACGACCAGGGCAACCTGATCGGGCGACTGGAACGCGCCCGCAGCGCACTCTATCGCTACGCAGACTACTTACGGGAAATCCTTTGAACCTGCAGGCGGGTACAATTAACCCACTATGAGTGCGTTCGTTCCGCTGGCAGCTGTCCAGCTGCCGATGAGTAAGCCCCGCCGCCGCACCCGTGAGGTCAAAGTAGGCGACATCGGCATTGGGGGTAATAATCCCATTCGCGTGCAATCGATGATTACCGCCGAAACCATGAACACCCCTGCGGCGGTGGAGCAGATTATCCAACTCTACGAAGCAGGCTGTGAGATTGTGCGCGTCACCGCACCGAACCTACGCGAGGCGCAAAACCTCGGCGAAATCCGCAAGGAACTCCAAAAACGAGGCTACGGCAACATCCCGCTCGTCGCGGATGTGCATCATCAGGGGATGGAGATTGCCCTCGAATGCACCAAGCATGTCGACAAAGTGCGTATCAATCCCGGACTGTTCGTCTTCCGCAAGCCCGACCCCACCCGCACCGACTATACGCCTGCCGAAATCCAGCAGGAGCTGGAAGCGATCGAACAGGCGTTTCTGCCCGTAATCAAAGCCTGCAAAGAGCGTGGGCTGGCGATGCGCATCGGTGTCAATCACGGCAGCCTCTCGGAACGAATCAAAGTCATGTACGGCGACTCGCCGGTCGGCATGGTCGAGTCGGCGATGGAGTACCTCAAAATCTGCGAAGCGCACGGGTTCAAGAACCTCGTCATCTCGCTCAAGGCAAGTCGTGTGCCGATCATGCTCTCTGCCAATCGCCTGATGGTGAAACGCATGGACGAAGAGGGAATGGACTATCCGCTTCACTTGGGCGTCACGGAGGCAGGCGACGGCGCATACGCCCGAATCAAAAGTGCTATCGGTATCGGAACCCTGCTGGCGGAGGGCATCGGCGACACGATTCGCGTCTCGCTCGCGGAAGACCCCGTGAATGAAATCGAAGTATGCTATGATATTCTGCAGGCGTTGGGCTTGCGCAAAACGAAAGTGGAGTATATCGCCTGCCCTTCCTGCGGACGCACAAAGTTTGACCTACCAACTGTGCTGAATCAGGTGCGTGAGGCAACAAAGCACTTGGTGGGGTTGGATATCGCCGTGATGGGCTGTATCGTCAACGGCCCGGGCGAGATGGCAGACGCCGACTATGGCTATGTGGGGCGCGGCGGCGGCAAAATCGCGCTCTACCGAAAAGGACAGCTCGTCAAGAACGACATCCCCGCCGAGCGCGGCGTGGAAGAGCTGATTGCGCTCCTCAAAGCGGACGGCGTGTGGCGCGACCCCGAGTAAGAAGGTGTATTTCCAAAATGAAAAATGGGCTGAGGGATATCCCTCAGCCCTATTCTGTTACGCCCGGAAAGGAAAGGGGTTATTGCTTGCGTCGGCGTAGCACCAGCGCGCCCAAGCCCGTCGCCAAGGCAATCAGGCTCGCCGGCTCAGGCACCCAATCCTGCTCAATCAACTGCAAGCTGGCGGTCGAAGTGCCTGGCGCAGGCGCGCCATCGATATGCAAAATCGCGACCTCAAACACCAAGAAATGACTTGAGGGGCTGGACAAGCTGAACGACTGGTTCAGCGAAACTGGGCCATCAGTACCGCCGTAGGCGCTGCCGCTCCATGTCCAGCTGCCCGTGAAGAGTACTTCGCTCGTGTTGTAGTCGACCACTTTCTTGAAGAAAATAATCTGACCGTACTCAAACACGAACCCACTGAGCACGAAGTTGAATCCCGTCAAAGCACCGCCGCCCATGCTTTTCACTTCATAGACGCCGGTGAAGGTACCGTTGGTATAGCTCGTGCCGTTCCCTACCAAGATGGGCGCTGGATTCCCGGCATTGGTCAGGAAAGTGACCTGAGGCGTAGTCAATACATTCACGGTCGCTGGAGCATTGACGGTCGTGCCGTTGATATTCACAGGGACATTTGTCAGAACGGAACCAGGGTTCAACACGCCGGAACTGTTAATGGCTGTGACATCCCATCCTGCAGCGTATGCCGCTATCATCACCGCCGAAGCGGTTAGCGTCAATACCAGTTTGTGCAATCGCATCAAAGACATCCTCCTTTCTGTGTTTGGCTACTGCGCTGGGGCGAACCAGCACAGCGCACGTTAATTATAGCATATTTTGCAGGAGATGTCAAGGTTTTAAACGCCCCAAAAGGGCAAATTGGGCGAAATTTGCCCTAAATTTCATGGTGATTCGTGTGGCTTCGTCTGAGCGGGTACGATTCCCAACCTTATGACAGCACACTGGCAACAAACTCATCCCTGCGGTATCTTGCGGCAGACTATGTCGGGTAGACGGTGCGCCTGAACCGACGAACGCACCTGCTGACGCACCCCCGCCTTCAAACGCTTCAACAACCCCGCATGATACCCATACAACCGATTCCCCACCAACAAAGTGCCTGACGCCACCCCACCCCGACCACAACGCCCCACCCACGCCATGGGCAACCGATTCTCATCTGCAAAAGCGCAGGGCTTGTCTGTCTCTTTCTCGCAGTGTGGAATGGTCAACTGGTGCGATGATAGTTCCTGTCGTCGCTACCCGTTCTCCCATGCGGTGAGCAAGGGGCTGGGGTTGAGTGCATCCAAGCAGCTCAGGCTTTTATGGCAGGTACACTTATCGCGTGCTGGGGCTATTGTTGGGGCTGATTCTGTTCGGGATACTGGCGGAATCGGGCGGGCGCGTGGCGCGTCGCTGGACACCGAACTTGCTGGAACAGGTCGCATACGGAGGCGCGCTGGGGCTGGGTATTCTGGCGTATGGGGTGGCGGGACTGGCGGCATTGGGAGGACTGGAGTTTGTGCGCTTTGCGCCGTTAGGGGCGGCGGCGATTCTGCTGGCACTGGGCGGAAGCCAGCGATGGCGCTGGTTGGATTGGAAGGAGGCACTGCATCGCCCGCGCGGGATCGTGGAAGGCGCGCTTGCAGGGGGGGCGGTTTTGCTGGTGCTGCTGAGCCTGACGCTCTGTCTCCTGCCCCCTGACGGCAACGAGTGGGATGCCTTAGCGTATCATCTGGCGTTCCCGAAGTGGTATCTTCAAGCGGGGCGGATGGTAGAACTGCCGTTTATGCACCAGAGCTACTTCCCACCGCTGCAGGATATGCTGTATCTGTTGGGGCTGGGGTACGGTTCGGAGCCGATGGCGAAGGTCATGCACTGGGCGATGGGGATGCTGGCGGCGTTGGGTGCAGCGGGGTTCGTGCAGCGTCAGGGCGGTTCGGGCGCGTGGGCGGCGGCGCTCATCTTGGGTGCGCCCGCGTTCCTGTGGCAGATGTTTAGCGCGTATGCCGACTTAGCCACCGCGCTTTACGCTTCGTTGGCGATGTTCGCACTGGCGCATGCCGTGCGGGAACACAGGGGCGATTGGCTCTGGTTGGCGGGCGGGATGATGGGATTCGCGCTCGCCACGAAATACACAGCACTGCTGGCGTGGGGTATGTGGGGGCTGATTGGGCTTGTGTGGCTGTGGCGTGCGCACGCAACGCGGGCAATCCGCACGCTCATCCTGTCGGGGCTGCTCGCGCTGGCGATCGGCAGCCCGTGGTACCTGCGCAACTTCCTCTGGACCGGTAATCCCGTGTATCCGTTCGCGTATGAGATTTTCGGGGGCAAAAACTGGAGCCAAGCGCAAGCGGACGCCTATCGCAACGACCAACTCAGGTTCGGCATGGGGCGCGAGCCGTCGATGCTGTTGCTGGCGCCGTGGAACTTGGCGGCGTCCCCGGCGCCCTTTGCCGACCCAATCGGTGCGCGGGTGGGGGAACGGGTATTTCTGCTTCCGTCGCTGGGCGTGGGCGCCTTGGCGATGCCGAGCCTATGGCTGATGGGGGGCTGGACTTCCGGCATGGGTTTCTTGATGGGCTTTGTGCTACTTAACTTCGTGGGCTGGTTTTACCTGATGCAGCAGATACGCTATCTGCTGTTGGTGCTGCCCGTGTTGGCGGGCGCGGGACTTACGGCGGTGCATCGCGCAGTGGCATGGGCGCGTTCGGGCTACGCCGCGATACTCTTCCTGCAGGCAGGGTTCACGCTCTGGCTGATGGGAAGCGTCTACCTGCCTGTGCTGCCGCTCGCGCTGCACGACCGTGACGCTTACCTGAGCCGACGGCTCCAGATCTACCCCGCCATTCAGTACCTGAACACGCAAACCCCTGCCGATTCGGGGGTGATCCTGCTCGACGAGACGCGGGGCTACTATCTGAATCGCCGCTATTTATGGGGCAACGCGGGACATCATCGGCTGATACCTTACGATACGATGCGCACGGGCGATGACCTCGCCACTTGGATGCAGAAGAACGGCTATCAGTACCTGCTTATCAATCGGCAGTTCACGCCGCAGGGTGAGCCGGAGGCATGGCGTGCCCTCTACTATGACGCGATTCAGCGCGGGAAACTGCAGTTGATCTTCGCGGAGCGCGGGGTGGAAGTGTATCGCCTGCTAACATACGGGCTCTAAATCCGTTCCAGCCCACACCACTGCCGCAGCACCCACTCGGTACCGTGTTCGCGAATCATTTGCTGGAGTTGCTGCGATTCGGGGTCGTTGGGATCGTTGTACGCCAGCGCTGCGAGGATGGCTTTGCGGAACGGGGTCGGGTCTTCTCCTTGCTCCTGCAGGAGTCGGTAGGCTCCCACCAGCCTGTCGTCGGGGCGGAGTTTGCGTAAGGGTTCGCACGCCACACGGGCAATTGGATCGTCCAAGTGGGGGTCTTGAATTCGTGCGAGAATATCCGCCACCGCGGCGTAGTGTTCCTCGGGGTCGAAGGGGTGCTTCTTCATGAAGGCGCGGGCAAGGGCATTCGCCCCTTGCACGAACAGCGCGTGGATTTCGGGGTCTTGCAATGCCTGCTGAATCGTACGGTAGCCCCGCTGCGCGCCCAGATAGGCAAGCAGCGCGTGCAAGCCGTTATGGAGATAGAGTTTACGCTGCATGTAAACTTCGAACGGGCGCACGGGCTGCAGCCCCACGATGGGCGGAGGCTCGCCGAGGAGCGCGTCGGCATCGACGGGGAGTTTGCTATAGCGATCGACGCGCACACCCGGTGGGTCGCCTGGCAGTTCCGCCACCGCCTGACGCCCGATAATGCAGCGCACCAAGCCGAGTTTGTCCAGCAACGGGTGTTCCTCGGGGTTCAAGGCGTTGAGCAAGGCGTCGCGCAGGACAGCGTCTGCGTTCACGGCGTTTTCGCCTAAGAGCAGATTGAGGGGTTGGGGGTTCACTGAGGCACGGTGGCGCAAACCCGCAGCAATCGGTGGCGCAAGGCTCGGAAGCGCGCTCAGACCGACCGCGGTGGAAGCGACGGCGCAGTGGGCAAACGCCTCGGCGACCGCCTTCGTGTCGGAAGCGAGGATCGCCGAAACGGGCGCAATCGTTTCGCGCGCGCCGTCCGTCCACTCAATCCAGCAGTATTTGTGGCGGTTGAGGCTCTCCACCACTTCAGGGCGTGCTTCGATGAACACCGTCTCGAAGCCGGAGCGGGCATAGAGCTGCGCGAGGAACCCGCGCCCAATCTTGCCCGCTCCGAATTGCACCGCCAGCAACGCTACACACTCCCTGGGGGGTTAGTTGTCGCCCACGGCGCCGAAGTTGAACAGTACGATGAGCAGATCGGCGTCATCTACTACACCGTCGCCGTTCAGATCGGCGTCGGGGTCATTGGCGCCGAAGCTGAATAACACTGTCAGCAGGTCAGCGTCATCAATTACATTGTCTTGGTTGAGGTCGCCGTTCACCAGGTTGAACACCAAGCCCGACACATCGCTGTTGAGTGAGATACCGCGCAGGATGCGTCGCAGGCTGGTTGGGGCGCGCACGGCAATATCCACCGTGCCGCTCATCACTGCCGTGTAGGTGGTGAACTGCCCCGCGTTATTCGTATAGAAGGTGCGCTGCGATTGCAGGTTCTGCGTTCCTGCCTGATAAATCTCCATCTGGAACGGCACCAGAGAAAGGTTCTGGCGGTCGAAGTTGACTTGTCCGGAAATCAAGCGTCGCACGGGGCTGTAGTCGGTGATGAGCAGATCGTACCAGCCGCCGGCGCGTCCCCCAGAATAGTTATAGCCTTCCACTCGAATGTAGTAGATCCCTGCGGGCAGGTTGCCCAGCGTTATGCGCGAAGTGAAGGGGTTGAACGGGTCGTGCGAATCGTCGTCGTTGTTCGCCAGCGGGTTGAACGCCGAGTCGTAGATGGTGAGGATGGTATCGGTCGCGCCGAGAGTTCTCACAGTCATGTTCCCTTCGCCGATTTCGATGCGGTAGTAGTCCAAATCGGTGGCGCGATAGCGCAGGAACGCATTCTCTACCAGCGTGAAATCGTCTGCCAAGTTGCCGAGATCCGTTGCGGTTGCGAAGGTATCGTTCGTGCCGCTCACCTCGTAGGGGTCGTAGTCGGGCGCGGTGCTGCCGTCGAACACGCGCAGGGTATACCGAAACCGCGCCAACACCCCCGATTCGGCGATGGAGCGCACCCGCAGGTAGTAGGTTCCCGCGTTCAACGAGGTCGTGATGCCTGGATCGGCGTTCGTGAACGAGGTGTCGCGATTGCCCCGATTGTTGTTTCCGATCTCGTCGTCATCGTTTTCTACGATGAGCGTGCCGCTGGCGTTGTACAACGCAAGGACCGCATCCAGCGTGCAATCCACCCGAAACGAGTAGGTGCCGGTTTGAGCGAGGTCGACGCGGAACCAGTCATAGTCCCCATCGGGATTAATCAGCCCGCGCACGACTTTCATACGGCGCGTGTTGTTGGAATCTATCCCCACAACGCCGAGATTCTGCGCTGTGCTGAGAGTGTTATTTGCTTCCGTATCCGTAAAAAAGTCGATGACCGGCGGCTGCGCTACGCCGAGCATTAGCGTCAAGCCAATGCAACCGAACAGACTCGTTAGCTTCCTCATCATTATAGGCTCCTTTCCCGCGCTTCTATTATAGCACACTTCGGGGCTTAGAGGTAGCCTTTTTCGCGCAAACTGGTATAGTTTCCGTCGCCGAGGATGAGGTGATCCAGCAGTTCAACGCCGAGCAGTTCACCTGCTTGCTTTAGGCGTTGGGTAATGGCGATGTCTTCGGGGCTGGGTGTTGGGTCGCCGCTGGGATGGTTATGCACGGCGATCCAGCTCGCTGCCCCTTCCCGAATCACGACGCGATACACTTCGCGCGGATGGACGAGGCTGCTGTCCAGCGTGCCGATGGAGATGGTCTCGGTGCGCAGCACGCGGTTTTTGGTGTCCAGCATGACCGCAAGGAAGTGCTCTCGTCGTTCGCCGAGCAGATGCATGTGCATGAGTTGATAGACATCTTCGGGCGAGCGGATTTGGGGACGCTCGTGGAACTGGCTGAGTGCGACTCGCCTGCCCAACTCCATTGCGGCGGCGATTTGGGTGGCTTTCGCCAGCCCCATGCCCTTGATGGTCGCCAGTTCCTGCACGCTGGCGTGCATTACGCCGCGTACCCCGCCGAACTTGTGAAGTAGATACTGTGCCAGCTGCAGCGCGGACATGTGCGTTGTGCCTGTGCGCAGCAGGATTGCCAGCAGTTCGTACTCGTGCAGGGTGGACGCGCCCCAATGCGCCAGCTTTTCACGGGGACGCTCTTCGGGGGGCAACTCGCGAATGGTTGTGTAGCGCGTCGATTCCATTAGAACCACCGTTTGAGCCGAGTGTGTGCGAAGTCGAGCAACGAGTGCGCTGCGCCACCTGCCACCAAGCCGATGAGGAGCGCCCATACCTCACGCTGATAGGTGAACACCCAGTCGGTGGCGTGCAGCAGCCAACTGTGTGGGTCTACCTGCAGCGCCAACCCGATTCGCGCCAGAAGCCAGTTCACTCCCATAATCAGCACGACGATTACCCCAACCAAGTACGCCACACGCAGGATGGGACCGACGCCCAACCCGTGGGAGATCCAGCTGCGATGGGGGACCAGCTTCTGATAGGGAAGCCAGAGGAAGCGCAACGGTCCCCAGCGGCGGTACGCGCTGGATTGCACATCCAAATCGCTGGAGAGCCAGATGCCTGAAAAGGTGTAGCTGGCGATTGCCAGCCATGCTAAGGGGCGCGTTTCGGGGGGCAGGTACATCCCGGTGAGGGGGATAGCCCCCAGCGCGGTACCGATAGTGACCCAATCGTGTACCTTGCCTGACGGCATTTTAGGCGCGTGCTGCCTCCTGCATTTTCTGGATCGCGCGTGATTCGAGCTGTCGCACGCGTTCTTTGCTCAAGCCGAGCCGCTTGCCGACCTCTTCGAGGGTCATCGGTGGCTCGCCCGCAAGCCCATAACGGAGGCGTATGACCGCTTTCTCGCGTTCGTTCAGGTGTTGCATCAGGCTTTCCCAGTCGATGGCTTGTTCCCACTCCTCGGCAGTTTCCGCGGCAATAATATCGCCCAGCACAGAGCCGTCGCTATCGTTGATGGGCATCTCCAGCGAGATGGGTTTCGCGATGGCATACATCAGCTCACGCACCTGTTCGGGAGTGAGTTTCGCACGATGCGCCACTTCGTGAACGGTCGGCTCGCGTCCAAGTTCTTGCTGGAGCAGGGCTGCGGTTTGACGCACTTGCTGGAGCGTTTTTGTCATATGTTGCGGTACACGGATGAGCGCGGCTTGTTCCTGCAGTGCGCGTGAGATTGCCTGGCGTATCCACCAAGTGGCATAGGTGCTGAACCGATTGCCGCGTTTCGGGTCGTACTGTGTTGCCGCACGCATCAGCCCCAGATTGCCCTCTTGAATCAAGTCGATCATAGACAATCCGCGTCCTGTGTAGTGTTTGGCGATGGAGATGACGAGGCGCAGGTTCGCCTGCACGAGCTGTTCGCGGGCGTGTTCGTCGCCTTCGGCGGCGCGCACTGCCAGTTCATGCTCCTGTTCGGGCGTGAGGCGTGGTGCTCGTGCCGCTTGCTGCGCCCACCATTGCACGGCATCCTCCAGCGTCTCGCGCTCCACTTCCTCGATGAACTGCTCGGCACGCTCCGACAGTTGGCGCAGTTCACGCTCCGCTGCGTCCTCCTCACCCAACACGCGCACCCCATGCGATTCGAGATGTGCCAATACCGACTCGATGGCTTCAGGATCGATTTCGATTTCCGGCAGCGCTTCAAGCAATGCTTCGATCGTAATATAGCCCCGTTGTCGTCCGCTCTCGATTAACGCATGCAGCTCATGCGAAGATTTCAGCCAGTCATCCATAGGGCAACCTCCCTTTACTTTATAGATTCGACGCGGATGCGCCAGTATTCCTGCAATTTTTCGGCGCTTTGGGGGTCAATGTTTTCGTGGGGCGGTTGTTGGGTGAGTTCCGCCGCCAGTCGTAGGCGTTTTCGGCGCAGGGCATATTCCTTCAGTCGCTGGATACAGCCCGTCGCCCATTCGAGCGTCATTGGTGGGGATTCCTGCAAGAGCAGAGCCGTGAGCAGGTCTCGCAGTGGCTCCTCCTCGATGAGTTGAAGGAGTTCCGCGGGTTCATAATCGCACGGGGGCTTGGGCAGGGCGCATAGGCGTTCTGCTAATTGGGCGTGTAGAGGGACTTGCCACTCGATGGTGGGGAGGTTTTCCATCGCGACGGGTGCCGAGTCGCGATAAAGCGTGGCACGCAAGGTCTCACTTTCCGCTTGGAAAACCGCTTTGGGGATGTGCCGCAGTAGGGACGCTGTCGGTGGGGGCGCGAGGGCGGAGGCGGAATTGGGGGCGGCAACGCGCGTGCGTCGGCGTGCGCGTTGTACTCGGCGCAGCTCCTGTTGCAAGGCGGGCAGCGCGGCATGCATTTGAGTTTGATAGAGGGGCGTGAAGGGTGCGAGCCGTTCCAGGCAGGTCAACCGCTCGAGTTCGCTGGGGAGACTCGCCGCCCACTCCAGCCCACGCGCCACAATCTGCGCCTTGAAGGAAGGCTCCAGCTCCAGAGGATTGCGCTCCCCCGCGACTTCACGAATAATCTGCTCGATGCCGAACAGGGCAATCGGAGTCGCCTGGTCTAAGGCGCGTTGCAACGCCTCTGCGCCGTGCGTCCGCAGCAGGCTGTCGGGGTCTTCGCCTTGAGGTAGGCGGACGACCAGCGTCGGGATCCCTGCCTGCAGTAGGATCTCGCCCGCACGCAGCGCCGCACGCACACCCGCAGAGTCGGAGTCGAACATCAGGTACACGCGGTCTGCGAGGCGTTTTAGGCGCGACGCGTGGTCGTCTGTGAACGCGGTACCCAGAGTCGCCAGGCTATGGGTAAAGCCGTATTGATGGAGCATAATCAAATCGAGATAGCCCTCGACGATAATCGCAGCACGCCGTTGGAGGATTTCCCCCCGCGCACGATGCCAGCCGTAGAAAGTGTTGCGTTTCTCGAACAGCGGTGTTTCGGGGCTGTTGAGGTATTTCGGCTCCTCGTTGCCCATCGTGCGGGCGCCGAACGCGATCACGCGCCCCGAAGCGTCGTGAATGGGAAAAGTGATTCGGTTGCGGAAGCGGTCGTAGTAGCCGCTGCCGTCCTCCCGTGCTTTGAGCAAGCCCGCCGCCTCTGCGTCCTGCAGGCTGAAGTTGTGTCGCTGCAGGAATCTAAGCAGGTAGTCCCACCCGTCGGGCGCGTAGCCCAGTTCAAAGGCGTCGATGGTTTCAGGGGTCAAGCCGCGCGCCGACAGGTACTGCTGCGCGGTGGGGGTGCGCTTGAGGCACTGGCGATAGAAAAAGTTCGAGGCGTAGACCAGTTTGCGCAGGCGTTCGCGTTCGTCAGGGGCTTCTTGAGGCAGCGCTTCGGCGCGGAGCTCGATTCCGGCGCGCTCGGCGAGGCGGCGCATCGCTTCGCGAAAGGAGATACCCTCGATGCGCATCAGGAAGCTGAAGGCGTCGCCTGAGGCGCCGCAGCCGAAGCAGTGGAATCGGTTCAGCGCGGGGCTTACATGAAATGAGGGCGTTTTCTCGGTATGGAACGGGCAGAGTCCCTTGAAGTTTTTCCCTGCCCGTTCCAGCGACACATAGTTCGAGACCAGCTCGACCAGGTCGATTCGATCCCGTATTTCCTCGCGCAGATCGCGCAAGTGAGTTCGCCTCCTCAGATTTGGGGTGACGCGGCGCTACCACCGCCGCCACCGCCCCAGCGTCCGCCGCGTCCTGGAGGTCCGCCAGGTGCTGTGGGGGCACCGCCGCCCAAGCCAGGCGCTTGCGGTCCGCCGCCACTGCCCCCTTGGGCGCCCAATCCTGTAAAGCCTGCACCCATCGTCGGAATGCCTGCCGCCACAAAGATTCCTGTGACGCGGTTCGTGCGGGCCTCCAGTTGGAACGCCACGCCGAGCTTGTTGTATCGAACGGCATAGACATCGCCGTTGAAGGCATGTTCGTCAGGCGCGCCGTAAGCCGTGATAATCTTGCTGTAGGGGTCGCCCAGCCCGATGCCGCGACTGGTCTTCACGCGCGGGTCAGGACGGCGTCCGTAGGCGCTGATCTGCACTACGCGCCCGTCCTTGTTGAACTGAAACACATAGGTCGAGCCGCCCTTCCCTTGGTAGACATAGACAATCTCGTTCTCGATCCGAGTTTGTCCCTGCCCCCCGCCGAAGTCGCCTGATGGACCGCCAAAGCCGGGTGCGCCGGGGGGGGCGCCTAAGCCACCTTGTTCACCGCCCGTGCCGAAACCGCCCGACGGAGCGCCCCCTTGCTGCTGCCCTTGAAACTCGGTAATGGTTACCTGGGTGTTGGTCACCATCTTCGGATTGCCAAACTGTCGAACCACTTGGGTCACGGGGGTAAAGACACGCACGCCCAGCAGTGCGATTTCGGGGCGCGGGCGTGCCTGCGCCGTCAACCCCACCAGCAGCGCGGATGCACCCACAACTGCTAAGCCGAAACGCCAACTTTTCTCCATCGTAATCGTCGCCTCCTCAATACGGTATACTCTTGTTCGGCGCGTGGGCGGCGACTCCTGCCGTCTTCCGCGCGAACTACCCCTATATTATAGACGATGCGCCGCCAGAAAAGTATCTGGGCGAAGGTGTTGCGAATGCTGGCGCTCACGCTTGCGCTGGCACTCATTGTCTACTGGTTCTGGTACCTGCCTTCGCAACACCCCAAACCCTCGCTCCAAGTTGAATTTATACCATGAAAATCGCACTCATCGGATTTCCGTTAAGCGGGCGTACCACCTTGTTCGAGGCGCTGTCGGGCGGGCATGCGCGCGACGGCGTGGCAAGCATTCCCATCCCTGATGCGCGTTTTGAGGCGTTAGCGAAGCAGGCGGGCGCGAAGAAAATCACCTATGCCGCTTTTGAGTGGCGCGACGACCTGCCCGATTTCAACCCCGAAAAGCCCGAAACTGTGCGCCAGCCCCTTAGCCTCGCGCGCCAAAGCGACGCGCTGGTGTGTGTGTTGCGCCTGTTCGACAGCCCCTACGCACCCTATCACGCCCCTATCGATCCCGTGCGCGACTTGAAATTCTGGCTGGACGAGTTCACCCTCGCGGATTTGCAAGTCATTGAGAACCGCCTCGAGCGACTGACGAAACTGTTCCAATCGCACAAGGAGAGCGCGGCGGATCGAGCCGAGCATGCGCTCTTGGAACGCATGCATCGAGCGGTGAGCGCAGGCGAGTCGTTGCGTGCCTTTGAAATTCCCCCTGATTTGGAGCCGCGTTTGCGTGGGTTTGGGTTCCTCGCACGGAAGCCGATGGTGGTCGTGGCGAACATCAGCGAGAGTCTGCTGGGCAACGAGACGCGCTCGGAGCCATTACGCCACTTGCAATCCCTGTGCAACGAGCGCGAACTCCCCTTGATTAGCCTCTGCGCCACTTTTGAGCGCGACCTCCGCGCACTGACGGAAACAGAGCAAGCCGAGTTTTTGCACATGATGGGCGTCTCGGAGCCGACGCTGCCTGCACTGGTGCGCACGGTCTATGAACAACTCCACCTTCAGGTATTCTACACTATTGGCGACGATTCTCGCGCATGGTTAATCCCTCAAGGCGCCACCGTCTTAGAGGCTGCAGCGACCATCCATTCTGACCTTGCGCGGGGGTTTATCCGAGCGGAAGTGTGCCATGCGGACGATGTGCTGGCTGCAGGCGGTTGGAAAGCAGCGCACAAAGCGAATAAGGTGCAACTGGTTGGGAAAGAGTATCTGATGCGCGATGGCGATGTCATTCATGTGCGGTTCAATGTCTAACCCACTTTTGTAGTCGGCGCTGCCCCGACTCCAGTTTCGTTTCGCTCGCGCCGATAATCCCCACAGGTTGCTTTTGCTTCCGCGAAAGACCTTCGTGATTTCCCAAGCCCAATACGCGCGTTGGCGCGTGTGGTGTGTCCTATTTGGGGGTGATTCCATGAATAACCGACAGAGCGGAATAACTCTGGTGGAACTGTTGATAGTGATTGCGATTATAGCAGTGTTGACCGCACTGCTATTCCCGGTGTTTGCGGCGGCGCGCCATACCAGCAAGGCAAGTGTGTGCGTTTCGAACTTGCGGCAGATTAGTAAGGCGACCCTGCTGTATGCGCAGGATTACGATGAGTGTTTCCCACTGGCATTTTATCGCGTTGGTGGGGAGACGGGTGAGTGTCTGCGCACCGTGTGGGGATGTCTCTCGCCCTATTTGAAGGACTATCGGGTCGCGTTGTGTCCAGCGGAGACTCAGCCGACCGATTTGACCGCGTTGCGCACGGCGCGTCCTGTCGCCACGCCGTTGTGCGCGGGTGAACCGACTCATGCCGCTTTGATGCCCAACTGGTGTCTGACCGTGAATGCAGCGACCTATCCTGAAGTCCCCTCTGTGAGTTTCGCGCGTTTACCGTTTCCCGCCAGCACAGGGTTTTGGTTCGATGGTTGGCTCGGCTCCAGTGATGGAGCGCGGTTTGAGCCAGCCAGTGGTATAGATCCGCGGCATGGGCACCGGGTTGGGGTTCCCGACCGTGTCATGGCAGGCGACGAGTCGCGTTATCAGGGGCGGGTTCAGGCAAGTTTCGTCGATGGGCATGTGCGTGCGTTTATGGCGCGTCTACGCCCGGATGCTTCAAGGCATGGTGATATGCTTCGATTCTCCGCTCGTCCGACCACAATAGACGGGCAATTGAAGCCTGTCTGGTTGGTTCAGGGTGGGGTCTATCATGGGCGCACGAGCTTTTTCGGCTGGCCCAGCCGTCCGAAAGAGGGCGACCCGAACCGCATGCTCTTGATGTGCTATCCCCGTCCGAACCACTGTGAGGAGTGGGAGTGAAGTCGCACAGCAGGGGGCGCCGACGCTTCATTGGCATCGGCGCCCTGCGCATGCGCAGCTACGCCTCATCCTCTTTTTTGCGCTTGCGTTTGGGTTTTGGTGCGTCCTCGAGCGACTCGGGCGTTATCTCCTCTGGGAGTGTGATGGAGGCTTCTACTTCGCCGGAATCGCCGTTGGTGGGGTTCAGCTCCTCGGCGAACAGGGTCTCGAGGGTGGGTTGGCGGGTCTCCACGACGGCTTCGGCGGCGCGTGCGCTCCACTCGAACTTCGGTTCGAAGCGCGGCTTCACATAGCCCGTGCCTGCCGGGATTAGCCGCCCGATAATCACATTCTCTTTCAAACCAACCAAGTAGTCCACTTTGCCGCGCACAGCGGCTTCGGTGAGTGCTTTGACCGTGCGCTGGAACGAGGCGGCAGAGAGGAACGAGTCGGTCTGCTGTGCGGCATCGGACACGCCCAACAGAACCCACTCGGCAGTGGCAGGGCGTCCACCCTCTGCGATGACCTTTTGATTGGCGTCTTCGAACACGAATCGGTCTACGGTTTGTCCTGGCAGGAAGTAGGTGTCGCCGGGGTCGATGATACGCCGCTTGCGCAGCATCTGGCGAATGATAATCTCCAGATGTTTGTCGTCGATGTCCACGCCTTGCGCTTTGTAGACCGCTTGAATCTCCTGAATGAGGTACTCCTGCACGCCGCGCACGCCGCGCAAGCGCAGCAGCTCGTGCGGGTTCAGCGGTCCTGGGGTGAGGCGGTCGCCCGGGAGCACCTGGTCGCCTTTGACGACTTCCAGCGAGCCAAGCGGCGGCACCAGCACGGCATCCAGCACGGTCACCTGTTCTATGCCTGCCTCCAGCAAGTGGCTCACATGCGCGGAGCGAATCTCCTCCAACTCCTGAAGGAGCACATCGCCTGTGGCGGGGTCTTCTACCGTTTCCAGGCTCATCTTGCCCACGAGCAGCTCGCCGACGGGCAGAGTGGCTTTAATCACCACCCAGCGTCCGAGCGAGCGGACGATGTCCACCACTTCACCTTCGTAGTCGACGGTGATTGCTTCGCCCTTGGGCTTGCGCGCCTCGAAGAGCTCCTCCACGCGGTTGATACCCGTGTTCGGTGGCTCTTGGAGTTTTGCGAGTTTGCGCAACGATTCGCGCGTGCGCTTCTCGATTCGCTCATCGCCCTCGCTGAGTGGATCCTCTTCCATGGTGAACACGGGCACGGGCTTCCCTAACAAGTTCGAGGCGACCTTGAGCAACACCTTCTTCTGGTCTTGTCCGAGGTCGATGGCTTCTTGGGTAGCGCCCCGCTCTTCGAGTTCCGTGGCGGCGAGGGTGCGTACGCCACCCCCGATTTTGAAGCCGGCGATCTGTTGCCCTGCACCTGCCACACCGCCTGTATGGAACACGCGCATGGTCAGCTGTGTCCCCGGCTCGCCAATCGACTCGGCGGCGATGATGCCGACTGCCGTGCCGAGTTCGACAGGGCGTAGGGTGCCCATATCCAGCCCGTAGCACCGTGCGCACACGCCGAGCCGCGCATTGCAGGTCAGCGGCGAGCGAATGGGCACGCCCACGCGGTCGTGTTCGACCCACGAAAAGCCTGCTTTCTCCCACTGTGCCTGAATCTTATCCCGCTGCGCGTGCAGGCGGTCGAGAACCTCCTGCGTAATCATCTCATAGGGTTCCAGCAGCGTCTCGCCCGTGAAGGGGTCTTTGAGCGGCTGGTCGTCGTCGGGGGTAAACAGTTCGCCCTCCTCTTTCGCCGCGAGTTCACGCAGGGTCTGGGTGAACCGTTCAGTTGTCTGCGCCAGCGCATCGATTTCGGTCGCGACCGCTTCGGCGATAATCTCGTTTTCGCGTACCAGAAGCTCGTCCGTGATGGGATGGTGCAGGTCGCGCCGCGCAGTGCGCCCCCGGATGCGCTGGAAGAGGGTCTCAATCAGGTCGCCTTCGCGCTCGATACGACTGACGACGATACCCTCGGGCGTGTTGCAATCGCGTTCGCGCACGACGACATCTTGCGCCACATCGCACATGCGTCGGGTGAGGTAGCCTGCGTTGGCGGTGAGCAGTGCGGTGCTTGCCAGCCCACGGCGCGCCCCATAGCCCGATACGAAGTATTCCAGGGTAGTCAAGCCTTCTTGGAAGTTATGGCGCACCGGCAGCTCTTCGACGAGGCGTTCACCGCCCGAGCGGAAGTCGAACCCGCCCATCATCAAGCCACGCATGCCGACCAGCTGCGCCAGCTGCTTTGTGGAGCCGCGCGCGCCCGAATCGGTGATAATAAAGAGCGGGTTGTCTGGGCGCAGTTCCTGCAGCATCACTGTGGACACCTCGTCGTATACGCGCTGCCAGAGTTCGATCTTGCGCTGGCGTTTCTCGTCCTGCGTCAATTCACCTCGGTCATACAGTTCGTCAATCAGGCGTGCCTCTTCCGATGCCTTTTGCAGGATGGCGTCGCGTTTCTGGGGCACTGCCATGTCGGTCAGCGCGAAGGTAATCCCGCCGCGCAAGCCCCACTCGAAACCGAGCGCCTTGAGGTCGTCCAAGAAACGCACGGTGCGCGCGTGTCCGCAGGTCTGATACACCTCGCGAATCACCGCTGAGAGCATCTTCTTGTTGTAGACCGTGTTGAGCCAATCCGGGTGATAGCGTAGCCCTTCGGGCATAATCTCTTGGAAGATGAGTCGCCCGATTGTGGTCTGCACCAGTATTGGGGTTTCCTCGCCCGGTGGCGTCAGGCGCACCTTAATCGGTTCGTGTAATCGGGCTTCCCCGCGCTCGAACGCCTGTCGCGCCTCGTCGGGGTTCGCGAAGTAGAAGCGCACTTCCTCTTGGCGTTGCGGATCGTTCATCGTGAGGTAGTACGCCCCCAGCACGATGTCTTGCAGCGGCGAGACGACTGGCGAACCGTCGGCGGGCTTGAACAGGTTATGCGTGGAGAGCATCAGGGTGCGTGCCTCCGCCTGCGCGGGGTAGGAAAGTGGCACATGCACCGCCATCTGGTCTCCGTCAAAGTCGGCGTTGTAAGCGTGGCACACGAGCGGATGGAGCTGAATCGCTTTGCCCTCTACCAGAATCGGCTCGAACGCCTGAATGCCCAAGCGGTGTAGCGTCGGCGCGCGGTTCAGCAGCACAGGATGCTCTTTGATGACCGCTTCCAACGCTTTCCACACTTCGGGCAGCTGGCGATCGATGGCGTTCTTGGCGTTTTTCACATTGTTCGCCAGTTGGTCGCGAATTAGGCGTTGCATGACGAACGGCTTAAACAGCTCCAGCGCCATCTCTTTGGGCAGTCCGCACTGGTGGAGTTGCAGGTTCGGGCCGACCACGATGACGGAGCGTCCTGAGTAGTCGACGCGCTTACCGAGCAGGTTCTTGCGGAATCGCCCTTCCTTGCCCTTGAGCATATCCGAGAGCGACTTGAGTGGGCGTCCGCCCGTGCCTGTGACGGGCTTGGTGCGTTTGGAGTTGTCAATCAGCGCGTCCACAGACTCTTGGAGCAGTCGCTTCTCGGAGTTGAGAATGCTTTTGGGGGCGCGGATCTCCATAATCTTGCGCAATCGGTTATTGCGGTTGACGATGCGCCGATAGAGGTCGTTGAGGTCGCTGGTGGCGAATCGTCCGCCATCGAGTTGCACCATCGGGCGCAGTTCTGGAGGCAGCACGGGCACGGCTTCCAAGATCATCCATTCGGGGCGCGTCTTGCTATTTTTGAACGCTTCCACGATTTCGAGCCGTTTGATGGCGCGGGCGCGGCGCGTGCCCTGCGTCTTGCTAATTTCCTCGCGCAGCTCCCGGTCGAGTTTTTCGAGGTCAATCTGTTTGAGCAGTTCGCGGATCGCTTCCGCGCCCTGCCCGACGCGCACGAGGGGGCGCAAATCGCGCTGCAGCTTGCGTGCGCCTACCAACAGCAGTTGTTCGATACCCTGCCATGCGCTTTCATCGAGCAGTTCGTATTGCTGGAGCTTCGCAAGCCGTTCGATGGCTTTTTCCATCTCCTGCAGCATCGCGGCGCGTTCACGGCGTTCGCTCTCTTTGCGGCTTTCGTACATACGCACGCGTTCGACGATTTGCTGCTCGGTCAGCGTGTCGCGTCCTTGCTCCAGCTCTTGCTCCAGACGCGCGTCCAGTTCTTTGAAGACTCGTTCGATCTCTGCGTCGAAGTTGTGTTTCTCCTCTTCGACCATCCGCTGCAGGTCGCCCAAGTTCTGCTCGATCCCCGCGCGGTCGATATCGATGACCATGTAGTTAGTGAAGTAGATGACTTTCTCCAGTTGGCGTGGCGGGATGTCCAAAAGCAGTCCGAGTGGGCTGGGAGGTTGCCCCTTGAGATACCATAGGTGGCACACGGGCGCGGCGAGTTCGATGTGCCCCATGCGTTCGCGGCGCACGCGCGCGCGGGTCACTTCCACGCCGCAGCGTTCGCAGCGGATCCCTTTGTTCTTCACGCGCTTATAGCGTCCACAGGAGCATTCCCAGTCGCGCGTGGGACCGAAGATGCGCTCACAAAACAGCCCGTCCCGTTCGGGTTTAAAAGTGCGGTAGTTGATGGTTTCGGGCTTCTTGACTTCGCCATACGACCACGCACGAATATCGTCGGGCGATGCAAGTCCGATTTTAAGTGCCTTGATTCGCGAGATGTCCGCCATAAATTTTCACCTCATGCGTTTCCATCAGTCAGCGTACCTGCGGGGAGTTCTTCCAGTAGGGGCTTGGGTTTGGGTTCATCAAGAGTGTCAAGTTCTTCTAAGCTGCGCAGGTCGTGCGCGACATCGTTCTCGTCGATGATTTGTACCTTGAGCGCAAGCGCACGCAGCTCGTTGACCAGGATCTTGAACGATTCGGGTACGGAGGGCTGAATCACGGGTGCGCCCTTGATAATCGCTTCGAAGGTATGGATCCGCCCGTTCACATCGTCGGATTTGATGGTCAGCATCTCCTGCAGAGTGTGCGCAGCGCCGTAGGCTTCCAGCGCCCAGACCTCCATCTCGCCGAGTCGCTGTCCGCCAAACTGCGCCTTTCCGCCCAGCGGTTGCTGCGTGACCAATGAGTACGGTCCGATGGAGCGCGCGTGGATTTTCTCCTCCGCGAGGTGTTCGAGCTTGAGGAGATACAGGTAGCCCACCGCGACAGGGTTGCCGAACGGTTCACCCGTGCGTCCATCGCGCAAGATAACCTTGCCCGTTTCGGGGTCGAAGCCCGCGCGGTCGATAGCGCGTTGACGAATTGCCTCCACCAGCGTATCCACATCGGGAGTTTTCTTCCCGACCAGGGCGAGGCGCTCCGCAAGACGCTTCCGCTCCGATTCGGGCACACTCTGCAACGCGGCACGCACGGCGTCCATCGCTTCGTCAAAACTCGCTCGGTAGCCCCATTCAACGGGGTTGCCCGCCTCATCACGCAGCTGCAACTCGTGATCCAGCAAGAGGCGCAACGCCTTGCGACGCAAGCGATCCGCCAAGAAGCGCATCTCCTGCTTGATCTCCTCGGGCGTAGAGCTCTGGAACACGGGTGTGCGGAAGCGGATGCCCAACTCATGGGCGACCAGCCCCAGGTGGAACTCCAGAATCTGCCCGATGTTCATGCGCGAGGGCACGCCAAGTGGGTTCAACACGATGTCAATCGGCGTCCCATCCATCAGGAAGGGCATATCCTCCACGGGCTGAATCTTGGAGATAACGCCTTTGTTGCCGTGTCGCCCTGCCATCTTATCGCCTTCTGTGAGCGGGCGTCGGGTGGCGACCGTCACGCGCACGCGATGATTGACGCTGGGGGGCAACTCGTCTTCCTCAAGCTGCTTGAGTGTACCGTGACAGCGCGGACAAGTTTTCGACTCCGAGGGTTTTGAGCGATAGAATAGGCTCTTGCACGATTCGCACTCGTATTTGAATCGGGCGAACTGCGTGACGCGCACCACATAGCCACGCTCTCCATGGGGCAGGCGCAGGGACACATCGCGCATCTCCTCCGCCTTACCGCCGAAGATAATGCGCACCAGCTTCTGTTCGGTGCTGCCTTCGGTCTGACCCTTGGGCTGGATTTTGCCTACTAAGATGTCTTCCGGCTTGACCTCGGCGCCGATGCGGACGATACCGTTCTCATCCAGGTCGCGCCGCGCCTCTTCGCCAACATTCGGGATGTCGTTGGTAATCTCTTCGGGTCCGAGTTTGGTTTCGGTAGCGTCGGTTTGGTGGCTCTCCAGGTGGATGCTGGTATAGACATCATCATAGAGCAGTCGCTGCGAGACGAACACAGCGTCCTCATAGTTGTAGCCTCCGGCAGGCAGGAACGCCACGAGGATGTTGCGTCCCAGCGCCAGCTCGCCATTTTCGGTGGAGGGACCATCCGCGATAACATCGCCCGCGCGCACGCGCTGCCCCAGTTTTACTTTTGGCAGGAAGGTGAAACAAGTACCCTTGTTCGATTGCACCAGGTGGGGCAACTTATAGACATCGAGTGCGCCATTGTCTTCGCGCTCGATACGAATCTCGGTCGCCGAGACATAGCGGACGCGCCCTGCCGCGCGGGCGGTGATGAGGCTCTGGGCGTACTTGGCGGCTTGGCGTTCGACCCCAGTGAACACCAGCGGCGCTTCGGGGTTGATCAGTGGCACGCCTTGACGCTGCATGTTCGAACCCATCAGGGCACGCCCTGCGTCGTCGTGTTCCAAGAAGGCAATCATCGTCGCCGAGACCGAGAACACTTGCGCGGGGTCCACATCCATATACTGCACTTGCTCGCGCGGTACGATGGGGTACTCATCGCGCCAGCGCACCTGCACCGTTTCGGGCAGGTAGCCGTTCTCGTCTATCGGCGTGTCGGCAGGCGCGATATGCGCACTCTCGTCTTCGTCGGCGGGCAGGTACACGATCTCATCGGTGATCTTGCCCTCGCGCACAACACGGTACGGCGTGCGCAAGAAGCCGAACTCGTCCACATACGCATAGAGCGTCATCTGATTGACCAGACCGATGTTCTGCCCTTCAGGCGTTTCGATGGGGCAGATGCGTCCATACTGCGATGGGGTGATGTTGCGCACCTGGGGCGGGATACTTTGACGGTTCAGACCGCCTGGTCCCAGCACCGACAGGCGTCGCTTGTTCGCTAGCTCCGCCAGCGGGTTGGTCTGATCCATGAAAGTGGACAGCGGGTTCGTCGCGAAGAACGACTGCAGCGCGTTCGTTACCGGCTTCACGCTCAGCACCACATTCGGTAGGATTTGCGACACATCCTCGGCAGCGGTCATCTTCTCCCGGGCGGTCTTTTCGAGCTTGAGGAACGCCGCGCGCAGATGTGCCTGCAACAGCTCGCCCACCGAGCGTACGCGCTTGTTTGCGAGGTGGTCTGTATCCTCGTATTCGTGCTTCTCTTCCGCCATTTCCAGCAGGTGGCGCAACGCGAGCAGCAAATCGGGCACGGTCAAGCGACGCACATCGAGCGGGATCCCGTGGCGCAGCTTGCGCGTAATCTGATACCGTCCGACGCGCCCCAAGTCATAGCGGCGGGGATCCAGCACCAGCCCGTAGAATAGGTTGCGCACATTCTCTTCCACGGCAGGGTCGCCTGGGCGCATGCGGCGGTAGAAGTCCAACACCGCCTCGCGCGAGTCGGAGGTCGGGTCGGCGTCCAGCGTGGCTTTGAGCAGGGGCGGCAGTTCTATATCGCCGCCCTGTATCTCCACAAAGCGGACGCGCACTTCAGGCAACTTGAGCTTAGCAACCTGCTTGGCGGTTTTCTCGTCGAACACCTCGCCTGCGTGGATAAACGGCTTGCCCTTCGCGTTGGTAATCGTTTCCGCGGCGGTTTTGCCGATGAGATCGCCCTCTTTCGGTGTGTGCAGGGTCATCTCGCGCGGAATCTCACGACGTTCGCGCGGGCGCCCAAACATAGCGGCGATGGCGTCGTTGGTCAATCCGAGTTGCGGATCGTAAGGTGGCTCGCATTTCACACGGAGGGTACGTGCGTCTTCAGGGAAGTTTTCCAACCGCTCGTAGGTGAGCAAATCGCCTGGCTTCAGCAGGGTTTTGCCCTCATACTCGACGGTTTCTAAAATTCGCCAGCCGACAGCGCGCTCCAGCTCCAGCTCGGCGGGCACACGCGCTTCCTCATACGCGGCGAACGCCTTGATAATCTGCGTAATCGGTAATTGTTTGGACTGGTGAACCTTCAAGCGAATGACATTTTGCGGATCGGTACCGCCATCCAGCCACGGACCTTCCGCAGGGATGATTTGCATCTGCAGCACTTTGCCGAAGGTACGCGCCATCATCTCGCGCCCCGTGCTGGATAAAAGCGGTGACGGGAAATGGATGCCCGGCGTGCGGTTCAACTGGCTAATAATCACGCGCTCGCGCCCGTTCACAATAAAAGTGCCGCCGTCGGTCATCAGGGGCAAGTCGCCCAAGTAAATCTCGCTTTCCTGCACCTCGCCGTCGCGTTTGCCAAAGCGCACCTTCACCCGCAGCGGCGCGTCGAAGGTTATCTCGCGCTCTCGGCACTCCTCGACCGAGTATTTCGGCTCGCCCAGACAGTAATCGCCAAACTCGATAAAGTAGTTCCCTGTCAGGTCATAAATCGGCGAAAAGGTCTGAAACAGTTCCTTCAGTCCTTCCTCTAAAAACCAGCGGTAAGAGTTGTATTGGATTTCAATCAGGTTCGGTGGCTCTAAGACTTCACGAATGCGCTTTCGGCTGTGTTGCACAATCCGCATAAATTACCCTCCACAGGCGCAAATTTGCCCAGTCTAAAAGTATACCTCAAGTACCTCTGCCCGTGTCAAGGGGGGTGGAGGGTGTTCGAAAAAGCAGCGTTCACACCGACCACCCAACACTCGAACCGAACCGCTTTGCCAGGCGAGCGTTGCTGCCGTATCTGCTCGCCGCGAAACCAGCGCGTAAAGAAGGTCGCCCCCTACACGATTGGGCTCCTGTGCCGCCCACAAAGGCACAGGGCACGCATGGGTATTGGGGGAGTAGACCGCTTCCCGCGCCCGAACTATCCAATCGTCTGCTTGCGAAACCGCAGCCAGCCAACCAGCAACCACCCCATCCCGCTTAGCAGTGCGTAGCCCGCAAGCACGCCCAGCACCCACCACGGCGCCAAATCCCAGTCGAACACGACCTTTTTGCTCATGTCGAAGTAGTCGTAATGGGGTAATACGCCATACAACAGGTTCAACCAAAGCACATCCAAGCCATGCTCCCAGTGCGCCATCAGCAAGAGACGGTTGAACACCCCCGAACCGAACGCCAAAATTAGGCTCAGCGTCACATTCGCAGCAGGCGTCAGATAGAACGAAAGCGCGATGACCATCGCACACAGCCAGCCGATTCCAAAAATCTTGAGGAGTAGATACTGGATAAAAATCGGCTTCACCGTGATTCCAAGCGAAAGCAGCAAACCGAGCGTGATGGAGGCAAGCACCACGAAACATAGACTGGCGGTGAAAAACGCGGTCGCCCACTTGCCCAGCAGGAGCTGCCCGCGCGTAATCGGGCGCGCCATCAGCGGATAAATCGTGCGACGCTGCATCTCTTCTGGAATCTGACGCGCGGCAATCAGAACCGTCAAAATCGTGGTCATTACCCCAATTGCCGTGAACGCCACATCCTTCACAAAAATCTCCAATCCCTGCACGCCGAACACGCGGAACGCCGACGCTCCCAGCGTCAGCAACACTGTGAGAATCAACACCACATACAAATCCTTACGGCGAACCGTCTCCAGTAGCCCGGCCGTCATTAAGGCGCGTGTGATTTGAACGGTGCGCATCATGCGGCTTGCACCTCCTCGTTGAGGATATCGTGTCCTGCCTGTACCGTGCGAATGAAGTAGTCTTCCAGCGAGTCCACACGCCCCACGAGGTCGCTCAGCCGATGTTCCGCGATGAGTTTGCCATGATGGATTATCAAGATCCGATCACAGATGGAAGCGACTTCGGCAAGTTCGTGCGACGAGAAGAAGATGGTTGTACCGCGCTCGCGTTGGGTTGCCAATAAATCGCGCAGCTCGCGCTTGCCGATGGGGTCTAAACCCGACGAGACCTCGTCCAGAATCAGGAGTTTAGGGTCGCCCAAAAGTGCTTGGGCAATCCCCACTCGCTGCAGCATGCCTTTGGAGAGGTTTTTATTGAGTGTATGGGCTTTGTGGGTCAGTTTCACGGCTTCCAGCAGGGCTTCGATTTGCGCACGCAGCGGTCGCCCGCGCAAGCCGTGCAGCTCCCCGTACAAGCGCAGCGTTTCATAGGGTGTGAGGTAGGGCGAGTAGAGTGCGGTCTCAGGCAGGAACCCCACCAGTTGGCGGGCACGCGCGTCGGTCGCATCCATCCCGAAAATCCGCGCCTCGCCCGCAGTGGGCGACTGGAACCCCATCAGTGTTTTGATCGTGCTGGTTTTGCCTGCGCCGTTCACGCCCAGAAACCCCACGATTTCGCCTTGATGCACTTCAAAGCTAAGACCGTCCACGGCGCGAAACGGCGGCTTGAACCAACGTCGATAGGCGACTACCAGATTGCGCACTACTATCGCCCGCATCGAGAAGCATTATCGGCGTAAATGGGGATTTTTACAAGGGGTATGTGCCATAATACACACGATGAGACGGCTAAACTTCACTCTGGATGAGGATACGATCCAGTTGCTGAATCGGATTGCGGATCAATATTATCATGGCAACAAATCGCACGCAGTACGCGCCGCGGTGAAGTCGTTGGCGGCGCGCTTGGGGCACGAAGGCTGGGTAGTGGCGGGCTTTGTGCCCGTGACGGTTGACACTGAAGCTGAGTGCCACACCTGCCATCGTCATTTTGGGGCGGGCGCAACGCTGTATCGCCCCGTGTTTCGTAAAGGGCGCGCCCAGAACGCCCGGCAGCAGCTCCCGAGCGATCTGTGGCTGGAGTGTGGCGAGTGCGCCCCAATCGCTATCGAGAGTTAACCATCGGGATAGAGAGTAGGGTGTTCAGAGAATACTTCGGGGAAAAGGTATCATAAGCAATACCACGCGCATATCCTGCGCCTGATGGAGTGGGTCATGACCGTCGCAGATGTTTTGCTCCTGACCGGGGGGGCGCTTGCCTACCAGACACTCACCTATGCGATTCCTGAGCCGTTTCTGGTTGCGGTCCGCCAGGGCGCGGGTGTTTTAGTGCCCCTCCAGAACCGCCTCGCGCTGGGGCTGGTGATGCAGACGCGCCCCATGGAAGACCCCAGTGCGTTGGGCTATCCGCTCAAACCGATTGAGGGCGTGTTGAGCCAACCGCTGCTGGATGCGACCTTGTTGAACCTAATGCACCAGATGGAGCGTTCGCTGCTGTGTTCCCCTGCGGAGGCGGCGCAGACTGTTCTCCCAACGGGCATCCGCTATCGCCTGCGTGCGGTGATTGAGCTGACAGGTTCTATACCGTCGCTGCGTTCGCCTGCCCAACGCATGACGGCAGAGGCGATTCAGAGGCACGGGGGGCGCGTGAGCTTGGCGACGCTCAAACGGGAACTCGCCGCCGCGATTTGGCAGCCGGGGCTACGCGGTTTGCGCGAGAAGGGCTGCGTGCGCACCCGCTATGAACTGGAACCGCCCCCGCCACCTGCCCGCCCAGACGCCATCACGGAGCTGACCGCGCCCCCCGAAGCGCTGGATACATTTTTTGCCAACGACGCGGCGCGTGCCCCCGCCCAAGCCGCCCTCTTGATGCACATGCTGGAACACCCTGAAGGGCGGCTGCCCCGGACGGAGTTGCTGCAGGCGACCGGGGTCAGTCCCCAGTCGTTGCGTGCGTTGGAATCGCGCGGGTTGGTGCGCACCGTTTATGCCGATGCCCCACCGTCTCCTGCGATCACTCCACCGCCCCTACTCACTCCCGCCCAGCAGTCGGCAGTGGAGACTCTCACCCGCGCGTTGCAGGCAGGGAACCATCAGGCGTTTCTGCTTTATGGCGTCACGGGCAGCGGCAAGACGGAGGTCTACCTGCGTGCGGCGGCTGAATGCCTACGCACGGGGCGTAGCGTGCTGATGCTTGTCCCTGAAATCGCGCTTACCGCGCAGGTGAGCCAGGCGTTTCGCGAGCGGTTCGGTTCCACCGTAGCAATCTGGCATAGTCAGCTCAGCCCGTCCGACCGTTATGTCCAGTGGCTGCGTGTCCAGCGGGGCGACGCGTCTGTGGTGGTGGGCGCGCGATCCGCTCTCTTTGCACCGTTATCGAATATCGGGTTGATTATCGTGGATGAGGAACACGAGACCTCGTACAAGCAGTCCCACGCGCCTACCTATCACGCGCGCACCCTTGCGGAAGTGCGCGCGCGCGACGCCAACGCCGTACTCCTGCTCGGCTCCGCCACGCCTGCACTGGAAACTTTCTACCGCGCCGAGCAGGGAGTGCTTCGGCGACTTGATCTACCCGAGCGGGTAGGTGGCGCACCGTTGCCAGCGGTGCACCTTGTTGATCTGCGCGGCAGACCGTTCCAGCCGATCAGCTCCGAATTGCTCGACGCGCTCCAAGAGACGCTCCGCCGAGGCGAGCAGGCGATTCTGTTTCTGAATCGTCGTGGCTTCGCGCCGCTTTTGTTATGTCGCGAGTGTGGCTATGTACCGATGTGTCCCAACTGCTCCGTCACGCTTGTGTACCATCGGAGTGCAGCGCCCTTTATGCTTTGCCATCACTGTGGGCATCGGCAAACACCCCCGACCACTTGCCCGCAGTGTGGGGGGCTCGAGATGCGCCCCTTTGGCGTGGGCACGCAGCGTGTGGAGATGGCTTTGCGCCAACTTCTGCCCCATGGGCGCACGGCACGGCTCGACCGCGATACTTTTCAGAAACGTCATCAGTACCTACAGATCCTATCGGAATTTCGGGCAGGGAACCTCGATGTGTTGATTGGCACCCAGATGGCGGCGCGCGGGCTGGATTTTCCGCGCGTGACTCTGGTGGGAGTGATTAGCGCAGACACGGGGCTGTATTTGCCCGACTTTCGCGCCAGTGAGCGTGTGTTTCAGTTGCTGACCCAAGTGGTGGGACGTGCAGGGCGACGCGAGCAACGCGGGTATGCCCTGATTCAGACCTACAACCCCGACCATCTCGCGGTGCAGTGCGCTCTGCGTCAGGATTATGAGGCGTTCTATCGGCAGGAGTTGGAACTGCGCCGTGAGGTAGGCTACCCTCCCTTCACGCGGCTGGTCAATCTGCTTAGCACAGATGCCAGCGCATCTACTGCTGAACGCCCTTTAGCGCAACTGGTGCAGTGGCTGGCGCCGCTTGTGGGCGACACGCTGCTACAGATACTTGGTCCAGCCCCTGCACCACTGGAGCGGCTGGAGAGTCGCTATCGTTACCATCTGTTGCTCAAGTTTGCACCCGACGCTGAGCCTGCCGAATTGCTCGCGCCTGTGCTGGCGCAGCTTCCACCCGACGACCGTGCGCGTGTGAAGGTGGACATCGACCCCGTTCAACTCATCTAACGAAGCCAACCCCGAGGCAGCGCTCCGCTTACCCTCTGCGCTGTGCGCCGTGCTTCGACTCCAGCGCAGCAAAAATCGCCTCCACCCGTGTGTTGACTTCTTCGTCAGTGAGGGTGCGATTCGGGTCGCGAAACACGAGCGAGAAGGCGAGGCTATGGTGACCTTCGGGCACGGGCGCACCTGTGTAGCGATCAAACAACCGCAACGATTCCAGCAACACGCCGCCTGCCTCGCGTATTGTCCCCTCCAGTGTGGCGTAGGGGATAGATTGCTCCACCACAAACGCGATATCGCGCAGCACGGGCGGGAAATGGGGCAGTGGGCGGTAATGTACCGTGTGCGCTGCTGCGTGCATCAGCGCCGTCATACCGATCTCCGCCAAGTAGACGCGCTGGCGGAACTCGTACTGCTTTTGCAGTTCTGGGTGCAGCTCGCCCAGCACGCCGAGCCGCTGGTCATGGGCGTCATGCACATATGCCGAGCGCATCGGGTGGAGCCTGTGGTCTTGTCCCGCCGTGGGGATGAAACGCGCTTGGATACCCAGCGCGGTCATCAGGTGCTCTACAACCCCCTTGAGCGCATAGAAGTCGGCAGGTTGCGGTTTTACTGCCCAGTGGGGTGCATGCAGCAGTCCCGTAAGCAAGATGCCCAGATGTGTCCATTCGTGGAAATTGCCCTGTTCATCTTGAGCGAACACACGCCCGATCTCAAACAGATGCATGTCGCGGCGATTGCGTCGTCGGTTGTGGTCGGCAGCGCGGATGAGGCTGCTCATAATCGAGTGGCGTAGGCAGCTCAACTCATCGCTCATCGGATTTTGCAGCGGCACAGGCTGATACATCAACTCGCCGATGCCCGCACCGCTGCTTTGCAAAGGCGAGGGCCCCTCCAGCGTGTGCCCCACAATCTCTTGCAATCCTGCACTTAGCAGCACCGTGCGCACACGCTCAGCGAACGCACCTTCGGGGCTGTCCTTCCCCTGTGTGGTGTAACCTGCAGGCGGGATGGCAGGAATTCGATCGTAGCCCAAAACACGCCCCAACTCCTCAATCAGGTCTTCCTCGCGCAGCAGGTCTGCACGATACAGGGGAACCTGCACGCGAAAGCCTTCCTGAGTCGGTTCAGGACGCAAGTTGAGCCGTTCCAATACCGCACGCGCCTCTTCGGGGTGGATTTCAAAGCCCAGCAGCCGCTCGGCGCGTGCCAAGCGCACCGTGAGCGTGCGCTGTTCGAAGGGGCGTGGATACACATCAACAATGCCAGGTACCGCTGCCACCCCCGTCCACTGCTCCAGCAACTCACAGACGCGATGTTGGGCTACGATGACCAGATTCGGGTCGACAAACCGCTCAAAACGATATGAAGACTCCGTGCGCAGCCCCAGCTGGCGAGCCGTTGCGCGAATCGACATCGGATTGAAGTGCGCCGACTCCATTAAGATATGGCGGGTATCTTCTGTTACTTCGGTCTCTGCTCCACCCATCACCCCAGCAACGGCGACGGGGCGCTCCGCATCGCAAATCATTAAGTTATTGGGGATCAGCGTATGCTCTTGCCCATCGAGGGTCTGAATACGCTCATAGGGCTCGGCGCGCCGCACGATGATGGTGTGTTGCTTGATGGTTTGTAGGTCGAAAGCGTGCAGGGGCTGCCCTAATTCGAGCATCACATAGTTGGTGGCGTCCACGATGTTATTGATGGGGCGCATGCCGGCGGCGAGCAGGCGGTTTTGCACATAAGCGGGCGAAGGAGCGGGCTTAATGTCGCGAATCACGCGAGCCGCGTAGCGTGGGCACAGGTCGGCGTCGTGTATCTCCACACGCACATAGTCAGCAGTCTGCAAAGGTTCTGCCGTCGGTGGGTTCAGAAGCTGCGCGTTCAGTCGATGAAAAAGTTCGGTAGGGCGCGCTGCCTCGCCGAATAAGGCGTACACTTCCCGCGCCACCCCAAACACACTCAAACAGTCGCCACGGTTGGGGGTGATATACATCGACAACACGGTTCCTTGCGGAGTGTCCAGCACCTCCTCCACTTCCAACCCTGCCATCGTCAGCCGCTCAGCGAGCGCGTCGGGCGATAGCTCCACCGCCACAAAGTCCTTTAGCCATTCAATTGGGATGCGCATCGGCGTAGATTGTACCTGAAAGGGGCGCACGCCATCGCAGCCGATAATATCGGTAAGATCGCTTCGCTTCACGGTGTCCCCAACCGCTCCATGGAAGCAGGATTTTCCTCATAGATTGAGAAAACAGTTCCTATGCGCAAACGCCGTCCGCGCAGGGGTTTTGATGAGGCGTGGAAATATGCCATCCGCACCTTCTTCCGCGAGTGCCTGCAGCTCCTCTTCCCCGCCGTCCACGACCAAGTCGACTGGACGCGCCCCGTGGAGTTTCTGGACGCCAATCTTTACCGCCTTGCGCCTGCCGTGCGCGGTAAACGCCGCCAAACCGCCGATATTGTCGCGAAAGTTTCCTTCCACGATGGCACAGAACGCATCGTGATGATCCACATTGAAATTCAAGCGCAGCCCGACCCCAATTTCGCCCTACGGATGTTTGTCTATCACTACCATATCTTCGATGCCTACGAGTATCCCGAAGTCGTCAGCCTGGCAATCTTGGCGGATGCCGACCCGAATTGGCGTCCGAACACATTTGGGTACCAGAATATCGGCAGCGAATTGCAGTTTAGGTTCTCTACTGTGAAATTGCTGGATTTTGATGAGACGGTGCTGGAGCGATCCAGGAACCCGTTTGCGCTGGTCGTTCTGGCACACTTACGCGCTCTCAAGACGCGCGGTAAGCCGAACTTGTTGCTCAGTGAGAAGATTGCACTCATACGCCAGCTGCGCGAGCGCGGGTATACTGTAGAGCAGGTCATTCACTTATACAAGGTGGTGGACTTTATGATGACTCTGTCGCAGGAGCTGGAGCAGTTAGTGCAGCAGGTGGTGCGTCAGTTTGAGGAAGAGTCGGAGTGGCCTCTGACAAGCCTTGAAGAGTTCGCAATCGAGAGAGGGGCTAAGCAGGGCTTACAGCAGGGCTTGCAGCAAGGAATCATCGAGTCGACGATGTATATTCTGCATCGTCGGTTTGGTGACGATGCGCTTGCACTGGAACCCCAACTTAAACAGATTGAGTCGATAGAGCGGTTACGGGAACTCAGCGCGTTTGCGTTGGACGCGGCGACGCTGGAGGAGTTCGCCCAAGCCATGGAAGCTGCGAAGATATGAAGGTCACCCGAATCGCTGGGCTGCCCGGCGATGTGCCCGCCGCCACCGTGAACCGCTTGACTACCTCAGGAAGGAAAATCATCGCCCAGCGTATCCAGCCCGTAGGAATGGTCAACAGGATATAGGCGCACTCTTAACACATCCGCTGCAGGAAAAATTCCTTCTTTGACTTACTATACTAAATTATGGAGGCGAATGTCTTTACGAATGTCGTGTTGCCTCTTGCGCTTGCAGTGATTATGCTCGGCTTGGGGCTAACACTGACACGCTACGACTTTTTGCGCGTGGTGATTCTTCCTAAGGCGTTCCTGATTGGCTTGACCTGCCAGATGGTGTTGTTGCCGATTGCGGGGTTTGTCATCGCCAAACTGTTCCCGATGGATCCCAAGTTAGCGGTGGGGGTAATGATCCTTGCGCTCTGTCCTGCGGGCGCAACAGCGAACCTCATCACTTATCTCGCGCGAGGTGATGTGGCGCTGGGCGTCACGCTCACTGCTTTCAACAGCCTGATTATCATTATCACAACGCCGATTTTGATTAACCTCTCTCTGGCACACTTTCTGGGCGAAACGCAGGAAATCCGCCTGCCCGTGTTGCGCACCATTATTCAGGTAGGGGCGATTATCCTGATTCCCGTGGCGATAGGGATGTTTATACGCGCCCGCAAGCCCCAGTTCGCATACAAGGCGGAGCGCCCCGTACGCCTCCTCTCGACGATTTTTATTGCGATTGCCGTGCTGGGCGCCGTGATGCAAGATCGGGAAAACCTACCTTCCCATTTCCGACAGGCAGGTCTTTCAATGGTTGCGCTAAATGTGTTGACCCTCTGGATGGGCTATAATGTGGCGCGTCTATTCCGCTTACCGCGCAGGCAGGCTATCGCAATCTCCATCGAGGGCGGTATTCAAAATGGGACACTGGCGATTCTTATTGCCAGCACGATTTTGAAACAGCCCACAATGTCGATTCCTGCAGCGGTCTACAGTCTAATTATGTTCGCGACGGGAGCGTTTATGATTTACTATTTCGGGCGGCGCGCCCACGAGTCGACGCCAGAGCCCGCTTCTTAACCCTGCCAGCGTGGGTCGTCGAATCGTTGAATCTCGATGAGGTAGCCGTTCGGGTCGCGAGCGAACAGGTGGTAGATCTGATATCGCTCGTTATAGGTGGGCGGCTTCACGATGTCCACGCCCTGCGTTTGGAAATAGGCGTGCCATGCGTCCACCTCTGGCGTGACCAGCGTCAGGATGACACGCTCGGCAGGTTGAGGCAGTTCCGCACGCTGGCAAAAGCCAATGTAGCCCGTGCCCACAACCCGATAGATGCAGCAATCCACCTGTTCTAAGACGCATGGGAACCCCAGCACTTGCTCGTAAAAACGGCGCGTCGCCTCCCACTCAGGAGCAGGTAGAAACGCAATAAACTCGGTAATCGTCGGGCGAGCCATAACGCGCTAATTATGCCCCAAAAAACACCGAATCACGGTATACTTGCCTCGAAGTGATGTCTTTCCATACTCAAAGGCGAGCTGCGACGAACGGGGCAGCGCAAAGTTCCGGGGGGCGTGTACGGGCACGAGCGCTGGTGCTCGGACTCGCCTTAATGACGCTCAACATCTACTGGATCACCGTTATCGAGGTGCGCTGGTATACGCTCGATGCCACCAGCTTGCCGATTTTCATCACCCCCATCTTCACGCTGTTTGTGGCGGCGCTCTTGAACTGGCTCTGGAGTGTGCGCTGGGGCGTGGGGCTACTTACGGGCGCTGAATTGGTGGTGATTTACCTCATCGTCGTCACGGGTGCGGTGTTTGCGGGGCACGACATGTTGCAGAACCTGTTTGGCGCGATTGCCCACCTACAGCGTCATGCCACCCCCGAAACGGGATGGCGCGAGCGGTTTATGGGGTATGTGCCCCATGCGCTGTTTGTGTGGGACGAGGACGCCGTGCGCGGGTTCTACAACGGCGGCGTCTCGCCCTACCGATGGGATTGGCTCTTAATCTGGGCAAAGCCGCTCGCGCTTTGGGCAGGACTGATTTTGACGCTGGTGTTGATGTGCCTCTGCCTGAACTTCCTGGTGTTGAAGCAGTGGACTCAGAGCGAGAAGTTGGCGTTTCCACTGATTCAGCTGCCGTTGGCGATGGCGGAGCCGTCGGGAAGTTTCTGGCAGTCGCGCTGGATGTGGACAGGGTTCGGTCTGGCAATGTCGATTAGCGGGCTGAACGGACTGCATGTGCTCTTCCCTTCTGTGCCCCATATCGAGTGGATTAAGCAGTTCAATATTGGTCAATTTTTGACTACGCGCCCCTGGAGTGCTGCTGCGCCGTTCAACATGTCGGCTTATCCGTTTGCGGTGGGATTGGCGTATCTGATGCCCGCGGATTTGGCGTTCTCGGCGTGGTTTTTCATGCTGGCGCGGAAAGGGTTTCAGGTGTTCGGCGCGGTGATGGGGTGGGACGCAGCGCAAGGACGCGGATTCCCGTTCTTGAACGAGCAGGCGGCAGGCGCATGGCTGATGCTGGGACTCACCCTGCTTTGGAGCGCACGGCACACTTTTCGCGATGCATGGCGCGCCGCGTGGACACCCGACCACCCCGACTGCCTGCTCTATAAACTGAGCTGGCTTGGACTGGGGGCGGGCGTTATCGTGCTTGCTCTGTATAACGCGCTGCTGCTGCGGATGGATTTCTGGGTGGCTGCGCTCTTTTTCGCAATCTACTTTCTGCTGGCACTCACGATTACGCGCTTGCGAGCCGAGTTGGGGGCGCCCCACGAGATCTACTTCGTGAACCCGCAACGGATTCTGTTCGATGTGTTCACGCTGGGCGGGTTGGGCGTGCAGAACCTAACGGTGCTGCAATCCCTGTATTGGTTCAATCGGTGCTACCGTTGCCATCCGATGCCCAATCAGCTGGAGGCGTTGCGGATGGGGCAGGCCTATGCCCTCTCTCCGCTGTGGCTGGGCGGGCTGATACTGGTGGTCTCTGCGTTGGCGTTCGTGATAGTGTGCTGGGCGAATCTGCATGTCACCTACCGCTACGGTGCGGAGGGGGGATGTCAGGGGTTCAAGTTCTGGCTCGGGACGGAATCGTTCAATCGGCTCAGTACATGGCTCACGGAGGAGCCGTTGCGGCATCCCGACCGTTGGTACTATCTGGCTGGTGGTGCGCTGATGGTGCTGGGGCTGAAGGGGGTGCGCTCGGTGTTCCCCAGTTTCCCGCTGCATCCGACGGGCTACGCGCTCAGCGTGAGCTTCGCTGTAGACTACTTCTGGTTCCCGTTCCTGCTGGGCTGGATCTTGAAGGTGGTGCTGTTGCGGTTGGGAGGGTGGCATGTGCATCGGCAGGGACTGCAATTCGCGCTGGGGCTTATCTTGGGCGACTTCACGACGGGGTCGCTCTGGTCCATAATCACTCTCCTGTTCGAGGTGCCGACCTATCGGATTTATATATAGATTGATACAGTGCGGGCATTTCCCGCTGTGGCGGGTCGCTGGCTGCGTGGGGAGGGTAAAATCATCACGGAGGCGCCGTGGATTTTTGCGGCACCGATGGGCTATCGGGTGCGGTGGGGCACGGCAAGCGGGGTGTATCCGAATGCATCGAGCGTGCTGCCCGCAAACGCGCGGAAGCTAAGCATCACGGATTGTGGAGGGCGCAGCCATGTTGCAAGACCGAATACCACCTATAGGATTCATCGCTTCACGCCCTGCCCGGCGTGAGCCTTATTGGGATGAATATCTTGTCCGTTTTGATAATGGGCAGTGGCACTTTAAAAAAATCTTTGTCATCGGCATTATTCCTATGTATGCTCAACTCTCGCGCGATAGATGCTGGTATTATCTCAGTTCGATTCGGGATGGAACCCTCCTTGGCAGAGTGGGTCAACCCAAGATGCGTAAGATAGATAGTCGCCTGTTGAATGCTCGTTTCTCACCGAACAATCGTTATCTGTTGGGCACCCATCACTTTGGCGGTGGATTAGTGTTGTTTGACCTGCAGCGTGGCACGAAGCAGGAACTGGCGCCGCAGATAGAGATGGGTGAGTTGTCTTACTACTTCTATCATTTTGGCTGGTATCCTGATAGTCGCTATATCTGGTATAGCATGCCTTCCAAGTATGTGGATCCTGATTATGTGGAGCCGTTCTATCAGATAGACATTCTTACGGGGAGGAGGCGGCGTCTTTCGGCTCAAGAGGCACAAGCGTTGCGTGCCGCGTGGGGTGTGATAGAGGAGCGCTATGCCGTGTTTCCTTGGTCGTGGTACAAAGAGTCTCGTTGGGTATATTCGCAAGATCGTCAGGTGCGTTTGCGTGTAGTGGGGCCGCTCTGGCAACGGAATCCCCAACCGGGTAGCCATAAGTTGGTTCTTGAGTGGCGGGATGGGCGGTCTAAAGTGCTATTAGAGAGAGACGACCACAACTGGACGGATATCAACCCGATAGATGTGACTTCTAACGGTCGGTGGGCATTGGGCGTGGCGTATTATAGTTGGAACGATCCCATGGTCATTATCGTGGATGCCCGTACCAAACGGGTTGAGCTGAGCCTCTCAGAAGCACCAGAGGTACCCTATATTCACTGGAACAGTTTATGGTTTGAGGAAGTAGAGAAGTAGCAGCGTTGGTAAACAGCGTACCGTACACTGAGAGTGCCCGAATGTATAGGAGTACACCTTCTCGGTTGGAGGCGTAGACACACAGGTGGAGTGAGCCAATCTTCCCGTAGGGGGTCTACACGGTGCGGGCATTTCCCGCCGTGGCGGGGCGCGGGTTGCTGGTCGCCTGGCTAACAGAGAGCCTTAGCATGTCCTCCTATTTGCTGGGAAGCGATGCAGCCTATTCGTAAGATGGACGAGTCGGGTATGGTACGGCGTCTTGCAAGGCGAACGCTCTCACTTCGCTAAGCGCAGAATCGCTTCGGCGAGGCGCACGGGGTCGTGGCGCACATAGTCGCTCTGACTGATGAAGTTGCCCGCGATGACCTTGTAGCCCATCTGGCGGATTCGGTCGACATCGGCGACCACGAGCTTCTGCCCGCTGGCATGGTAGCGTTCCATCAGTTCCGGTGCAGGGGTTGCGGTATTGACCAGCACATAATCGAACACGCGCCCACCTGCATGCGCCTCAATCGCGCGTACATGGTCGGACGCCGTGAAGCCGTCGGTTTCGCCTGGCTGGGTCATCACATTGCACACATAGACTCGCAGCGCATCGGTAGCGCGGAGCGCGTCGGCGATTTTCGGCACGAGCAGGTTCGGAATCACGCTGGTGAACAGGCTTCCGGGTCCCAGCACAATCACCTCGGCTTGACGGATGGCTTCGACGGCTTCCTGCGGCGGCTCCACATCGGGCGGGTTGAGATGCATTCGGCGGATGCGTGCGGGGTACGCCACAATCGCCGTTTCGCCTTCCACGCATGCGCCATCTTCCATCTCCGCACGCAGGCTCACGTGCGTCAGCGTGGAGGGTAACACCCGTCCCCGTATCGCCAGCACCTTGCTGATTTCCTGCACGGCGCACTCGAAGTCGCCGTCTTTGATTTGGGTCATCGCCGCGATGAGCAAGTTGCCCACAGAGTGCCCACTGAGGTTGCCCGCGTCATCGCGAAAACGGTGTTGTAGCAAAGCGGTCATGGCGCCTTCGGCATCGGCTAAGGCGATGAGGCAGTTGCGGATGTCGCCTGGGGGCAGGATTCCCAGCTCTTGGCGCAGTTTACCCGACGAGCCGCCATCGTCGGTGACGGTGACAATCGCGACGATGTTGGCGGTATAGCGTTTGATTCCGCGCAGCATCGTCGACAGTCCTGTGCCACCGCCGATAACCACCACACGCTTGCCGTGCGCCATGAGCGCGTAGCGTGCCAGCACATCCCACACGCGCCCGCTTGCACGCGGCTGCAAGATTCCCACCAATGTGCGCCATGCGCGGCGCAGTCCCCACCACCAAATGCCCAGTCCCAGCACGCCCAGCGCCATGCCCAGCCCCCAACGCATCACCTGTGCAGCACGCGGCGTGGTCGCGAGAGCTTGAATCTGGCGATCGAGGGCGCGATAGAGGCGATCGAGCCACTGCGCCGGCGCACCGTCCAATGCCACCCACAGCCCCAACATGGCAATCACTAACCCGACGCTGGAAAGTGCGAGCCAGCGCTTCACCTGCATTCCGGGCATCAGCCAGCGCCATCGCCCGTCTGCCATCTATGCCTCCCCTCGCGCCAAATCGCGATGCTCCACACTGGCGCGATAGCCCTGTGCCGCGAACCACGCCCCCAGCTCCTCGCTCAGCACAACCGACCGGTGGCGTCCCCCCGTGCAGCCTAGCCCAACGGTCAGGTACGCTTTGCCCTCGCGCTCATAACGCGGCAACAGGTACGCGAGAAAATTACGCACCACTTCCAAAAACTCCTGCGTTTCGGCGTCGCCCAACACATACTCGCGCACGGCTTCGTTTGTGCCCGGCTTCGGCTTGAGGTGTGGCACATAGTGCGGATTGCGTAGGAACCGCACATCGAACACCAAGTCCGCGTCGGCAGGTACGCCGTACTTGAACCCGAACGAGATTACGCGCACCCGGAGCGGCGACTGCGTCTTCGCATCGCCATACAGCCCCCGTATCGCCTCACGCAGGTCTTGGGGACGAAACAGCGTCGTGTCGAGCGTCTGGTCGGCGATTGCTTTGAGGGGTGCGAGCAGCTCGCGCTCTTTGCGAATCGCTTTCGGCAGGCTCGGCTCGATCCCCGCCAGCGGATGGGGGCGTCGCGTCTCCTTGAAACGGCGTATCAGCACCTCGTCGGCGCAGTCCAAAAAGAGAACCTCCGCAGGCAGCCCGTCGCGACGCATCTCCAACACGGTCGCCTCTGCGCGTTCCAGCGGTTCCCCCGCACGCGTATCGACCACGACCGCGACGCGCTGACCGGACTGCACCCGCTCGCGAAGCCACTCCAGCATCGACGGAGGTAGGTTATCGATGCAGAAATAGCCGATGTCTTCCATGGTCTGCAGGGCAAGCGTTTTGCCGGCGCCTGAAACCCCCGAAAGCACCACCAACCGTCCCGACAGGCTCATTTTTTACCTCCCAACACCAGCACGCTGACGATACCTTGCGCCAAGCCGACCAGAATCGCAGGCGCAACCGCCGACACAGGACGCCCCAACTGATAACCTACAAAAATCTGCTCGCTCAGCAGCGCATAAAAATAGAACACCAGCCCATTCACAATCAGTGCGACGAGGATCAGCTTCACCGCGCGCCCCTGCCGAAACGCCAGCGACGCCAGCCCAACGAACACGGCGACGACCAGGCTCATCACCGCGCTCACTATCAACGCCTCTGCCCAGTAGATACTGGGCTGGATGTCGAGCGCGACAATCAACCGTTCTCCCCCACTGTATGGCGGTTCGCGGTCTACCAGCTCTGCACCCCCGCGTGTTTCCAAGGCGGTCTCGTAGCGCGTGCGCAGCGCATTGATCCCGTACAGGATGCCCATATGCGTTCCTGTGAGCAGCACAGAAAGCCCGATCCAGATTGCCAGCCCGCGTAGCAGTCGCCCCAGCCCGCTCACCGTCGCTTCCCCTCGTTCTCGTCGCGTAGCAACACGCCGCTGAGGATACCGTTGATAATGCCCAGTACGATACTGCCATACAGCGCCGCCCAGAAGTTGCCCACGCGGAAGTTGAACGGCGCGAGCGCGAACACCGCCCAGAACAGCAGCGTGTTCACCAGCAGCCCTGCAATCCCCAGCGTGAGACAGTTCAGGGGTAGCAGAGCTAGTTTCACGCCCCGCCGAATGAAGACGTTCACCAGCCCCAGCAGCAACGCCATCAGGATATTATCCTGCCAGTTGGGGCTGGGACGCATGTCCAATCCGAGCCGTGCGCCGCTCCAGAAGGTCAGGTGGAGCGCCACCGCAAAAAGCAGCCATTTAAGCAGGAACCGCATCGTCAAGATTATACCGCGTGCGCCTCGCTTCCCTGGCTTCATGGCTTTGTATTCTGCAGCGGTTCGCCTGGCTGCTCGCCATCCTGCAAAAACTCTGCGTGATTGCCGATAATTCGCCCTGATGTTGCGCGGGAGGCGAACGGAGTGAGCGAGATTCTCTCACAAGCGGAGATTGAGGCGTTGCTGGCGTCGTTGGCAGCGGAGGATAGCCCTGCGAGCGATTTCAATGCGCCTGTCGCCGCGCCCGTCGGCGGAAGCACATCCACCAAGCGCAAACCCATCGCCTACGAAGTCTACGATTTCCGCCGCCCCGACAAATTCTCCCGCGACCAGCTGCGCACGCTGCAGATGGTGTTCGAAACTTTCGCACGGCTCGGTTCCACCAACCTCGCCACCTACCTGCGCGTGCCGTTGCATATCGAACTCATCTCGCTGGAGCAGATCCCTTACGAAGATTATCTCCGCTCGCTCAAACAGTCAGCGTTTATCGTGTTCAGCGCGCCCCCGCTGTCGGGCGAGGCGGTGCTGGAAATGGAATACGCGCTCGTGTTCACGATGTTAGACCGCCTGCTGGGTGGTGTGGGCAAGCCGATAGAGCGCACGGCGTTTACCGAGATCGAAAAGCCTCTCGTACTCGCGCTGGGAGAACGGATGCTGATGGCATTCCGCAGCGCGTGGGAGAGCATTCTTCAGGTAGACCCGAAGATCGAGACCCTGGAGACCAGCGCGCAGTTCGTCCAAATTGCCCCGCCCAGTGACATCGTGATTACCGTGCTGATGGAGACGCGTATCGGCGAGCGACGCGACGCGATGAGCCTGTGCGTACCCCACATGGTCATTAAGCCCATCACACCACGGCTCAGCTCCCAAAACTGGGTCTCCAGCGCGGGCAAACGCACAACTCCTTTGCTCCGACGCGCCCTAACGCAACATCTCTACCGTACCACCGTGACATGCCACGCGCAATTGGGCAGGACGCGCATCCGCCTGAACGATCTCCTGCAACTCAAAGTGGGCGACATACTGCCGCTGGATACCCCAGTCAACGGCAAAATCGACCTGTTGGTGGAAAACCGCGTGAAGTTTCGAGGCAAACCCGCCGTGCGCAACCGACGGCTGGTCGTCTCGATTACCGATGTCGTCTCGGAGGAATAGACCGTGAGCGAAGTCTCGGCAGAACTCTTGACACAGTTCGTAGTGAAACAGGCGCAGGTCTGGCAAACGGTCGCCATGCACCTGTCCGAACAGAACAACACGCTGGTGGAAATCCCAACGCCCACCAGCAATGCGGCGCCCATCGGGGATCTCACAGGGCTAACCACAGACCCCGTTCTGCATATTCAGGCGCAGTTCGCCGAGCAGAGCGATGCGCCGTGTCTATTTATCGTCGGCGAGCAGCCCAGCGAGCGTCAAGCAGCACTCCAGGCGCTCCTTGAAGCCACGCTCGGCACTCCCACTGACGAGGTGAACGACGCCGCACTGCAAGCCGTGCAGGAGTTCGGCACTCACCTGATGCAGGGACTCGCCATCGCCTTCGGCAACCTGACCAGCAAGACTTTCACCCCAGATCAGATAGTTGCCCGCTACGAACCCGTTACCTTCCCCCCAAACTTCCTGACCGTCGATGAGGTCATCGCGACGCGCTTCACCGTGCAAATCCCCGATAGGACGCCGTTCACCCTTACATGGTTGCTCACAGAGAACCTGGCACGCACACTGCTTGGGATGCCCGCCGTCCAAGATGACCCATTCGCATCCCTGATGGAGACACCCGAACCCGCAGCTCCCACCCCTGCGACCCCCATGGCGTTCAACCCCTTCGCGGAGCCAGAGGAGTCGCCCGAACGCAACATCGACCTGCTCTTGGACATTCCGTTGGAAGTCTCTGTGGAGTTAGGGCGCGTCACGATGCTGGTGCGTGAGTTGCTTGAAATCGGCACGGGTTCCATCATCGAGTTGCAGAAGGCCGCTGGCGAGCCAGTGGAGGTGCTGGTGAACGGCAGGCTCATCGCACGCGGCGAGGTGGTGGTCGTGGAGGACAACTTCGCCGTCCGAATCACCGAGATACTCTCGCCTGTCGAGCGCGTACAACGATTGGGAGCGTGATGAGCATGCGTGCGTACATAGTGGCGTTTCTGCTGGTAATTTTTGGGGTATGTGCGTGGGCGCAGTCGAATGCGCCTGCGTCGCTGGAGCCGGGCGCGTTCGGCACCCGCACCGGCGCGCCGATTCAGCAGGTGACCGCGCCTGATGGCAACTCGTTTGGATGGGCGCAACTGGGCATCGCATTGCTGATTGTGGCGGCGGGGTTGCGCTGGGGCTTGCCCAAACTCCTGCGCTGGGCGGGCAAAACGGGCGACGGCTCACCCGTCGACGGACAAATTCGAATCATTGAGACGCGCAGCGCAGTTGGGGGCACGCTGATGCTGGTCAAAGCACGCGATAAACTGCTGCTCATCGGAGCTACTGCGCAGGGCATGCACCTCTTAGCCGACTTAACCGATACGCTCCCCCGCCCTGAACCTGTCCAGCAACCCGTCAGTGAATTCGAGCGGATTCTGCGTCAAGCGCAGCCCGTGACCCCGTCGCCCGACCCACAAGCCGAAACCGCCGCTCAAGTGCAAACCCGCCTGCAGCAGACCCGCGCGCGACTGCAGAGCCTTATAGGGGGGAAGGCATGATGAGAACACGCCAACGCTTCATGCCCCGTAGGGATATTTCGCGCGGCGAGCGTGTTCCAGGGAGAGTGCGTTGGTTGTTCCGGGTGGCTGGGTGTTTGCTTCTCCTACTCGTCGCGTGCATGCCCGTTGTCGCGTTGGCGCAGGACACCGTTCCCCTCCCGCGCCTGAGCGTGGAGGTCGGCACAGCACGCAACCCGCAGGAGGTCTCCACTTCGCTCCAGATACTGGCGATTCTGACCCTGCTCTCGGTCGCGCCGTCGATTCTGCTGATGATGACCGCCTTTACGCGCATCGTGATTGTGCTGTCGTTTCTCAAGAGCGCACTGGGCACGCCGAATATCCCCCCAACGCCAGTCATCATCGGGCTGAGCTTGTTTCTAACCTTCTATGTGATGGCGCCCACGCTGGACGCAATCAATCGCGACGCGCTCCAGCCCTACATGAAGCAGGAAATCACCTTCACGCAGGCGATGGAGCGCGCCGAGAAGCCCATCCGCACCTTCATGCTGCGCCAGACCTACACAGAAGACCTGAACCTGTTCATCCGCCTGAGCAAGCAGCCTGCTCCGCGCACGCCCGACGAGTTGCCGCTGACCACGCTCATCCCCGCGTTTATGCTCAGCGAACTCAAAACGGCGTTTATTATCGGGTTCTACATCTATATCCCGTTCCTGATTATCGACCTCGTTGTGGCGAGTATTTTGCTCTCGATGGGGATGATGATGTTGCCCCCGGTTGTTGTCTCGATGCCCGCGAAGTTGCTGGTGTTCACCTTGGCGAATGGCTGGGGCGTGCTGGCGCAGGCGTTAGTGCAGGGCTTCCGATGATGTATACTCTGCCCAGGCATGCTTTGGGTACTGGTGCAGGCGGTGCTGTTTCTGGGGTACGGCTATGTTCTGGTCGCGACCCCGAGTGGCGCGTGGGGTCTGGTGCGCTGGCTGGGCGCGCCTATGGTGGCGGTCGGTGTGTTTTTGGCGACGCCCGCCCTCATCGCGCACGGGCGTAAACTCACCCCCTTGCCAGAGCCGAACCCCGAACTCGGTCTCAAGCGCACAGGGGTCTACGCCTTGATTCGTCATCCGATGTACACGGGGCTGCTCGCGATGGCGTTTGGGCTGGCGCTGCTCCTGCAAAAGCCGTGGGGAGTTGCCCTGGCGGTTGCGCTCACGATCTTTTTCAACCTAAAAGCCCGCGAAGAGGAGCGACGCCTCTCGCGTTGCTATCCCGAATACTCCGACTACCAACGCACTACCGGGCGGTTCCTGCCTCGGTGGCGCAAGCGTGCGTAGAGCGATTACTCCCACTCGATCGTGGCAGGTGGTTTGGAACTGAGATCATACAGCACGCGGTTGACGCCTGGCACCTCGTTGCTGATGCGACTGGCGATTCGCAACAGCAGGTCCCAAGGCAGCTCGGCGGGTTCGGCGGTCATCGCGTCTTCGCTCTGCACCACGCGCAACACGATGGGGTGTGCGTAGGTACGCTGGTCGCCCATCACGCCCACGCTGCGCACATCGGGCAGAACGGCGAGCGCCTGCCACACACGCTGCGCCCAGCCCGTTCGCGTCAGTTCCTCATTCAGAATCGCATCGGCAGCGCGGACGATGGCTAATTTCTCGGCGGTCACCTCGCCCAACACACGCACTGCCAATCCTGGACCGGGGAACGGCTGTCGCCACACGATTTCAGGGGGCAATCCCAGCTCTTGAGCGACCCGGCGCACCTCGTCTTTGAACAGATAGCGCAGCGGCTCAATCAACTCCATCGTCATCCAGTCGGGCAGCCCGCCGACATTGTGGTGCGTCTTGATTTTCGCCGCAAGGCGCGTGCCACTTTCAATCACATCGGGGTAGAGCGTGCCCTGCGCCAAGAATCGGCACTGCCCAATCGCGTCGGCATGCTCCTCGAACACCCGCACGAACTCCTCGCCAATCACTTTGCGCTTCTGTTCGGGGTCGGTAATCCCGCGCAGGCGTTGCAGAAACCGTTCCCGCGCGTCCACAAAAATCAGACGGGTGGGGAAATGCTGGGTGAAGAGCGTGCGCACCTGTTCTGGCTCGCCCTCACGCATGAGTCCGTGGTCTACAAAAATACAGGTGAGCTGCTCGCCAATCGCCTGTTGCACCAGCGCGGCGACCGTGCATGAGTCGACGCCTCCACTCACGGCGCAAAGCACCCGCTCGCGTCCCACCCGCTCGCGGATGCTGGCGATGCTCTCTTGAATAAAGTGGCGCATTGTCCAGTCGCCTTTGCAACCGCAGACTTTGTAGAGAAAATTGCGCAGTAGGTGCATGCCAAACGGGGTGTGCGCCACTTCGGGGTGAAACTGCACGCCGTAGAGGTGGCGTTCCAAATCGCCCATCGCGGCGACGGGGGTGTTCTCGGTCTCCGCCAGCGTGACGAACCCTGCAGGCGGTGTCTCCACCCTGTCGCCATGGCTCATCCAGCAGGTGAGGTGGAAGTCGAGTTCTTCGAACAGCGGATCCGCATGCACTACGGTCAGCAGCGTGCGTCCGTACTCGCGCTGGGGCGCAGGCGACACCGTCCCCCCTAACAGATGCGCCATCAGTTGATGCCCGTAGCAGATGCCCAGCACAGGAATGCCCAGCGTGAACAGCGCGGGGTCAACGCGCGGAGCGTCGGGTTCATACACGCTGGCAGGTCCCCCCGAGAGAATCACCCCCTTAGGACGACGGGCGCGTAATTCAGAAAGCGGCACCTCGTAGGGCACGATCTCGCAGAACACATTGCATTCCCGCACGCGCCGCGCAATCAGCTGCGTGTACTGCCCACCGAAGTCCAAAATCACCACTTGCTCGTGTGCGCCAATTGGGGTTGTCATCAGCGTATAGGATACCTGTTAAGCAGGAACATCGCCCCCACTATCGAAACAGGCGCAGGTCAAAAAAACACCCCTTTTGGAGGCTGAAACATGAGCAAAGTACGCTTAGGACTAATCGGCAGTGGCGGTATGGCACGCCACCATATCAACATCTTGCAAGGCGTGAGCGAAGCGGAGCTGGTCGCCATCACCGAACCCAGTCAAGACCAGCGCAACGCGACCCTGCAGCGATTCCCACACCTGCAGGGCGTGCCCTTCTTCGACGACTATCGCGACATGCTCGACAAAGTGGAGATGGACGGCGTGATTATCGTGACGCCCCACACGCTGCACTTCGAGCAGGCGATGGCAGCGCTGGAGAAAGGGCTGCATGTGATGATCGAGAAGCCGATGGTCTGCACGGTGGAACACGCGCAGATTCTGGTTCGGCGCATCCGCGAGACGGGCAAGGTCGGCTTGATCGCCTATCAGCGCCACTACATCCCAGTGTATCGCTATGTTTACGAGGGCATCCGCCGCGGCGAAATTGGTGAACCTCACTTTGTGCAAGCCATCAACCTGCAGAACTGGATGCGCAGCACAGCGAACACCTGGCGTCAAGACCCGGCGCTCTCAGGAGGCGGGCAGATTAACGACACCGGCTCGCATCTGGTGGACTTCCTGATGTGGATTATCGACGCGCCCGCAACGAAGGTCAGCGCGTATATGCAGTACTTTGATCGTAAGGTGGACATCAACTCCGCGCTGGCGTTCGAGTATGCCGACGGGACTATCGGCAACCTCTCGATTATCGGCAGCACGACGGTCGGCTGGCACGAGGAGATTACGGTGGTCGGCAGCGAGGCGACCTACCTGATTCGCCACGACCAACTGGAGATTTGTGATGCGCGTGGCAATCGCTACAAGCAGGAGCAGTTGCCGCCGGGGTCGCAACCCGTGATTAACTTCGTGAACGCGATTCTGGGGCGCGAGGAGGTGCAATCGAAGCCAGAGAATGCGTTGCGCATTACCGCGTTCACGGAGGCGGCGTGGAAGTCGGCGGCGGCGGGCGGCGTTCCGATGCCGATTGCGCAACTGCAGGAATAAGCCTGTTTGGGGCAAGGCAAGGCGGGCAGCATTTATGCTCCGCCTTGCGTGCCTGTATCGCCCTGAGCAGTCTGCAACTTGCGTTCCAGTTCTTCTAACTCTTTGAGCGCTTCGGAATCGTCAACGGTTGTGGTGGTTTGGGCAGCGACCGAATTGGTGGTGGGTGCGGTTCGGAGTCCGAGCCGCTGCTCGATTTTCGCCAGTTCCTCTTCCGCTTCGTGGTCGATTTGCGCGTCTTGCAGGGCAGCGATTCGCCCTTGCAGGCTCTGCGCAGCCATTTCCTGGCGCGCCGCTGCTTCCGCTTCCGCCCGCTGGATGCGCTGCTCAGCCGTGGACCAGCTCGATTCGATGTTCTCGACGGAGATGCCCTCCAGCGCTTTGTTGATCGCCGTCTGAATCTGCGCCTGTTTCCAGCGTGCTTTCATCGCGAGCGCTTGCGCGGTCTTCACGCGTACCTCTTCCTCTTGGCGGCGGATGGCGAGCTTGATCGACTCCACCGTTTCGATGGCTTGTTGCAGCGAGGCGCGCATGGTCTCCAGTGCGCCTTCTTGCGCCTTCTTTTCGCGCACAATCTGCAACGCGAGGTCGCGCTTGCCCTGCTGCAGCGCGAGTTCGGCTTTGCGCTCTAAATCGCGCACCGTGCGCTCCAGCTTCTCCACCTCTGCCTGCAGCATATTCTTTTGCGTAATCGCCTGGATGGCTCGCTCACGATTGCGGGCGAGGGTCTCTTGCATTTCGCGCCGCGCTTGATCCAGCAGCACTTCGGGGTCTTCGAGCTGTTCCACCTTGCCCGTCACCCACGCGACTAAGTATCTCCAAAACCGTGCTAACGCCTTAAACATGTCGTATGCCCCCTTGTTGTTGGCGTTTTGAAGTGTACCCGAAAAAGGTTTCAAGATTAGCGCACGGTGCTGCCGCTGGGCACTTCGCGGTCGGGGTGGAGCAGAACCGCTTTGCCATCGACATCTGCCGCGAGCATCATGCCTTCCGACACGATGCCGCGAATCAGCGCGGGCTGCAGGTTCACCAGCACAGGAATTTGCTTGCCCACCACTTGTTCAGGGGTGTAGTCCTCCGCGATGCCCGCAACGAGGGTGCGCTCCTCGCCTCCGACATCCAGCGTGAGCTTGAGCAGTTTGTTCGACTTCGGGACAGGCTCCGCCGCTTTTACGGTCGCGATGCGTATCTGCAGGCGTTTGAACTCGTCGATGGTGATCAGGTCTTGCATGGTCGTTTTGGGAGGGGTTTGGACGGTCGTGTCCGAGTTGTTGGCCCGGACACGCTTGTCCGCGCCACTTTTGGGCTGCAGTCTTGGGAAAATGGGTTTCGGCTCCTGCAGGGTGTGCCCTGCGGGAAAAGCGTTCATCACCGTCGCCTCGTTCCAATGGGGTACTTCGCCGATGTTGAGCTGGCTGGCGATTTCGCGGGCGACGCGCGGCATGACCGGCTCCACGAGTACGCTTAGCACCCGTGCCGCAATCAACCCTGCGTACAACACCTGCCCTGCGCGTTCGGCGTTGTTCTGTTTCATGAGGGTCCACGGGGCTTGCTCGTCGTAGTAGCGGTTGACCGCGCTAATGATTTGCCACGCTTCGCGCAGTCCGCGTGGGAAATCCACCGCTTCGAAGGCTTCGGTGGTGCGCGCTGCCTGTTGCGCGAACAGGTCTGCTAAGGCGGCGTCTAACCGTGCGCCGTCGGGCACGCGCCCGCCGAAGTAGCGATGCATCATCGACAGGGTGCGGTGCAGCAGGTTGCCCAGATCGTTTGCCAGGTCGCCGTTGTAGCGGGCTTCGAAGCCCTCGAAGCTGAACTCGGCGTCGGCGTCGGTGGGCATCTCGCGGAGCATGTAGTAGCGGAAGGCGTCCACGGCGTAGGGCAGTTCGCAGCCCGACGCGCTCGCCAGCGTCTGCGCCACATCCACAGGCGCGTAGACATTGCCCAGCGACTTGGACATCTTCTGCTTGTTCACAATCCACCAACCGTGTCCGTACAGGCGTTCGGGCAGAGGCAACCCCAGCGCCATCAGTATCGCGGGCCAAATCGTCGCGTGGAAGCGGGGCAGAATGTCTTTGCCCATGAGTTGCAACTCCGGCGGCCAGGTGTCCCGATAGGCGTCGCCGCGCTCCAGCCAGCCCGTCGCCGTGAGGTAGTTCAACAGCGCGTCGAACCACACATAAACCACGCCACTTTCGGGGTCATCGGGCACGGGCACGCCCCAATCCGCGCCCGAGCGACTGACCGCCACATCCTGCAACCCTTCGCTGATGAACCCCAGCGTCTCGTTGCGTCGCACTTCGGGCTGGATAAACTGCGGATGGGCAACGATATGCTCGCGCAAACGCGACTCATACGCGGAGAGACGGAAGTAATAGCACGGCTCATCGCGCCACTCCAGCGGCTTGCCGCAATCAGGACAGGTCTTTGAATCGCCCACCTTGCTGCTGGCGAAAAAGGTCTCACACGAGACGCAATACCACCCCTGATAGCTGCCCTTGTAGATGTCGCCCTGCTCGCGGAGCCTGCGAAACACTTCCGCGACTACGCGCTTGTGGCGTTCCTCCGTCGTGCGGATGAAGACATCATACTCAATATGCAACTGACGCCAGGTGGTTTTGAACACCTCCGCCATTTCGTCCACAAACTGCTGCGTCGGGACGCCCCGCTCCTGGGCAACGCGATGCACTTTCGGTGCGTTTTCGTCGGTACCCGTCAAAAAGTAGACCGCGCGCCCGCGTCGTTTTTGAAAGCGCGCACAAGCGTCGGCGACAATCGTGGTCAGCGCGGTGCCGATATGGGGCGCGCTGTTGACATAGTAAATCGGCGTTGTGATGTAGTAGCGTTTCATGGCGCGTTCGGATGTAAGTGTACCCTACCAACTTATCGAAGTATCCTCATCGGGTATCCTATAACAGACGAGGAGGTCCAAGCGATGATCACGCATGCGGAGTTCATCACTACCAGTGCGCGGGGGCTGAACCGAGACCACCCCGCGATGAAGATGTTCCAGAAAGCGAAGCGACTGGGCATTTGGGATCCTGCCGCGATCGACCTCACCCAAGACCGCGCTGACTGGCAAACTTTCACCGACGAGCAAAAAGACGCCACTCTGCGCCTGATTTCGCTCTTCCAAGCCGGCGAGGAGAGCGTGACCTTAGACCTGTTGCCCCTCATTCAAGTCATCGCCAGCGAAGGCAGGCTCGAAGAGGAGATTTTCTTGACCTCGTTCCTATTTGAAGAGGCGAAACATGTGGAGTTTATGAACCGTTTCCTGACCGAAGTGGCAGGCGTACGGGGTGAAGACCTATCGCGCTATCACTCGCCCTCGTACCGCAAAATCTTCTACGAAGCGCTCCCGCAAGCGATGCATCGGCTCACCGATGACCCCTCCGCGATTGCCCAAGCGGAAGCGTCGGTGACCTACAATATGATTGTGGAGGGCGTGCTGGCAGAAACGGGCTACTACGGCTTCTTCCAAGCCTATAAACGCCAGCAGAAGATGCCGGGACTGGTGCAGGGCATCGGCAAGATGATGCAGGACGAATCGCGCCATATCGCGTTCGGGGTGTACCTGCTCTCGCGCCTGATTGCCGAGCATGGCGACCCCGTGTGGAACGCGATTCAGGAGACGATGAACGAACTTCTGCCGTACGCGCTCGGCGTGGTGCAGGAAACCTTCGAACCCTATGAGCCGAATATGCCGTTCGGCTTGGAGAAGGAGGAATTCCTAAACTACGCGATGAATCAATTCATGCGACGCGACAATCGCCTTGCGCGCGCCCGCAGCCTGACGCTGGAGCAACTCTATCGCGAAACGGAAGAGGCAGAAGCGGAAGCCGCCGCGCTGGTGCAATCCGTCGTGGCTGAGGCATAATCGCTCATGCAAAGCAAACCGGTACACCGCAGCTGGATTACCGTCGTCGGGTGGAGCCCGATGGCGGTGGTCAATACGATTTGGCAAGCGTGCGAGCAACAGGGTCGTGCCCGATCGCATCGTGCTGCTCGCCTCGCCTGATGAAACGGTGAGTCAAAGCGTCCAGACCGTCACGCACTACCTAAGCGAAATCTTGCCGCGGTATGGTGGAAAAAAACCCCAATTTCATGAAGAGCCTATCGACGAAAACGACTTCATGGGGTTCTGGAATACGCTTGAGCGCGTTCTGAACGAAGAAAGCCGGATTGCGGAACGGATCGTGATTGACGCCACAGCGGGACGGAAATACATGTCAGCATTCGCCATCACGCAAGGCATCGCAGCAAAGACTTGCCCATTGAGCATGTCTACTACAACCACATGAGCAGCCAGCGCTACCAAGATGTTCCGCACCCGCTCATCCCACGCCATGCGCACCAACTGTACGACCTGTTGCAGCTCTTCGGGAGATAAGATGGAGAGGTTATTACTTAAGGCGCGCTACGGAGTCGCTCTGCTCAATCGTTTGGGCGATCAAGTCGTCGTGAAATCGCCCCTGTTAGACGGCCTGACGCTGTTTACGCTGGATTTGAGGAACCAGCAGGCAGCGAGTTCGGGAAATCGTCTCAGCAAACGAACTATAAGCAAGTAAATTGAGGGACCTGCAAAAACGCATCGACCAAGTCGTTTCACAGCGTCCTTCTGAGAAAACGTCGAATTGGGCTACGAATTTGAAGCACGAACTTCCCGAATTTAATCGACTGCAAGATGCCTTCCGACAGGCAGGGATTGTTCAGCCCACGAACCTTCCGGAGATACAAAGGCTCCTGAAAGAAGCCTCTCAAAGCGTCCCTCCACGCGGCGGCGATGTGTATTATTTAGCGTTCGACAACAACGCAATTCGAAACCGTCTCTATTCCAATTTCATCGCCCCGCCTTATGAACACTCTCCTCGGTACAACCTGCGGCTTGCGCAACAGGTAAAGCGTGAGTTAGATGCACGCTCCGAGAAAATCAACGGTGAATTTCTGCATGCGTTCCGCGATATCTACCAGTCCTTTAGCGTTCCGCGCGTTTTCGAGAATCAGAATGTGCTTGCGGATCGGCTTCGACAGCTTGCCTTGGCGGAATGGAATGCGATGCTCGCCTCGGGCACCTGTGAGAGCCGTTCTCTGCGCCGACGCCGCCCCGGAACGCCCACCGACTCCGACGGGCTTATCATCGAGACCTATGCGCAGTTCGCCGCTAAGCCATGTAGGAAGGTCATCCTGTTCAGTTCGGACAACGATTTCGTGACTCGTTGCGACGGCAACACGAACCTAATCGGTGTGCTGGTGCGGTATCCCTCGAAGCTGCAGTCTGAATATCATGTCCTGTGGGAGTACGCAGCGCGTCTGTTGTATCAACTGGCGGTTATCTATGGGCGCATCGATATCGCGACCGAGTCGGGCGATACGGTGTATCTGTACGGGGTGTGGTATGGAAAAAGCACCGAAAATTGGCGTCATGAGCATCTCAAGATTACAGCGCCGTCTTCGGAGAGCAAGGTCTTGGATTCACTGCGGCGAGATCTCGCGATTCTCGAAGCCGCAGCGCAAAAGGAAGCGTAGCAGGTATCTTGCGGGTTGAGGCGAACTTTCGGGGGTGGAGGAATCCCCCTATGAAAGTGGTAGCTATCTTACCGCCGTCGGAACAGGTACAGGCGCAGGTGGCGATGGTGCGCGCGCTCTTTTCAGGGCATACCGTTGAGTTAGCGACGAACGCCGAGGAACTCGCACCCCACCTGCCCGACGCCGAAGTGCTTATCTCCACCGCGTTCACCCCGCTCACACGCGCCATGTTGCAACAGGCAGCACGCCTGCGCTTCATTCAGGTGGCTGGCGTGGGCGTCGACCATGTGGATATCGACGCCGCACGCGAGTTGGGAATCACGGTCGCCGCCGTCACGGGCGCGAACACGGTCAGCGTCGCTGAGCATGTGGTGATGGTCGCACTCGCGCTGATGAAAGGGCTTATCCCCGCACATATCATGCTGGCGCAAGGGCAGTGGTCGTTGCCCTACTGGATTGCCCATGCCCACGATATTCAGGGCAAGACAGTGGGGATTATCGGTATGGGACGCATCGGACGCGAGGTCGCCACGCGCCTGCTGCCGTTTGGTGTGACGACCTTCTACTACGATATCACCCCCCTCTCGCCCGAATTAGAGGCGCAACTCGGCGTGACTTATCTGGAGTTGGATGCGCTTCTGCCTGAGTGTGATATTGTCACGCTCCATATGCCGCTCACGCCCGAAACGCGCGGGCTGTTCGGTCGCGAACGCTTGTTCCGGATGAAGCAGGGCGCGTTCTTGATCAACACGGCGCGTGCGGAGTTGGTGGACGAAGCGGCGTTGGTGGAGGCGTTGCAGGGGCATCTGGGCGGCGCAGCGATCGATGTGTTCTCCCCCGAGCCACCGCCCCCCGATCATCCTCTGCTGAAGCTCCCCAATGTGATCCTGACCCCACACGGCGCAGGCGTCACGCAAGAAGCGCAGCAGCGTATCGCGCAGGGCGTGATTCAGAATGTGTTGCGCTTCTTAGAGGGCAGACCGCTGGCAGATATCGTTGTGCAGGGCACGCGGTAGGGCGGCGGCGATTACACCACCTCCGCCGCCACCACGCGCTCGAACACGAACTGCCCCTCGCGATAATCCACGCGGATGGTGTCGCCGTCCAAGAACTCGCGGGCAAGCAGTTTCTGCGCCAGCGGGTTCAGCACCTCGCGCTCGATGGTGCGCCGCAGCGGACGCGCTCCCAACTGCGGGTCGTAGCCCCGAACCGCCAACTCCTGCTTCGCCTCTTCGGTCAGCTCCAAGCGAATCTTGCGCTCGTCCAGACGCTTCTGGATGTAGCGCAGCTGCAGGTCCACGATGCGCTTGATTTGCAGGATGTCCAACGGGTTGAACATGATAATCTCGTCGATGCGGTTCAGGAACTCGGGGCGGAAGTGCGCCCGCACCGCTTGCATAATCTGCTCGCGGATCTCGTCCCGGTTGAACTCGTTCATCTCCTGATAGAGGACGGAGCCGATGTTGCTGGTCATAATCACAAGCGTGTTGCGGAAGTCCACCGTGCGCCCCTGCCCGTCGGTGAGTCGTCCGTCATCCAATAGTTGCAGCAGCACATTGAACACTTCGGGGTGCGCCTTTTCGATTTCGTCGAACAGGATGACGCTGTAGGGTCGTCGGCGGATGGCTTTGGTGAGTTGTCCGCCCTCCTCGTAGCCCACATAGCCCGGAGGCGCACCAATCAGCCGTGCGACCGAGTGGCGCTCCATGTACTCGCTCATGTCGATACGCACGAGGTTGCGCTCATCGTCGAACAGGAACTCAGCGAGCGCTTTCGCCAGCTCGGTCTTGCCGACGCCAGTGGGTCCGAGGAAGATAAACGAGCCAATCGGTCGGTTCGGGTCGGACAGCCCGGCGCGGGAGCGTCGGATGGCGTTCGCGACGGCGGTAATCGCCTCGTCTTGCCCCACGACGCGCTGGTGCAGGCGTTCCTCGATATGCAGCAGTTTCTCGCTCTCGGTCTCTTTCAGTCGCTGCACGGGGATGCCCGTCCACTTCGCCACGACTTCGGCGATGTCATCGGCGTCCACTTCTTCTTTGAGCAGTTGCATCTCTTGCTGCACTTGGGCGAGTTGTTCTTGGAGCGCCTGCAGTTGCTTTTGGAGTTCGAGCAGCACGCCGTAGCGCAGTTCGGCGGCGCGTGCGAAGTCGCCCGCCCGTTCCGCCTGTTGCTCTTCGAACTTGGTCTGCTCGATGCGCTCTTTGGTCGCGCGGATTTGGGTGATGAGCTCCTTTTCGCGTTGCCAGTGGGCGACGAGTCGGCTCTTCTCTTCGTTCAGCGCTGCCAGTTCGCGCTCCAGTCGGGCGATCTGCTCTTTGGCTTGTGGGTTGTCCTCTTCGCGGCGCAGCGCCTCGCGCTCAATCTCCAGTTGGCGGATTTTGCGGTCGATTTCGTCGATTTCCGTGGGCATGGAGTCGATTTCCATGCGCAGTTTGGCGGCGGCTTCGTCGATGAGGTCAATCGCCTTGTCGGGCAGGAATCGGTCGGTGATGTAGCGGTGGGAGAGTTTTGCCGCCGCCACGATGGCGCTGTCGCTGATGCGCACACCGTGGTGAACCTCGTAGCGCTCTTTCAGCCCGCGCAGGATGGCGATGGTGTCTTCCACGCTGGGTTCGCCCACATACACGGGTTGGAATCGTCGCTCCAGTGCGGGGTCTTTCTCGATATGTTTGCGGTACTCGTCGAGGGTGGTCGCGCCGATGGTGCGCAGTTCGCCGCGTGCGAGCAGCGGCTTGAGCATGTTGGCGGCATCCATGGCGCCTTCCGCTGCGCCCGCGCCCACCAGCGTGTGAATCTCATCGATGAACAGGATAATCTGCCCCTCGGCGCTGGTGACCTCCTTCAGCACGGCTTTCAGGCGCTCTTCGAACTCACCGCGATACTTCGCGCCTGCAATCAGTGCGCCAAGGTCTAACTGCACGAGTCGCTTGTCTTTGAGCGTTTCGGGCACATCGCCGGTGGCGATTCGTTGCGCCAAGCCCTCCACGATGGCGGTTTTACCGACGCCCGGCTCGCCAATCAGCACGGGGTTGTTTTTGGTGCGGCGCGACAGCACATGGATCACGCGCCGTATCTCCTCATCGCGCCCGATGACAGGGTCGAGTTTGCCCTGTCGCGCGAGCAGGGTGAGGTCACGCCCGTATTTTTCCAGCGCTTGGTACTTCTCTTCAGGGTTTTGGTCGGTGATGCGTTGCCCGCCGCGGATTTCCTGCAGCGCCTTGAGAACCGCCTCCCGCGAGACGCCCTGCATGCGCAGCACGCGCCCCGCCTCGCCCGAAGTGTCTGCCGTCAAGCCCAGCAGCAGGTGTTCGGTGCTGACATACTCGTCTTTGAGGCGAATCGCCTCATCGAACGCCGTGTCCAAAACCGCTTTGAGCCGATGGGTAATCTGTGCGCCCACCGTCGACGCGCCCGACACCTGCGGGCGTCGCGCCAACTCTTGCTCGATCGCGGTCTCAATCGTGCGGGGCATCACGCCCAGTTTCTGCAACAGCGAGGGCACAACACCGCCCTCCTGCCGCAACAGCGCCAGAAGCAGATGCTCGTTATCAATCGCGGGGTGGCGATACTGCTCCGCCAGCTGCTGCGCCTCTTGAACGGCCTCCTGTGCCTTAATCGTCAGTTTATCAAATCGCATCGTCGTCCTCCAAATTGAGTGTGATATTATCAAGTTGCTTGCTATGCATAATATAATACCCGATTCGACTGCGGAAAGTTCCAAGGGGCGGAAGTGATGCAGTCCACCAGTCTTGCTCGTCTAACACTACGAGGTGATTCGCATGCGTTTCTGGCTGTGCGCATTAGGAATGCTGACGGTTGCGTATCTGTTGGCGCAACCTGATAAGGCGGTTGAGTCGCCTATACGCCGTGTGGTGATTTACAAAGACGGAAACTGCCTGACCGAGCGTGAGGTTCTTGTGGAAGCCGACCAGAACCCTGTTCGCATCGAGAACGCTCTCAACGCGCTGATGGGTGGCGTGTGGGCTACGGTGCGCCACAAAACGGCGCAGATAGTCAGCCTCCAAGCCCGTATGGTAGACGAGAAACGGATGGCTCCGCCAGCGAACCTCGCCGAGCTGCTGCTTCTGAATGACGGCAAGCGCGTGGCGGTGTCGCTGGTGTACCCTGACTCACCTCAGCCGAGCCAGTCCGTGCAGACCGAGCGGTACGAGGGTGTCCTGCGGGTGTTCAAGCCAAGCATTACTTACGAGGACGCCTACCCGACCGCCGACCCACTACCCGATTATGTGCCGACGCACCCAACACGACCAGCATCCCGCTGGGACTGGTACTCCTATCCGATCACGCCGCCCGACTATGTGCAAGATAGATTTAGCCGCGTCGCGCAGCAGGCGACCTTCGCGGTGGAGACCGCCAACGGTTTGGTGATGTTTACCCCAGCCCAAGTAAAGCAGATCGAGTTTGGCGAGCCATATGTGCGCGAGCGCGAGGTGGTCGTGAAGCGCCCCCTGCTGGAGATTAGCCTGTCAGGGGTGGGGCGGGGTGAGCGCGTGCCCGTGCACCTCTACGCCATCGAGCGCGGTATTCGCTGGATACCAGAGTATCGACTGGCATTGCCGACCGCACGCGCCAGCGAGGCGACGCTTACCCTCAGCGGTGTCCTCATTAACGAACTGCAAGACCTGCAGGATGTGGAAGCCACTGTCGCAGTCGGTGCTATCCAGTTCATGATGCAGGATCATCCCTCACCGCTGGGACTGCGCGAGACTTTCCGTAAACTCTCTCGTTGGTTCGGTGGAGAGCCGCCTCAGTGGTATCCTTGGTACACTTCAGCCCCACGAGTCGCGGATGTTATTAGCGCGGGCGGCTTCGGAGGGTTCGCGCCTTCCGCGCCAAGCGCGCCTGGCATGGGCATTGAGCAGGGCAGCGCGTCGGCATCAAACGCCGACTCCGTCGCGTTCTTGGAGTTGCCACGCATCAGCTTACCCAAAAACGGCGTCACACACATCCAAATCAGGCAACAGAAGCTGGTCGTGGATTACACCCACCTCTGGGTCTATGACCTGACCGAAATGGAACGCGGGACCTACACTTCGGGATCCTACGGTCGCAGGAGTGATACAACCTTCACGACGCTGGAAGACCTTGCGTATCGCGTGGCGCAGGAGCGTCGCTTCCGCAACGAGGTGTACGAAGCGATTATCCTACGCAACACGGGCAACACCCCGTGGACAACCGCGCCCATCACGGTGCTGCGTGGTGGGTCGCCTGTAGGGCAAGATGTGCTGCTGTTCACACCGCCCGGCGACGATGCGTTCATCTACATGACGCCCGCAACACGCATTAGCGTCGCCTGCTCCGTTCAAAACGACCGAGACCCGTCGGGTAGCTCATGGACGCGAGCCGTGGATGTGAGTCGCGCCACCATTCGTGTGCAAAACCTTAACGAGCAACCTGTACGCCTTATGGCACGCGTGCGGTTTGTGGGGCACTTCAAGGACGCCACCCGTGAGCCGAAGCGCGTCACCGCCAAAACCGTAGACGATACACGCTTCTGGGATTGGTACTACCGCAATCGCCTGCAGATGAACCCCTACACCGAAATCGTGTGGGATGTGGAAGTACCGCCAGGCATAAGCGAGTGGCAGTTCCGCTACGAGCGTCGCAATGTGTATTGAGGGCTTCGTACCAGCCCGGACGGGATTGCGCGCGGGATTCAGATTGCTGCCTTAGCGTTTCTCGTGTGGATAGGCGCGGTGCGCGACCGCAGGGGAAATGAGGCGAAGAATATGGCATAACCTCTTTAGTCTATGTTGCAGCGCTGGCGAGCCGTGAGCAAACTGTACCTACGCCGATGGGGGTGGCAAGCACGCCATCGGTGGGAGCGCACCCCGATCGGCATCCGATTCGCGTTCACGCTGAGCCTTCTCCTGATGGGGCTGCTCACGACCTGGCTGCTGATGAACCTCGCCTACCTCAACGATGCCCTTGCACACCAAGCGCGGCTCAACCAGATGCGGTTGATCAAGACCACGGAAATCGCTATCGAACGCGAACTTGTGAATCTGCTACGCCACACCGAGGACTATAGTGTTTGGAATGACGCGCGGGAAGCCGTTTTGAAACGCGACCTTGAGTGGCTTAGGGTCAATATCGTCGATTGGTTGGCTCAGCATTTTTATTATGATATTGTGGCGGTCCTATTACCTGAAGGTAAAATTCTCATTTCAAGCCGTTCCGAGAATGCATGGCTTCTGAACCTATCACTTGTGCAAGACGCGCTTGGCGGCAAGGGCGACTCGGGGTTGGTGCGGCACGAGGGCACAGTCTATATGATGAGCGCTGCTCCGATTTGCGATGAGGAGTGGCAACAGCCGCCTGCGGGGGTGCTTGTGTTGGCGAAGTCCCTCAAGCACGCGCAACTCAGCCAGCTGAGTGAGCAGGTTGGCAGTAGGGTCGTCCTCACGCTCAGTACCCAATTCCAAACCCCCGGCTCCAACACCAACGAAGGGGATACTGGAGGCGTGATTCTACGAGACCCCACTGGACACCCGATTGCCTTATTGACACTCGAATCCCCCCATGCGACCACGACCCTCATGCAAGAGTGGCTTTCCAAAGCCAAGCGCACCTTGGCCGTGGCAAGTGTCGTGATTGCGATTCTGGCGAGCCTGCTGATGGTGGGGTTCTTGCGGGCTTATATCGGGCGATTTCTGATGGCAATTCACCGCTTGGCGTCGGGCGACTGGGGCGCGCGTATCCCCTACGCGGCGCGCGACGAGTTCGGTTTCCTCGCACGGACTTTTAACCAGATGGCAATCCAGCTGCAGCAAGCCTTTGAAGAGCAGGAGCGGCAGCGCGAGGAAATCCAAGCGCAGAATGAGGAGCTCCAAGCGCTGTATCAACAGCTCCGTGCTGCGCATCAAGAGTTGGCGCAGTTGAATGCGGAGTTGGTCGAGGCGAATCGGGCGCTGGCGCAAGCGGCTCTCACCGACGGACTAACGGGGCTGAAAAACCATCGGGCGTTCCATGAATCGCTCCATAATTTGGTTCAGATGGCGGAGCGTCATCGGCAGCCGCTGTCGCTCGTCATGCTGGATATTGACCACTTCAAGCAGTTCAACGACCGCTTTGGTCACCCTGCAGGGGACGAGTTGCTCAAGCAGGTCGCCGAGGTGTTGCGCCAATCAGCGCGTGCCTATGATGTCGTGGCGCGTTATGGGGGTGAGGAGTTCGCGTTGCTTTTGCCCAACACGACTCTGGAGCAAGCGGTTCAAGTCGCCGAGCGTATACGCGCTCAGATTAGCCAGATTCAGAACCCGCACGCGCCCGTTTCCGCCAGTTTGGGCGTTGCGAGTTATCGGATGGGCACGCCCCCCGCGACTTTGCTCTACGAGGCGGATGCCGCGCTCTACCGCGCCAAACACAACGGGCGCAATCAGGTCTGCATCTATCACCCCGAAGCGGCGTAGCAGGAAGCGCGCACGATGCGTCTAATGAGTTGGTGTGCGTTGGATTGGGTGGATCCTGGGACTGGGGTTGTGTTGCGCGGGGTGTGAGCGCAGTGTGCCCCCCCACACGCCGACGCCGCTGGTGGAGTTTGCTACCTCGTTGGAGGGGCGCACGCCGGGGCAACGCCATAACGCGCTGCTCGCGGCAAAGCGGGTCGATGGCGTTATCCTGCCGCCGAAGACCACTTGGTCCTTCAATCAAACGGTGGGTTCGTGGATACGCTCCGAAGGCTATGTGCGGGCGCCCGTGAGCTATGGGGGGATTCTGGTGCCTGCGTGGGGTGGGGGCGTGTGTCAGACCGCCACGACGCTTTACAACGCGGCGCTCCTCGCTGGGCTGGACATCGTGGAACGGCATCCCCACACGCTTGCGCCCAGTTATATCGGCGTAGGGCGCGACGCCGCCGTGGCGCAGGGAATCGCCGACCTGAAACTCCGCAATCCCTATCCGTTCCCGTGTCGGGTGGCGTTTAAGGTAACGGAGTCGCGCATGGTGTGCACCATTTATGCGCTGGCTTCTGCAGAGACCGTGCGCCGCACCGTACCGCGTTGTACCCTGACGCCTGAAATCGTCGCTTCCGCGCCTGCACCCATTGCGGTCGGGTTCCGAGCCCAGCCGGGGCGCGCTGGCGTGCGTGTTCGTCTCTGGCGCACTTGCTCGCTTAATGGCGAGAGTTGGCGTGAGTTCTGCCACGAGACGCAGTACGCCCCCCTGCCGCGCAGTATTACGACGCGCTGAACAGGTATAATCGCCCCACAAGGAGGTCTTAGTGACACGCGACCAGCTCATACGGATGGAGAACGATGTGGTGCGAGCGTTCGTGCGTGCGCTGGAACTGGCGCACCCCCACCTTGAAGGACATAGCGAGCGCGTGGCGGCTTATGCGGTTGCGATTGGCTGCGAGTTGGGGCTAAGCAAGGCGACGCTGCGCGGGCTGCGACTGGCGGCGGCGCTCCACGATATCGGGATGCTGGGGCTGCCCAACGAACTGCTCACGGTTGCGCCCTTGACCTCCCAACAGCAACTCCAAATTCAAGAGCATCCCCGCCTGAGTGTGCTACTGATTAGCCGAATCCACCGTTTCAAAGAGCTTTCGCTCTGGATTGAGTGCCACCACGAGCGTTGGGACGGAACGGGCTACCCGCACGGGTGGCGTGGGGAACAAATCCCACTGCCCGCGCGCGTGCTGGCGGTGGCGGAAGCGTTTGATGGCATGCGCACCGAAACACCTTATCGCCCTGCCCTCTCCGAGCAGCAGGCACTCGAAGCGATTCACCATGGCGCCGGCACGCTGTTCGACCCGCGCGTGGTGCAAGCGTTTTTGAAAGTGCAACCCGTGTTGCAGCCTGTGGGGAGGGAGTGAGCCAGCGCATATGATCACCCTTTCCAACGGCGAGCGTGTGGAGTTTCTGACGGGCAGCGGCGCGCTGGGCTTTGACGGGCGCGGCTGGTGGTGGGAATATCCTCTGCGCTGGGTAGGCGTTTTGAACCCGCGCGAATTCACGGTAGTCGTCAAAACGCTCACGCTGCGCCCGCGTCGGGGCAACCTCCGCTGGTACGCGCCGTGGCGCTGTGTGCGCTTGATACCGGGGGGAACCGTGAACGCCGTGGGACTGACCAATCCAGGCATCGACTGGTGGCTGCGCCGTTGCTATCCCCGCATGCGGCGCATGGGGCTGCAGATTGTGGTTTCGGTGTACCCCGAAAGCGTGGACGAGGCGCACGCCTTTGCAGCGAAACTGCGCCCACTATACATTGCAGCCATCGAGCTCAACGCTTCCTGCCCGAATGTGGCGCACTGCGAGGCGGACACGGTGAACCATGTGTATGCCATTGCCGACGCGTTGCGCGAATCGGGGCATCCGCTGATTGTCAAATTAGGCTACGACCAGCCCTATGTCGCCATCGCGCAGGCGTTGGAGGGTGTCGCCGAAGCTATCCACGCCCTCAACGCCGTACCGTGGCGGTTCGTGTTCCCCGACACGCCTTCGCCGCTTGCGCGACTGGGTGGGGGCGGTGTTTCAGGAGAGCCGATACGCCCCTTCGTGCGCGAAGCCATCCAAAACCTGCGTCGGGCGACACGCCTGCCGATTATCGCAGGCGGCGGTATCTACACACTGGAGGATGTGCAAGAACTCTGGCAACTGGGCGCGCGCGCGTTTAGTATTGGCACGCTCTTTCTACGCGCCCCATGGAAGCCGAACCAACTGGTACGCGCGTGGCGCGCCCGCCGCCCAATGGAGGAACGGAGCGCACCCATCGTAACGAATTCGGCAGGAAAGCAGTCTAATGGGTAGAATTACAACGGCGATTAGAGGAGGCGTTTTCAGCGCATGAGACGACTATCAATAGGACTGGGATTGGCAGCGCTTGCCGTGCTGTTGCATGGATGTGGTGGCAACGGTGGGGGCGGCGGCGCAGGGATTGTCGTTACGGATCGAGTCGCCTATGTGCGGGTAGTTGACCCGACCACAGGCAATCCGATCCCCAACGCAGAGGTGTATTTTATGACCGACACGGGCGCGATTCCGCTCCAGCGCGTGGTCGCGACGACCACAGGCAGCGCCAACGAAATCGCGCTCACCATCGCGCGTGCCGTCAAAAGCGATGCGCGAGCGGGCGATTTCATGCTGCGAAATGTGGGCGACAACCTATTCTTCCGCGGGCTGTGGGTACGACCGCCCGCAGGCTACACCGCCATCGTACGCCATACCGACCTGCAAAACAATAAGCGCGTCATCCAGACGCCCAACACGGCGACAACGACTGCCGCGTGCCTGGTGGCTTCGAATCAAGCAGGCTTAGTACGAACCGTGTTCGGTGCGCCGAAGCTCATCGATTTCGGCACCATCGAAATCTTCCCGAACAATCCGCAGATACCGCCGCCGCCTGTGGACGATGTCTGCCCCTGAGCGTGTCGTTTTTCAGAGGGCGCGCGGGACGCGCCCTCTGCTCCAATTCGGCGCGCTGCTCCTTGTTGCGCTTTCGGGATTGTGGGGCGTGGAACTCCTACGCCGACAAGACCCCTTCCTGCGCACCCTTGCTGCCGTACCGCCCGAATTGCAACACTTGGAACTCTACCTCGAACGCCCGACCCTCACCTTACGCGATGGAAAGCGCCTCCTCGCTACTCTCCAGTTTGACGCGCTGGAGATCGAGCGCAATCGCGTCCACTGGCGAGCGAAACGACTCCATCGAGCGATTCTCTACGACGAACACGCCAATCCTATTGGTACCGCGCGAGCCGATGAGGTGCTCTATAACTACCCTGCGAAACGCCTCCATATCGCGGGTAATCCGACCCTAACGATCCGACGCCATCCGCTGGGCGACACACCGCTCACCGTGCAAACCGCGTGGCTGCAGTGGGACTTGCGCAAGCAACAGATACGAATCGAGCAACCCACGCACCTACACTGGTCAGACGGGCAGGGCGTCATTCAGAACCTGCGCTGGGACTTGGCGTCCGGCGCGATAGAACTGCAGCAAAGCGCGTTTCGTGTCAGCAGCGCGCTCCTGCAAGAAGGAACTCAACCGAAACGCCAAGTGGAATTCAAAGCGACGCGCAGCATCCTCCGCAGCGACCACTCGGAGCTGGAAGGGCTGTGGTTCAAAGACGGCGATACCATCGCCACGGCAGAGCGCGCGGATGTTTACGACCGCAAACGCTACGCGCTCGCCACCGGCAAGCTACGCCTCGAGGACCCTCGAATCGATATCGAAGGTGCGAAACTGGAAATCTGGTATGGCGACGACCAAAAACGCGCTCTCCTGCAGAACCAAGTGCGGATGCGAATCAAACCTCGTGAAACGCAACCCCCACCCGAAGGCGCATCGGAAAGCGAGATCGAACAGGCGAAACGCTACCCCATCGACGCCACTTGTGACCAAATCGAGTATTTCTACCGTCGGAAGGTCGCCTACCTGCGCGGCACTGTCAAAGCCGTGCAGCAACTCGCCGATGGACGCACACGCACCCTGACCGCCGACGAAGCCGAATACGACCAAAAAGCCGAACGCCTTACCCTGAAAGGGAAAGTGGTGGTGGATGAACCTGAACGGCTCCGAGTAGAGACCCATCTTGCCCTCGTCTCCTTGACCGAAGGCAAGGAGACGATCGAACTGCCCGAAGGCGCCAAAGGGTTCTTCTACCCCCGCGAAGAGAAAGAGGAGGCGTCCCCACCGAATGGCAACCGCTAACACACTCCGCGAGACGCTCACCTTCGAAGGGGTGGGACTACACACTGGAGAGCGATGTCAAATCCGGCTCCACCCTGCCGATTGCACGCACGGGGAGGTGGGCGCCCCCTTGAGGAATCACACCGTCTGCTGCCAAATTACCCTCCGCAAAGGCAGACACGCGTTTCCTGCACGCTGGGAATTTGTGGTCGACACGACCCGCGCCACGGTGCTGGGCGACGGCGCTGTAAAAATCGGCACGGTGGAACACCTGATGGCGGCGCTTTGGATGACGGGGATTACTCACTGCGTGATCGAGGTGGTGCAGGGCAACGAAATCCCAATTCTGGACGGGAGCGCGTTGCCGTTCGTGGAGGCGATTCGCCCCCACTCGCCCCCTACCGCCCCCAATGTGGAAACATGGGGTGAGGGCGCGCTCCAACTCCGTCAAGCCGATCGCTATCTTGCCCTCTCGTTCTCGGGCAACATGCTCTTTGGTTATATCCACTTCCCAGAGCCGTTGGGCGTGCAGTCAGGGGCGTTCCCTGGGGCGGACGCGCTCACCGAGATTGCACCGGCGCGCACCTTCGGCTTCCTACGCGAGGTCGAAGCGCTCCGACGGCAGGGTCTGGCGCGGGGCGGCGCACTGGAAAACGCGCTCGTCATCGATGAAACAGGGTATCATAATCCTGCGCGTTTCGAGGATGAGCCGCTGCGCCATAAACTGCTGGATGTGCTGGGCGATTTGTATCTCAGTGGTGTGTACCTGCCGCGCTTCACGCTGGTCGCGGTCAAACCGGGGCACGCCCTGAATGTGCAACTGGCGCGGGCGTTGGCGCAGCGATTCGGCACGGAGGACTGAGGATGGCAGAGTTTATGCTGGACATAGAGCAAATACGGCAGGTGATTCCCCACCGATACCCGTTTTTGCTGGTGGATCGGATCTTAGAGCTCGAGCCGGGCAAGCGCGCTGTCGGGCTGAAAAATGTCACCATCAACGAGAGTTTCTTTCAGGGGCATTTCCCAGTGAAGGCGATTATGCCTGGGGTGCTCATACTGGAGGCGATGGCGCAAGTCGGGGGTGTGATGGTCATGCTGCAGCCTGAGATGCGTCACCGCGTCGCATTGCTGGGCGGGATTGAAAACGCGCGGTTCCGTCGCCCCGTCGTGCCCGGCGACACGCTGATTATGGAAGTAGAGATGCTCTGGATGCGGCGCGAGGTGGGGCGCGTGAAAGCGGTGGCACGGGTGAATGGTGAACTCGCCGCCGAAGCGGAAATCACCTTCGCGCTGCCCGACCCAGAACGCTTCCTCAGCCCGCCTCCCGAAACCGTGCTGCAAAACCAAAACAACTCGTGAGGCAAACACGCATGACCACGGTTCACCCAACTGCTGTTGTGCATCCCACTGCGGAACTGGACGATGATGTGGAGATAGGACCCTATTGCATCATCGGCGCGCATGTGCGCATCGGCGCTGGTACGACTTTGGGGGCGCAGGTGATTATCGAAGAGCACACCGCCATCGGACGCAACAATATCATCTATCACGGGGCGGTGCTGGGCGCACCCCCACAAGATCGTAAGTTCAAGCATGAGCGGAGCTATCTCAAAATCGGCGACAATAACTGGATCCGTGAATATGTCACCATCCACCGCGCCAGCGGCGAGGAACAGGCGACCGTTATCGGCAACAACAACTTCCTGATGGCGTATGTGCATATCGGGCATAACTGCATCGTGGGCGACGGCGTGGTGATGGCGAACTCGGTGGGGTTAAGCGGGCACTGCGTGGTGGGCGATGGTGCGAACCTCGGCGGGATGGCAGGCATCCACCAGTTCACACGCATCGGCAAACTCGCGATGGTGGGCGGTATGTCGCGCATCGTGCGCGATGTGCCCCCGTTTATGATTGTCGAAGGCAGCCCCGCAGAAGTGCGCGGGGTGAACCTGGTGGGATTGCGCCGCGCGGGAGTGCCCCAAGCATCGCGCGATGCTCTGCGCAAAGCCTGCCGATGGATGTTCTTCTCCGAAATGAACCTGAGCCAAGCCATCGAGAAGATCCGAGCGGAGCTCGAAATGACCACGGAACTGGAGCATCTACTGGAGTTTATGGAGCAGATTCGACACGGGCGCAACGGGCGCGCCCTGGATCAGCCCGCGCGCAAATGAAACGCTCGATAGCGATTCTCGCAGGCGAGGCGTCGGGCGACCTCTACGGCGCGGATTTGGTACAGGCTCTCAAGAGCCGCTTCCCCGAATTAGAAATTTACGGCGTGGGTGGAGCACGCATGGCGGAAGTGGGAATCACCCTCATCGCCGATAGTCGTGCTTGGGGAGCCATCGGCGTTGTGGAGTCGTTCAAAGTCGCTCCGAAGGTCGCCTGGGCGTTCCAGCGCGTGAAGCGGTTCCTGCGCACGACCCAGCCCGATCTGGTAATCCCCATCGATTTCGGGGCGTTTAATGTGCCCCTCTGCCATTGGGCGAAGCGTTGGGGGTTACGGGTGCTGTATTACATTCCGCCCGGCAGCTGGCGACGCGACCGCCAAGGCGCAGATCTTCCCCACTGCACCGATTGGATTATCACACCGTTTGCGTGGTCGGCGGAACGGCTCCAAGCGATGGGGGCACGCGCCTACTGGGCGCCTCATCCTTTACTTCGATTAGCGCGCCCCTCTGTGGAGAAAGAGGCGTTCTGCGAACGGCTGGGTTTAGACCCCTGTCGCCCGGTGATCGCCTTATTGCCTGGTAGTCGTCGGCATGAGGTGCGCGCCCTTACGCCGCTCTATGCTCGCGTCGCCGACAGCATCTACAGTGTTATGCCAGAAGCCCAGTTCGTGATTTCGGTCGCGCCGCACTTCGATCCCGACTGGATCCATACCCTCTGGGCGGACGGCTCGCGTCAGTGGGCGCCCACCGAGAAGCATTCTGTGTGGAACCTGCTGGCGCATGCGGATGCTGCGATTGTATGTTCGGGTACAGCGACGCTGGAAGCGGCGCTGCTGAACACGCCGATGATCATCGTGTATCGAGGCGACTGGCTGATGAATCTGGAATATCGCGTGCGCCGTCGCCGTCTCCAACTGCGCTGGATTGGGCTGCCCAACCTGATTTTACAGCGTGATGTCTGCCCCGAATTCATTCAAGAGGCGGCTTCGCCCGAATCGCTGACCCGCGCCTTGATTAACTTACTGCGCGATGATGCGCCCCGTGCGGCGCAGCTCCAGGCGTTTGCCGAAATCCGTCACGCATTAGGCGAAGGGCAAAACCTGCGCGAGGCACACGAGTGGGTGATCGACGCATTGCAGGGAACTTTGTAGCTCGCGCGGTGTTCCGCTTCGGTCGGCATTCACCTGCAACAGGTATAATACTCCCGCAAGCAGGAGGAAAGAAACGTGATTAGACACTTCCTTTACCTGGTTCTAATTGTCTTGCTCGCAGCGGCAGCGGGTTATGCGTTCTGGAAGTATCCCGCACGGCGCGGGCTGGATGTGCAAGGTGGACTGCGCATGACCTTACGCGCCGAAATTGAGAAACTCTCGCCTGAGGAGCGAAAACTCTGGACGCCGGAGCGCATGCGCACCGTCATCGACATCCTCAGCCGGCGCATCGACTCGCTGGGTGTGATTGAACCCACCATTTACCAAAAAGGGGATACGGAAATTGTTATCGAGTTGCCTGGCTTCACAGACGAACAAGAGGCGCGCGAACTCTTGCAAACCACCGCGCGGCTTGAGTTCCGCTATCTCAAGGATGTGCGCACTGAGAAACAGCCCCTCGGACGCTATGAACTCGTGATTGACAAGGAAGGCGACGAGGAGGTCATCAAGTTCCGCGACTTGACCAGCCCCGAAGGGAAACTGATTGAGCCAGGCACACCAGAATATCAGAAAATTATCGAGTCGTCGCCGTTGATTGTGACGGGCGATAATCTGCGGCGTGCGGAGGTGACTCGTCAGGCGTTCTCGCCCGAAGTGTTGCTGATTTTCGACCGCGAGGGGCAGGACAAATTCGCCCGCGCCTCGTCGCTGTATCTCAAAGAGCATATCGCCATTCTGCTGGACAATAAGATTATCTCCGCGCCGGTGATTCAGTCGCCCAATCTCCGTGAGCCTGTGATTCAGGGTAACTTCACGCTCAAAGAGGCGGCACGACTGCGTGACCTGCTAAACGCAGGTGCGTTGCCCGTAAGCCTATCGCTGGAGAGCATCAACCGCGTGGAGGCGATACTGGGGGCGCAAGCGTGGGATCGAATCATTCAGGCAGGTGTGATTGGTTTTGCCGCGATTGCCGTGTTTATGATGCTGTATTACCTGCTGCCGGGTATTATCTCGGTGATTGCGCTTGCGCTCTATGTGTTGTTCGCCACGGCGATTTTCAAATCGACAGGCGTCACCTTCTCGCTGCCCGCGATCGCAGGCATTATCCTGTCGATTGGCATGGCAATCGACGCGAACATCCTTATCTTCGAACGCCTGAAAGAGGAGTTGCGCCTTGGCAAAACACTACTTGCCAGCCTCGATGCCGCGTTCAAACGCGCCTTCCCCGCGATTTTCGACTCGAATCTGAGTACGATTATCATCTGTCTCATCCTGTACTACTTCGGCACAGGTCCAGTACAGGGCTTCGCAACGACGCTGGGCATCGGCGTAGCGATTAGCTTCTTCACGGCGATTGTTTGCACGCGCACCTTCCTGTACATGCTGGTCGGAATTGGCGTCCATCCCAGCGAGCGGCTGTTTGGGCTGCGCCGCCAGTTCGGTCAGGAGGTGGGCGAGCAGCTCGGCGCAGCGAAAGACCGCTTCGACTTCGTGAACAAGCGTGGGTTGTACTACGCGATTAGTGGCGTTGCGATTCTCATCGGTTTGGTGTTCTGGCTGGGCTTGGGCGGTTTGAAGCCGGGCATCGACTTCGAAGGGGGTAGTGAACTGGTGCTGCAGAAGCGTGTTGCCAGCGCGACACTACCGCCGAAGGCAACGCTCACCCCACCAAGTGATGCCCAAAGCAGTCCGGCGGCTTCGGAGCAGACACAGCCTACAGGACAAACGAATCCACCCACAGAAGGGCAAGCTCCGCAGAATTCAGAACAAGGTAGTCCATCCGGTGAGTCCTCCAACCAACCCAAACCCGAGCAAGGCAACCAGCCTACGGGAGAAGCGCCAAAGCAGCATGCACAGCCACAGCAGCCGAAAGCACCCAGCATTTCTGTCTCGCAGTTGCCCCCCATTGAGGCAGACCTCGCACAGGTGCTGAACCTGCTGCGTCAGGCGGGCTTCACGAAGGTGGGCGCACTGTTTGCGGAGGGCAACCGCCAGTTGATTGTGCATGTCGCCGATGCGGACGCCGATAGCCAGCAGAAGATTGTGGACGCGCTCAAGCCACTCGGCGATTTGCAAGTGGTGAGCTTCTCCAGCGTTAGCCCGCGCGTGCGCGAGGAGACCGTAAGACGCGCCGTGACTGCCGTCATCGTCGCGCTGCTTGCAATCTTGCTCTACATCGCGCTGCGCTTCTCTATCGAAGGCGGCTGGAGCGGCTTCAAGTTCGGCATCGCCGCCACGATTGCATTAGCGCACGATGTGCTGATTATGGTAGGAGGCGCCGCAGTGCTGGGCCACCTGCTCGGTTGGGAGATTAACGCCCTGTTCATCACAGCGCTTCTGACTCTGGTCGGTTTCTCGATCAACGATACAATTGTGGTGTACGACCGCGTGCGTGAGAATTTGCGTCATCGGGCACGGGGTGAGACCTTCGCCACGATTGTGAATCGCAGCCTGAATCAGACGCTCGCCCGATCCATCAACACCAGCTTGACGGTGCTGATTGTGCTCATCGCGCTGGTGATTTGGGGCGCGGTGACGCAAGACCTGCGCTTTTTCTATGTGGTGATGCTGATCGGCGTCGTGGCGGGCACTTATTCGTCGATTTTCATCGCAAGCCAGCTTATGGTCAGCTGGCAAGATGCCCGCGAGAAGTTGCACCAGCGTCAGGTCGAGGCGATGAAGGCGACAGCGATTCCCACCAAGCCTGTGGCGCCGAGCAGTGAGACGCCTTCAGAGGGCGCGCCAGTGGCGGCAGGGAGCGATACGACAACTCGGAAGAAACGCCCCGCGCCCCACTCCGGCAAGCGCAAGCGACGCTACTAATGACCACGCGACGCATCACTCCCGAATCCGACGAGGCGAGTAGGCGCCGTGCGCTGCTGGCGGTGTTCCTCACTATCTTCGTAAGCCTTGTCGGGTTCGGGATCGTGATCCCGCTGTTGCCCTTCTACGCAAAGCGGTTTCAAGCGAGTGAGTTGCAAATTGGGCTCCTGTTCGCCTCGTTTTCAGCGGCACAGTTGTTCGCGTCGCCGATTCTGGGCGAGTGGTCGGATCGCTGGGGGCGACGCCCTGTGCTGATTCTGAGTTTGCTTGGTTCAGCGGCGAGTTTCGTGATGCTGGCGCTTGCCCCGAACTTGTTGTGGCTGTTCCTTTCGCGGATTCTGGATGGTTTTACAGGCGGGAATATTACAACGGCGCGCGCTTACATCGCCGACATTAGCCCTCCCGAAAAGCGAGCGAAGAACTTTGGGTTAATCGGCGCGGCGTTCGGGCTGGGGTTTATTTTAGGACCTGCGCTGGGGGGTGGCTTGGCACATTTTGGGCTGGCAGTGCCTGCATGGGTAGCCGCAGGAATCTCGCTTGTGGCAGCCCTCTATGCCTTTTTCGCGCTCCCTGAAACCGCGCACCTCACGCCTGCGAAACGCCCCTCCCCTTGGCGCGAGATGCCCTACACACTCACACGCAGCCCCGCCGCGCGACTACTGTGGGTGAACTTGATTCTGTGGATTGGTTTCTCGGTGTACCAAACTACCTTCCCGTTATTTGCGTCGGTACGGTTCGGTTTGGGACCACAGCAAATCGGCTATGTGTTGGCGGTGGTGGGAATCGTAGGAGCGTTTTCGCAGGTCGCGCTGGTGGGGCGCGTCGTGCAGACGCTGGGCGAGAAGGCGACGCTGTTATTCGGTGTGCTGCTCAACATCATCGGGCTTACAGGCGCGGCGTTCACCCACTCTCTGCCTCTCTTTTACTTGCTGGTGGGCGTGGCATCGGTAGGTGGCTCTCTTGGGCTGCCGAGCCTAACCAGCCTGATTAGTCAATCGGCTTCCGCTGCGGAGCAGGGGCGCGTGCAGGGCGTCGCAGGCTCGCTGGAGAGCCTCGCGCGAATCATCGGTCCCATCTGGGGCAACGGTATGCTCCAATACAGCGATGCTTTACCTTACGCATCCGCGGCAGGGCTGCTCCTTATCGCTGGGTTGATTGCGCTTCGGCTTCGGCCCTTCTGTGAATCGGAGCGAGAAAGGCTTCAGTGATTAAAGGAAAATGACTCGCGTTAAAACCCCACCGATAAAATGTCAGGGGATCAAAACGAAGCTGGTTCCCTTAATTTTAGGTTCTATTCGCTGGTCTCCGAAGGGGGACGGGCGCTGGATAGAGCCTTTTCTTGGTTCGGGAGTCGTGGTATTTAACCTGGCGCCTCAGCGAGCTATCCTGGCGGACATCAACCCGTATATTATCCAATTCCACAAAGCGATACAGCAAGGAGAAATCACGCCTACCAGCGTACGGAGCTACTTATCGGCTGAAGGAACAAAACTGGCACGCTTGGGAGAAGATTACTACTCTAAGGTGCGCGAGCGATTCAATCGTGGCTGATCCACCCCCAATACGCCTCAGACAGCATAAGCACGACACCCTTTACACCGAAACAAGTGAAGCAATCGCTCTTGTTCGAATCGTTCGAGGTATCCTAATTCCGTGGGGCGTAGCCGCCCTGCAAGGAGGGATACAACGATGGCACGCAAGATACTGATGCTGGTTGGGGACTATGTAGAAGACTACGAAGTGATGGTGCCGTTTCAGGCGCTCCAAATGGTCGGTTTTGAGGTGCATGCGGTCTGCCCCGGCAAACGCGCGGGTCAGAAAGTGCGTACCGCGGTCCACGACTTCGAAGGCGACCAGACCTACTCTGAGAAGCCCGGACATAACTTTACTCTGAACTACTCGTTTGACGAGGTGAACCCTGCGGAGTATGCAGCGTTGGTCGTATCGGGTGGGCGCGCCCCCGAATACATCCGCCGCGAGCCGAAAGTGCTGGAAATCGCACGCCACTTCTTTGAAACGAACAAGCCCGTCGCAGCGATCTGCCATGGGCTGCAAGTATTGACCGCCGCGGGCGTGCTGCGTGGGCGCACGGCGACGGCATACCCCGCTGTCGGACCCGAACTGACCCTCGCAGGCGCGAATTACGAGGAAGTGCCTCCCCATAAAGCGGTGGTGGACGGCAATCTCGTGACCGCGCCGGCGTGGCCCGCGCACCCCGAATGGCTGGCGAAATTCCTGCAAGTGCTGGGCGTGCGGATCGAGGGCGTGTGAAACAACACAGCAGGCACACCCCGAAAAGCCTTGTTCGGAGACTGCCTGTTGCGTCCATCACCTCCGGGGGGTAGCATGGGCAAATCGCCTGTGCTACCCCTGTTCATTCGTATTCCCGCCATGAATTCGCTCTGGTATACTCTATGGGGTGATCCGCGATGCCGGTGCTGGAAGTCCCTGAGAGCGAGATTGTAGAAGCGATAGGCGACTACGAATCGCACGCATGGAAAGTGCTGCTCTACAATGACGACTACCACCTCTTCGAGGAGGTGGTTTTTCAGGTGCAGAAGGCGACGGGTTATCCCTATCGGCGCGCCTACGAAATCACGCTGGAAGCCCACACTAAGGGCTGCGCGGTAGTGTGGGTAGGAGCGATCGAAGAGTGCCTGCGCGTGGAGAGCGTCTTGCGCGAGATTGGTCTGCGCACGGACATCGTCGCATAAGCAGCAGGGTTTTGCGAGAGCGCGGGGAATCCTTAATCAGGAGAGGCAACCCGAAGATGGCGAAACGCACCGAACGGCAGGAGGCGCGACGCGAGCAGATCCTCAGCGGCGCCGCGCGTGTGTTCTCGAGAAAAGGCTATCACGCGAGCACCGTCGATGAAATCGCCAAGGAGCTGGGACTGACCAAAGCCAGCATCTATTACTATGTCTCTGATAAGAGCGACCTACTCTACCAGCTCTACAAGCGTGCGATGACGATGCTGCTGGAGTCGCAGGCGGAGATTATGGCGCGTCCCGACCCGCCCGATGCGAAGCTCCGCGCGATGATCGAAGAGTATGTGCGCATCGTGGGAGGCGCAACGGCGATGTATAGCGTGGTCGTGTTGCGCGAGCACCACGCCCTGCCCCCGCGTAAACGCAAAGAGATTATCGCCCTGCGCGACCAGTACGAGCAGAGCTACCAGCAGTGCATTCAGGAAGGCATCGAGCAGGGTATCTTTGAAGCACAGGATGTAAAAATGGCGTCGTTCGTGGTGCTGGGCGCGTTGAACTGGATTCCGAACTGGTACAACCCGCGGGGCGCCCTCAGCAAGGAGCAAATTGGGCGCATGTTTTCTGAGCAGTTGGTGCGCGGTTTGCTCCGACGCGACGAATCTACATCCGAATCGTAACGGCGCGCTCCCTGCCGCCTGTCGCTTGAATGCGCAAGGGAAGCGTCTCGCCTCGTCGGAATCCCCCCGGCTTGCGCACGCGCAGGTGCAGGTTATAGCACGGCGCGTACTCCAAAGTTTCCAACACTTCGCCGAACGCCTCGCGCAAATCCTGCGCCTGTTCCACCGCAATCACCGTGCCACCGGTGGCGTTTGCCATGTACTCCAGCGTTTGACGCACCTGCGCATAATTGGGAATCGTCTGTTCGTTGCCCAACAGCACAAAAACCAGCTTGACGCGATGGGTCTGCGCCACCTGCAACGCCTCTTGGTGGGTGCGCGTCCCGACAAAATCGGGTACCTCGTTTTGCCCGTCGGTGAAGAGGATGACCCATCGTTCCCGTTCGGGTGGCTCGTGCGCGAGAAACTGGGGGATGGCGTAACTGAGCGTGTTCCAGAGCGGCGTGCCGTATTGCGAGAAGTTTTGGCTGTTGAGGTAGTCCAGCGCGTCAAGCAGCTGCTGTTTGCTGCTGCCCATCGGCGCGCGCGTATCGTAGTCGGCGTAGCTCAAGCCCAGTGAGGCGAAATTCACCAGTCCCAGCCGCGCACTGTTGGGCAAATCGTTAACCAACTGCGTGCCCGCCGCAAAGCGGCGACGCTCAGGATCGGTTTCTTGCAACGATGCAGACTGATCCCACGCAATCAAGATACTAAACCGCTGATTTCGTGGCGGGCGTTTTGCCTTGCCGTCCTTCCAGCCGACAATTTCCACAGCCACTTTGGGATCGTCGCATCGGATGGTGAAGGCGTTCCGGTCGGGCGACTGGAGTTGCGGCGCATCCGACTTGAAATACGGCGCATGCACTACGCGCGTCCCTGACGGCAGCGGTGCTGTGCCGAGTGTATGTGTGCGGAACTGCGGAGCGCACCCCGTGAGCAACACAAAAAGCCCTACGATGAGAAACTTCAAGCGCTTCATCTTATCCCCCTCAGACAGTATAATTTACCCGATGGCGAAACAATCGGAGGGCGGAATCAAAATAATCACGACGAATCGCAAGGCGTACCACGACTACCATGTAGAGGATACGATCGAGGCGGGGCTTGCGCTGACCGGTTCGGAGGTGAAAAGCATCGCGGCGGGCAAGGCGAGCCTCACCGACGCTTATTGCCGTGTGGAGAATGGCGAGATGTGGGTGGTGAACATGCACATCGCTCCCTACGAAAACGCGGGGTACTCTCAACACGAGCCGCGCCGCAAGCGCAAATTACTGCTCCACCGTTGGGAAATCGAACGCCTGCGTGGCAAAACAGAACAGAAGGGCTACACGCTGGTTCCGCTCAAACTTTACTTCCGCAACGGCAAGGCGAAGCTGGAAATCGGTCTGGTGCGCGGTAAACGCCAGTACGACAAGCGTGAAACCATCAAGCGCAAGGACATCGAGCGCGAGTTGCAGCGTGAGTTGGGGCGCGGTTAAACATCCCAAGCGCCTCTCCCCTGCTTATGCCTCCAACGGCGCTGATGCCGGCACGATTTGCCCGTTCTCGCGTGTGAGGAAGTGCACTTCGCGTACGCCGTTGCGCAACAGGTGGAGCCGCGCTTCTTCGAGCCCGAACCCAACTTGGGCAGGGCGATGGCTGTCGTCGCCGATGCAGAACATCACGCCCATCCGCGCCCCCAGTTGCACAATCCAGTCAGCAGGGTAGGGCTGATCCAAGCCCTTGCGCAGGGCGGAGGTATTGACCTCCACCCGCGCCCCGACCGCGCGGATGACTTCCAACGCCTCCTCGACCGCTTTGCGCACGCGCGCGGTGGCGACCTGCTCTGCCAAACCTAAGCGTGTCGCCTTTAGGCGCACCAGGTCTAAGTGCCCGATGACCTCCGGGCGTACCGCCTGCGCCATCTCTGCCACTTTGTGATAATACTGCACCGCCACCTCTTCCATGCCTCCGACATCCGCCATCATCGTCAGGAAGTCGCGATCAGAAGAGCCATCGATGGAAGCGTCATACAGATAATGCACCGAACCGACCATGTAATCGAACGGATACTTCTGGCGATAGTGGTGGACCAGTTCCCGATAACGGTCTTGCGGAACCACCTCAATCTCGAAGCCGCGCAGAACCGTGAGCCGATCGGCGAACTCGTCGGCGAGTTGCGTAATCGTGTGAGCGTAGCGCTCAAAATTCGCTTCCAGAGTTTGCGGTGTCCAGCCCCACTCAATCTCTTTGGGGTAGAGGAATCGCGCCTCGACGCGCGGCATATGCTCCGCCACACCGAACACCGTGTAGCCTGCCTGATAGGCTGCCTCCAGCATCTCGCGCAGGCTACCTTCCGCGTGTTCACAAAACTCGCCGCTGTGTCCGCCGTGTAGTGAAATTTTCCAGGCTGCCTTTGGGGGATACATCGCGCGCGAAAGTATACCCCATCATGCGTAGTCCGAGCGAAACATCCCCCCCAGAAACCAACCTAAGAACATCGCAAAGAGCGGCATGCTTCCCATAAACGCAAATCCCACACGCACCCAGTCGGCAGGGTCGTTGTAGTCCACCAAATACAACACGATATCGAACAGGATGCGCAGCAGCGTGTAAATCAGCAGCACACCCAGCAGTGACCAGTTGATATCGGCGCGGGTAATTGCCCACAGGCTCAGCGCCGCAAGCCCATATAGCACCAACGCCGCCACGGGATTGCAGCAAAAGATATTGAGCAGCACCACGATGCCCACATCGCGAAACAGTTCCACATCGTCCAGTTTATCGACCAGATGCGAGTTCGGCAGCCACGCGCCCACCAGCAGAAAGTAGAGCAAGTTCGCCCAGATGGCCCATTCCGGCTTCCAGCCCAGCACCAGCACATTCAACGCCGTAAGCGGTAGCGCGACACCAAAGAATCGCTCCAGCCTCGCAAGGAATGTGTAGCCCTCACTGACTTCGTACAGGAATTTGATTTGGTCAGCAGGCTGTTGAGCGGTGGGCTGCCCTGTGGGGCGCGAGTAGTCATAGAGCGGTTGTGGTTGCGGCGATGGAATCGCTTGCGTTGGCTGACTGCTCACGGGTGGCGCGGGGTTGATCTGGGGAGAGGCGCTGCTTGGGGAGGCGCCTGTGCCGGGAGGCGTGGGCAAGGTACGCACAAGCGCGCCCGTCGTCAAGTCGCGCCGACACCACTCACACACCTGCGGATGGTTCGTCTGCTGTCCACACCAACGACACTGAGTCATGGAAGCCATCCCCCTGAAACTGAACTGTCGCCCTGCTGTACCTGAGCCGTGGCGATGATTTGGTCATAGATTTTCTGGTAGTCACCGAAACTGTTGGGTGGGCAGTAGGCGTTGAAGTGGATAACTTCCGTCTGCGACAGTGGGAGCGTGATGAGATAGCCGCGCACGGGCATGCTAAGAAACGGCACAGGATGCGGAATCGTGTACTCGTAATCACTGCGGATTCCCTGCACGCCGCGAATACGCACGGGGCTGCGTTGCTTCTCGACAAAACCCACGAAGCCCAGATCCTCGCGGAGTGCCGCCAGATGCAAATCGTGCGTGCGCCTCACGAAGCGGTTCATGTCGAACGCGGGTTGCAAGCTCTGTTGCCCGAAAACGGGTGCTGTCAGCGCGTTGCCCGGAGCAGCGATGACAATCTTCAGCCCCGTGCGCTCACCGCGTTTCAGCGTTAGGCTATCCAGAATGCGCACTTCATTGCTCGGCGCGCTGAGCTCCCACAACAGTTGCGGTTCACGCTCGATTTTGAACTGCTTGGGCGCACGCAGTTGGAACCGTCCCCGTCGCACAATCTCCCAGTCCGAGGCTTTTTGCGGAGTGGATTGGCGTGGATTCGCTAAAATCACCAGCTCCGCAATCAACGCAATCAGCCCCACAATCCAAAAGATGCGATAGACGATCAGCATCTCTTTTTCCCCCGTCATTTTAGTACGCTTTACCGTAGGCGATTCCTGCTCAAATTTCCTTGGTTCAGAAGCCCCAAACCCGAATTGGGGAAAATTCGCTTCAAAACGCGCCTTTAGTGCCTCGAACCCTTGCAATTTCTGTCGGCGTTGTCGGGTATACTTTGCCAGCATCACAATCGGGGTGTGTGGTCAACCCGTCTACACAGTCCCGGAAGGAGGTTAGTATGGACACGGGTAAAGTCAAATGGTTCAACGACCAGAAAGGCTACGGTTTCATCGTAGCGGATGACGGTCGTGAAGTCTTTGTGCATCATTCTGCAATCACGATGCAGGGGCACAGGACGCTGTACGAAGGGCAGTCCGTTGAGTTCGAAGTCGTGCAAGGTCCCAAGGGTCTGCAGGCGCGCAACGTCGTCCCGAAGTAAAGCAGTCTTAAAGACGGAAACGACCACGCGGGGGCGAGTTGCCCCCGCGTTTTTGTATAGGTGGCAGGAAATCTCTCACGATTCAGGAACATTGCACTTGCATCCTTAGTCAAAAGTGGGGTATAATAGAGTATCTACCTTGGGTAGGCTCTCATTCTCACTTAGGAGGTTATACGCTATGCACAGACGGAAGGGCTTTACGCTGATTGAGTTGTTGGTCGTCATCGCGATCATCGCCATTTTGGCGGCGATTTTGTTCCCTGTGTTTGCGCAGGCGCGTGACAAGGCGCGCCAGACGACCTGTACGAGCAACACGAAGCAGACCGCGCTCGCCTTCATGATGTATATCAATGACTACGACGAGACCTTTCCGCTCGGTTTCGGGCGTGCTGGTGGTACGGGGGCTTGGCTCTGGAACTACTACCACGCCGCCCCGTATAACTGGCGTCCCAGCGTGCCCCCAAGCGATCCACGCTATCCTTCCTACCTTGTCCACTGGTCGAATGCCATCCAACCGTATGTGAAGAACTACGGTCTGTACGAATGTCCTTCCTGCCCGCCCAAGCGGTTGAACACGCCTGACTATAATAGCCCGCAGGCGACTCCAGCGAAGGTCGCGTATACTTACAATGGGCTGCTGCACGGCTTGAGCCAAGCACAGGTTGTAGCGCCTTCCAAGTTGCCGCTCGCATGGGAAGGTCGCGGGAAGGCAAGTATGGAGGGCTTTGCACTGACGAACCCGGCGCTGATGTGTAACAATGCCGATCCCAATATCCCATGTAAGTACTTCAGCTGTACTTACGGCAATCCGGGCAACGCCTATCCGCAAGGCGTGATGTTCGTACTGGACGGTCCCATGTGGATCCACTCGAGCGGCGCGCTGTTTGCGCATGCAGATGGCAGCGCGAAGTGGCGCCGACTGGGGGCGCAGATTGCCCCTGCGAACACCGATTGGCGCGTAGACCCCTACACGGGCTACGACAGCAACGGTTACCCGGGTTATTACTGGTGGGATGGCTGCAACCCATGGCTGTTCCGACCCGATTATGACTTCAGTCAGTAAACAATCCATATTGGGGCGGCGATAAATATCGCCGCCCCTCGCAACGAGGGAGGGAATGATGAAACAAGAAATACCGAAACCGGTTGCGACGGTGATTATTGTTGTATTGGTTGCGATTGTGATAGGAATTGGCTACTGGATATTCGTGCGTCCCGAACCTGCGCCCCCGCCCCCCCCTGCGACAACCAGCAATCCAACAACGATGCCTTCTGCTGTCCCACCCACAGGCGGACAACCGGGGCAGCCCGGACAACCGGGGCAAGGCGCACAGATGATGCAGCCCAATTTCTGACCCCCCTTGATTCGTGGGGATAGACTGGGTATAATACCTACAGCGCATTACGCGCACATTACACTTAGAGGAGGTTAACATGAAGAAGTGGATGATGTTCGGTCTGTCGCTGTTGGCGCTGACCGCGTCTCTGGCGTTGAGCGCGTGCGGCTCGCAGGAGCAGACCTCGGGTGAGCAGCCTGCTGCCACGAGCGGCGCACCGGAAGGTCAGCCTGCACAGCCTGCTGAAGGTAGCGGTACTGGCACCACTGAAGGCGGTCAGAGCGGTACTGGCACGACCGAAGGTGGTCACAGCGGTACCAGCACGACCGAAGGCGGCCAGACAGGCGGCGGTCAATAAGCGGCTGTCTGATGACGAGAGGGAGGGAGGCAGTGCCTATGACGCGCTCCCTCCTTTTGCGTTTAGAGGTAAAACACGCCTTCAAAGAGGGTATTGGCTTGCCCTGTAAGCACGATACCGCTCTCAGTGGACTTGACTTTCAAGCTGCCTCCTGGGGATACGACACTAACCTCAGGCTCCGTCCAGCCGGCGCGATGGGCTAATACCCCAACCGCTGCAGCACCGCTGCCACAGCCCAGCGTTTCGCCGACCCCACGCTCCCAAATACGCACCCGAACCTCATCGCGCGACGCCACAACCGCCCACAAAACGCTGGTACGCTCGGGAAACATGGGGTGTGTTTCCAGACGGGGGCTGACCGCTTGAAAGAGCGCGTCGTCAGGCAGCGTCGCGTCAAAAATAACCGTGTGGGTTGTGCCCGTATTGACACACGCAATGCGTAGGGAGTGCCCCGCGACCGTGATGGGAAAATCTTCAATCACTTCGCCGTCGGCGAGCGCGGGGATGTCGCGTGGGTGGAAACGCGGCGGCGGGAGTACGGTTGTAATCGCGTCCACGCTTCCCTCGCGCAGATGGATCTGTACGGGCACGCTTTGCCCACCGAGCGTCTCGATAGCGAACTCGGTTGAACTCGTGTAGCCATGTTCATAGGCGAATCGCGCCGCGCAGCGTAAGCCATTGCCGCAGAAATCCTCGGTGCCATCGGGGTTGAACATGCGCATGCGCACAGGCGTGCGTGTGCCGCGCTCGACCACGAGTAAGCCATCCGCGCCGATTCCGAATGGGCGGTGGCAAAGGCGCTGCGCCAATTCGCTCAGGTCTCGTCCCTGCACCGCGTCCGCCTCGATGAGGACGAAGTCGTTGCCCACGCCCTCCATCTTACGGAAGGGCACCAGTTGGGGGCTCACTTTTTGCCTAACAGTGCTTTGACTTCGCGCTCCAGCGTGTCGTATTTGGTCTTCCCCGACCACGCCTTCACACGCTTGCCCTGCTTATCGTATAGGTAGAATCGGGGGACTTCACCGCGCCACGCTTTGTCGAACTGGTCGGCGAACTGATCGTAATCTTGTGCCATGACCACGATGGGGTAGCGCACATTGTGCTTGCGCAACACGGGCGGCACGGTCTGGTCGGCGGTCTCTATGTCATCGAAGGAGACTCCGATCATCTCCACGCCCTGACGATGATAGTTTTGATAGAATCGCGCTAAGTCGGGCAGCTCTTCCATACACGGTCCGCACCAGGTTGCCCAAAAGTTCACGATAACCACTTTCCCTTTGTGGCGCTGGATACGCTGCTTTAGATCGCGAGCGTTGGTGCGAGGCAGTGCCGGGTCGGCAATCACACTCATCCCAAGGGTCGCGACAGCGACGCACAGCCAGAACTTACGCATAGTGGCGGTATTGTACCTCAAACGGTGGAGGGTCTTTTCACCCCTTCCCCCTTTGAGCGAGGAGGGAAGGGGTGGTCATTGCGTCGCTTATTGCAACACGGCTTGCGTCAAGTCGCTCTCGCCGGCTGGGGGCAGGTCTTCGCTCTTGACGAACACGATTTCGTTGTTCTCGTTGAGCCGCGCGATAATCGTGTCGCCTTCTTCGAAGCGCCCCAGCAGCAGTTGCTCGGAGAGCGGGTCCTCAATCAGTTGCTGCACCACGCGGCGAAGCGGACGTGCGCCGTAGTTCGGGTCGTAGCCCTTCTGCGCCAGCAGTTCCTTCACAGGCTGCTCCAGCACAAGGCGCATCGAGTGTGCCGCGAGCTGCTCTTGTACGCGCCCGACCATGAGATCCACAATCTGCAGAATCTCGTTGCGGGTGAGCGGATGGAACACAATCACCTCATCCACGCGGTTCAGAAACTCGGGGCGGAAGAGTTTCTTCATCTCTTCCAGCACGCGATTGCGCATCGCTTCGTAGGCGCGCGGGTCTTCAGGGTCGGACGCCCGATCGCGTCGCAGCCCGATGCCCGCCTCTTCCACAACGGAGCGCACGCCCACATTGCTGGTCATGATGATAATCGTGTTGCGGAAGTCGACCACATGTCCCTGCGAGTCGGTCAGGCGTCCATCTTCCATCACCTGCAGCAACAGGTTGAATACATCGGGGTGTGCCTTCTCGATTTCGTCCAGCAAGACCACGCTGTAGGGCTGGCGTCGCACGGCTTCGGTCAGCACACCGCCTTCCTCATAGCCGACATAGCCTGGTGGCGCACCGATCAGACGGGACACATTGAACCGCTCCATGTACTCGCTCATGTCGATGCGGATCAGGTTGTTCTCGTTGTCGAACAGGTAGGCAGCGAGGGCGCGTGCCAGTTCGGTTTTGCCGACGCCTGTAGGACCGAGAAAGATGAAGGTCCCCATCGGTCGCTTCGGGTCTTTGAGTCCGGAGCGGGCGCGGCGCAGGGCGCGCGCGACGGCGGAGACCGCCTCGTGCTGTCCGATCACGCGCCGATGGAGCTCCTCTTCGATGTGGAGCAGTTTCTGCGTCTCGCTCTCCACGAGGCGGGCGACGGGGATGCCCGTCCAGCTCTGCACGATGTGCGCTACATCGTTTTCGGTGACGAGCGTAGTCATTTCTTGACGGGTCGCTTGCCACTCTTCTTCCATTGCCTCGATGCGCTCCTGCAGGGCGACTTTACGATCTTCGAGCTCTTCCAGTCGGTCAAAATCGTTTTGCTGGCGTGCGCTGGCGATCTCTTTTTGGATCATTTCCAGTTCGCCTTTTGCCTTGCGCAGCTCCATCGGTGGCAGGGTCTGCTGGAGTTTCACGCGCGAGGCGGCTTCGTCGATGAGGTCAATCGCTTTGTCGGGCAGGAATCGGTCGGTGATGTAGCGATTGGAGAGTTTGACCGCCGCCTCAATCGCACTGTCGGTGATAATCACGCGGTGGTGGGTTTCATAGCGGTCGCGCAGCCCTTTGAGGATTTGCACCGCTTCTTCGGGCGAGGGTTCGCGCACCTGCACGGGCTGGAATCGGCGTTCCAGCGCGGCGTCGCGTTCGATGTATTTGCGGTACTCGTCCTGCGTGGTGGCACCGACGCATTGCAGTTCGCCGCGCGCCAGGGCGGGTTTCATAATATTCGAGGCGTCGATCGCGCCCTCGGCGGCGCCTGCGCCGATGAGCGTATGCAACTCGTCGATGAACAAGATCACATCGCCTTGTGCCTTGCGCACCTCATCCAACACGCGCTTCATGCGCTCTTCGAACTCGCCGCGGTACTTCGTGCCCGCCACCAAGCCCGCAAGGTCCAGCGAGATAAGCCGTTTATTGCGCAACTGTTCGGGCACATCCCCGCTAACGATGCGTTGCGCCAGCCCCTCGACGATGGCGGTCTTACCCACGCCGGGCGGTCCGACCAAGACGGGGTTATTCTTCGTGCGTCGCGCGAGGATTTGCATCACGCGCTCGACCTCGTTATGGCGTCCGATGACGGGATCGAGTTTGCCTTGGCGTGCCATCTCGGTAAGGTCGCGCCCGAACTCATCCAGAGTTGGTGTGCGCGAGCGCTGCGGGCGCGAGGAAGGTGCAGCTTGACCCTCGTGCTCTTGCAGGTTCATCACTTCGCGTCGGGCGCGTTCTAAGTCGACGCCGAGCTTGTGCAGCACACGCGCCGCCAGTCCCTCACCCTCGCGAATCAAGCCCAACAGCAGGTGTTCTGTGCCGATATAGTTATTGTTCAGTTGGCGCGCCTCGTCATAGGCAAGGTCAATCACACGCTTGGCACGCGGGCTGAGCTGCATCTCCGCGCCAAAGCGCGCCTCACTGCGGGTGGCGTAGCGTTCGATCTCATTACGAATCCGCTGGAGACTCACCCCCATCCGATCCAAAATCCGCGCCGCGACGCTGTCTGATTCGCGCACCAACCCCAACAGCAGGTGCTCGGTGCTGACCTGAGACTCACCCAGCCGCTGCGCTTCTTCCTGTGCATAGAAAATCACTTTCCGAGCGCGTTCTGTAAAACGTTGCCACATCATGCTCGACCCTCCAGCGCGGCGTTCACGCCGACATAGGTTTGGACATCAGTGTATCCATAGAATGTTTCCATACAGTCTCCAAAGTTTCACAGGGAGCGACTGCACCGAATTATCGGCGGCAGAGTCTGCTTTTCTCCCCGCCTATATTGTAGCACATTTCGAGGCTTCGATTCAAGGGGGGTAGGTAAGGTATCCTTAGACTTATGGAAGCGACGATGCGCCATACGGGGGCGTTTCTACACGCGACGCCCACGCTGCTATTCACGCCTGAGCAGTTCGATGCCGAATCGCGCCAGATGGCGGAAGCGACCGAGCGATTCGTTCGGGAGCAGGTGATGCCCTATGTCAAACGCCTCGAACACGGCGAAAACGCCCAGATGCGCGAAATCCTCATCGACTCCGCCATGCTGGGACTGCTGGGCATCGATATCCCGCAAGAATATGGCGGGCTGGGACTGCCGAAAACCACCTCCGCGCTGATCACCGAAAAGACGGCGCTGCAGCCTTCATTTGCCGTGTCGCATGCAGTGCATACCAGCGTGGGCAGCCTCCCCATTCTCCTATTCGGCAGCCACGAGCAGCAGGCGCACTATCTGCCCCGACTCACCACAGGCGAGTTGATTGGCGCGTATGCGCTCACCGAGCCAGAAGCAGGCTCCGATGCCCTGTCAGGACGCACCCGCGCAACGCGCAAAGGCGATTCTTACTTCCTCACGGGCAACAAAATCTGGATTACGAACGCAGGCTTTGCTGACCTGTTCGTGACTTTTGCGAAGGTGGACGGCGAGCGGTTCACAGCGTTCCTGGTCGAGCGCGCCCCCGGACTGCTCGTTGAGCGGGAGGAGCATAAACTCGGCTTGCACGGCTCTTCTACATGCCGCGTGGTGTTCGATGAGGTCGCAGTGCCAGTGCGTAATCGGCTGGGCGCGGAGGGCGAGGGGGCTTATGTCGCGCTCTACACGCTGAATCTGGGGCGGTTCAAGATTGGCGCCGCTGCGCTGGGCATCGCGAAGGAGGCTTGGCGCATCGGACGCGACTACGCTGCCGAACGCAAACAGTTCGGACGCACGATTATCGAGTACCCTCTTATCTGGCGCAAGCTCGCATGGGGGGCAACCCTGATGTATGGGGTGGAGAGCGCGCTTTATCGATTGGCGGACGATTTGGAGCAGGCATTCGGCGCGGAGGGGGTGGATCGCCAACAGGTCTGGCGCGACGCTGCTGCGCACTACGCGGCTGAATGTGCCTTGCTCAAAGTGGCAGCGACCGAAGCGCTGCACCAGATTGTGGACGATGCCCTGCAAATTCACGGCGGCTACGGCTTCAGCGAGGAGTACCCCATCGCCGCGCTCTATCGGGATACGCGCGTGAACCGCATCTACGAAGGCACGAACGAAATCAATCGCTTGAACCTGGTGGAGCGGCTCATCTATGCGCGGCGCAAGGGCATCTGGGCACCTGCGCCCGTCGTGGAATCATCGACTGACACCGTAGATGCGACGCTGGAATCGTTGCGTGGAATTCTGGGGCGCGCCTTGGAGGCGTTGCAAGCGTCTCCAGAGCCGCCTCAGGCACTGGTGGAGCCCCTTGCAGACGCACTCATTGCCCTCTACTTGCTGGACTCGGCGCATGCGCGCGCACGACAAACACGGAACCCCCTGCATCAGGCGATGACCGCGCTGTACCATGAGCATGTGCGTCGCCGACTCGCGGGCTGGGCTGCTGACCTGGCGGCGCTAACCCAAACGACGCCTGTGATGGTCGAGCCAAAGCCCTACGCGCCGCTCTTCGATGCCGTCTGGACGGCACTCAACGCATGAACCGGCGTTGAGGGGATCCATTCAGGTACAATTCGCCACTGTGGCAGAAGGAACGCCTGCTTCCCACCTTGCGGAGAGTATCCTCCTGGTTATTGGCGTCAGCATCGTGATTGTGGCGCTGTTTGCGCGGCTGCGCCTGCCGTCGGTGGTGGGGTTCATCCTCACGGGCGCGTTGATTGGTCCTTATGGGTTAGGCTGGGCAGGCGAGGCAGAGGCGATTAAACTGCTGGCAGAGCTGGGCGTCGCGCTGCTGCTCTTCTCGCTGGGCGTGGAGTTCTCCATCGACAAACTCATCCAGCTGCGCCACTATGTGCTGCGAGCGGGCGTCGCGCAGGTGGGGCTTACAACCCTCATCAGCGCGCTGGGGGCAGGACTGCTGGGCTTCAATTTCGCTCAGGCAATCGCGTTGGGGATGATTATCAGTCTCAGCAGTACAGCGGTCGGGATCAAACTCCTCAAGCAGCGCGAGGAGCTGGACAGCACGCATGGACGGTTCGCGGTGGGCGTGCTGCTGTTTCAGGACATCATGGCGCCCGTGTTTATGGCGGTGCTGCCGTTTTTGACGCAGTTTCAAGAGCGCGGAGTCGCCGCAGTGGCGACGAAGCTGGCGCTCACTGTGATCGGTGGGGTGGGAATCTATGTCGCAGCGCGTGCGATTGTGCCGACGCTGCTACGCTGGATTACCTCTACCGAATCGCGCGAGATTCCCGTGCTTGGTTCGCTGTTTATTGCCCTATTGATGAGCTATATCACACAATCGTTGGGGCTATCACCAGCCCTGGGGGCGTTCGTGGCAGGGGTGATTATCTCCGAAACGCCTTACAGCCACCAAATCACGGCGAACATTACCCCGTTTCGGGATAGTTTTCTGGCTGTGTTCTTTATCTCGGTGGGGATGCTGGTGGATTTACCCTACCTCAAGCAGACTTGGGCGCAGACCCTGCTGTGGACGGTCGGGCTGATGGCGTTCAAGTGTCTGCTGGTGCTGGGAGTCGCGCTGGTGATCCGGCGTCCGCTGCGTATGGGGTTATTGGCGGGGTTAGTGCTGGCGAACATCGGGGAGTTCTCGTTCGTCTTGATGGAACAAAGCCGCGCCAACCAACTACTGCCTCCTGAACTGCTCAACGGCTTGATAGCCGGCACTTCGTTGAGCATCTTGCTGACACCGATTCTGCTGGCAGCCGCCTATCAACTGCTGGCGCGCGCCACCAAACGGGCGCATTGGCTCGCTCAAATGCGCGCGAAGCACGACGCACATCCCCAACTCCGCGACCATATTATTATCGTTGGCTTCGGGTTGAACGGGCGCAACCTCGCAAGCATGCTACGTGAACTGGACGAGCCGTTTGTGGTGGTCGAAATGAATGGTGCGCTCGTGCGCGAAGCGCAGAAACAGGGGATTCCTGTCGTGTATGGCGATGCGGCGCATCCCGAAATCATGCAAGCGGCGGGCATCGAACGCGCCCGTGCGGTCGTGATTGCCGTGTCTGACCCCATCAGCGCGCGCTATACCGTGCGCACCATTCGCGAATTGAACCCCGATGTGTATGTGATTGTGCGCACCCGTTATATGTCCGAAATCGAACCGCTCTATGCTGCAGGCGCGACCGATGTGGTGCCCGAAGAGTTTGAAACTTTCATCGAAATCGCGAGCAGGGTCATGCGCCTGCTGGGCGTAGACAACGAGCAACGCCTGCGCCTGATGAACCAGTGTCGCGCACGACACTATCAGATGCTGCAAGACACCAAAGAAGGCATGCTGGCGAACTGAGCCGTCGGCGCCGCGTTCCATTTCATCACCGTATTCCTGCGGAGACGCTGTGGGTGCATCTGTGGAAAAACTCCCGTTGGAGGCGGAAACGATGGAACTGAGCGCTTTGGCGATACGGGTGGCGCGGACTCCCGGCTTGGGAATGCTACCGCAGGTGACCAGTCAAGTGTTACGGCTGGTCGATAATCCCAATGCGTCGCCGCGACAGATTGGCGCCCTGATTGAGCGCGACGCGGGACTGGCATCCAAACTACTCAGAATCGCTAACAGCGCGTATTACGGTGCGCCGGGCAAAATCAAAACCGTCTCGCAGGCGATCTCAGTCATGGGGCTATCGGCGGTACGCTCGGTCGTCGTCGGGCAAGCCTATCAACAGATGACCTCGGTGCGCGGCGCGTCCAAACGCTTCGATCGCCTTGCCTTCTGGCAGCATAGCCTGGCAACAGCGACCGCCGCGCGCGTGCTGGCGAAACTCAAAGGCTGGCGCGACCCCGAAGAGGCATTCCTCGCAGGACTCTTGCACGACGCTGGTAGGTTAGTGATGGACCGATTCCTGGCAAACGAATTCGATCAGGCGATCACCCTCTCACTTGAGCGCATTATCCCGTTGAGTGATGCTGAACATGAAGTGCTGGGCTACACGCATGTGGAGGTGGGCGACCTGTTAGCGGAACAGTGGAGCCTGCCTGAGAGTATGCGCATCCCACTGCGTCGCCACCACGAGGATATGAGTTTCGAGGAGTGCCCGCTGGGGTGCATTGTCCACGCGGCCAATGTGCTGGCGCATCAGGCAGGCTTTGCGCTCGGCGCGCCCGTGCTGTATGAATTACCCCCAATCGTGCGCCAAACGCTGGGCATCTCCGAATCGCAGTATGAGGGGCTAAAGCAAGCCATCGTGCAAGAAGTCGTCAAAGTGCAAGAGGCGCTGCGGATTTAGAGGCTGTTTGAGAACCATGCCTTGCAAGATTCGTATCGAACTCAGTCGCGCGATTTAAAAAGTAGACCATCACTGCCCAAAGTGAGCAGGCAAAACCGAATCCCTCGCCCACGCAACTTCCTCGTCCAAATGCTATCCCACTCAATTCAGGTATAATCCCCCTCGCTTATGACGCTTGCGGATTTCGGCTGGGCGATTGTGCGCATCGCGATTATGTTGGGCTTTTTGCTCAGCGTGCTACCCTTAGTGATTTGGCTGGAGCGGCGTGCGCTGGCATGGTTTCAGAACCGTGTTGGGCCGAACCGATTGGGACCGTTTGGACTGCTCCAGCCGATGGCGGACGCGGCGAAGCTCTTTTTCAAAGAGGAGATTGTGCCTGCGAGCGCCGACCGGCTAATTTGGTCGCTTGCCCCTGCGCTGTCGCTGTTTCCCGCGCTGGTGGCGGCCGCGACGATTCCATGGGGACCGAACCGCTTGCTGACCCCTGTGGCGGATGTGGATATTGGGCTGCTCTACTTTCTGGCGATGTCGTCGCTGGCGGCGTATGGCGTGCTGTTGGCGGGCTGGTCGTCTAACAACAAATACTCGCTGTTGGGTGGGTTGCGGGCGTCGGCGCAGGTGATTAGTTACGAGCTGGGCATGGGGCTGGCGTTGGCGACAGCAGTGCTGGCAGCGGGCAGCTTCCGCATGACCCAAATCGTGGAGATGCAGGCAGCGCCGTTGTGGGGCGTCGTGCCGTTCCTGCATAACTGGCTGATTTTCACCCCGTGGGGACTGATGGGCGGCGCGCTGTTTTTCGTGTGTATGCTCGCCGAGACGAACCGCGCGCCGTTTGACCTGCCCGAAGCCGAAAGTGAACTCGTGGCAGGCTACCAGACCGAGTATAGTAGCATGAAGTTCGCCGCCTTCTTTATGGGGGAGTATATCGCGATTTTGGCAATCTGTGGCATTATGACTACCTGTTTTCTGGGCGGTTATCTGGCGCCGATCAACTTCTCGCCGATTCAGGCGTTGGGCGAGCAGGGCGGCTTCTGGGGCGCGCTGGCGACCCTCACGGGTGCGCTGATGCCGCCGCTGTGGTTCGTGCTGAAGCTGTTTGGGCTGTTCTTCAGTTTCCTCTGGATACGCGCCACGCTGCTGCGCCTACGGTATGACCAGCTTATGAACCTCGGCTGGCGGTTCCTAATCCCGGTGGGATTGGTGAACCTTGCGCTGCTGACGGTGTATGTGGTTTGGGGTTGGGTTCCGTCGCTGGTGGGCTATGCGGTGGCGGTGGCGCTCTACTTTGCGCTGTTCGGTAGTCGCAAGCCCGATCGGCGCGAGGTGATTCTGGTACGCGAGGCGCAACCCTACCGACCCAAGGAGGCATAAGTTGGGCGAACGAGTGCTGTTCTTTATCTTGGCGATTGTAGCGATCCTCAGCGCAGGCGGCGTGGTGGCGTCGCGCAACCCGGTGCGTAGCGCGCTGCTGCTGGTACTGAACTTTTTCACGCTCGCGCTGATTTACTTCACGCTCTCGGCGCAGTTCATCGGCGCGTTGCAGGTGATTGTGTACGCCGGTGCGATTATGGTGCTGTTCCTGTTCGTGATTATGCTGTTGAATCTGGGTTCGCCTGACGCCATGCCCCAGGAGCGCGATTGGAAACGCCCGCTGGCGTATCTGATAGGTTTCGGGATCCTGGCGACGCTGATGACGCAGTCGCTGGTGTTGCTGATTCCAGGCGAACCGCAAGCCAGTCCTGAAGTAGGCACCGCGCGCGTGATTGGCTTGGCGCTGTTCACGCAGTGGGCGTACCCTCTGCTCTTGATGGGTGCATTGCTGACGGTGGGCGTGATTGGCTCGATTCTGCTGGCGCGAAGGAGGGCTTCCTGAGATGGGCGCAGTGCCGTTGAATGCGTATCTTATTCTCTCGGCGTTTCTGTTTGTGGTGGGCGCGATAGGCGTGGTCGTTAAGCGCAACCCGATAGTGATCTTCATGTGTATCGAACTGATGCTGAACGCGGTGAACCTCAGTTTTCTGGCATTTGCGCGGTACCAGACCGATTTGCTGGCGCAGGTGTCGGGGCATGTGTTTGTGCTGTTCGTGTTCGGTATCGCCGCGGCGGAGGTCGCCGTCGGCTTAGGGATTATCACCGTGATGTTCCGCCTACGCGAGAGCATCGATGTGGATGAGGTGACGCTGTTGAGGGGCTGACCCTCCTCAACTCGGGTAATTTCGAGGTGGGGTGAGCGCCTGTGCTTTTTAGGGCGTTTTGACCGTGGGTCAACGCAGCCGTTCTTGCCAGAGGATGTCGCGGATGCGTTCGGCGGCGTGCCCGTCGCCGTAGGGGTTAACAGCACGCGCCATTTGGGCATAAGCGTCGGGGTCGGTAAGCAGGCGTGTCGCTTCCGCCACGATGCGTTCCGTATCGGTACCGACCAATTTCGCTGCGCCTGCTTCAACGCCTTCGGGACGTTCTGTCGTGGAGCGCAGCACCAGAATCGGTTTGCCGAAAGCGGGCGCTTCTTCCTGCACGCCGCCCGAATCGGTCAGGATGAGGTCGGCGCGGCGCATCGCATGCACGAACGGTGCGTAGTCAAGCGGTTCCGTCAGCAACGCACGCGGATGATCGCCCAAAATCTCGAGGAGCGTCTCACGCACACGCGGGTTCCGATGCATCGGCAACAGTAAGATCAGGTCGTCAAAGCGGTCGAGCAGGGTGCGTGCGGCGCGGGCGATGTTCGCCATCGGTGCGCCCCAGTTCTCCCGTCGGTGGGTGGTGAGCAAAATCAGCCTGCCCGTGTGCGCCAACGCGCGCTGGAGCATCGGGTCGTCCGCCTCGTAAGGCTGATTCGCCACCCATAGCACCGCATCGATGCCCGTGTTGCCCGTGACCCAGATGCGCTCGGCGGGGATATGCTCCTGAAGGAGGTTTCGTCGGGCGGTCTCCGTCGGCGCAAAATGGAACTCCGCAATCGGCGCGGTGAGCCGACGGTTCATCTCCTCTGGGAACGGCTGGTACTTGTCGTAAGTGCGTAGCCCTGCCTCCACATGCCCGAACGGGATTTTATGATAGAACGCCGCAAGCGCGGCGACGAAGGTGGTCGTGGTATCGCCCTGCGCCAGCACGACATCCACTGGAGACTCGCGCAGCAGCCGATCCAGTCCCTCCAATGCACGCAGGGTGATCTCGGTGAGGGTCTGGTGAGCGGTCATGATGTTGAGGTCGGCATCGGGACGCAGCCCAAACAGGCGCAGCACTTGGTCGAGCATTTCACGGTGCTGCCCCGTTGCGATCAGGCGCACTTCGAACCTTTCATGCTGGCGCAAGGCACGCACGACAGGCGCCATTTTGATGGCATCGGGGCGCGTGCCGCACACCACCGCCACGCGAATCGGGTTTCTCATCAGGATAGAGTGTACCAGAGGAGTCCTCTCGTCGCGGCGGCTCGGCGGACAGAACTCTCGCTCACGCGGCGTGTTATTTGGACAACCCTACGGACGTCACTGCCTGATCGGGTGCGACTTCCACAACCGCACGGTCTCGATACAAGGGACGATAGTACGGATTGCGCCAGACCAGTTTCAAGGCGCAGTCCAGTGAGTCCGCATCGCCCTCCAGATAGTCCACGACGCCGTATTCTGCCATGAAATTCATTCCCTCATAAAACACCTGATACGGGTCGTGTAAAGTGTTTACATAAATATTCAACAGCCGTTGTTTTTGGTCGCGTGTGAGGGTTTCGGGACAATAGCCCTGCGACTCGACCCATTTGCGGAATCGGGGCAATCTGCCGAAGATGACCGTCTGATAGACATGCGAGCGAATAAAAGTGCGCCGACTGGCGATAAACAAGGCGCGCGCCGCCTCCTGCTTTTGCGAGGCGATACTGACCGCATAGAGATATTCGCCCAACGGCGAGTGCGTGCTGCATGTGCCCCCGCCCGTGTCAAGGAGCCAGTTTTCGTGTATCTGGTGCTGGTGCAGGTAGATGACCATACTATAGCCGTAGATGCGCCCGTCGTATTCAGCCACTAAAAATCCCTGCGGATGATGACGAAGCCACGCTTCGAAGTAATCGCGTGTGAGCGCAACAGTCCCAAAGAGCTGGTCTAACTGCACAATCCGCTCCAGATCGGCTTCCTCTGCCTGCCTTACTGAGAACAAGCCCACCGGTATCATAGCGACCTCCGTGTAAAGAGTATAGAAGGAATGGTGTACCTCTGTGCATTCAAGGCGAGAACAGGAATAAGCGATCGCATCAGGTCGGTGTGGCTTTTTGCAGCCTGCCTATGCCTATCTATTATAGCCTATTCTGGGAACCCCACGCAACCTTTATCCTATGAAACTGGGAAATTTACTTAGGGTAGAGGCGGTATTTTGCGGAAAGATACCGTTTTCCTGCTAATTGCGCTCCTCACTGTCGAAAACTGGGCTATAATAGGGGTGGTGATCGCCTATGGCAGGGTTTTGTGATTATCAGGCGACAAACGAGCTGGTGTTGCGGGCGCAGCAGGGGGACGAACAGGCGGCGGAGCAGGTGATGACGCTGTTCCGTCCGTTGGTGCAGAGCGTCGCGGGGCGATTCTATTTACCGAACTGTGACCCCGAAGATATTAGCCAGATAGCCTTTATTGGGCTTTGGCGTGCCGTGTTGTACTATGACCCGAAACGCAACGCGGGTTTCGCGGCGTTTGCACGGGTGTGTATTCGTCGGCAGATTTTGTCGGAGATAAAACGGATGCAACGCCTTTGCGTGCCTGTATTGAGTCTCTCAGAAAGCGAGGAGGACAATCGGCGATGGCTGGAAGAGCTACCGGATCCGAATCAGGATCTGTTCAGTCAGCTGGTGGAGTTGGAATCCGCGCAGCAGCGGCGCGAGTTTTTGGAGGCGCGGCTTAGTCCCCTGGAATCGAAGGTGGTCGCGCTATATCATCAGCAGCTGAGCTACCGCGAGATTGCGGCGCAGTTGGGTTGCTCGCCTAAAGCGGTGGACAACGCGCTCGCACGGATCAAACGCAAGGCGCGCCGACGGATGCGCCAATTGGTTCAGGGCGATCCTGGGGATGGGGTCTCCTGAACCGTTTCCACACGCACGGTGACCTTCGCCTGCACGGGTCGCCCCTCGCTGTCGTAAGCGGTCAGGGTGTAGGTGGTCGTGGTCAGCGGGGTCACGGTGAGTTCGCCCTGTTTCGGGTCGATGCGTCCGATGCCGTTGTCGATTTCGGCGCGCACCGCGTTGAACAGTTCCCAGCGGAGGGTCACGCTCTCGCCCGCTTGAATTGTCTCAGGTTGACCGGTGAAACTGACAATTTGCGCTTGCGAGGGATCAATCACTTCGACCTTGATTTTTTTGCTCACCGACTTCCCGGCGGCGTTGCGGGCGATCAGCTCATATTCGGTCGTGCGGGAGGGGCGATGCTCGTAGCCGGGCATCGCGGGGTCTAACTTAAGCCCCCCGGGCGGGGTTAGGATGAGTTCCGAGGCGTTTTGCACTTCCCAGCGCAGGAGGACGCTTTCCCCACGCTTGATTTGGGGCGGTTCGGCGTAGAACTTGCTGATGACAGGCGCGGGCGGTTCGGGCGCGTTTTGGACGATGACGACGACCTCGCGCATCTGCTCGCCGTAGCGGTTGCGGGCGATGAGGCGATAGGTGGTTGTGGTATTCGGCTGCGCCTGCACCGAGCTGGTTGTTGTCGGATCAAATTCGCCCAACGCCGGTTCGATCAGCACTTTATCGGCGTTGCGCACCACCCAGCGGAGGGTGGTTGTCTCGCCTGTGGTAATCTGGGCAGGCTGGGCAGTGAACTCGACGATTTCGACAGGCAAGGGGCGGGTGTAGATCCACAACGCCAGCAGCAATCCCAACACAGCGAGGAACCCCAGCACGAGCGGGCTGACCATGCCGCGCCGTTCCAGTTGCGCTTGGGCGGAAGACGAGCGCAGAGGGTCTTCCACGCTCCGCGCGGTCGCCGTGAAACTAAACAGTGCAGGGTTCGCCAAAAGGGGCAAGCGCCGCGGTTGCGCATACAAGAGCACACTTTGCGTCTCGCCCGGCGCAAGCGGTGTGCGTTCGCGTTCCAATTCGAACACCAACTCGTCTTCGGGGTCGGAAGCGTGCAGTTGTACCGTCTGTTCCGTGTTGCCGAAGTTCGAAATCGTCAACTCGTAAGGCACGCGCTTGCGCAGCGGGGTGGCGATCGCGCGCTTGGGGGCAATTTCCAGCGTCAGCATGCTATAGGGGCGGATGATCAGGCTCGCTTGCGCCACGCCCGAGCTGCCGTTCTCTAACGACCGGGCACGCACCAGAATCGGATAGGTTCCTGCACGGCTCTCGGTGCTGCGGGGCGGGCGGATGAGAATCCGTTCCTGTACCTCCTCGCCGGGCGCCACCTGAAAGGAGGGGATCGGGATAGCGCACCATTCGGCGTCGATCCCCTCGACCTCCAGCGCGACTTGGTCGGGCGTATCACTCTCGTTGCGCACCAACGCCACAAGCTGCGCTGAACCGCCCGGTTCTACTTGCACCTCGTCCTGCCCCAACCTGACGCGAATTGCCATCAAGCAAATATTGTACCCTGATAGCTTCCCGATACACCACGCGGTACGCGGAGGCACCTGCCGACACGCCCTCGGCGACCCGATGAGTCATTCTGACTGTACGGGGCAAATCACTTAATTAGTTCATTATCGCCGCTTGGGCGTGGGGAAGGATGCGTTGCACCATCGCCAGCAGGTCCGGTGTCGGTGCGACGCGTTGGGGCACTTCCATGATACGCGTATGCCCGTTGAGGGGTACCTCGATTCGCACGACCGCCTCGCCTGTATACCGCTCCAGGATCTGACGCAGCTGGCGCAGCTGTTCGGGGCGACAGTAGGGCAAGCGGATATAAACTTGCGGGGCATCGCCTACTTCGGTGGGTTCGGGCACCCGTTCAATATGCTCGGCGCGGAACTCGACGGCGCCGTTGCCTTCGCCGTTGCGGTTGCCAAAATCACTCATCTGCGGCTTGCCCTTAATCAGCACCACACAGTCTTTCTGAATCGCGTCGCGGTACTGCTCGTAGGTATTGGCGAACACCGTGACTCGGAGGGCGCCGGTGAGGTCTTCCAGTTGCAGAATCGCCATCTTTGCCCCGGTCTTTTTGGACACACGGGTCTGCACGCTGGTGATGATGCCGCCGATGGTGAGCGTTGTGCCTTCGCGTTCGACGGCTTGGGCGATGGGGGTCGCCTTGCCCGACAGTATGCGCATGTAGGGGCGTATGGGGTGATCGGAGAGATACACGCCCAGCAGCTCGCGTTCTAAGGCGAGTTTTTGGCGCGTGTCGAAGTCGTCCACCATCGCGAGCAGCGGCTTGGCGATGGCGACCTCCTCTGCCCCGCCTCCGTCAAACAGCGAGTTCTGCCCCGTTGCTTTAGCGCGGGCAACCGACTGCGCGTAGCTCAGCACGGCGTCCAGCCCGTTCAACAGCTGCGCCCGGTTCGGATGGAGCGACTCGAACGCGCCGGCTTGGATTAGCGCCTCCAGGGTGGCGCGGTTCAGTGCGCCCGACTCTTGCATGCGTGCGGCGAAGTCGAAGATGTCTTCGAACGCGCCGTTCGCCTCGCGCTCTTTCAGGATCGCTTCCACCGCGGCTTCACCGATGCCCTTGATGGCGCCCAGCCCGAATCGGATGGCGTGGTCGAAGTTCGACTGCGTTTTGGCAGCGCGGCGGCGTCCGCGTGGGAGTGTATCGGATTCGGAGTACGGCTCCACCGTGAACCCCGCGCTGCTTTTGTTGATGTCGGGGGGTAAGACGCGAATGCCCATCGTCTGGCACTCGTCGATGAAGTTCGTGATCTTGTCGGTTTTGTCTTTGAACACCGCCATCAACGCGGCCATATACTCCACGGGGTAGTTCGCTTTCAGGTAGGCGGTCTGATAGGCGACATGGGCATAGCATACGGCGTGCGCTTTATTGAAGGCGTAGCCCGCGAACGGTTCGATGAGGTCGAACAGGCGGTTTGCCTCTTCTTCGCTGATGCCTTTCGCTTGTGCCCCTGCTACGAACTCGGCGCGCATGCGTTTCATCTCTTCGGGCTTCTTCTTGCCCATCGCGCGGCGCAGGATGTCCGCCTTGCCCAGTGAGAAGCCCGCCAACGCCTGCACCACTTTCAGCACCTGATCCTGATACACAATCACGCCGTAGGTCTCTTTCAGAATCGGCTCCAGCCACGGGTGGGGATACTCGATAGGTTCGCGTCCGTGTTTGCGGTTGATGTAGGTGGGGATATGGTCCATCGGTCCGGGGCGGTACAGGGCGACCATCGCGGCGAGTTCGCGCACATTCTGCGGGCGGAGTTCGCGGATGTAGCGGCGCATGCCTGCGCTTTCTAACTGAAAGACGCCGGTGGTGTCGCCGCGCCCCAGCATCTCGTAGGTTTTGGCGTCGTCTAAAGGCAGGTTGCGCACATCGATGTCGATACCGCGCGTGCGTTTGATGTTCGCTACGGTTTGCGCCAGTGCGGAGAGGTTTGACAGCCCCAGAAAGTCCATTTTCAGCAGCCCGATTTGCTCCAGCGCGCCCATATGGTATTGCGTCACGGGTTCGCCGTCGGCAGAGCGTGCAAGGGGCACGTGTTCGGTCAGCGGGTCTTTGGAAATCACCACGCCGGCGGCGTGTACGCTCGCGTTGCGCGTGATGCCTTCCAGCTTCCGCGCCATGTCGATGAGTTTGCGGGCTTCGGGGTTGCGTTCGTACTCTTGCTTGACTTCGGCGATGGTGAGCGCTTTCTCGAGGGTTATGCCGGGCTGGGTGGGGATGGCTTTCGCGAGGCGATCGACCAGCGCGGGAGTGATGTTCATCACACGGGCGACATCACGCAGCGCGGCTTTTGCAGCAAGCGTGCCGAAGGTGATAATCTGCGCCACGCGATCGTGCCCGTACTTCTCGCGCACATATTTAATTACTAAATCACGCCGCGCGTCTTCGAAGTCCATATCGATATCGGGCATCTGAATTCGTTCGGGGTTCAGGAACCGCTCGAAGGTCAGGTCGTACTCGATGGGGTCGATATCCGTGATACCGATGCAGTACGATACGAAGCTGCCGGCTGCGGAGCCGCGCACGCCGAAGTAGATGCCCTCGCGTCGCGCGAACTGGGCAAAGTCGCGCACAATTAAAAAGTACGGCGCGAACCCGGTGGTTTCAATGACCGAGAGCTCGTATTCCAACCGCTGAAGATGGGTTTCGTTATAGTTTGGAATGAGGCGCGGCAGCGCCTCATAGCACAAATCGCGTAGGTGCTGCATGGCGGTTTTGCCGTCGGGCAGGTCGGGCGCGGGGAGCTGCACACGCCCAAACTCCAGATTCAGGTTGCAGCGTGCTGCCACTTCGAGCGTGTTGGCGAGCGCGGCGGGATAATCTGGGAACAGTTGCGCCATTTCCTGCGCGGATTTCACATAGAACTCCTGCGTGCCGAACTTCAGGCGGTCAGGCTTATCCAGCGTGGAGCCGGTTTGTACACAGAGCAGCACATCGTGCATCTCGGCGTCTTCACGGGTCAGGTAGTGCGCGTCGTTGGTCGCCAGCAGCGGCAAGTGATATTGCTCGGCGAGTTTGAGTAGCCCCTCGTTCACCTTGCGCTGTTCGGGCAGTCCGTGATCTTGCAGCTCAATATAAAAATTCTCACGCCCGAAGATGTCCAGATACTCTTCCAGCAGGCGGCGGGCGCGCTCGTAGTCGTTTTTGAGCAGGGCATCGGGGATCTCGCCTGCTAAACACGACGAGGTGGCAATCAGACCCTGCGCATGCTCACGCAGAATCTGTTTATCCACACGCGGCTTGTAGTAGAAGCCCTCCAAATTCGCAATCGTGCTGAGACGAATCAAATTCTTGTAGCCGACTTCATCTTTGGCTAACAGCAACAGGTGGTAGCTGGTCTGGTCTTGCTTGGTTTTATCGTGGATGCTCCGCGACGCGAGATATACCTCGCAGCCGATGATGGGCTTTATCCCTGCGGCTTGGCAGGCGTTGTAAAAGTCGATGGCGCCATACAGCACCCCATGGTCTGAAATCGCGACGGCGGGCATGTTGAAATCCGCTACTCGCTTGACCAACTCTTTGATGCGCGTCGCCCCGTCTAACAAACTAAATTCTGTGTGTAGATGTAGATGGACAAAACCTGCTTCCATGCGAAACCTCCCGAGATGTTGTAGGTACGATTCGCGGGGCTTGGAGGGACTCCTGCCGATTTGGAGGGAAATGGTGGGGAGTTGCTTCTCGGGGTAGACTCATGGCGAGGGGACAGGCGAAGATGAGCATGCGACGGTGGTTGATAGGGCTTGGTTGCCTCTGGTTTCTCGGTTGGGGGCAGCCCCTCGATCAGGTTCCTAATCCGCGCGAGACCGATGGGGGTTGGGTGGTGGATCTGGCGGGCGTGCTGAATGCGGAGCAGAAGGCGCAGCTGAACCACATCATTAGCAGCCTGGAGCGTGAAACGGGGGCGGAGGTCGCCGTGGTGATTCTGCGCCGCACGCAAGGCGCTACTCCGAAAGAGTACGCCACCGAGCTGTTCAACCAGTGGGGCGTGGGCAAGCGCGATGCGGACAACGGCGTGCTGATGCTGGTTGCGCTGGGCGATCGGCGTGTGGAAATCGAAACAGGCTACGGGATGGAGGCGATTATTCCCGACTCGGTGGCGGGCGCGATTTTGGACACCGTAGTCGTACCGCGTTTCCGCAGAGGCGACATCGCGGGTGGGATAATCGCTGGCGTGGAGGCAATCGCGGAGCGCATTCGCGCGGCTCAGTCTTCGGGAGCCTACGAACCGCCTACGACCACAGTCCCCTATGTGGCTCCGACGCCCACAGACGAGTACGCGCCCGTTCGACCCGCGCCTAACCCCACCCTGCCTCTCGCCGGGTTGCTGGCGCTGGGCGGCGGTGTGGGACTGCTTGCCTATTTGCTGCGTGAACGACCACCGAAGTGTCCCGTTTGCCTCAAGCCGATGTCGCTGCTCGATGAACAAGCCGACGACGCGTACCTGAACGAACTACAGCGCACCGAGGAGCGACTGGGCAGCGTCAACTACCAAGTATGGAAGTGCGAGCAGTGCGGGATGTTGGAAATCCACCCCAAAGTCGCCCTGCTCACTACCTACCACCGATGCCCCCAGTGCGAGGGCTACACGGTTCAGGAGACCGCTCGCTTGGTGCGCGCTCCGACCTACGCCTGCAGCGGATTGGAGTTGGTCTCGTACAGGTGCAAAAACCCCCGTTGCGATTACCGCGAGGAGAAAGAGCGCAGGCTCCCACGATTAGAGCGCGTGGACTACGACTGGAGCCATTCGCACCGCTCGCGCCGTCGGGATGATGACTGGTTCATCGGCGGTGGCTTTGGAGGCTGGTCGTCGGGGGGTGGTTTTGGCGGCGGCAGCTCGGGCGGTGGCTTTGGAGGCTGGTCGTCGGGGGGTGGTTTTGGCGGCGGCAGCTCGGGTGGGGGCGGCGCAGGGAGGAGTTGGTGAACGCGATGCAAGAGAAGAAACTGAACCCCGAACAGGCGCAGGAAGTCATCCGCGAAGCGGTGCGCCTACAGCAGGAGCAAGAGGGCAAAATCGATACGCAGACGCTGGAGACGAGCGCGGCAGAGATCGGCGTGGATCCTCAGCACTTGCGTGAGGCGTTGCGCCGCATAGAACAAGAACACCTGCGCCGTGCACAACGGCGAAAATATATCCTCGTGGCGATGGCGGTGTTCGTGGCGCTGTTTGTGCTGAACTTGCTCTACAGCCAACACGCGCTCCGTCAGGCGTGGGCGGAGGTGGCGCTGAGACGCGCCCAACTCCAGAATGTGCAGGAACGCAAAGCCACCCTGATTCCGCGCTTGGAAAGCCTTGCCGAGCAGGTCAACCAGCAGCAGCGGGAAAAACTTCAGACGCTGGCGCAGGCGTTGCGCCAGAACCCCGCTCAAGCCAACACGCTGGTGCAACAACTTTTGCAAGACCCTGCGATACGCAACGACTGGCTCATCGTGCGCTTGATGGATGAAATCACGGGCAGCGAGAACCGCATCGCCGTCGAGCGCAAACGCTTCGAAGAGGCTGCTCTACGCTACGAGCAAACCGCGCGGCGATTTCCAATCACTCTGGCGCGTCCCTTGCTGGGGTATCCCAAGCAGGTGGAGCGTCCCCAATAAAAACAGGGCGGGGAATCCCCCCGCCCTGTCCAGTGCCTCCTCTCAATAAAGATTTCCTTTCGCTTTTGCTACAAAGAAAGTCCAGTCGCTCCCTTTCAAGACACCCACCTGTCATGCAGCAACTTTTGTGCCATTTGGACACCGGTCGGTTTTTTGTTGACCGCGCAGGTGCGGAACAAGCGCAAGGTATACTTCCCATCATGCTGACGTCCACGCGCATCGAGTATGAGACCTATACCCTGCCGAACGGGCTGCAGGTGATTCTCTCGCCCCATGCGGTCGCGCCGACGGTCGCGGTGCTCGTGCTTTACAAGGTCGGCTCCGTGAACGAGCCGCGCGGCAAGACGGGCTTTGCGCACCTGTTTGAGCATATGATGTTTCAAGGCTCGGAGAATGTGCCGCGCGAGATGCATTTCAAATATGTGGAGTCGAATGGGGGCGTGCTGAATGGCTTCACCTCGTATGATATGACAGCCTATTTTGAGTTGCTGCCTGCGTCCAAGTTGCCGTTGGGCTTGTGGTTGGAGTCGGATCGGATGCGCTCGCTGCAGGTGTCACAGGAAAATCTCGACAACCAGCGCGCAGTGGTCAAAGAGGAGCGTCGGCTGAGCGTGGACAATCAGCCCTATGCCCGCGCGATGGAACGCTTGCGTGAAATCGCCTATGACAACTTCGCGAACCAGCACTCGATTATTGGGGCGATGGAAGACTTGGACAACGCCACACTGGACGATGTGCAGGCGTTTTTCCGCACCTACTACGCGCCGAATAATGCGATTCTGGTGGTCGCGGGCGATTATGACTTGGCGACGGCGCGCAAGTGGATTGAGCGATACTTTGCGGAGATACCGCCGCAGCCCGCGCCGCCTGCGGTCGATGTGTCGGAGCCGGAGCGCGAGGAACGGCGCGAGGTGTTCCACGATGTGCTGGCCAATGTGCCTGCGGTGGCTGTTTGCTGGAAGATTCCACCGCGCGGTACTTTGGAAAACGACGCGCTGCAAATCGCAGGCGACCTACTGGTGGATGGGCACGCCTCGCGACTGTATCAACGCCTCGTGAAGCAGGAGCAGATTGCCATTAGTGTGTCGGGTGGCGCAGAAGCGCGTCCCGCCCCCAGCCTGTTTCGGTTGTTCGTGTTGCATCGTCCGCCTATCGAGCCTGAGCGCGTGGAAGCCGTGCTGTATGAGGAGATTCAAAAACTGGCGGAGGAGGGCGTCTCGGAACGGGAGTTGGAACGCGTGCGCACGATGGTGCTGGCGCAACGCTGGGGCGATAATCTGTATTACGGCATGCAAAGTCCTCTGGGGCGTGCGTTGGGGTTGGCGTACTTCGCCGCCTTCGAGGGCGACCCCGACGGAGTGAATCGCGCGTTGGAACGCCTGCTTGCGATCACCCCCGACGATGTGCAACGCGCCGTGCAACAGTATCTGCATACCTCGCGCAACCGCACGGTGATGTTTATTCAAGCAGGTGCGTCGTAGTGCAGCCTCTACACTAAAGACGCAGGGTATAATTAGTTGGGGGAAATGCAATGCCTCTGGAGCAGCAGCGGTCGGTGGAGACAGAGCGCTCCTATTCGCCTGAAGAGGCGGGCGAGATCCTCAAAATCGCCGCGAACTTGCGCGACGACTCATTTTCGATAGAGCATCTGCGTGCCATCGCCCAAGAAGCCGGTATCAGTGAAGAGAGCCTGCAGCAGGCGGTACGCATGTACGAGGAGCGCCAAAAGGCGGCGTCTCGGCAACGCGCACGCACCCGAATAAGACTCCAAACGGTTATGGCAATGGGCGTGGGCGTGTTGCTCTTTATCGCGATGATGTTGTTCGTGGCGATGGAGGCGCCCGCTCGGCATTTCAGCAATCCCGCTTCTGATAAGATTCAGCTTGTCTTGGCGCACGAAGGTGATTTGCTCGCTTCTACAGATAGCTGCAAAGTTTATAAGACTGAGCAAATCTCAGAAGACCTTCGTCGCTATGAGCTGGTACGGATTGAGAATCCGACGACGGGGGATTCGTTCGTCGTGGGGAATCGGTTCCAGAAAGTGGTCTCCGCCAGTATTTCGCCCTCTGGTAAGCATGTGGCTTTGTATGACGAAGGCACGGGCGAGGTCTGGGTGGTGAGAACTGATGGGAAGGGGCTGCAGCGTGCTGCTCGTGTTGGGCAAACCCTCTCCGAGGGCACGATCACCTATGACGGGAATCCCATCGCAGGCTGGGCTCGTGTTCAAGGCAAAGATTTCCTCAAGTTGCACCTTGCTCATGGCGGGACTGCCGTAGTGTTTACGGAGCAGCCATGACCACCACCGTTCCTTCGTTGCCTCAGCCCTGTTGCGGCGCGTCTAAACCGTGCCAGTCTTAATCGCCTCGAATTCGCAGTTTGAATCCGTTGCTGTGCGCTTGGTAGGGTGCGTACATGCCCCACAGGTGTGCAGGCAGGATAGTGTATTCGCCGGGCGTTTCGGCGCGTACCAGCAGGGTGTAGTGGTAGGCGTCCCCATCGCTCCAGTATTGGCGGAACGCCAGCGAGCGGTCGTCCCGAATCTCTTCGTGCGCATAGTTCCACCACCATGCCCTCAGAAACGCTTCGGTATTGAACGGGGCGCAACCGGCGGCGAAGGGCGTCTCCAGCACGGTGTATTCGAGGCGCGAGACTTTTTGGGGCATGCGGGCTTCCACATCGATGCGGAGCAGCTCGCCCGCGCGCACGGTATCTCCCGAATGCAATGGGCGCAGTTGTTCGCCAGGGATCTCCAGCTCGCTCGGTCGCTCCAAGCGGTAGACGCGCAACCGCAACGGTCCTGAGGGGGTTTCTTGCAGGGGCACATTGCGCGCTTGCTGGAACACGACGCTCACCAGCGGCGCGCCGCGCACCGGGCGCAGGGTGATGGTGTTCTCGCCCGGACGCCACGCCAGGTTCTTGAGTGTGAGCGGCTGCACGAACCGCCGCGTGCTGAACGCCGCGACGGACACTCGCTGAATCGGCTGCCCGTTAAGACGAACTTCGTACTCCGCCTCACGTGCGGCAAAGTTGCGCTCGTAGCGTACGCTGTAGCTTAGCAACGCCTCAATCGCCAACGCTGTTTCGCGCGACTGATACCAGTATCCATTCCGATAGCCTTGCACCAGCCCGACTACCGTCTTACCGATGAGTTGCTCGTAGCGTGCGACACTACCGAACCATGCGACGGCGTGTTCACGACTCAACAACAACGCCTGCAGCGCCATTGCCTGCGTCTCTATCGACGACCAGTCGCACCAGTTCCACCACGGCTCGTCCGTACGGTTGGGCGACCAGTCGATAGTGTTGCGGTCTTCTAAAGCGTCGCGCAGGCAAGCGTTCCAAAGACGCTTGAGGTGCTGATCGGCGTTGGGCAGATTGCGCCAGCGCAACAGGATGTGAATCAGTCCGATACGCCGATGCTGAACGCTTTTCAAGAAGTATTTATTTTGCTCGAATGGGGGCGGAAGGATCGCGTGCTCGATGACCTCTTCCATCCAGTCGCTGTAGCGTAGGGCGTCAGGCGGCGTCGGGTCTACCTCCGCCAACACCGAGAGGAGGAATAGCCACTCTGGTGTTGAGATATCGATGCGTTTGTTGGGGTCTGCAGAGCGCGCCTGCGCGAGCGAGTTGACGATGAGCCGTCGCAGGGCATCCACGCCGCGCTGATAGAGCGAGTTGGGTACCTGCACGCCCGCCCGCTTCGCCTTGTGTAGCCCCCACACGACATAAGCGGTCGTCCAGAGGAGTGGTTTGTCGCTTTCCCACCAGCCCCAGCCGCCGTCGCTGGTCTGTAGCCGCCGGAGCCGTTCAAAAGAATTCTGCGTAATCTCAGCGATTTTGCGTTGGGTTTCGGCGTCCAGGGGCGCGCCTGCTTGCTCGTAGACGCGTTGGGTCAGCACCGCAGGCACGAATCGGCTCACAGTCTGCTCCACACAGCCGTAGGGATAATCCATCAAGTAGGGTAGGCTGTCCAGCGCGATTGCCGTTATGCTGGGCATGGTGCGTAAGGTGAGCGTAACCTGATTCGGTCGGGCATCGGGATGCAGAGTGAAACTTACCTGGCGTTCGGCATTGAGCAGGATGGCGCGGCTGTCGATTTCGTTGATGGCGAGCGGTTTGATTTCCAGCGTGCGCTCTTCGGCGTCGCGCAGGCGTCCGTTCACCTCGCGGGCGATTAAAGCGAACTTCTGCACGCCCAGCGTCTTCGCTTCGTAGTCCCAAGTCAGGGTGATGGAGTTGCGTACGGGCACTGCCACAGTGCGGGTGCGCACGCCGTCGGGGGCGCGGAGTTCGACCTGCACGGTGCGCGGTTGATCGGTGTCGTTGCTGAGGATCGCGCTGATTTGCGTGCGGTCGCCTTCCACGAGCCACATGGGCAGTCGCAGCCGCGCCATGAGGTCTTTGGCGGCTTTGACCTGAGCGCGGGCGTAGCCCACATGGGTATCGGCGGTATGCCCGATTGCCGTGAGCCGCCACTCGGTGAGGTTATCGGGCAGTTTCAGGCGCACGGTCGCTTGCCCACGCGCGTCGGTCATAATCGTCGGTTGCCAGTAGGCGGTGTCGGGGAAGTCGCGACGAATGGTCTCCTTGCCCCCTTTGTCGCCTTGCAACGCGAGCCATACTGCCGAGAAGTCGGTTTGTACCGCGTTCCAGCGTCGCGCATAGAACGCGCGGTAGACGGCGTTGGGGTGGTCTTCGCGGATGCTGTAAATCGCCTCATCCACCACCGCAAGCGAGACCTCCGCGGGGGTGGGGCGTCCCTGAATATCGGTCGTTTGAATCCGCGCTGTGAGCGTCTCGCCCGGCTCGTAGCGTGGCTTGTCGGTTTGGATATGCACCTGCATTTTGCCGATTTGACGCCCCACACGCACCTCCAGCACGCGCTGCACCAGTTCCTTGTTGCGCACCATACATACGGAGATATAGGCGTTGGGGACTTGCTCTCGGGTGAGCGGGATACGGACGCGCGTGAGTGCGCCTTGTGCTTTTACTACCTGCGACTGATACAGCCGGTCGCCTTCCAGCGTGATATAGAATACAGCATCGCGATGGGGCGTACGCAAGGCGAGTTCCGCCGTTTCGCCTGGTTCGAAAACGCGCTTATTCAGCCGTGCTTCGAGGGCGTTCGCGTCGCGGCGTCCCCACCACCACGGCGTGTAGTCGGCTCCCCAAATCCAGAGGATGTGGCGCGTTGTGAACGGGTTGCCGTCGGAGTCGCGGGCGCTTAGCTGCACTTCCCAGTCGCCGCTGACATCGGGGGTAAACTGGAACTCGGCGACGCCCTGCGCGTTCGTTTGTACTGTGCCCTCGAAGCGCGGCTCGAAGCGGAAACGATTGCCCGTAGCGAGTTGTTTGCCTGCCTGCCAGCGGAGCGTGGCCTGCACAGGCTGCCTGGTGCGTCGATCGGTCAAGCGCACGGTGTAGCGGTAGGTGCGCCCCAATTCGCCGAACTCGACATCGGGGCGCAGCGTCGCTTGCCACACGGAGGTCGCTACTTCGAACTCGGCTTGGGCTTTGGCGCCTTCCCAGCCTTCCGAGAGCGCGTACACCTCCAGCGTGTAGCCATAACTAATCTCTGGCTCATCCCAGTAGAGGGGGTGTCGCTCGCGATGGTTGGGCAACAGGTCGCTGGAGCGTAAGACCAGGTTCGCCCGCCCCGCCGAGTCGGTCGTGAGCTCACCCGTTTGCACCACCTCGCCGTACATGTCGCTGCCGTAATATTCGTACTCGTCGCCCCAGTCTAAAAAGTCATAGTCGTCCTCGTAGTGATCCCAGTTCCATTTCTCATGGCGGTAGAGTGTGTAGCTGAGTTGCGTGTTGGGCACAGGCATGCCGAAATAGTAGTCGGTATTGATTTGCACGCGCACGGTTTCGTTCGGCATATAAAGCTCGCGGTCGGGTTTGGCCGTGATGCGATAGGTAGGTTTGCGGTACGCGCTGATGGGAAGCGAGTCTTCTATCACGCCGTAGTCGCCGATACGCGCCTGGATACGGTAGACGCCTGTTTCGGCTTCGGGCGAAGTGGTGAAACTGCCGTGGAACGCGCCCATGCGGTTGAGCTGCGTGCGCATTTCGTAGACTACCTCGCCGCGCGGGGTCAGCAGACTGATTCGCACGGGGGTGTTCGGCGGTGGCAGTCGGTAGTTTAGGATTTCGCCAAGTCGCACGATGCCTTTGAAATGGATGGTGTGTCCAGGTCGGTAGATGGGTCGCTCGGTGTAGATGACCCCGTACAGGGGTTCGCGCGGCACTGATTCATCCCTCCAAGTGGCGGCGTCGACACGCCCCCAGTAGATGAGTTGCCCCGTGCGTGGCGACTTCACCGTGACCAGTTGCCCGCGCCAGTGATCGTCTTTGGTTTTCGCAAAGGATGGGAAACGCCACAGTCCGTTGGCGTTGGTACGCCCTGTGTGCACAGGCTCATACACAATCTGCCGGTGGTTGCCGACGCCTTGACTCCGCGCTCGATGCACCGTAATCTCTGCGCCGTCGACCGGTTGCCCCGTGCGCAGGTCGGTACACCAGAGCTCAGTGGCATCCGGGGACACTTTGCTCACGAGGGCGACCGAGCTGATGACCATTAGCCCCACCCGCTGATTGGCGCCCGATTCCACCTGCAGGAGATAGGTTCCTTCGGGTTGTTTGGGCACTTCAACATACTGGGTGAACACGCCTTCGGGGTCGCGCCCGCGAATGGGCACCGTCTGCTCCCAAATCGGGGTCATCGAGGACTGATACTGTTCCATTTCCTGCGCCAGTTGGCTTTCGGGACGCCACCAACCGTGATGGATTTCACTCAAAAAATCGTACAGTTCGGCTGGGGTGTCGCGTCCTGTATTGCGCACGCGGTAGAGCGTGAGGCGCAAGGTGTCTTCTGCGTTGAAGCCGCGAATGCCCATGCGCAGCGGCTCATCGGGATGATACACGGCTTGTGGGTGGATTAGGTCCAGAAACGGCTCCTGCGGCTTGAGAGCGAGGTCGATCTCGACGCGTCCACCCTCTTTGACCTCAATGCGCCTGTTATCATCCTCCAAATTGTGAACCTCGCCCCGAGCGTAGACTTGATAGACGCCCGCCGGAATGCCGCGCAACCGGAAACGCCCTTGCGCATCGGCATAGACCTGCCATGTGTTTCTGGGAGCCCATCCATAACATTCCCACTCATACCATTGTAAGTCGCGCCAGCCTTGGAAGCGATTTTCTTGAATCGTAGTGTCTTCAGGCATAGGCTCCGAGGGGGGCGACGCATCGAAAGGCTCCACCCGCACTAACTCTACATAAGCGTTGGGAATGGGCGCTAAGGTGCGTTCCGAGTAGACCACTCCGAATATGCTGCCCCGCGGCGGCTCGTTCCGAATCAGTTCTGCCACGCCGTACAGTTGAAACGCCAACAGAAGCGTGCATCCAAGCGCGATATGCGCGACTTTGCGCCATGTCATAGTCTCACCGTTGTATAGATTCGACGACTCTGCAAAGGATTCCTGCAGCTTCAGTGGTTTTGAGGAACCGTCCAGCGCGAATACAAAGCTTGGCGCATCTTCTGCGGAATAAGGTACACTTACAGCCGTCTCTGCAAACGGCGGAGAAAGACGATTCTAATCTAACACAAGGGAGGAGTTGTTCGATGAGGAATATCGGCGTGGCTCAGCGCGTCGGGTGGGCAGTCATACCCGCTCGCGTGGCGATTTTGGGCGCGTTATGGCTACTTTCAGGGATGAGGGTGTTCGCCGCGGAGGCAGTGGAGCTCCCCCCATTCGGCTCACAAGAGTATCTGATTCTCAGTATCGTGCTGTTGCTGGCGTTTACAGCGTTGGGGTTCGGGTTCTACCTGCTGCGGTGGACGCTCAAGCAAAATCCTGGCACACCTCGCATGCAGGAGGTCGCCGTTGCGATTCAAGATGGGGCGAACGCTTACCTCAAACGGCAGATTAGCACGATGATTTGGTTCGTGCTGGCGATAACAGCGGGGCTGTTTTTTCTCTATCGCCCTGTATACGAGCGCATCTATCCTGGCGAGGGGTTGATGCTGGGCGCAGGGATTGCGGTTGCGTTCTTTTTAGGTGTGTTTGCCTCGTATGGCGCGGGCTATGTCGGGATGTATATGGCGGTGCGGGGCAACCTGCGCACGGCAGCGGCGGCGCTGACGAGCTTCAAAAACGCTCTGGAGATTGCCTTTCGCGCGGGCGCGGTCAGCGGGATGTTCACGGTGGGCTTAGGCTTGCTCGGCGCGACGGTCATCTTCTTGCTGTTCCGTGAGAAGGCGATGTTCGTGCTGGTGGGCTTCGGGTTCGGCGGCTCGTTAGCGGCGCTGTTTATGCGCGTTGGGGGCGGAATCTACACCAAGGGTGCGGATGTGGGCGCCGACCTCGTGGGCAAGGTGGAGGCTGGCATCCCGGAAGACGACCCGCGCAATCCCGCCACGATTGCCGATAATGTGGGCGATAATGTGGGCGACTGCGCCGGGATGGCGGCGGATGTGTTCGAGTCGTATGAGGTCACGCTCGTGGCGGCGATTATTCTGGGCGTGGCTGCCAGTTTGGTGCTGACCCCTGCGAGCGCGATGAAACTCGTGATGTTCGCGCTGCTGGTACGCGGCGTGGGGGTGATTGCCTCCATTATCGGCGTGCTGGCGGTCAAGGGTGAAGATCGCGCCGACCTGAACCCGATGCAACCCATCAATCGCGGATTCTGGGTCTCGGCAATCCTGGCGGCGTTGGGTAATCTCGGCGTGGCGTACTTCTTTATGCAAGATATCCAGCTCAAGTCCGGCGGAACGGTGGATTGGTGGCGGTTTTGGCTAGCCACCGCGTTCGGCGTGGTGGTCGCCGTGATGATTGAGCGTATTACGGAGTACTTCACCTCCACCGAGAAGAAGCCCGTAAAAGAGATTTCCGCGGCGGCGTCCACGGGACCCGCAACGCTGATTATTCAGGGCTTCGCCTATGGGCTGGAGTCGAGCGTGTGGGCGGTGTTCGCGATTGCCTCTGCCCTGCTGGCGCCGCTCTTTATCTTCCCGCCGGGCTTGTACGACGGCCCGATGCTCTCCTTCTACGGAATTGCCCTCACGGGACTTGGGCTGTTGGCGACCACAGGCTACATTTTAGCGATGGACACTTTCGGCCCCATCTCGGATAACGCGAACGGCATTTTCGAGATGTCGGGCGCGTTGAAAGAGCAGGGGAACACGCCCGCAGCAGGCGGCTTGACGGGCGACAAGATTGTGCATCGCCTCGACTCCGTAGGGAACACGACGAAAGCGCTGACTAAAGGCTTCGCGATTGCGACAGCGGTGGTGGCGGCAGTTGCGCTGTTCCACTCGTTCGTGGAAGATTCGCGCCTGGTGGAGTTGATTAACATCGCCACGCAGAATGGCGCGGCACTCAAAGACGCCTTCGGTGGCTTGCCGGTGGATGTGCCGGTGGTCTTCATCGGCTTGCTGATTGGTGGGGCGGCGCCATTCCTGTTCAGCGCGTTCTCGATTATGGCGGTAGGTCGATCCGCCTTCGAGATGATTCACGAGGTGCGTCGCCAGTTCCGCGAGAAACCGGGCATTATGCAGGGCACGGAGACCCCTGACTACGGGCGCTGCGTGGCGATTGTGACCGCTGCGGCGCAAAAAGAGTTGCTGGGTCCTGGAATTCTGGCGATTGCGTTGCCGGTAGCCGTCGGGTTCGGGTTGAGCATCGGCGCTGCGCCCGTGATGATTGGGCAAAACCAGTATGTGTTCACGGGGGCGCAGGCGTTAGGCGGCTACCTTGCTGGGGCGATTCTGTCAGGGCAGCTGTTGGCGGTACTCCTGGCGAACTCCGGCGGCGCGTGGGACAACGCCAAGAAGCGCATCGAGGACGGGTTCCTCGGCGGCAAAGGCACCGACGCCCACAAGGCAGGCGTGATTGGCGACACCGTCGGCGACCCGTTCAAGGACACCGCGGGTCCTGCGCTGAACCCACTGATTAAGGTGATGAACCTCGTCGCCATTCTGATTGCGCCGATCGTGATACAGCCGTTGCCCGACGCGGTGCGGATTGGCGTGACGGTGGTTGCCGTGGGCGCGTTGCTTTTCTCGGTCTACTGGAGTAAGCGCGGCTCGGTTGCGGAAACGATCGAGCATGAGCTAGGCTATCACACGACCGAGGAAGGCAGCGGGTATGCGCCTGCTGGAGGCAAGGGTGATTGAAGCCATCGCTCCCTGCCCCTCTCTCGTTGGGAGAGGGGAGCCGTGCCGAGCGTCGCGCCGCTCTTCCCTCTCTCCCACGCCGTGGGAGAGAGGGGCATGAGGTGAGGGCAGAACCGCTCCCTGACACGAGAGTGGTTCACCGCCTCGGCGACAGTTTAGTATTCGAGGAACTTGGCACGATACCCATCAGGTTTTCGCAGAGGCTGTCGTAGCGTCGGCGTCCTGCCAACGGAGGCACGGACGGGAATGCCCGTGCCTCCCTGCTGAATCAGCCCCACACCGATTCCACTTGCGCTTTCAGGAACGCCAGCGATTGGCGGAAACCGTCGTCGCCGCGGGATTGTCCATCCTCGATGCTCAAATAGCCCGCGTAGCCGTGTGTTTTTAAGAGGTGCAGTAGGGGCTGGAACGGAACCGCGCCCTCACCCAGAACGCTGTGCTGATATTCGCCGGGCTGGCGGTCGCCCGCATGCACATGGTGCACCTTATGCACCACGCGCTGCAGCAATGCGACGGGGTCGGCGCCGGTCATCAGCGGGTTCGCGAAGTCGAAGTTCACGCGCACAGGGGTCGGCTCGATCTGCTCGAAAACCTGCAGAAACCGTTCTGGCGCAAACGAAAAGTCCTCGCGCGTCCAGAGGCGGTCTTTGTAGTGGTTCTCGTAGCAGGGGTAGACCCCGCAGGGTACGGCATACTCGGCGAGTTTGACCATGCACTCGGCGGCGTACTGCACGGCGTCGCGCGGGTCAACGCCGTCGTGTCCCATGCCGGCGGTGGTGCGCACGGCGTCAGCGCCCAGTTCGGCAGCCCAGTCCACGCGCTGTTTCATCGCTTCCAACTCGGCGGCGCGCACTGTGGGGTCGGGATGCGTGAAATCAGGTGCGCAGGTAATCTGGCTTACCGACAGTCCCAGCGCCCGCAGGGTGGCTTTCACTGAAGGCAGATTCTCGTCGCTGAGGAAAGCGTGATAGATCTCCACCGCCTGCACGCCGAATGCAGGCGCCTGCTGCAACCAATCGATGACCGTCCTCTGCCCCTGTAGAATGGGGTGGATGAGGCGCACGGGCATCCACGCAATTGTCGGCTTAGCCATCCTTCAGCAGGCGATTGATACGATCGGCGTCGCGCAGCGAGGGGTCGTCTACAAAGACCAACTTCGGAATGCGCTTCAGATGCAGCCGTTTGCCGAGCAGTCCCTTGATATAGCCTGCGGCGTGCTGGAGGCGTTCGAGGGTTTGCACCCGTCGTCGCTCATCGCCCAACACGCTCACATAGACGGTTGCCTGCGATAAGTCGCGTGCCACCTTGACACCCGTAATGGTCGCCAGCCCCAAATCCTGTCCTGCTAAATCCCTCAATAACACCTGACTGAGTTCGGCAGTCAGGAGCGATTCCAGTCGTTCCATGCGTCCGCCCATCGGCGTCCTCCTTGTTATAGCAACTCTAAATGGCTCTCCAAAAGCATGATACGCCCTTCGTGTTCCAGGCGTTCCAGCACGGCATCCAGCACACGATTGACAAAATCGGTCTGATTGCCCACGCACGCAATCGCGATGCACGCGCGTTGATGCAGGTCGTGATGGTCCACCTCCGCGACGGAGAGATTAAAATCGTTGCGTAGGCGGGTGATCAGGCTCTGCACCACCTGGCGTTTTTCTTTCAGCGAGCGGCAGCCGCCAATGTGGAGTTCGACGGTCAAGATGCCAATCCGTGCCGCCATTTCTAAGATTATACCTGTCCAGAGGCTTACTTGTCTGTCCAGGTCTGTTCGGAGACGGGGACATTGGGCGTCGGCTCGAACTCCATAATTAGCACGAATGCGCCGGGCTGCTCTTCGATTTTGACTTCCGTGCGGATTTTCAGGCTGCGCATTAGGAGGGTCGCTTTGTCGAGGACGATTTCCAGGGCGTCCTCCTTACCGCGCTCGTTTTTGATGCGCCCGGCGAGCGTAACTTGCTTTTCGGTCTCGCCCGTGATTTTGAGTTGGGTGATTTGTTTAAGGAACTTCTCTTGGCTGCTTTTGCCGCCGATGAGGAACACAAGGTCATAAGAGGGTACCACTTCCGCGCTGCTGAGTTGCTCCAGCAGCGCCGCGCCTGAATTGCCGACCGGCTTGGTCTCGTTGCCGACCCTGAAGGTCTGCCCATCGCTCAGATAGCGTTGCCCTTCGCCTTGCGCGTTCAGGTCTTTCACCAGTAAGTTGATTCGCGCGGGGGCTTGAACCGTGTAGGCATACAGGTACTTCTGAATCGGCATGCCGTCGGGGTAGCGCGGGGTTACCATCAGTACGGTGAGCGTGGTCTTGCTTTGCAAGCTTTGGAGTTGAGTATACGCCTGAAAACTTTTCTGGAGCCACTCCTCGGCGGTTTTGTCCACCTGCGCATAGCAGAACGCTATGCCCAATAGCGTCAGCACCACACTAATCCCTCGCATAGCAGGGAAAGTGTACCCCAGTTCGAACCGATAGGCTGTGCGTGGCTGGCTGGCTGGGCTGGGGCTTATTGTGGCACTGAACCTGATCGCCGTCGGGTATTGGCATTACGACGACGGGTTGCACACCAGTTTCGAGAATTTAGACACGCGCGTCATTTTACAGCGCCTGCAGCAGCCCCACTCGATTGGGGCGTGGTTTGTGGGCGACTGGGTGTTGGGAAACGGCTTCTATCGTCCCTTGCCGAGCGTGCTGTATCAGGTGGACTACTGGTTCTGGGGCGCGAATTTGCTGGCGTGGAAGTGGACAAACGGGCTATTGGCGACGCTGAACGCGCTGTTGGTGGTGGAGTTTGGTTGGGCGTTATCGGGTCGGCGTGCGCTTGCGCTGCTTGCAGGGGGTGTGTTTACTTACTGGCAGACGGGTTTGTTACCTGAGCCGCCGCTCTGGCTGGGTTGGGCGGGGCTTACTGCAGGCGTGCTGTGGGGCTGGCGCACGGGCGACTGGCGGCGCGGGGCGCTGTGGGGGTGCATCGCGTATACGCTGGTGGTGGAGCTACGCTTCCTCCTTACGCTGCCCGATATTCACCAGCAAACCTTCGCCTACCGCGCTATGGGTTGGATTCCCGCTCGCACGGCGACTCTGATGACGCTATTTGCGCTGCTGGCACTGACGGGGGCTTGTGTCTATGCACGCACGGGGCAGGTGCGCTGGGCGGCTTTAGGGCTGCTGGGCTTTCTGGGCGCACTGCTCAGTTATGAGCAGGCGGTGGGGTTGCCTATTCTGATGGGGCTTTGCGCCTTGAGCGTCTCGCGTCAACGGGGAGCCATTCCCCGCGCCTGGTTGTTGCCTTCGCTGTGCCTGTGTTTGCTGATCCCCTACTTTGCTTTCTATCGCACGCACATCCCCACCGATACAGAGTATCACCAGCAACGGCTTAAGCGATTCACAACCCTGCCTGGAACCGCACTCTATTGGCTTATCCCGACAGGACGCGACGCGGTGATGCAGCTGGATGTCGCCCGTATCGCGCCGTTCAACTGGGTGATGCCCGCGTTCTGGCTGGCGCAGTTGGGGTTGGTTGCCTATCTGGTCGCGTTGCGCGAGGGGCTACGGACGCGGTTGGGTTGGGTCGGTTGGCAGGGTTCGCTGCTTGCGTACGCTCCCCTAATGCCTGTGCTGCCCTTGATGCACTACTACTATTTCCCAGCGGTGTTGCGCGCACTTTGGGCAGGTATACTGTTGCTATGCCTGCTTACACTGCGCCCGACGAGAAGGGCTACTTCGGTCGCTTTGGTGGACGCTATGTGCCCGAGACGCTCATCCCCGCCCTCGACGAGCTAACGGACGCCTACCGGCATTTCAAAGACGACCCTGACTTCCAACGCGAGTTGAACTACTACCTCATCACTTTCGCGGGACGCCCGACCCCGCTCTATTTCGCGGCGAACCTGAGCGCGGCGTTGGGGCATCAGGTCTACATTAAACGGGAGGACCTATGCCACACGGGGGCGCACAAAATCAATAATGCGCTGGGGCAGGCGATTCTGGCGAAGCGGATGGGCAAACAGCGCATCATCGCCGAGACGGGTGCAGGGCAACACGGGGTCGCGACGGCGACGGCGTGCGCGCTGCTGGGATTGCAGTGCGAGGTCTATATGGGCGCGGAGGACATGCGCCGTCAAGCCCTGAATGTGTTTCGGATGAACCTACTGGGCGCGAAGGTCATCCCTGTGGAAAGCGGCGCCGCGACGCTCAAAGACGCCACCAGCGAGGCGATACGCGACTGGGTTACTAATGTGCGCACGACGCACTATATCATCGGCTCATGTGTAGGACCGCATCCGTATCCGATGATAGTACGCGATTTTCAGTCGGTGATTGGGCGTGAGGCGCGGGAGCAGATCCTGGCGTATGCGGGACGCCTCCCCGACGCAGTGGTCGCCAGCGTGGGGGGGGGCAGCAACGCCATCGGGATTTTCTATCCGTTTATCGAGGATGAGGGGGTGCGCCTGATTGGCGTGGAGGCGGGCGGACACGGATTGGAGACCGGCGAGCATTCTGCCAGCCTCGTGGCAGGCGAGTATGGCATCCTGCACGGCTCCGCCAGCCTCGTGCTGCAAACGGAAGACGGTCAGATACGGCTCACGCACTCCGTCTCGGCGGGGCTGGACTATCCCGGATCGGGTCCAGAACATGCCTATCTCAAAGAGATTGGACGCGCGGAGTATGTCGTCGCGACGGACGAGGAGGCGTTGGGTGCGTTCGCATGGCTCGCGCGGCACGAGGGGATTATCCCGGCGCTGGAGTGCGCGCATGCGTTCGCGCACCTGACCCGACTTGCGCCCACGCTGGAACCCAACAGCGTGATTTTGGTGAACTTGTCGGGGCGCGGGGATAAAGATGTGGCGCATGTGGCGGAAATCGTGAGTGCGCGGGCGTAGGCGCCATTAAAGTTCCCCCGACCACGAGGGTCGGGGGAGGGTTGATGGGAGGTGAGGATGATGCAAGCTTATGCTTTGCGGCGGCGCAATCCCAGCAAGCCCGTCAAGCCCGCGCCCAACGCAATCAGGCTCGCCGGCTCCGGCACGACCACCGTGAAGTACTGGTCTCCAGCGATGTTGGCAAAGTTCACATTGCGCGGCTCGCCCAAGTTGCCCAGCCCGCCGACTCCGCCCAGCACCTGGTTCGACAGGAAGTCGTGTCCGGCGCCGTTGATGAACGCACTCACTTTGATGGTTGTGGGCGTCGAGGTGATGCCGAGCGCGGCGAACGGAATGGCGAGCTCAACCCCTGTAGAGACGGCAGCCGCTGCGGTGGCATCCGCTACGCTACTTGTCACGCCGCCCGTGTTGCTGTTGTTAATCGTGATGCGAATGCCAGAGGGTGCGCCAGAATCTCCCCCCGTCAGGATGCCACTGGAGGCAGCGCCCGTCGTGCCCAAGTAGTAGCCTGGTCCGCCGCCGCTTGTCAGCAGCTCCGCCCAGTTCGCGTAGAGGGCATAAGGCGAACCGCCGCCCGTGACGCCTATCCAGTAGTCGGCTTCAAAGCCTGTGTCAAAGGTCAAGCCATTGCCGCTGCCATCGTCGCCCATGCGGTTCAGCCCATTGAAGTCCACACTCGAGTTGTCGCCGCGCAGTCGGTTTTGTCCGCCGGCTACCGTGTCGAAGAAGATTTCCAGTTTATTGAAGTTCGATTCGAGGTTGCCTGCAAGGAACAGATAGAGGACAGAGTTTAGTGTATCCACATAGGCGTACGCGGCGTCTAACTCGGAGCCGTTTGCGTAATCCACCTGACCCAGAGTGCTATCGCCGAATCCCGTGGGTGTATCCTGCACCACAATCGGCGTGCCGTAGAGGGCGTCGCGCGTGCCGTCTATCGTCGGCTGCGCAAGCGCGGCTGCGCTCAACAAGCCCGCTGTCAGTAGCGTACTCCATTTCTCAAAACGCATCGTTGCTTTACCTCCAACTGTGGTTTACTGAGAGGGCGAGACCACTCGCCCTCAGTGGCGAGAAATCGTATTCTCGCCTCAAGCCCCCAGAATGGGGGCTGGGTACAACAGGGCAAATGATAGATTCAGCGGCAAATGATCCTCATCCCTATTATAGCACATTTGCGACAGATCTGCAAGGGCTTCGGGCGAAAACTGGTAATTGTTCGGGGAATTGGGCAACACCGCTCACCATGAATCAGCGAGGAGGTACAATTCTCATGTGGCGACGCAGGCGACCGCGTTCGGCGTGTTGACGGAACGGCTCAAACTCCGGCAGATCGACTACCCCTTGCTCCTCACCACGACTTTGCTGATTGGCGCGGGGCTGGCTGCGCTTTACAGCGCCACCTATCCGTGGTCGCCAGCGATTTTTCGGAAGCAGCTGGTATGGCTGGGTCTGGGCGTGGTGTTGGCGTTGGTGATGGCGAGCATCCATCCGTCGATGTGGGCGCGTTATAGCAAGCTCCTGTACACTCTGAATCTGGGGATGTTGGTCGGTGTGTTGCTGTTTGGTGCGGAGCGGAAGGGCGCGCAGCGTTGGCTGGAGTTGCCCGGTGGGTTCCAGCTGCAACCGTCGGAATTCGCGAAGATCTTTCTGATTTTGACTTTAGCCAGTTGGCTGGCGCGTCAAGGCGCGGCGATTCGTACTCCCAAGGGGTTCTTGCTCTCGATGGTTCATATGGCGGCGCCCGCGCTGCTGGTGTTCAAACAGCCCGATTTGGGTACTTCCATCGTGTTTGGAGCGTTATGGTTCGCGATGGTCTATTTGGCGGGCGCGCGGACGCGTTGGCTTTGGCTTACGGTGGTGGCGGGCGCGCTCGGCTTTGCGGGGCTGTGGCACTTTGATATCCTCAAGGACTACCAGAAAGCGCGTCTCGTGTCATTTATGAACCCCGAAGCCGACCCCCAACAAAGCGGGTATCACATCCTGCAGGCGCGTATCGCGGTCGGCAGCGGGCAGCTGGTAGGCAAGGGCTACCTGCACGGAACCCAAAAGAACCTGCGCTACATCCCCGAACAGCACACGGACTTTATTTTCGTGGTGGTCGCGGAGGAGCTGGGCTTCGTCGGGGCAGTGGGCTTGCTGGGGTTATATGGCGCGTTTCTGTATACTATCTGGCGGCTGATGACGCGCACACGCGAGGAGTATCATCGCCTCATTGCGGGGGGCATCCTTGCGTTGTTTACATTTCACCTGCTTACCAATGTCGGGATGACCATCGGGTTGTTTCCAGTAGTGGGTATTCCCCTGCCATTTATCAGTTATGGGGGCACCGTGTTGTGGGTCTCGCTGTTAGCGGTCGGCTTGCTTCAGGCGATTAGCCTGCGCGAGTCGCCTGTGCGGATATAGGAGCCTCTGTGCGATAGGGTTCGGCGGGCTTATTCGGTGCTGTCTGGGTGTTCCAACTGCTTTATAGAGTGGCGTCCCGCGTCGGTGATCGCCCATGCGCCTTTAAGCGACTCTGTCTAACTTGATTTTCAAGCGAGCGACTGTGTGCGACTTCAGTCGCCTTCTCTGTTGCTTGGGAGCGTTCGCTCGAGTTAGCTGGGCGCGGTGATTTGCCGAACATCCGCTTGAGCGCTTGCGTTTCAGAGGAACTTGATACCGATTTCCCCCGATTAATGGCAAGTTTTTGAGGAATTTTTGTATAATAGAGTGTAAGACGCGGCGCGGTTTCGCGGGCGACGACAGGCGACCCGCCGCAAACGAAAATCTCAGAGACAGAGGAGGCAGGAGCGATGAGACGAGCCTGCAGGAACTGGTTGGTGTGGAGCGTATTGGTGAGCGTGGCGCTGGGTGCTGGAACCCGTGTCTGTGCGCAATCGCTGACTTGGCTGGGCACGCTGGGCGGTAGTGGGAGTTATGCGCGTGGCGTCTCCGCGGACGGCTCGGTGGTGGTGGGCCAGACAAAAGACGCCTTCGGGTATTCTCGTGCCTTTCGCTGGACTTCATCGGGCGGGATGCAGGATCTTGGCACGCTGGGTGGTGGTTATAGCGATGCGTTTGGCGTTTCTGCGGATGGCTCGGTGGTGGTGGGCCAGGCAGAAGACGCCTTCGGGTATTCTCGTGCCTTTCGCTGGACTTTATCGGGCGGGATGCAGGATCTTGGCACGCTGGGCGGTTTTTTTAGTGAGGCGTCTGGCGTTTCTGCGGACGGCTCAGTGGTGGTGGGCTGGGCATACAACGCCAGTGGGCGATGGCGTGCCTTTCGCTGGACAGCGTCGGGCGGGATGCAGGATCTCGGCTCGCTGGACGGTGATTGGAGCAGAGCGTCTGGCGTTTCTACGGACGGCTCGGTGGTGGTGGGCAGTTCACTAAACGCCAGCGGGCGATGGCGTGCCTTTCGCTGGACAGCGTCGGGCGGGATGCAGGATCTCGGCACGCCGGGCGGTCCTGAGAGCTGGGCATATGGCGTTTCTGCGGATGGCTCGGTGGTGGTGGGCAGTTCACTAAACGCCAGCGGGCGATGGCGTGCCTTTCGCTGGACAGCGTCGGGCGGGATGCAGGATCTCGGCACGCTGCCGGGCGGTGCTCAGAGCTATGCGCTTGGCGTTTCTGCGGACGGCGCGGTGGTGGTGGGCTGGGCAGTCAACGCCAGCAGGTATTTGCGTGCCTTTCGGTGGACTTTATCGGGCGGCATGGAAGACCTGAACAGCACCTACGCCCACCTGCTCACCGACGGCTCGCGGCTTGATAATGCTTCCGCCCTCTCGCCCGACGGACGCTATGTTGTGGGTGTGGGCTACAACGCCGCCACTGGACGCCAAGAAGAAGCGTACCTGCTGGACACCTGGCGCACGGGCGATACGAACGGCGATGGGTGTATTGACGACAGCGACCTGCTTGCCGTGCTGTTCGCGTTCGGCACACCGGGCACGGGCTTGACCCGCCACGAGGACATCAACAAGGACGGCATCGTGGACGACGCCGACCTGCTGCAGGTGCTGTTCCACTTTGGCAGTGGGTGTTAGGCGCGACGGTTGAGCGGAGCGTGTGGGGTATTCCCACGCGCTCCTGTGCATCCGGCGCGTGGGTGAACATCGTTCCTACTAACTCTTCGGTGCGCAATGATTCGGACGCTGGGTTATTCGCTCACCCTGCAGTGGATGTCTCCCCTTTTGCGCTTTCGAGGTATAATCCCACCGAGTGAACCAAAATGGCAACTCCCTTGACTGTTGAGGAGCTGTATGAACGGTACATTCGAGTGTTGACGCCCCAGCAGAAGATTCACCTGCTGGCAAAGATTGCCACCGAGCTGGCGGAGAGCCGTGTTGCCGAGAAGCCCCAGAGTATTCTGGAGCTGCACGGTCTGGGCGCAGAAGTCTGGCGCGAAATCGACATACAAGCATATATAGACCAGCTCCGTTCTGAGTGGGATCATCACCCATGAGTCCTATTGAACAGGCGTTACAAAAGGTTTCGCGCTTGGGGTTGGATACGGCGCCCATTATCTACTTTATAGAGGCGCATCCGAGATACGATGCCTTGTTGACGCCGATTTTTGAGCGAATCGATCAAGGCGCGATTGATGGGTTGACCTCTGTGATTACTCTGGTAGAGGTACTGGTGTATCCGCTTCGGCAAGGGCGTCATGACCTCGTTGAACGGTATAAGCAGCTATTACTGACCAGTGCGCATTTTGAGGTGGTTCCCATCTCGCCTGAGATAGCGCTAAAAGCCGCGGATCTGCGTGCGCATTACAACTTACGCACACCCGACGCGCTCCAGGTTGCTACAGCGATTGTGAACCGCTGTGATGCGTTTCTAACCAACGATGCCGCTCTTCAGCGCGTGAAAGAACTAAAGATTCTGACGATAGATAAGATGCCGTGAAGGAGCGTTTATCCGAGTTAGAGGTTGTTTAAGAACCATTTCTTGCAATATACCGCATCAAACGCCGTATCCCTGCCAGCCATATCCAAGCCACCACCACTTCACACAACCGATCATAACGCCGAGACAAAGGCGTTGAGCCGTTGCATGGCTTGCTGGGGCGCGAGCTTTTGCACTTCGCGCCATAAGGTGCGCAGGTCCGTGAGATCCGTTGCGGGCAGGGCGTCCCCAAAGTATTGGAGGAGTTCATTGCGCAACGCCGACGAGGGCAGGGTGCGTAGCCACCGCAGGATTTGCTTCTGAACCTTGGGCAACTCATTGGCTCGGTGCACCTGCTGGTTGAGCCGTTTGACCAGTTCGGCGCGAAGCGCCTGCAGTTTTCGTTCGGTCTGACCTGGTTCGGGCAGGGGAGCGGCGGGTTCGTTCGGTTCGGAACGCACGGGCTGGATGGCTCGGAGCTGCGCCGTCTCCAGCGAGCCGTCCTCACGCTGGAACAGCCAGTAGTGGCGTTCGGTGCGGGTGTGCCGAAAGGCGGCGAAGAAGCCAACTTGTTCGGGCTGAGCGGCATATTTTACCGTGCCGCGCCCCAGCGGAATGCGCCCCAGATGCTCCTCACCCAGCTCACTGAGATACGCCATCAGATCCTCCATCAGGAACTCGCCGATGCTCAGCTCGCCTTCCTGCTCCAGTTCCTCCAGCACGGCATCCTCGCCCTGCGCGATGCGCTTCAAGGTGTTGAAATCCATCGGGTTCGGCGCCTCGCCCAGCACGGAGGCGTCCAGCCCCACCGTGCGATTGATTTGCCCTAACTTGTCCAGCAAGCGCTGCATCAGCCCCAGCAAGTTCTCCAGCGCGTCTTCGGGGATGAAGTTATACACTTCGATGGTGTCATAGGGCGAGCCGATGCGGTCGATGCGCCCGATGCGCTGCACCATGCGCACGGGGTTCCAGTGCAGGTCGTAGTTGACGACGATTCGGGCGTCCTGCAGGTTCTGCCCCTCGCTGAGCGCGTCGGTGGCAATCAGAATCTGAACCTCGCGCTCGCCCGGCTGGAGCGTGTAGCGGTTGGATTGCGGCGAGAACCGCTGCACGATGCGCCGACGCTCTTCCATCTTCACAGTGCTGTCGACCAGCGCGATCTCCACATCGGGCAGGCGTTGCTTTAGTTCACTATAAAGCATTCGCGCCGTGTCTTTATAGTAGGAGAAGATGAGCACCTTCTCATGGCGCAGATCGTTTGTCAACAGGTTCGCCAGCCTATTGACCTTCGCATCGTGTTGAGGCGCGAGCCGCTTCAGTTCTTGCAGTAGCGACTCTAACTTACGAACATCCTCCTCTACTGCTTTCTGGATCGCGTGCAGATTGTACTGACTGGCGTCGATAGATTCCAGGTTCTTCAGAAACGCCTGCAGGTCTTCGCTTGGCTCCTCTTCGTCCTCGCCTTCCAGCATCCGCATGCGGCGGTAGTTCCTGCTGGAGAGGAGCTTGTCCTGGTGAAGCATTTGTAGGAACTGCTGTTGGAACTCCAGCTGGTGGCGGAGCGAGTTGCGCAACGCTTCCACCGACGATTCGAGCCGTTTGAGGTACAGCACGCGCATCAGGTCTGCCAGCGCGGCTTGCCCGCCCAGCTCAAAACGGAACTTGCGAATCTGCTCCTCGCTCATGCCCGTCTTGCGCAGCGCCTGCTCAACTTGCGCCCACTCATCCCCGAACAGCAGGAGACGGTTCTGCACCACCTCGTTGCGGTAGGCGTCGATCTGGTAAGGCGCGAGGTGAAGTTCCTCGATAGTCTGTGCGACGCGCAGATAGAGGTCACCTCCATACACTGCCTGCAGGTCGTATTTCACCGAGTGGATATGACGCTGTGGGAAGTGGATGCGCTTACCGTCGATCACGGCGTCGGGATAGTGGCGACGGATGAACGCGCGACTGCGCCGCACGCTAATCGCCTCCAAGAGCTCGTACAGACTCTCGCGCTGCTCCTCCGCTTTGCGGAAGTAGCTCTCCAAGTTGTCGATGCCTGCAATTTGGAAGAAGTCTTTCTGGTCGCGCGTGATGAGCCGAATCTGGTGATACAGGTCATACACCGAGTTGTTCACGGGCGTGGCGGTGAGCAATATCAAGCGCGTCTGTTCGGGGCTGGCGTTGCGCAGCAGTTGGAACAGGTTTTGCCAGCGGTTCGCGTTGGGGTTGCGGAAGTTGTGCGATTCGTCCACCACAATCACGCTATATTGTTGGAGGTCGCCCAGACCGAGGTCGCCGCGACTGATCTGCTCCATGCTCTCAATTCGATGTGGGATGGCGTGATATTCCAACAGGGGTTTCCATACGGTATCGCGCAGGGCGGCGGGGCAGATGACCAAGGCGGTCTTACGCTGCTGATAGGCATAATCATCCAGCAGGCGCAGCGCGAGGTAGGTCTTGCCCAGCCCAACCGAGTCGGCGATCAGCACGCCCCCGTACTGCTCTAAAATCTCGCGTTTTGTTTGCGATACTATACGATTCGGCGGCGTGCGCCCCTGCCACCATCAGGATACCCCCCTACTGCATCGGGGGCGCGTTCATTTCAAGGGTCTGTACCTCCTCTTCCTCAACGACGGACGAGAGCTTGCCTGGAAGTACAGTTTGCAAGATGATTGGGAACCTCTCTGCCATTTCTCCCTCTTCCTCCTTCGCAGGGCGGGGGATACCATAGATGAGCCGCCACCGCCCATGCTTGCGTTCCACCATTAGATGGGTCACCCATTCGCTGGGAGGCACGAAGCTTAAGTGCCTCGAATCATAGGCGAGGGACGAAACGATGGGCGCCCGACAATATTCCAGCGCCTGTAAGAGACGCGCCTTCGATTCCGCAGGAAGCGACGCCAAGGAGATTGGCGTCGAAGAGGAATCGTCCGAGTCGTTCCATAAACGGGCACGCAGGTCGCTGGGTAGTTCATTCAACAGGCGCATCATCAGCCACGCATTGCCCAAATCGCGCATCACAATCCACACTCCCGCGCCCGTTGGTTGGTCGCTCAAGTTCCAAGTGCAGGAATCTACTGAAGTCATCAGCCATCGTGCCTGCTCCAGACTGACAGACTGATAGAATCGTTGCCACGCTTCCCTGCTTTGGTCGGAACGCACTAAGTCGCGCATGGCGGCAAGGGGATAGTCGGGAACGCGGTCGACGAATGCCCGCCAGTTACGCAGGATCCAGACGCTGTCGTGCTGTTCCAAAAGGTAAGGCGCATCGCTGGAGGCGAGCCGTTTTGCCAGCGTATCGCCCTGCGAGTTTCCGAACTCGGTAATTTCCATGACCACTTCCTGTTGCTGCTCATGCGCCCATCGGTAGAGGCACTCCGCCAAAAGCATACGACCCGCGTGGGGAAACTTCACAGACTGCTGGATTGGATGCCGCTCCAACAGTTTTTGATGCTCGTCGCGGGCACGCTCGTAAGCCCGCAGCAGCTCAGGATCCATCGCTTTCAGTGTGCGGAGGAATCCCTTGCCCTCTAAAACCACAGGCGCAAGTTCGCTAATTTGATTCCCGTAGAAAAGAGCGAATGACCGAGGCTTCTCAGGGGTTGCTTCGGGGAACCTATATTCGAAGGAGCAGTTCGAGAGTCTCCAACTTGCCACTGCCGTCAACTTCACAGGCAGGGGGGTAGGACTGTCCAAAGGCACAACCTTGCCTTCCACATCGTTCACAAGCCACGCCAGCGGCTCTGGCGGCATCGTAATCGTGTAGTCGCGGACGACGACTCCTTGCTCGATAGCTTCCAGCACGGTCATCGGTGGACGCATCTGTTGACGCAATGCATCCAGCGCCCACGCTTGACCGTAACCTGTGGCGAAAAGCCCTGCCATCTGGAGCAAGAGGAACTGCCTGGCTTGCGGATCGTTAGAAAACGCAAAGAGCATCTCGCCGCCCATACTCTTGAAAAACTCGTTGTCTTTATCGTTAGCGGTGCGCTGGGCCCAATCCAATAACTCTTTGGAAAAGCCGAAACTACTCAGCGGATACTGATTCAGAAACGATCGCAAATACCCGAAGGGATTTTGTTCGTCCATCTGCAACTCGGAGTTCTCCCTGACAAATTGCTCCATTTGCTCTTCTAAGCGTCGGAAGGCGCGCCAGTCGCGCAGCGCAAGCTCCATCGGGGATGTGCGAAACAGCTGGACCAAGCTGCGTATTTGTTTCTCCGTCTCCTCGCGCGAAACCTTCGGGCGGTTCGTTTCGTCGGAAGCCAACTGTTGCTCAAAGTCGTCCAGAAATGCTTGGACAACCTTCTCTTCGGGCGTATTGTTGTCCATCAGGAGGCGCAGCAAGCGCAAGTCGCGATCGCGTTCTTTTTCAGCGTACGCTGCCAAGAGTTCGCGTTGCCGTTTCTCCTTGCGCAGCGTTTCGGGATGGCGCTCCAGGATCCAGCGATTTTCAGCGTTGCTGATTTTGCGAAAACGCACCTCCAGCCCCCGTTCCAGCGCTTCGCGTGCTTGCTGCCATTCGCGCGGCTTGAGATGGATAACCGCGAGGCGTTGTTGTAAATCACGCGCGCAATCTACTTTGTAGCCTGCGGTGGACATCTGTTGCGCAATCTCGGCGAACGAATAGTAGCCTGCTGGAAACTCCACTTGCTGTGCCCCCACAGGCATCCAGAGGAGCAGCGCCGCGAAGCACCCCAACGCAATTCCTCTCATCAGAATCACCCCGTGCCCTTGATTGTACCTACTCTGATGTGGCGCCGCAATCCGAAGGCGTGGGATTGCAATTGGTTGGCTGCCGAACTGACTCCCGTGCCTGCCCTGACCACGCCTACGCAGGAAAAACCCACCCACCCTTCGCCTTTTACCACCGCGCCGTCCGCGGGTACACCAAACGCACGGCTCGAGTACCCCCCAGCGTGCCCAGCAAGGTCAGCCTGTGCGCATCAACCCGAGCATCTACCTCAATCGCCACGGCACGAATCCGCAGGAAATGGAATGGTTCAGGGAGATGTGAGCGGGGTCGGGGCGGTTCGCGCACTGCCCTGCCTCTACCCCTTCACCGCGCCTGCCGTAAGCCCCGCCACGAATTCGCGCTGCAGGAACAGGAACAACGCCATCACGGGGAGGATGCTCAGCAGGGTGCCCGCCATCAACATCCCGTACTGCTGTTGATAAATCCCCACCATCTGCGTCAGCGCAATCGGCAGGGTGAACCGCTCGGCGCTGTGCAGGATAATCTGGGGCCATAGGAACGAGTTCCACTGCCCCATAAACGCGATCAGCACAAACGCGCCCACCATGGGACGCACGGTCGGCATGATGATTTGCCAGTAAATCTGGAGCTCCGAGCAGCCGTCGATACGCGCTGCGTGGATGAGTTCGGTGGGAACGCTGAGCATCGCCTGACGGAATAGGAAAATGCCGAACACGCTAACCGCCCCCGGCGCCAGCAGCCCCGCGTAGGTATCGACCAGCCCCATGCGGTAGATAAGTTCGTAAGTCGGCGCGAGGGTTACCTGCCCCGGTATGAGCAGTGTCGCCAGCATCAGGATCGTAATCGCCTGCTTGCCTTTGAACTCGTACTTCGCGAGGGCATAGCCCGCCAGCGAGGAGAAAAAGAGCTGGATGACCACGCTTGAACAGGCGACAAAGGTGCTGTTTGCCACGAAGCGCAGGAAGTCCACCTGCGTGAACAGGTCATAGAAATTCTTCAGGCTTGGGTTGGGCGAGAAGAAGGTGTAGGAGAACAGGTCTTCAGGGGCTTTGAGCGCGGCTGCGAGCAGCCACACCAGCGGCGTGAAGGTAAGCGCCGCAAGGATTAGGAGTATCGCCATCGTTGCCCAGCGCAACACCCGTGTCATCGTATCCATCCGATTCGGCGCAACGCGATGCCCTCCTACTGCGAAGGGGTCATTTCAGTTCTACGCGCAGGGTCTTCTCGTGGGTGTAGAGGGCGAAGCCGGGGGGTGCGCCTTTCGGTTTACGCACATACTTGCGCAGGGTGTAGTCCACCTCCACCACGCGGGCGTGTCGGTCGGCGCTGTTTTGCGCCGCCAGACGCGCGGCGAACTCCAGAGTGCTTTTGGGGACGCGCTGCGGTTGGTTCTCGGTACGGATAATCACATGCGCGCCGGCGCCCGTGCGCACATGGAGCCACCAGTCGTTCGGCTTCGCGATTCGGGTGAGTAGGAAATCGTTCGCCTGAGCGTTCTCCCCCACCAGCACCGGATAGCCATCGGGGCTGAGGTGCTGACGGATTTTGTGCCCTTCGAGGGGGTCTTTCTCGGCGCGTGGGGCAGGGGTGCGAGTGGACGCCTCGCGGAGCCAGCCGTGCGCTTGTGCTTGTTCCAGCAAGCGTTGGAGCGTCGATTCGTCGGGGTGCTGCTCCGCGATAAACAGGGCGTGCCGAATCGACTCGGTTTCCGACTGCAGGCGTTCGAGTCGGGCTTGGAGTTCGGCGCGGCTCTCGCGAGCGCGGCGCGCCTTTTGGAAATAGCGTTCGGCGTTCTCGGCGAGTGTTTTGTCGGGGTCTATCGGAATGTCAATCATTGGGACTTCAGGCTGGGTGTAGTCGGGGGCTTGCAGGGTCTTCGCGCCAGGGGGGAGTGTATGCCCGAACGCCAGGATAAGTTCTCCATAGAGCCGCCATTGATCGGCTTGCTGACTGTCTTGGAGGGCGTGTTGGAGGTCGTGGAGGGCGCGTTCCCGTGCAGTCAGGGCGCGGCGCAGGTTCGGCAGCAAGCGTTGGGTGAGGCTCTCGACACGCGCGTACTGGAGACGCTCGGTGAACACCTGTTCCCATGCGGTGTTGAGGCTGGTGCGTGGGTGCTGCCACTCGGTGGGGAACTGCACGCTTGGAAACGGGTAGGCTCCGAGGGCGCGGTGGGTCTGTGGGTCGCGTAGCACTCTGGGTGTCCACGCGCCCTCGCGCAGCTGGCGTGCCCATTCCAGTACGCCCCCCAACCCGTGTGCTTGCGCTATCGCCTCCAGCTCGCCCGCGGTGAAACGGCTCAGCCCCTCAAGGTGCGCTTGCCAATCGCGCTCTGCGCCCATTCGCTTCCACAGGGCGCGCCAATCGTCGTCGGACAGCGTCAGCGGATTGAGCAAGCCTTCCACGCGCGTCGGTGGCAACTGATACGGCTCGCCCGCACGAATAGGACGCGCCTCACTCTGGCGCGGCGAGACCCACTTCAGCGCGCTCCGTATCGTCCCTACTGGCTCCACCAGAATCACATTTGAATGCTTGCCCATCAGTTCGACCATCAAGCGGTAAACGCCTTCGCGCGTCTGAATCTCAATTTGCACGATACGGTCGAAGCCGACTAAATGCACTTGACGGATGATCCCGCCGTCGATGTGTTTGCGCAGGCTCTGGAGAAAGGGGGGCGGTGTGGGCGCGTTGGGCATTTTGGTACTGATGCAGTGCATGCGAGCATGCTGCGCATCCGCAGAGATGAGCAGGCGATGCTCTTCGCGATTCATATAGATGTGCAACACGACCGTAAGCGGGTCGGGCTGGCGTATCTCTTGGATCCGTCCACCCGAGAAAAAGCCGCGCTCGTGCAACACGGCGTATAGGTTCAGGCTATCGAACGGTATCGGTTTCAATTCGCGCACGCGCGTCTCCCCCTGTTAATTACCTCAAAGTTCACCGAGTCCCTGTTGCGTCGCGGATTGGGCAGGGAAGCGTGCTTGCGCGGCGAACAGAATCGCGTATGCAGCTGGCGTGGACGACTTTTACGGTCAACAAGCGTTTCCCCCTCACGATTAGTCGGGGCACCACGGCGCAGACGGTGAATGTGTGGGTGCGTGTGGAAGCCGAGGGGGTTGAGGGGTGGGGCGAGGCGTCGCCGTTCGGTATCGGTGACCACCGACAAAGCACCGAGGCGATTCTGGAAGACCTCACCAAAGCCAAACCCCTACTGGAGCCGTTTCACCCGCTGGAGCGCGAGCGGATTGAACACGCGCTAAAGACTGCAGGAGTGCGTTCGGCGGCGCGCGCTGCGCTTGACGGCGCACTTTGGGATTGGCTGGGCAAACGCACGGGACTGCCTGTGTGGCGTATGTTAGGCTTATCGCGCGAATCGATCGTGCCCACCTCGGTGACCGTCGGCATCAATCCGCCAGAGATTGCCCGTCAGCGTACCCGCGACTGGCTCGAACTCACGCATGCCCGCGCGCTCAAAATCAAACTGGGCAACCCCGCCGGCATCGAAGCCGACCAGGCGATGATGGACGCGATTCTCCAAGAGGTCCCGACGGGCGTCGCGTTGCGCGTGGACGCCAACGGCGGCTGGAACTTGCAGGACGCCATCACGATGTGCCACTGGTTGGCAGAGCGCGGTGTGGACTATGTGGAACAGCCCCTCCCGCGCGGCGCTGAGGACGACCTACTCACGCTCTACCGCGAATCGCCTCTACCCATTTTTGTCGACGAGAGTTGCTTCGACACGCGCGATGTGGTTCAACTCGCCGACCGCGTGCATGGGATTAACATTAAGCTGATGAAGTGTGGCGGCATCAGCGAGGCGATACGGATGGTTCATACAGCGCGCGCCCACGGTCTCCAAGTGATGTACGGCTGCTATTCCGATAGCAGTTTATCGATCAGCGCGGCGTGCCAGATTGCCCCGTTGGCAGATCATTTGGATTTGGATAGCCACCTGAACCTCGTTGATGACCCGTTTGTCGGGGCAGAACTCGTTGAGGGACGCGTGCTGCCGAACGACGCGCCTGGGTTGGGCGTGCGCATGCGCGCGATGTTCGCGACGGAGGCGCATTAGGTACAATTCAGGGCGATGGAGCGTTGGGACGAGAGGCGAGATACCATTGCGCTGCCTTGGTTATGGTACGCTTTCAAGAGCCAGTGGAAATGGGTCGCGGCGGGAGTGTTGCTGGGCGTAGGGCTGGCGGTGGCGATAGTACTGTTTGGTGAGAAACGCTACGAATCAAACGCGAAGTTGCTCATCGAGACGCCGACGGGGATAACGCTGGGAGCGGGAGGCGGCATCGCCGCCCTCATCGGAGGGGGCAGCCCTGATTTGAATACGCAGGTGGAAGTGCTGCTGGCGCGCCCCTTGCTGGAAAAAGTCCAACGCCAAGCGGGGATCGAGGAGCCGTACCGCGACTTCGAAAAGCGGTTCCGTGCGAGCGCACTGCGCAATACGAATGTGGTCGAGTTAACGGCGGCGGATTCCACCCCCGAAGGCGCACAACGGCTCGCGAAACTCTGGACCGAGGCGTACCTTAGTTATGTGCGCACGCTCTACGATCAGAATCCCACGACCCTGGTCGAAAAGTTAGACAAAGAACTGCGCCATCAAGAAGACCAACTGCGTGCGGCGAGCGCGCGCATGACCGCCTTCTTGAAACGTCAGCGTGTCGTCGCGCCCGAAACGGAACTTGCCAAAAGCGTCGAGAAATATGCCGACCTGCTGGAGCAGCGGCGCACGCAAGAGGCGCAGCAGATCGCCCTCGAACGCCAGATTGCGACGCTCCGCCGCCAGCTCGAACGCGAGCCCAAGTTTTACGAAGCCACACGCAATCTCGCCATTCCACCGGAAGTGCAACAGCTCAACACCAAAATCGCCGAGCTGGAAATCCAGCGAAGCGGCTTATTGCAGGAGTTCCAGCCGAACGCCCCCGAAGTGCAAGTCGTGGAGCAGCAAATCGCCCAAGCGAAACGCGAACGCGAGAACCTGCTGGCGCAAGCCGTCGATAAGCAGTTTCTCACGCTCGCCAAGCAGGAGATGGTGAACCCGCTGTACATGGAGTTGGCGCAGTCGCTCCTGCGTGCGGAAAGCGAACTGCAAGCCACGCAAGCAACGCTGGCGATTCTCAGGCGGCAGCAGGCGCAGTTTGAGCAATTGTTCCAACGCACGCCCGACCTCATGGCGGAGTACACGGATTTGAAGCGTCAGTATGAAGCGGTGTTGACCATTTGGACAGAGAAGGTGCGCGCCTACGAGCAGGCGCGGGCGCAGCAGTTGGTGGGCAAGGTTTCTCCCGTCCTGTTGGAACCCGCCACCTTGCCGGATCGGCAGGTCTTTCCGCGTCCTGTGCTGACGATGGGGTTAGGCATGATGCTGGGGGTAATGCTGGGTGGTTTGGGCGCGTTAGCGGCGGCGTGGCGTGCGCGTCGACTTAGCAACCGCTGGGAAGTGGAGCGTTTGCTCGGCGCGCCCGTGCTGGCAGAAACGCAGGGCGCCCTCTCGCCCGCCCACTTGCAACTGATTACATGGCAACTCCGCGCGCTGGGCGGCGGCGAAACTTGGCATCGCGCACTCGCCCTGCCGTTAACGCCTCAAGCGCAAGCGATTGCGCAACAAATCGCCACGGCATTACAAACGCCCGAAAACGCGACCGAAGAAGTGACCCTGCCCGCGCCCATTACTTCAAACGGTGTGCTGCGGGTCGAGACCGCCCCGTCCAACGCCAGCCACATCCCGTACCTGCGGAGCGGCTCATCCTCGTCGCACCCAAAGGCTACGCCTTAGACGAAGCCACCTATCAAATGCTGGCGCAAACGGGCGACCGGCTCGTGGGCGTGATTTTGGTGGAGGAGGGGACGCGATGACGGCAACGAGGCTGGCAGCGATGGGGCATGTCAGCGCACTTCGGTGGTTGCGCTGTGGCTTGGCGCGGCGATTTGCACTGGCCCAACTCCTCTGAGGGCTACACACTGGACACGGGCGATGTGCTTACCGTGGTTGTGCTGCGCCACGAACAGTTCAGCGGCGAGTTCACCGTGCCGCCCAGCGGGCGCGTGGTGTTTCCCGGCGTGGGCGAGTTGAGCGTGCGTGGCTTAACCCTGAATCAGCTGAGCGAAATACTCCGCGAGCGTCTGAGCCAGCGCTTGCGTAATCCCGAAGTGTTCGTGTCGCTGAAAGAGGCGCGCCCGCTACTGGTGTTTGTCGAGGGACAAGTGAACCGCCCGGGCGCCTACCCCATTCGTCCGGGCTGGCGTGTGGCGGAAGCAGTCGCCGCGGCGGAGGGGCTGAAAATCTTGCCCGAACGCACGGTGGCGACGCTCATCCGAGGCGAGCAGACCCTGCCGATCGACCTGCCCGCCTTGCTCCACCGGGGCGACCAGCGCACAAACTACACGCTCCAACCGGGCGACCTGCTGAGCATCCAACAAAAGCCGGCAATCCGTGTGGCGGTTGTCGGCGAGGTCAAAAAACCGGGTAACTACGACCTTGATGCCGGCACACGCGCCCTGCAGGCGGTCGCCGTTGCGGAAGGCGTCACGGAATTCGCCGCGCTCAAACGCGCTTTTATCGACCGTCAGGGTGAAATCATCCCCTTCAACCTGTATCGCGCCACCGTGCAGGGCGATACCAGCGAGAGCGCGAACCCTGCCCTGCAAGATGGAGATGTCATCGTGGTGCCGCAGAATCTGCAACGCTTCGCGATTGTGGGACAGGTCAATCGCGCCGGCTACTACCCGATTCCCGAAGGAAAGCCGTTCCTGCTTTCTGATGCGATTGCGTCAGCAGGGGGTATGACCCCGCGCGCCATTACCTCCACAGTCACCATCCTACGGATGGAAGGCGATACCCTGCAGCGATTGCGCGTGCCGTACCAGCAGTTCCTGAAACGCGGCAATCTTGCAGCGAATCCCGCTGTCCAAGACGGCGATGTTATCTACCTCGCTGAGGCGAACCGAATCGACTTGAGCCAGATTCTCTCAGCAGTCACGATATTGAATGTCGCCGATCGGCTGGGCTGGGTGCGGTAAAATTAGAGCATGCAGTTCCAATCGCTGGGGGTATTGCTCTGGTTTCTGCCGGTGGCGGGGTTTATCATCCTGCTGTACCTGTTGAAGGTGCGCCGCCGTGAGGTGCGTGTGCCCGCGAAGTTTCTGTTCCCTGCGATTACGACGGATGTGCGTGCGAACGCGCTCTTCCAGAAACTGCGCCCGAACCTATTGCTGTTTTTGCAACTGCTGGCGGCGTTGCTGCTACTAACTGCGCTGGCTCGCCCGATGATTCAAGCAAAGGGACTGCCCGGTCAATCGGTGATTGTGGTGGATAACTCCGCCAGCATGCGCGCGACCGACGCGACGCCGACACGCCTTGACGCCGCCAAGAACCGCCTGCGCCGATTCGTGCAGGAGTTGAACCCTGGCGAGCAGCTGGCGATAATCGAGGCGGGCGCCCAAGTGCGCGTGTTGTCGCCCCTCACCAGCGACAAACAGAAACTGCTGAACGCGATTGACCAAATCCAGCCCACTGATACCGCTGGAAACTTAGACGAGGCGTTGCGCCTCGCCGCGGCGCTGGTGGGGAAGTCGGGCGAGAGCCGCATCGTGCTGCTTTCCGACGGGGCGTTTCCCTCCGTTAGCGACTTCTCCGCAGGCAGTGCGAAACTGGTTTTCGAATCGCTGGGCAGCAGTGGCGAAAACCTTGCGATTACTGCGATGGATGTGCAGGAACGCAGCGACGGTTTCGAGTGGTTCGTGGGCATTCGCAATTTCGGCAGTCAGAGCATGCAGGCGATTCTGGAGTTCTACGCGAACGGGAAACTGATCGACGCGCGTTCCATCACGGTAGAGGGGGGCAAAACCACTGGGCAGACGCTGAGGATGCGCTCGCTGCAGGAGCCTCTGGAGGCGCGGCTCAAAGTGGACGATATGCTCGAATCGGATAATGCTGCCTATCGCGTAGGCGTGATGCAAAAGCCGATTCGCGTGCTGCTGGTGGGTGAGGGGAACTTCTTCTTGGAGCGCGCCCTTGCGTTGGAGCCGAATGTGCAGCTCAGTAAAGCCCCGAGTGTCCCCGAAAGCGAGCGTGGCGAGCGCGTGGGCGGCGGCGAGTTTGACCTGATTATCTTCGATCGCACGACACCGGTGCCCGTGAAAGCCCGCGCCGTGATGATCATCAAGGCGAAAGGCGGTCCGATCGACGCGCTGGGTTCGCCCGTACGCGCCCCTCGAATCGCGATTTGGGAACGGGAGCATCCCCTGATGCGCTATCTGGAGTTGGGCAACTTGCTGATTGACAACGCTGCACGCCTCACGCCCGCGCCATGGGCAAAAGTGTTAGCTGAGAGTCCGCAAACACCCCTTATCGTCGCTGGGGAGCACCAGAACCGTCGCTGGGTGGGTATCGGCTGGAACCTGCTGGAGTCGGATTTCCCCTTACAGCCCGCCTTCCCGATTTTCGTCGCGAACTTGTTGCGCTGGTCTGTGGGCGAGCAGGGCGGCGCCGCCGATTTCACCGTGCGTACAGGCGTCCCGTTCAGCCTCGCGGTAGACCCTACCGAAACCGAGCTCACCCTGCGCGCTCCCGAGGGTCAAACCCGAACCTTCACCGTGAACGACGGCGCGGTGGTGATCCCGGGGCTCGAGCGCGTGGGCGTGCATACTGTGCAGGGGAAAAAGACCTCACTGCGCCTCGCCGCGAACCTGATGCATAGCGACGAGTCCGACATTCGCCCGCGCACCCGCATCGAGCTGGGCGGCAAGACGATTACGGCGCAGAATACGCTCACCACTTTGCGCGACCTGTGGAAGCCGATTACGCTGGCGTTGCTCGCGCTCCTTATGGTGGAGTGGTGGGTGTTTGTGAAACGCTCGTAGCGTCGCGCCGATAGCCCCTACACGATTCTCCGCTCCACAATCGCCACAGGGTCAAAAGTGCGCAGTCGCCACCCAATCGTGAACAGCGCGAACGCCAGTACCATCAACGGCACAGGAAGCGTGTATTGGTAGGCGATGGGATCGAAGGGTTCGATATATAATCCGCGTGGCTCCATGATGCGCACCTTTGCCCACAACAGCACTCCCAACGCGCTTAGCACGCCCAACACCCACCCGAGTGCCACCACCGTAATCGTCTCGATAGAGACGCGCATCAGCAACCCGCGCCGTGTGAAGCCAATCGCCTGCAAGAGTCCGAACTCCACCAATCGCTGTTGGAAGTAGATGTTCGCCAATAGCCCCGTCATCGTCGCCAGCATCACCGCCACCACGACCACCACAATGCCCGTGATAAAGTAAAGGTTCCTGAAGGCGCGGTGGGTCTCTTCCTGAAGCTCGGCGTAGGTCCAGACGCGCGCCTGTTCGCCTTTGAAGTTTTCGCGGAGCCAGTGGTCGAGGCGGGGTTGGTGACGCGGCTCTGTGGCAAAAATCAGCAGGTTGCGCGTGGGTGGGAAAAAGTTGTCCCGAATAAACTCCAGCGAACCGATTGCCAGCCAAGTCTCGCCCTCCAGCACCCCCACCACCCGCACAGGCACAGGCGCGTACTGGTCGGGCACGAACGGAGACAACACCACATCGCCGAGTTTGAGGTGCTTGTTGCGCATCAGTGGCTCTGAAAGGACAACCCCAGCCTCGCCCGGCGCAGGATAGCGTCCTTCGCGCAGCGTGAGCCGACAGCGTGCGGCAAGCGTCTCCATGTGCGCCTGATCCAGCCCGAAAATCACAAACGGCATCTTGCCTACGATGGTCTCCGCATTCATAAAGCAGACCACCGTCTCGTAGGAGGCTCCATAATAGGGGGCGCGCTGGATACGCTCCATCAGTTCGGGTTTGAGTTTGCTGGAGCCGCGTGGGGTAATCGCCGCGAAGTAGCGGTTGTAGTCGTAGATTTTCAGGATGGTACGGTCGATGGAGTTGAGGAGCGCGACGACACTGGCAATGGTCAATACCGCCAGCGCCAGCACCAGCGTCAGGGGTAAACTGCGCCCCGGATTGCGCACCAGAAACAGGATCGGCGAAAGCGGATGGCGCCGCGGCATGATAACCGCATGATACCAGATAATCGGGGCAATAGCGTGGAAAGCAGCCCCCTCTCCCTCAAGAGAGGGGGCACGGGAGATGAAGGGCTTAACACCCCGAACCAAACGCGAACAGCACGGTGAGCAAGTCAGCGTCGTCCACGATGCCGTCGCTATTCACATCGGCTTCCGCGTTGCTGCCGCCGAACGCGAACAGCACACTCAACAGGTCTGCATCATCCACACAACCGTCGCCGTTCACATCGCCCTGCACAGGCAGATAGAGACACACATTGTCTACGCGGACGGGGTTAATGACAGAAGCCGAGTTCCCCATCGTCTCGCGGTAGCCGATGTAGAAGCCGCCCACCAGTCCCGTAGCGGTCGTGCCTGTAATGCCCACGGGGTTGCTGGGGTCGCTGTAGAACAGCCCTTTGACGGCGCCGTCCTCATACACCTCCAAGCGCAAGCGGTACCAGCCTGCACTTAGCGATGCGAGATCAATCGAGCCGTAAATTGTCCAGCTGCTGGACGGACCACCCGGACCTGCGTCCACCAAGTAGAGTTTCGACTCGTCAGGGTGCCCTGTTGCGCCGTTGGCGCGGCGGAATACCCAGCCAACACCCGACATGCCATTTGCGCTATTGCTGATCAGCGGGTGGTTGTGCACGCTTTCGGGCGAGCCGAGCAAGCCAATCATCCATGTCTCCACGCGCGTTGTAGGCGGCGCGGTCGGATCGATATAGATGTACAGGTCGTATCCCGCTTTGCCGTTTTCGAACACAGAGTTCGCAATCGCCACATTGCCGCCTCCGGTCCAGTCGCGCACCATCATCGCCTTGCCGCCACTCGGTGAGGCGGGAATTGCGTTCGGATTGAAGCCCGTTGCGGCGGTGTTATCCGCTTGGGTGGGGTCAATCACGCGCGGGTTGCGGTAGGAACCTGTGAATTCGGCGGGCGCATCGCCCACATTGTAGCTCTCAAAGTTCAGGCACAAACGGTTGGTGAGTGCGGGGAGACTGTTAGACGTCCCCGGAGTGGGACGGAAATGCCCAAAGTCGCGCCCGTTCCCATTTGTGTCGTACCCGTCGCGCCAGCGACCGATCGTCATAAAGGCATCGTCTGTGGTTGTACCTGCCTCCAGATTCTGGTAGTTGCCCCACAGTCCGCCACCTAACTGCGGAATGATATCGGCAGGTACCCAGTTCGCAAGAGGCGACTTATTCACTTCATACGCTACGGCGTCCACCACCGTGCGCGTCTCGCCAGGAATAACCAGCGCAATCCACTCGTTATCGTTCTCAAGCACGCCTGCAGCACCTGGGTTGATCAGTTGGTTCACACAGCCGCCGCAGCGTGTGTTCAAGTTCGGTGTGCCGATCACATAGAACTGCCCCGGTTGCAGGATAACCGTGCGGTCGGGGATGCCGTCGTTGTTGTCGTCGCCAATCACGAAATCGAGATTATTGTCGCCTGTGAGCTGGTCGCCACAGTCCACAATCCAGCCAGTGATGTCTACGGGCACGGTGTCTGCGTTGTAGAGTTCGATAAACTCAAGGTCGTCAGCGCCCGTGTCATCGTAGGCAAACTCGTTAATCACAACACGCGGTTGCGCCAGCGCCAAACCACCTGCCAAGGCAAGCGCGAGAGTAAGTCCAAAGAATCGCTTCATCGCCATAAGCCTCCTTTCGTTGGTGTGCGAGGATCGCCTCGCCGTGGGGAATTATACCATGCATGTTGCGAAAGCTGCTTTTTGCCGGACATCTTCAGGCGTTATCGGTGAGGTGGTTGGGGAGCAAGGGCAAGCACGCAGCACCACGCCATTCGCAGCAAGCCTGCCCATTCGCACGTTTTAGGTACACTAAGCAGGTTTTTTCTTCGCCTGTAGGGCATTGCGCGGTTTTGAGGAAACCACGAGAATCCCTTCGGAGGTGCAGTGATGCAGGAGCGAGTAGAGGGGTTGGCGCAGCGACTGCGTGAGGGAATTCAGACAGCCGATGAGTGGGCGATTCTGGACGATATCCCGCCGCAAGATATCGCAGAAGCGCTCACGATGCTGGACAATCCCATGCAACAGGCACAGGTGTTGGTTCGGATGCCGGAGCCCCAAGCCGCTCAGGTATTGGACTATTTAGAGCCTGTGTTGGTGCGAGCGATTCTCGATCATATCCCGCTGGATATCGCAGCGCGCCTCCTGCAAGCTCTGCCAGCCGATGATGCGGCACAAATCCTCGAAGAGTTACCAGAGCCTCAAGCCCAGGCGCTGCTCCAGCAGATGGCGCCCCCCGAGGCACGCGATGTGCGCGAACTCCTGGAGTACCCCCCCAACACCGCGGGACGCTTAATGGTACGCGAGTATGTGCGCGTGCGACCCGATTGGACTGCGGAACAAGCCCTCGAGTACCTACGGCAAATCAGCGCCGAGGTGGAGACGGTCTACTACCTCTATGCGGTGGATATGCGCCAGCGACTGGTGGGCGTCTGCTCCCTGCGGGAACTCGTTGTCGCAGACCCCAGCAAGCGCATCGAGCAGATTATGGAAACCGACTTGGTGGTGGTTAAACCCGAAGCCGACCAGGAAGAAGTGGCAAACCTGCTGTCTAAGTATGATCTTTTGGCGGTACCTGTGGTGGACGATTTGGGGCGGATGTTGGGAATCGTGACCATCGACGATGTGGTCGACATCTTGGTGAGCGAGAGCACCGAGGATGTGCTGAAGCTGGGTGCTGTGGAGGCGACTGAAGAGCCTTATCTCAGTCAGAGACCGTGGGACTTGGTACGCAAGCGTGTGCGATGGCTCATCTTGCTGTTCATTGCCGAGCGTCTCACCGGCACGGTGTTGCGGGCTTATGATGACGAAATTCAGAAAGTGTCGGCGCTGGCTTGGTTTATTCCGCTCCTCATTGGCACGGGAGGGAACGCGGGGTCGCAAACCACGACCACGATTACCCGTGCGCTGGCACTGGGTGAGGTGCGCTTGAATCAAGTGCTGAAGGTTATGACACGAGAGCTCATCACGGGGCTGGTGTTAGGGGTTTTGATTGGGCTGATCGGTATCGTCAATGCTTTTATTTGGACTCACAAGGAGTTCGAGTTGCGTGTGGATCTGGCTCTGACGGTGGGCTTGGCGCAAATGGCGATTATCACGATGGCTACCACGGTGGGGGCGGCGCTCCCTCTTATTGCGAAACGATTGAACATCGACCCGGCGGTCATGTCGGCGCCGTTTATTACGACCCTGATCGACGCCGCAGGGTTGCTGGTCTACTTTTTGATTGCCAAGGCAATCCTCTTTTGAGGGGTGTCTTGACAGGGTAGAATTGGAAATGCATGCGTTGGTTGGTCGCGGTTTTGGTCGGTTGCGGAATCGCCTTGCAGGGGCTACCCCAGCAGCAAGGAGGTCAGGTTCAGTTCGGGCGTGTGAAAATCAACTATACCACCCTGGTTTCTGTGCGGCGGCTGAAGGATGAATTAATCACCATTGAGGTGCGTGGCAGGCGCGATGTTCCCGTGCGACTGGAATCGCCCGACCAGTACTTCACGCTCCATTGCGCATCTTTAAAAGCCACTTTGGCGCCGAACGAACGCAACCAACTTGTCGTGCGCGATGCGGAAGCGACGGGGGGAGTTACCTTCCGCTACGACCGCCCCAAGCCGCTTAGCCGTTTGGACGGCGCCGCCCGGCGCGCGGTTTTCGATGCCCAACGACAGACCATGACCTTGGAAGGCGATGTGTCGTTAGACGGTGAAGATGAGTTCTATCGCATGCGCTGGCGCAATAACGAGCGTATCACCCTTTACCTTGAAGAAGAGGCGCAGCGCGTGGAGGCGCAGTCCCAAGAGCGCGAGGGCAAACCCATCGGCGAGATGATTCTGGAGCCGAAGGAACGCAAACCGTGACGCGCCCGTGTCAAGCACACTTTCGGGTATCCTAATACCAAACGCGAAGGCGGATAGGAGGCAGACCATGCGCAACACCTTAGAAACCCTAAGAAACTTCAAATCGGAACGGTATCTCACCACGACTTTATATCTCAGCTTGACCCCCGAAGATCGGGCAGCACGCCCGCCCAAGTATCGCATTCGGCTCAAAACGCTCATTAATCAGTTGAGCCACTGGCTGGACGACCACGCCATTGCCGCAGAGGTGCGTGGGTCGGTTCGAGAAGACTTTCGCAAGCTCGAAGATTTCGTGGAGGAACCTTCCAATTTGGTGGGGGAGAACTCCTTGCCCGTGCGTGGGTTGGCAGCGTTCGCTTGCTCAGGCGAGGGAATGTTCCAAACGGTGCTGCTGCCCTATGTGGAACGCAATACGCTGGTGGTCGACCAAACGCCCTATGTGCGCCGCTTGTTCGCGGTGGAAGCGGACTTCGGCGTGAACCTCGTGGTGGTGTTTGACCACCGCGACGCCTACTTTTATCAGGTGGACATTCACGGCATTCAGTCGCTCGATGCGTTCAGCTTCATCAAAGACCGCGAGGTGCTGCCGCCTGGCGTGCACGGGGTGCGCACTCCCAGCGGATTGACCGCGCAACATGGGATGGGGGAGCGGAATGTGCAGATGCTTAAGCACCATGAGCAGCACCAGCATCTCCGCAAAATCGCTGAGACGATTCGGGAGCTGCGTCGTTCGCACCCGTTTGATCGGTTGATGATTGCGGCGCCCGACGAGCTCGCGAGCGCGTTTCCGGGTTATCTGCATGACTATGTGCGCCGCACCTATGCAGGCAGGATTCAGGCGCACGACAAGATGCCCGTTAACCAAATCTACGAGCGCGTGTTGGATCGGCTTCAGGAGCTCGATCGGGAGCAAGAGATGCAGCTCCTTCAGGAGTTGTACGCGACCCCGCCGACGATGAAAGCGATGGGGCTGCCCGCGGTGCTGCGTGCGCTGGAGTGGGGCAATGTGCGCACACTGCTCTACGACTCAGAGTTCACTCAACCGGGTGTTGTGTTCTACCCGTCGGGTCTGGTTGGGCTGACGCCCGACGATGCGCCCGACGGCACGGTTTCCATCTGGCGGATGCCCGATATTGTGGACACCGTGCTGGAGCGCGCGTTGGAGCAGGGCGCGCAGGCAGAAACCGTGCATGGCGATGCCCGGGAGTCGATTCAGGGCGTCAGCGCCCTGCTTCGGTATCCGATGTGAGGCGGTTTTGGGCGCGACGGCGTCATCGGCGTCGCGCGTGGTTCAAAACCGCCGTCGGCGCGTGGGTTTAGGCGGCTCGGGAAGCTGATTCGAGAGCCAGCGCAGTGCGCCGAATACGGCGCCGCCGCCCAGCACTAAGAATGCCCCAAACAGAGCGAAGCCGCGCCAGAACGAGTTTCTGCTCCCGTTCGGATTGCGCGAGGCTTCCTGGATGACCTGCGCTCCGTCTATAGCGGGTGCGATGTCTGTGGCGCCCTGCATTGCGCTGTCCGAGCCGACAACGAGCGTCTCGGGCACGCCTCCGGGCGCACTGCGTGTCACGGCTTCTTCAATCACGCTGGGTGTGTCGCCTTTCGGCGCAACCACTTCGGGCGACGCCTGAATGGCGGGTGCGTTCTGGTATTCTTTCCACCAGGCAGGGCGCTCGTTCGGGCTGCGCCCCTCGGTGGCGATACTCCAACTGAGCGATATTAACGCGATGCACAATATCCCCAATATCCCTGTTTTCATGGTTTCCCTCCCCAATTCCTGTGGCTTGGACAGGTTGTGTCCAAGCGACGCACAGACACGACTGCCTGTGCAATATTAGCGCGTTTTCTGCCAAGCGAGGCGCACCACGCTTGCCACACGCGGCAACTCGATGTTAATGAGCGGCTGGTCGTCGAGGCTGCGCTCCTTGATGCGCCAGTCATAATTGAAGCGCAGCGGCAGGCTATACAGTACCATCGCCTCGTCTTTCGCGATGATGGCGCCGTTGACGGTTAAGCCACGTCCATCGGTTGCCAAGTTGCCTCCCCCGACGAAGTTCGTGAACATGATGGCGTCGATGCGCGAGACGCCTTTCTCGTCGTTGTCAATCACGCCGTTCTGGTTGATATCGATTTGGAGCGAGAGGCGTTCGATATCGCTCTGGTCTGCGCTGCCGAACGCGGACTGATAGCGCATGCGCCCGGTGCTGTCGCGCTGACGCGCATCGAACGGGGGAATCCAATTGCCATTTTCGTCGTAGCGTCCACGGGTGAATGGGGGCGTCATGTAGCGCAGCGGATACGGATTGCCAAAGCGCTTCGTGTTGCCCATCATGATGCTTCCTCGCGCCGCCAGACCGAGCGCATCTTTACGCTCGTTGAGGCTCAAGACGCTGTTCAGAACGCTTCCTCGGAAGTCGGGCGGGTTTTTGTAGATAATATCTCCCACGATGTGCACATTCCGCCCTGCGTAAATCGTGCCCTGACCCTCGATATAACCGCGTATCACCACATCTTGAGTAATCGTAATCGGTCCGTGAATGCGGATAGGGCGATCTTGATAGCCAATCAGCGCGACACTGCCGTTGATGACACCGTTCGTATCCACGCGTACATAGCGGTTCTGTTGCGGATCCCATACCTCGATATAGGCAGGTTGGTTGTAGTTCGGGTTCGGCAACCCATCCGAGTAGGTTGCTTTGGGGTTGCGCCAGGTTCGTGAGAGGTTAATATAGTAGTTCAGGTCGTTCAGGTCGGGTAGTACCAATTCGCTGGTGGGGCGTGTGTCCAATGTTTGGTTGCTGAAGTTGCGTGTACCGTTCACATCTGCCAGCACTGCACCGAACGGTGAGCCGTTCACCGTCTGCCCCTGCGCGTGATACAGGTAATCGCGCCAGAGATTGAAGGTACTGCTGCCGAACGCGCCGTGAAGGGCGCTGTTATAGGCTTGACGCATCCAGGGGTCTGTGAGGGCGCGTGTCGTGTATTCGGTGTTGCTCCACTGGCGCGGGGTTTGGAAACCGCCAGGGAGAATAACGCGCCCTTCTGCGCGGGGGCTCAGTTTCTCATTGGGGGAGGCGATAATCGAACCGTTGAACACCGGCGGTCCGCCTGAACCGTACTGGAACTCGAAGTCGCCGTTGGAGCGCGAGTCGCCGTTCATGACCAGCTGCTCGCCGCTGAAGCCGTACATCCAGCCGTAGTTATTTACGAAGTAGGCGTAGTCGAACACCGCGGAGCGGGTGAGTGCGAGGTCAAAGGTTTGGTCGATTACTTGGCGTGGCTCGTGGGCGTCTAATTGTCCGTTGCCGTTCCGATCGATCCAGCCGACGGAGCGCACGGTGATACGGCGTGTATAGCTGTCGGGTTGCGCGTAGCCGATTACAGACGCCGTGTAGTTGCCGACTCCAGCAAAGACGCCCGTACGCACCCAGCGTGGGCTGGTGGGGCTGGCGCCGTTGAGCGCACTGTGCAAGGCGTCGAAGCGTTGCGCGATTTTGAACTGCCGCCAAAGGTCTTGAGTAATCGCGTTCAGTCCCCCCTCTGCCAGATTCTGCGTAGCGACCTCGCGCATGCGTGCGTTCGCCGTGCGCAAATCTTGGGTGGCGATATCTAAATACGCAATCGCTGTAATTGTCGCTATCCCACCCAAGACCAGCGTGGTGACCAAAGTACTCCCGCGTGTGCGGCGTGTGTTTTGTACTCGCATCGAAGGCACCTCCCCGTTTAGTTCTGCACTGCGTTGCGCAGTAAAATCGTTTCCTCGTACCAGAGGTAGGGCGCGTTGGTGTCTTGTCCCTGCTGTACGCTCAGGCGAATATGAAACGCCGTGACGCCGGGCGCTATCTGTTGCACGGAGAAGGGGGTGTAACTCACGCCCTGTGGTGTGCGGTTCACCAAATTCGTCAGTAAGACGCGTGTTTGCCCGTTCTGCGTTAGGCGCAACTGTCCCAAACTAAAGTTCACTTGCAGCTGTACGGGGTTCGCTGTATCGGCTTGCAACGGCGTGATAAACCGCCCGTTCCCATCGCGACGCGGCAAGAGAATGGCGGCGGAGGCGCCGCTCACACTCACCGAGGTTGCCTGCTGGACAATCTCGCGCACCTCGCGCAAAGCGTTATAGGTACTCCGATTCGCTGTGTTATGGTCAATCGTGCGCTCATAACAGCGCAGTACACTCAGCTGGGTGTTCACCAGCAGCATCAGGATGATTAAAGACAGTACGCTTGCGACGGCTACTTCCAACATCATCGAGCCGCGTATGCGGCATGTTTTCCTACCCCTGTGCATGATTGCCTCCCCTAAACTCCCCTGTGGCTTGGGCATTCTTGCCCAAGTTCAATCACGAACCCGTTCACTACACGGACACGACTGTCCGTGCTACTTTAGGCTTGCGATGGTGGTCGCAAGCTGTACCTGTTGCCAACGGTTCGTGCGCGGTTCCTGCCAACGGACTGTGACAATCACCGTTTTCAAGCCGATGGAAATGTTATTGTTAGTGGTCAAGTTAATCACTTCTACCGTGCCGAAACCGTTGCGCAGCTCGTTCGTGAAATCCAAAGTTCCTCCCCCCGGCGTTTGCAGGCGGGTGAATCGCACTCGGAATTGATTTGTGTCATTGAGTTCGATCGTTTGTCCGATGCCTGCGCTGATGAGTCCGTTCGCGGTGATTTGTAGAAAATCGAGCGTGCGCACCCGTTCCAACGCCGTTTGGGCAACATTGGTGGCGAAGGTGTACTGTTGCGCTCGGCGTTGCATGCGGGTCGTCATCGGCGAAATCGCCGCGATGCTCAACACCAACAGCGTCACGACGAACACCGACACCAAAATCTCCGCAAAAGCTGACCCCCTGATCCGTCGCATAATTAATCCCCGTTCCAGTCGAAGGTGTGACTGGGCAGCCCTGTAGGGCAGGTGGGTGGTGTTCCAATCGGGTTCACGGTGTACGACGCCCCTCCTCCAGCAGGGCAGAAAGGTTCTGCCTGCAAGTAGTTGGGCACTAAGTCGCTCATGCTAACGCTCGCGCCGTTGGAAGCGCGCGTCGCTAAGGCGTACATCTCTTTGGCTTGGTGAATTTGGCGCAAATTCGTGACGCAGGTGCGCGTCTGGGCGCGAGCGCGGGCGTTCATCCAGCTCGGCAACGCCAGAGAAACCAGGACGCCGATAATCAGGACGACGACCATAATCTCCACCAATGTAAACCCCTGTTCCCTCGCGATTGGTTTTCGCATGATAGCCTCTTGGGTCGCAGTGCGCCCATGAAACGAATTCCACACCAGGGCGCAAGGTAGCCTGTTAAACTGCCCAGATTTCGAGGCGGGAGCGGTCATTTCGACCCCAGCAAGGAGTTCGGGCTGCGGTGTCGAATGCTTATTGCATGCGCTACACCGAGCAGCTCTGGCAATCGATCACACCGATTTACACGGCAATTTTGCAGCATCCGTTCCTTACTGGGCTAATCGACGGTAGCCTGCCGCGCGAGGCATTCGAATTTTATGTGGTGCAGGATGCGCACTATCTGCGCTACTATGCCCAGTGTTTAAGTCTTGCTGCGGCGAAATCGCCCCACGACGACTGGCTCACGGTTTTCAACGAACACGCCAAGACGGCGATTTTAGTGGAGCGTTCGCTGCATGAGGGCTTTTTCAAGGAGTTTGGGCTGACGCCAGAGCAGGTGTACGCCACGCCGATGGCGCCGACTTGCGTCGCCTATACGCACTATTTGCTGGCGGTGTGTTATGCGCGCCCGTTCCATGAGCTGCTGGGCGCAATTTTGCCCTGCTACTGGATTTATTGGGAGGTCGGCAAAGAGTTGGAGCAGCACGGCTCCCCGAATCCGCTGTACCAGCGCTGGATTGACACTTATGCTTCAGAAGAGTTCGGGGGTGTGGTGCGCGAGGTGTTGGCGATTACCGACGCCACCGCCGAGACGCTCACCGATGCGCAACGTGATGCGATGCGCCATCATTTCGTGATGACCAGCCGCTATGAGTGGATGTTCTGGGATATGGGTTATCGGCAGGAGCCGTGGGCGGTATAGGTCGTTAGGCGCACGCCACACCTTTTTCGGGGCGGTGTCTCCATTCGGGCGCGTTCGCGCAGCGTGAGCGCTTCTTCGGTACGAAGTGGGTTGGCACGCCGCCCCGACAACGCCTGAAGGGTTGTGATAATAATGATAACGATTCCGCGCTTCGCTTGTTGTCATTCCTTGCGAAACGCGGAATCGCGAAATCTGCTCTGGGGCGCGAGGGGTTTAGGACGATGTGTTTGTTTCGCCCTGTAGCTGTGCCAGTCGCTTATTCAGAGCAATCATCAGGCGCGACTTTTTGCGGTTGCCTGTGTTCTTGTGCAGGATACCTCGCTTAACGGCTTTATCGATAAGGCTAATCGCGCGACGCAGGGTTACGATGCTTGCCTCTGTGTCGCCCTTTTCCGCCAGTTGCTTCACGCGCCGCGTGTAGGTATGAATTGCCGACTTGGTCGAGCGGTTGCGCAGTCGCCGCTTCTGTGATTTAATCAGTGCCTTCTTCGCAGACTTTGTATTCGGCATCGCTACTTACCTCCAGGGTTAAGATTATACCTGCTCGATGCGCTTGTTGCTGCGATAGCGTGCAGGCGGTATCATAGGCGTCGATGGTGGTTGGGGAGTTATTGGCGCGAGCGCAGGCGCGGTTGCGTGCGGCAGGGATTGACGAGGCGCGTCGCGAGGCGGAGATTCTGCTCGCAGCGTGTCTGGGCTGGGAGCGGGCGCGTTTGACAGCGTATCCGGAGCATGCGCTTACGGAACGCCAACAACGCCGCTTTGAGTGTTGGGTGCGCCGTCGCGCCCAACGCGAGCCGATTCCTTACATTACCCGACGCGCCTGGTTTTATGGGTTGGAACTTGTGGTCGGGCGCGGGGTGCTCGTTCCACGCCCCGAAACAGAGCTGCTGGTGGAGCTATTTCTGGAGTGGGCCGCGACGCAGAAGTTCGATTCACCGATTTTAATTGACGCCGGTGTGGGCAGCGGCGCGATTGCGATTGCCTGTTTGAAGCACGCTTCTCTGTGGGGTGGCGTGGGCATCGATCGCAGTGGGCGTGCTTTACGGATTGCCCGTATTAATCGCCGTCGGGCGGGGTTGGAGTCGCGCTTGTTGTTGATTCAAGGCGAGTGGCTTTCGGCGTTGTGTTCGCGTGTCGCGCATGCGGTATTGAGCAACCCGCCGTATGTGCTGCCCGATGAGTGGGACGCGCTGCCCCCCGAAGTCGCTCGGTACGAGCCGCGGCTCGCGTTGCTTGTCCCTTCCGAAGACCCTCTGCGTCCGTACCGCCATCTCGCTTTGGACGCACGGCGGGTGCTTGTGCCGTCGGGGTTGCTGGCGTTCGAGACCAGCCCACGCCTTGCACCCCTCCTCGCCGAGCAGTTGCCGCGTTGGGGGTTCAAAAACCCTCAAATTCGGCGCGATTACAGCAACCGCGAGCGGGTGGTCTATGCGTATCTGGAATAAGCAGGTTCACTTATCGCGCGGCGCGGCGACACAGGTCGCCATATGGGCAACGGCGACAGTGTTCGCCAGGGGTAGGCTCAATCGAAGCGGCACTTAGCCCTGCAATCGCCTGTGTCAGCAGGTTGCGTAGTCGTTGCTCTGCCTGATTCTGCTCCCTCGCACTGAGTACGACGCAGTTTTGTGCATCCTCGTCGTCCATGCGTCGGAACCGTTGCGCCAGTTCCGCCGAGTACGGTACGAAGCGGATGCGCCGTCCTGCTTTGAGCCGATCATATGCCAACACGACCTGCGTGCGTGGCAGGATGGTGCGCACTGCATGCAGGTAGAGCAGTCCCTGGATTGCCCGTCCTTCGGTGAGGTCGTTTTTGGAAGGCGCGCGCCCCAACTTATAGTCCAGCACCATTGCTACTCGGCGGTCGGGGCTGAGGTCGATGCGGTCTATGACGCCGCGCAATGAGATTGTCTGCCCATTGTTGAGTCGATAGGCGACGGGGCGCGGGGCTTGCTGGTTGTGCAGTGGCTCCGTGCGGTTGCGCTCTTCGTCGTCGGCTTCCGCGTCGCCGAACGCCCACTCGCACACGGACGGCATAACGCCGAACTGCGCTTGATAGCGTGGTTCGCGCCCCCCAAAGCGACGCAGTAGCCGTTGCGCCAGTGCGTGCAACACTTGTACCTGCCATTCGGGCAAGTCGGGCGCGTTGCTGAGGAGAATTTCGCGCACATGCTGGGTGAGCGCATCAACCCACTCTTGGGCGTTGGCGCGGGAGGGCGATTGGCGCACGGCGCGACAGAGCGCGTTGTGGGTCAGGGTGCCGACATCGCGCACGCTCAACTCGCGTTGCGGCGGGCGTAAACGCAGCATGTAGCGAGCGAAATGCTCGAAAGGGCATCGCACTAGCGTCTCCAACTCGGTGACGCTGAACCGTCGGTCGGTGTGCGCTACGACGGCACGCGACGCCTCGCGTCGCAGAGAGGGCATCGGCTCGACATAGCCAACAGGTTCACGCAGCGCCTGATCGTAGGGGTGTAGGCACGGGTCCTGCTCTGGGACGATTTGCTCGACTTGGTAGAAGCGGGTTTCTATGGCGTCGCCGTGTGCCGTTTTGAGTTCTTCCAGATAGAACGAGGGGAGCGCGTCGCTTTCGTTGTTTTGGGTACGGGAGTAGCTGAGGTGGAGGCGTTCCTGTGCTGTGTGTAGGGCACGTTGGAACAGCATCGGCTCGCTCGCTTGGTAATCCGTGCGGGTGGGCAGGTGGACGCGCTCGTGCTGCAACGCCTGGTTGAGCGCGATACGCTCGGCTTCGCGGAGGAAGGGGTCGTCGGGATGTCGGCGTGGCAGCGTCCCCTCTAACACTTGGAGCAAAAACACAGCCCGTGCGCCGACCAAATCGGCATGCTCTATCGGTGCCAGTTGCACGCCCTCGTCGCCCAACCGTCGGGTGAAGCGTGCGCCACTGACCAGACGCTCCAGCAGTTCAATCGCTTGGGCAGGGGTGCGTTGTCGCCATGCGCGGGTGTAGGCGTTGATCAGTTGCATCCACTCGGTCAGGTCGGTGGCGTGTTCCGTATCCGCATTCAAGCGCAGGATGAGCCGCTGCGCCACTTGGGGTAGGTCGGCTCCAAGCATTGGTCGCAGCGTGTCCAAGTCGCGGAGCAGGCGTTGGAGTGTGGGGTCTGTGGCGTGTTGTAGGGCGCGTTCGAACCACTGTGTCGCCGGCAGATGACGCCGCATGGAGCGGCGCAGCGTGCGCAGCGATTCTGGGTCTAATGCATGCGCGGGATGTTCCAGCCAGTGGAGCCACTCCTCGCCGATGCCGATGCCCGCCAGCAGTCGCAACCCTTGCATCAGCCAGCGCACCCGCCATGACTGCTCTAAGGCAAGCGTTCCCTCACCTTGAATGGGGATTCCGTAGCGGGCGAAAATCACTTGCAGCGTCTCCAGAATCGACTCAGGCTGGCGCACCAGTAGGGCGATCTCATCCAGCGCGAAGCCTTCCTGCTGGAGGCGTAACACCTCACGCGCGACGGTCTCCACCTCGTACAGCAGGTTCGGGGTATCGTGGATAACGACGCGCACTGTCGGCGCAACCGAGAATCCCGTGGGCGTGGGGAGCGTGGGGGTGAGCGTTTGCACCTGAACCGGGATGCCCCACTGCGCGAGCAATTGGCGCAGTTTTTCGCTGGGGGCATATTTTTCGGGCTGAGCCGAATCGTAGAGCAACGCGATGCCTACCTGGGTCTTGCTATCCAGTCGGCGTAGGACTTCCAAATCCAGCGCAGTGAGTTCTGTGAATCCTGCCAACAGGAGCGGAGGGACGCTTTCTACGGCGTCCAGCGCGTCCAGCAGCATGCGCTTCATGCGAATCGGTTCGGGAAGCCTTGCCTCTGTCAGGGCGTGTTGCCACGCTCGCCAGAGTTGCGTGAGTTCGTCGGTTTTGCGTTGCCACTCGTTCTGCAGGGCGGCGTCGTCCAGTTCGGCGAGGGCGGCGTAGTGGCTCAGCGTTTGTTGCGCTCCATACTCCAGTAGGTCTGGCGTCAAGCCGTCCAGACTCCAGCGGTAGAAGTTCTGCGCGAGCGCACTATGGAAACGGGGCGACTGGCGCACTTTGCCGAAGTAGCTCTGAGGGGTTAGTAACTGTTCGCACAGTTCGCCCAGCAGGGCAGTAGTTTCGGGTGTGGGTTGCGCCCCGCAGGCAATACCCGTCAGATTGCGGAGGAAGCCGTGCCAGTCGTAGATTGCGTGGTCTGCTCCCCCGATGAGCCGCGCCGCGCCTGACGGTAAGAGCAGCCTGCATGAGTTGCCCAGTATTTGGCGCGACGCTTCAATCAGTTCCCGATACGGTGCGCCCAGAAAAATTTGCATCGCGTGGAACGCTAATTATACCGCGATTCGTCTCTCTGTTTTAGGTATTCTCATGCTATGGACTGGCGGGCGCAGTTGGACGCTTATGTCATTCCCCGTAAGGCGCGTGTGGAGTCGGCGTTGGCGCGCGCCTTGTCGGGCGACTCGCCGTTGCCGCGTGTTTTGCCGGAGGCGCTGCGCTACGCTGCGCTGGGGGCAGGGAAACGGTTGCGTCCTATTCTGTGTATTGCGGCTGCGGAGTCGCTGGGGGGCGATGCCGAGCAGGTGATGCCCACTGCCTGTGCGCTGGAACTTATCCACGCTTTTAGCCTCGTGCATGACGATCTGCCCGCGATGGACAACGACCGTCTGCGTCGTGGTCAGCCGACGGTCTGGGTCAAGTATGGTGAGGCGATGGCGATTCTGGCGGGTGATGCGCTGTTTGCGAAAGCGTTTGAACTCCTCGCGGAACAAGTGCGTCACAGCCCGCCTGAGCGCGTGGTGCGTACCGTGCGCCTCATCGCCGAAGCGTCAGGCACTCAGGGGATGTGTGGCGGGCAGGTGGAAGATCTGCTCAACGAGGGGCAGGTGGTCTCAGAGGCGACTTTGCACTTCATCCACGCGCACAAGACGGGTGCGCTTATCCGCGCGTGTGTGCTTTCGGGGGCGCTGTTGATGGGTGCGGATGCAACCGCTCTCCAGTCGCTGGATGCCTATAGCCGCGCGTTGGGGCTGGCGTTCCAGATTACGGACGACATCCTCGACGAAATCGCTCCCACCGAACAGATTGGCAAGCCTGCCGGCTCCGATCGCGCGCAGCGGAAGGCGACCTATACCGCTCTGTTTGGCGTCGAGACCGCTCGCGCCCACGCGCGGCACGCGCTACAGGATGCACTCAACGCCCTGAACGGCTTCGACGAGCGTGCGAACCCGCTCCGCTGGTTGGCACACTATGCGGTAGAACGCGAGAGATAGCCGTTACGAAACCGCGTAGCGTTGTACGGCTTCCTCGTCAATTGCCACTCCCAGACCGGGCTTGCTGGGCACAGGGAGGTAGCCGTCGGCGTCGGGCATAATTGGCTCCGTCAAGAAGAAATCGCGGGCGCGGAGGTCCCAACCTGGTGGCTCGAAGGGGAACTCCGCCCATTCGCAGTTCGGGCATGCGCCCATCAGCTGCAGGTTCGCTGCCAACCCCAGTCCGCTTGTCCAAGTGTGCGGTGCGATTTGTTTGCCGAACGCTTCTGCCATCGCGGCGATTTTCTTGCCCACCAGAATCCCGCCCGAAAGCGCCACATCGGGCTGCAGGATATCGAGCGCATCGCGCACCAGATACTCCCGGAACTCGTGCAGGTCTTGGTTCATCTCCCCGCTGGCGAGGGCGACGGGCGATTTTTCACGCAAGCGGCGATAGCCTTCGTAGTCGTTTTTGTCCAACGGTTCTTCGAGCCAGCGCACCCCCAGTTCCGCGAGTTCTTCCGCCACGCGGAGCGCGGTCGGCACATCCCACTTGGGCGCAGGCGCCATCCCCGCCACGCGCCAGCCCATGTTGGCGTCGACCATAATCTCCATGTCGGGGTACTGTTCCCGCACGGCGCGGGCGACCTGCATATCCTCGCGCCAATCCCAACTATGGAAGCGCAGCTTGACCGCCCGAATCCCCATTTCACGCACTTGGGCGATGTACTCCAGTCGCTGTGAGGCGTCCTGAATTTCGCCTGTACTGGCATAGGCGCGCACCCGTTCCTGATAGCCCCCCAGCAAGCGGTACACGGGTTGCCCCAACGCTTTGCCGATGATGTCCCAAAACGCCATTTCAATCCACCACAGGCGCAGTCCGAGAAAGGTCGCCGAGCGCGCGATTTGAACCACCTCTTCGACCTGCATTGGGTCGCGCCCGAATAGGAACGGCATCAGCAGCTGCTCCAACCCTGCACCCTCGCGAGCGAACGCGACCCCCGCCGCATAGCCCTTGATTCCCTCATCGGTCTCCAGAGTGAGCAGGTTCACCCGATGCGCTGTCTGGGGGTAGCCGGGCAGCCATGAGGGATAAAACGGCGTCTCCAGCGGATACTCCAGCAACTGTAGTTTGATGTTAACGATTCGCATCATTGCACCTCCCTAAAGCAACGGATTCGCTTGCGGCGAACAGACTCCTGCCCGTGCCCTTTGAGCAGTCTCTGGTACAATTTCGTTTGATGGACTGGGACGCGCACACGCTGAAGGTGCTGGAGTTGGACTATGTGCGTCAGGAGTGGTCGAAGCGTGCCGAGACGCCGCTGGGGCGAGACTACGCGCTGGCACGGGAATTGAGTCGTGACGCGGCGTTGGTGAGCCTGCGTTTGCAGGAAACGGACGACGCTGCGCGTCTGCTGCTGCGTGAGCCGCCTCCCCCCCTGCGTGTTGCTGAACCTCGCCCCGCAGTGCAGAAAGCGGAGAAAGGAGGCGTTCTCAGCCCTGAAGAGCTGCTCCACATTCAGCATCTGTTACAAGCGTCGCGCCTTTACAAAAGCCACCTGTTGCCGCGTGCCGAACGCTATCCGCGTCTTGCCGTCTACGCTGAACGGCTCCATACCCTCAGCGCGTTGGAAAAGCAAATCGGGCTATGCATTTCTCCTGCGGGTGAGGTGTTGGACACTGCGAGCGAACGCCTGGCACAGCTTCGCCGCGACCAGCAGCGGCTCCATAAGCGCATCACGGAGGAGCTCCAGCGACTCATCCAGAATCTTGGCGGAGCGTTGCAGGAGCCACGCTACACCCTCCGCAGTGGACGCTACTGTTTGCCTGTGCGCAGCGATTCGCGTGGGCGCGTCAAGGGGATTGTTCACGACGCCAGCGCAAGCGGCGCCACTTTGTTTATTGAACCCGAATCGCTGGTGGAGCTGGGCAACCGTTTACGCGAGCTGCAAACCGCCGAGCAGGAAGAGATCGAGGCAATCCTCTACGGTCTTTCGCGCGGTGTGGAAGCGGAAGCCCGCGCGCTGTGGGAGACTATCGACGCGTTGGCGAACCTCGACGCCATTCTCGCGGCAGGTAGGCTCGCGCTGGATTGGGATTGCACCATGCCCCAGATTAATACCGACGGCGTCTGGCGGCTGCGCGGGGCACGCCATCCGATGATTCCCCGCGAGGTCGTCAAACCCATCGATATCGAATTGGGGCGCGAGTGGCTTGGCGTGCTGATTACCGGTCCGAACACTGGCGGCAAGACCGTGAGCCTGAAAACGCTGGGACTGCTCACGCTGATGAGCCTGCTGGGGCTTCATATCCCTGCCAAGGAGGGGGCGCGCATCGCCATTCCGAACGGCATCTTCGCCGATATTGGCGACGAGCAGAGCCTGCAGCAGTCGCTTTCTACCTTTTCGGGGCATATGCGTCATATTATTCGCTATCTGGAGCAGGCGGGTCGCAACAGTCTTGTGCTGTTGGATGAGCTGGGCGCGGGCACCGACCCCACCGAGGGCGCGGCGCTGGCGCGGGCGATTCTGCAGACCCTGTTGGAGCGCGAGGCGCGTGTCGTCGCCACCACGCACTACGGCGAGCTCAAAGCCTTCGCCTATCACCACCCTCTGCTCATCAACGCCGCGATGGAGTTCGATTTGGAGACCCTGCAGCCCACCTACCGCTTGTTGATGGGGGTGCCGGGCGCGAGCCACGCCATCGAGATTGCGCGACGGTTGGGGCTATCCGAAGGGGTGGCGGCTCGCGCGACCGAATCGCTCGGCGCACAGGAGGTCAGCCTATCCGCGATGATTCACGGTTTAGACCGCGCTCGGCGCGCCGCTGAGCAAGCCGAAGCGGAATGGCGCACCAAACTCGCCGAACTCGCCCAGAAAGAAGCGCGCCTGAACGAGGAACGCGCCGCGCTGGAACAGGAGAAGCGCACCGCGAAGCAACGCCTTCAACACGAGATGGAAGCGTATCTGGCGCAACTCCGCGCGGAAGCGGAGCAAATCCTGCGCCAACTGCGTCAAGCTCCACGCGAAAGCAAGCAAACCGTCCAACTGCACAAACAGCTTGCAACGCTTATGGACAAAGCCCGCGCCGCGCAGTCTGTGGAACCCCTGCACGGAACCCCTCATGAGGCAACTCCTCAATGGGAGGTCGGCATGCGGGTGCGCATCCGCAGCCTCGGACAGATAGGCACTCTGGCGGAGTTGCCGAGCGGCAATCAAGCGCAGGTCTATGTGGGCAAGTTGCGCATTCCAGTCGCCCTCAACGACCTTGAGGCGCTGGAGACGCCCGCTAAGCCCAAGCCTGTCGTGCGCGTGAGCAAGCCGCGCCCTGCCGCGCCTGTGCCGTTGGAGTTAGACCTGCACGGGATGCGTGTGGAAGAGGCGCAACCCCTGCTGGAAAAGTATCTCGACGATGCGATTCTGGCGGGCTATGACAGCGTACGCATCCAGCACGGTAAGGGCACAGGCGCCCTGCGCCAGATGGTCTGGGACTACCTCAAAACCCACCCACAGGTGCGCAGTTATCACCACCCGTCCAGCACCGAAGGCGGTGTTGGCGTAACCGTTGTGCTGTTCAAAAAGCGTTCCTGACGCCCAGTGCGGTGAGCGCGTTAATTTCTCAATGGCTTGCCTGTCTCCAGCATGTGCCGAATGCGCTCCGCCGTCTTCTCGGTCTGGCAGAGTTCGATAAACACCTGCCGTTCGAGGGCGTGGAAATGCTCTTCGGGCATGGGGGTCGCATCGCGCAAATCGCCGCCTGTCATCACATAGGCGATTTTTTCGGCGATGAGGCGGTCGTGGTCGCTGATTTGCCCCGCCTGATGCATCCAGTGGATTTCCATCATCAGGCGACTGTAGCCGTTGACGCCGACTGCCATGATGGGGGTTGGCTCTGCAGGGCGATAGCCCGCCCGCGAGAGCGCAAGCACATGCTGCTTCGCTTCATACAGTAGGCGGTCGATGTTCCAGCATAGCGTATCGCGTTCGCGCAGGAAGCCGAGGGAGTACGCTTCGAACGCATTCGTGCTGCGCTTGCCGTAGGCGAGGGTGAGGAACGGCTGTCGCAAGTGGGGCACGGGGTCTGCTTCAGGGGGTAGGTTTTGCAAGGCGCGTCGGGTCGTCAGCGTCGTGCCACCCCCGGCTGGAATCAGCCCCACAGACGCTTCAGGCAAGCCCAGGCCTGTATCCACATGCGCATGCACATGCACGCACGGCAGCACGATCTCCAATCCGCCCCCCAGCGCGTAGCCATGCACCGCCGCCACCACGGGCACCCCGCAGTATCGAATGCGCTGGCTTAGCCCCTGCAGCAGTTGCAACCCGCGCTCCATGCCCTGCCAATCCTGCTTGGCGATATACTCCAGAAATAGGTTCAGGTTGAACCCTGCGGAGAACATGCGCCCCTGATTGCCGATAACTACGCCCACATGCGTGCGCTCGGCGGTCTCCAGAAACTCCGCCACGAACTCCATTAGGCTGGGGGTTAGCACATTCGCCTTCGTGCGGAACTCCACGCACGCCACATCGTCGCCCAAGTCGATCACGCGACACTCGGGGGTCTCGGCAATCACCCTGCCCATCGTTGCCAGCTCATCGAGTCGCACGAAGAATTGGGGGGTCACTAACGGGACATAGTCGCCTTGTTCGTCGCGCGGTTCGAAATAGAGTCGGCTTGCGCCGCGCGTCATATAGAAGGTTTGTAGTCCTGCATTGCGCAGCATGCGGAGCGTCGTTGGTTCCTGGGGCAGGTTCAGGCGTGCTAATGCGTTGCGTCCTGCCTCGCCCAGCGCGTCCCAAGTTTCGAACACGCCGAGTTCCCAGTTATAGCCCAAACGCATCGCCATATCGAGGGAGGGGATGTCATAAGCGACATCGGGCATCACTTCTGCGCCGTAGGCGAGCGGGAGGAGGAACGCCTCACGGAAGAACGCGCCGTAGGGGTCGGGCATGTTCAGGAGCGCGGACAGCCGTTCTGGGTAGGGCGCGCGGCTTAGGCTGGGGTCAATCGGCAGATTCGGCTCGGTGCGTGGGCGGTATTCCAAACGGGCGTAGTCCAGCGTGAAAATCTCCTTGCCTTCGCGTTTATAGAACCCCGCGCCCGTCTTCTCGCCCAGTCTGCCCTGTTCAATCAGGGAGTGCCATAGCGGAGGCAGCTCCAACGACTGGATATACGAGTCATCGGGGAGGCGTTCTTTCTGGTTTCGCACGATGTTATGCGCCACATCCAGCCCCACGAGGTCGGTCAAGCGGAACACGCCACTGCGCGGTCGCCCCACCAGTGGTCCCAGCAGCAGGTCTGCCTCTTCTGGAGGGATGTTGTATTTTATTGCGCTTGCCAACGCTTGCATCATCGCGTAGATGCCGATGCGCGTGGTGATGAAGCCGGGGCGGTCTTTCGCCAGCACGACGCGCTTGCCCAGCAAGCGCTCTGCGAAAGTGGTGAAGCGCGTTGTCAGGTCGGGGTCGGTGTCATCGGTGGGGATGAGTTCCAGCAGGCGCATCACGCGCGGGGGATTGAAAAAGTGCGTTCCCAAAAATCGGCGTCGCAAGGGTTCGGGCAGTGCCTGTGCGATTTCAGCGATGCCCAATCCTGAAGTGTTTGAACTCAGCACGGCGTCGGGGTGAACGCGCTGCGCCACCTCGCGCCACAGGGTACGCTTCGGCTCAATCTGCTCCACGATGGCTTCCACGACCCAGTCGGCATGGGCAACACAGTCTAAATCGGTTTCTACATTACCCGGAGTAATCCGTTTGGCATCATCCGCTTGATAAAACGCCCCCGATTTTTGAAGGCGTTCGAGGGCTTGTTGGGCGACATCGCCCTGATCGAGTAGATGCACGCGCCAGCCGATACTGGAGAGCAGCGCGGCGATCCCACTTCCCATTGTGCCCGCGCCCAACACCACAGCGTGTCCTTTCCGCAGGTTGCCGTTCACCATAGAAATGCCTCCGTTTGCAGCCAGAGTATACCTTGCGAGCCCCTCTCGTTTGGGGAGCGGGTTTGGGTATTTTAGAGTCCGATGCATGCGATGGTCTTAGAGCAGTTAGGGCAGCCGTTGCAGTGGCGGGAGCTGCCGACGCCGGAACCTGGGAAGCACCAGGTGCTGATTCGCGTTCGTGCTTGTGGGGTGTGTCGCACGGATTTGCATGTGTTTGACGGCGAGCTGCCTCATCCCAAGTTGCCGCTGATTTTGGGGCACGAGGTAGTGGGCGAGGTGGTGGAGCTCGGCGCGGGCGTGGAGGGCTTGCGGGTGGGGCAGCGGGTGGGGGCGCCGTGGTTGGGGCACACCTGCGGGCGGTGTCGGTTCTGCGAGGCGGGACGCGAAAATCTCTGTGAATTCGCGCAGTTCACAGGCTACACGCTGGATGGCGGCTATGCGGAGTACACCGTCGCCGACGCGCGTTATGTGTTTCCGCTCCCCGACGCTTATGACGATGTCGCGGTCGCCCCGCTGCTGTGCGCGGGGCTGATTGGCTATCGCTCCTATCGCATGGCGCGACGCGAAATGTTGGGCAATCGGCTGGGGATTTACGGGTTCGGCGCAGCGGCGCATATCCTGATACAAATCGCCATTCGGGACGGCATGCGTGTGTTCGCCTTCACGCGCCCTGGCGACCACGCTACGCAGGACTACGCCCGCGACATGGGCGCGTGGTGGGCAGGTGGCTCGGATCAGAAGCCCCCAGAGCCTTTGGACGGGGCTATCTTATTTGCGCCTGCCGGAGAGCTGGTTCCTGCTGCCCTGCGTGCCGTGGACAAAGGCGGTGTGGTGGTCTGCGGTGGGATTCATATGAGCGACATACCGAGTTTCCCATATGCCATTCTGTGGGGCGAGCGCGTCGTGCGTTCCGTCGCGAACCTCACTCGCGCCGACGGCGAGGAGTTTTTTGAAAAAGCGCGCCAATTCACGATAGAAACACACACCACCCCCTTCCCACTACGGCAAGCGAACGAGGCGTTAGCCGCGCTCAAAGCAGGGCAGATTCAGGGCGCAGCGGTGTTGGTCATGGAGTAAGCGCCTTCAGCAGCCGCCTCCGAAGTTGAACAGCACAATCAGCAGGTCGGCGTCGTCTACTGCGCTATCGCAGTTTACATCCACGCGCCCCAGGTTCTGCCCTGTTTGCCCGAACGCAAAAAGCACCTGCAGCAGGTCGGCGTCGTCGATGCAGCCGTTGTTGTCCACATCGCCGTTGTGCGCTGTGCAGGTTGCCGTGTCCAGCAGGAACGCCTCCGTGCGTCCTGTGGCGGCGTTGTAGCCACGCCCGACGATGAAACGCCCGTCGGGGGAGATGGCGTTCGCCGAGTGCAGTCGCGAGCCGTCCGCAAGCAGGCTGGCGTAGACCGTGTTCAGGTTCTGCATGCCCGTCGCCTGTGTCCAGCGGTAGGCGCGCCCGTCGGAGTTGCCCACCACGATGGAGCCGTCGCCTGAGACGCCGTAGGCGATACTGCCGTCCGCGCCGCCCATCGGCAGCCAGCCCAGATTTTGCGCCTGCCCGTTCACCCAGCGGATGCTGATGGAGGGGCTAACATCATCATCGGCGTAGGCATAGCCCACCACCACGCAGCCGTCGTAAGAAGCGGCAAACGCCCAGCTGCGCCGATAGCCCGGCACTGCGCCAAGCTGCTGAATCGCGCTGTTCGTCCAGCGCACGGCGCGCGCTTCAGGGAAGCCCTGACTGGGGAAAAACGCCGCGCCGACCACCACGCGCCCGTCGCCCGATACGCCCCACGCACGACTGGCGTTCGCACCCCCCAGCGTGCCCAGATTCTGAATCACGCCGTTGTTCCAGCGTACCGCCGTAAAGTTCGCAAAGCCCCATGCGTGCCCTGAAATCACCGAGCCGTCGGCAGAGACGCCATACGCCTCGCTCCAAACGACGCCCGTCAGCGCGCCCAGTGAGGTCATCTGCCCGTTGCGCCAGCGAAAGGCGAGCAGGCGTCCCTGCGCGTCGCTACTGTAGCCAACGATGGTCTGCCCATCCGCCGAGATTGCCGTGCCCAGCGCGAGGATGCCGCCTAATGTGCCCAAATCTTGCATCCCGCCGTTCCGAGTCCAGCGAAACGCGCGCGGCGCGCTGCTACGCGAGGTTCCGACCACAACGCTTCCATCCGCCGAGACGCCCATCGCCTCACTTTCATACGCTTCTGGCAGCACGCCTAACCATGTGAGCGATTGCGCATGCGTAATTACCGTCACCGTCAAGCCCAAAAGCGCGCCCACCGCACGATAGCGTCCGAACATCGTCCTCTGCGCCTCCTGAGTGTCATCGGTATTATAGCCTACTTTGGTTCGAACGCCGTCGGCGGGACGCCGACGCTACAAGGGGCGTGTGTCGTAGCGTCCGCGTCTCGCGGACGAACCGTCGGCGGGACGCCGACGCTACAGGGCTTGGCTTCGTCGGCAGGACGCCGACGCTACGACTCCTCCGACTCCTCAAGCCCCATGCGGTACTTGATGTCGTAGTTGATGATAAAGTCCAGCTCCTCCGCCGTGAAGCCGTAATGCTTCGCCAGCACCTGGTCTATCTGGTCGATGATGGGTTTGGAATGTTTGGGGTAAAACTCGTCGTATACCACGCGCCCTGTTGTTTTATACACGCACTCCTTGCGCTGCGCATGCAGCCGCAAGTCGTCCATCAGCTGCTCCGCGAGGTTCTCCAAACGAGTTCGCACCTCAGCAGACATACGCTCATAGCCGACAGGAAGGTTCTCGATTTCACGCATCACCAAATCACGGCAGTTAGACAAAATGATAAACCACCAGTAGAACAGAGTACTATTCAAAATTGCCGTTGCCACTAACGCTTCTGTGTTGCCCCTGAAATCAAGCAATTTGATATGTGACGAAACCTGCTCACCGTCGCGTTCGTTCCAGAAGTAGGGTACGAAGTTCATGGCGCGAATCCAGTATCGTGGCGCATTATGAAAGTAAACAGGATGGTCAGCTTTGCCAACAAACATTTTGCACATTGGAGTAAATGGCTGGAGCTTCCGCCAGATTTGTTGCTCGGTCTCAGTTTCAATTTTGGGTAGAGAGTTCGGAAAGTACGCAGTTCGGATATCAGCGTACTGAAGCGTCTGGAATAGGTAAGGTCGAAATGTTTCGTGCCACCTGTGGTAGCGGCTGGAGAGCCTTAGATGCGGTTTCGAGCCGTGAGCGAGAAGGTAGATGCCTAATCTTTGGTCTACTCCTACAAAGAGTTTTGCAGGGCGAATACAATAAGTAGATATCCACACGCTGCCCGATTCAAGCACAAGTGTCTGCAGGTCTGCCATTCTATCGGTACAAAACGCAGCGTGAGGCACAATCATTCCAGAGCGTCCAGTCGAGTAGCACAAGCGGGAGTTGACTTCCATCACATACGCATACAGGTTTCCACAGCTTTCGGTGGTGTAGCCGAGGATTTGGTAGTCGTGGCGCACTTTGCTGTATTCCACATAGGGCGGGTTGCCGATGATGACATCGAATCCGCCGTGGGCGATTGGGGCGGGGAACTCCAGGAGCCAGTTGAACGGCTTGTGCGTTTGCAGGAACTTGGCGAAGGGGGTCTTTTCACCGATTTTGCCTGCGGTGCGGTACAGTCGCCACAGGTCTTTGTCTAAGTCGGGTTGCACTTCGGCGCGGGCGCGTTCGAGGTCGGCTTTGGTGATGGTGCGGGGCGTGGGCTTGCCCAGTTGCTGGTCGCGGAACATCTGTAGCATGCGGGCGTACTCTTGCACGAGCTGCTTGAGCTGTTCGTGGTCGCGTTCGTAGCTGAGTCGCCCTGTGGCGTGTTGCTGGGGGTCTTCTGCCAGTTGCCAGAGGCGGTCGATATCTTCGATGCGGGCGTAGCCGACGAGGGTGTTGCCCGCGCGGATGTTGAAATCGATATCGGGCAGGGGTTCCATCTGGTTGGGGTCGTCCACCTGCGCAGCGAGTTTGAGGAACAGGCGCAGTTTGCAGATTTCGACGGCTTCGTCCATGATGTCCACGCCGTAGAGGTTGTTGACGATGATGGACTTGATGATGAAGTAGCGGGCGTTGGGGTGCTGTTCGAGTTCGCGCAGGGTGTCGCGGAAGTCGGGGTAGCGGTTGGGCTGTCCGAGTTGTTCGGCTTCGGCGACGAAGGCTTCCATGCGTTCGAGGCAGGCTTCGTAGAGGGGGTAGAGGATGTTGAGCGCGGCGAAGAGGAACGCGCCTGAGCCGACGGTGGGGTCTAACACGGTAAGGGTGCGCAGGGCGTTCCAGAAAGCGCGCAGCAGGTCGGGTCCCTCGCAGGTTTCAATCACATCCTGCACGAACTGGCGGATGTTGAGGTTGTAGGTGATGAGGTCGTTGACGGTTTGGACTTCGCCGCGAGCGAGTTTTTGGCGCAGTTCGAGGCATCGGGCGCGGCGTTCGGCGTATTCGCGCCAGGTTTCGGTGGGCAGGGTGAGTTTTTCGCCGTCGGGGCTGCGAAAGTCGGCTTCCTGCAGGTTGTAGCGGGCGTCGAACATGCGGGCGTTGGGGTCGTGCATGCCGATTTGCACGAAGTCGGGCAGCGCGGTTTCGGGGATGACTTCGCCCTTCTCCGTGAGGACGCCGAGTTTGAGCGCGTCGTAGATATAGCGGTCGGGGTTCTCCTGCAGCAGTCGCCAGACCGCGCCGTTTTCCTCGAAGGCGACGGCGCAGCCCTCGCGCGCCTTGTCCAGCAGGCGCGGCAGGATCGTGTTCTGGCTGATATACTCTGTGATGTCCTCTTTAGTGTAGTACGCGCCCATCTGTTTCTGGTTGATATACTTTTCGAAGATGTAGCCCAGCACATCGGGGTTGATTTCGTTGTCGGCGCGGGTGGGTCGCTCGTCTAAGTGCCACTGGTAGGCGTCGAAGAAGTCGTAGAGTCGCTCGAATGCGCTGTCGGGGATGTTGATGGCGTCGCCGTGTTGCTGCTCGATGGGGTGTTTTTGGAACAGTCCGCCATCGAGGTAGGGGGCGTTGCCCAGTTTCTGGCGCAGCTCGGCGGGGCGCTGATTGATGGGCGTGGCGAGCGCTTCGAAAAAGAGCGGGCAAAGATACTCGCGATAGTAGCGGTCTTTGCCTTGCTGCTGGCTGCGTTTCAGCAGGGTGCGCAGGTAGTCGGGGTCATCGTTCAGGAAGCGTTTCTTCTGGATGAAATAGAGGAACATCAAGCGATTGAGCATCACGGAGGCGTACCAGCCGCGCTGGGTCTCGTCGGGGATGCCCTTGAGGAACTTTTTGAAGGCGTCGAGTTCGGTTTTGAAGCGGTCGTAGAAGCGTTTGGTGACGCGCTCCACATCGAAGGCTTGGCGCACGCGCTGGGCGACATCGGTGAGGGTAATCTGCTCCTCTTCTTCGAGGCTGATGGCAAGGTACTGGAGTTTTTGGAGCAGCGCTTCGCCGGTTTGAGCGGAGTAGTAGGCGTGTTCGCGGCGCTGGAGAGGCTTGCCCAGTTCGCGCTTAACCCACTGCCACACCTGGCGTTGGCGTGCGCCGTCGGTGAAGATAATCAGGTGTTCGTGGGCGGCTTGGGCGACCTCACGCTCGATACGCCCGCGCGTGGCGTGATCGGGCAGGTTGCCCTGCGCGTCGGGACTACAGACGAAGGCGACCATGCCCCGCTTCTGGGCGACGGCGTTCAGTGTGTAGGTTTCACCGTCGAGTTCGACGCTCAGGCTCTGGCGATGGTGGTCCCAGCCCAGCTCTTCTATGAACAGAGTCGTGAAATCGCATGTTTTGAGCAGTTGGCGTGCGCGTTCGCGGTTCATGGCGTTGCCTCCTTCGTGTGGCGCAGCCCCATCGAGCAGATGATTTGGGGTTCGTGGGGTCGCGCGTCGTCGTGGATGATGCAGAGCCGTCCTTCCTCACGCAGGTTCAAGACGAGTTCGGCGAGAGTTTCATCGCTGACGCCGCTGTTGAGGTGCGTGCGCAGCACGCTCTGGGTGGTCTCCTGCAAGGGGTACTTGCCGAGTTCTTCGAGGGCGCGATGGAGTTCGGGGTTATCGAACACGGTATTGCGCACGGAGTCGGCGTAGGCTTTGAGCCGTTCGTAGACGCGATAGCGCACGCCCGTGCGCTTGCCCAGTTGCAAGCCTGCGTCGTGGGCTTGCGCCAGAATCTGCTCCACGCCGCGCTGCACGAGCGTGTGGTGCTGGGGCAAGCGTGTCAGGGCGGGCGTATCGGGCGCGCATTCGGCGGCTTTGAGGATTTCAAAAGGCGACTCGGTCACGCTCTCGCCGTTTAGGTTCAGCCAAGCGAGGGCGTCGGTCTCGTCGCCTGTGTGCAGGTAGACCAGCACGCCTTCGGGCAGGTCGGGCGTGGCGGGGCGCGTCGCATAGACCACATTCGGCATGTTCGGAATAACCTCCTTGAGTTTGGGGTTCGCTTCGATGGCGTTTTTCCAGATTTGGTAAGCGTAGGAGGCGAGGTCGACATCGGCGTCGTCTTCCTCGTCCAGGATGCCCGCTTTTTCGTTGTAGAGGTCGAGCAGGCGTTGGGCGTTGGGTTCGCCTTCGAAGAAGGCTTCATCCGCGCCGACGACTTCGGCGTTTTCCTGCAGGCGTTGGTACACGCGCTCGCGCAGGCGGATGACCGCTTCCACGCCGTCGGCAGGCAGGAACGAGTAGACCAGAATCGTGTCCGCTTGCTGCCCGATGCGATCCACGCGCCCTGCCCGTTGTATCAGGCGGATAATCGCCCACGGCAGGTCGTAGTTGACCACGATGCGGCAATCCTGCAGGTTCTGCCCCTCGCTCAGCACATCGGTAGCGAGTACGACGCGCAGCTCTTCATGGGGGGCGAAGGTTTTGCCGTTGCTGCGCGGGCTGAACCGCCACGCGATGTTGGTAGGGTTCTCGCTGTCGCCCGTCACGGCTTGGAGCTGTTGGACGCCCATCCGTTTCAGCTCGCGCTCCAGATAGTACACGGTGTCGGCGAACTGCGAGAAGACCAGCACTTTCTCGTCGGGGTGGGTTTTTGTCAGGAGCTGGTGCAGTGCGTGCAGTTTGGCGTCCTCGCTGGGGTTCCATTCGCCTGCGGTTTGCAGGAGTTTCAGCAGGGCGTGGGCGTCCTCGCGAAGGTGGCGTTTGAGGTCGGCTTCGAACAGGTCGGGGCGCAGCCAGCGGAATCGGTTGGCAAAATGCTGCTGGTAGTCGGTGTAGAGTTCGGCGGCGCGTCGCTGGAAGTCGGCTTCGGTGCGCAGGGGCGTGGCGGATGTTGACACAGGCGCGTCGGCGTCCGCTTCGGGGTCGAAGGCGTCGTCCAGCGTCGCGGGGTCGTCGGGGTCGGCGTCGTAGAGGCGACTGTCGAGCATCGCGGCGTCCTGCGGTCCGATGGGCAGGGGCAGACCGTTCTCCAGCGCGTGCAAAAACAGGTAGTTGCGCAGGATGTGGCGTTCTACGGACTGCAGAAAGGCATAGCCGCTGCTTTCGAGGCGTTTGAACAGGTTCGTGCGGCAGAAGCCCATCAGCCGCTTGCCCGCGCGGGAGAGGTCTTTGATGATTTTCTGCTCGCGCTCGTCGGCGTGGGCGTTGGGCAAGATGTAGTTGCCCAAGCCGTAGCGCGGCAGGTGCAGGTCGCCGATGGTCTGCACCACATCGGGCGCGTAGAGGCGGGCATACTGAGCGTCCACCTCGAACTTAACGGTCTGGGGCTGCCGCGCGGGGAAATAGGAGCGGGTTCCATCGGGGAACTGCACATACTTGCGCTTCGTTTTGGGGTCGGCATGGGCGTAGTGCTGCTGAATGAAAGTGCGTGTGCGGCGCACCATGAAAAGTCGCATCAGTTCGCGCCAGTCGTCGGGGTAGAAGCTTTTCTCGAACGCGGCAAGCGAGCGCACGGGGCAGTCGTGGCGTTTGCGGAACTCCGCCTCGCTGCTATTGCAGTGAATCTTCAGGTACTGCTCGGGACGTATGCCCAAATCCATCGTTTCGGGCACGAACAGGCGCAGTTGCGCGGCGAGGTCTAAGTAGGTTTTGTTGTAGGGTGTGGCGGAGAGCAGGATGCACCAGCTATCGTTGCGCTCGATATAGTCGCGGATGGCGCGATAGCGTTTGCCGTCGGGGTTGCGCAGGTTGTGGCTCTCGTCGATAATCACGAGTCGGTAGCGGGGGAGTTTGGGCAGTTCTTGCTGGACGCGCGTGATGGATAGCACGGTGGCGCGCATGCGGAACCGCTGGCGGTAGTCTTCCCACATTGGGGTCAGGTTCTTGGGGCACAGGATGAGCGTTTCGAAGCCGAAGTCGTCCTCAAAAATGCGCGCGAGGGCGGTCGCCATCAGCGTTTTGCCTAATCCGACCACATCGCCCAGCAGCACGCCGCGGCGTTTGTGCAGGTAGCGCGCCGCGATGCGCACCGCCGCCTCCTGAAAATCGAGCAGCTTGCCCTTGAAATCGCGCGGGATGCGAAATTCGCTTAGCCCAGCACGCGCCTCCGCCGACAGGTGATAGGCAATCTTGAGGTAGATATGGTAAGGTGGGATCAGTTCCTCACGCGCCCAGCTCTGCTCGATAATCTGCGCCAGTTCGTCTGTGATGTCGAGGCACCAGCGGTCGTTCCAGCGCTCTTCGAACCAGCGGCTGAGTTTCTGGCAGGCGTCGTGGTCTAACACATCGATGTTCAGTTCGCCTTGCTCGCTCAGTCCAGCGAAGGTGAGGTTGCTGCTGCCCAGAAAGCCGACGATGGGGCTGTTGGGGTCGTCGCGATAGCACAGATAGAGTTTGGCGTGCAGGGGGTAGCGCAGGAAGAGTTTGACCACCAGCTTGCGAGCGCGCAGTTGCTTGGCGAGTTGGCGCAGGCTGGTCTCATCTTCGTCAGTGGGCGCGCCAATCGTAAGCTGGCGTCGGAACTCTTCCGCCATCTGACGCTTGAGGCGTACCACCTGCCCCTGATCGATTGGGCGCGCTTCGCCGAGTCGCATCGCCGCGCGGAACGCCTCGTCGGGCGGCTGGTGCATTCCAACCAACAGGCGACAGCGATTTTCCTCCGCGCCCGACCATGCGTCGATTGCGCGACTGACGGCTTTCCAACCGCGCAGGTTGAAATAACCGACGCAGAAGTCGGCGCGCTGGGAACGCGCAAGCGTCTCGTTGAGCGCGCTCACCAACCGCTGTTCGATGTTGTCAAAAATACGGGGCATCGCAGTTTATGATACCACAAGCCCCCAACGGCTATCGTCCTGAAAAAAACGCCCCCGCATTCGCGGGGGCTATTATGGTCTCACCTTGAGTTGCTGGCTCAAGCCGTCTCGTGCGCACGCAACGCGATGCGCAAGTCCCCATGAACGGTCTCCAGCGCGAGGGTTCCTGTTCCGTTGCCAGCCACTCCTGTGTAGTGATGACGGCTCGATTCGACCTGTTTGCATTCCAGCGCGCATTCGATAGTGCCTGCGCTGGTTTGCATCTGCACGCGGCAGTCGTTGCCGTCTGGAACTTGTACGAGGATATCGCCCGACACGGTGGTCAGTCGCACTTCCCCTTCAATCGGCTCCATGAGGTCAAGCGTGATATCGCCGCGCACGGTCTCCACCGTACAATTACGGGCGACGAGGCGTTCCGTTTCCGTGTCGCCGTTGGTTGCCTGAACGGTGAGGCGTTCCACCTTGAGGTCATTCAGGGTGGTATCGCCGTTCACCGCCGTGATGGCGACGCGCTCGCCTTGGAGATCTTGGATGAGGATATCGCCGTTAACGGTCTCCAGTTTTGCGCTGCCTCGGATATGGCGCAAAATAATGTCTCCGTGCTTGGTACTGAGGTCGACTGCGCCATCGATCTTCTCGATTTCGATATCGCCCTTACGCTCCAGACGCACATGGAGGCTCACCGAGCGCGGGATTTGCAATTTGAGGTTGACCTTCTGGCGCAGGTCGTCTTCCAGTCGGGGGGCGGTGATGTACACGCCGTTTTCGGTCTGTTCCACGGTGAGTCTGTAGTTTGCTTTTGCTTGTTCCAATCGGTCGGGGTCGGCTCCCCGCAGGCGGATGTCGGCTTCGACCCGTCCCCCGTCGAAACCGCCTACGATATGGATGTCGCCTGCGGGGAGTTCGATGGACAGCGATTGTCCCCCAACAATCGCGAGATCCATCGTCTGGTGCAAGTCGGTTTCATGCTTGCCCCACCGTCCCAAGGACCAGTCGCCTTTTTCCAGCTCCTCTAAAGTTTTACGCAGTTCCTCGATGCTGCGTTGGGTTTGTGCACGGACACTCTGTCCGATTTGTTGCCAGTTCACACTGCGTACGGCTTGTCCTGTGGCTTTGACGGCTTCCTCAGCCGCGCGTAGGATCTGGTCGAATAGTCCGCGCGTGGGCGGCGTGCCGTTTTGGGTGGTTGCCTCGTCGGTTGAGTTCGCGCTTGGGTCAGGCGTGGGTTCGACCTCATAAAGCGCGTCGATCAGGTCTGCCGCCTCTTCGGGCGACACCGTACCCTGTTGCATCAGGTGCAAGATCCTCAGCAGTGTCTCTTGTCGGTTGTTCATCGGTAAACCTCCTTCATCGCAAGTTGCGTAGTTTTCGTGCCGCTTCTTCGGCGGTAATCTGTCCCTGTTCGAGCAGGTCTAAAATCTCGCGTCGTTGCTGTGCGACATGTCCATTTAAATCCTGCGTCGTTGCAGGGGTCAGCCCCAGCGCTAACAGGAGCGCGTCTAGCTTGTTGCGGGCCGTCGGGTAGCTAATCCCCAACTCGCGCTCCACGCCCGCCAACATGCCCCGATTTCGCAAAAACACCTCCAAAAACTGCAACTGCTCAGACTCGAGCTGGCTGAAACGGTTCGGCAGAAACTGACCCTGCATGCTCGTTGCGCAGTCTTCGCAGGTCACCTGCGTGATGATTAACTTGCCGCCGCAGATTGGACAGCGCGTCGGTTGGGCATATGGCTTTTTCATAATGCGTTGCATGATACCCGATGGTTTTCAAAAAAGTCAAGTCCCGACCCCTCTAAAAATGAGAATTTCTGAAATTCGGGTTTGAATCTTGTGTTTGGGTGTGCGATAAGAGGTTATCTCATGGGGTGGATGTGGATACTTGCCTTACGCTTATCCGCCTAAGTGGGTGATGTGGATTCGTCTCATCGACTCATCGATTGCCTCGAGAGTGACCTCGTAGACCTGTGTTGCTGGGATCTCCATGCCATACAGTTCCAGTCGTTCCGCCCATTCGATGGCTACGATTCCGCCGCGTTCTAAAATCTCTTCCACTCCCAGCGTGTGCAGTTGGTTGGGGGCTTCGATTCGGTACAGGTCTAAGTGAAAGAACGGTAGCCCCTTCAGGTGGGGGGGCTGCTGGATGGTGTATTCGTGGATGAGGGTAAAGGTGGGACTACGAATCGGCTCGGTGATGCCCAGTCCGTGGGCGAGTCCACGAATGAAGGTGGTTTTGCCTGCTCCGAGGTCGCCTTGGAGTAGGATCACGGTGTCGGGTTGCAGGCTGTGCGCCCACTGGGCTGCGAAGGCTTCGGTGGCGGCGGGACTGTCGGAGCGGTACTCAGTCGAGGTCATCATCGTAGCGCTCGAAGCGAATCAGCAGCGATTGGGGGTCGACGGGTAGATTGTGTTCGTGAATCAGTTGCAGGATGCGCATGTTGGTCTGTGCCACCACTTCCGCCATTTCCTTGTTCATTTGTTCGATGCGCTCCAGCAGGCGCAGGATGATGTCTACGCCTGCGAGGTTCACCCCGAGCTGCTGGGTGAGGCGTTGGATACGGCGCAGTCGGGCGATATCGGCTTCCGAGTAGAGTCGTTTGCTGTTGCCCACGCGATGGGGCTGGATTAAGCCCAGTCGCTCGTAGAGGCGAATCGTTTGCGGATGGAGTCCGCACATCCGCGCCGCGACGCTAATCAGGTAGACGGGCTCATCAGAGGGGTACTTTTTGTCCTTCACCGTTTCACCTCCTGTGGGGCGCGTAGCCGTCTTAATTCTTCGAGGAGTTCGCGTTCGCGTGGGGAGAGCTGTTTGGGCACGGTGATTCGGGCGCGGGCGTACAGGTCGCCGGTTCTGCCCTTGCCCAGGGGCAGCCCCTTGCCTGCCAGTCTGAAACGGGTTCCGCTTTGCGTACCGGGGGGCACTTTCATTTTGACGGTTCCGTGGGGGGTTGGTACTTCCACCTCACCACCGAGGATTGCCGTGAGGTAGTCGATGTCCACCTCGGTATAGAGATCGTTGTCTTTGCGTTCGAAGCGTGGGTCGGGTTTGAACTTGATGCGCAGGTAGAGGTCGCCGCGTTTGCCGTTGGCGCCTGTTGCACCCTCGCCTGCGAGGCGCAGTCGCTGTCCCTCTGCCACACCTGCGGGAATGTTCACGGTGAGGGTGCGTGTGCGCATGACGGCGCCGCGTCCTCGGCAGGTGGGGCATGGTGCGCCGACGATGCCCGTGCCGTCGCATTCGCTGCAGTGCATCTCGATTCCGAACATGCCGAACCGACGACGCCCTGTGCCGCCGCAGGCGTGGCAGGTCTGTCGTCGGTTCGGAGCGATCCCTGTGCTTCCACAGGCCTCACACGGCTCTTCTAAGCTCAGTTGGATGGTGCGCGTGGCGCCGTGGAGGGCGTCTTGCAGGCTGATTTCGAGCGTCTGTTCGATATCGCGTGGGGCGCGCTGCACGCGCAATCCGTCGCCGAAGCCTTCGCCGCGCAGCAGGTTCTCGATAAACTCCTGGAAACTGCCGAAGCCAAACGGGGATTCGAACCCGTCCGTGCGGAAGTCTTCGCCGTACTGTTCGCGCATGCGCTGGTACGCTTGCCACTGCTCGCCGTAGCGGTCGTAAGCGGCGCGTTTTTCGGGGTCGGAGAGCACTTGGTAGGCTTCGTTGATCTCTTTGAACTTCTCTTCGGCGGTCTTGTCGCCGGGGTTCACATCGGGGTGATACTTGCGCGCGAGTTTGCGGTACGCCGCCTTGATTTCCTTCTCGTCGGCGTCCCGGGGCACTCCCAGGATCTGGTAGTAGTCCTTGTAGTCGCGCATCGTGTATCACTCCCTATTATCGGTACGACGGCGTGGGCGCCGTCGTACCTGTTCACGGGTGCCTCGCCCAACTACTTTTCCTCGCGATATTCGGCGTCGATCACATCGTCGCCGCTGGTGGTACTGGTGGTCGCGCCGGCGGTAGTGTTGGTATCGCTCTGGTAGCCTGCTGTGCGCTGCTGGTAGAGCTGCTCCGTGATGCGGTAGGTTAGGCTCTCCAGTTCGCTCATCAGGCTGATGGCGCGCTCCGCGTTCTGTTGCTGGATTGCCTCGCGGATGTCGCGGATCAGGGTTTCGGCGCGTTCGCGGTCGCTTGTGTTGATTTGATCGCCTTGCTCTTTGAGCAGCCGTTCGGTCTCGATAGCGAGCCGTTCGGCGCGGTTGAGCTGTTCCGCTTGTTCACGCAGTTGACGGTCGCGCTCGGCGTTGGCTTCCGCTTCGCGCACCATCCGCTCCACTTCCTCGCGGGTGAGGTTCGTGGAACCGGTGATGCGGATGCTCTGCTGTCGCCCTGTACCGAGGTCTTTTGCCGAGACTTGCAGGATGCCGTTCGCGTCGATGTCGAAGGTCACTTCAATCTGGGGTACGCCAGCCGGTGCGGGCGGGATACCGTCCAAGTGGAACACGCCCAGCAGTTTGTTGTCGCGTGCCATCGGGCGCTCGCCTTGGTAGACGCGCACTTCCACGCTGGTCTGCCCGTCGGCGGCGGTGGTGAAGATTTCGCTCTTGCGCGTCGGAATTGTGGTGTTGCGTGGGATGAGTACCGTGAAGATACCGCCCTTGGTTTCGATTCCGAGCGAGAGCGGGGTGACATCGAGCAGCACGATGTCTTTGACCTCACCTGCCAGCACGCCCGCCTGTATTGCCGCGCCGATAGCCACTACCTCGTCGGGGTTCACGCCCTTGTGGGGCTCTTTGCCGGTGATTTGTCGCACCATCTCTTGCACTTTCGGGATGCGCGTGGAGCCGCCCACCAGCACCACCTCGTCGATGTCGCTTGCTTTCAAGCCTGCATCTTCCAGCGCTCGATAGATGGGACCTTTGAGCCGCTCGAACAGGTCAGCACACAGGTCTTCGAACTTCGCGCGGGTGAGCGTCATATCGAGGTGTTTGGGACCGCTCGCATCCGCGGTGATGAAGGGCAGGTTAATCGTGGTGGTGGTTACGCTCGAGAGTTCGATTTTGGCGCGTTCGGCGGCTTCCTTGAGGCGTTGCAGTGCTTGGCGATCTTGGCGCAGGTCGATCCCATTTTCTTTCTTGAACTCATCGGCGAGGTAGTCGACGATGCGCTGGTCGAAGTCATCGCCGCCGAGGTGCGTATCGCCCGAGGTGGCTTTCACCTCGAACACCCCGTCGCCCACTTCCAGAATCGACACATCGAAAGTACCGCCGCCCAAGTCGAACACGAGGATGGTCTCGTTAGTTTTCTTGTCGAGTCCGTAAGCGAGCGCTGCTGCGGTCGGTTCATTGATGATGCGCAGCACCTTCAGCCCTGCGATTTCGCCTGCGTTTTTGGTGGCGGTACGCTGTGCATCGTTGAAGTAGGCGGGTACAGTAATCACGGCTGCCTCGACCTTCTCGCCCAGATAGGCTTCGGCGTCGGCTTTCAGTTTCTGCAGCACCATAGCCGAAATCTCTTCAGGGCGCAGTGTCTTGTCCAGTGCGGGGATATACACCGCGGCGTCGCCTTTGTTGTCGGCGACCACCTTGTACGGCACGCGCTTGCGTTCTTCCTCCACCTCGTCATAGCGTCGCCCGATGAAGCGTTTGATAGAGAAGATCGTGTTTTCAGGATTCACCACTGCCTGACGCTTCGCGGGCGCGCCCACCAACCGCTCACCTGTCTTCGTAAAGCCCACGACCGAGGGGCATAGGCGTCCGCCCTCTGCCGTCGGAATCACGACAGGCTCGCCGCCCTCCAACACAGCGATTACCGAGTTCGTTGTTCCTAAGTCAATCCCTACAACCTTGCCCATAGCGAGTGTCCTCCGTATTTAGGTTTTGGTAGTTGCACTCCGTTTCCATCCATAGGGAGATACTCCCTGTGGATGGAATAAGTTCCCATTTTTTGAGCCAATCCATTATACCTGACTTGAGTGGAATGTTGTCAAGTTTGGGAGAGGGTGTTCGAGAAATCGGTGGGCATCGGGTATCAAACACCCTATGAGGCGTCGCGACGCTCACCACCCTGTCCGTCAACACAACCTACACCCTCGTCCAATGCTTCTGCCACCCCCGCCCACCCAAACGCGGAAGACCCCCCAAGTACCCCGAAGCCCTCATCCTCACCCTGCTCTTGCTCGGCGCCCGCGAACACGCCTCCTCCCGACGCCTGCGCTTTGCCCTTGCCCGTGAACTCCTCCCTGACCATCCCCTGCCTGCCTTAGGCACGCTCGTCTACCGCTTCCATCACCTCACCGACGAACGCCTGCACCCACTGCTGCGTGCTGCGGTGTAGGATTGGGCTTTGAGGGCGCGTTATCGGATAGAGCAAGTGTTTGGTAGTGTGAAGGGTGCGTATGGGAGCGTGTGTCGTGCGCGTTCGTGGGTAGGTGCTCGTGTGTGGGTGTGGGGGATGTTTGTGCTGTGGAACATGGTGGGTTTGGTACAGGTGTGGGGTGGGGATGGTTTGGATGGTTTTGTTGTCTGTTGTGTGTGGGTGATGGGGGTCTGGGTGATTTTTCGAACACCCTCCACCCCCCTTGACTTTTTTGAATACAATCGGCTATAATATTCCCCGCTGGGGCGTAGCCATTCGTGGCGCACGCTGGAGGTTCATTAGAAGCTATGAACCACACCCGAAGAGAGCGTGGTTTTGCACGCGGGAAGAGGTACGGAAAACGACGCCGCAAGCGGCGTTGCGAGTCGAACTGAAACGCGCCTTCAAAGGCGCACGGAGCCTCTCCACCCCCGCGTGCGAGAGGCTTTCTTTTACGCTCCCAGCGAATGGAGGCGTGTTTATGCCAACGATTAATCAGCTGGTACGTAAGGGGCGTAAGCCGAAGGTACGGAAGACAAAGTCGCCTGCGCTGCAGGGGTGTCCGCAGCGGCGGGGCGTCTGCACGATTGTACGCACGATGACGCCGAAGAAGCCGAATTCCGCGCTTCGGAAGGTTGCGCGTGTGCGCTTGACCAACGGTATCGAAATCACGGCGTACATTCCTGGTATCGGGCACAACCTGCAAGAGCACTCGGTCGTGCTGGTGCGCGGCGGGCGCGTGAAAGACCTGCCTGGCGTGCGCTACCACATTATTCGCGGCACGCTGGACTGTCAAGGCGTCGAGATTCAACCCACCACGCGCAACCAAGACCGACGCATGCAGGGACGCTCTAAGTACGGCTCGAAGCGCCCCAAAGGGAAGAAGTAATCTGGAGGAGAGACGATTATGCCAAGAAAAGGTCCTGTTCCGAAGCGTGTGGTGTTGCCCGACCCCGTGTATGATAGTGAGTTGGTTGCCCGATTCATCAATCGGATGATGAAGGGCGGTAAAAAAGCCGTCGCCGAAAAGGTGTTTTATCAGGCGATGGCGATTGTGGAGCAGAAAACGGGTAAACCGGCGATGGAGGTGTTTGAGCAAGCCATCGAGAATGTTGCTCCGCAGGTGGAAGTGCGCCCGCGGCGTGTGGGTGGACAGACCTATCAGGTGCCGATGGAAGTGCGTGCGGAACGCCGTCGCTCGCTCGCTATCCGCTGGATTGTGACCTCACTGCAACGCAAGAAATCGGGACGACCGGCTCACGAGCGCTTGGCACAAGAGATAATTGACGCTTATAATAAGACAGGTAACGCCTACAAGAAACGCGAAGATACCCACCGTATGGCGGAAGCGAACCGCGCGTTCGCCCACTATCGTTGGTAAGAAGGAGGTAAATCACTATGGCGCGACAGCACCCGTTAGAGAAAACACGTAACATTGGTATTGCAGCACACATCGACGCTGGGAAGACGACCACAACCGAGCGTATTTTGTACTATACTGGGCGCATCCATCGCGTTGGTGAGGTACACGAAGGCACCGCCACGATGGACTGGATGGAGCAAGAGCAGGAACGCGGTATCACCATCACCTCGGCGGCTACCACCTGCTTTTGGAACGGTCATCGTATTAACATTATCGATACACCGGGACATGTGGACTTCACGGTGGAAGTCGAGCGCTCGATGCGTGTACTGGACGGCGCTGTCGCGATTTTCTGCGCTGTGGGCGGCGTGCAACCCCAGTCCGAGACGGTTTGGCGTCAAGCGAATCGCTACAAGGTTCCCCGTATTGCGTTCGTGAATAAGATGGATCGCGTCGGGGCGGACTTCTTCCGTGTGGTAGAGCGCATTCGTGAGCGGCTGAACACCAACGCGGTGCCGGTGCAAATCCCTATCGGTCAGGAAGAGAATTTTGAAGGGGTGATTGACCTTGTCTCGATGCAGGCGGTCTACTGGATTGACGAAAAGGGCAACCAGTACGAGTATCGCCCCATCCCCGATTCACTGCAGAAGCAGGCGGAGGAGTGGCGCGAGAAGATGATTGAAGCCGCCGTCGAGATGGATGACGAATTGATGGAGCGCTACTTAGAAGGCGGCGAAATCAGCGCAGACGAGATCAAACGCGCCATCCGCAAGGGCACCCTGCAGTTCAAACTCGTGCCGGTGCTGTGTGGCTCTGCCTACAAGAACAAGGGGGTGCAGCTTTTATTGGACGCCGTCGTAGACTACCTACCCTCGCCCGTCGATATTGGTGCGGTGAAAGGCATCCACCCCGACACCCACGAGGAGATGGAGCGACTGCCTTCTGATGAGGAGCCTGTGTGCGCGCTCGCGTTCAAGATTCAAAACGACCCCTTTGTGGGCAAGCTGACTTATGTACGAATCTATTCGGGCAAGATTACAAAGGGTTCGTATATTTTTAACGCTACCAAAGATACCCGCGAACGAGTCGGTCGCATTTTGCAGATGCACGCCAATCGTCGCGAGGATATCGAAGAGGCGTTCACAGGCGACATCGTGGGCATCATCGGGTTCCAGCAGACCACCACCGGCGATACTTTGTGCGATCCGAACCATCCCATCTTGTTGGAGCCGCCGCAGTTCCCCGAACCTGTGATTTCGCTGGCGATCGAGCCGAAAACGAAAGCCGACCAAGACAAGCTCGCGAATGCCCTCCAGCGACTAGCCGCGGAAGACCCCACTTTTCGTATTTCCACTGATCAAGAGACAGGGCAGACTATTATTTCGGGCATGGGCGAGCTGCATTTGGAGATTATTTTGGATCGTCTCTATCGCGAATTCAAGGTAGAGGCGAATCAGGGACGCCCGCAGGTTGCTTACAAAGAGACCATTCGCACCCCTGCCAGAGCGGAGGGCAAGTTTGTGCGCCAGACGGGTGGTCGCGGGCAGTATGGGCACTGCGTGATTGAAATCGAGCCTGCGGAGCCGAATTCAGGCATCATTTTTGAGAATAAAATCGTTGGCGGCGCGATTCCGCGCGAGTTCATTCCAGCAGTGGAGTCGGGTATCCGCGAAGCCGCCGACTCGGGCGTGCTGGCGGGCTATCCCGTTGTGGATGTGAAAGTGCGTCTTGTGGACGGCTCATTCCACGAGGTCGACTCCAGCGAGATGGCGTTCAAAATCGCTGGTTCCATCGCGTTCAAGGATGCTGTGCAGCGCGCTAAGCCTGTGATATTAGAGCCGTATATGGATTTGGAGGTCACTACGCCTGATAGTTATGTGGGCGATGTGATTGGCGACTTGAACTCGCGTCGCGCACGCATCGAAATGATTGAGCCGGGCGTCGGCGGTACGCAGGTTATCAAAGCCGTTGTACCCCTTGCCGAAATGTTCGGCTACGCGACCACTTTGCGCTCCTTGACGCAAGGACGCGCGACCTATACGATGCACCCCTCGCACTATGAGGAAGCCCCCGCGCAGGTGGTGCAAAGCATTATTGAGCGCAAAAACGCGCTTCAACCCACACGAGCATAGGAGGAGAGACAACGATGGCACGACAGAAGTTTGAGCGTACGAAACCGCATGTGAACATCGGCACGATTGGACATGTGGATCACGGGAAGACGACGCTTACCGCGGCGATTACCCGCGTGTTGAGCAAGAGTGGCTTGGCAGAGTACCAGCCCTACGACCGCATTGACAGCGCTCCCGAGGAGCGTGCGCGTGGTGTGACGATCAACATCTACCATGCGGAGTATCAGACCGAGACGCGCCACTATGCGCATGTGGACTGTCCTGGGCACGCGGACTACATCAAGAACATGATTACGGGTGCGGCGCAGATGGACGGTGCGATTTTGGTGGTGGCGGCGACCGACGGTCCGATGCCGCAGACGCGGGAGCATATTTTGTTGGCGCGTCAGGTGAATGTTCCTGCGATTGTGGTGTTTATGAACAAGGTGGATATGGTGGACGACGAGGAGTTATTGGACTTGGTGGAGTTAGAGGTGCGCGAGTTGTTGAGCAAGTACGGTTTTCCGGGTGACGAGATTCCTGTGATTCGTGGGAGTGCGTTGCAGGTGGTGGAGGCTCCTGACAGCGAGGACTGGAGCAAGGGCACCTCGAACCGTTGGATCAAGGCGATATGGGACTTGATGGACGCGGTGGACAGTTATATACCGTTGCCGCAGCGTGAGTTGGACAAGCCGTTTTTGATGGCGGTGGAGGATGTTTTTACGATTACGGGTCGTGGCACGGTGGCGACGGGTCGTGTGGAGCGTGGTGTCTTGAAGACGGGCGAGGAGGTAGAGATTGTTGGTTTTCGGGATGCACCGCGCAAGACGGTGGTGACGAGTATTGAGATGTTTCGGAAGGTGTTGGACGAGGCGGTGGCAGGCGACAATGTGGGCTTGCTGTTGCGCGGTGTGGAGCGGGATGATATTGAGCGTGGTATGGTGATTGCGAAGCCTGGGAGCATCAAGCCGCACAAGCACTTCAAGGCGGAGGTGTATGTGTTGCGGAAGGAGGAGGGCGGTCGTCATACGCCGTTTGTGACGGGTTATCGTCCTCAGTTTTACTTTAGGACGACGGATGTGACGGGTGAGATTAAGTTGCCTTCGGGTGTTGAGATGGTGATGCCTGGGGACAATGTGAATATGGAGGTTGTGTTGGTGTCTCCTGTGGCGATAGAGACGGGCTTGCGTTTTGCGATACGCGAGGGCGGTCGCACGGTGGGCGCGGGCGTCGTCACAGAGATGCTGGATTAAGCGATATATCAGGTTGGGGCGGTTGGGTATAATATCCTTCCGCCCTGATTCTGGAGGAGAGGACGATGAAACGCGACAAAATCAGGATACGATTGCGAGCCTACGATCATCGCGTGCTGGACCAATCGGTGAAACGGATTGTCGAGCAAGTGCAGAGTACCGGCGCGCGGGTGCGCGGCCCGGTGCCCTTGCCGACCGACATTCGCAAGTTCTGCGTGATTCGCGGTCCGCACATCGATAAAATCGGTATGGAACACTTTGAGATTCGCACTCATAAGCGGCTCATCGATATCCTGGAACCGAATAATCGTACGATTGATGCACTGATGCGTTTAGATTTACCCAGTGGCGTAGATATCGAAATCAAGTTATAGGGAGGCAGTAGCGATGCAAGAAGAGAAACAGGTAGCAGAGGAAACCGCGCAGGTGAATGGCGAGCAGTCGGAGGCGACAGCAGAAGCGGCGTCGGCTGCACCCGAGGCGACGACGGAGCCGGCCGCTGAGGCGGCTGCGGAAGCTCCTGCAGAAGTCTCGGCAGCGAGCGCGGACACGGGCGAAACAGCATCGGAAGAGACACCCGCTGGACCCGTCGCTGCTGCCCCTGCAGAGGCCACTTCCGCTCAACCAAAGCGCGAGCTGCCTCCGCCCCCCGTGCTGAAAGGCTTGATCGGACGCAAGTTGGGCATGACTCATATTTTTGACGAGAGCGGACGCATGATTGCGGTGACCGTTGTGGAGTTGGGTCCATGCCATGTGGTTCAGGTGCGCACGCCCGAAAAAGATGGCTACTACGCGGCGCAGATTGGTTATGAGCCGATGAGGCCCCAGCGCGTGAACAAGCCGATGCGGGGCATCTTCAAGAAAGCCGCTCTGGAGAAACCCCTGCGTCATCTGAAGGAGTTCCCTATCTTGGAGGGGCAGGCGGTGAGTGGGCAGGAAGTGCGTGCCGAGCATGTGTTTAGCGAGGGCGAAACCGTGAAGGTTACGGGCACTTCCAAAGGCAAGGGTTTCGCTGGTGTGGTGCGACGCTACGGGTTCGCCGGCGGACCGATGACTCACGGTTCGATGACTCATCGACGCCCGCTCTCCAGTGGCGCGACGGGGCCCCAGCGTGTGTTCAAGGGCAAACGCAGCCCAGGCCGCATGGGCGGCGAACAGGTCACGACGCGCAACCTGACGATCGTGAAAATCCTCGCTGACCGGAACCGCGTACTCATCAAGGGTGCGGTGCCCGGAGGACGCGGCTCGATTGTGTATGTGCAGAAACAGTAGAGGTGATTTCTATGCCGAAAGCGAATTTATACAACGCGCAAGGTCAAGCGATTGGGGAGGTCGAACTGAGCGACCGCCTGTTCGGTGCGAAGGCAAACTTGGGCACGGTGCACCGCGCGGTGGTGGCGCAGCTGGCTCACCTGCGTCAAGGCACGCATGACACCAAGACTCGTGCTGAAGTGCGCGGCGGTGGACGCAAGCCGTGGCGTCAAAAGCACACCGGGCGCGCCCGACAAGGCTCGATCCGAGCCCCCCATTGGCGCAAGGGTGGGATTGTTCATGGTCCGACGCCGCGCGACTACAACCCCATCGTGAACAGAAAGGAACGACGCCTTGCCTTCCGCACTGTGCTAAGCGACAAAGCCGAGAACGGCGCACTGCTCGTGGTCGACGAACTGAGCTTCCCCGAAATCAAGACCAAGCAGGCAGCGGCGTTCCTTAAATCGCTTGGCGTGGAAAACGAGCGCGTGCTGATTCTCCTCCACGAACCCAACGAAATCGTGTACAAGTCGTTCCGCAATATCCCGAATGTACTGGTACGCATTGCACCTGCGTTCGCGCTTCACGAGATTATCCCCGCGCGGCGCGTGATTGCGACAAAACAAGCCATCGCTAAAATGGAGGAGGTGTGGGCACAATGAAACATCCCACTCAAGTAATTGTGCGTCCGCTGATTACCGAGAAAGGCACGATGTTGCGGATGCTGCACAATCAGTACCTGTTCGAAGTGGCGGACGACGCCACCAAAATCGATATTAAGCACGCGCTGAAACAGCTCTACAATGTGGATGCGGTGAAGGTGCGCACGATGTGGGTCAAGCCCAAGCCGAAGCGTGTGGGCTTGCGCAGTCAGGGCTACACGAAAGCTTGGAAAAAAGCCATCGTGACGCTCAAGCCTGACCAGACGATTGAAGATTTTAACCTGTAATCGGAGGCAATTATGGGAATCAAGAAATGGAAACCGACCTCGCCGGGTAGACGCTTTATGCAGACCTCGACCTACGAGGAGATTACGAAGAAAGAGCCGGAGAAGAGTCTGACGGTGGGGCTGCGCAAGACGGGCGGGCGCAACAATATGGGACGCGTGACCGCACGCCATCGCGGCGGCGGCAACAAGCGCCTTTATCGTATCATCGATTTCAAGCGCAACAAGGACGGCATCGCAGCGAAAGTGGTCGCGATTGAGTACGATCCCAACCGCTCTGCCCGTATCGCGCTCTTGGAATACGAGGACGGCGAGAAGCGCTATATCCTTGCGCCGGTCGGTTTGGAAGTGGGCGCGACCGTGATGAGCGGACCCGACGCTGACATCCTGCCGGGCAACGCCTTGCCTTTGCAGAACATCCCCGTCGGAACACTTGTGCATAACATCGAGTTGTATCCTGGCAAGGGTGGGCAAATGGTGCGCAGCGCGGGGGCGGCAGCGCAGATTCTCGCCAAAGAGGGCAACTATGCAACCTTGCGCATGCCCTCTGGTGAGATGCGGTTGGTTCATTTGCAATGCCGCGCCACCGTGGGGCAGGTGGGCAACTTAGACCATGAGAACGAAGTGTGGGGCAAGGCTGGCAAATCGCGCTGGATGGGGCGGCGTCCGCATGTGCGGGGCTCGGCGATGACCCCCCGCGACCACCCGCATGGTGGCGGTGAAGGAAAAGCACCCATCGGACTCCCCCACCCCAAGACACCGTGGGGTAAGCCCGCGCTGGGCGTGAAAACCCGACGCAATAAACGCACCAACCGATTTATTCTCAAGCGGAGGAAATAACCTATGGCGCGCTCGTTGAAAAAGGGACCCTATGTGGATCCGAAATTGATGAAGAAGGTGCTGATGATGATGGACGCACCGCCAGGACAGAAGCGGCCCATCAAAACTTGGTCGCGCCGTTCGACGATTGTGCCCGAAATGATTGGGCTGACCTTCGCGGTGCATGATGGGCGCAAGCATGTGCCTGTCTATGTGACCGAGCAGATGGTTGGGCATAAACTGGGTGAGTTCGTGCCGACCCGCACCTTCCGTGGGCATGCCGGCTCGGAGAAGACTTCGAAAGTGAGGAGATAGTAAGGAGGTATTTATGAAGGCGGTTGCACGATATGTTCGGATACCCCCGCGCAAGGCGCGCCTGGCGATTGACCTGGTGCGCGGGAAGCCTGTAGGCGAGGCGTTGGTGATTTTGCAGCGTCTGCCCAATAAATCCGCGCGGGTTGCAAAAAAAGTGCTGGAATCGGCAGTCGCGAACGCAGTGCATAACGACGGGCTGCCCCCCAGCATGCTCTATATAGAGCGCGCTTATGTTGACGAGGGGCCGCGCTGGAAGCGCATTCTGCCCAAAGATCGCGGGCGTGCGTTCCGTATTCTGAAGCGCACCAGCCACATTACTATCGAGTTGGGCATTAGTGCGTCCGAGGCGCAACCTCGGAGACGCCGCGCTCGATCAACCGCCGCGTCGCAGCAGGAGGAGCAGAAATAATGGGTCAGAAAATCCACCCGATTGGCTTTCGCATAGGGATTACGGAGGACTGGCGGAGCCGCTGGTACGCGCCGAAAAAGCAGTACCGCCACACGCTGTATGAGGACTACCTGATTCGACGCACCATCAAAGAGAAGTGGTATAGCGCTGGGATCTCGCGCATCGAGATTGAACGTGCGGCGAACATCGTGCGTGTGATTATCTACGCGGCGCGTCCGGGTCAGATTATCGGGCGCGGGGGTCAGGGCATCGAGGAGGTCACGCGCGCTGTGTACAAGGCGTTGCACCCGAACAAGCCCGAACTGCGTATCGATGTCGAGGATGTCCGTAATCCGGATCAGGACGCGCAGTTGGTGGCGGAGAACATCGCCAGCCAGTTGGAGCGCCGTGTTTCGCACCGTCGCGCCATCCGTCAGACGCTGGCGCGCGCGCAGCGCATGAACCTGCGCGGGATCAAGGTGATGGTGTCGGGACGACTGGGTGGCGCAGAGATCGCCCGCACCGAGTGGGATCGCTGGGGGCGCGTGCCGTTGCAGACCTTGCGTGCGGAAATCGACTATGGGTTCGCCGTCGCCTACACCATCTACGGCACGATTGGAGTGAAGGTATGGATTTATAAGGGCGATATTCCGATGTCGGAGCGTCGCATCCTGCTCTCGTCTGTGACCACGCCCGAGTCGGCGACGCCGAGCGAGGTTCGTCGCGCTGCGCGTGCGAGCGCCCCCGGACGTGGCGGTGAGCGCCAGCCCGGGCGCCGACGCCGTGGACGCGGCGGTGGCGGACGCTCAGGAACAGGTGGACGCGGTTCTGGCGGACGCGGAGCGAGGTCACCGCAGCCTGAAACTTCCTCCACACCCCCACCCATAGTTGAAACGCCCGTGGAAGAGTGAGGTGAACTGCTATGTTGATGCCGAAACGAACGAAATATCGGAAACAGCAACGCGGACGACGCAAGGGCGTCTCGAAAGGCGCGCGTGAACTGCACTTCGGCGACTTCGGTCTGGTGGCGATGGAACCCGCTTGGATTACGAACCGCCAGATGGAGGCAGCGCGTGTCGCCATCGTGCGCTACCTGCGCCGCGGTGGGAAGACTTGGTTCCGAATCTTTCCCGATAAGCCCTACACAAAGCGCGCTGCCGAGACCCGCATGGGGTCGGGGAAGGGCAGTGTGGAAGGTTGGGTTGCCGTTGTGAAGCGTGGGCGCGTGATTATGGAACTCGGCGGCGTGGACGAAGCCCGCGCCCGCGAAGCGCTCCGTCGCGCCAGCCATAAACTGCCCATCAAGACCAAAATCATCTCGAAAGCCGACTTCCAACTCGGTGTAGAGACCGAAGCCACAGGAGGTGAAAGCGCATGAAACCCCTCAAGCCCGAACAACTGCGCCGTATGACCCTTCCTGAGCTCCAGAAGGAGCTGGACACCCTACGCACTGAGTTGTACCGAACTCGTGTGAGTAAAACGATTGGGCAGCTCAAAGACACCGACTCAATGAGGCAGATCCGCCGCAACATCGCGCGAATCCAGACGATTATCAACGAGAAACGACGCGAGGCAGGCGTCTAAGGAGTAATTAATTATGAGCGAAGAAGTCATTCAGCAAGGGTCGCAAGTAGAGGCTACCGCCCCGGCGGCGACGGGCGAGATCGCCGAGTACAAGGGGCGGCGCAAGGTGCGTGTCGGTGTGGTGGTCAGCGATAAGATGGATAAAACCGTTGTGGTGGCGGTGATGCGGAGCTATCGCCATCCGATTTACAAAAAGACCATCCGCCGCACCAAAAAATATATGGCGCACGATGAGCAGAACCAGTGCCGCGTGGGCGATCGCGTCGAGATTGTTGAGACGCGCCCGCTCAGCCGTCATAAACGCTGGCGCGTGCGCCGAATCTTAGAACGCGCCCAGTGATTAGGAGGAAAGAGCCATGATACAACCGTTTACACGCTTGAAAGTTGCCGATAACTCTGGGGCGCGCGAGGTGATGTGTATTCGCGTGCTGAAAGGCTCGAACGCGCGGTATGGGCATGTGGGCGATGTGATTGTGGCGTCGGTCAAGGACGCCTCACCCAACATGCCTATCAAGAAGGGCGATGTGGTGCGGGCTGTGATTGTGCGCACACGCAAGCCCATTCGTCGCCCCGACGGCAGCACGCTGCGGTTCGACGATAACGCCTGCGTGATTATCAATAACCAGAACGAACCGCGCGGCACCCGTATTTTCGGACCCGTCGCCCGCGAGCTGCGCGATAAACAGTTTATGCGAATCGTCTCGCTGGCGCCCGAAGTGCTTTAGGAGGGGAGATTATGATACGCAAGTTGGAACGACCGCTTCGCATGAAAATCCGCACCGGCGACACGGTGGAAATTATCTCGGGCAAGGATAAAGGCAATCGCGGGCGCGTGATCCGTGTGCTGCCGCGCGAGAACCGTGTGGTCGTCGACGGATTGAACCTGGTCTGGAAGCACCAGAAGCCACGCCAAATCAACCAGAAAGGCACGAAAATGCAGATGTCCGCTCCTCTGTTTGCCAGCAAGGTGATGCTGGTGTGTCCGCACTGCGATAAAAAGACCCGTGTTGGGCGCGTGCGCGGACAGGACGGCAAACTCTATCGCGTTTGCAAGAAGTGCAACGAAATGATCGATGTAACGAAGTGAGGGATGCGCTATGGCTAAGCAAAAAACGCCCCCGCCTCAGCAGCCTCAAGGCAAAAAGGCGGGCAAGGAGCAGAAGACCGAGAAACTGTTTGAGACAGGAGATGGCGCGGTAGCACGCATTACACCGCGCTTGCGCACGCATTACGAACAGGTCGTGCGTCCGCAGCTCCAGCAACAGTTCAACTACAAAAATCCGATGCAAGTCCCGCGTCTGGAGAAGATCGTGATTAACATGGGCGTCGGCAAAGGTGAACAGGAGCCGAAGCAGCTCGAGAACGCCGTGCGTGACCTCGCGCTGATTTCAGGGCAGAAACCTGTCGTCACCGTTGCCAAAAAAGCCATTTCGAACTTCCGTCTCCGAAAGGGACACCGCATCGGCTGTAAAGTTACGCTGCGCGGCGACCGCATGTATATTTTTATGGAGAAGTTGATTAATATCGTGCTACCGCGTATTCGCGACTTTGCGGGTGTCTCACCGCGCTCGTTCGATGGGCGCGGCAACTACTCGATGGGGCTACGGGAGCAAATCCTGTTCCCCGAAATCGTTTACGATCAGGTAGACCGCTTGCGCGGGATGGATATTACCTTCTGCACGACCGCCAAAACCGACGAGGAGGCGTTTGCCTTGCTCAAGGCGATGGGGATGCCCTTCCGAAAATAGGCGGCTTCGGTCTGCATTCGTACTTATTAGCCCCTCTCCCACCGCGTGGGAGCGGGGCTATGACAATTCTTCGGTTTTTAAGCTGCAGACAACCTTTCAATAGGTATACTCTGAGCGCAGATGCAAGCACTCAAAGACTGGGCGCTCGGTTTCGTCCACCAGTACGGTTTAGCGGGGCTGTTTGGTGTTGCGTTTATGGAGTCGTCGTTTTTTCCGGTGCCCCCTGATGTGTTGGTCATCGCGCTGTTACTTGCGCCCGACGCGCCGTCGCCGTTTTTGGTCGCGACGATTTGTACCGTCGGTAGCGTGCTGGGAGCGGGTTTCGGCTGGATTGTGGGCGCGTATGGAGGCTACCCGCTGCTCCATAAGATGTTCAAAGAGGAGAAGGTGCAGGCGGTGGAACGGCTCTATAATCGCTATGGCGTTTACACGATTTTTATCGCGGCGTTCACGCCCATTCCCTACAAAGTGTTCACGATTGCCAGTGGCGTATTTCGGTACAACATTTTCATGATGATGGGCGTGAGCGTGATTGGGCGGGGGGCGCGCTTTTTCATCGTGGCTTATTTAGTTCACTGGTTCGGTGATGCGGTGATCCAGCAGTTCGATCGCGTGGTGATGGCGGGCACCGTACTGTTTGTGTTGGGGGCGGGGGCGTATGTGTATTACCGCACGCGCTATAGTAAAGTGAAGCGTCTTGAGCGTCGACCGATTCAGAACGAGTCGACGGGCGAGTAGCAGGCGGGGCGTAGGGGATAGCGTGCGCGCAGTTCGGGGGATATGGGAATGCTGTTGGGCGCAGGCAAGCCGAACAGGAGCGCGAGCGCGCCTGCTTGAGGCATCGGGGTTTGAACAAGATGAGCCGAACTGTGGGACGCCATGCCCAGCACATTGTGAACCCGTTCCCACCGACATACCCGCACCATCGCACTGCTTTGACCCACCCAGCGCACATCGGGCAACAGTGGGCGCACGAGGCGCTCGATATCGGCTTCGGGCAGAAAAATCTGCAGCGATGCGCTCACCATGTGCGCTGTTTGGCTTGCAAAGGCTATCAGTTGGCGCAACGCTTCTGAATCTGTAGGGTCGCTGCCCAGCTCCGCGATGCTGATACGGCGCACCACGCGATTGCCGTCAGAATCGCGGTCGTAATGGGTTTCCAGCACGATATAGCCTCGCGCACTGTCTCCGGGGTCTTCGGCGATATAAAACTTGTTGCGCCAACTGGGGTCATCCCAGCGTGTCCAGACACGCCAATAGGCGTCGTCGCGCTGCACTGTGAGCGGGTGGTCGGCATAGAAGGCGTTGTACCAGCGCTGGATTGCAGGCAGGTCATCGGCTTCTGCCGTGCGGAATCGCCAGCCAGAGACATCTACGGGGGTTGGCGTCGCCTCATAGAGCGGTAGTGGCAAACGCTCCCAACCCAACCGTCCATAGAAGTCGTGGATGCCTGTGAATAGCAGCCCGAACGCGAAGTCTTCGCTGTCGATTACACGATGCAGGTCTTGGAGCAGTTGTGAGGCATAGCCACGCCCACGATGCTCAGGCAGGGTGGCGACATTCGCGATGCCTGCCATCCAGAGCATTTGTCCGTTCGCTGTGCGCACAGGGCGACGCACGACCTGCACCGCCGCGACGAGTTTGCCTTCCAGCGCACACACGCGCGTATAGGCAGGCTTCCAATTGGGGTCGTGGAAGTACCGCTCGAAGTAGTCGTGGCTCGGGCTAAATACCTGCGCCCAGAGGTCTAAGCATGCGGCTTGTTCCTCTGGACGCAGGTCGCGAAATACGGGGGTCATTCCTCTTCCGGTTCTTCTAAGTCCGCATCGAACAGGTCGTCGCCTTCGCCCACCAGTCGCTTGCGGTCGCGTTTGCCCAGTTCTTCGATACTGACTTCGCCCTCTACGAAGGCGGTGTCCTCATCGCGGTCAAGTATTTTTTCATCCTCGTCGTCCAGCGTGGTCGGTAGCCAGTGTTGGGGGTTGACTTTACGGCAGCCGTCGCATACGAATCGGATATTGACCGTGCTGTACCATTGCGGCACTTTATCCAGGGGTTTTTCGCACTCGGCGCACTTAATCATCGGGTTGTCGCCTCCTGTTGGCTGGCGTTAGCGGTTTGCTTTGCCTTTTGTTCCTCCATCTCGCGCAGATGTTGCTTGTGCGAGAGGATGCCGTTGATGAGCATAATCACGGCGGCAATGAGATAGAACCATGCCAGGCGCGGGTCTACATCCTGTCCTGGGTCAGCGATTGCCTCGTTGCCGCGCGAGAAGCCAATCATGCTGATCGCGAACAAGATCAGCGCGATCCAGAAATCGGTCTTCTTCCACCAGCCCATGCAGGGGATATTATACCCTGCAGAGGTATACTTGTGTTGCATCGTGAGATTGCGGCGGTGTGCTTAGAGCCAAATGAGGAACCTGTTGGAGTCTGTGTCGTGGTTTGCGCAGTCGGCTCCGGATCGGGATGTGGTGATTTCGGGGCGTGTGCGGTTGGCGCGGAACTTGGCTCACTACCCGTTTCCGCATTGTGCGAGCGAGGCACAGTTGCAAACGGTTGCTGCGGTTCTGACCGACGCGCTGAGTTCGGTGGGTCTCACCCGTGCGATTGATCTAGGGCGTTTGGGATTGGACGAGCGCGCGCATTTGGTGGGGGCGCGTGTGATTAGCCCGGCGTTGCTGCCGAAACTGCCGCACCGTTGGGCGTTGTTGGACGATTCAGGCGGGGTCGTTGCGGTGATTAATGAGGAGGATCATCTGCGCGTGCAAATTACCTGCGCCGGTTGGCAGCCGCAGGTATTGCTGGAGGGCCTGGTGCACTGGGAGCGTGTGTTGAATCAGCTCCCGTTGCTGTGGGCGCGTTCGCCGAAGTTGGGTTATCTCGCTGCGTCGCCGATTAATCTCGGCTCAGGCATACGGCTGGGGTTGCTTATGCATCTGATGGGCTTACAGCGTGCGCGACAAATCACGCGCTGGCTGGAGGCGTTGCAGGCGTTGGGCTGCCACACGCGCGGGCTCTACGGTGAGGGCAGTCTGGCGTTTGAGGGGTATGTACAAATCTCGCTGCTGGGCAGGAGTGACCCGTTGGACGAACTGTTGGCACGCCTGCGTGGAACCTTGCGCACGCTTATCGATGCGGAACGTGAGGCACGCGCTTGCATTGAACGCGATGCCCTCGAGGACGAGTGGCACGATCTCCAAGCGACTCTGCGCCACTCGGAGAGCCTTTCGTTGGGCACCACGCTGCGTGCGTTAGCGGTGTACCGCATGCGTGCGATACTCGACGGGAACGATGGGCAGCGGGACTATGCAGACCAGTTGCTGTTTGAAGCCGCGGTCTACCCGCCGCCCGAGCCTGAGCATGCCGCGAAAGAGCGTGCGGCGTGGCTCCGCACGCGACTGGTTTAGAACTGCTCTTTCTCGGTGGAGCCGTGCATTGCGAGGGTGGACGCCTGTCCACCAGTAATCGCTTCCTGCACCATGTCGAAGTACGCTGTGCCGACAAACGCCTGATGTTCGGTGGCGCGGAATCCCTCCTCTCGTGCTTTGAACTCCGCCTCTTGCAGTTCGGCGTAAGCGGTCATGCCTGTCTGTGCATAGCCCCGCGCGAGTTGGAAGGTGATGTAGTTCAGCGCGTGGAAGCCCGCCAGCGTGATGAACTGGAACTTGTAGCCCATTGCGCCCAACTCGCGCTGAAACTTGGCGATGGTGTCGGCGTCGAGCAGTTTTTTCCAGTTGAACGAGGGCGAGCAGTTGTACGCCAGCAGTTTGCCTGGATAGTGCTTGTGGATGGCTTCGGCGAATTGGCGTGCCTCGTGCAGGTCAGGCGTGGAGGTTTCAAACCACAGCAGGTCGGCGTAAGGTGCGTACGCAAGCCCGCGTGCAATTGCGGCTTCGATGCCGTTGCGCACCGCGTAGAAGCCTTCGTAAGTGCGCTCGCCTGTCAGAAACGGCTGGTCGTACGGGTCGATATCGCTGGTGAGCAGGGTAGCGTTCAGCGCGTCGGTGCGGGCGATCAGGATTGTGGGGACGCCCATCACATCGGCGGCGAAGCGCGCGGCGACCAGTTTTTGGATGAACTCGCGCGTGGGGACCAGCACCTTGCCGCCCAAGTGTCCGCACTTTTTGGCGGAGGCGAGTTGGTCTTCGTAATGCACGCCTGCTGCGCCTGCTTCGATCAAGGCTTTGGTGAGTTCGAAAGTGTGCAGTACGCCGCCGAAGCCTGCCTCGCCGTCCGCGACTATGGGGGCATACCAGTAGATGTCGCTTCTCCCTTGAGCGTGCTGCTTTTCGTCCTCGCGGCGGAAGGCGTTGTTGATACGCTTCACGACAGCAGGCACGCTGTTCACTGGGTACAGGCTCAGGTCGGGATAGGTTTGATAGGACAGATTCGCATCGGCGGCGACCTGCCACCCGCTTAGGTAGATGGCTTTCAGTCCTGCTTGCACCATCTGCACGGCTTGTGTGCCCGTGAGTGCGCCCAGCGCGGCGACATAGTCTTCCGAGTGCAAGAGTTCCCAGAGCCGTTGTGCGCCTCGTTTCGCTAAGGTGTATTCAATCGGTACTGAGCCTCGCAACCGAACCACATCCGCTGCCGAGTAGGGTCGTTGTATCCCCTGCCAGCGCGGGTTCTCACGCCAATCACGCTCCAACTGTGCTATCGTCTCTTGCATAGGTTTTACCTCCTCATCGATGTTGTTTGGGCATCCTCGCCCGTGCAAACTGTTCGTAGCGTTGTTCAGTCAATGGACTCGTATGCCACGAGGGTCACGAAGTCGATGAACTCCTTCGAAAGCACGACCTTTTTTAGGATAGTCGCGGCATCGTCCAGACGGTGGGGTGCGCTCGCGTAGCTCGCCTTGATGCTGGCGAGTTCCTCGTTCAGCATCTGTTCGAAGAGTTCTGGTGTGATGAGACGCCCGTCGTTGAGGCGTGCCTTACGCTGGATCCACTGCCAGAGTTGAGAGCGGGAGATTTCGACGGTTGCGGCATCCTCCATCAGGTAGTTGATGGCGGCTGCCCCTACGCCGCGTAGCCATGAATCGAGGTAGCGCAAGCTGACATTGATGTTTGTGCGCATGCCTTTTTCGGTGATGTCGCCGCGTGGGAAGTTGAGGAGTTCCTGCGCCGTAATCGTCCGCTGGGGCAGTTTTTCGATTTGGTTCGGGGTTGGCATGTGCTTGTTGAATACCTCCAGTACGATGGGCACCAGTCCGGGGTGCGCCACCCAGGTTCCGTCGTAGCCCTCGCTCACTTCGCGCTCTTTGTCGGCGACGACTTGTGCGATAGCGGCGGCGTTCGCTTCGGGGTCGTCGCGTCGCGGGATATACGCCGACATCCCTCCGATCGCATGGATCCCGCGTTTGTGGCAGCTCTGCACCACCAGTTCGGAATACGCCTTCATAAACGGCACGGTCATTGTTAGTGTGGCGCGGTCGGGGAGTACAATCTCCTCACGGTTGCGGAATTTGCGGATTATGCTGAACAGATAATCCCAGCGTCCGCTATTCAGCCCTGCGGCATGTTCGCGCAGCTCGTACAGAATCTCTTCACACTCGAAGGCGGCGAGGATGTTTTCGATGAGTACGGTGGCGCGAATCGTGCCGCGGGGAACGCCCAGCCGCTCCTGAGCGTACAGGAAGACATCGTTCCACAAACGCGCTTCTAAATGGCTCTCCAGCTTGGGAAGGTAGAAATAGGGACCTGTACCGCGCCGAATCAGCTCGTGTGCGTTATGATAGAAGTAAAGCCCGAAATCCATGAGTGCGCCTGGTGCTGGCTCGCCGTCGATTATCAGGTGCTTTTCGGGCAGGTGCCACCCACGGGGGCGCACGCACAGCACCGCTGTTTGCTCGTTCAGGCGATAGTGCTTGCCGTCGGGGCTGGTGAACTCGATTGTGCGTCGCACGGCGTCGTAGAGATTGACCTGCCCTTGGATGCAGTTCTCCCAAGTGGGTGAGTTAGCGTCTTCGAAGTCCGCCATGAACACTTTTGCACCTGAGTTCAGTGCGTTGATAATCATTTTGCGATCCACCGGACCCGTGATTTCCACGCGTCGATCGAGTAGGTCTGGTGGTGGGGGTGCGACTTTCCAATCGCCTGCGCGGATTGCGGCGGTTTCGGGCAAGAAGTCGGGGTTCTCGCCCGCGTTCAGGCGCGCTTGACGCACTTCGCGCAGGTGGAGCAGCTCTTTGCGTCGGGGGTTAAACTGGCGCACAAGTTCCGCCACGAAGCGTAAGGCGTCGGGGGTCACAATCTGTGTATAGGCGGTGGGTACGGCACCGCGCACCTCAATCCCTTCGGTTGCCAGCTGGCGATTCAAATCGTCTCGGTAGTTCATCGGTTGCCTCCGTTCTCTTCGTTGAGATTTGACCGACTGGTCAGTCGGCAAGAGTATACCCAACTGCTACATGTCGTCTACAGGATACCTGATTTGATAGGGGACAGGGCGCATCAACGCCTGATTTGTTAGCCACTGTTGCAACGCAGGCATGCAGCGCACTCCCGTAGCTCCCCGCGCCGCCTGCGGGGGAGCAGGCATGAGCCTCTTTTCCGTGAAAAGTGCTTTTACCCCCTGAAACTATTGATTTTTCCCTTTGGTTCAGCAGGAATTGCCGCCTCCATGCCGAACTTACCTTATGAGTGGTTTCAAATGGGCAGCGAGGCGAAGTCGCTGGTGACCGAGTTGAAGTGGCGTGAAGACGCGCTGCGCTGGTTCTTGACGCATGGAGTGGAGGCGAACCTGGCAGAAGACTTAGCCCAAGAGGTGCTTCGTCGCCTGCTTCTGTGTCAGCGGCGTCAGCAAGCCCTAACAGTCGCCTACTTGCACCGCACTTGTCAGAGCGTGCTGTGCGATCACGCGCGTCGCTGTAAGCGGGAGCTCCCCCTCCTTTCACTGGACGACTGTGGGCGCTGCGCGGTCGCCGAGAGGGGCTATCAGCAGGTGGAGGATCGGCTATTGCTGGAGCAGGCGCTGGCGCAGCTCAAACCGCTGGAATGTGCGATTGTAGAACGACGCTATCTGGAAGAACAGCCCTTTAGCGCCATCGGTAAGGAACTGGGTATCCCGACCGAACGCGCCAAGAAAATCTGCCAGCGCGCGATCAAAAAGATGCAAAAGTGGGCGCAAAGCGGCGGGGGGGGGGGGGGGGGATAATTCACGCGCTGTTCTGTCCCGAAGTGGAGCTGGGGAGCGTTTTAATAGATGGAGGTGGTTGAATGGTAAGCGAGCAAGTGATGGGGCGCGATACGCGGCAGCCGTTTTGGAAACACGCATTGCCTTTGCTGCTGATAGCGATAGGAACCGTATGGCTGATAGGGCTTGGCTTTCGCTCGCAAGTGTCTGGCGAGCGATTGTGGCTGATAGGCGCCGAGGTGGATTTGGGCAAGGTGAAACGGAACCAGGTGATTTCGCATCGAGTGTGGGTGTTCAACCCCTCGCTGCGCTCAGTGCAGTTAGAGGCAGCAGCTGCATGTGGGTGCACGGTCGCGGAGTTGCCCTATCGAGAGGTGCCCCCGTTGAACGGCTTTCCCGTGGAGGTGCAGGTGAGCACTTGGGGGTTGCCGATTGGTTATCGGGAGAGTGTAGTGGGCTTGACTGCCTCTTTGGGTGATATGCGCTGGCAGGAGCAGGTGGTGATTCGGCTGGAAGTGGTGAATTGATGTCCCCAAAGAGGCATCGGGAGCGTTTAATAGATATGGAGGTGAACAGAAGATGCTGAAGAGGCTTACGGTTTACGGTACGGTCGCGGTGCCTACGGCGAAGATCCAACCTGTACAAATTACTGCGTGGAGGTCACCCAAGCAGGAAAATATTGCGACGAGAGTCCCAATAGTACTTGCTCGGCAAGGGTCGTAGTGCAACAAATGCAGGTTGTAGCGGCAGACTGTTTTGAAACTTATGCTGGCTGTGGGTGTGAAAACGATTGGGAGCAAAGAACGATAACCGTGGAATTCCTAACTTGTGATTAGAAGGTTTGGGTATGCGACCGTTGACGAGGTGCATCGGCGTTTTGGCTTGGATACTCTTCACAGGTGGGCTTGGGCTATCTGAAGAGAGCTTACTGCTCCAGACTATAGCCCAAGCCCTCCAAAAACGAGACGCCTTCTTTGCCCACGGCTCCCTCATCTGGGACGCCCAGATTGAGGTGATTGCCTACCCCCTGGAAGATCCCGAAGCCTTTTTGAAAGGATTAGAACAGTGGGATCAGCAGCGTCCCGATGCAAAAATTACCTCCGAGGCAAAGGAGGAGTTCTTACGAAAGGCTCGGCAAACCCACCGATGTCGCTATCAAACCACCATCACGGTTATGCGAAGTGGAGCGATTACCTCGCTACAGTCCGAGGAAGGAGGGGCGTGTGAAAACGGCTCCATCGAAAAAATCCCCATATACCTTCTTTACAACGACGAGCAGGGATACGGCATGATTTATGGAACGGGCATCCACGCTGGGAGTCCTGATGGCGAAGCCTCAACTGTGGATTTTCAGCCATTCCTCTCCTGCCCCTTTGAATAGTACCAGCGAAACCCTATTTTTTCGACCCCAGTGATTGGGTGTTTCTGGCGAACTTCTCTGTGCTGCATATGGCGGGGCTTAGCAGGAGGAACGCTCTGGCGCGTTGCCAAAGCAACCGATTCGGAGGTCATCCTGGAAGCGGAGCTGCAACGGCGGCGCTGTCTATGGGGATCCCGCGACGCTTTCGGGTTGGCTTATCCAAACAACACGGTTATGCGCCAAGTTGGCTGGAGGAGTATTCTCCTGCAAGAATAACCGCTGATAACAAGGTGGTTTACAAATCCTTTCCTACGATAAAAATAAGGGTTTTAGAGTGGAGAAAAACAGAACGGTTCTGGATGCCTCAGCGTTGGGAGCGGGTTCGGCTAGATTGGCAAGCAGTTGCGTACCGGTGTAAGGTTATCGCATAAGGAAACGAGGATTATCAGCTTGAGGCAAATAGAGCGGGGGAGGCAAGAGGTCGCGATGCAGTTTCCTTCTGGTACGGATGTTCTGGACTTTCGTCTTGGCGGAACCGATATTGCTTATGGGGATGTGGGGGTAGTGCCTGAAGAGCGCGTTGTATCCTATCGGTGGGATGGGCATCTTCCCTCTCAGGATCGTCTTGAGCAGATGGCACGCCAGCAAGCCCAAGCTCAAGGGCGGCGTCCGCATCCGATGGTTCAGGGGATACTTCGGTTGGTGCAGTGGGGCGTCCCCCTGCTGCTGATTGCAGTCGGCGTCTATTGGTGGTGGCGTACTCGTCGGTCGTAACCTGGTTCTGGTGCTGCTCTGTCCCGAAGCGGGAGCTGGGGAGCGTTTTAATAGACGGAGGTGGTTGAATGGCAAGTCGGACAAGCGACGGAGCGCAGGGTCGCGGCAACTATTCGGGAAGCGCACTCAGCCCCTACTGCTCATAGCGATAGGGGTCGTGCGGCTGATAGGGCTTGGCTTCCTCATGTGCCTTGCCTCCCGATTGAGGGAGCGGGTGGTGCTGGATGCAAATGTGATACCAGCGTGATCCCCTGCTGTCGTGGGCCAACGGGTGACGCTTCATCTGCTAGGGGGTGTTAAATGACAAAGCCCTATCCTCTGGGCTTAGTCGCAGCGCTGTTCCTGACGGAGGTATTGTGGGCGCAACCCACGATACCTCCACAGGCCGACCAAGCGCTACAGCGTCGGGATGATTTGCTAAAAAACAAAAAGATCGTGTGGGATGTCACGATCTCTGAAGAACATTCCGAGGAATTCCTCAACGAGATGGCGTCCTTCACTCGATGCGCAACGAAAGAACCTGTCCCAAAGTCCAGTGAGTGGTACTGTAAAAGCCCCAAAAGTCAATGCGATCCATCACTCCAGCAAACGGGTAATCTGTAGAGACAAAAATCTTATTAGAATAACTTATGATTATGCCTTGTTAGATTTTCCGACCGAAAATGAAGAAACCAAAAAAGAGAAAAATGGCATGCTTGTGAAAAAAGGGATCGCATACTTTGGAGAGGGAGTAGGGGTCTATTTGCCTGATATAGATGCCTCCCGAGAAGCACTTGGAACAACAAATATCGCTTATGTGGTTCGGTACAATCATCATGCGGCTTACTACCTTTCGCCTCTCCTGGTAGGGGGACGCGATTTTCAGCCGCCCGATCTCGTCATGCTGTGCGGGCTGAATCCTCTCATGATGTACTGGGGGGAACCCAGCGGCTGGACCGTCGTGCAGGAAGATAACCGTTTCTTGATAATAGAAAAGCGAGGTCCTGTCCCTTGCTTACCTCGTGATGATCCGCTACGCATCCGGGTATGGCTTGACAAAAAGCATGATTTTGCTCCTTATCGAATAGAAAAATACACAGATGATCCTGAAACTTTAGAAAGCTATCGGATGGTTGCAAGAGAAGTATGGCAAGCGAGTCAATACAAGTCCGTCAACGGATTGTATTGCGTTTCCCAATTCAACTATACCTACTACATCAAGGGGCATCTGGTCAACGGTAAGCTCGTCTACAGTGGAAAGCGGCAGGTAGCGTACAGGATGTCCGATATAGGATGAGTGCGATATCGACAAGGTTGACTCTTCCTGATTATGTGGCGATTGCAGACTTTAGTCTCAAGGGAAAAGACCCTGTGGTGGGGGCGCTGGATCGTGCAGTATCATACTCATGGGGTCAATATCGTCGCTTTCTGAATGAGAGTGAGCTCAAAAAACTTTTTGCGGAGCAATTTCCGGCGCCTCCTCAAAAACGCGTCGAATGGGTTACGCACGCTCCTCACCTACGCTCCCCCTCTATTGATAATTGTGATTGGTCTTTGGTGGTTTTGGAAAACACGAAAAAATGATTGAGTCATTCCTGATGGCGGGGGCGTTAGGGGTTGCCCTCCTGCGAGCGTGGGGATTATTGGAGCCTACCCCGCGCGAGGCGCGTCTGCTCGCGTGGGGGTTAACGCTCCTTGTCGGGACGACGGCAACCATCGCGGTCTGGGGGATGTGGAATCCCGAGTTTGTCTTGAGAACCTCGTTGTGGGCAGTCTATAACGCCTTGTACCAGTGGATATGGGTCGCAGCTTTTCTGATGACGAACCTCTCGATGGCTCTGGCAGGAAGCCTGAGGCGATTCCACGCAGTGATCGGTGGTACGGCGTTGGCAAGTGCGCTTGTTGCTACGCTTTTGCATGCAGCTGGCGTTCGCTTTATCGACTATCCCCTCGTCTACTCGTTTCGAGGGTACTATCGCCCGCACGGTATTCTGACCACCCCTTTAGAGGCGGGCTTGGTGGGGTTGCTGGGCTGGGCGTGGGGGCTTGCGTGGAGCCTGCAGTCGGGTTGGCGGCGGATTGGGGGGCTATTCCTCACTGGATTGAGTACCGGGGTGGTTTACCTGACCTTCTCGCGCAGCGCGTGGGTGGGGCTGGGGGTTGCGCTGTTAGTCGGACTGTTGTTCGCTCGCGCTCACAAAGCCCTCTGGATACCGCTCTTGGTCACGCTGGTGATCTTTCTGTTCAGCGCGATAGGGTTGCCCCTGGGGTGGCAGCGTGGGGTGTATGCGGCTCAAGACGACCCCTCCGTGCAGAACCGCTTGGAGCTGTGGCCCCAGTTTCCCCATCATCTGATTCGCTATCCGTTCGGGGTGTCGGAAGAGTCGGCAGATACGATGGAGCAATCCATGGCGGCAGGTTCTATGGTCAACTTTTATTTGGATGTCGGAGTACAGTATGGTGTGTTGCCCTTCGTTCTACAGATTTGGCTTGTGGGTATTTTGTTGAAGCGTGTGTGGGCGTTCATCTTACAAGGGCAGATGGCAGGGGTGTGGGGACTGGGGGTGATTGCCAGCGCGGTGTGCCTGATTTTTATGAATCCTATTGGGGACTCGCTGGCGACGGCGCTATGGGGTAGCTTTTGGGGGATGGTCAGTGCGATGGAGGTGGAGTCGAATGCGCCTGCGCGCCTTCACGCTGATTGAGCTGCTGGTGGTCATCGCGATTCTCGCGATCATTGCCGCGCTGGTGTTTCCAGTGTTCAGCAACGCCCGCGAGGCAGGACGCAAAACGCGTTGCCTGTCGAACTTGCGTCAAATCGGGCTGGCAATCCAAATGTATCTGAGCGACTACGATGAAACCTTCCCGATGAACCGCTTTCCCGACGCCCAGCATCCGCTGAGCCATGAATGGGGCGCGTTGCAGGGCAGCAGCTACAACTGGAAACGCGCCCTGTTGCCCTATCTCAAGAGCGTTCAGGTCTTGGAGTGTCCCTCCAACAGTTATCGCTGGAGCAGCGAGTTTATCGAAAACTTTGGGGGTGAGGCGGGAGACGAGAGCAACTGGGCATGGCAACTGAAGTTGCCCATCTCGTATGCGTATAATGGCTCGTTCTTTCACGAAGGGATCCCCATCCGCGTGCTGGGGGAGCGTTATCAGCGGGCGCGGTACATGGCGGAGATTCCCGAGCCGAGTTGGCTGATCCTGTTGACGGAGACGCGCGTGAACTATCCCGATTTGGGCGGCTGGACGCTAACGCAGGAACTGGTACTGCGTTCGGGGGCGGTATCAGGGAAGGGATTGCTCCAAAGCCACCAGCGCGGAGTGAACTGGGTGTTCTGCGACAGCTCCGCAAAATGGCTGAAGGTGGGGGCGATCTGTGTGCCGCGCCAGCGGTGGACGCCCTATGAGCGCGACCAACCGCTGTACGACGAACGCGCACGAAATCTGGTGGAAGAGTACCGCTAAGTGCGGTTCCGTTCGCTTGCGAAATCATCTTCTAACACTCGCCGAAGCCTAACCCTACTAATCCCAGCCAGATGCCCATTGATGGAGGTGGTGTAGACTGCCTGACCTGTGATAAACCGATAAATCACGAGCGGAGTGCCCACCTTGCACTCGAAGGCGGCGAGGATGTTTTCGATGAGTACGGTGGCGCGAATCGTGCCGCGGGGAACGCCCAGCCGCTCCTGAGCGTACAGGAAGACATCGTTCCACAAACGCGCTTCTAAATGGCTCTCCAGCTTGGGAAGGTAGAAATAGGGACCTGTACCGCGCCGAATCAGCTCGTGTGCGTTATGATAGAAGTAAAGCCCGAAATCCATGAGTGCGCCTGGTGCTGGCTCGCCGTCGATTATCAGGTGCTTTTCGGGCAGGTGCCACCCACGGGGGCGCACGCACAGCACCGCTGTTTGCTCGTTCAGGCGATAGTGCTTGCCGTCGGGGCTGGTGAACTCGATTGTGCGTCGCACGGCGTCGTAGAGATTGACCTGCCCTTGGATGCAGTTCTCCCAAGTGGGTGAGTTAGCGTCTTCGAAGTCCGCCATGAACACTTTTGCACCTGAGTTCAGTGCGTTGATAATCATTTTGCGATCCACCGGACCCGTGATTTCCACGCGTCGATCGAGTAGGTCTGGTGGTGGGGGTGCGACTTTCCAATCGCCTGCGCGGATTGCGGCGGTTTCGGGCAAGAAGTCGGGGTTCTCGCCCGCGTTCAGGCGCGCTTGACGCACTTCGCGCAGGTGGAGCAGCTCTTTGCGTCGGGGGTTAAACTGGCGCACAAGTTCCGCCACGAAGCGTAAGGCGTCGGGGGTCACAATCTGTGTATAGGCGGTGGGTACGGCACCGCGCACCTCAATCCCTTCGGTTGCCAGCTGGCGATTCAAATCGTCTCGGTAGTTCATCGGTTGCCTCCGTTCTCTTCGTTGAGATTTGACCGACTGGTTAGTCATTAGAAGTATACCATGCCGATCCACAGATAGGAATAGGATACCTGAGTTTCTAAGATGTTTCGGAATCATCGCTTGCAAGGTGCTGTATCACACGCCGTATCCCAAATGACCACATCCAAGCTGCCACTACTGGCGTTTGCGTAGAAATAGAGGATACCCGCTTCGTCATTAGGTACAATTCTATTGCTATGCGACAAGCGTTTATCCCATCGGAGGCCGTTGCTACTTATGTGGAGCGCACCGAAGAGGGCACGATGATTATCAATATGGGTCCCCAGCACCCCAGCACGCATGGTGTATTGCGTGTGGTATGCGAGCTGGAAGGGGAACGCATCGTGAGGGCAGAGTGCGTGATTGGTTATCTGCATACTGGGATGGAGAAAGAAGCCGAGTACCTCACTTACCACAAAGCGCTGCCCATGACAGACCGCATGGATTACCTTTCCGCGAATAATAATAATCTGGCGTTTTCGCTGTCGATAGAGAAGATTTTGGGGGTGGAGATTCCGCCGCGCGGTCAGTATTTGCGTGTGATTTTGGCGGAGTTGTCGCGCCTTGCCAGCCACCTTGTGTGGATTGGCACGCATGCGATGGACTTGGGCGCGATGACGATTTTCTTTTATGCTTTTCGCGAGCGCGAGAAGATACTGGATCTGTTTGAGATGATGTCGGGGGTGCGGATGATGCCGAGTTGGATTTGTCCGGGGGGCTTGCGGGGCGACATGCCCGACGGATTCGAAGATCGCCTGCGCCAGTTGCTCAAGGAGTTGCCGAAAGCGCTGGACGATATTGAGGGGATGCTGACCCAGAATCCGATTTGGCGTGAGCGTACGATGGGGATTGGAACCCTCACGACGGAGGAGTGCTTTGCGCTGGGCGTAAGCGGACCGACGATTCGCGCTACGGGCTTCGCGTGGGATATTCGTAAGTCCAATCCCTACAGTGGCTATGAGCAGTTTGACTTCAATATTCCTGTGGGCACGCGGGGCGATGTGTACGATCGGTACTTGGTGCGGATGGCGGAGATGCGCGAGAGCCTCAAAATTCTGCAGCAGGCGATTGACGGCTTGCCGGGCGGTCCTATCAACACCAGCGACTTGAAGGTTGTGCCCCCGCCGCGCGAGGCGATTGACAATTCGATGGAGTCGCTCATCCACTGGTTCAAGATTCACACCGAGGGGTTCCGTCCGCCGGTGGGTGAGGCGTATGTGCCTGTGGAGTCGCCCAAGGGCGAGCTCGGTTTTTACTTCGTCAGCGATGGCACGAACCGTCCGTACCGCATGCACACTCGTGCGCCCAGTTTTATGAACCTGCAAGCGTTAGAGAAGATGGCGGTCGGCAGGCTGATTGCCGATATGGTCGCCCTGATTGGCAGTATCGATATTGTGCTGGGCGAGATTGATCGGTAGCGGTGCATCGGTTGCGTTGTGGGCAAGCGCGTCGGAATGACAGGAGTTTCGTGCGGTCGCGCGAACTCATTGTGTATGACGCGCGAGCAGGCGCAAGCACGGATTGCGGAACTCCGAAGGCTGGTGGAGTATCATAACTATCGGTACTATGTCTTAGACCAGCCCGAGATCTCCGATGAGGCGTACGATGCATTGTTTCGCGAGTTACAGCAACTGGAGGCGCAGTTCCCCGATTTAGTCACGCCCGATTCGCCCACGCAGCGCGTCGGTGCGCCTCCTTTGAGCGCGTTCCCCGAACACCAGCACCGTGAGGTAATGCTTAGCCTTGACAACGCTTTCAGTGCGGAGGAACTGCTTGCGTTTGATCAGCGCGTGAAGCGATTCTTGGACTTGTCTCAAGAGACAGCTATTGAATACACTTGCGAGCTGAAAATCGATGGTTTGGCGGTTTCGCTTACCTATGAAGACGGCGTGCTGACAATCGGTGCGACGCGAGGCGATGGCGTACGCGGTGAGGATGTGACGCCGAATATCCGTACCGTGCGCCAGATTCCGCTGCGCTTGCAGAGCGGGGACAGTCTGTTCGACGCGCCACCGCGAGTCGTAGAGGTGCGGGGCGAGGTATATCTGAGTTATCAGGAGTTTGAACGGATTAACCATGAACGGGCACAGTCTGGGGAGCCGTTGTTTGCGAATCCGCGCAATGCGGCGGCGGGCAGTTTGCGTCAGCTCGATTCGCGGATTACAGCGCGTCGTCGATTGCGCTTTTGGGCATACGGGATCGGCTATTGCGAGGGTGCGGAGTTTGCCACGCAGTGGGAGACGCTGCAGCAACTCAAGGCGTGGGGGTTCCCGGTGAATCCGCACACGCGCCTTGTGTCCAATATTCAGGGTGCGTTAGAGTTTTGTCGGGAGTGGGGTCATCGCCGAGCGGAGCTGGACTACGCTACCGATGGCGTCGTTATCAAGGTGAATCGCGTCGATTATCAGCGTCGGTTGGGGGCGACCACGCGCGCTCCCCGCTGGGCGATTGCTTACAAGTATCCCGCGGAACAGGCGACCACGACCTTGCTGGAGGTGCGCTGGCAAGTGGGGCGCACGGGCGTGTTGACGCCGGTGGCGATTATGGAGCCTGTTTCCGTTGGGGGTGTCACGGTCTCGCGTGCGACTCTGCATAACATCGACTATATCCGCGAGAAAGACATTCGCGTGGGGGATCGTGTGGTGATTCAGCGCGCGGGAGAGGTTATCCCTGAGGTGTTATCTGTACTCACGGAGGCGCGCGACGGCGACGAGGTTCCTATCGAGCCGCCCACGCAGTGCCCCGTGTGTGGGGCGCGGGTGGAACGCGCGGAAGACGAAGCGGCGTTGCGTTGCATTAATCTGGCTTGCCCGGCGCAGATTGTCGAGCGCATTCGTCATTTCACCAGTCGGGATGCGATGAATATCGAAGGTCTCGGCGACAAGTGGGTGCAACGGCTGTTTGAACTGGGCTATATCAAAGACCCTGCCGACCTTTACAGCTTACACCAGCATCGTGATGCGCTGATTCAACTGGAGCGCAGCGGCGCGAAGCTGGTGAGCAATTTGCTGAGCGCGATTGAGAAGAGCAAGCAGAACTCGTTGGAGCGGCTGATTTTCGCGTTGGGGATTCGGCATGTGGGTGAGCATGCGGCGCGTTTATTGGCGGAGCATTTCGGCAGCCTCGATGCGCTGATGAACGCCACCGAGGAGCAGATTATGCAGATTCGTGGCATCGGTTCCGAGACGGCGCGTGAGGTGGTGGAGTTTTTTGCGCGTCCGGAGAACCGTGCGGTGATTGAGAAACTGCGTCAGGCGGGCGTGCGGATGGAAGCCGAATGCAAAGAGCGCAGGGCGACCCCGTTTGCAGGGATGACTTTTGTGTTCACGGGCGAGTTGCAATCTTACACGCGCGAGCAGGCGGAGTCGCTTGTGCGCGAACTGGGCGGGCGGGCGACCTCCAGCGTGAGCAGAGCGACGACTTTTGTGGTGGCTGGTCCTGGGGCGGGGAGCAAGCTGCAGAAGGCGCGGGAGTTGGGCGTGCCTGTTCTGAATGAGGCGGAGTTTTTGGAGATGGTACGTAAGGCGACGGCAGGCTGAGTTGGTTTTATTTTGTGCGTGCGGTTTTTTGCCTGCTGGCGTGTAAGCCGGGTTCTGTTTGAGGCAGCGATCTCTCTGGGGCGTTCGCTTGCGCGAAGCCTCACGCGGTCTACCCGGAGGGTCGGCGGAGCGCGTCATCCCCTCCCTACATGACCTTGCTCCCTGTGGGGCTTGCCCAGCCGATTGCTTGCGCAAACGCTGGTGCGCTCTTACCGCACCGTTGCACCCTTACCCCGAGTGGGGCGGTTTGCGTTTCTGTGGCGCTCTCCGTCGTCGGGTGTCCCCGACGCCTGGGGGTTACCCAGCACAGTCTCCTGCGGAGCCCGGACTTTCCTCGCCCGAATTGGGCGCCGCCGCCCAGCCAGCAGGCAGGTTAATTGTACCTGAATTACGGTATAATCCTTTTGGTGAGTCGTCGGACACAGTCTTCGGAGCCGCGCCTTTCGGAACTGTTTGCGCGTACATTGGACGCGAATCAAGACGGGGTGGTGGTGTTGGGCGAGGTGCTGGATCGTGCGGGTGATCGGGGCTATGGCTTCCTGCTGATTCTGTTGGCGATTCCCGCCTTTATTCCGGTGCTGCCGCCGGGCACTTCGGGTGTGTTGGGCGCGTTGATGACGCTGGTGGCGTTGCAGATGTTGTTTGGCTTGCGGCAGCCGTGGTTTCCGCGTCGCTGGCGACAGAAGATGTTGGCGCCGCGCACGGTGGAGTTGTTGCAAACGCGCGGTGTGGCGCTGCTGCGCAAAGTTGAGAAGGTCTCGCATCCGCGTGGGCGGCGATTGACTCGAAACGGGTTGGTTTTGCGCCTGAGCGCGCTTATCGTGATTGGGCTTGCGCTGGTGCTTTCTTCGCCGATGCCGTTTATGAACACACTGCCTGCGTTGGGCGTGTTGCTCATCGGTATCGGGCTCGCGAACCATGATGTTTACATCTTGGGGGCAGGGTGGCTGATTGGGGGGATTGTTGCGCTGATTATGGTTTTGGGGGTGGAGGTGTTGCTGCGGTTAGGGCGTATGGTACGGGAGGCGGTGGGGCTTTAGTTGAGGCGCCCTTGCGTTCTCGGTTGGGAACGCCGATAATTGTTCCTGCATGGCGGACGAGGAGCGCACGGAGCAGGCGACGCCGCGTAAGCGGCAAGAGGCGCGTAAGAAAGGGCAGGTCGCGCGGTCGACGGAGATTAACGGGGCGGCGATTTTTCTGGCGTTGGTGCTGATGCTGCCGTTCACGATGCGCTGGGGAGGCGAGCGCTTGCTGATTGCGTTTCAGCAGCAGATTTTGCAGGCGGGGTCGATGCGGCTCTCCGAAGCGCTCTTGCTGAGCGCGTTGGCGTTTCTTGCGCCGGTGCTGGCGGTGGCGTTTCTGACTGCGCTGGTTGCGAATGCGATGCAGGTGGGGCTTTACATTACCGCACAGCCGTTGCAGCCTGACCTGAACCGCATCAATCCCGTGCGTGGCTTTCAGCGGCTTTTTTCGCAGCGTTCGGCGGTGGAGTTGTTGAAAGCGGTTCTGAAGTTTGGTCTTATTGCGTGGGTGGCTTGGCGCACCTTGCAAGCTGAGACGGAGCGACTGGTCGGCGCGGCGCAGCTGCCGATGCCCCATGCGCTCAGCCCGACGGTGGACGCGCTCTATCAGGTTGGGCTGCGTGTGGGGGTGTTGTGGTTTATTCTGGCACTGTTGGACTACCTGTATCAGCGTTGGGATTTTGAGAAGAGTATTCGCATGTCGCGCTACGAGCTTAAAGAGGAATACAAGCAGATGGAGGGTGATCCGTACTTACGGGCGCGCATTCGGCAGCGGATGCAGGAGGCGGCGCGTCGGCGTTCGATACGGGATGTGCGTCGTGCCGATGTCGTGATAACGAACCCTATCACTTACGCTGTGGCGTTGCGGTATGATCGTGCCACGATGCCTGCGCCGCGCGTGGTGGCGAAGGGCAAAGGCTGGCTGGCGCAGCGCATTCGCGAGGAGGCGCTCAAGTGGCATGTGCCGATTGTGCCGAACCCGCCGTTGGCGCGGAGCCTCTACGCGCAGGTGGAAGTCGGACAGGAGATTCCCAGCACGCTCTACCAGGCGGTTGCCGAGGTGCTGGCGTATGTGTATCGTTTACGGCGGGGCAGGCGGTAGGGATTCGGTGCAACCTACCGAACAGAATTGGCATGTTTCGGGCAATTGGGCTGTGGGCGTTGTTGTTGGGGACTATGCTGGTTGGCTCGGCGCAGGGTTTGTCTGCGCAGGAGCGTCGCGAAGGGTTTCGCCTGCTGTTCAACGGGCGGAATCTGAACGGCTGGAAGGTGTACGCGGGCGCGAACTGGCGCGTGCAGAACGGCGAACTGATGGGTCCGAGCGACAGCGCAGGCTGGATTGGCACGGTTGAGGAGTTTGACAACTTTATTCTGCGCGGCGAGTACTGGATCGACAAAGGCGATACGCACGAGAGCAACAGCGGGGTGTTCTTCCGCGCTCAGCGAACCGCCACGCCGTGGAATGATGGCTACGAGATGCAAATCAGCCTGCAGGACGAGCGCAATCCCACAGGGAGCATCTACAATCGCGTACCTACGAACTTAGAGCGCATGCGCGAAATCGCCCCTGAAAAGCAGTGGAACGCTTTCGAAATCCGTGCTTGTGGCTCGCATATCCAAATCACGATTAACGGCGAAATGGTGCAAGACTGCGACCTGCACGAGTTTCAGCGTGGGGTAATTGGCTTGCAGCAGCACCACCCGGGCGTGACGGTCAAATACCGCAACCTTCGCATCAAACGGTTGGATCCGCGCGCGTGCGACGAGGGCTGGAAGCCACTGTTTAACGGTAAAGACCTTTCGGGCTGGTTCGCCACGGGCATGGCGCGTTGGAGCGTGAAAGAGGGCGCGATTGTCGGCGAGGCGGGTATGGGGCACTTGTTCACCGAGCAGACCTTCACGGATTTCGAGTTGCGCGTCATGATACGCATTCATCCGTTCCGCGAGAACTCGCCGATGAAGCCGAACAACGGCATCTATTTCCGCGCCCAACCGAACCCTGAGAACCGCAATAACTGGCCTGTGGGCTATGAGGCGCAGGTGTTCAATCATGCGGGGAGGGGCGATTATATCACGGGTTCGCTGTATAATCGCGTGATGGCGAGCCGCCTGCTGACGCGCGATGGGGATTGGTTCTCGATGCGTATCCGCGCCAAAGGCGACCACATCCAGATTTTTGTGAACGGGCAGAAGGTGGTGGACACACGCAACCGCGATTTTCGGTCGGGGCACATCGCCATTCAGTGCCACGACCCGTTCACGATTATCGAGACGCGCGATATTTATTGGAGACCGTTGTGATGGGGGTTTCTCCACTCTTTGTAGGCACTGAAAGCGTTCTGCGTGCGTGTTTCTGCTGCCCGTGATGTGTTTCTCGACAGGAAGTAGGGGCGCCCATGCAGAACTTTGGGCGTGTACGCCGGATGCCTGCACGAATTCGGAAAGAAGCGATTCCCCGCTCGGTTGTGGCATTGGGCGCGGTGAGCCTGATGAACGACGCCAGCAGCGAGATGGTGTTTCCGTTGCTGCCGTTGTTTTTGCGCAGTTTGGGTGCGCCGCCTGCGCTGATTGGCTTGATTGAGGGGTTGGCGGAGACGACGGCGAGCCTGTTGAAACTCTTCTCGGGTTGGTTGGCGGACAGGTTGGGACAGCATCGGCTGTTGGCGTTTTGGGGCTATGCGCTGGCGGCGGGCACGCGCCCGTTGTTGGCGTTTGTGAGTACGCCTGTGCAGGTACTGGGCTTGCGCTTTTTTGATCGGGTGGGCAAGGGATTGCGTACGGCACCCCGCGACGCGCTGATTGCGGTGTCCACGACGCCTGAGAATCGGGGGCTGGCGTTCGGGTTTCATCGGTCGATGGACAATCTTGGCGCGTCGATTGGCCCCGCGTTGGCGATGCTGATTTTACTATTTGCGCCAGAGAATTATCGGTTGGTGTTTGCGTTGGCGGCAGTTCCTGCGTTGTTGTCGTTGGTGGTGTTTTGGTGGGGTGTTCGGGGTGTGCCGTCGCCGTCGCGTTCGGAGGCGCGGCATCCGCTTGCGGGGGCGCGTGAGCTACTCAAGGGTCGGTACGGATGGTATCTGGGCTGTGTGTTGGTGTTCACTTTGGCGAACTCCAGTGATGCGTTTTTGTTGATGCGCGCGCAGGATGTGGGTGCGCCTGTGGCGATGGCGCCGCTGCTGTGGATGGGGCTGAACCTATTGCGTAGCGCGTTCGGCGTGTATGGCGGCTGGCTGGCGGACAAGCGTGGGCGGCTTTGGGTGCTGCGCTGGGGGTGGTTTTGCTACGCGCTGGTGTATACGGGCTTTGGGTTCGCGAGTACGCTGTGGCAGGTAGTGGTGTTGTTTGGGTTGTACGCGGTGTTCTATGCGCTGACGGAGGGAGCGGAGCGTGCGCTGGTCGCCGAGTTTGCTCCTGCCGAGCGGCGTGGGCAGGCGTATGGGCTGTTTCACTTTGTGGTGGGCGTCGCGGCGTTGCCTGCGAGCGTGCTGTTTGGCTGGTTGTGGCAGACCTTCGGTGCGCCTGCGGCGTTTCTGATGGGGGCGGGGCTGGCGCTCGCGGCGATGGTGGGAGTGAGTCGGCTTGACGGTTCACCCTGAAACCGTAGGGCAAGGTTCGTCTGGTATACTTTTGCTTGTGGGGACGCTGGAATCGCTTTGGGTGGCTTTGGACACGCTGCGCACGCACAAGTTGCGCTCGTTTTTGACGATGCTGGGCGTGATTTTCGGCGTGATGGCGGTGGTGGTGATGGTGGCGCTGATTGAGGGGGCGCGGAGCAGCGTGGTGGCGGAGTTTGAGAAGCTCGGCTCGGATGTGATTCTTGTGACCTTTGACCCGTCGGAGCGCATTCGGCGCGAGGAGCGCGGGGGCACGGTGGAGGGGCTGAAACTGGTCGATTTGGAGGCGATTCGCAAGCTGCCCAACCTGCGCGCGGTGGCTGCGGAGCGGCAGTTGGGTGAGAAGGAGTTTGTTTATCAAGGTGAGAAGGTGCGTGCGCCGCTGATTGGGGTGAACGAGGACTACCTGACGGCGCGGGCGTTGGAGATGGAGCGGGGGCGGTTCTTCGAGCCGTTCGAGATTCAGCAAGGCGAGAAGTTGCTGGTGCTGGGCAACGACACGGCGCAGAAGTTGTTCGGCGACAAAGACCCGATTGGGCAGTCGGTGCTGGTGGACGGCACGCAGGCGCTGGTGATTGGTGTGTTGAAAAAGCGTGGGCGTGGCTTTGGGGAGAATCTGGACGAGGGAGCCTATATTCCGCTGCAGGCGGCGTTGCGCCGGTGGGCAGGCGACGAGAGCCTGACGATGATTATGGCGATGCCGGACACGCGCGAGCAGACCCCGGCGGCGATGGATGCGATTTGGGAGACGCTGATGCGCTTGCATCAGAACCAGCCTGATTTTCGGGTGGATACGCTGGAGAGCATCCTTTCTGCGATTACGCGCGTGATTTCCCTGTTTGGCGTGCTGTTGGGCGGGATTGCTGGGCTGGCGTTGCTGGTAGGCGGGATCGGGATTATGAACATTATGCTGGTCTCGGTGACGGAGCGTACTCGCGAGATCGGGTTGCGCAAGGCGGTTGGGGCGCAGAAGTGGCACATCCTGATGCAGTTTCTCATCGAGTCGGCGACGCTGGCGACAATCGGCGGGCTAATTGGCATGGGGCTGGGCTGGGGCTTTGGTGAGCTGATTGAGTTTGCGACTAAGCAATCGGACGCCTTTGGCGAGAACGGGCTGACTTTTTCCTTCCCGTTATGGGCGGGGATAGGGGCGTTTTTGTTTTCGGCGTTGGTGGGAGTGGTGTTTGGTTTGTATCCTGCGTGGCGGGCGGCGAACTTAGACCCGATTGTGGCGTTGCGGTATGAATAAAGGCGTCGCCGCGGTTCGTATAGAGAGGCGGATTTGGCAGGGAGGTTATCAGGTACAATTTTCTCGCGATGCGCATTCGGGTCTTGAAGTTTGGCGGGACGAGCGTGGACACGCCAGAGCATCGGCTGATGGCGGCGCGGAAGGTCATCCAGTGTATCGAGTCGGGGGTGCGCCCTGTGGTGGTGGTTTCAGCGATTGGTCGGCGTGGGGCGCCCTATGCGACCGACACGCTTGCCGACTTGCTTACCCAGATTGACCCCACGATTCCGCCTGCGCCGCGGGAGCGCGATTTGATGATGGCGTGCGGCGAGGTTATCTCCACCGTGATTATGGCGCAGACGCTGCGCACTTTGGGCTACCCGACCGTCGCGCTCACCGGCAATCAGGCGGGGATTATTACCGATGATGAGTTCGGCAACGCGCGGATCCTGGAGATTAACCCTGAGCCTGTGCTGCGCTGTCTGGAGCAGGGCTGGATACCGATAGTCGCGGGGTTTCAGGGGGTGACTCGTCCGGACCCGATTTTTGTGCGCGGTTCGATCACGACGCTGGGGCGTGGAGGGAGCGATACGACCGCCGCAGCGTTGGGGGCGGCGCTCCGTGCGGAAGCAGTAGAGATTTATACCGATGTGAATGGGGTGAAGACCGCCGACCCGGACTTTGTCCCCGATGCGATTACCTTGCCGGAGGTGACTTACGAGGAGGTGGCGGAGATTGCGCATCAAGGGGCGCGTGTATTGCATCCGCGCGCTGCGGAGATTGCGATGGACTACGATATTCCCCTGTGGGTGAAATGCACTTTCACCGATGAGGCGGGCACGCGCGTAGTGGCGCATGCGAACGGGACGCGACGCATTACGGGTGTGACGCATACTGGCAAGTTGGCGTACCTGAGCTTCCATATTCCCTACCCCGAGCACAAGGCGCAGTTGGAGCTGGAGATTTATCGGCTGATGGCGCGGGTGGGGGTGAATTTGCAGGGTGTGGGGGTCGACGAAGAGGGCTTGGGCTTCGCGTTCCCCCGCGAACACTGGCACACAGTGCGTACGACCTTAGACGGGCTGGTCGTGCCGCTGGGTGAGCCGAGCTGGTTCTATCTGTTCCAGTTTGGCGAGGTGCCGAGCCAGTTGTGCCAGATTCAGCGCGATATGTTGCACAAAGCGGGCTTGAGCGATCGACTGCGCACGGTACCGATTACGATTGCGGAAGGGTGTACGATGGTTTCGCTGATTGCCGACGGCTATAGTCATCAGCCGGGCGTTTTTGCCGAGTTGCATCAAACTCTGACCGAAGCGGGCATCCCCATCTGGCAAACGGCGGACTCGGAGCTGTCGTTGTCGTGTATTATTCCTGAGAGTGAAGTCGAAAAGGCGGTGAGGTTAATCCATGACCGATTCGCGTTGGACGCCGTCGCCCGATGAGGACGAGCGCGTGCCTGAAGTGCCGCCGTCGCCAAAGCTGCCTGAGCCGCCGCAGGTATCGTTCGAGCGCCCGCGCATGCCGGGCGCCGAGCCTTCGCCGACCTTTCAGCGCAATACGCGCGCTCTTAGTTTGGCGTTTTCGATCGGCTTTGCGTTGGCAGGTCCTGTGATTTTGGGGGCACTGCTGGGCTACTGGCTGGATGGGCGGTTGGGTACCTCCCCCACGTGGACGATGCTCCTAACCTTGCTCGGAACGGGAGCGGGCTTGGCACAGCTCATTCGTATCGTCCATAAGCTCAATCAGATGGAGGATAAGCCGTGAGCGTGATGGAGAATCCCGTTTTGCTCGCGAAGGTGGTGGGCAAATGGACGGTGGTTCTGGCGGGCGTCGGAGTGGGGGCAAGCGTTGCTGGGGGGCTGTGGCCGCTTGGGGTGGGGATGCTGCTGGGCTTGGCGGCAATCGGTTGGGTAGTAGGCTTTTTTGTGTTGGCGGTGCGTTTTTTCAAGCCACAAGCGAATCCGCTGTTCCCCCGCCTGTTGATGCTCAGTAGTCCATTGAAGTATCCTGTGCTTTTGGCGTTGGCGTATATGGCGACGCGGGGTGGGGCGATGATGGCGTTGGGGTTCGTTATCGGCGTGATGCTTCCTTTGCTGGTGGTTACAGGCGCTGCGGTTCGGGAGGCGGTACGGCAACGGTAGCGACGGTTGCCGATAGTGGTTGCTCTTATCCGAAACTGCATGGAATGCAGGGCGCAGAATGGGTTTTCCGGGATGCGAAACTGATTGAGGCGGGGATCTACCCTGACAAAGGGGTTACGATTACCGAAGCGCATTTGGAGGGGTTGGTTCGCACCTTTCGTGCGCCTGTGCCGATTCTGGTGGAGCATCACCCGTCGCCGCTGTTGCTGGGTTGGCTTGTGCGTGTATGGCGGCAGGGCGACGCGCTTTTCGGCAGGTTGGCTCTGTTTCCCGAAGCGGATATGCTGCTGCGACGGTTGCGCCTGCGCGGTCTGAGTGTGGGGCTGAGTCACGGATTGCGTCGCCTGCTGGAGGTCTCTGTCACGGCAAGCCCCCGCATACCCAGCGCACAACTGTTCCATGCTGCGCCCAATTCTCAGGAGGTGATTCGATTGGAGCGTGTTGAGATTCGCGAGTCGGCGACAGAAATGTCGCATCGGGAGATGCTGGAGTCGCGTATTCGTGAGTTGGAGGCGGAGTTACGCCGTCGTGAGGTGCGCGAGCAGGTTCAGCAGTGGAGTTTGCGTGGGCAGTTGCCCGCTGCGCTGGCGCCCCTTGCGGAGGCGATTCTGCTGCAGGGTGATGCGCCCGTGCAGTTGAGCGGCGCCACTACCTCCGTCGCCGAGTTGTTCCGTCAGTTTGTGAACAGTTTGCCCCCTCAGAACTTGCTTGCCGAGCTGGCTCCGATGCCCGAAACCGAGACGCCCAGTTTCAGCGCGGACGCTTTGGAGTTCCTGCGCCGCGCCTTTCCCGATATGAATCCCGCAGAGATTCTGCAGCAGGAGGTGCGCGAACGATGCCCGCGCTGATGCAACCGCATGAGACGCACGAGCGTGAAGGGTTGATTATTGCCTATCCTGTGAAGGCGAACACGAAAATCTGGAAGGGTGCGCTGGTGTGCGTGGATAACACGGGCTATCTGGTTCCTGCCAGCGACACGGCGAATCTGCGCTTTGTGGGCGTCGCGTTTGAGAGCGTGGACAACACCGAGGGCGCGAACGGTGCAAAACGCTGCCGAGTGATCAAACGGGGCAGCTTCGTCTATAACCGCGTCGGCAGCTACACGCAGGCAGACATCGGCACGACGGTGCGTGCCGCCAGCGATAACGAGGTCGCCAAGACCAGCACGAACAATATCGTCGTCGGCACGGTGGTGGAGCTGGTGGACGGCAACCGCCTGCGGATTCGAATCGACAACCATACGGTGTGAGGAGGTGAGCCGAGATGCCATTAGTGCGAAGCGATTTGCTCTCGTTGGTGGAAGCGGGATTGCGCACGGAGTTCTTCCGCGCCTATCACCAGCTGGAAGAAGCGAGCATTACGCCCCAGATTGCCACGATTGTGCGCACGAACCTGCCCGTGCAGAAGTATGGCTGGCTGGGCAGTGTGCCTGTGATGCGCGAGTTCGTGGACGAGCGACAACCAGCGGGTTTGGGAGTGTACGAATACACGATTAGCGATCAGGTGTGGGAGGCGTCGATTGCCGTGGAGCGACGCGCCCTCGAAGACGAGCAGTACGAGATGATTCGGATGCGCGTGCGTGACCTTGCACGGGAAGCGGTGCGCCATAAGGAGCAGCTGGTGATTGACGCGCTGATACGCGGGAGCATCGATGGACGGTGCTATGACGGGCAGCTGCTGTTCGACGCCAACCACGCCGAGGGCGAGAGCGGGTTGCAGAGCAATGTCTATAACGGCGCTCTGTCGACCAGCAGCCTGCAAGCCGCTCTGGCGCAGATGATGCAGTTCAAAGACGACCGCGGGCGCCCCATGGGGATTATGCCCGACACGCTGCTGGTCGGTCCGAAGCTTCAGTGGCTGGCGATGGAGTTGCTAGAGTCGCCGATCGTGGTGCAGGCGAATACGGCGAACAACTTCACACCCTATCGGAATGTGCTGCAGGGCAAACTGCGCCTGATTGTGTCGCCCTACATCACGGGCGCCCACGAGAATAAGTGGTTCCTGTTAGACACTTCACGCGCAATGCGAGCAGTGGTGTTGCAAGAGCGTCGCGATGTGCCGCTGGAGTTCGCCGCGTTGGATAAGCCCGACAGCGAACAGGTGTTTATGCGGGATAAGGTGTTGTATGGCGCACGCGCTCGCTACGGCGTCGGCTACGGGCTGTGGCAAACCGCGCTGATGGGCACAGGCTAATTGACTGCGGAGTAGCCTCTCTCTCAAAGGAGGGGCTACTCTGATTCTACATGCGACTTCCCCGCTGGCAGAGCAAGAGAACGATTTAATGGATAGCGCACTCCATGCGATTGCAAAGCAAACCGCTCCATGCCTGGATCGGTGTCTTCCGCTTACATTTCTCAATACATTGTCATGGTCTCGATGGGTACCACTTGCAATTATGTCATTGATTGGGTATAATAGTCAGTATGAAGAGAGTAGTAGAAGTACTATGTGTCAGTGAGATGCAGATGGATGGATTGACGAAGGATTTGCTTATGCGATCCGACCCGAATGCGCCGACCTTTGTGAACTGTCGCGCCTATCGGATGTTGCTGTGGACGGGCGTGAAAACAGGGAACGCGCCTGTGCAGTACACCGTGCGCGGGGGCGATCAAAACGGCTGGCGGTGGACGCAGACGGGCGCCATTCAGACAGGGGCGAACCAGTGGTTCCGTGTCGCCATCAAGATACCGCGCCGCACGGATTGGTTCCGAATCGAGGTTTCAGGGGCGCCGCAGATACTCCGCAGTAAGATAGTTGGAGTGAGGGGGTAAAGACAATGCAAGAGCCGATTCATATTACACGCCGTGAACTATTGAAGTGTATTTTGGCTGCGCCGTTGGCGACCGCGCTTACGGGGTTGCCCTCATCGCCCGCGCATGCCCAATTAGACGAGTTCAGCCCGCCCGAATGGGAATGGCTGCTGCTTTGGGAAGGGCGCACGCTGATCGATAACACAGGAAAGGACATTAAGGGCAATAATGCCTCCCTTTTCCCTACAGTGCGCTACACGACCCACTACTCCCAGCTGCTGTGGACGGGCTACAAGATGGGCGGCGCGAATGTGGACTATCGCGTGCTTGCGCGTGCGGTGGATTTTTCGGGCGCGCCGATTGGGCAAGGCTGGTTCCTGATCGCGCAGGGCACGATTACAACGCCCGCCCAACGCTGGTTCCGACTAATGATCAATGACGGGCACTGGGATGAGTATCGGATTGAGCTGCGCAGTACGCCATCGCAAATTGTACATAGCCGTCTGATGGCGCGTTGGGACTATTTACCGAAATAAAACACACGAGGAGGACACACGATGCCGATTCGATTCTTGAAAAACGCTTCAGAGATGGCTGATGTCAGCATGGAATCACCCTTGCCGGTGCTGGAAACCAGCAAGGAACGGAAACTGGTGCAAGCCGACCCACTCCTTACATCCGTTATCAGCGCAGACACCAACGCCAACCGCGACATCTTGGGCAATACATCCGCAGAACAACCCACACTCTCACACTGCTCCCCATACCACACGCTCATTTGGACAGGCGTCAAAAGCGCCGCCTCAGATGTCAACTACATCATCGAAGCGCGAAGCACCGACTTCGACGGCAAGCCCATCGCAAGCGGATGGTTCCAAGTCGCTACAGGAACCATCACAGGCGCAGCCAATAGCTGGTTCCGCGTCGTCATCACAGCGCCTGATGGACTCTACTTCGACCAGTACCGCATCCGCGTCCAAGTCGCTTCAGGCACAAACTCAATCACCTCTAAAATCACTGGGGTGCGACGCTAATGCCTAAAGTACTCATCGTTTCAGACCAATTTACATACTCGGCGCAATATGTCGCCGTGCTTCTGCGCAACCTGGGCATCGATTACGATTTCGCCATCGGCGATAACCCCAGCTTGGGACTCCAAACACGGCTCGGACTCCTCACACCTGACTCCACAGATTGTCGCAACTACCTCCGACAATACGACGCCGTGCTTATCGTCAGAAACTCACAATCGTTCGATTCGGGAAACACCGTACGACTTGCAGGCGCATGGCTCCAATGGACTGCACCTGAAGACCCGCCCAAACTCTACTTCGGCTGGAACTTCAGCGTCGCCGCCACAGGCGTCAATCCATACATTCCCGCCGATTTCCCACTCATACGCCCCAACAACGCCGACATACCCAACACCGTCGCCATCGCCGACAACAATATCATCGCCATCAGCACCTTCTCAGGACGACCAGGCACATACCCCAGACTCCACCGCGAAAACATCTCCATCTATACCCCCTCCATCTGCACCCACCACACCGACGGCAGAATCGCCTATTGGCGACTCAACACGGACAACCATCCCACGCTCAGCGAAACACCCTATACCCACCGCGTTGCGCCCAACAACCGCGCAGGCGAAATCTTAGCAACGCCTACCCCACAACCCGACGAAAACTACCCCTCAAACACCGTTATCGCCTACCGATACTACAATAACTTCTTCTTACCATTGCTACGCGCTGGAGACCGAATCTACGGACATACCAAAAACCCGCCGTTCCCCGACGCTTTCTGGCTCCTCTACGGACTCAAACTGTCAGGCGTCAAACCCGCATGGAAACTCCCCATCTACTTCGAAACCGACCACCCATTGGATTGGGCGACGAATAGAACCGACGGCACAACCACTGTGGAAATCTTTGACGCTTGTACCTATATGAGCGACTACATGCGTGATTTCCACTTCAGAACAGGAATGGTCACCCACCACGCCGTGGTCACGGGCGGTATGGCGCGACCATTCCCAACACTCGGAAACAACCGACATTGGCAATATATCCACGCCACCCGATACAGTTGGGGCACGCCCGAAATAGAACAAGCCGCCAGACGCTGCCACGATGTCCTGCTCGCGGGACACCGCTCAGGCGCTACACCCTGCGGCATCCACGACCACACACTCCCCACAGGAGAAGGCGGGGGTTTTTGGAAAACATTAACCTATACAGGATTCCAACGCCATAGCGCTGACCAATACGATAGCCCCTATAACCCATCAGGCGTCAACCTCCCGCTCCAAGCGCCGAACGATGTGCGATACCGTAAAGGACAGTGTTGCGTCAAACGCGAGCATTCACCCGTCCAACCTGGCGAAGGCGACACAACGCTCATCCCGTCCGAATCGGGCGAGTATGTGGAGTGGAACTACCCATCAGGAAGCATGACAGGTACGGCAATCCAATTCAACCTGCCTGCAGGCTCACTCCAAGCCGCAAGAATGGTGATTGAAAGCAATATCGCCGAAATGCTTGCGATGGGGTTCCCCGACGGACACGGCGGCGAACACGGCTACACCAACTGCGCGAAAAACAGTTCAGGAGGGCCCGCCTATTGGCAAGCCGCACGCGAATACGGATACAAAGCGCTCCGAAGCAGCTACGGATGCAACGCTGGAAATCACTACGAACTCAACACCATCCCCGCCAACTACATCTGGGAAGGGTTCCACTTCTTGCCTCACTACAATATCGATGTTGCAAGCGCCAGCGAATACGGGGGGTACGGATTGTACTACCCAGGCGTACCTGCCACCTACCACGCTGTCGGCTCGTGGGGCTTAGACAACGCAGGCGACATCACCAGCGACTACCCAAACACCGCACGACGCGCCTACCGACGCGCACTGTGTTATACCGTCAGCAGCTGGCTCTGGGCAAACACCACCATGCTCGGTGCGTGCTATGTCCACCCCGCCGCGAATATTGGATTCAACTTGATCGCCCCTTATACTCGATTCGACGGTGTATTAGAATGGAAACCAGGTTTGCCCCACTTCAACAACATCGTCGAAACCTTCGAAGAGATGTATCTCATCGTTCGAGTCCTGAGCGACTACCTGTATTTTGGCAGCGTCAGCGACCTCATCAAAATCAGAGAAAAGGTGATGGGGTAGAGCGGCGCCCTGCCCAGCTACTCGCATCTCCCCCCTTGCTCGGCTTCTGCTGCAGGGGGGGAGATAGCGCGCTTCTGTATCTGCTCCCAACCCCACACAATCAGCCCACCTGCAACCAACACGCCTGCATAGCAAAAGAACGGTGCAAGCAACCAATAGGCGGGCAGTTTCATACTGAGCATTGAGTACCACGCGCCGAAGAGCCACACAGGAACCAGAATCAGGATGTTCACGACGCTCGCCCGGTTCAGCAGAGGAATCGAGAGTAGCCCTGCTGCAGCAGCCAGCCCCAGCGTGATGTAGTACGAGGTTCTACCGTTCAGCGCGTCTTGTAGGGTCTGGTGGATAACCCAGAGGGTCGCTCCCAGCCACGCCAGCCACGCCAAGTAGACCCAAGGGCGTGCCTCATGTGTACCAGTAGATTTCCAACACACCGATGATTTCACCTCGCTTGTTCACGACTATGAAATAGTAGCCCAACGGGTAGGCCATTCTAACCATTCGGATAGTCATCCCTTGCTTAAGTGGCGTCTGTAGAACCGCTGGGAGTACTATTATCGGTTCCCCATCGTGGATGAAGAAGCCTCTGCGCTGAATCACTGTCCATTCCAGCGTCACGAGCTGGTTGCCCTGAATCCATTCGAGGCGCTCCGTTTTGCCTGCTTTGTGGAACCGCCCCTTGTAGCGCTCCGCTGATGGAGTTAGTCCCTCGGCACGGGTGATTTGGTACTCTGCGTCAGGGCGGGCGTGCTTGGCAATCTCGCAGCGCTGCCGCAGAATGAGAGGCTCCGTCAGGGTCGTCGCATAAAACAGCCCACCCCACAGTGCAAGCGCTGTCAACCACCCCAGTAGGCGTGTCATATTATTATAATACCTTGGCTCGGACACCCTTGCCCAAGCCCTTATTGGCATGGGCTACTTAGGCGATGCGCCAGGTGGTGCCTTGGGGGCTATCCTCCAGCAGGATGCCCATCGCTTTGAGATCATCGCGGATTCTGTCGGCAAGGTCATAGAGTTTTCGGCTGCGCAGTTCTTGTCGCCACGCGATGACATGCTGCATGAGTTGTTCCAGGGTCTCGCTGTGTGCGGTGGCGGGCTGATGCAAGGGTACGCCCAGCACCGTTTCCATCATCCACTGAAGCGCATCCAACAGCCCGGCAGTCTCGGCGGGTGTTTTGGGCAGGGCGGCAATTTCGGGGGTGTTGAGGCGCGTATTGATTTCATGCACGGTTTCGAACACCGTTGCCAGCGCCTGTGCCGTGTTGAAATCGTGGTTCATCGAGGCGCGGAACTGTTGCACATACGGCTCTGCCACGACGGGGTCGGCGGATGTGCCCCTATGCTCGCGCAGGAACGCCTGCCCGCGCTGATACGCGGTGCGGATGCGCTCGAGGGCGGACTTCGCTTCATCCAGTCGTTCGTAGGAGAACTCCAGTGGTGTGCGGTAGTGGACGGTGAGCAAGAAGTAGCGTATCACGGCAGGCTCGTACTGTTGGCGCAGTTCTCGAATGGGCACCACGACGCCTGTCGATTTGGACATCTTCTCCTGGCGCAGGCGCACTGGTCCCCAGTGCAGCCAGTAGCGGGCAAACGGCTGTTGGCAATGCAAATACGCCTCCGATTGCGCGATTTCGTTCTCGTGGTGGGGAAAGATGAGATCCATTCCACCTGCGTGGATATCGAACGCTGCGCCGAGATACTTGAGGCTGAGAGCGGAGCATTCGATATGCCAACCGGGGCGCCCCTTGCCCCATGGGCTGTCCCAGGCAGGTTCGTTGGGCTTGGCGGCTTTCCAGAGCGCGAAGTCCTCGGGGTTACGTTTGCGCTCGTCCACCTCGATGCGCGCCCCTGCCTGCATCTCCTCGACGCTGCGTCCCGAGAGCTTACCGTACTCGGGGAACTTGTTGACCTCAAAATAGACATCCCCGTCCACTACATAGGCGTATCCGTCTTTTACCAGTCGCTGCACCACCTCGATGATGGCGTCCATATTCTCCGTGACCTTAACGAAGCGGGGCAGTCGCACCCCCAACGCTTCCGCGTCTTCCACATACATTTTGCTATACTTTTCGGCGACTTCGGTGGTGCTGATGCCCTCCTCGTTGGCGCGGCGGATGATTTTGTCATCGATATCGGTGAAGTTCTGCACGAAATTCACGGTGTAGCCGAGTTGTTCGAACCAGCGTTGGACGATGTCCATCACCACCACGCCGCGCATATGCCCCACATGGGCGGGGGCTTGTGGGGTCAGCCCGCAGGCGTACATGGCGACCTTGCCCGGCTCGCGCGGGATGAACGGTTCCTCGGTGCGTGTCAGCGTGTTATAAATCACCAGCTCCGCCATATCGGGGCGATTATACCCGTAAGTGTGTCAGATTTCTACAGTTCCCCGTATATACGCCGATTAGGCGTCCACAGGCAGGCGGCATAATCTTATTAGGCGCGGGGGAAACCCCAAAGCGGGAGGCGCTGCGTAGGCGGCGAGTGAATTCTACGACTCTCATCAGCACCGTCCAGCGCCACCGCCACACCCCCTGCGGCGTAGCACTTTCCGCAGGGGGATTTTTTTGAATTCGTGACTTGGGGAGTTTGCTCAAGGCTCGCGAATGCGCTTAGCACAGGCAGGAATGCATGCCTGCCTTAAATAAGCGAGAGGCGGGTGGGGAGGAACCCGCCTCTCCAGGGGTAGGGGAGGTGCGACCAAGTTGATCAGGAGGTTCAAAGGTCAACCTGTACCCTGTCGCCACGAATAATTGTCGGCGTAGGAGTGCTTAATCTTTAGAGGGGGATTAAGAGACTGTTTATTAGATGAGGCATCACGCTACGCGTATCTAACCCACCTATCCATCCGACGAGCCGAATCAGGTAAGATTCAGGTTATGAGCGCTCCTGAGATTAAGTTTGGCACGGAAGGCTGGCGTGGTGTTATTGCCGATGATTTCACCGTAGCGAATGTGCGTTTAGTGACCCATGCGATGGCGCGTCATATTAAGGAGACCCAACCGCCCGGTGAAGGCGTCCTCGTGGCGTACGATTGCCGTGCGCTCTCGGAGGTGTTTGCGCATGCGGCGGCGCAGGTGTTGTTGAGTTATGGGTTCCCTGTGTTTATCACGCCACGCCCTGTCTCCTCGCCTGCAGCAGCGTATGCGGTCATCAAGCGGGGAATGCAGGGCGCTGTGATGTTCACCGCGAGCCATAACCCTCCCATCTTTCACGGAATCAAGTTCAAACCGCATTACGGCGGCGCGGCGTTGACCGACATTACACAAAGCATCGAACGACAACTCGGCGCGCTCCGCAGCGACTTCGAACGCTATACCCAGCCTGTGAGCAACCACGCCGAACCCCATACGCTTGACCCAGTGCCCGATTATCTGGAGCATGTACATCAATTTATTCGCGTCGATGAGCTCTACGAAGCGCCTTATCGTGTGGTCACGGACGCGATGCACGGCTCAGGCGCGGGCTATCTCAAATCGCTCATCTCGCGCTTGGGGATGGAGGTGCATGCCCTGCGTGAGGAGCGCAACCCCTACTTTGGGGGCGTGAACCCCGAACCGATTCCGCAGAACTTGCAACCGCTGCTGCACGCCGTGAAGCATCTCAAAGCGCATATTGGCATCGCTATCGACGGCGACGGCGACCGCGTCGGTGCTGTGGATGAGCATGGCAACTTCGTGGATAGCCACCGAATCTTTGCCATCACGCTGCGCCACTTGGTCGAACGGCGGGGCAAGACCGGCGGCGTGGTCAAAACCTTCTCCGTGAGCCAAATGATCGATAAACTCTGCGAGTATTACGAATTGCCCCTCAGCGTGACGCCCATCGGCTTCAAATTCATCGTTGAGAAGATGCTCGCGGGAGGCATTCTGATGGGCGGCGAGGAAAGCGGCGGTATCGGAATCACCGAGTACATGGTGGAACGCGACGGCGTGATGATGGGCATGCTGTTGCTGGAGGCGATGGCGAATTCGGGCAAGACGCTCTCCGAACTGGTGGAAGAGGTGTTTGCCATTACGGGACCGTATTATTACCATCGCATCGACGCCCACTTTGAGCGTGAGCAGATGCCCGCCCTGCGGGAACGACTCAAGGAGTTAGAACTCACGCAGATTTTGAACATCCCTGTCGTCCAGCGCGACACTCTGGACGGCATCAAACACATTCTGGAAGATGGCAGTTGGGTGTTGATGCGAGCGTCGGGCACGGAGCCAGTGGTGCGTATCTACGCTGAGGCACGCACTCCCGACAGCGCACGCCACCTCGCCGAGGAGGGGCACTTTACGCTCAAGCGACTGATCGAGTAGCCACAAGGTACACTAAATGCGTGCGGATTCTGTTTCTGGCGGACATTGTCGGGCGCACGGGGCGGAACGCCGTCGCGAAAGTGTTGCCGGAGTGGCGCGAACGCTATGCGCCCGATATCGTGCTTGCCAACGGCGAAAACGCCGCGGGCGGCAAGGGCATCACGCCCGAAATCATGAACGACCTGACACAGCAAGGCATCGCGGGGTTCACAACAGGCAACCATATCTGGGACAAGAAAGAGATCTACCCCCTGCTGGATTCGGATCCGCGTATTGTGCGCCCTGCGAACTACTCGCCCCGCGCTCCGGGCAAAGGCTTCACGCTGTTTGAGGTACTGGACAAACGGCTTGCCGTGATCTCGTTGGCGGGGCGCGTGTTTATGGAAAGCGCCGATTGCCCCTTTCGTAAGTTCGACGAAATCTACGCGCAGCTGGACACGCCGTTCGTATTTGTGGACTTTCACGGGGAAGCGACATCCGAAAAAGCCTGTTTCGCCTACTATGTGGATGGACGAGCGAGCGCCGTGGTCGGCACGCACACCCATGTACAGACCGCCGATGAGCGTATCCTGCCCAACGGCACTGCATTCATCACCGATGCGGGGATGTGTGGCGCGTTGCACTCCTCCATCGGCATGGAACTGGAGCCGTCCATTCATCGGTTCCTCACGGGGATGCCTGCCCGAAGCGATGTGGCTAAAGGACCTGCTGTGGTCTGCGCCGTGCTGATCGACTTAGACCGCACGACGGGCAAAGCGTTGGGGATCCAACGACTCCAAAAACGACTGACGGACTAACCTCACACCATAGCGTAGGTGATATCTATGAAAACGACCGTTGTTTGGCTCTATCACGACCTGCGTTTGTCAGATAACCCTGCGCTCTACTATGCGGCGCAGCGGGGCGCTGTGGCGCCTGTGTATCTCTATGCGCCGGAAGAGTTGGGCACGCGCGCGCCTGGCGCGGCGCGTCGGTGGTGGTTACACCATTCGCTCCAAGCGCTCGATCGGTCGCTGCAGCAGCATGGGCTGAAGCTAATTATCCGCCGTGCTGCGCGGAGCCTGCATGTGCTGGAGCAGATTCTGAACGAGACAGGCGCCGACACGCTCTATTGGAACACGCGCTACGAACCCCAACTCTGGGAGCGCGACGCGTGTATCCGCAAGACCCTGCAAGCACGCGGGATTGAGGTGCGCGAGTTTCCTTGCTATCTGCTCCATGACCCCGATGCGGTCCGAACGGACACGGGACAACCCTATGTTGTATTCACCCCGTTTTGGAAGCGACTGCTGCAGACGACTCAGGTTCCAGAGCCGTTGCCTGCGCCTGAAACGCTCGTTGCCCCCGAACGCTTGCCTGCTTCCGAGCCGCTGGATGCGCTGGAACTGCTGCCCAAGATCGACTGGGCGGCGGGCTTCCGCGAGACTTGGCAAGTAGGGGAAGCCGCTGCCCAGAAACGGCTCGAATGGTTTCTGCGCTATGCTGTGGAAGACTATCATGCCCTGCGCGACCGCCCCGATTTAGACGCCACTTCGCGCCTCTCGCCTCACCTGCTGCATGGCGAGATCAGCCCCCGCCAGATCTGGCATGCGACCCTGCGCCACAGCAACGGCAAATGGACAAAGGGGGTGGAGCATTTCCTGCGTGAGTTGGGATGGCGCGAGTTTGGCTATCATATCTTATATCATCACCCCTATACCCAAGAGCGCGCCCTGCGCAGCGAGTTCGATACCTTCCCGTGGACCGAGGTCAAAACACCCGCGTTCAAGGCGTGGACGAAGGGACGCACGGGGATCCCAATGGTAGACGCGGGCATGCGTCAACTGTGGCGTATCGGTTGGATGCATAACCGCACGCGCATGATTGTCGCCTCGTGGCTCACCAAGAACCTACTTATCCACTGGCGTCTGGGCGAGGCGTGGTTCTGGGATACGCTGGTCGACGCCGACCCTGCCAGCAATGTGCTGGGGTGGCAGTGGACGGCGGGGTGCGGTGCGGACGCAGCGCCTTATTTTCGGATTTTCAACCCCGTGATTCAGGGGCGCAAGTTCGACCCCGACGGGGCATATGTGCGGCAGTGGGTACCCGAGTTGGCGAACCTGCCGACGGACTACATCCATGCGCCATGGGAGGCCCCTCCCAGCGTCCTACAACAGGCAGGGGTTCAGCTCGGCGAGACCTATCCGTACCCTCAAGAGCCGTTAGATAAAAGCCGCGACCGCGCTCTGGAGATGCTGGAGCAGTGGGGCAAGCAGCGCAAGGCGTAAGGTCGTGGCTTGGACACGCATGTCCAAGCCACGAGTTTAGCCGCGTTGTTCCAGGGGTACAAACGGCAAATCGCGCGGGCCACTGTAGTCGCTGCGCGGGCGAATGAGGCGGTTATTGTCGTGCTGTTCAATGATATGTGCCGACCAGCCCACGATGCGCGCCGCCGCAAAGATAGGCGTATAGAGCGGGATGGGAATCCCCATCATGTAGTAAATCGCGGCGGCGGGGAAGTCCACATTCGGGTAGAGGTTCTTCTCGCGGAGCATCACGCGCTCCATCGTCTCCTGAATCTGGTAGATGTCGGTGCGTCCCGTTTGCTCTGCGATTTGGCGCACATAATCTTTCAGGATGACGGCGCGGATGTCGCCGGTTTTGTATTCGCGATGCCCGAAACCCATAATGCGGGCTTTCTGGGCGAGTTGTTCCATCACCCACGCTTCGGCGCGGTCGGGCGTTCCGATATCGAGAATCGCCTCCATCGCGGCTTCGTTCGCCCCGCCGTGCAGCGAGCCACGCAACGCCCCGATTGCCCCCACCACCGCCGAGTAGATATCCGCCAGCGTCGAGGCGACGACTCGTGCCGTGAAGGTAGAGGCGTTGTAGCCATGTTCGGTGTAGAGAATAAAGGTGAGGTTCATGACTTGGGCATGGAGCGGCTCTGGCTCGCGGTCAAACAGCATATAAAGGAAGTTTGCCGCGTGTCCCAGATGAGGGTTGGGCTTCACAGGCTCCTGACCTTGCAGGATACGGTAGCCATTGGCGACCAGCGTTGCCATGCTGGCGGTCAGGCGGACGGCTTTGTTGAGGTTCGCGTCGTGGGAATGGTCGTCGGCGGTGGGGTCGAGCATTCCCAGCGTTGCCACGCCCGCTTGAAGCGCCGCCATCAGGTTGCCCCCTTTTGGTAGCGCACGCAGCACGGCATACACCTCATCGGGCAACTCGCGCTGTGCTTTCAACTGCGCGTCGAACTGTTCCAGCTGGGCGCGTGTGGGCAGCGCACCATAAAGCACCAAGTACGCCACCTCTTCAAAGGCGCAATGCTTTGCCAAATCGCGAATGTCATAGCCACGATAGATGAGGCGATTCTCGGCAGCGATCACATCCGAAATCGCGCTTACGCCTGCCGTCACGCCCTCTAAGCCCGGACGATAGGGGATGATGTCCTTCTCACTCATAGATTCCTCCGTTATGCGGCGACCTCGCCTTGTATCAATAGAATACCCTATCCGCAGCCATTGCCGAAGTCGAACAGTACCTCCAGCAAGTCGGCGTCGTCCACCGCGCCGTCGCCGTTCACATCTGTCTCCAGCGCAAGCCCCGTGCGCCCGAAATCGAACAGCACTGCGAGCAGGTCGGCGTCGTCCACGCAACCGTTGCGGTCGATATCACTGCGTTTCGGGACAACCACTGTGTTCAGCGCGTAGGCGACTCGCACTGTTCGGTATTCAAAGGGCGCAAGCGACAGCGTCCACTGCAGTGCACCCGTGAAATCCCCCTCCAGCGGCAGCGTGCCGTTTGCAAGGTCATTGGCGGTAGCGTTTGTGAGCAAGTCGATCACTTGCGGGTAGGGACTAACCTGCCAGCGCGCGAACGGCGTTAGCGCACTCAACCAGACCTGGTCGTTGATCGTTGCGACGCGAATTCGCTCGCCATTCCAGTCGGCATCGTTGGTGGTCGCACCCCCCACATCCAAATCGGCATAGTGAAATAGGTGCAAGGTGCGTGGCTGGAACTGGAAATTCACTGCCACCAGATCAATAAAGAGCAAGCTCCCCCCATCGGTGGCGCTTTGCAATTCGTACTGCACCCCGATCAGTAATCCATCAGGCTCGTTGTAGGCGAGTAGAGCGCGATTAGGATGCTCTTGACCGTAGTAGGTCAGGTTACTCAGTGTGAGTTCGCGCGTATGGGTGCCTTGAATCCGATACCACCAGCCCATTTGGTAGCAGTGGTCTCTGCCGTTTTGTATCCAGTCGGCGTTATTGAAAGGGGTGCGAGTTGGAGCGCCTCGCAAGTCGCGCAATCGGAACTCTGCTCCCCCGTGTTGTAGCACGATTTCCGTGGGGAGCGGCGCGCTCACATACAGACGATAGTAGCCGCCCCAGCGCGGATTCGCACGCACAAACACATAGTAGGTGCCGCGCGGCGCGAGCGGAATACGCACCTCCGATGCGCCCGGGTTAAGTATGTCCCACTCCGAATCGTCGTTCTCGTAGATTTGACCGTCGGGGGCGACCACGCGCAGTACCGTGTCCACATAAGTAACCGTCTGCACTTTTAGCTCCTGTCCCGTACTGTCTAAGTCGAAGCGATAGACATCCACATCGCTTGTCGTGTATGTCAGGAATCGGTAGTCGTTGGTAAGGAACTCACCGCCTGAGATGCGCCCCAGATAGAGGGATTGTGCTATGGTATCGTTTGGCTCGGTGGGGTCGTAGTCGGGTGCGTTGGCACCGGCAAACACGCGCAATGCATAGCGCGCGCGTGCCCAATTCTGCCAGTAAGACACCTCCACAGTATAGATTCCTGGGGGTAGATTGCGCGTTAAGCCGGGCGCGAAGCGGTTGAGCGGGATATCGGGGTTGCCGTCATTATCGTTCTCGGCGATGAGGTTCCCGTTCGAATCGTACAGGCGCAGTATCGCGTCGAGGTTTGTGTCCACGCGAATCGAGTAGGTTCCCCCTTGAGCTACTTGGAATCGGTAAAAGTCGCGGTCGCCCACGGGATTAATCATTGCTTCCCAAACGACGAAGCCCTTGTTTGTGTTAACGGGGGTCTCAATTGCCTGAGCGGCGCTGAGCGAGTTGTTCGGCTCGCGTTCGAGGTAGGGCGTCATTGAAATCTGCGCCCAGCTGTATACAAGGGTCGCCGCTATCCCTGCCCCAATTGCCACCTTTCTCATAAGATAACCTCACAATGTCTAAAAAAATCGATCAGTAAAAGACACGCCCCCTGAACTCGGAATGACGAGGGGTTCTGGAGCCTGACGGCGCTGTCATTCCGAGCTGAGGGCAAGCCCTCTCTTTTCCGTCTCAGGTGCGTCTGGATTCGCGCTCCTGTTGCACCAGCACGCGCCTTAAGATTTTACCCGACGGCGATTTGGGAATCTGTTCCACGAACTCGAGGCGTCGGATTTTCTTGAACGGCGCGACATGGGCGGCGACATAGTCCATCAGCTCTTCGGCGGTGGCTTGACCTTTCAGCACGACGAAGGCTTTGGGCACTTCACCAGCCTCTTCATCTGGGCTGGGCACCACGGCGGCGTCGGCGACCGCAGGATGCGTGAGCAGTACTGCTTCTAACTCAGCGGGTGCGATTTGCAAGCCTTTGTACTTAATCATCTCTTTCACGCGGTCGACGATGTAGAAGTAGCCGTCCTCGTCCACATAGCCGACATCACCGGTGCGCAGCCAGCCATCGGGGGTGAGGGTCTGCGCCGTCGCTTCGGGGTTGTTCAGGTAGCCTCGCATCACCTGCGGACCGCGTATCCAGATTTCGCCCTCCTCGCGTGTGCCCAGCGGATTGCCCGTTTCCAAGCTCACGACGGCGCATTCCGTGTTCGCAATCGGTACGCCGACTGAGCCGAGCTTGATGCGTGTGGGGTCTTCAGGGTTCACATGGGTCACGGGGCTGGTCTCCGTAAGCCCGTAGCCCTGCAGCACGATACACCCCAACCGTTCCGAGCAGGCTTTTGCCAGTTCCGCGCTCAACGGCGCCGCCCCCGACATAATAATCTTCAGATGCGACAGGTCATAGTGGTCGACCATCGGGTGCTTTGCCAGCGCGAGGATAATCGGGGGCACGAGGTTCGCCCGCGTGATTTGATAGTCCTGCATAATCTTCAAAAACTGTTCTAAGTCAAAACGCGGCATCGTGACGATCGTGAGTCCCCGATAGAGACAAAGGTTCAAAATGACCAGCATCCCGTAGATATGATAGAACGGCAGGACGCCGATGACGCGCTCATCGGCTTGCAGGTTCACGCCCGATGCCAGCACCTGCACCATGTTCGCTACCAGGTTGCGATGCGTGAGCATCACGCCCTTGGGGAGCCCGGTCGTGCCGCTGGAGTAGGGGAGTACGATGAGGTCTTCGGCAGGGTCGATTGGGACTTCGGGGGGTTCGGCTTCTGTGAGAAGTTCAGTGAAGGGGGTTGCGCCCTCACCCTCGCCAATCACAAACACCTCCTGTACCCCCGCGTCCTGCGCTGCCGGGAGGGCTTTTTCCAGCAAAGCGCCTACCGTGATCAGGAATTTCGCGTTCGAGTCGCGCAGTTGGTAGGCAAGCTCCTCGGCGGTGTAGAGGGGGTTCGCTGTCGTGACGATGCCCCCTGCCAGCGCGACCCCGTGATACGCCAAGGGATATTCAGGAAGGTTGGGACTGTAGATGCCCACTACATCCCCTTTGCGCAGCCCACGCCGCGCCAAATTCCCCGCGACACGCCGCACACCGCCATACAACTGCCGATAGGTGAGCGTGCGCCCACTGACTCCGTCGATCATCGCAGGCTTCTCGCCATACTCTAACGCATGCTGATAGACCATTTGTGGAACCCCGACATCGGGAATCACCACATCGGCGTAAGGACTTTTGAAGACCATCGTCGTACCTCCAGCGTATAGATATGCGCTTGTTGCCCGATTTCCTGCAAAGCACGGTACAATTGGTGCGTTATGATTCTGGTTATCGGCGGCGCGGGCTATATCGGCTCGCATATGGTGAAGTATCTGCGACAAAAAGGCGAGCAGGTCGTCGTGTTGGACAACTTTTCTACAGGGCATAGGCAAGCGGTGTTGGGCAGCACGGTGGAGCAGGGCGACCTACGCGATTCGGAAACGCTGAACCGCGTGTTCCGCAAGTACGATATCGAGTGCGTGATGCATTTCGCGGCGTTTATCTTTGCGGGCGAATCGATGCGCGACCCGGCGAAATATTACGACAACAATGTGCTGGGCTGCTTGCGGTTGATGGAAGCGATGCGGTTGCACGGCGTTTCGCAGATTATCTTCTCCTCGACGGCGGCAGTGTATGGCGAACCGATGGCGGTTCCCATTCCCGAAACGCACCCGCTCCACCCCACGAACACCTATGGCGAGACGAAGCGTGTGATGGAGGGCATGCTGCGCTGGTACGGGCAAGCCTATGGGATACGCTCCATCGCGCTGCGCTATTTCAACGCGGCAGGCGCCGACCCCGACGGGGAGTTGGGCGAAGACCATCGCCCCGAAGAGCACCTCATCCCGCTCACGCTGTTCGCTGCGCTGGGCAGGCGCGAGTCGATTTCGGTGTTTGGCACAGATTACGACACGCCCGACGGCTCCTGCATTCGGGATTATGTGCATGTGTGGGATTTATGCGACGCGCACTATCGGGCGTTGCAGCGGCTCAGGGCAGGCGCGTCGTTCGAGGTGTACAATCTCGGCAACGGGCAAGGCTATTCTGTGCTGGAGGTAATTCGCGCCGCGGAGCAAGTCGTGGGGAAGCCGATTCCGACGGTGTACGCGCCGCGCCGTCCGGGCGACCCTGCCCGCTTGGTGGCGTCCTCGGAAAACGCGCGGCGCATACTGGGCTGGCAGCCCCGTTATCCCGCGTTGGAGACAATGATCGAGCATGCGTATCGGTGGTTTGCCACACACCCAAATGGCTATGATGCGTGATCCAGCGTTCCATCCACGCATCGGGGGGTATCTTCACCCTCGTCGAGGGTGCTGGGCAATGGCACCATGCCTTGTGCAGGGGAGGGGCTTACTCTTCCTCCCAAACGAATCGCGGCGCAGGCGCGTCGCCGAAGTTCAAGCGCACGAGGGGATGGATCAATTGATCCTGCATAATGCGCTCTGCCAAATCGGCGCGCAGCGCGCGCAGTTGCGTCTGTAAGACTTTTAGGTGGATTTGCCCCAGCGCGAGGCTGCCCACGCGCTGACCCTCGTCGGTAGTGAGCGTTTCACCCAGAATGCTTTTGGCAATCTCAGCGTTATGGTGCGCAATCGCTTGCGCGAAGCTCTCCGCGCCCGACTGCTTGAACTCCAGCGCATCCACTTTGACCTCTTCGGGCACGATAATCGCCGTCTCCTGCTGTACCTTGTCCAGAGCGCGAAGCAGTTCTTCCTGTTGGGCAGGCGGTAGCCCACGCTTGTAGACGCCGATCAGGGTGGGCGAGGCATATTTCGCCAAGAAGAGATCCCACAACTGCACAATCCGCTCTTTGCTACGCCACGCGCGATAGGCAGCACGCAAGTCCGACTCGCCTGCAGGCGACTCATAACGCGGATTATAAGCGTAGACGATGAACTTCTCTCGCGGGAGCGCGAGCCGCTCGCCGTTCGGCGCGTACAGAACCAGCGACCGCAGGTTCCGATAGGCGTCCACTTCGAACCGGAAGAGCGCAGGATTTTTCGCCTTGAAGCCCCGAATTATCCAAAGTCCTGCGTAAGGAGGCTCCGTGCGATAAACATAGAGTTTTTCCAAGATGGCGACGCCTTTCGCGAGAGCGTCCAGCGCACGCCACAACAGACTGAACACGCCGCCTTGCATCGTCTGCAGGGTATACAACACGAACTCGCGGGTGCGTTGGGCTTCGGGGCTTGCGTCGGCAGGCTCCAAACGCCATGGAACGCTCAACACGCCCCAGCGCTTGAGGTTGAAACACGCTTTGACATGCGCATCGGTCAGCATCTGGTCATAAATCGCGTAGCCGTGCTTGGCAAGGAGCGCATCATCGAACTCCGTTGCCTCGCGTTCGCCGTGAGTCTCGATTTCAACGGGCGCGTACTCTTGATCGAATCGTAGCTTGGGTTTGCGGAACCAGCGAATCATCGTTAGCCTCCGCTTTGAAAGGACATCAGGGCAGGCAACGGGCTACGGAGGTGCGTGTGCCCCCAGTGCGCAGGTATACTTGCAATTGCGATGGCAATCACTTTAGAGCAGATGCGTCATACCGCGAAACTGGCGCGACTCGAGTTGAGCGACGAGCAGCTGATGGAGTTGATGCGCTCGATCAACGCGCTGATGGAGCATTTCGAACGGCTGCAGTCGCTGCCGTTGGATGCTGTGGAGCCGACCTCGCACTCGATCCCTGTGTTCAACGCCTTGCGCGAGGATTGCGTGGGCGAAACGCTGCCGCGGGAACTCGCCTTGTCGAACGCTCCCGAAGCACGCGATGGGCTTTTTATCGTGCCCCGAATTGTGGAGGAGTAGATGAAGGAACTGCTGACTCTGAGCCTTGCCGAAATCAGCCAGAAGCTGCATCGCCGCGAGGTCTCCGCCGTGGAGTTGACCGAGGCGATGCTGACCCACATCAGCGAAGTGGAGCCGAAGGTGCAGGCGTTTATTACGCCCACGCCTGAACTCGCGCTGGAGATGGCGCGTCAGGCGCAGGCGCGTCTGGACGCTGGCGAGCGCACCCCCCTGCTGGGCGTTCCGATTGGTCTGAAGGACAACCTTTGTACCGCGGGCGTGCGCACGACCTGCGCCTCACGCATCCTACATAACTTCGTCCCACCCTATGATGCGACGGTGGTCCAACGCCTGCGCGAGCAGGGCGCGGTGTTCGTCGGGAAGCTCAATATGGACGAGTTCGCGATGGGTTCCTCCACCGAGTTCTCGGCGTTCCATCCCACGCGCAACCCGTGGGACTTGGAGCGCGTGCCGGGCGGCTCGTCGGGCGGTTCGGCGGCGGCAGTCGCCGCGCATATGGCATATGCCACGCTCGGCTCCGACACGGGCGGCTCTATCCGACAGCCAGCGGCGTTCTGCGGCGTGGTCGGTCTCAAACCCACCTACGGGCGCGTGAGCCGCTACGGACTCGTCGCCTACGCCTCCTCGCTGGATCAAATCGGTCCCCTCACGAAAACCGTGGAAGACTGCGCAATAATGCTCAACGCTATCGCCGGCAACGACCCCTATGACGCCACCAGCGTCGACCTGCCCACGCCGGACTATCGCGACGCGCTGGTGGACGCTATTAAGGGCATTCGGTTGGGCGTGCCGAAAGAGTTCTTCGCGCAGGGCGTGCAGCCCGAAGTGGCGGAAACCGTCCACAAAGCGATTGGGCTTCTGGAATCCGTCGGGGCGGAGGTGCAGGAAGTATCGCTGCCAATGGCGGAGCAGTCGCTGGCGATTTACTATATCCTCGCGCCGGCTGAGTGTTCCTCGAACCTCGCGCGCTACGACGGCGTGCGCTACGGGCTGCGCGTCGGCGCGGAGAAGGGACATATCGGCATGATGGAAGCCACCCGCGCAGCAGGTTTCGGGAAAGAGGTCATCCAACGCATCATCATCGGTACCTACGCGCTCTCGTCGGGCTACTATGATGCGTTCTACCTGAAGGCACAGAAGGGACGCACCCTGCTGCGCCAGCAGTTCGACGCCGTGTTCACGCAAGTGGATGCGTTGGTCTGCCCCACGACCCCGACGCCCGCCTTCAAAATCGGGGAACTGGTGGACGACCCCCTGGCGATGAAGCTCGCCGATGTCCTCACGATCCCGGTGAACCTCGCTGGGCTACCCGGGCTGAGCGTGCCCTGCGGATTCGTGAACGACCTACCCGTCGGACTGCAGATAATCGGCAAACCGTTCGACGAGATGACCGTATTGCGTGTCGGGTATGTTTGGGAGCAGCTCGCGTGTCTGCAAGACAAATTGCGCACGCCACGCGCCTTACAACTAAGCCAGACGTAGCGGGGCTTTGGGTATCCTATGCGCATGAGGCGACGCAGTGCAATCAAAGGCTACATGATGGGATTGGCTGCGCTATTCGGGTTGTGCGCCTGTCAGATGGCAAGCAACAGCACGCCGCCACAGCACGAGCCACCCTTATCCACGCCACCGCCCACCACCACCGCGTCGGAATCGGAACCGCCTGTGTACCGCTACCGAATCGTCAACACCTTTCCGCACGATAGGAACGCCTTCACCCAAGGACTGGAGTTCCATAACGGCTACCTGTATGAGAGTACGGGGCTGAACGGGCAGTCTTCGCTGCGAAAGGTGGAACTGCGTACGGGGCGCGTGTTGCAAATCCACCGACTTCCCCAGGAATACTTCGCCGAAGGAATCACCCTCTTCGGCGACCGAATCTACCAGCTCACTTGGCAAAACGGGGTCTGCTTCGTCTATAACGCGAACAGCTTCCGCCAAGAGAAGCAGTTCCGCTACTACGGCGAGGGGTGGGGGTTGACTAACGATGGCAAATACCTCATTATGAGCGATGGCTCCGAGACAATCACCTTCCGCGACCCCGAAACCTTCGCCGAAGTGCGCAAAATCACGGTGCGGGCGCAAGGCAAACCCGTCAAAAACCTCAACGAACTGGAATACATCGACGGCGAAATCTGGGCGAATATCTGGTACAGCGACATGATTGCCCGTATCGATCCCCAGACGGGCATCGTGAAGGCGTGGGTGGACATGGAAGGGCTACCTGTGCCCAATCGGGACAGCGAAGAGGTGCTGAACGGCATCGCCTACGACCGCCAGAACAAGCGCATCTTCGTCACAGGCAAAAACTGGAGCAAGCTGTTTGAAATCGAACTCGTCGAACCAAGCAAAGCCGCCAAAAACCCCTAACTATGCGCTCCGCCGAATCGAAGATTCTGACCCGCGCACAACTGGCGCAACGTGCGCCGCTTTGGCGCGAGGCAGGCACGCGAATCGTGTTGACCAACGGGTGCTTCGACCTGCTCCATAGCGGGCATCTGCGCTACCTGCAGGCGGCACGCCAACTGGGCGACCTGCTCATCGTGGGGATCAACAGCGACGAGTCGGTGCGCCAACTCAAAGGCGAATCGCGTCCTATTGTGCCCCAACAGGAACGCGCAGAACTCGTCGCGGGGCTCGAATGTGTGGACTATGTGACTATTTTTGAAGAACCGACCGCTGTTCCGCTCGTCGAATTAATACAGCCAACTTATTACGCGAAAGGCGGCGATTACACGGAGCAAGACCTGCCTGAAGCGGAGGCGGTCGTCGCCTACGGCGGGTTCGTGGTTATCCTGCCGTTGCAGCCAGAGCGCTCTACCAGTGCGCTGATAGAGCGCATCCGAAGCGGAAAATAGCCACTTGGCACGGAGGACAACAATGAAATCACCCATGGGATGGCTACTGAGTATTGGACTGTGGATGGGAGCGCACGCCGATTTGATCAGTTATGTGAAAGCGCCCTCGCCGTTCGAATGGAGCAAGTCGCTGGAAGCGAAAATCGGCGAGAGCCAGTTCGTCGAGTTGACGATGATCTCACAGAAGTGGCGCGAGTTCACTTGGCGCCATCGCGTGCGAATCGTCAAGCCAAGCACCCTCAAGCATACGGAAACAGCGATCCTTTATATCACGGGCAGCGGCGACGGGCGCAGCGAGCTGCAACTCATCGCACGCGCAGCTGAGCGCGTCGGCGCAATTGGGGTCATTTTACACGATGTGCCGAATCAGCCCCTGATACGCCCCGACCTCGTAGAGGATAACCTGATTGCGCACACCTATGTGCAGTTCTGGGAGACAGGCGACCCGACTTGGCCGCTTCTGTTCCCGATGGTCAAGTCCGCTGTGCGCGCGATGGACGCCGTGCAGGAGTTTGCCCGCAAAGAGTGGGGGCTGAATATCAAGGATTTCGTCGTTACGGGCGCGTCCAAGCGTGGCTGGACCACCTGGCTCACAGCTGCCGTCGACTCCCGCGTCCGCGCGATTGCGCCGATGGTGTTCGACAACCTGAACTTTTTCAAGCAGATGCCCCATCAACTGGAGCAGTGGGGGCGCTACAGCGAGCAGATTTCGGAATACTACACGCGCGGGCTGATGGAGAAGATGCTCACCGAACGCGGTCGGCAACTGGTGAGCTGGGTCGACCCGTACTCCTATCGTGCGCGCTATACGATGCCGATTCTCATCATCAACGGTGCGAACGACCCCTACTGGACGGTGGACGCCGCGCGATTTTACTTTGACGACCTCCCCAGCAAGCGCAAATATGCGCTCTATGTGCCCAACGGCGGGCACGGGTTGGGTGACTATGACCGCGTCATTAACAGCCTCTGCGCCTTCTACCTGATGAGCATCGGCAAGATGGAGTTTCCGAGCACGCTCGCGGCAACCCACAGCGTCGCGGGTGATGAGGTGATTTATCGCATCCGCACCGACATCGCGCCCGAAATCGTGGAGGTGTGGGTGGCGCGTCGGGCGAACGACACCGACTTTCGTCCTGCGCGTTGGGAGCCGGTGCGCGCCCGTAAAGAGGGCGACCAGTGGGTTGCACGCATCCCACGCAGGGGCGACAACCTTGCCCTGTTCGCGGAGGTCACCTATCACGCCGAGACGGGCAACTTCTCCCTTTGTACAATCCCCGTGGTGGTGAAACAGTGAGCCTCCTGCAGGCGATTACCGCCCCCAGTGCAGAATCGTCTGCAGCACCCCCTCGCCGCAGAGGTAGAAGTTTTTCAAGATGAGTCGCTCCTGCGGCGTGTGGATGCGGTCAGCGCCGGTGGGGAACACAAGGCACTGGATACCCTTGAGCGCGAAGGCGTTGGCGTCGGAACCGCCCCCAGTACGCTCCAGCTTCGGTTCGATACCCACCGCTTTCAGCCCTGCCACGGCGGCTTGAACGATGGGCGCGTCGGGCGCAAGCCGAATCGCCTCGAAGGTCTGACTAAAATTCACCTCCACCGTGCCCTCGCTCTCTTGGGCGACCTGCTCGCAGAGGGCTTTCCAGCGTTCTGTGAGCGCTTTGACACGCGCTGAGTCGAAGCTGCGAAACTCGCCGACCAGCTTCACCCGATCGGGCACGACATTCATCGCCTGACCGCCCTCAATCACACCGATATTTGCGGTGGTCTCGGCGTCGAGCCTGCCCCACTGCATCTGGGCAATTGCTTTCGCTGCCATCGCGATGGCGTTCCTGCCCTTTTCAGGCTCCGCGCCCGCGTGCGCTGCCTTACCATGAAACACGACCTCAAACTTCCAGTGCGTGGGCGATTGCACGAACAGCGCGCTGGGGTCTTCACGCCCGTCCACCACCAGTCCTGTTCGGGCTTTGAGGAGGCTCGCATCGAACGCCTTCGCGCCCAAGAGCCCCTTCTCCTCGCGAATCGTGAACACGACCTCCAGCGGCGGATGGGGCAGGTTGCGCTCTTTGAGCGTGCGAATCACCTCCAGAATAATCGCCACGCCCGCCTTGTTATCCGCGCCTAAAATCGTGCTGCCGTCCGTGCGGATTTCGTTCTCATCGCGCACAATCTGAATGTTCTGCGTGGAGTAGACCGTATCCACATGCGCGTTCAACAGCAGTGGCGGCGCGTCCACAGTACCTTTGAATCGCGCAAACACATTGCCTCCTGTGCCGCCGATTTGTTTACTCGCCTCGTCGACAATCACAACTTCTGCCCCAAGTTCGCGCAACTGCTTCGCCACGAATGCGCACATCGCCGCCTCGTTCTCCGAGCCACTCTCGATACGCGCCATGTCGATAAACAGGGCGGTCATCCGTTCGTGGTTCAGCAGGGGCTTATAATCGCTTGCCCACGCAACACACCACAGGACGCCAATCAATAGACCGAACCGCTTCATAGCGTGGCAATTATACCGACAGGCGCGGTTGCAGGAATCGCGCCACGGCTATCGAAACACGCATCTATGCGCACCATTCGGTGTTCTGCGCCTGGGCGTGCGGGGATTGTCGGCAACCCGAGCGATATGTATGGGGGCACGGTTATCTCCTGCGCTGTCCCTCTCCGAGCGCGTTGCACCCTGGAGCCGGCAGCACGGCTCACTTTCCAATCGCGGGAACGGCTGCTTGCGCCCGACACACTGACATTGCAAGGCGATGAGTTCGATGTCTGCCGCGTCGCGCTGCAGGGGCTGGGGTTCACCCTCGAAAACGCGCCGTTCATGCTGCGCATCGAGTCGGACATCCCCATGCAGTCGGGGCTGGCGGGGTCGTCGGCTTTGTTGACTACGATTGTTGCGTGCCTGCTGCGCTACCGGGAAGCGCAGTGGGGTACCACTCACCAGATTGCCGAGCAGGTTCGGCGTATCGAAGCGCAACTACTGCAAGTCGCTTGCGGCTATCAGGATTTCTACATGGCGGCGTTTGGGGGACTGAACTTAATGGATTTCCGCGACAAGGAACTGCTGGGCAAAGACCCCACCGAACCGTTGGCGTGTGTGGAGCCGTTGCATGGCTATTTATCGGGCGTCGCGCTGCCGATGTGGTTGGCGACCACAGGGGGCAGGCGGCTCTCAGGCACTGTGCATGCGAACCTGCGCGCACGCTGGGAATCGGGGGAGCAGGCAGTCGTGGAAGGCATGCGCCGCATCGGCAGGCTGGCACGCGAAGCGAAAACCGCGCTCCTGAACCGCGATTGGAAGCAACTTGCGCACCTCATGAACGAAAACTATGCCATTATCCGTGAACTGGGGGGCAGCGGCGAAGCGCTTGACCAACTCGTACAGATCGCTTTGCAACACGGCGCACTGGGCGCGAAACTCGCAGGCGCAGGCGGTGCAGGCGGCACTGTGATTTTCCTCACCCTCCACCCCGAACGCACCCTGCCCTCGATGCGGGAAGTCGCCGAGAAACTCATCCCGCTCGCCCCCAACGCCCCCGGATTGCAAATAGACTGACGCCCTACCGCAAACGCCGTTCTCAAGGTACAATATCTCGTGATGCACTATCTCATGCGTACGGAAATCGGGGAGCAGCCCGAAGTGCTACGTCGCGTCGCCGACGAAGAGTGGCGTGCGGTGCAGACGGTGGCTCAACAGATACGCGAACACAACTTGCAGTACGCCTTGCTCGCCGCGCGGGGCACCTCCGACAACGCCGCCGCCTACTGCAAATACCTGTTGGAAATCCAAAACGGCTTCCCATGCGGACTGGCGGCGCCTTCGGTCGTCACGCTCTATCGGGCACAGCTTCACCTCCAAGGCGCGCTGGTTATGGGAATCTCGCAATCGGGTCAGGCGCCCGATGTCGTCGAATATCTGGCGCACGCCAGAGCGAACGGCGCGTTCACGGTCTCCATCACCAACGAGCCCGACTCGCCCCTCGCACAGACGAGCCATTTCACCCTGCTGCTGCGAGCAGGACCAGAACGCAGCGTCGCCGCAACGAAAACCTACACCGCGACCCTCGCCATCATCTACTTGCTGTCCGAAGCGTTAAGCGGACGCTACGACGCACCGCAGCGCATCCATCAGGTGGCGACGCTCATCGAACAGGTGCTACAGCAAGAACCCCTGATTCACGACCTCACCGACCGCTATCGCTACATGCGCGAGTGCGTCGCGCTGGCGCGGGGGCTCAATCAGGCTACGGCGCAAGAGACCGCGCTCAAACTGATCGAGACATGCTATGTGATGTGCAAGGCGTACTCTGTCGCCGACTTTATGCACGGACCGTTCGCGCTGATAGAGCCGGGCTTCCCATGCCTGTTGTTTACGCCAGATGGCGCGACGTTTCCGACTGCTTTGGAAAGCGCGTCCAAACTGCGGGCGGGCGGCGCGGAGACGATTATCTTCGCCAGCGACGCCGAGATCCTTCGCCTGGCGCGTACCCCCGTACCGATGCCCAACGCGATACCCGAGCCCCTTTCCCCGATGGTCTATGCAGTGGCAGGGCAACTGTTTGCGTATCACCTCGCACTTGCACGCGACTTGAACCCTGACCAGCCACGCGGACTGCAGAAAGTCACCAAGACGCGATAGCCTATGGAAATCTTGCGCACGGTGGATTCGGTTCGCCAGTGGGTGAGGGCGCAGCGCGAAGCAGGGCGCGCCGTCCATTTCGTGCCCACGATGGGTTATTTCCACGAAGGGCATCTGAGCCTGATGCGCCGCGCCCAACACGATAACGGCGCCGTCATCGTGAGCATCTTCGTGAACCCCTTGCAATTCGGCGCCGGCGAAGACTACAACCGCTACCCACGCGATTTCGAACGCGACCGCCAAATGGCGCAATCGGTCGGTGTGGAGGCGATTTTCTACCCCGATGTCGCCGAAATGTACCCAGCAGGCTACCAGACCGAAGTGCGCGTGAAGGAACTCTCCAAACCGCTCTGTGGTAGGTCGCGCCCCGGACACTTCGAAGGCGTGGCGACGGTGGTGCTGAAACTGTTCAATATCGTGACGCCCGACCGCGCCTACTTCGGTATGAAGGACTATCAGCAACTGCGCGTAATCCAGCAACTCGTGCGCGATATGAACCTGCCCATCGAAATTGTGCCATGCCCCATCGTGCGCGAACCGGACGGGCTGGCGATGTCGTCGCGCAATGTTTACCTCACGCCCGAAGAGCGCACCGCCGCGACCGTGCTGTATCGAAGCCTGCAGTGGGCGCAGGCGCAGGTGGAATCGGGTGAGCGCGATGCCTCTCAACTGCGCGAGGGTGTGTTCCAGCGAATCGCCGCAGAGCCGCTCGCGCGAATCGACTATGTGGAAGTCGTCGATGCCGAGACGCTTCAACCCGTAGAGCGCATCGACCGTCCGACCCTCATCGCGTTGGCGGTCTTTTTCGGCAAGGCACGACTGATTGACAACTGTATCGTGGCGCCTGCTGCAGGGTACTGAAGTAAATCCCATACCAATGCGCAATCTGGTGCTGATTTTAGGCGACCAGTTAGACCGTCAGTCGTCGGCGTTGGACGGGTTTGACCCCACCTGCGACGCCGTCTGGATGGCGGAGGTCGCCGAAGAAGCCACGCATGTCTGGAGCCATAAAGCCCGCATCGCGATTTTCCTGAGCGCGATGCGCCACTACCGCGACTGGCTGCGCCAACAGGGCTATACCGTGCATTACCACGCCTTAGACGACCCCCAAAACCAGGGCAGCTTCGCCAGTGAACTCACCCGCACCGTCAAGCAGCATCAACCCCAAACGCTGGTGGTGGTCGAACCGGGCGAGTGGCGCGTACTCCAAAGCCTCAAGCAAACAGCCCAGCAGTTAGGAGTCCCGCTCGAAATCCGCCCCGACCGCCACTTTTTGATGAGCATCGACGAATTCAAACGCCACGCCGCAGGGCGCAAGCAACTGCGACTGGAGTTCTTCTATCGCGAGATGCGCCAGCGTACCGGTATCTTGATGGAAGGCAAGCAACCAGTAGGCGGCGCGTGGAACTACGACGCCCGCAACCGCCAAGCGTTCGGCAAGCAGGGACCCGGATTGGTTCCCCGACCGATTTCGTTCGCGCCCGACGCCCTCACGCAGGAAGTGATTCGGCTCGTCGAAACGCGCTTCCCTCACCACCCCGGCAGCCTACGCAATTTCGACTGGGCGGTGACGCCCGAACAGGCGGAGCACGCGCTGGACGACTTCATCGAGAATCGCTTGCCTCTGTTTGGTCCCTATCAAGACGCGATGTGGACGGGCGAGCCCTATCTGTACCACTCGCGCCTCTCTTCGGCGATTAATCTGAAACTGCTCGACCCACGGCGCGCTATTCAAAAAGCCGTAGACGCCTATCGCCAGAACCACGCGCCCCTGCAAAGCGTCGAGGGGTTCGTTCGCCAACTGCTGGGCTGGCGTGAGTATATCCGCGGCGTCTACTGGCTGGCGATGCCCGACTATCTGGAGCGCAACGCCCTGAATGCACAAGCCCAATTGCCCGACTTTTACTGGACGGGCGAGACCGACATGAACTGCCTGCGCGAAACCATCACGCAAACCCTCCAATACGGCTTCGCGCACCATATCCAGCGGCTGATGGTCACGGGACTGTACGCCCTGCTGCTGGGGGTGCATCCCAAGCAGGTGCATGCGTGGTATCTGGCAATCTATGTGGACGCGGTGGAATGGGTCGAGCTGCCGAATGTGTATGGCATGTCGCAGTTCGCCGACGGCGGGCTGATGGCGTCCAAGCCCTATATCGCCAGCGGCAAGTATCTCCAGCGCATGAGCAACTATTGCGCAGGCTGTCGCTATAAGCCTGATCGGGCTACAGGCGACGACGCCTGCCCCTTCACCACCCTCTATTGGGATTTCCTCTTGCGCCACGAAGCCGCGTTCGCAAATCACCCCCGCTTAGGACAGCAGATTCGCAACTTGCGCCATCTCAGTGAGGCGGACAAACAGGCGATTCGCCAGCAAGCCACTATCCTAAGACAGAAAAAGTCCTCTGCCTAATGTATGACAGAAGTGCGCCTTCCGATAGGCGCGCCGCTCCTAAGCGGAGCGCAGCAGCAGGGGGATTGCTCAAGCACTCTGCAGACGGCGTCAAAAAGTAGGGTCAGGCTTTGGGGGAAGCCTGACCGCGCATCCACAGCGAATGGGCTGTGGCGACGATTGATTCATGACCACATGCCGCCGCGCCAGGCAAACCGCTCAGCACCCCTGCCCGAACGCGAACAGCACCGCCAGCAGGTCCGCGTCGTCCACAACCCCGTCGCACACCACATCTTCGGGCAGCCCGTTCCCCGTCTGCCCGAACGCGAACAGCACCGCCAGCAGGTCGGCGTCATCCACGCAGCCATCCCGATTGGTGTCCACGCTCGGTATAGACGCCACCAGCCGCACCCGATCGGTCAGATACTGCACCGCAAACACAATACACGGCAGCGTGTCGGGGTCTACCTCCACCCGCGCAAAGCTGCCCGAACGGTTCCACGAACCTGCACGCAGGATGATGTCAAAGGCGTCGCCCGGATTGGGCACATACCCATCGCGCCCTTTGACCCGCAGTATGCCACCGAGCTGCAGGGTGCGCGTGTAGCCACCCTGTCCCACAATCAGCTGGTCATACTGGGGATTGGCAGGGTCGGAGTTGTTTGTGCCTGCCAGTTCCACTTCCAGCACCGCGTCCGCGCCCAGCGTCAGGTTGCCCCGAATCGTCAGGATGCCCAGCGGGTTCAGGTCGGGGTGGTCGGGGTCATCGATGCCAGGGGCGATGGTTCCAGCGGTGTTGTTCAATGCGGCGTTCAGCGTGCCCGCGCCCGTGAGTTTGCCGCCCTGCAGTTGCACGGGGTTGCTGGAGGTGAGGGTCGTGCCGCGATGAATGCGCGTTTCGCCGTCGGTCTGAGTGAGGTTCGTGATGCTCAGCGTGCCTGAGAGCACTTCAATCCGCCCGCTGTTGGTGGTGGGCACGGAGATGGTGAACGAGGTGGGGTTATTGGGATCAGGCGAAACCTTGCGGATGGCGCCCGTATTCTGGATGCGGTTGGTGCCTGAGTTATCATTCAGTGCGCCGGCTTGCAGCTCCAGCGTGCCCGTGTTCTGCAGCGTGGCTCCATCGAACCAGACCCCGTTGTTATAATGCACCAGCGTGCCACTGTTGACCAGCAACCCAGACAAAGACCGACCATAACCGCTGTTCGCAACCACCCGCAACAGCCCCTGATTGGTCAGCCCATCACTGCCCCCGTTGAGTGCGCCTGCGTACCACGCGAAGCCGTTGCCTGTGAAGTTGAACACGGCACCCCCGCTGCCCGCTGCCACCGTACCAGCAGTCTGCATCAGGGTGCCCGCAATCGCGCCACTGTGCGTGCCCGTGAAGGTGTAGGTAGTGGAACCACTCAACAAGAGCGTTGCGCCCGACGCCACGCTCCAGGTCGTGTTGGTACGATAGTCGCCAGCGCCCGTGAGCGACAGACTTCCTGCCTGTACCTCCATCGTGGCGTTTTCGGTCTGCAACGGCACGGAGATGGTGAAGCTGTTGGTGGTGGTCTTGCGCAGCGTTGCTGTGTTCTGAATGAGGTTGGTGCCTGAGTTATCATTCAGTGCGCCGGCTTGCAGCTCCAGCGTGCCCGTGTTCTGCAGCGTGGCTCCATTGAACCAGACCCCGTTGTTATAATGCACCAGCGTGCCACTGTTGACCAGCAACCCAGACAAAGACCGACCATAACCGCTGTTCGCAACCACCTGCAACAACCCCTGATTGGTCAGCCCATCACTGCCCCCGTTGAGTGCGCCTGCGTACCACGCGAAGCCGTTGCCTGTGAAGTTGAACACGGCACCCCCGCTGCCCGCTGCCACCGTACCAGCAGTCTGCGTCAGGGTGCCCGCAATCGCGCCACTGTGCGTGCCCGTGAAGGTGTAGGTAGTGGAACCACTCAACAAGAGCGTTGCGCCCGACGCCACGCTCCAGGTCGTGTTGGTACGATAGTCGCCAGCGCCCGTGAGCGACAGACTTCCTGCCTGTACCTCCATCGTGGCGTTTTCGGTCTGCAACGGCACGGAGATGGTGAAGCTGTTGGTGGTGGTCTTGCGCAGCGTTGCTGTGTTCTGAATGAGGTTGGTGCCTGAGTTGTGGTACAGTGCGCCGGCTTGCAGCTCCAGCGTGCCCGTGTTCTGCAGCGTGGCTCCATTGAACCAGACCCCGTTGTTATAATGCACCAGCGTGCCACTGTTGACCAGCAACCCAGACAAAGACCGACCATAACCGCCGTTCGCAACCACCTGCAACAACCCCTGATTGGTCAGCCCATCACTGCCCCCGTTGAGTGCGCCTGCGTACCACGCGAAGCCGTTGCCTGTGAAGTTGAACACGGCACCCCCGCTGCCCGCTGCCACCGTACCAGCAGTCTGCGTCAGGGTGCCCGCAATCGCGCCACTGTGCGTGCCTGTGAAGGTGTAGGTGGTGCTGCTGCTCAGATAGAGCGCTGCGCCGGATGCCACGCTCCAGGTCGTGTTGGTACGATAGTCGCCAGCGCCCGTGAGCGACAGACTTCCTGCCTGTACCTCCATCGTGGCGTTTTCGGTCTGCAACGGCACGGAGATGGTGAAGCTGTTGGTGGTGGTCTTGCGCAGCGTTGCTGTGTTCTGAATGAGGTTGGTGCCTGAGTTATCATTCAGTGCGCCGGCTTGCAGCTCCAGCGTGCCCGTGTTCTGCAGCGTGGCTCCATTGAACCAGACCCCGTTGTTATAATGCACCAGCGTGCCACTGTTGACCAGCAACCCAGACAAAGACCGACCATAACCGCTGTTCGCAACCACCCGCAACAGCCCCTGATTGGTCAAGGTACCGGGGCTATTATTGTTTGCCGGGTCGCGTAGCGTAAGTCTGCCGCTATACCAGTCAAACACCGCCCCGCTGCTCACCAGCACACTCTTGATGTCCACATCGCTCGCCAGCCGAGCGTTGGCGCCTTCAGGGAAAATCACGATAGAGCCCGGTCCCGGCAAGCCCGGGCTAACACTGCACTGCGAATGCCCCCAGTTGTTAAAGTAGCGATGGACGGGGTTATTATTCTGGTCGTATCCACAGCCTGCATAGGTATAGCAGATGGCTGACCACTCGTTGCTGGAGCACTGTTGTTGCCAGGTCCAAGTGCCTTGCGCCAGAAGCGGGGCGCAAAGCAAGGCGCCTGCGAGCGCCATCGTCAAACGCAAGCCCTTTCTCGATTGATGCCATCGTCTTATTCGCATGGCTTCACCTCTCTTGTTGCGCATGGAAGCTCTTGCTTGCCCGATCATACAGACAAATTGCTATGTGCTAATTATACACCGTTTTTGCGCTTGCGTCAAGAAGATGTGAGGGCATTCGGGGAAATTGGTGCGCAACGCCCTCAACGCCCACGCCGACTTGCCCGACTTTTACTGGACAGGCGAGACCAATTTGATGTATAATATAGAAGTTGCGCTCTCCGCAACCTGTTCACAACGAGATGGGGAGCAGCAAAAGGAGGTCAAATATGCGGTACACCTTAAGTAGTCTAATTGTGTGCGCACTTGCGCTGTGTTCGGTTGGTTTTGCGCAGAAAGGGCAGGCAGGCGAGAAGCCCGACCCGAATGCTAAGCCGATCGTGTCCAAAACGCAGAACTGGCGTGTCATCCCTGTGAACGTGGGACCTCGCAACCCAAGCCAATATGTCCCCTATAGTGACTTCTTCCCCGCTTCGGGCGGTACAGTGGATGTGGATGTCACAGGTACCCCCAGCTATGACGGTACAGGCGCTTCCTGTAATGTACGCCTGACGGTGGCGGCGCCTTCTGGAAAGGATGCGTGGACAGGTATCGGCTGGGATGTGACGCTGACCGCTTACGACCCCAGTTGGCTGAGTGAGATCGCCGTGCTGATTACGAATGTGGACGGTGATGGTTACATACTCGTGCCTGGTGCAGGCGATGATGGCTCTGGAACGAGCTCTTATAGCAGCGGCGGTGTGAACGATCTGTGCGGCGCCTACAACCTGCCGCCCTTGCCCCTTCCAGACGGCAACCTGTACTTGGAGTTCTATGAGACCTACAACGACTTTGCCGACTGCGGTCAGGACGGGAACTGGGATAGCGGCACACTCACCTTTGCTTTTGGCAGCATCCCCCCATTCACGGGCTATGACGAGCAAGGTGACGCGGGCGACTTGCCTGAAACCGCGCAAGCGACCCCCAGCGGCGTCCTGAGCGCGATTCGCGGTACGCTGAGCGCAGATGATGTCGACATGTATGCTATCTACATCACGGACCCATCTAGCTTCAGCGCAACGACCAGCTGCCAAACAGACCTGGATACCCAAATCTTCCTCTTCGATGCGAATGGCAACCCCGTGGTGTTCAACGATGATGATCCCAACGGAGGATTCGCTTCGCGCATCGACAACTCCGCTTTCTGTATTCCCAGTGCAGGGCTTTACTATTTGGCGATCTCGGCATACGATCGCGACCCCACAGGCTGCAACGGCGGCGAGCAATGGGCGGATACACCCTTCGGGACGATTCGCTGCGCCGACGGAGCAGACCAAGCGTCGCGCATCAGCGGATGGACAGGCTCCCACGGCGACAGTGGAACCTACATCGTGTCTATTACGGGCGCCGAGGGCGCCAGTCCTGGCGACCCCGCCGATTGTCCGCCGCCAGGAAACGACCAGTGGGATGAGAACAGCGAACGGCGGTGGCGACGCAGGCGATGTCCCCAGCAACGCACAACCCGTGTATAGCGCCGACCGAACGCCGTGTCAAGACCCCGTCACGCGAATCACGGGGCAGCGCGCCGCAACCGATGACGCCGACATGTTTGTCATCTGTATCACCGACCCGGCGAACTTCGTCGCCTCCAGCGCGGGCAGCTCCTTCGATACGCAGCTCTGGCTGTTCCGCTGCGACGGCACGGGCGTCGTACACAACGACGATTACAGCGGTTTACAGTCCCAGATTGATAACTCCACTGGGTGCTTGAACGGACTTCAAGCGGGAACCTACCTGATCGCGATTACCGGCTACAACCAAGACCCTGTGGATGCGAACAGTAATACCCTCTGGAACAACACCCCGTTCGGTGACGTCCGTTGCCCTGACGGACCTGGCGCCGCGAACCCGATGGTCGGCTGGACAGGTACAGGCGGTTCGGGCAGCTACCGCATCACGCTCACGGGCGCCTACTTCGTCAGTCAAGACGGATGTGGCGGCGGACCGGGTCAGTGCGAGGGTGATGCGAACGAGGACGGGCGCGTCGATGACGCCGATCTGCTCATCGTGCTGTTCCAGTTCGGTCAGTTCGGCTTCGGGCTGCAAGGCGATGTGAATGACAGCGGCAACGTTGACGACGCGGACCTGCTCATCGTGCTGTTCAACTTCGGCTGCGGTTCATAAGCGTAGCCCCTCCCCCCTCTCCCACGCCATGGGAGAGGGGGGAACGCCTTGCGTCTCCAAAATCAGGTATACTGCATGCTCAGGAGGCGCAAGATATGGAGGTCAAACTCATCCCAATTGACCAAATTGTGGAAGACCCTGACCAGCCCCGCCGAGGCTACGACGAGGAGAGCCTGCACGGACTGGCGGAAAGCATTCGCCGTTATGGACTGATTAACCCCATCACCGTGCGCTTATTGCCCGATGGCGCGACCTACCAGATTGTCACGGGCGAGCGACGCTGGCGCGCCGCACAACTGGCTGGCATGACGGAAATCCCCTGCATCGTGAAGCAGATTGACACTGACGCCGTGACCACCGAGCAGCTGATTGAGAACCTGCAACGCGAAGACCTCGCACCGATTGACAAAGCCCGCGCCCTGAAAACTCTCAAAGAGAGCCGCCGCCTGACCAATCGTGAGCTCGCGCAGATGTTAGGTTTGAGCGAACGCACCATCGGCATCTGGCTCGGATTGCTGGAACTGCCTGAAGAGGTGGGCGAGCAGGTGATTGCTGTGAGTGGGCGACCGCCTGCAGGCAGTATCACCGAGAGCCACGCCCGCAGCCTGCTGGAACTGGATGACCCCGACCTGCAGACCCGAGTCGCCGAGAAAATCCGCGACGAGGAACTCACCAGCGACGAGACTTCCGCGCTTGTGCGTGCGTTGCGCGACGAACCCGACCGCGCTGAAGAGATCCTAGAACAGCCCGCCGAAGCAGTGCTGGCCGCCTCCGAGGTACGCGGTCCTGCGCTGGAAGTGCGCCGATTCCGCCGCTATCTGGAAGGGCTCGATGTATCCGCGCTCCATCCCAGCCATCTGCAACCGCTGGAAGAGGAGCTCGAACTACTGCTGGAGGTGATTGCGGAGCAACTGCAAAATATTCGCGCGGAGGTTGGATGACCATCATCGCGATCGACGGACCCGCGGGGTCAGGCAAAAGCACTTTGGCAAAAAATCTCGCGCGCGCGCTGGGGTTCGTGTTTCTGGATACGGGAGCGATGTACCGCGCACTGGCGCTGGCAGCCCAACGCGCCGGCATCGCTCCCGACGATGAAGCCCGCCTCACCGAACTCGCGCAACAGATTACTCTCCGATTCGTCGCGGAAAACGGCTCGCAGCGCGTGTTGCTGGGCGATGAGGATGTCTCCGACGCCATCCGCACGCCCGAAATCAGCGACTTAGCCTCGCGAATCTCGGTCTATTCAGGCGTGCGTCGCGCGATGGTCGCCTTGCAGCGCGCCCTCGCTGCCCAAGCGCACGGCGTGGTGGCAGAAGGACGCGACACCACCACCGTCGTGTTCCCCGAAGCCACCCTCAAACTCTATCTGGACGCCTCGCCGCAAGAACGCGCCCGCCGACGCCAACACCAACTGCAGCAGCAGGGCATCGAGGAACCCTACGAAAAGGTGCTTCAGGAAATCTTGGAGCGCGACGCCCGCGACCTCGCCCGCGCCGACTCCCCCCTGCGTATCGCCCCCGATGCCATCGTGGTGCAAAACGACGGCTGGACGAAAGAGCAGACCTTCGAGCATGTGCTCGCCCTCTGTCGGGAACGGTTGGGGTTGGCGTGAGGTACACTCTTTTCCCGATATGTCGGTCATCGAGAGCCACATCCGTACAAGCGATACCGAGTTTCGTGAAAACCGAGCGTATTACGAAGCGCTGTTGAAGCAGTATCGTGAAGCGTTAGCGTGGGCGCAAGCGGGTGGTGGCGCGGACGCCCTCGCCAAACATCGCGCCCGCAATAAACTGACCGCACGCGAGCGCATCGACGCGCTGATCGACCCGAACACCCCCTTTCTGGAACTCGCGCCCTTAGCCGCCTACGGCATGTATCACAACGAAGCCCCGTGCGCGGGGCTGGTGGCAGGCGTGGGCATCGTGCACGGCAAAGAGTGCATGGTGGTTGCCAACGACGCCACCGTCAAAGGCGGCGCCTACTTCCCTATCACGGTCAAGAAGCACCTGCGCGCCCAAGAAATCGCTTTGGAAAACCGCCTGCCTTGCATTTACATGGTCGATTCGGGGGGCGCGTTCCTACCTCTGCAAGCCGAAGTGTTTCCCGACCGCGACCATTTCGGGCGTATCTTTTACAATCAGGCGCGGATGTCGGCGCTGGGCATCCCCCAAATCGCAATTGTAATGGGTTCCTGCACGGCGGGCGGCGCATATGTGCCCGCCATGAGCGACCAGACGATTATCGTGAAACAGCAGGGCACGATTTTTCTGGGAGGCCCGCCACTGGTGAAAGCCGCCACAGGCGAGGTGGTCAGCGCCGAGGAGCTCGGCGGCGCCGAGGTGCATACGCGCATCTCAGGCGTCGCCGACTACTTCGCCGAAGACGACCTCCACGCCCTCCAAATCGCTCGCGACATCGTGGCGAACCTCAATATCCGTAAAGAGATCCCCGCCGACCTCCAGCCCCCCGAAGACCCCCTGTACGACCCGACCGAAATTTACGGTATCCTCCCGCGCGACCTACGCCAACCCTTCGAAGTGCGCGAGGTCATCGCCCGCATTGTGGACGGCAGTCGGTTTCTGGAGTTCAAGGCACGGTACGGGCAGACGCTGGTGTGTGGGTTCGCCCACATTCACGGCTTCCCCGTCGGGATTATCGCCAACAACGGTATCCTGTTCTCCGAGAGCGCGCTCAAAGGAGCGCACTTTATCGAGCTCTGCTGCCAGCGCCGTATCCCGATTGTGTTCCTGCAGAACATCACAGGCTTCATGGTCGGCAAGAAGTACGAGAACGAGGGCATCGCCAAGCACGGCGCGAAAATGGTGACCGCCGTGGCGAACGCCGAAGTGCCCAAGTTCACCGTGATTATCGGCGGCTCCTACGGCGCAGGCAACTACGCGATGTGTGGACGCGCCTATCAGCCCCGCTGGCTCTGGATGTACCCCAACGCCCGAATCGCCGTCATGGGCGGCGAACAGGCAGCCAATGTGCTGCTGACCGTCAAACTCGACCAACTCGCCGCCAAAGGGCAGACGATGACCGAAGAGGAACAGGCGGCATTCAAGCAACCTATCTTGGACAAGTATGCCGAAGAGAGCAGCGCGTTCTATAGCACCGCCCGCCTGTGGGACGACGGGATTATCGACCCTGCCGACACGCGCACCGTGCTGGCGCTCGCCATCAGCGCCGCCTATAACGCGCCTATTCCCGACACGAAGTTCGGCGTGTTCAGGATGTGACGCCTATCCGCCCCCGAACCACCCGCTCCCCGTAATTCTATAGGACGGCTTAGCCCGTTCGAATGGAAAAACTCACTGGCGGAGGCTCCTATGCGGACAGGGACAGCGCTATTGGGGTGGCTGATGGGCACGGTGATCTGGGCGCAGCCGATTAAGCACGCGCCCATCGCGTACGACCGCGAACGCGACGCTTACTATATCGCGAACGAGCTGGTGGTGGGGCTGGAGCCAAACGCACCCACGGCTCTGGCGCAGCAGGCGATGCTCTGGGTGGGCGACCTACGCGATGTGCAGTCGCCTCTGCACTCCGAAGTGGTGCGTCTCGACGCCCGACTCGACCCCGAAAGCGTGCGTGCGTTCTTAGAGTCGCTCCCAGGCGTGCGGTATGTGGAGCGGAACTACCTTGCGTTTGCATGCGACAACCCCAACGACCCGCTGTTCCCGCAGCAGTGGGGGCTGGTCCGCATCCAAGCACCGCAAGCATGGGCGAACTGGAGCCCCCAACGCACCGTCTATATCGCGATTTTAGACACGGGCATCGACGCCACGCATCCTGACCTAACGCACAAGGTGCGTCGCTACAGCAACGGCGCCCTCTACGGCTACAACGCGATTCTGAACAACGCGCACACACACGATGTGCATGGGCACGGCACGCACTGCGCTGGCATCGCAGCAGCGCATACGCACAACGGTATCGGAATCGCCGGGGTGGCTGCATGGAACCCAAGCATGGAGAATACCCATACCGCGGTACAGCTGATGCCCGTCAAGGTGCTCTCCGACCAGGGCTACGGCAGCTTTGCCGACATCGCACGGGGCATTACATGGGCAGCGGACAACGGCGCACACATCATTAGCCTCAGCTTGGGTGGTACGGCAGGCACCCAGCAGTTGCGAGACGCCGTCAACTACGCATGGAATCGGGGCTGCCTCGTCGTCGCCGCAGCAGGCAACAACGGCACCAACGCGCCGTTCTATCCCGCCTACTACGAGAATGCCCTCGCCGTTGCGGCGACCGACCCCACTGATACGCTGACCTCATTCTCCCAATACGGCGCATGGGTCGACATCGCCGCGCCAGGGCAGGCAATTCTGTCCACGGTGCCCGGCGGAGGCTATGACGCATGGAGCGGTACTTCGATGGCGTGTCCGCATGTGGCGGGCGCCGCGGCGCTCATCTGGTCGCGTGTACCCAGCCTCAGCAACCAGCAGCTGCGCCAAGTTCTCGAAAACAACGCCGACCCCTGTCAGCCCTACTGGTTCGGCGGGATCGGCGAGGGGAAGGGACGGCTGAACCTACACCGCGCACTCCAAGCGGCAATACAGCTGGACACCACGCCCTCCGTAAGCCAGCTCACGCTGAGCCACTCCAGCGTGCCGCCAGGCAGTGTGGTGCGCGGCACGGTGACCCTCAACCGCGCCGCAGGTACAGACGGCGTAACTGTGCAACTTAGCAGCAGCAATCCCCATCTCGCTTGGTGCGCCGCCTCAATCACGATACCGCCGGGGCAGACCACCGGCGCGTTCGACCTATTCACCAACGCAAGCGGTGGAGGGAGCGTCGTCATCACCGCTTCCGCAGGCGGCGTCTCGCGCACGGCAACGCTGCAGGTGGTCTCGCCGTTCCGAGTGCAGTCGGTCAGCCTCGCGCCCAACTCGGTCATGGGCGGTCAGGCGTCCACACTCACCGTGCGCCTCACACAACCGGCGCCCAACGGGGGCGTGCAGGTGCAACTGAGCAGCAACAACCCAGCGGCCTCGGCGCCCGCCAGCCTCACCATTCCCGCAGGGCAGACCAGCGCGAGCGTGCGCGTGAACACAACACCCGTCTCCAATCGCACCCCGGTAAACCTCACCGCCTCGCTGAACGGCTCGGAGGTCAGCGGAACGCTCACGGTCAATCCGCCTGCGCCCGTTTCGTTTGTGATTTCGCCCACAGCGGTTCGGGGAGGGCACACCGCGACGGCAACCGTCACCTTGAACGCCAACGCCCCTTCAGGCGGGCTTTGGTTGCAAGTGAGCCACAACGACCCCAGTCGCGTCTGGACGCCTATGAGCGTCTATGTGCGTCCGGGTTCACGCATGGTACGATTCACAATCTACACCTCTCCGGGGTACAGCACAGCGCATGTGACGATTACCGTCGCAACGGAGGGCGGCTCCCGCTCAGCGACGCTGAGAGTGCGCTAAGTGATTCACGGGGAATAGGTACAATTCCTTCTATGCACAAAGCGCTCACCATCGCAGGCTCCGATTCAGGCGGCGGCGCCGGCATCCAGGCGGATTTGAAAACCTTCGCCGCGCTCGGCGTGTACGGCAGCAGCGTGGTGACCGCCCTCACCGCCCAAAACACCGTCGGCGTGCAGGCGGTCTACCCCGTAGACCCCGAATTCGTCGGGCAGCAGATCGATTCCGTCATGAGCGACATCGGCGCGGACGCCGCCAAAACGGGCATGCTCTTCAGCGCCGCGATTATTCACACCGTCGCCGAGCGCGTACGCCGATGGCGCATCGAAAAACTGGTCGTAGACCCCGTGATGGTGGCGAAAAGCGGCGACCGCCTGCTTCAGGAGGAGGCAATCGACGCCCTCAAGCAGGATCTACTGCCGTTGGCGTATGTCGTGACGCCCAACCTCGGCGAAGCGAGCGTATTGGCAGGCTTCCCTGTGAACGAGAAACCCGCGATGCAGGAAGCCGCACGCGCCATCCACGCGCTGGGCGCGAAAATCGTGGTGGTCAAAGGCGGACACCTGACCGACTGCGCCGACGACTTAGTCTACGACGGCGACACAATGCACTGGCTCCCCGCCGAACACATCGACACCCCCCACACGCACGGCACAGGCTGCACTTTCTCCGCGGCGATTGCGGCGTATTTAGCGAAAGGCGACGCGCCGCAAGAAGCCATCGCCCACGCGAAACACTACCTCACCGCCGCGCTCCGCGCCGCCCAACCCATCGGCGCAGGACATAGTCCCGTCCACCACTTCCACCCCTATTACGCTTGGGAGAGTTCGTGAGAACAGCCACCTCATAACACCCTTTCGTAGCTCTCTGTCAACACGCACCCCAACACCCCAACAGGTACAATACATCGGGTGACCATCGATGGCTGCGGTTGCGCAAACGCTCAAGCAGAAGGGAATAAGCTGGGACGAATATCTCAGCCTGCCGCTCACACACTACGAGATTGTGGATGGCGAGGTGATCGAAATGCCCACACCGACTTTGAAACATCAAGATACGGTAAGTAAATTGTTAGCTACGCTGAACCAACATACAAAATCAAAATCCTTGGGCAAGGTCTTTCCTGCTCCCTACGATTTCGTCATTCGGCGTCAGCCGTTGCGCACCCGCCAACCGGATTTGTTCTATATCTCCTATCAGCGCGTGGGGGATTTGAACGCCTTGATGGAGCAGCCACGCTTAGAAATCCCGCCCGACCTCGTGATTGAGGTGCTTTCTCCCTCCGACACCTACAGCGCGTGGCGCGATAAACTCCACGATTACCACGCGCTGGGGGTGCCCGAGGTGTGGGTGGTCGATCCCGAAACGCACGAAGTGGAGGTACTCGTCCGCGAGGAGCGCAGCTACCGCTCGCTGGGCTGGTTCACCGGCGACGAGCCGATTCCGTCCAAAGTGCTGCCCGAACTGCCACTTACCCCACGAGCCATTTTTGAGGAGTGAGGCTTTACTGACCGCTTGATCGTGCCCGTCGTTGTTTACAAATCACTCTCAGGTATAATCATATGGTAGAAACACAATCAACCCGACGATTTGGTGCTGCGAAGGAGAAGCATAAATGAAACGATACTTAGACATTCAAACGCTGGAGAACTGGCTGTGGGACGCCGCCTGCGCGATTCGGGGACCCGTGGACGCGCCCAAGTTCAAAGACTACATCCTGCCGCTGGTGTTCCTCAAGCGGTTATCCGATGTGTATGACGACGAACGGCAACGCTTAGCCCAAGAGTACGGGGGCATGCCGGTCGTGGAACAGATTATCCAACAGGAGCTTGCCCAAGACGCGATTGCCGCAGGCAGGGGCGTGGTGAGGTTCTACATTCCGGATGTGGCGCGCTGGACAAACATCCGCCGACAAACCACAGGGCTGGGGCAGTACTTAACCAACGCCGTGCGGGCAGTGGCTCGGGAGAACCCCCAACTGTCGGGTGTGATCGACATGGTGGACTTTAACGCGACGGCTGCGGGGCAGCGCATCATCTCCGACGCGCATCTGGCGGAGCTGATTCAGGTGCTGTCGCGTCATCGGCTGGGCTTGAACGATGTGGAGCCGGATATTCTGGGGCGCGCCTACGAGTACCTACTGCGCAAGTTCGCCGAGGGGCAGGGGCAAAGCGCAGGCGAGTTCTACACCCCGCGCGAGGTGGCAATCTTGATGGCGCGCATCTTAGAACCGGAGCCGGGCATGACCGTCTACGACCCTACCTGCGGCTCCGGAGGGCTGCTCATCAAGTGCCATCTGCGCCTGCTGGAGACCCACGGCGTTCGAGAAAACGGACATCTCACCCTGCCCTCCCAGTACGCCCCGCTGAAACTCAAAGGGCAGGAGATTAACCCCTCCACCTTCGCCATGGCGCGTATGAACGCCATCATCCACGATATGGAAGCGGATGTGCAATTAGGCGACACGATGCGCAACCCCGCCTTCCGCGACTCCAGCGGACGCCTGATGCGATTCGACCTCGTCGTGGCGAACCCGATGTGGAACCAGAGCTTCCCGATGGCGCTTTACGAGAACGACCCGCACGAGCGCTTCCAGTTCGGCGCGCCGCCCTCCTCCAGCGCGGACTGGGGCTGGATGCAGCACATGCTCGCCTCGCTGAGCGACACGGGACGGATGGCGGTGGTGCTGGATACCGGCGCGGTCAGCCGCGGCAGCGGCAACCAAGGCTCCAACCGCGAACGCGATATCCGCAAAGCCTTCGTGGAACGCGACCTCATCGAAGCGGTGATCCTGCTCCCTGAAAACCTCTTCTACAACACCACCGCGCCCGGCGTGATTATCCTCGTCAACCGACGCAAGCGCCATAAGGGCGAAATCCTGCTCATCAACGCCAGCCAACTCTTCGCGAAAGGCAGACCCAAAAACTACCTCGACGAGACGCATATCGACGCCGTCGTCGACCTGTATCGCTGCTGGCAGGCGCGCGAGGGGCTGTCCGCCGTCATCACCCAAGATGATGCCGCCCAAAACGACTACAACCTCTCCCCCAGTCGCTATGTCAGCACGAATCACAAAGAGGAGACGCTGCCCCTGGAAGAGGCGATTGTGCTGCTGCGTGAAGCGGAAGAGGAGCGCGCCCAAGCCGACCAAGCACTCCAAGCGGTGCTGCAGACCTTGGGCTTCAGCGAACGATGGGCTTGAACGAGCGGCAGATTCAAGCGGTGCTGTATGTGAAGAAGCATCGGAGTATCACGAATCAGGAGTATCAACGGCTGCTGAAAGTGAGCAAGCGCACGGCTTCCACAGAACTTACCGAACTGGCGCAGAAGGGTATCCTTATCAAAACGGGCGGCGCCCGAGGACAAGGAGTCGCCTATAGGGCACGAAATGGGTAAATTGGGCAATGATTGGGCAAGAATTGGGCAAAATGGGACATAACACTAACGAACCTCTCCCCGACGGCTACACGATGACCGAACTCGGACCCCTGCCCGAAGAGTGGCAGGTGGTGCGGTTGGGGGAGGTGGTAGTCTTGAGGGAGCGTATGCGTCTAGTGAACTTGGATGAATAGAGCTGAGAATCCCGTATGTCCTTGACAAAACGTGAGACTCGTAATTTTACATACAGAGCGGTTAGAAGCGCAGTCGCAACTGAGGACTATAAGCGAAGTATTAGCTGGTGGTCGATGGTCAAAGTTCAAAATGCTTATGTGATCTTGGAGGGAGCTTCACTTCTTGCCAGAAATACGAAGTTAATTTGAGTCCTTATACAGTTCTGGGAAGCTGCAAGATAAGCTAATTCATGGTTTTTGATCATCTACTGCGATGCCTGCTGCTATGTGAGCTTTCAATGCTAGCAGCAACGGTACTGTAAATCCCGCCAGGTAAAGAAAAGATTTCGAATGTTCCCATCCCCCTCCCACCCCTCCCCGAGCAGCGGGCGATTGCCCATGTGTTGCGCACGGTGCAGCAAGCGAAGGAGACCAGCGAGCGGGTCGTCGCCGCGCTCAAGGAACTCAAAAAGAGCCTGATGCGCCACCTGTTCACCTACGGACCCGTGCCCGTTTCCGAAGGGGCACGGGACGCTGTGCCCCAACAGGAGACCGAAATCGGTCCCCTGCCTGCCCACTGGCAAGTGGTGCGGTTGGGGGAGGTGTTTGAGATTCAGCAAGGGAAATCCCTTTCGCCAAAATCCCGCAGCGGACCGCGAATGCGTCCATTTTTGCGCACCGCGAATGTCTTTTGGGGACGATTAGATTTGAGCAATGTTGACCAGATGCACTTTGACGAATCTGAAGAGCGGCGGCTTGCACTCAAGCCCGGAGACCTTCTTGTGTGTGAAGGCGGAGATATTGGACGCACCGCAATATGGGATGGTCAATTGCCTCTGTGTCTTTATCAGAATCACTTACATCGGTTGAGAACTTCGTGCAGGGATGTTTTCCCGCGTTTCTATATGTATTGGATGCAGGCAGCGTGGACCCTTCTCGACCTATATGGTGGTTCAGCAAACAAGACGACCATTCCCAATCTATCGCAGTCTAGACTGGCAACTTTCCTTGTCCCCCTCCCGCCGCTCGCTGAGCAGCAGGAAATCGCTCGCATCCTGCGGACGGTGGATCAGCGCATCGAGGCGGAGGAGGCGTCTGTGCGTGCGCTGGAGACGCTCTTCAAGACCCTGCTGCACGAGTTGATGACGGCGAAACGGCGATTGCCGAGGGAGTTCATCGCCCAATTCAACGACCCTTCGGCAGGGGGATAGAAGTGGGGAGGAGTGCGCATTTCACCCTCACCCCCCTAACCCCCCTCTCCCACGCTGCGGGAGAGGGGGAACACACAACCCCCCTCTCCTGCTGGGAGAGGGGTCGGGGGTGAGGGGAAATATCTATAGCAACAGGGGTCGGAGGTGAGGGCAAATTATATTATAAGGTATAATCCTAATAACACCAGCCATGACCTGTTGGTGTGTGGTGTGGGGACTGTAACCCGTTCGGAGGAGGTATACCATCAATGAGTAATCTGCTCTTTAAGAAAGTGGACTATACCTTGAGTAAACTGCTGGAAGACATCGCCATCGGCGAGATCGGTCTTCCGGATATTCAGCGGCCCTTTGTCTGGGATACTGCACGCGTGCGCGACCTCTTTGACTCCATGTACAGGGGCTACCCCATCGGCACGCTGCTTTTCTGGGAAAACGGCTACCCCAACGAGCAACGCACCATCGGCGTGGACTGCAAACAAAAGGCGCCCCGTCTGCTCATTGTGGACGGTCAGCAGCGGCTTACGGCTCTCTACGCCGTGATGAAGGGCATTCCTATCATTGACAAGCACTTCCACCAGCGCCGCCTGCGCATCGCCTTCAATCCTCTGGAAGAAAAGTTTGAGGTCACCAACTCAGCTATCGAACACGACCCTACCTGGATTGCAGACATTAGCGTTCTGTGGCAACCCGATATCGAGCAGTTCGAGTTCGTCTTCGACTTCCTGGAACGCCTGGATGAGCGCCGTGGGCTAACTCCGGAAGTACGCAAACGCATTCCCTGTGCCATCCAGCAGCTGGTCAGTCTTGTCAATTACCCCATGACCGCTTTGGAAATATCCGTCAACGCAACGGAAGAACAGGTTTCCGAAATCTTCGTTCGCGTCAACAGTCAGGGGCGTACTCTGAACCAAGCGGACTTTATCCTTACCCTAATGTCTGTATTCTGGGAAAAAGGGCGCGAGGATCTGGAGGAATTTTGCAAGGCTGCCAAAACACCCCCCGCCGATAAGCAGCCTTCGCCGTACAATCCCTACTTCGAGCCGGGACCAGACCAGCTGCTGCGCGTCAGCGTGGCGTTTGGCTTTCGCCGAGCGCGGCTGGAACATGTCTATTCGTTGCTGCGCGGCAAAGATTTGCAAACTGGCGAATTCTCCAGCGAAAAGCGCGATGAACAATTCGCTCTCCTCCGTCAGGCGCAGAGCAGCGTACTAAACCTCTCCAACTGGCATGAGTTTTTAAAAGTCGTTCAGCGCGCCGGCTATCTCCATCGCCGACTCATCACCTCGGAGACGGCTCTGCTCTATACTTACGCCTTGTGGCTGATTGGCAAACACGATTTCAAAGTTGAGGCTTTCCCGCTGCGTGAGATTATGGCGCAATGGTTTTTCATGGTCTCTTTGACTGGACGCTATACCAGTTCACCAGAGTCGCGCATGGAACAGGATTTGGCACTTTTGCGTGGTCGCTCTAGTGCGGAGGAATTTGTCAGGACCTTGCAGGAACAAATGGCAAGTGTCCTGACCCGCGATTACTGGGAGGTGACGCTGGTCAATGAACTGGCAAGCGCCGCGGCGCAGAGCACCAGCCAATCGGCTTTCTACGCTGCGCTGTGCCTGCTGAATGCGCCGGTGCTCTATTCCAAAATGACGGTTCGGGAGTTGCTGAGCCCAACGGTGCACGCTCCGAAGGCGTCTCTGGAGCGGCATCACCTGTTCCCGCGCCAGTATCTCAAAAAGATTGGCATCACCGACCGCCATGACATCAACCAGGTGGCTAACTACGCCCTGGTGGAGTGGAAAGATAACATCGACATCAGCGACCGTCCGCCGGCGGAGTATGCGCCCGCCATGGAAAAGCGTTTCACGCCCGACGAACTGACCCGCATGTACGCATTCCATGGGCTGCCAGATCAGTGGTATCATTTACCTTATCGTTTTTTCCTTGAAGAGCGCCGCAAACGCATGGCGGCAATCATCCGGCAAGGCTTTGAATCTTTGGCTCGGGGGGATGGAATCCCCGCCTTGGGGCGTGAAAGTCTGCTTTAGCGGGCTTCGTAACGGAGCCGGGGATTTTCAATCCCCGGCGGATGTAGGACTCACAGAGGAGCCACCATGACTCTGGCATCGGAACGCAACACCGTTCAAAACCCGCTCATCCGCTACGCGGTGGAAGCAGGCTGGGAATATCTTTCGCCTGATGAGGCGCTGCGCCTGCGCGGGGGTGAGGACAAACCCTTCCTGCATCCTGTGCTGAGCGAAGCCATCCAACGCCTCAACCCCGGCGTGGTGACCGAGACCGCTCAGGCGGAAGAAATAATCCGCCGTATGCTCGCCGTGCGCCCGACCATCGAGGGCAACCTGGAAGCGTGGGAGTACCTGAAAGGTCTCAAAACGGTCTTCGTGGAAGCAGAGAAGCGCGAGTACAATGTGCGCCTCCTGGACACGCGCGAGATTGCAGCCAATACCTTCCATGTCACCGACGAGTTCGCCTTTCGCAACGGTCGCTTCCGCATCCGCGCCGATGTGGTCTTTCTGGTCAACGGGATCCCTGTGCTGGTGGTGGAGACCAAAGCCGCCACGCGGACGGAGGGGATTGCCGAGGCGTTTGACCAAATCCGACGCTATCACGAGGAAGCGCCCGAGCTGATGGTGCACGCTCAACTCCACGCACTGACCCACTTGGTGCAGTTTTTCTACGGTCCCACTTGGAACCTGTCGCGCAAGATGCTGTTCAACTGGCGCGAGGAGATGGCGTCCGCCCAGGACTTTGAAACGCTGGTCAAGCGTTTTGTGGCGCCGCGGCGCGTGCTGCAGATGCTCACCGACTACATCCTGTTCGTGCGCAAGGATGGCGAGCTGTCGAAGGTGATCCTGCGTCCCCACCAGATGCGGGCTGCCGAGAAGGTGCTGGCGCGCGCCAAAGACCCCAGCAAAAAGCGCGGGCTTATCTGGCACACGCAAGGCTCGGGCAAAACCTACACGATGATTACCGTCGCCAAGCGGCTGCTGGAAGACCCCTACTTCCAAAACCCGACCGTGCTGATGATTGTCGACCGCAACGAACTGCAACAGCAACTGTTCCAGAACCTGGCAGCGGTGGGCTTCGAGCGGGTGCATGTGGCGCAGAGTAAACGCCACTTGCGCGAGCTGCTGCGTCAGGACACACGGGGCTTAATCGTCACCATGATTCACAAGTTTGACGACGCCGACGCGAACCTAAATACGCGTGCGAACATCTTCGTGCTGGTGGATGAAGCCCACCGCACCACGGGAGGCGATTTGGGCAACTACCTAATGGGCGCATTGCCGAACGCCACCTTCATCGGCTTCACAGGAACCCCCATCGATAAAAGCGCACACGGCAAAGGCACTTTCAAAGTCTTCGGCGGCGACGATACAGGGGGCTACCTCGACAAATACTCCATTCGCGATTCCATCCAAGACGGCGCCACGGTTCCCCTCCACTACCAGATGGCGCCCAACGACCTTCTGGTGGATCGCGAGGCGATGGAGCGCGAGTTTTGGACGGTTGCGGAGCTGGAAGGCGTGTCCGATATCGAGGCGCTGAACCGCGTCTTAGACCGCGCGGTCAATCTCAAGAATATGCTGAAAAACTCGGAGCGGGTGGAGCGCGTGGCGGAATTTGTCGCGAACCACTTTCAGCAGTATATCCGCCCGATGGGCTACAAGGCGTTTCTGGTGGCGGTGGACCGGGAGGCGTGCTGCCTCTACAAAGAGGCGTTGGATCAGTGGCTGCCCCCTAAGATGAGCCGCGTGGTCATCAGCCGTGGGCATAACGACCACGCCTAAACTCAAGCGCTATCACCTGAGCGATGAGGAGGAGGCGGCGGTGCGCAAAGCCTTCCGCAAGCCGGGCGAGCAGCCCGAAATCCTCATCGTGACCGAAAAGCTCCTCACCGGCTACGATGCGCCCATCCTCTACGCGATGTATCTGGACAAACCCATGCGCGACCATGTGCTGCTGCAAGCCATCGCCCGTGTGAACCGCCCCTACGAAGACGCCGACGGACGCCGCAAAACCAACGGGCTAATTGTCGACTTCGTGGGCATCTTCGACAAACTGGAACGCGCCCTGGCGTTCGACTCCCAAGAGGTGCAGGGCGTCGTGGAGGGGCTGGAGGTCCTCAAGGAGCGATTCAAGCAACTGATGGAGCGGGGATGCGCGGAGTTTCTGACCCTATCGGGCGGTGTGGGAGGCGATAAAGCGGCGGAAGCGATCCTGCTCTACTTTCGCGACCGCGAGCAACGCGAGGCGTTCTACGCCTATTTCCGCGAGCTGGAAGCGCTTTACGAAATCCTCTCGCCCGACCCCTTCCTGCGTCCCTTCTTAGACGATTACCAGCAGCTGGTAGAGATGTATCGCCTGCTGCGGAGTGCGTATGAGCCGCATGTGCCTGTGGAGAAGTCGTTCCTGCGCAAGACCGCTGAAATCGTGCAACAGCACACAGCGACCCAGGCGGTGCATGAGCCGAAAGCCACCTACGAAATCGGCGCGGGCGCGTTGCTCGCACTACTGCAGGAGCAACGCGCCGACACCGTGAAGGTGTTCAACCTGCTCAAGGAGCTGTATCGGCTGGTGGAAGCCAAAGGCAACGAGCAGCCCCACCTGATCCCGATTGGCGAGCGCGCCGAAGCCATCCGTCGCCGCTTCGAGGAGCAGCAACTCTCCAGCGAGGAAGCCCTGAGGGAGCTGGACGAATTGGTCCACCAACTGCAACAAGCCGAAACGGAGCGCAAACAGAGCCAGCTCTCCCAAGAGGCGTTCGCCGTCGAGTGGTGGCTACGCATCCATAAGCAACTCCCAGCCGAGCAGGCGCAAACGATTGCCAAAGCGCTGGAGCCGTTGCTCCAGCAATACCCCCACTGGAAAACGAGCGCGAAACAAGAGCGCGAACTGCGCAAGGCGCTGTACCAAGCCCTGCGCAACGCACAGGTGAAAGGGTTCGTCGCATGGACGGGCGAGATTCTGGACTGGCTCAGGAAATTGGCATGACGGGCCCCGCCGTTTCCCCGTTGGCTGAGGCGGTGGCGCGCGACATCTTGGTCGCGGAGGTGTGGGCGTGGGCGCGCCGAATCGGCGTCGCCGATCGCGTGCGGGAGATTCATATCCGCCCCATGAAACGCAAGTGGGCAAGTTGCTCCTCGCGCGGACGACTCACTTTCGATGTTGCGCTGTTGCGCCAGCCTGCCCCCTTCCGACGCGAGGTCATTGTGCATGAGCTACTCCATCTGAAGGCGCCCAATCACGGACCCCTGTTCAAAGCCTTGCTCAAGGCGTACCTGGCGGACGCCGAATCG
>BPGO01000002.1 GCA_026003075.1 Fimbriimonadales bacterium | reverse complement strand
CGGCTGCCGTCGGGATTGTAAGCGTAGCTCCGCGAATACGCCACCTGCCCTGTGCGCCCCTCGCTCTCCAGCCTCCCTGCGGGCGTGTAGGTGTATGCCGTCACATCCCCAGTCGGACGCTCCACGCTCTGCTCCACCCGACCTAACAGTTCATAACTGTACTCGTACCCAATCAGCAGGCTCCCGTCCGACTTCTTGTGTTCCACCTTCCACACAAAGCCCACCTGCGACGGATTATCCGCACCATAGTAAGTGTACTCCACATAACTGCCGTTGGGATAATCCTCGCGCTGCAGCCGTCCCGTCGCGTTGTCATAAGTATACACCACCGTGCCCCGATAGTCGCCGACGCTCTGCAGCCGTCCCAGCGCGTCGTAGGTGCTCTCTATCGTGTGCACCACGCTGCCATCCGAACGCAGCTCTTTTTCAAACCGCTTCCTGCCTGCCTCATCATACTGGGCAGAGACGGCGACCACCTCAATCCCTTCGCCACTGCCACAGCAGCCGCGCTGCTCGCGCACCCGACCCCACGCATCATAGCTATACTCACGCCTGCCTGCGCCGTCCTCCACCCACACCCGACGATTCTCCCCGTCCCAGCCCATACTTACATCGGCGCTGCGCGGATAGTCTATCCCCCACAACCGACCCCAAGTGTCATAACTGTACAGCGTCGTCTCGCTGCTGTTCTCGCCTGTCTGCACCACCCGCCGTACCAGCCAGCCTGCACCGCCATAGTCCATTTCGCGCCAATAACCGCCTGGCACAATCACTTTCTTCACCTGACCCCGACGCGCCCAGTTGAGAAGCACTCGCTACTGTAGAGCGTTTTTAATTAGCGGACAGCTATTCCAGTATTTAAGTCCTAACGCATATGCAGATTTAGGAGCCTGAAGAACCCAATTCCGAAGTTCCTCACTATACCTTGCAGCCTCTCGAATGTTTGCTTTCCATGCAAACCATACCACCAAACTCAAACACATTATAGGAGACAGTTGCTTCATCCCAAGATTGTATGCTTTGACCGCGAGTTCGTACCCATCGGAGGCTTTCCCATCGGAACGCATGCTTCGTGCTTGCCAAAAGGGGACAAACGGGTTATTAGGTTCCAGTTCCCGTACTTTTTCAAGAAGTGAATAATAACGGCGTCGCCGCTCAGGGTTATCGGCTACTATCTTTTTTATTCGCTCGGTTCTGCCGTTCACTTTAATCGTCGTGTATCCTTCACTCTTCACCGTATAATATTTGGCTAGCTCTGGGTCGTGGAATGCTCCACCGTATGCTCGCGCCAAGCCCAAATAGCCAATCACTTGATTAGGGAGTTCTTTAATTAATCCTTTATTTATTTCAACGACTTTTTCCTCCTTTAGAAAGTCCCTTTCCTCTTTGACCGCATATTCAGCCAAAGAATGGATATTGTGTTCATAGATTTCGCAAGTGCAGTTGGCATATGCCCAGCGCAAAAGCGGTGTCGGTCGCTCCGCGATTGCTTCCCGGTAGGTCCCCAACAAGGATTTGAGCAAAGTCGTATCCTTGTTGTGAATAACCAGAAAAAGGAGACGCTGATGATCTTGCCATTTTCTCGCAGCACGAATGCGTTCCATAAGCATCCCTGTTTCAATCCGATCCTGCATCCTTTGCCTCCTTCTCGGTATAGTATTACGGAATAGGTTCCTCCCAATACACATATTCGAATCGTATATCCTTGTGAGCAGTAACTAAACCTGTGCCTTGATATCCATTCCTATCATAAATATCGGCAAGCCATTTTTCCACAGTAGCAGCTCTTTGAGAGAAAATAGCACGTCGCGTACGTGGAGGGATAGAGTAGGAAACTCTTGTACCAACTTGATATCTTGTAGAGGTTGAGATTGTTGTCCCGATGCCAAATTTTGCGCCCGTGAGTTTTATACCTAATAGAGGAACCGATACATTCCCACTAGCGGAGCACTCCAAATTAGCACTGATGGCACTGGTAAACGTATCTTCCCTTTGAATTTCCGATGACTCAGTTACAGAATCAGTTCTGCTGTAGTTATTCCTCCATTCGCTGATTCTTACTGCTCCGTAGGCTTCCAAAGGAATAAATTCATGCCTATGCGAGCGATCTTCTTCAGGAAGGAAAGTATCGTAAGTCTCGACTAGTTTGGTCAGTTCAAGTGGCGCATGAACAGTCATCGTGTAGTTCGCACGATCGGAGAACCCATTTCCTTCATCGTCCGTAACCTTGAGTTTGACCTCATATTTGAACGGCAGCTGCCCCAAAACCGAAGCCACCCTGCGCTGCACATCCTCCCTGCTCCAAAACTCCAGCCCAGGAGCATCATTCCAGCCCCATTCAGTACCAATGTACCACTTCTCACAGTCACTTATGGGAAATCCGATCACGGCATTCACACTGGTAAACTCGTGAAATAGGTTGTCCTTGTAGTAGGCGCCACAGATCCACCACTCGTTCAGTGGGCAATCCCCTTCACACCAATTCCCATGAAGCACTCGTGTATAAACCATACGGTTCCCCAAGTACCAATCGGTCCAAACAAAGGAGGGTTCGCTAAATCCACGTTCCGCGTATAACTCAATCACTGTATCACCGTATCGATCATCCAATCGTCCAGAAGAGTTGTTCATCGCAGCTGCACAGTCATCTTTTTTGTGATAGCTGGGTTCGTTTTCGGCAATGATATAAATGAACTTATTATCCACAATCGCTACCGACGCACGTGCCTCGGTGATGCCTGATGAAACGCCTAATGGCGGCGGGGGACACGAACCCTCGATTTTCACCTCCGCCCGAAACGGAGCGCTTAGCTCCGCCTTCCACAAATTGTTGTCGACCCGTGTAAAGTTGAGGTAAAAGGCATGGACCTCGCTCGCAGAAAACTCTCTACTTTCCGTACAGATCCCGAATCCGCACTGCCCACCTCCAGCTTGCACAGACACACTACTGGAACCAACGTTGCCTCTGAAATTCGCGGTAGCTCTTCCATGAGTCGCGGGCGTAGCCACTCCTAAACGCGCCCACTCATAGTAGCGAAGAGCCAAATATGGATCTGGCGCCTGAGATCCATGCCAGTAGATAATAAACTTGACGGTTCCTCTCGCCCACGCATCCGCATAAACCGCATCCAAATCAGTGAACCACTCTACTCCTATCAAGCGATCGGACTGGTGCAGCGGCCAAAAGTGGTCAAAAAGCACCCCCTCGCATGACCGTATGTAGCGCCTTTCTGTACCGTATGGAACTACTTCATAAGTGAAATAACCATCCTGTCCCCAAGCAGTAAACCCACTATGTGGCAGCCACAGCGTCAAGGCGACGGTCAACAGTCCTGCAAACAGCTGCATCGCGCGACTATGCGCCCACTGGCGGCGTACCCATCGTAGCGTCTGTCCGCTCATCACTGAGCCTCCATACAACAAACTCCAGTGCAGGTAGTCGTTCCCGCGCTGGTACAGCCCCGCACCGAAACTCTGCACTACCCACGCGCCGCCGTTCGCACGCTCAGCAAGCACGCTATCTCCTGCGCCGTACAAGAACTCTTGCACATTCGAACCCAGCTGCGCCCGCACACGACGCCCCAAGCCGTCGTAAGTGTAAACCCAGCCGACAGTCGCACCCTGACGCTTCAAACTCACCAAGTTGTCCTCTGAGTTTGCTGGTGTTTCTCCAGTGCTTATATATAACACATTTTTCGGCGTTTGTCAAGGGGGGGAGGGGGTGTTCGGTAAATCACTCAGAACCCCATCATCCACGCCTGCCCCTCCCCCCCACGAACGCGCACACCACACCCGTCCATACGCACCCTTCACACAATCAAACACTTGCTCTATAACGCGCCATAGGCGCCTAACCCAACACTCTCCCATGCAGCAGCGGGTGTGGGCATTCGTCGGTAAGGTGATGGAAGCGGGAGACGACGCCCCCACGCAGGCAGTGGGCAGTTGGGGAGAAGTTTCGGGGCAGAGCGAAGCACAGGCGTCAGTAGGGGGGCGTGTTCGCGTGTGCCGATCAAAAGCAGGGTGAGCAGAAGCGGTTCGGGGTACTTGGGGGTCTTCCGCGTCGTTTGGGTTGGGGATGTTGTGGGCAGAAGCGTTAGATGCGACTGTAAATCCTCTACAAGCCACCGTAGCAGGGGCAGTCGTGCCCCTGCAGGGAAGCGTTTGGACAAAACTGTCCCAGTTACGGAAGACCTGTGGGGGCAGACACACAGGTCTGTCCCCATAAGAGGGGATTTTGAACAAACTCAGGGAGTGGAGGGTGTCCGAAAAAGAGGAATGCCCCTATGCGGGGCTGCTACGGTGAAATGACCTACAGCTGAACTGGAACGGGTACACTATGCATGAGGGAGATGAACCATGGACTTTTTCGATAATCCGTTCTCGACTACGGGTATAGCGGTGCTGCTATTTATTATCGTGGTTTTACGGGCGGCGCTACGGGTACTGCCGGAATGGGAGCGCGCCGTGGTGCTGCGACTGGGACGGTTTCAAGCCGTGAAAGGGCCTGGGATTATCTTTCTGATTCCCATCATTGACACGGCGCGGATTGTGGACACGCGCATCGTGACGATGAATGTGCCCCGACAGGAGGCGATTACCAGCGATAATGTGTCGGTGAGCGTGGATGCGGTGGTGCTATTTAAGGTAATGGATCCACGCGATGCCGTTGTGCAGATTACGGACTATATCCAGACTGCCAGCTTGATCGCCCAAACGACGCTGCGTAGCGTGATTGGTCAGGCGGAGTTGGACGATCTGCTGGCGCGGCGCGATAAGATTAACCAGCAGCTCCAGTCCATCATCGACGAGCAGACCGAGGCGTTCGGCGTGAAGGTGACGAGCGTGGAGGTGCGCGATGTGATTTTGCCGGAAGAGATGAAGCGTGCGCTGGCGCGTCAGGCGGAAAGCGAGCGTGAGCGCCGCGCGAAGATTATCGCCGCCGAGGGCGAGTACCAAGCCGCTGAGAAGCTCGTGCAAGCCGCGCAGATGATTGCCCAGCAACCCGCTGCACTGCAACTGCGCTACCTGCAAACGTTGGCGGAGATTACGGGCGAGCGCAACACCACCGTCGTGTTCCCCATCCCGATGGAGCTGATTCGCCCGTTGATGGACGGCGCACAACACCATCCACCCCAAACACCGTCTAAATCCTAAGCCAATTGCGGGATAGTCTGGGAACCTTCGATATGCTATAATTTGCCATAGAGTACGGGCTATCATCAAAACTTTTAGCGAGGAGCGAACTATGAACTGGGAGCAAGCCTACCGTGAGCTGCTAAAGCAGTATAACCAGGTAAAAACGGAATACGAGCGCGCACTTCAGCGCATTCGGGAGTTGGAGAGCCAACCGCGTAACGGGGCGTCCGCCGCGGCGAAGACGCCCGAAGTCGTCGCCGCAGATGTCGCCAGTCCGGCGAACTACGAGGCGACCCTTAAACGGCTCGTGAAGCAAATCGGCGCAATTCTACAGGCGGAAAAGGTGGTGTTTATGCTGCACGACCCTGAAGAGGGTGAGCTGCGCGCCTATCCACCTGCCTACGGCATGACCGACGACGAAATCGGGATGCTGCGTGTCCGCGCCACACAGGGCGTTTCTGGCGAGGTATTTCGCGAGGGCAAGCCGATAATCGTGCATGACGCCATTACCGACCCGCGCACCAGCAAGGAGCATGTGGCGATGCTCCATATCCGCAACCTCGTGTGTGTGCCCTTGATCCTTGAGAAGCGCGATGAGGAGAACCGTGTCATTGACCGCCAAACAATCGGTGTGCTGCACGCGTTCAACAAACAGCGTGGTGGGCACTTCATCGACGAGGATGTGCGCTTGCTGGAGCGGATGGCACGCAACGCCGCCGCAGTGATTGCCGGCATGCGCCTCTATCAAGCGATCCTCGAGGAGAAGGAGGAACTGGTTCACACCATCGAGAGCCTCCGGGCGGGATTGATCCTGGTGCATCACAACGGGCGCATCAACCAGATGAACGCCGCCGCACGGCGCGTGTTCGGACTGGGCCCCGATGTGCTGGGCAAAAACTACGCCGACATCATCAATATTGATGTTATTCGCAACATGATACGCGCGGCCCTCGAAGAAGAGAAGGAGGGCGAACTGGTCGAAATCACCGTGCAAATCGACGGGAAGGAACATATCTATCAGGTGCAAAACGCCATCGTGCGTGGGGAAGACCAAAAGCCGATGGGGACGGTGATGATTTTCAACGATATCACCGACATCCGCAACTTGGAGCGCATGAAATCGGCGTTCGTGGCGACTGTCTCGCACGAGCTTCGTACACCCCTCACCGCGATCAAGGGGTTCGTCTCTACTTTGCTGATGGACTCCGAGGATGCCTTCACGCCTGAGGATCGACGCGAATTCTACTCGATTATCGATCAGGAGACCGATCGCCTTACGCGCCTTATCAACGACCTGCTGAATATCGCGCGTATCGAGGCCGGCGAGTCGCTCAAGCCAGTTTATAAGCAGGTGGACTTCTACAACTTGTCCAAGAAGGTGGTGATGATCCAGCGGCAGGCAACCACAAAACACACGATTATCCACGATGTTCCTGAAGACCTGCCTAAAATCATCGCCGACGAGGACAAGGTCGACCAAATCCTCACCAACTTGCTGAGTAACGCGATTAAGTACTCGCCCAACGGCGGCGAGATTCGTGTCAAAGCCTGGGAGGAAGACGCCGACCATATTATCTTCTATGTCTCTGACCAGGGCATGGGTATCCCGAAGGAGCATCTGACGAAGGTGTTCGAGAAGTTCCACCGTGTGGACAACACCGACACGCGCAAGCAGTACGGCACGGGCTTGGGACTGTACCTCGTGAAACACCTTGTAGAGGCGATTCACGGCGGGCAGATTTGGGTAGAAAGCGAGGTAGGCGTTGGCTCTACCTTCTATGTGCGCTTGCCCAAGGTTCCGCCTGCCGTGAAGGAAGGCAAAGAGCAGGTTGAGAAATGAGCCTCCTGCGCGTTTTGATTACGCAGGATCCCGATGCGACCGATCTGCCCCTGCCGAGCTATCAGACCGACGGCTCGGCAGGGGTCGACCTTTATGCCGCGGTCAAAGAGCCGCTCACTTTGCAGCCCGGCGAACGCGCCCTTGTGCCCACAGGTATTCGCATCGCCTTGCCCCCTGGCTACGAGGCGCAGGTGCGTCCCCGAAGCGGGCTGGCGCTGCGCCACGGCATTGGTATGGTGAACGCCCCTGGCACCATCGACAGCGACTACCGCGGTGAGGTGCAGGTAATCCTTATTAACTTGGGGCAGGAGCCGTTCACCCTACGGCGTGGGGATCGGATCGCGCAGATGGTGATCGCCCCTGTCATGCGGGTGGAGTGGGAACGGGTCGCCACACTTCCTGATAGTGAACGCGGCGAAGGCGGCTTCGGACACACAGGTCAATAATATTTTCGCAAGCATACTGTTGTCCAAGCGTACTACACCCGTGCTAGAGCAAGACGCAGCCGTCACTGGGCTGCGTCTGTACGATGGGAGGAAGAAGCGATCGGCGTAAGTAGGTTCCGCTTAATCGTCGCTGGTAGGTTCCTTCAACGCTTCGACAATCACAGGACCAGTGTTGCCTTCAATCTGCTTGTGCGTGCCGTCGCAGAAGGGAAAATCTTTGGATCTCATGCAACGGCACAGGGCGACTCGTTCGCCCGGCTCCAGTTTCATCACGGTGCGGAGTTTCCCGTTGCGTTCTTCGGTTTCGTGGATTGCCATGGTTGCCTCCCTTAGTAGTTTAACGCTTGTAATGCGTCGGGCACAAATTGTCCATCCTTGCGAATCAGTTGCCCGTCGAAGTAGATCTCGCCGCCGCCGAATTCGGGGCGTTGGATGACGACGAGGTCCCAGTGTACCTGCGAGCGGTTTCCATTATCGGCTTCGCTGTAGGCGTTGCCCGGGGTGAAATGGAACGACCCTGCGATTTTCTCATCGAACAGGGTGTCGTTCATGGGGTACAGGATGTGCGGGTTGAAGCCAAGCGACCACTCACCGATGTAGCGTGCGCCCTTGTCGGAGTCGAGAATCGTGTTCAGTTTGCGTGGGTTGCCTGCGCCGGGGCGGTCGCCGTCGTCGGCGCAGCTTGCCTCCACAATTTTACCCTGGCGCAGCTTGAAGTGGATGTTGCGATACAGATTCCCCTCGTACACGCTGTTGGTGTTGATGGTGATTTCGCCTTCGACCGAGTCGCGCACGGGGCAGGTGAAGCACTCGCCGTCGGGGATATTATGAGTGCCATAGCAGGGCACTACACCGATGCCCTCGATGGAGAAGCGCAGGTCGGTTCCCGGTCCCTTGATATGCACCTCGCGGGTGCGCTGCATCAGTTCCACGAGGGGTTCCACAGCGCGTTGCATTTGTGCATAGTCTACCGTGCAGACCTTGAAGTAGAAATCTTCAAACGCCTCGGTGCTCATGTTGGCGGCTTGCGCCATGCCAGGCGTGGGCCAGCGGAGCACGACCCATCGAGTTTTTGGCACGCGCACTTCTTGATGGACAGGCTTCCACCAGTGTTGGCGCACCCGTTGCATCTGTTCTTGGGGGATGTCGGACAGTTCAGCGAAGTTCGGCGCGCCGCGCAGCCCGATGTAGCCTTGCACGCCTTCCATCTGCGCGCGCTCCAGCCCCGCGATGAACTGGATTTGTGCTTCGCTGGCGTTTTGGTAGAGGGCGCGCAGGATGGGGGTTTGCTTCACTTCGGGGATGGCTTCGCCCCCTGCGGCATGAATCGTACGCATCAGCAGCGCCACGAACTCTGGGGGAATATCAAACGCCTCAATCAGCACGCGATCGCCAGGTTGTACGCGCACAGAGTGGTGGACTAAGATCTCCGCCAGTTTCTGCCAACGCGGGTCGATCATAGCGTGTACTCCGAAACGATTTGGGTCAGGGTCGCGAAGCGGGCGTTATGTTTTTTCAGCAGCAGGATTGCCTCGCGCAGGGTCTCGACGCTATCGTGATAGTCGTATCCGCCCAAACAAATGACGGGTGTCTGCTGGTCAAGGTGATCGTGTAGGATCGGTTCGATGACCTCCCAACCTTGATCGATATAGCCGATTTTTCCGTTTGCCGTTGCTATGGGTACGATGAGGATCTTCGCCTCGCCTTGCTTGCGAACATCGTGATAGGACGGATGATAGGGCTTGGTAGGGGCGCCGTCCCAATCGACAAACATCCGATATTCTGCGTCGGGAATCGCGCTACTATCGACCAGAAAGCCCATATCTTCCAGATACTTCAGGTCAGGTGGAATGAGGGCGTAGCTGCCCGCGCGGAAGGCCGTGGGTTTGAGGTGAATCTGTTTCAGTAAATCCTTGCCTGTCTGGATCAGCTCGCCGCGCTCGCGGGGGTCTTCGATATAATGTCCCTGCGCGTCTTCGAAATGCAGGTGCAAGCCAAACTCGTGCCACGAGGGGATACGATGGAGGTACTCGCGATAATAGAGTTGCACATTCGCCATCGGATCTTTGCCTGCGACCTGAATCATCCATGTGAAAGGAATCGTGAACTCTTCCGCGACTTTAATATACTCTTGCGTGTAGCAGCGCGGGTAGTCTGCTGCTTCGCAGTCCAGTGTAATCGCTACGGTCGGCATGGTTCTCAGTCCTCCTCTGCGTTATTCGCATCATGGGGATTCAAGGTGTTTGGGGGGATTCCTGCCGTTTGAGGAGGGAGATTTGCCGCGAAAACGCTTGGCAGTTCACTTGGGACGATTCGGTTGTTCTGACAGGAAAAACGATTTAGAGCGCGAACGGATTGCTTGTGCTACGCATTGCGCACACTGCCGATGTGCATTTGGGTAGAGCGTTTGGTTATCTGGGTGAGGCAGCGTTGGCGCATCAGGAACGGCTGAAGCGGGCGTTTCGGCGCGTGTTTACCGAGGCGCAGGCACATGGGTGCCAGTTGGTGCTCATCGCTGGAGACCTGTTTGATAGCCCGCGCGTGGGGCGCAGCTGGGTGGAGTTCGCGCTCTCCACGATTGCCGATTCGCGCCAGCCGGTGATTGTAATCCCGGGCAACCATGACCCTACGGAGCGGCACCCGTTTCGTGGGGTGAATCTGCCCAGCAACCTGCATTTTGTATTTCAGACGACCCGCCTGCGCCTGAGCGAGATGGATTTGGAGGTAGTTGCATGCCCGGCAGGGGATGAGGCGCACTGGCAAGCCGCCTTACAACGCGATTCGGGTGGTGCGCCGTTACAAGTCGCGCTCATACACGGCTCGATGCCCAGTGCAGGGGGGCAGGGGACTATTAACCCCGACTGGATTCGCACCAGCCTGTTGGATTATGTCGCGCTGGGGGACTGGCACTCGCCACAAGACTGGACGCAAGGGCAGACGGTGTGCTACTACAGTGGCGCTCCAGAAATGATTATGCCGCGCCAACAGTTGCCTGCAGGGATGCTGGTCGTGGAACTTGTCGAGAAGCAGATGGCTCAAGTAGCGAAGGTTCCTATCGGCGAGGCGCGTTATCCAGAGGGTGCGATTGACGGCACGCTGGATTGGGATGTTTCTCGCTATGATGCCGTACAGCCCCTGCTAAGCGAGATCCGTGCGTTGTTGACCCCAGAAACGGTAGTGTCTCTTCGCCTCACGGGGCGGTGGCAGGCAAAGGAGTCGCTCAATTTACAAGTTTTAGAGGAAAACTTGCAACCTCATTGCCTGTGGCTCGAGTTGGAAAGCGCATACCAGCCCGAGCCATTGCCGCCGGAAACGCCCTTTGAGCGGCTTCTGGTGGAATTGGTACGCGTGCGTGCCGAGCGGGACCCTGAGAAAGCCTCACTTTATCACGAGGCAGCGCAGACCGCGCTCTATTTGCTGCGCGGGGGGAGGCTATGAAATTCTTAAAACTCGCGCTTGAAGGTTACGGGCGGTTCCGCGAGCGTGTGGAGTTCGAGTTCGAAGCAGGTTTGAACTGCATCATGGGCGCGAACGAGTCGGGCAAAAGCACCCTGCTCACGGCGCTGATGGACGCGCTTTACACGCTTCCCTCGACGACCGCTCAACCTGCGCGTGAACGCATCCACTGGGGTCATCCCCAAGGCTGGCGACTGGAGTTGGAACTGGAGTTGCGCGGGCAGCATGTGCGCATAGCCAAGTTTCACCCCGTCGACGAGCCACGCAAACGCGCCGAGTTCTTGCTGCAGGTTGGTGCGGAGTCGCTTGCTGGCGAAGCGGCGCGCACCCGCTGGGAACAGCTCTGGCGGATACCGCAGGAGGTCTACCTCGCCACCGCTTGTATCCGCCAGCGTGAGCTGAGCCAGATCGCGAATCGCAACCTCAAGTCGCTGCAGCAGCAACTGCGAGAGAGCGCGGTCAACGCAGACTTGAATCGCATCTTGAATGTGATTCAGCAGGAGCGGCGCCGCGTCCGCTCACACATCGAAACGCATCGGAGCAGGGTACAGGAGATCGCTTCACGCCTGCAAGTTGCCCGCGACGCAGAGCAGCAACGCCAAAATCTCCGGAAGCGTCTCCATCAAATAGAAGCCGAAATCGCCGATTTGCAGCCACAAGTTGAGCAGGATGAGCAGATACTCCAACGCTGGCGAGACCTACAGACACAGCAAGACCGCTTGGAACAGTTGCGTCGCGAAGCGGACGCCAACCAGCGGCACTTGGAGCAGCTGGAACAGCTGGAGCGTCGTGTCCGCGAAATCGAGACCGAGTTGGAGACGCAATTCGCAGAGTTGAGTGTGCTGCCGAGTGATTTCAAAGCGCAGATAGACGCTGCTTATATGCGCTATCAGGATGCGATGCGCCGTTTGCACGCGCTCACGGTTCAGGAGCAGGCTCGGCGTGTGGAGCGGCAGCGTGAGCGCGGACGCAATCAGGCGCGATGGGGGTTCGCGGCGCTTGGGGGTGCGTTGATCATTGCCAGCCTCCCCCTGTGGACAGTTGCGGCGTGGCTTGGGGCTGTTGCGCTTGTGCTGGGGCTGGTGGGGATAGGAATCGCGCTCCTGTGGCGTGGGCGCGCGGTGAGCCAACCCGAAAGCGAGCCGCCGGAACTGCCGATCCAGCAGGAGGTGCAAGCGCACTGGCAGCGACTTTCCAGCCTACTACAAGACGCGGGCTACGTACTTGAAGAGCAACCCCAGAACGGCGCCCCAGGCGAGTATGGCGCGGAGACGACCGCGCGCTTGCAGTATGCCATCCAGCAGTTCAATGAGCGATGGAACGCCCTGCAGGCACGCCGCAGCGAGCTGGAACGTACCCGCCACCAAATTGACGCGCTCCAAGCCGTGCAGGAGCCGAAAGCCCTGCGTGAGCGGCAGCGCACGCTGGCGGTGGAAATCCTTGGTTTGCAGGAGCAGATCCAGCGCGACCCGCTCGCTCGGGAACTTTCGGCAGAATCGCTGGTGCGTTTAGAAGCGACGGTTGCCCGCAAGCGCCAACGATTGAGCGAGCTCCAAGCGGAGCAGTTGCGGTGCGAAGGTGCGTTGCAGCAGTTGCCTGACAGTGAGCCTGCCGACGCGCTGGAGCTGGAGCATGCCCGCGCCCAACAGCGACTGATCCAGCTGGAGAATCGGTTTCGCCTCTTGGAAACTGTCGAGCAGCTGCTCATCGAGGCGAATGAACGCTACCTCAACGACCTTAGCCCCCGCCTCAAGCCGCGTATCGAGCGCCACTTGCCTACCCTCACCCTTGGACGCTACACCCAGGCATCGCTGGGAGCCAATTTGAGTCTGCAGGTGTATCATCCCGAACGCGGCGAGATGATTCTTGTCGAGGACGAGCAACCCGCTTGGAGTGCAGGCGTGCTGGATCAACTCTTTTTCGCGTGTCGGTTGGGGCTTGCCGACGCACTTGCCGATAATGTGCGCCTGCCGTTGCTGCTGGATGACCCGTTCGTGCATTTCGACGCCGAGCGCTACCGTGCGGCGCTGGAGTTACTGACCCGTGTTGCTCAACAGACGCAGGTGATTCTGTTCACTTGTCGGGCGCTCCCGCAGGGCGAATGGGGTAAGGTCTGGCGGCTGTGAACCCAGGTATACTCTCGGCGATGCAATCTGTTTCTGTCGGTGATGTAGTAGTGGGCGACGGCAGGCTCTGTCTCATCGCAGGACCGTGCGTGATTGAGAGCCTCGAACTCTGTCAGCGTGTGGCAGACACGATGACGCGCCTATGCCAGCGATTGGGGATGCCGTACATTTTTAAGGCGTCGTTTGACAAGGCGAACCGCACTTCGCACGAGTCGTTTCGGGGGCAGGGGATGGAGTGGGGGCTGGAGGTTTTGAGCCGTATTCGACGCGAGTTCGGCGTACCCGTGACGACCGATATTCATGAGTCGTGGCAGGCGGAGCCAACCGCGCAGGCGGTGGATTTGTTGCAAATCCCTGCGTTCCTCTGTCGACAGACCGACTTGCTGCACGCGGCGGCGCGCACTGGGAAGCCCGTGAATGTCAAGAAGGGGCAGTTCCTTGCTCCGTGGGATGCGGGGAACATCGTGGAGAAGTTGCGAGCGTTTGGTGCAGTCGGTGTACTCCTCACCGAGCGCGGCACGAGCTTCGGCTACAACACGCTGATTGTGGACATGGCAGGACTGCCCTTGATGCGCCGTTTCGGTGTGCCCGTGGTGTTCGACGCGACGCACAGCGTACAGCGTCCTGGGGGCGCAGGCAAGCAATCGGGTGGCGAGCGCAGCGCCATCGAGCCGCTGGCGCGTGCCGCCGTCGCGGTGGGCATCGATGCGCTCTTTATGGAGACCCATCCTGACCCGCAGCACGCCCTCTCCGATGCGGCGACTCAGTATCCGCTGGAACAGATGGAGCCGCTGCTGCAGCGGCTCGTGCGCATTTGGGAAGCGGCGCAGTAGCTATGCCAGCCCTTTCTCCTTGAGATACTCGCGATAGACCGCCACTGCCTGGGGCATCGTGCTGGTGAGTTGCATAATGCCGCTGACGCGCCCTTTGGGCTGAATCTTTCGCTGCGTGAACGCCATCATCGCGTTCTCCTGACCCGTGTAGAGCTTGTGGAACAGGTCTGCCGTCAAAGTGAGCGCGGCTTCCTCCTCACCTTCAGGTTTCTCGGTGAGCACCTCCAATTTGCCCCCGCGCGTGTCGATCCAGAAATCGATGTCGGGCTGCTTAATGTGGATCGCAATCAGCATATCCAGCTTCTGCCAGCCTTCTCGAATCACATCGACCTCACGCAGTCGGTTGATGAACTCCAAAACGAAGGCTTTCGCCTGTTCAGGATCGCGATAAGGGAACCCCATCGTTGTCTACCTCCGAATGAACAGTTAGACAAAGCACGGTGATTTCCTGCACGGGCTTTTGGCACAGACCAATCGCCTATTTACGCCCTGTGAAGCGGTAGGAATCCATACGATCGGTGCTGAATTATCATACCAAGATGGCTCGCTTTCCCTATGGTGCGTCGGCGGCAACGATGGCGGGATTAGCACTCGCCAGCGGTATCTACATCGCTTCGAGGCGCGAGCAAAAAAACACTGCAGACCTGCGGCTTTGGACTTTTGCCAAACCCCACGCCGATGCTTACATAAAAATGCTGCCCGACTTCGAGCGCAAACACCCCAATAAGCGCATCGACGTCCAGATTGTGGCGGGCGAGGCAGTGACCTCGCGTTTACAGGCGGCGTTCTGGTCGAACCTCGATGTGCCCGACCTGGTGGAGGTGGAAATCAGCTGGGCAGGGAGCTTTTTCAGAGGCAGATTGGAGAGCATCGGCTTTCGCGACCTAACCGAGCGCATTCATCAAACAGGGCTGTGGGAACGGATCGTGCAAGCGCGGTTCGCTCCGTATACCACGCGCGGGCGCATCTTCGGCATCCCCCACGATGTTCATCCCGTGATGCTTGCCTATCGGCGCGACCTCGTGGAGAAGCTCCGAATCGATGTGGACGCGATTCGGACTTGGGACGAGTTTGTCGAAATTGGGAGGCGTGTCACGATTCCTGGGAAGCGGTTTATGATGGAGTTGCCCCCTGCGGGCGTCTCCAGTTTTGAAGTGATGCTATTCCAGCGTGATGGGGGCTACTTTGACGCGCAGGGAAACTGCACCTTAGACAACGAGATTGCCGTGCAGACGATGAGATATTATGTGCCGCTTGTGGCAGGGAAGCATCGTATCGGCAACGATTTGGGCGGTGGGCAGATTTTCACCCGCGCGTTGGAGGATGGCTATTACCTGTTTATGGTCGCTCCCGACTGGCGCACGAAGGTGATTGAGCAGGATGTGCCGAAAGTGGGCGGGCGGATGGCGTTGATGCCCCTACCTGCCTTCACCCCTGGAGGGCGACGCACCAGCACATGGGGCGGCACGATGATTGGCATCACGAAACGCTGCGCTGACCCCGAACTTGCTTGGGAGCTGATAATGCATCTGTACTTGAACAAAGAGGCGTTAGCGCAACAGTTCCGCAACACCAATATCCTGCCCCCTGCGCGCGATTTGTGGGATCACCCCGCTTACGACGAGCCGCGTCCGTTTTGGAGCCATCAGCCTCTGGGCAGGCTCTACGCGAGCCTTGCGCCACAGACGCCTCCCCAGTACACCAGTCCCTATATTAGTTTGGCGAAAGCGAAGCTCAGCGAGGCGCTTATCGCATGCGTGGATTACTACAATCGCTATGGCGAGCGGGGTTTCGACGGTTTCGTGCGCCAGCAGATGGAGCGCGCCGCTGCCGAAGTGCGCCGCCAGATGAGGAGGAACCCATACCTGCATGAAAACGCCTGACCTCTCTGCCGAAACCGTCGCCACTCAACCAAGGCGCAAACGCCCGCACCGCGGTGATAAAATCGCGCCCTATCTCTTCGTTGCGCCGTTTCTCATTCTCTTTCTCGTGTTCGGCGCGTACCCGCTCATCAAAAGCGTGATTCTGGCGTTTTATATCACCAGCGGACCGCGCGATCAGGTATTCGTAGGGCTGGAGAACTTCCGTTTTCTGTTCACAGACCCCGACTTCTGGAAGGCGGTGCGCAACACGGTGATGTATACCGTCTGGTCGTTGGCGTTGCAGGTGCCGTTGGGGCTGGGGTTGGCGATTCTGCTCAACTCGCGCTGGGTGAAAGGGCGCGAGTTCTTCCGACTGGCGTTCTTTTCGCCGAACTTGGTCGGGCAGGTGTTTGTGGGCGTGCTGTTTAGTGTGCTTTTTGTGCCCCAGTACGGGTTGGTGAACCGCTTCTTGCATGCGACAGTGGGCACACCGTTAGATATGCGCTGGCTGGCGGAGCCGAGTTTGGTGATGCCGGCGCTGGTGCTGACGAGCCTCTGGATGTATGTGGGTATGCATATGGTCTATTTCCTTGCGGGGTTGCAGACGGTGGAGCGGGAACTCTATGAGGCAGCAACTATCGACGGCGCAAACAGCTGGGGGCAGTTCTGGCATGTGACCTTGCCCGGAATCCGTCATGTGCTGATTTTCGTGGTGATTATTAGCACGATTGGCTCGTTCCAGTTATTTGAACTGCCGTGGGTGATGCTGGGACGCTCCCCAGGTCCCGATGGCGCCGGGCTGACGATTGTGATGTATCTCTACATCAACGGCTATGTGTCGGGTGATCTGGGCTACGCTTCGGCTGTGGGCTGGACGCTTGCGTTGGGGTTGCTGGTGGTGAGCCTGCTCCAGCTTCGACTCAGCGGGGCGTGGAAAGAGTAGGGTATGATTTTTTAATGATGGACGGTCGATCCTTACTTGCGCAATCGAAGAGTTCAGAAGTGCCTATCCCTTGCCTTGATCAGATTGTACAAGGAGATAGCCACGCTTTACTGCGTCAGTTGCCTGACGAGTGTGTCGATGTGGTAATTACTAGCCCACCCTACTATCAACAACGCGACTATGGCGGTTTAGGGTTGGGCAATGAAGCCTCGTTGGACGATTATATCGAGAGTCTACTCGATATTTTTGAGCAATGCGTGCGCTGTGTGAAGCATACAGGTAGTATTTTCTTCAATATCGGCGACAAGTATGTCGAAGGATCTCTCGTCTTGGCGCCTTATCTCTTTGCGCACGAAGCCCTTCAGCGTACAGGAGTTAAGCTCATTAACCTCATCACTTGGGTGAAGCCTAATCCTGAGCCACGCCAGTATCGGCGAAGGCTTGTAAGTAGCACGGAACCCATCTTTCACTTCGTCAAGTCCAACGAGTATAAGTATTTCTATGACCGTTTCTTGGCGCATCGTGACTTAACTCGGCAGCGTGTCAAAGCGGGCAACAATGTTGGTAAACAATACTTGGAACTCATCGAGAAGTCTGATCTCTCTCCCGAACAAAAACAAGAAGCGCGTGTTGCGTTGCAGCAGGCGATTGCGGAGGTTCAACGAGGTGAGATTGCCTCCTTTCGGATGAAAATAAGAGGTATTCATTCGGAGGCTTATGGTGGATACGAAGGCGGGCGCAAAAGCCATCTCAAGAATAAGGGGTTTACAATCATTCGAATGTATGATAGAGCCATCAAGCGTGATGTCATCGAGTGCCCCGTAATTGCTTCCAAATCGGTTAATCACCCTGCAGTGTATCCCGAATTTCTTGTCCAAGAGCTCCTGAATCTCACGACCGAACCTGGCGATGTGGTGTTAGACCCGTTTTTGGGTTCGGGGACTACGGCGGCGGTTGCCAAGCGCATGGGGCGGCATTATATAGGGTTTGAGATTAATCCCGATTACTGTGAAATGGCTTGTCGCCGCGTCGACGAAGTAGAAGTGCAGCCGAGTCTGCTGGAGTTTTTCGTATAAGATGGGATCCCAAAAGCGCGGATTGTCTCGGAGACGCCAGGAGCCGCACCTGCGCGTTTATCGCGACAGGAGCGAGTTAGTGTTCGAGGACGGTAGTTCGATGGTCTTTGAAGAAGGACGCCCCTCTAAAGAGGCGCGGAAACGCTATGAACACATCATAAGCCAACTGCACAATGGATGGCTAAATAAACTCTACGAGGAGTTGCCCGTTACCATAGAACATGTCTCGCTTACAAGCGAGGTCATGGGGCTACTCGACCAGATTGTGGAATCGGTTACCAGCGAGATGGGACGCGCTGTGGCTGGACTTGCGATTCTGCAACTTGTCATCAAGTGTCTGGAGCCATCTCAAAGTATACGCTTGCACAAGGGGGGTACAGGTGACTTTTCCTGGCGCGAGGGCATCTCGATGCGGCGGCTCGACTCTCAGTTCGTCACGCCGTTTCTACGCAAGCATGGATTGCTTCGAATTAATAAGGACGGCTTATTCATGACGCGCAGTTTAGCAGAAAACTATCCGTACACTCAATTTTACAAAGCAGCTGTGAGGGGTGCAAAACAAGCATGGCTCGACTTAGTTGACCTAATCGAATCGGATGCTGTAGACAGCTGCCAAGCCCTTAGGTACTTATTAGCGAAGTTGAGGAACCGCGCCGAGCTATTCCGCAAGAGAACTGATTACGCGATCGAGATTACCAATCGTTGGCTAGGCGGTTTTCCCAACGCCGCACTTGTCCAAGCGATAATCCTTCGTCATATCAACCGCTCTTCTTATTCCGCAAGGCTTCTTGAAATTGGCATGCATAGTTTTCTTCAGGTTCTTGAGGATCGGAAGGCTCTCTTGGGAAGTTTGCTTCCGCTTTGCCAAATGAGGACAGCAAATAAAAAACACCGCAATATAGCCGATGTAGAAATTGTAAACGAAGAAGGAATAGTTGTCGAGGCATGGGATGCGAAGTATGGTAAACCCTATCTATTGGATGAATTGTACGAACTTGCAGAGAAGCTAGAAGGGAAATTGCCTGAAATCGTTGGATTTGTCGTAGATCAGCCCCCCGACATGCGTCAAGATATTGCCGACGCGGTTCTATCTCTTCGGGAGACTACAGGAGTGGAGATATATATACTTTCTATACAATCCTGGCTTGAGATGCAGGTACAGCGTGCGAGTTTGGAGCCTGAACTTGATGCAATTTTTCGTGAGTGGGTAATGGCTTATGTGGAAACACTCTGTCAAAGACGACGCGAGCGTGCGCCTGTTGATGAACCTGCAGACCAGTGGGTAGAAGATTGGATTGACTTGATTGAGCAGGAGTTGTCTGTTTGAACCATGCTTGAAGACACCCTACAGCGCCTTCGAACGGGGTTAGCAGGTACGCCCTACGAGGGGAAGGTTTACCTCGTGGGGGGATATGTGCGCGATAAGCTGCTTGGTCGCCCCCTACCGAACGATATTGACCTCGTGCTGGAGGGGGACGCGCTGCAGTTGGCGCAGTTTCTCTACGAGCGCGGCATCGCGAACCACCGCCCTATCACCTATCCGCGGTTCGGCACCGCGATGGTGCATATCGGCGAGACGCTGGTGGAGCTGGCGACTGCCCGCGCCGAGTCCTATCGGGACGCAAGCCGTAAGCCCCAGGAGGTGCACCCAGCCACCCTCTACGAAGACGCTCTGCGCCGCGATTTTACAGTCAATACTTTGCTGGAAAACTTACACACAGGAGAAATCGTCGATCCGCTGGGCGTGGGGTTGACCGATTTGCAAGCGAAGCGGCTACGTACGCCGCGCGATCCCCACGCGACATTCTACGAAGACCCTTTACGCATGCTACGCGCCGTACGGTTCGCGGTGCAACTGGATTTTACGATAGACCCCCCTGTGTATCAAGCAATTCTGGAGCAGGCGGAACGCCTCGTGATTGTCAGCATCGAGCGCATCCAAACCGAGTTCACACGCCTGATGGACCTACCCCGTGCAGCGGAGGGGCTGCAGATGCTATTAGAGACGCGCCTATTGCATCAGTTTGGGCAGCCCTTGTTGCCGATGGTCGGCTGTACACAGAACGAGTACCACCTTTACGATGTATGGGAGCATAGTCTGAAGACAGTGGCGTTCGTGAACTCCGAAGGGCTGGAGATGCCTGCGTGGGAGCTACGCCTCGCTGCACTTTTGCACGATGTCGGCAAACCCGCCACGCGCACGGTGGATGAACATGGTGGGGTGCACTTCTACGAACATGACCGCGTGGGGGCGCAAATAGCGGCGGACTGGCTACGCTCCTTGCGTTATCCGAATGCCGTTGTCGAGCGCATCGTCAAGCTCGTGAAACTGCATATGCGTCCGGGCTTCTACACACCCGAATGGACAGATTCCGCCGTGCGCCGCCTGATTCGCGATGCAGGCGATTTGCTGGAGCCGCTATTGCGTTTAGTGGAGGCAGATATCAAGGCGCAACGCCACGATGTAGTGCATGCCGATATCGCCGCGTTGCGTCAGCGCATCCAAAAATTGCAAGAAGCACAGCCCCCGCAACGCTGGCGCAGCCCGCTCTCTGGCAAGCAAATCATCGAACGGTTCGGTCTCAAGCCAGGACCTTTGGTGGGGCAAATCAAAGCCTATCTGGAAGAACAAATCATCGAGGGCAGGCTCGCACCTGATGATGTCGAGGGCGCGTGGAATCTGGCAAAAGAATTTTTGAAAGAGCGCCAGTAAATCGTTTTGGGGACGCACATAGGTTTACATTTGTCTACCTCTATGTCCTTCGATACGGCATGCGTCGGTCGTTATCGAGGGACTGGATCGCGCAGGAGATTGCGCAGACCTTTCAGCTGCCGCTGCTGAGTGTGCCTGTGCAGCTGGCGACGGAGGCGATTCACCACTTGGCGCGTCGTCAGCGCGATAAGCACAAGCACGCACGCACCCTGCCGCCCCACCTTTGGCACGCCGTTCGCGAGGAAGCATGCCACTTCTGCCTTCAAACCCTTGCGCAACTCGTGCAACTGGAGCGCGGTCCCGACGCCTTGCCGCCCGAGACGGCGGCGCTCTACGATGCGTTTTTGCAAGCTGTACGCCGCTATTTAGAGACCCCACCCCCGCAACTGCAGCACGCCACGCCCGACCTCTCGCCTTCGGAGCAGCTCAAACAGGAACAGATGCTGTGGCGACAGGCGCGTGAGGCGTTAGATCTGTGCGAGAAATGGCGCAAAGCGATGCAAAAACGGGAATGACGACCTGACTCTGAAGCATACCCCAGCCCCGCATCACACCACGCGCTGATTTACGGTATCTTATTAGGCGTGTGGCATGTTCTATTGCTAAACGGACCAAACTTGAACTTGCTGGGCACTCGGGAGCCGGATATCTACGGTCGCGAGACGCTGGATCATATTGTACAGCGCACCTGCGACTATGCGCGGTCGCAGGGAATCGAGTTGCGCCATGTGCAATCCAACCACGAAGGCGCGCTGATTGACGCGCTCCACGAGGCGCGCGCGTGGGCGGACGGCGTGATTATCAACGCAGGAGCGTACACGCATACCAGCATCGCGCTGCGCGACGCTATCAGTGCCATCCAACTGCCCACAATCGAGGTACACCTGAGCAACATCTACGCCCGTGAGCCGTTTCGCCACATCTCTCTGATTGCGCCCGTGTGTGTGGGATGCATCAGCGGATTCGGTGCAGAGAGCTACCTACTGGCAATCCACGCCATGAGCCTGATCTTGGCGAAGCAAGCAGGGGGCGATCCCGCGGAATGACGAAGGCTTTTATCCCAGGCGTGTCAGGGGATTTCCGTTGCATCGTTCTTGCAGTGAAAAAACTTGCTGCTTAGGTATAATCCCCTGTAGAGAGGTGGAACCATGATTGCGACTATGCCAACTAAACGGCTTTCCTTGAGCGATTTACCGCATCTCAGTACGGGCAAGCGCACACGCCTGTACCGAATGATGTATAAGTACGGGATTGGCAACGGCACGCTGATGGTGTTGCCTTACGATCAAGGGCTGGAACACGGTCCACGCGACTTTTTCCCATACCCCCCTTCGGGCGACCCCGATTACATTTGCCGATTAGCGATCGATTTGGGCTTTTCGGCGGTGGCGTTTCAATATGGTATCGCTGAGAAGTACATTGCGAAGTTTGCGGGCAAGATTCCGCTGATTCTGAAACTGAACGGCAAGACGGAGATTCCTTCCGATGCTCATGCGCTCTCACCGTTGAACTCGCGCGTGGAAGATGCCGTACGCTTGGGCGCAGATGCGGTGGGATACACACTCTATGTTGGGTCGCCGCGCCAAGACGACGACTTCCGTCAGTTTATGGAGGTGCGTGCGGCGGCGGACGAGTACGGGATGCCGCTGATTGTGTGGGCGTACCCGCGTGGCGAGGCGGTGCAGGCGAAAGGCGGACGCGACAGCCTCTGGGCTGTCGACTACGCGGCTCGGGTCGCCGCCGAGCTGGGCGCCGACATCGTGAAGGTGAACTTCCCCAAACTTGCCCCGCCTGAAGAGCGCGCCAAGCACCCCAAGCCCTACAACGAACTGGAAGAGAATGACGAGCAACGCATTCAGCGTGTCATCAACTCCGCTGTGAATACCTTCGTGCTGCTCTCGGGGGGCGAGAAGGGCAACGACGCCGATGTGCTGAACAAGGTGCGCCTCTCGATGGAAGCCGGCGCAATCGGACTGATTTTCGGGCGCAACATCTGGCAACGCCCCTACGAGGAAGCCGCGCGCCTCGTAGAACAGATTCAAGAAATCATGCGCGGCTACGGGCGACCGGAACCTGAAGCATAAGTTCGAGACAAGCTCCTCGCCTTCGCTCGGGAGGACGGTTCGCCGTCTATTGTTCCGAGCGGGCGAGGAGTCACTAAATTGGGAAGGCATCCACATTCCCCGTCCCAATCGCGCCTGGATCGTTAATACACAGGCAGATTGGGGTCTACTTCTTGCGCGTAGGCGTTCATGCCACCTGCCAGGTTCTTTACACGCCGATAGCCCATTTGCATTAACAGGCGCGTGATTTGCCCGCTGCGCCCGCCCGAGCGGCAAATCACCACAATTTCGTCGGCGGGGTTGAGTTCATGGACGCGCTCGGGCACTTCCGCCATGCGGATATGCTTGATATTCGGTAGGCGGCTGATTTCGAGTTCGTAAGGCTCACGCACATCGAGCAGCACCAGCGGTTCACCTGCGTCCAAGCGGCGCTTTAGCTCTTGCGGTGTGATGCAGGGCAAGCCATCGGTTTCCACCACTTCCTCGCCGCGTAGCCCGCAGAACTCGACATAGTCGATGAGTTCGCGCACAGTCGGGTTCTCGCCGCACACAGGGCAGTTCGGGTCTTTGCGCAGTTTCAACTCGCGCCAGCGCATGCCCAGCGCGTCCAGCAGCAGCAGCCTGCCAATCAACGGCTCGCCTATGCCCAGAATGAGTTTAATCGTCTCGGTGGCTTGCACAAGCCCAATCAATCCCGGCAAGATGCCCAGCACACCCCCCTCCGCGCAGCTGGGCACTAAGCCAGGAGGCGGCGGCTCGGGGTACAAGCATCGATAGCACGGACCACGCTCCGCCCAAAACACCGACGCTTGCCCCTCGAAGCGAAAGATGCTACCATACACATTCGGTTTGCCCAACAACACACACGCATCGTTGACCAAGTAGCGCGTGGGGAAGTTGTCGGTACCGTCTACAATCACATCGAAGTCGCGCATAATGTCCAGCGCGTTCTCAGAGGTGAGGCGTGTCTCGAACGGAATCACTTGCACATGGGGGTTGATAGCGTGGATTTTCTCGATGGCGGATTGAAGTTTAGGACGCCCGACATCACTGGTGAAGTGGATAATTTGGCGCTGTAGGTTAGAATAGTCTACCACATCGAAATCGACGAGTCCAATAGTGCCCACGCCTGCGGCAGCCAGATAGAGGGCGAGCGGCGAACCGAGTCCGCCCGTGCCAATCAGTAGCACGCGCGCGGCTTTCAAGCGGCGTTGCCCCTCCATCGTCACCTCGGGCATAATCAAGTGGCGGCTGTAGCGTAGCACCTCCTCTTGCGAGAGGCTCACGGCTTGCAAGCGCGAGTCGTCGATGAGGCTGTGGACGCTGGGTTTCTCTACAGTGCCAGTGCTGCCTCCCGCAACGGAGGGCACAATCGTCAGCTCGGCGTCGGGCGCGAGCGGGGTGTCCAGCCCTTGCAGGTGGCGCACATCCTCATCGCCCAGATAAAGGTTCACGAAGCTGCGCAGCTGCCCATCCTCTTTGAACAGATGTTGGCGCAGCTTAGGGAACGCCTCGGTCAGTTTCTGCATCGCTTCGCCGACGGTGGCGGCGTCCACCGTAAGCGATGCCTGGTTGTCTGCATAGGGTCTCAATGCGGTGGGGATATAGATGGTTGGCATAGTTCATTACCTCCTGGATTAGCGTGCTATAAGTTGTTGAAACTCGGGATCGTTGCGTAGCGCACTGAGGTCGGGGTCGTCTTTGGCGAAGGCAGCCAGCGTGCGGTCAAGTTCGAGGGCGCGTTTCAGGTGGCGGATTGCCGCTTTAGGGCTGCCCGTGAGTGCGAGCACGCAGGCGTAGTCATAGAGCAGCACAGGGTCGTCGGGGGTTTCTTGGAGCATTTGCGCAAACAGGCGTAACGCTTGCAGGTAGCGCTTCTGCTCATAGAGCTGGTAGGCACGTTCGCGCATACGGAACCGCAGTTGGAGGGTAAGTAATCGGCGCAGCTCCTGCACAGGCTCTTTGTGGTCATCCACGCGCAGGTCGATGTAGCGGTCGTCGAAGCCGCCGTAGCCACCGTTTTTGCGAGCGACGAGAATCGCCGCCGATTGCTTGCCGCGCGAGTCACCGCCCGCTTTCTCGCCTGCTTCCAACGCTGCCATAAGTTTCAGCGCGAGTTCACCTTCGGTTTTCTGGAATGCTTCCGCCATCGCTTTGACGACGGCTTCGCCTGTGAGAATGTTGCCTTGCGCTGCGAAGTTTTTGCCTGCGATACCGCCTGCCCAGCGAATACATTCCTTGCCCGTAAAAGTCGCGCTGCGACCCTGAGCATCGACAATTCCGACTTGGCGCCGTTCGCGTTGTGGGTCGTCGCGCGTGATGCGCTGAATAATCGTCTGCGGAGCAACTTTCTGGCGCATGAGTTCCAATCCACGCGGTCCGTAGGTCGTGTTCGCATAAGACTGCGTGGCGATGGCTCCAACGCCTGCCTGCGCAAACGGCACGACAGAACCCACCGCTAAGAATTTGGAAGCAACGGCAACACCCACTTCACCCGTGCGTGGGTCGGCGCCCACGATTGAGAAAGTGCCCAAACCGAACTCTTGCGTTCTCATTGCGTTTAGCGTGGCTAAATTATACCCACTCTGTGCATGGCTCAAACGATACACGCAAGAGAGAATGCGCTGAGCAATTACATCTTTTACAGTAGCCCGCACTTGACCGATATGATTGAAAATAGGTATACTAATTCGCGCTATGGAGGTCTCTACTATGACAGATCGACGAAGCGCGTATATCGAGGGTATCCTTAAGGCGTTTAAGGCAGGTGAGATTGATATGGCAGAAGCGATTAAAGCAATACGGAGACGTAAGCCGAATCAGGCGAAGGTTGAAGGAGCGCAGGAGTTTGCGAAGCTGATTATGGACGGCAAAATCGAAGAGGCTTTTGCGAAGTACCGCTTCGGTCTGAAGAATGTCCGTCAGCGTCGGCGCAGCTCCAATAACGGGAAGTCCGCCTGATGGCTATCGGAAGCCCCTCCCGCGGAGGGGCTTCTTCATTTTTAGGGTATCTTTTAGATATGCATCGGTTTGCCTTTGTGATTCATCCAGTGGATGTGAAGCGCGACGCGGCACGCAAGTACCCTATCGCCAAGTACCTGCCCGAGCGATGGGTTGAACAGATTTTGAGGCGCAAGGAGCCGATGGTCGTTTCACGGATTACGGGGATACGCTCGCTTACGGGCGCGACCACAGAGGGCTGGTTTATTGGCTGCCCGCTCTCCCCCCGCATGATGCTGAGCCTGCCACTCGATTTTGTCTACCAGAAGATTATCCGCTGCGGGCAGATTGCGCAGGAGTTGGGAGCGGAGATTATTGGGCTGGGCGCGTTCACTTCGGTGGTGGGCGACGGCGGAATCACTATCGCCAAAAATCTGGACATCGCCGTGACAACGGGGAACAGCTACACGGTCGCCACCGCGATTGAAGCCGCCATTTTGGGGGCAGAGAAGATGGGAATCCAAATTACGGATGCGACTATCGCGGTGGTGGGCGCCACAGGCTCCATCGGGCGTACCTGTGCGGAAGCGCTCGCGCCGCAGGCGAAGGCGATGCTGCTTTTGGGGCGCGACACAGCGCGACTGGAGCCGATTGCCGAGCAGCTGCGCCCCAAAGCACGGGGCGGTGTGCGGGTATCCACCGACCTCGCACGCGAACTGCCTACTGCTGATGTGATTATCACGGTGACCAGCGCCGTGGACGCCGTGATTTATCCCAACGACCTCAAATCGGGCGCGGTGGTGGTGGATGTGGCGCGTCCGCGAGATGTGTCGGTGCGGGTAGCCCGCGAGCGCGACGATGTGCTGGTCATCGAAGGGGGGCTTGTAGAAGTGCCGGGCGATGTTGACTTTGGCTTTGACTTCGGCTTCCCGCCGCGCATGGCATATGCTTGCATGTCGGAAACGATGATGCTTGCGCTGGAGGGGCGCATCGAGAACTTCACACTGGGCAAGGAGGTGAGCCTCCAGCAGGTGCAAACCACGCAGGAGCTAGCACGCAAGCACGGTTTTCGGCTCGCGGGATTTCGCAGTTTCGAGCGCGCCCTGACCGACGCCGAAGTCGAGGCGATTCGTGCGCGGGCAAGGCGCGCCGTTGCAGTCTGATCAGCCTTGAAAGTTGACAGCGGGGTTCCACCAAGCCGACAGTTGCTGGAGTACCGACTGTACCTGCTCCTCACTCAGTGTTGTGGGATCCAACGCGGCGATCTGAGGGCTGATCTCCGCAGAGAAAATCAGCACATCGCCGCCGTTCGGGCTGGGCGCGATCACAGCAACGTTGAGGTTCGGCACATTAGGATAGAGTTGATAGAACGCTCGTGCCAGCGCAATCGCCTCTTGGAGCACGCGCGACCTGTTAAGTACCCCCGATTGGATGCGGATCCGCGCTTGCCAACGGTTGCTCGCTGGGTCAAAGGCACACCATACGGGGGTACCGTTGAGCTGCTGGCTTAGCTTCTGTGCCAGTTCCGCCTCGACCGCACTCATCCCTGCAAATCCTGCGGCAGGCGTGGGTAACGGGGCAGGGGAGGGATCGGTTGGGACAGGCGGTGGAATGCGCACTGGCTCAGTTGATGGGGACGGGGAGACGGCGCCCTGGACACTCTTGATAGGCTCCGCCGCCGACTGACGCACGGCATTCAAGCGTGCGCCCGCCACAAACGCCGCCGCCACCAGAATCAGCGCAAGCAACCCGAACAAAGCGTACGCAAACACCTTTGGCTTGGCAGGCTTCACCTCTGGCTCGGTTATTGGCGGCGGTGGCGCAACTTGAGCGGCATGCATCGCGCGCAAGTTGTGCAACTTCGCCATGTGGTGCGCGTTGCCGGGCGCCAGCTCCACCAAGAGTTCGTACCATTGTATTGCATCTTCGTACTTGCCCTGATCCGCGTAAATGTCACCCAGAAGCGCATGGACCGTCTCGTTGCTGGGGAATCGCCCCAAGATACGACGGCACACCTCGATGGCTTCTTCGTATTTGCCCTGCATCCGTAACAAGTTTGCCCGCGCCAACTCAGGATAGACCTCGCGGTCGGAGCCTTCTGCATAGAGGGGGTCTAAGGCGTCCTCTTTGATTCGCGCTCCGCACTCCATGCAGAACGCGCTCGTATCGGGTATCTCTGCAAAGCACTTCGGGCAAATCATCGTCCGTAACTTCGCCTCCCTAAGCATACTCTGAATTGTCGGCGTCGAATCAGAAAATTGTTCCCCATCCACACCCCTAATGATACCTTTTCAGGTAAAATATCGGTGATGAGGTGGCTACGACTCTGGGGATTGCTATGGGGGTTGATAACGCTCGCGGCGTGGGCACAGCAGACGGCGCGACCTGTGTATTACATCCAGTTCAAGGAAATTGTTCATCGCGCCTCAGCAGATTATCTGATACGCGCCCACGCGGACGCAGTGAAAGCGAACGCGGGGGCGTTTATGATACTGCTGGATACCCCGGGCGGCGAGTTGCAAGCCACACGCGACATCACCTCCACTTTGCTTAATAGCCCTATCCCGGTGATTGTGTTCGTGTATCCCTCGGGATCGCGGGCAGGTTCTGCAGGCGTGTTTATCACCGTCTCGGCGAATATCGCGGCGATGGCGCCCGGCACCAACATCGGCGCTGCCACCCCCATATCTGGCGATGGGCAAGACATCCCCAACGACCTTAAGCGCAAAGTCATGAACGATACCATCGCCTATGCCAAAACGATTGCGGAACAGCGTGGACGCAACAAAGACTGGGTGGTGAAAGCCGTCACGGAAGCCGCGTCCATTACGGAGCAGGAAGCACTCCGCAATAAGGTCATTGACTTGATAGCCAGCAGTCCTCAGGATTTGCTGATGAAAATCGATGGGCGCAAGGTGCGCGTTGCAGAAGGGAAGGTAGTCACCTTACGCACCAAAGACGCGCCTCTACAGGAGATCCCCAAAAATTGGCGCGAATCGTTGCTGATGTTCCTGGCGCACCCGAATGTGTTTTATATTCTGATGCTCTTGGCGATTTACGGGATTCTGGGTGAGTTGCAAAACCCTGGCGCGACTTTTCCGGGAGTGGTAGGGGTGATCGCGTTGTTGCTTGCGCTTTATGCCGCGTCTGTATTGCCTGTGAACGCGCTGGGGGTGGCGCTCATTCTACTGGCGTTTGTGCTGTTTGTGGCAGAGTTGTTCACGACCTCGCATGGCGTACTCACAGCGGGCGCGCTGGTGTCGTTCGCCATCGGCTCCATCATCCTGTTTCAATCCGACTCGCCTGTGTTTCGCGTGAGCTTCTGGCTCGTTGGCACGATGACCGTTCTCACGGGGGCGGCGTTCCTGTTCGTAGCCTATTCAGGCATTCGGGCGCAGTTCCGTCGCAAGGTGAGTGGTCAGGAGCGACTGGTGGGTATGGTGGGACGGGTGCGCTCTAAGCTTGACCCCGAAGGACAGGTGTTTGTGGACGGTACATTATGGCGAGCTATTGCGCTCGATCCACCGATTGAGGTCGGGGAACATGTGGTAGTGGATCGGGTGGAGGGACTGACGCTTTATGTGCGCTGGCAACCTTCGCCTGTGCCCACTCCTGTAGAGAAGGAGCAGACAACTGCCTAAGATGTTGCGCACGCGCATCCTCACCGCGGTTATCGGCATACCGCTTATGCTGGCGGTCATTTTTGCCCCAGGTGGGGGGCTCTATGCGTTCACCTTGAGCCTCCTGGCACTGGTTGCGGTATTGGAATATCATCGTGCATACAGCCGTGCCGATTGGTTCCCCAAGCCGCGTCCGAACTGGGTTCTGCTCGGTGCGGGTGCATTGATGCCTCTCGTTTTTGGGCTGTTCCCATCACTCACGCTTGGGAATTTTCTCCTACCTGTTTTCGCGACCGCGTTGCTGTATGAGTTATATATCGCTTGGCGAGTAGGTAGACTATCTGTTGTACCCAACATAGGGTATGGCATATTTGGTATGTTCTATATCGGTTGGCTGTTTACCTTCGGCGTGTGGTTGCGTAACGACTTCACTCCGGCATCTCTGGGGGGTATGCGGACCGAGCAGGGGGCGTTGTGGACTTTATGGCTCTTTGCCATGCTCTGGCTCGGCGATTCCGCAGCGTATTTCACAGGAAAATCTATGGGAAAGCGCAAAATTGCAACTTTACTTAGTCCAGCTAAAACACTTGAAGGTTTTATCGCTAATCTTGTACTTTGTATGCTTGTGGGGTGGCAAGGTGGGCTGCTGCTGGGTCTCTCGACTGGGTGGGCGATTGCTGCCGGGCTCGGGGTGGGGGTGTTAGGACAATTGGGCGACCTATTTGAGTCGGCATTGAAACGCTCCATCGGTGTCAAAGACTTCGGAGGCGTTTTGCCTGGACATGGGGGCGTATTAGATCGGTTCGATAGCTTCCTGTTCAGCGCGCCATGGATCTGGTGGATTGTGCAGGTGGCAGGGTAGGGTCGGGGAACCGCGAATCTCTTATCCGATGAAACGCTCCGCTGTGTTCGCACGCTGGATTGCGCTGACCGCAGGTCCTGTTTTCGGCGTGATCCCGCTTCTTGCCCCACATCCTGATGCGCTTACGCCCGAAGCATGGCGTTTGGTGGGATTAACGCTTTGGATGGCGACTTGGTGGTTTTCGGAGTGCGTCCCCATCCCAGCGACGGCGTTGTTACCCCTGATTTGGATGCCGATTGTTGGAGTTGGAGACGAGAAACAGGTGGCTGCACGATATGCAGACCCGATTATCTTTTTGTTTCTGGGTGGCTTTGTGATTGCTCAGGGGATGCAGGCGGCGCGCCTTCACGAGCGTATCGCGCTGCGGATCGTGCGAATATTGGGGCGAACACCAAGCGGGATGATAGCGGGCTTCATGGCAGCAACCGCGTTTACTTCAATGTGGATAAACAACACTTCTACCGCGATGATGATGTTTGCTGTCGCCTTGCCCGTAATCGAGATGGTACGACAGACTTATAAGGGTGAGGAAGGACATCCGTTTGCCGTCGCACTGATGCTGGGAATTGCCTATTCCGCTTCAATAGGGGGCGTAGGCACACTCATCGGAACCGCGCCTAACGCGCTGCTGGCAGGATTCTTGCGTGAGAATTACGGCTACTCGCTGAACATGTTGAACTGGCTGAGTGTGGGGTTGCCCTTTGTGGGAGTCATGTTGCCGTTGGCTTGGTTTTGGCTCACGGGCGTTCAATTTTCTTGCAAAAACATTAACTTTAAGGCGATTCGAAATGCATTATACGACCCGACCGAGAGAACAGGGCAGTGGACTCTCGCCGAACGCTGTGTTGCAGGAGTATTTCTCTATGCGGTCGTGGGGTGGCTGGGGCGTGAGTGGATTAGCAAGGTGACGGGCGTCCCTCTTTCCGATACATTTGTCGCGGTGAGCGCAGCACTTATGCTGTTTATCTTGCCTTCGTGTACGAAGCCGTATAAGCCGATTCTGGATTGGCGCACAGCGGAAAGTATCCCTTGGGGAGTTCTCATCCTGTTTGGCGGTGGACTTGCTTTGGCAAACGCCTTTGAAAGCACTGGACTGGCGAAGGCAATAGGTTCGGCTGTGAGCGGATTGAGCGCGTTGCCTACCTGGCTGATTGTGCTGGGCGTCGCTGCGTTGATTATCTTCCTTACAGAGTTGACTTCCAATACGGCGACCACCGCTACTTTTTTGCCCATCGTGGCGTCCGCAGCCGTCGGAATGGGGATCGATCCGCGTTTGCTGGCGATTCCTGTGGCGGTCGGGGCATCAGCGGCGTTTATGCTGCCTGTTGCTACGCCTCCTAATGCCATCGTGTTCGCCTCGGGTGAAATCAAAATCGGTGAAATGGCGCGAGCAGGACTCGCACTGAACTTGTTCTGCATTCTCCTTGTAACCGCAATTACGCTAACCGCAGCGCGTTGGGGGCTGGGGATACCTTAGTATCTCGTGCCATCAAAGGAACCGTATCACCTGTACCTGCCCATTTTCCTGCTCACGCAGGCGTCCAATAACCGCCTGAAACTCGCCTTCGTTTAGAGGTGGGGTCAACGCAACCTGTTCAATTCCCTGTTCCAGTGTTTCGGAGGGGTGGAACTCCGCGTCGAGCGTTTGCAACGGCGTGCGCAGGGCGCGTAGGGTGTCTTCATTGGGGGCGCACAGTCGGACGAAGTAGCGCATGGTAAGCGATTCGATAGGTGCGGTTTCACCGGGACGCAGTGAGGGATCTTCAAGGCGCAGGGGTTTGGGATGGCGAGCGACTTCGATCAGGTCGCCGATGACCGCGCTGGCAGTGGCACGTGCGCCCGCGCCGAACCCATGGAACGACATCTCTTGAAAGCCGTTGCCTTGCAGCCACACGCCGCTGAACGCCCCACGCACCACATACAGCGGGCAGTCGCGTGGGATGAGTGTCGGATGCACCCGGGCACAGAGCCGACCATCGGGCAACCGCTCGGAGATGCTCAGCAGTTTCAGTCCCAGGTTCAGTCGCTTCGCCCACAGGAGGTCGCGTCCGCTAAGGTGGCTGATCCCCTCGCGATAGACGCTTTCCAGCGGCACATATTGGAGAAATGCCAATCGCGCCAAGATGGCGGTTTTATACTGCGCGTCGTAGCCTTCCACATCGCTGCTGGGGTCGGCTTCCGCGTAGCCGAGTTCCTGCGCTTTGCGCAGGGCGGCGTCGTAGGCGGTCTCGGCAGGTTCGCCTGCATCGACCGCGCGTTCCATCTCGCGCAGGATGAAGTTGGTCGTGCTGTTCACGATGCCCACCACGCGACAGATGCGGTTGCCCGCAAGCGAACCTTGGAGTGCGTTTAGGATTGGCAGGCTGCCCGCCACGCTCGCCTCGTACAGGAGGCGCACGCCGTGCCGCTGCGCCAAGCGAATCAGCTCATCGCCCGAAACTGCCATCACGAGTTTGTTCGCGGTAATCACATGCTTGCCCGACTGCAACGCATCACGTATCAGCGTGCGGGCAGGCTCCAGACCCCCTATCAGCTCCAGTACGATGTCCACTTTAGGGTCGCACAGGGCAGTTTGGGGGGCGGTGGTTAATAGTTTGGGGGGGATCGTCACGGCGCGAGGCTTGTTTAGGTCGCGCACCAGCACATGGCGCACCTCGAATCGTTTGCCTGTTTGGGCTTCCAGAAGGTCGGCGTTCTCACGCAGTAGGGTCAACACGCCCCCACCCACTGTGCCCGCGCCGAGAATCGAAAGTCGGACAATCTTTCTCATTCAGGCGGCTCCAGAAGCATCAGCACTTCACCTTGTTGCACAAGGCTGGCGTTCTGCGCCACAATGCGTCGTACCACGCCCGTCATCGGCGCGGGAATCTCGTTGAACACCTTCATCGCTTCAATCAGTCCAATCGTTTGCCCCTCGTACACGAGGTCGCCCTCTTCCACATAGGGCGGCTCACTCGGCGAGGGACCGCGATAGAACATCCCTGTCATAGGCGATTCGATAGGAACCCAGTTCGGCGTCTCCGCGGCAGGTGGTTGGGGTGGGTGTACCGCCGCGACGGCAGGAACAACGGGAGCGTCCGCGCGTTCAATATGTATCCGCACGCCCTCCGCCGCAATCTCCAGCTCCTGCAGATGGTAGCGGGTCATCAACTGCAGGCAGCGTTCTACTGTTTCGATGGGCAACGCCACGCAGGGGATTATACCTCAGCGCGGAGATGCCGATAATTGGGGTGATGGCCTATCCTGCACCACAGCCGGAACCGAACGAGAAGCCGCCTCTATGGATCATTCAGGAGGCGTTTGAGGGCGACACACCCGCCGAGCAGCCGCATGATGTCTATATTTTGCATCTGCTGCGTGCGCTGCCCCCTGCGCTCATTGAATCGCTCACGCCCGAACAGTATCAGTTGCTCAAGCAGTCGCTTCACAGTTATCATCGTCGCCATCTGCTTGATGTGCGTGGGGTTATCCCGTTTTTATGGACTCGCTACTATTTCGTATTCCTATTCGGCAAAGACACGCGTACCCGTGCGGAAGCGGTTTCTGTGGAGCGTCGTACGCCGTCGCGATGGTCGCGCCTGCTGAGTTGGGTGGTAATGGCGGCGATTGTGGGGCTGCTAATGATCGGTTTTCTGGGGGTGGCGCGTTTACTGGGGCGCTGAGGGAACTTGGCAGCCGTAAAAGGGTGTTCTGGCGCGTGGGGGCTTCTTGCCGTTCAGCGCAGCCTCTAACGCCTGTTGCGCATAGGCTGTTTTTTCGTTGCTACAGTATCTGCCGATATTGTACGCCCCCACATAAATGATACGCCCCTTCGGGTTGACAATCACCGCCGCGGGTCCTGCCCACACACCGAATTGCCGCGCCAGCGCACCATTTGTGTCAATATACGCAGGCGTCTCAATCCCGCGCTGGCGCCAGCGTTGGAGCACCTCCTGCTCCGAGAGCGAAGAGTCGTTGGTAATCACAACAGTGATGAACTGGACGCCTCGGAGGCGGAACCGTTGCACCAGTTCACGTACATGCGGTTCCATGAAGCGTGAGCAGGCGCAGTCGGGCGACCAGAAGTTGAGCAGGGTCCAATTACCACGAAGGGAAACGGTTCCCGCATCTGTTTGGATGTGTGGCACGGGGGCAGGAGGCTGCATTTCAGGGTTGACCTCCGCCGCCCCTAACGGACGTGCTGCAGGCGTCAGGAAGCGCAACTCCACTCGCCAATAGGTTAATCCCACTAAGGCGAGCCAAACCGTAATTAGGAGTCCCGTGTACAGGCGTTTGCGTCCCATCAGCGTTTGGGGAGTGGGGTACGATGGCAAGATGCCATCGTACCGATGCGTTTCAGGCAGCTTGAAGCGTTGGCGGCGCTTCCGCCGCATCCTCTGTCTTGAACTCGGCGAGCCGCTCGTAGACGGAGCGTGCAGTTTGGTCGGTCATCTCAATCTGCGTGAGTAGGCTGCGCACCGCCTCGAACTGCTGACGGATGGCGTGTTGCACTTCCTGTGCGGAAGCGGTGGTCTGCTCGCTAATCGCCGCGATTCCGTGAATAATTTCGTTGATGAGCTCCACCTGCTGCGAGGTGTTGGCCGACGACTGCCAACCGATTTGGATGGCGTCGCGTAGGGCATCCACTTGGGCAGCGATTTCTCGAAGCAGGCGTTGGCTTTCAGCAGCGCGTTCGGCGTTTTGCTCTGCGGCGGTCTCGATGGCGCGACACTGGTTGACCACCAGTTCTGTCGCTCGATAGACGCCCTGCGCGGCGGCATGAACCTGACGGAGTTGCTCGCGCAGGCTCTGGAACGCGCTTGAGACCTGGTGCAAGGTGTTTACCGTGATGGTGTGCAGCCCCTGGCGCCGCTCGTCGCCGCGCATGCGCACGATAATCTCCCGGATGTCACGGGTCATTTCTTGGACTACGGCGTCGATTTGCTTGGCGGCGTCGGCGGAGCGGTTTGCCAAGGCGCGCACCTCGTCGGCGACGACGGCGAAGCCTTTACCATGTTCGCCTGCGCGGGCTGCTTCAATAGCCGCGTTGAGCGCGAGCAGGTTGGTCTGACGCGCGATTTCGGTGATGGTTACCAGTATCTGCCGAATATCCGCCGAGCGCGTGCCCAGCAGGTCGGCTTGCTCACTGGCGCGACTTACCGCCTCCTCCAGCGACGCCTGTGCGTGGTTCACCTGTTGTAGGATCGCTTCCGCACTGGCGTTGAGCTGTTGCACGGCTTCGATCGCTTTCTGGACGGCGTGGGTCGATTCGGTCGCTGCCTCGCTGGCGTGAAGCGCCGACTGACGCTGTGCCTCGCTGACCTGCGCAATCGCATCGGCGTTGCCCGCAACTTGTTGGGCGAGTTGAGCGGTCTGTTCCGCCTCTTGGAGTTGGCGTTCCGCCTGAGCGCGAGTCTCCTGCGCCAGCAGGGCGATTTGCTGAATCTGCTGCGCGGATTGCTCAATTTGCATCGCTTGGGAGCGTGCCCCCTCGCTCACTTCTTCTATAGAGCGCAGCACGGTGTCTCCCAGTTGATGAATCAGGTGCGTCTCTTCACGCACCCTATCGGTTTGGGACACAATCGCGTGCGCCGAGCGCTTCGCATCGGCGATATTGCGGTTCAGACGACCTATGAGTTGGTTAATGATGTTTACCGTGCCCCACAGTGGCGAGTTTGGGTTCCACTGAATCGTCGCAGTGAGGTCGTTGCCTGCAAACCGCTCGCTGCTGAGTTCCTGTCCCAGTTGGCTGAGTTCTTGTGCCTGAAGCCACTCGGCATAGCCCTGAATACTCTGCCAGACCAGAATTGCAGACTCCAGTACCACAAACAGCGCATGGATGAGCGTCAATATAAAAAAGTTAAGGTTCGTTGTGTAAACATAGACAGGCAATCCGAGCCATTGGAGTAGCGCGAACGTGGCGTGATGCACCGCGATTGTGCCTGCTGCGGTAACAATCACGCGCCAATCTCGATAGACCCCCAGTATCGCCAGCGACGCGAACACATGGAAGTGCAGTTCCGTCACGCCACGACACTGGTGGATGAACAGACCGGAGTAGACCATAAACGCTGCGCCAATCAGCAGGCGTGTCAGGAGGCTGCCCGGTTGGGTTTTTGCAAAGTAGGCAACAATTGCTGAAGTCGTTAAGCCGATGAGGAGCGCCTCCTCGAAAGTGCGATACCAAAACGCCAGCAGCAACGCCGCCCCAAAGTGCGCCCATAACATCCAACTGAAACGCTGATCCCACTCAGCACGAACCCGATGAATCGAGAATTCCCTCTTTTGTAGTGCTTGAGTACCTGTCCGCATACATCCACCTCTACGGAGAGATTATGGATTTCGATAAAGAGTTTTGCAGGGGGACGGGGGTACACTTAAAGCGGAGGCGACTGGGCGTGTTTTTCATTTCAAAACTCTTCGGAAGGTTTGGGCGCGATCTGGGGATCGATCTGGGCACGGCAACGACCCTGGTGCATGTGCGCGGCAAGGGGATTATGCTGCGCGAGCCTTCGGTGATTGCAATTGACCAAGATACGCGCAAGGTGTTGGCGGTGGGCGAGGAGGCAAAGCGCATGCTGGGACGTACCCCAGCGAATATTATCGCCGTGCGTCCACTCAAGGACGGGGTGATTGCCGACTTCGAGCAGACGGAGAAGATGTTGCAATACTACGCCAGCAAGGTCTCGCGCCACCGTTGGATACCGCCGCGCATGGTGGTGGGCATCCCCAGCGGCGTAACGGAGGTCGAGCGGCGCGCCGTGCTGCAAGCCGCCATGCGAGCAGGCGCCCGCGAAGCCTATGTGATTGAAGAACCCATGGCGGCAGCCATTGGCGTCGGGCTGCCCGTCGTGGAGCCGACCGGTTCTATGGTGGTGGATATCGGGGGCGGCACGACGGAAGTCGCCGTCATCTCGCTGGCAGGCATCGTCGCCAGCCGCTCGATACGAATCGCCGGCGACGAAATCGACGAGGCAATCGCCAACTATGTGCGTCGCACCTATAACCTGTTCATCGGAGAGCGCACCGCGGAGCAGGTGAAAATAGAAATCGGCTCGGCGTTTCCGCTGGATGAGGAACTGGAACTGGAAGTCAAAGGGCGCGACCTCATCAGCGGACTGCCGCGCAGTGTGCGCATCACCTCCGAAGAAATTCGCCACGCCATCGCGGAGCCTGTAAATGCCATCGTGGAAGCCGTCAAGCAGACACTGGAGATCACGCCCCCAGAATTAGCGGCGGATATTATGAACTATGGTATCGTGCTATGTGGGGGTGGAGGCTTGCTACGCGGGCTGGACAAACTACTCCAACACGAAACGCAAATGCCCGTCTATGTTGCCAGCGACCCGACCTCCGCAGTCGTGTTAGGCACAGGTAAGGTGCTGGAAGAGCTGGACAACAATCCGATGCTGCGCAAGGTGCTGCAGACAGCGCAATCCCCGCGCAAGAGGTGAGCCCGATGAAACGCCGTCGCTGGACATGGCTGACTCTGGCGGCGCTGGGGCTGATTCTGGGCGTCTATCATAATCACCGCGTGCGTCACGGCGAGGTCAACCCGCTCACCGCACTAATACGCGGGTTGATTCTGCCGTTGCAACGGAGCGCCTATTCCGCGACGGAGGGCGCGGAACAGTTCTTCGCCACGCTCACGCAGGCGCATCAAGCGCTGCGTGACCACGAGAACCTGCTCCTCGAAAACGCCCTGCTTAAACAGGAACTGGAGCGCCTCAAGGCTCTTGAAACTGAGAACGAGTCCCTGCGGAATTTATTGAATTTACGCGCCCAATTGCCCAACGAGTGGGTTGGCTGCCGAATTATGTCGACCTATCTCCAGCCCGGTCAGCAGACCGTAATTATCGATCGCGGGGTGCGGGACGGGGTGTTGGCAGGGGCGCCTGTTGTGGCAGGGGACGGCTTGCTCGGTGTCGTGGAGCGTGCTGATAAGAATGCGTCGATTGTGCGGATGTTGACCGCGCCACGCATGGCGGTCAGCGCGAAAGTGCTGAACGCGCAAAAAATCAGCATAGGCGTCTGTGAAGGGCGTGGCGAAAATCGGCTACTACTGAACTTCATCCCTCCCGAAGCGCCCTTGCAGGTTGGCGATCGAGTGGCGACGGCAGGGCTGGGGGGCAAGTATCCGCCCAACCTACCGATTGGGGTCGTGGAACAGATCTGGTATGATCGGCAATACTCTGTCAAGAAGGCGTGGGTGCGCCCTGCGGTCGATTTTGAACGACTTAGTGTCGCGCTCGTCAAGCGCGGGAAATGAGCAATGGCGTCCGCTGGACATAGAGTATAATTGGAAGGAGGGCTTTGTCTATTAGCCAATTGCACTATCGCTACGATCGCGTGCAACCGCACTGGTTCACACGCCTGCTGCTTTCAGGCGGTTGGGGGCGTGTTGCTCGGTGGGTGCTGTTGGTCGTCGTCGCGGCGGTGGCGCAGGGGGTCTGGGCAAATCGCCTGCGCATCGGCATGGCAACGCCCGATTTTCCCCTGATCGTACTGGCGTGCTTGGCGATCCTCACGAATCCGAACACGGCGGCGTGGGCGGGCTTTCTGACAGGGTTGCTCCATGCCAGTATGCTGGAGCAAACCGTTGGTAGCCTGATTATCAGTCGCACGCTGGCGGCAACCGTCGTCGCCTACCTGCCATTATTGCTCTCACGGCAGCATTGGCTAAGCGTGGTTCCAGCGGTCATCGCGCTGACCTTGCTGGCGCAAGGGATACTCTACCTCGCCGCTCCAGCGGTGGCGGGCAGCGCATTTTGGCAGGGAACTCTGTGGAGCATGGTGTATAATATAGGGTTGGCGATACCGAGTTGCTGGCTTATCCAGCGCATCGTACCGCCTGAGTTAGACGAAGAGTCGTTTTTATGGAACAACTAACACCGATGGACGGTATCTATATCTGGAGGCAACACTGCAATGGCGCAGACCATGATTGAACGCGAACGCCACACCGAAGAGAGTAGCGCGTACGCAATTGCGATACGCCAGCTGGAGATCGCAGCACACTATTTAAATTTGGATCGGAGCTTGCTGGAGGTGCTAAAACACCCCCGACGCGAACTGATTGTCAACTTCCCCGTAAAAATGGATGACGGCTCGATTCGCGTCTTCACTGGCTACCGCGTGCATCACAATCCTGCCCGCGGTCCCGCCAAAGGGGGCATCCGCTACCATCCGGAGGTCACCTTAGACGAGACCCGTGCGCTGGCGATGTGGATGACCTGGAAGTGCGCGGTGGTCAACATCCCTTACAGCGGTGCGAAGGGTGGTGTTGTGTGCGACCCCAAACGGCTCTCCGTCCACGAACTGGAAAACCTCACCCGACGCTACATCACCGAGATCTCGATGCTCATCGGCCCCGAGTCGGACATTCCCGCGCCCGATGTGGGCACCAACCCGCAGGTGATGGCATGGATTATGGACACCTACTCCATGCATAAGGGCTATACGGTGCCTGCGGTCGTAACAGGCAAGCCGATAGCAATTGGCGGCTCCGAGGGACGACTGGAAGCCACGGGGCGCGGCGTGACCGTGATGGCGCACGAGTCCTTGAAGCAGATAGGAAGCCACCTTGAGGGCGCTACGGTCGTTATCCAGGGATTTGGGAATGTCGGCTCCGCCACTGCCAAACTGATGCATCAGGCCGGCGCCAAGGTCATCGCCATTTCCGATGCGCGTGGCGGGATATACAACCCCAACGGACTGAACATCCCTGCGCTGTTGCACTGCGCGGGACGCGACGGCTGCATCCAAGCCTACCGCGACGCCGAGTTTATCACCAACGCGGAGCTGCTGGAACTCCCGTGCGATGTGCTGGTGCCTGCTGCGTTGCACGGTGTGATTACGGCGAGTAATGCCGACCGCATCAAAGCCCGCGTGATTGTAGAAGCGGCCAACGGTCCTGTGACCCCCGACGCGGATGAAATCCTCGACGACAAAGGCGTACTGGTCGTGCCCGACATCCTCGCGAACGCGGGCGGAGTGATTGTCTCCTATTTCGAGTGGGTGCAAGACCTGCAAGCCTTCTTCTGGGAAGAGGAAGAGGTGAACCGTAAGCTGGAGAGAGTGATGCGCCGCAGCTATGAGCATGTCGCGCAGACCGCCGAACAGAATAAGGTGAACCTGCGCATGGGCGCGTACATCATCGGCGTCAAGCGCGTGGCGGAAGCCACCACAATACGGGGGATTTATCCGTAAGCGATGCCCACCCGACAACCACTCTATTACACCTTCGGCAACCACATGCACTGGGTCGATATGGAGTGGTTGTGGGGCTATAGCGTCTTGCCCGACTCGGCGCGGGATATGCTGCGCTTTTGTCAGGAGACGGGCGCAAAAGGGAACCTTAACTTCGACGCCGTTGGCTACGAGCGGCTCGCTGCGGAGGCGCCTGAAATCCTGCGCGAACTTAGGGATGCGCTTGAGCAGGGGCAGATAGAAATCGTTGGCGCATCCTATGGGCAACCCTACGGACTGTTTCACGGCGGTGAGTCGAACATTCGACAGCGTGTGTATGGCGTACGCACCGTGATGCGATTGCTGGGCGTGCGCCCACGCACCTTCTGGGAAGAGGAGTTCGATTTCTTTCCCCAGCTGCCTCAAATCCTGCGCGGCGTCGGTTTCGAGTACGCTTGTCTGTTCTATCAGTGGACATGGCACACGCCGTATATGCCGTTTGAAGAGGTGCCTGCCATCTGGTGGGAAGGTCAAGATGGCTCGCGCCTGCTGACCGCCCCGCGCCACAAGCTCAACCTGCACCAGTGGCCTGAGGACTTTATGTTGTTGTTGGAAAGCCCCGACTTGCGAGCGATGGAGAAGCCCTGTATCGTGCAGTGGTTGGAATTGATGCCGTCGCCGGATTGGATGTGCCGTGCTGAACTGATGATTCCTCCGTTGAAGCGTCTTCTGGAGCGCTCCGAGTTCGAGCTGCGCTTCGTCACCCTCTCCGAGTTTCTGGAGCATGCACGCGCAAACGCCGTACCGCGTCGCTATACGCTCAGCGAGGTGTTCCACGGGATGAGTCTGGGCAAGAACGGCGATCGGTTCCGCCGCTATAGCCACAACGCCGAACGGCAACTGCTCACCGCAGAGAGCCTTTCAGCAATCGCAGGGCTGTTCGGGCGACCCTACCCCCACTGGGATGTGTATCCTGTGTGGGAGCTGGACGAAGCGTGGCGCGAACTGCTTGCCGCGCAGCACCACGACAACGACGAGTGCGAAGGGTTATGCGGACATGTGGGGGAGACTTCCTACATGCGTAGCCTCGCACTCAGTGGTCATGTCGTGGAGCGCACACTACGCCATCTTGCCCGGCGCGCTTTGGGAAGATTGATTGTCTACAACTCGTTGGGGTGGGTGCGCGATGGCTCCGTGCAAGCCCCGGACGGAACACGGCGACTTGTGCGCGATTTACCGCCGCTGGGCTATCGCGCATATCCCGATTGGGATGCACTTCCGCTGGCGCCCTCTTGTACAGTGCAGGAGACCCATAAGATGCTCCGCCTCGAGCGTGGTCAACTGCGCATCGAGATCGACAAGCAACGAGGAGTGATTGCCCAGATTTACGCTCCGGAGTTCCCCGAAGGGGCGCTCGCGGAACCGCTGGGGCAATTCGAGATGCGCGTGGCAGGGCAGACAGAGCGGTTCGAGCGTGTCGTAGAAATCGTCGCTACGGACGACGCGATTCGTATCCGCCGCATGAGCAACGCGGGCAGCATCCTCGAGATGGTCGTATCGCTCGCGCCCGAGTGCAACGCCGTCGATATAACCTACAACACCTCCGGGATTGAACGCCCAGACGGGGGTGTTTCCGGCGCCCTGAAAACCGTTCTCACCCCAAACCTAACCGCTTTCACACTTATTCACGACCACCCTTACGGTGTCAGCGAGATTCAACCTCAGGGTATTTACCTGCGCAAATATCCCACAGGCGACTGGATGACCTCGCCGCAAGTTTTTGAGGAGGTACATCATCCCTTTACTGCGCTTAGCCTGCTCGATTTCATCGATGGGCAGCGCGGACTGCTCTATTTGCACGACGGGAGTCAGGCGTTTCTCAAAGACGGTGCACGGGTATGCAACATACTCACGATGTCCGATCCGTGGGACGAGGAGTACTTTGTCGATTCGCTTAGGATACGCACGCGCCTTATCCCGCATGGCGTGGTCTCTCATGCGGAGCGATGGCGACAGGCGCAGGCGTTCTTATGCCCGCCGCTGGTGGGTTACAGCAGCGACCGTTCTGGCGACTTGCCTACAGAATGGCGCACGGTGTGGAGCGAGACGCCCAACGCCACGATTACCGCGTTCTATCGCGAGTCGGAGCGCTATGCAGGCATGAATCTCGAAGCGTATGCGGGGCGCGGGATGCAGTTCCCGTACGTGCTGCGGGTGGTGGAGTGGGATGGCGTGGCGTGTGAGGCGACAATCGGCGTACGCGGTGAGGTGTCTACCGCGTTTCGTACGAACTTGCTGGGCGAGCCGCTGGAAACGCTCCCGGTAGAAGCCGACAGCGACGGGCTGCCCTACAGCCGCATCACGCTTGCACTCCGCCCTTACGAAATCGCGACGCTCTACCTCGATATCGTGCAGGGGCGCAAACAGCCACGCAACTTAGACGCCTACCGCCATGTGTGGGCAACCGTGCATCGTGTAGATGAGAACTGACTCACCATTGAACGCCTGCCCAGAAAGGGATCGTGCCCACCCCTATTATCCCCACGAGTATCCCGCTCCAGCAGCATAGCCCCAGCACAGAAAGCGCGACAGCGATGATGCCCATCACATAACCCGCCGTCGCCATACCGCGCTCGCTTGGGCTGCCGAGACCTGCGTCCACTTGCGCGATGGCGTTCTTACCCAAAACCCACGCAATGATGCCCAAAACCAGCGGTAATGGCAAGCACCCCCAGAACAAACCGACACTCAGCAGCGTCACCAGCGACACAATCCCAAGCACTAAGCTTGCCACAGCCGAGGTGTTTGTAGAGTGTTGCATTTGCGTCCCCCTCCATAAAGATTGTACCTAAACATCGAAAAACGCAAGAGCGACCTCACTGTGCCAGAGCAGCCCCTCTTGAGTAAGGCGAATAGTATCCCCTTGGCGCTCCAGCCAACCGCGCTGAATCAGCTTCTGAATCGTTTCGGCGTAGTGTTCTCGAACGGGCAAGCCGCAACGCGCCTCCAACGCCGTTAGATCCACCCCCTCCAGCATCCTTAAACCCAACATCAGCGTCTCCGCCACAGAATCCCACCCTGTCAGTTGTTCCCACTCCAGCTCCAGCGGCTCGCCCTCTTTGATGCGCCGAATGTATTCGCGCGGGTGCTTGATGTTCGTCCAGCGCTTGCCGCTCATGTAAGAGACCGCCCCTGGTCCGAAACCTAAATAAGGCTCGTTGCGCCAGTAAATCAGGTTATGCCGACACTGGTAGCCTTGTCGCGCGTAGTTGGAGATTTCGTATTGCCGATAGCCTGCCTGCGCCGTGAGCTGCTGGGCGAGGTGGAACATCGCGACCTGCGTTTCGTCGTCGGGTAAGCGCAGCATGCCTTTCTGATACAAGTGATAGAAGCGCGTGTTCGGCTCCAGCATCAGCGCGTATAGCGACAAGTGTTCAGGCTCTAAGGCGATGGCTTGGCGTAAGTTCGCTTCCCAACGCTCCAGCGTTTGGCACGGCAGGGCAAAGATGAGGTCTAAGTTCAGGTTTTCGAATCCCGCTGCCCGCGCCCACTCGACCCCCTGCAATACATCCTCTGGCGTGTGGATACGCTCCATGCGGCGCAGCTCGTCAAGATCAAACGACTGCACCCCAAAGCTCAGTCGATTGAACCCTGCGTGGCGCATTGTTTGGAGTTGCTCGCGCGATACGCTCCCAGGATTTGCTTCGCAGGTGATTTCTGCGTCGGAGGCGATGTCGAATCGGTGTGTCAAATGCTCCAAGATCGCTGCCAACGTCTCTCCAGAGAGATAGGTCGGCGTGCCGCCGCCGAAAAAGACGGTATCGAACCGCTCGCCCGCATAGGGCGACTGTGCGATCTCGCGGTGCAGCGCCTCCACGAACGGCTCCACCAGCGTGTCCAGCGAGGCGTAGCTATTGAAATCGCAATAGCCGCATTTGCGATGACAGAACGGGATGTGAATGTAGATCCCTTGCATAGTAGCCCGATAAAAGCATACCCCCTACAGTTCCCAGTGGAGTTGGATTCCCTGGTTCACCAACAGCCGCTGATACTCCGCCAAGAGTATCGGCGATTCGTACACCGCATGTGGCTCCGTACCGCGCAAGACGCAGAACCCTGCCAGCAACCCTGCCGACTCGCCGATGTTCCACTCGACCGGGTGCAGACGGTAGCAACCGTTGGTGATGTGGGTGGTTCCGATGTTCTTGCACGCAGGCAGCAGATTGCGCATCCGCACAGGAATCAACGCCCCCAGCGGTATTTGGAAGGGTAGGGTGGCGATATCGATGTAGTTGTCGCCGCCCGTGCTGGGATGGAGGTCGATGCGGTAGTGCCCCACGCCGACGCTATCGGGGAACGGTTCCGCCAGCGTTGCGTCGGGGCGGCATTGGGCGCTAATCTGTTGCTCCACCACTGTAAAACGCGCCTTGATCCGCCTCGATTCACGCACATAGACCTGCTGCGCCATCGGGTTGGCTGGGTCGTGCGCTGTGCCTGTGATGTCTGCCCTAAAGTGCAAGCCCGGATAGCCGACACCGCCGTCGGGGCGCGGAGCTTCCGTCTGCAGCCAATAGAGGAGGCATTCCGAAAGTACACGCGCTGCCTGCTCGTGCGAGAGGGTCGCGCCGGGGATGTCGCGGTTCCTGTAGCCATACGCAGACGGCGTGGCTTCAGGGTCGGGCAAGACCCCTCTTTGGGGCTCGTTTAGTTCCTCGCCTGCGGGCGGATAGAGATTGCCCAGAAAGTAGTCGTTCTGGGGCCAGTTCACCATCGTCACGGCTTCAGGCGTACGGTCAGGCGGGTACAGGCTGGGGTCTACGATTTGGCGGTAGCGAAACATGGCGGGCGTCCCATCTTCTCCAAACAGGCTCAGGCGACGCGGCTCCAGAGTGATTGGGTGGACATCGATCCAACTGAAAAACGGCGCGTGCCAAAACGGGGGGCGGAACGCTTTCCAAAACTCGTAGCCTTCGGGCTTGCTGCCCACATAGTCGCCTGCAGGGTCATAGCCCATCGCGAAGCACCATGTAAACGCCTGCATGTTGGCAGGTTGGGGTTCGGGCTTCGCGTGCGGTTCGCCCGTCTCCCAGTGCGACTCCGCGCCCGTGACATACTCCATCTTCGCCATCGGCAACAGTTCGCCCGTGTCGGTGGCGTCCAGAATGAATTGTGCTTCCACAGAGAGTGTCGTGGCGCGGTCGGGAAGTTGGAACAGCGCGCCCCGCACGAAATCGCCTTCCACATCCAGCGCGTGCAGGTGCAACGGCTCCACCCTCAGGTTACCCCGCATCTGGGGGTAGTGCAGCATCGATTCCAGCACCGTTTTGGCGACGCGCGGCTCACAACAGAGCGCACTGACCCAACCACCGCCCGGGTTAAGGTACGGCTCGGCACGCGCAGTGTCCGTGAGGGGGTAATAGCGTCGGTAGAACTCGCGGATGGCGTCGCGCAGTTGCCGATAGCGTCGCGTGCAGCCTTGAGTTTCTATCCAGCGATGCTCATCGGGGGGGACAGCTTGCGCCGTGAGTTGACCCCCAAGCCACCGCCCCGGCTCTATGGCAAGCAGGGTCTTTAGCCCAAGCGAGGCGCAGGCTAACGCTGCTGCACAACCGCCCAGACTGCCCCCGACGATGAGAACATCTACCTTTACCGCGCCCCTGTTCAACACGCCCCATATTATAGCCCAAGCAGGTATACTTTATATCGTATGAGCAACTCAATCGGTCGCGAGGTGTTGCAGATCCCTGTCGAGGAGGAGATGAAGCGCTCCTACCTCGACTATGCGATGAGCGTGATTATCGCGCGTGCATTGCCCGATGTGCGCGACGGTCTCAAACCCGTGCAGCGACGCATTCTGTATGTGATGCGCGAACTGGGCTTGACCCCCGATTCGCAACATACCAAGTCCGCCAAAGTGTGCGGCGAGACCACCGCAAACTACCACCCTCACGGGCAGGAGGTGGTCTACCCGACGCTGGTGCGCATGGCGCAAGATTTCAACATGCGCTACCCGCTTGTGGATGGGCAGGGGAACTTCGGGAGTGTGGATGGCGACCCGCCCGCGGCGATGCGCTACACGGAGGTACGCCTCACTCCCATCGCGATGGAGATGCTCGCCGATATCGATAAAGAGACGGTGGACTGGATGCCGAACTACCTGCAAAGCGCGGAAGAGCCTATGGTGCTGCCGGCACGCTTCCCGAACCTACTCTGCAACGGGGGCAGCGGCATCGCCGTCGGCATGGCGACCAACATCCCCCCCCACAACCTCGGTGAGGTGGTGGACGCCTTGATTTATCGCCTGGAACATCCCAACTGCACCCTCGAACCGATTTTGAAGTTGCTGCCCGGACCCGACTTCCCCACGGGCGCGCTGATTCTGGGCGCCAAAGGCATTCGCCAAGCCTACGAGACAGGGCGCGGCAGTATCGTGATGCAAGCCAAAACCCAAATCGAGCCGCTGGACGGCGGCAAAAGCGCTATCGTGATCACCGAACTGCCCTACCAAGTGAGCAAGGCGCGTCTGATTGAACAGATTGCCGCGCTGGTAAAGGCGGGCAAACTGGACGGCATCACCGATATCGCTGACTACTCCGACCGCACGGGCATGCGCGTGGTGATTGAACTGCGCCGCGATGTGAACCCGAACCGCATGCTCAATAGCCTGCTCAAACATACGCAGCTGCGCACCACCTTCGGCGCAATCCTGCTGGCGCTGGTGGACAATGTGCCCCGCGTAATGAGCCTGCTCGACCTACTGGATCACTACTTAGAGCATCGGCGGATTGTCATCGAGCGGCGCACGCGCTACGAACTCTATCGCGCCAAGTCCCGCGCCCACATCTTAGAAGGGCTGCAAATCGCGCTGAACTTCCTGGACGAGATTATTCGCATCATCCGCCAGTCGGAGACCGCCGAAGCCGCGCGGCGCACGATGATTCAACGCTTCGGGCTGACCGTGCTGCAGGCGGACGCGATTCTGAACACGCAACTGCGCCAGCTCGCGCGACTGGAGCAGGAGAAAATCGCCGAGGAGTATCGCGGATTGCTGCGCGAAATCACCCGACTGGAGCATATCCTCTCGGACCCCAAACAGGTGGAGGCGATTATCAAGGACGACCTGCGCACGCTCAAAGAGAAGTTCGGCGACCCACGACGCACGCGCATCATCGCCCGCGAAGCCGAAGATATCTCCGAAGAGGAACTCATCCCCGAAGAGGAGACGCTGGTGCTGATTACGCGCGACGGCTACATCAAGCGCGTGTCGATGGATGCCTACCGTTCGCAAAAGCGCGGCGGCAAAGGGGTCATTGCCACCACCGCCCGCGAGGAAGACGAGGTGGAACACCTGTTCCAAGTTAGCACGCACCACTACATTCTCTTTTTTACCGATCGGGGGCGCGTGTATCGCCTAAAAGCCTACGAGATCCCCGAAACCTCACGGCAGGCGCGTGGCACGGCAGTGATTAACTATATCAACATCCAATCCGACGAAAAGGTCACGGCGACGGTCTCCGTGCGCGATTTCGATGCCCCCGGATATCTCACCATGATTACGCGCAAGGGCGAAATCAAGCGTACGGCGCTTAGCGAATTCGCGAACCTGCGCAGCAACGGGCTGAACGCCTTCGACTTGGAACCCGGCGACTCGCTCGGTTGGGTGTTGCACACTTCGGGCAGCGACGATGTATTGCTGGTGACGAAGGCGGGCTTGGCGATCCGCTTCTCCGAGACCGATGTCCCGGTGCGCAGCCGCGCGGCAGGCGGCGTGAAGGCGATTACGCTCGGCAAGGACGACGCGCTGGTCTCAGCATGCCGCGTGCAGCCCGATGCCCTGCTCTTGGTGGTCTCCGAGAACGGCTTCGGAAAATGCACCCCACTTAAAGAGTATCGCGTGCAGTCGCGCGGCGGGAAGGGTATCTACACGATGAATGTCACGCGCAAAACAGGCTATGTCGTCGCCGCAGAAGTGGTGGAGAAAGACGACAAACTGATTCTGGTTACTTCGAACGGTAAAGGCATTCGATTGCGTGTGGCGGACCTACGCGTCACGGGGCGTATTGCGCAGGGCGTGAAACTCATCGACCTTGCGGAGGGCGACACGGTCGCAGCGATTACGCGCATCGTGCTGGGCAAACGCCTTCAGGAAGTGGGAGCAGGACGCGAGGGATAATCGCACGCCTGCGTGCCCTCTTGTAGAGCCTGCACCAGGTATACTCTCCCTGACGGAGAGAGACAGCCATGGCAGGATACGCCCCTGAACTGATTGAGGCTCTACAGACCAAAGCGAATTTACTGCGCATCCACTCCATTCGCGCCACCACCAAAGCAGGCTCTGGACATCCCACGACATGTATGTCGGCGGCGGATTTGGCGGCGGCGCTGTTTTTCCACGCACTGCGCTATGATGTGCCGAACCCGCGCAATCCGCTCAACGACCGCGTGATTTTCTCCAAAGGACACGCGGCGCCCTTGCTCTATGCAGCGTGGGCAGAGGCAGGCGCGTTCCCCGTGGAACATCTGGACACTCTGCGCGAGTTCGAGAGCGATCTGGAAGGGCACCCCACACCGCGATTCGCTTGGTACGGCGCGGCGACGGGATCGCTGGGGCAGGGGCTGTCGATTGCAGCGGGGATGGCGCTCGCTCTAAAACGCGATCACATCCCCGCGCAGGTCTACTGCCTCATGGGCGATGGGGAGATCGCCGAGGGCGCCGTGTGGGAAGCAGCGGCATTCGCCAGTTATTACAACCTAAACAATCTCATCGCGCTGGTCGATGTGAACCGTCTGGGGCAAAGCCAGCCGACGATGCTCCAGCACGATCTGGAGACCTATCGGCGCCGTTTCGAGGCGTTCGGCTGGCAAGTCGCCACTATCGACGGACACGACATGGCGCAAGTTCTGAGGGCGCTTGACACCGCGCAGCAAGCGGAGCGACCGTTCGCGATAGTGGCACGCACGCTCAAAGGAAAAGGCGCCTCGGCAGTGGAAAACAAAGAAGGCTGGCACGGCAAACCGCTCCCGCCCGACCTCGCGGAGCAAGCAATCGCGGAACTGATGCCGACCCCAGAGCAACGGGAACGCGCCACACGCCTGCGCGTGCAACCGCCGCGCGCCGCGACTGTACCCCTAACCCCCACCGAAATCCCGCCCGTGAGTCTGCCAACCTACGAACTCGGCGCACAGGTCGCCACACGCGAGGCATACGGCGACGCCTTGGTCGCGCTGGGACACGCCGACCCACGAATCTATGCCTTAGACGGCGATGTGAAGAATTCCACCTTCTCCGAAAAGTTTTTCAAAGCGTTTCCGGAGCGGTTCGTCGAGTGCTTTATCGCGGAGCAGAACATGGTCGGCGCGGCGGTTGGCGTGGCAGAGTGCGGTAAAATCCCGTTCGCATCCAGCTTCGCCTGTTTTCTCAGTCGCGCGTATGATTTCATTCGGATGGCGGCGATTGGGAAAGCGAATGTGAAGTTCTGTGGCTCGCACGCAGGCGTCTCCATTGGCGAGGACGGCCCCTCGCAGATGGGGCTGGAAGACCTCGCGATGTTCCGAGCGATTCCGGGCGCAGCCGTGCTGTACCCTTCGGATGCCGTGTCTACGGCGAAACTGGTGGAGCAGGCAGCGCGGTATTCTGGAATCGCCTACATCCGCACGACGCGCCCCAAAACCCCCGTTCTCTATGCCAACGATGAGATGTTCCCCATCGGCGGGTGCAAGGTGGTACGCCAGTCGCCCCATGATGTGGTCACCGTCGTGGGCGCGGGCATCACGCTGCACGAAGCGCTCAAGGCATATGAGCAACTTCAGCGCGAGGGGATTGCGATTCGCGTGATCGATCTCTACTCCGTCAAGCCCATCGATGCCGAAACCCTGATCCGCTGTGGGCAAGAGACGAATGGGGTGATAATCACCGTGGAAGACCACTATCCCGAGGGCGGACTGGGCGAGGCGGTCGCGGCGGCGGTGAACGGCTACGGAATTCGCGTGCATCGGTTGGCAGTACGCGAGGCGCCGCGCTCTGGAAAGCCAGAAACGCTCCTCGCTGCCTACGGGATCGATGCGCAGGCGATTCTCGAGGCGGTTCGCGCTGTCGCACAGGGCGCTGCGTGAGCATCCGTCTTCGCTCCGCGCGAGAGGAAAGGGCAGGGCTCCGAGTCAGACAGGGTACACTTATCCCATAATGACGCAGGAAACGACCGCACCCTGGCTCTCCGAAGCGGAAGCACATGCGATTGCCGATCAGGCACGCCAGATTATTCGCGCCGTCGAGCAGGTGATTCTGGGCAAAAGCGAGACCGTGCGCCTGATGGTTATCGGATTACTGAGCGGAGGGCACCTGCTCATCGAAGACATTCCGGGCGTCGGCAAGACCACTCTGGCGCGTGCGATTGCCAAAGCCATCGGGGGGCAGTTCCGCCGAATCCAGTTCACTCCCGACCTCCTGCCGACGGATGTCACTGGCTCGGTGATTTACAATCAAGCGCGCGGCGTGTTTGAGTTTCATCCGGGTCCCATCTTCGCGAATATCGTGCTGGCGGACGAAATCAACCGCGCTACGCCGAAAACGCAATCCGCTCTGCTGGAGGCGATGGAAGAGCGCACCGTCTCGGTGGAGGGGGAGTCGCATCCGCTGCCCCAGCCGTTTTTGGTGATCGCCACGCAGAATAACATCGAGATGGTGGGCACCTATCCGTTGCCCGAAGCCCAGATGGACCGCTTTTTCGCGCGGGTCTCACTGGGCTACCCGTCGCCCGAAGTGGAAGCGCAGATTTTAGAAACACGCCAACTGGACTCCCCGCTCAATCAACTGGAGCCCGTACTCACCCCCGAGCAACTGGTGATGCTTCAGCGTCAGACGCGGCGCGTGTATATCAGCCCCAGCGTGCGACGCTATCTGGTCGATATCGTGAACGCGACTCGTCGCCACCCGAAGATTATGCTGGGGGGCAGCCCACGCGCGTCGCTGGCGTTGATGCTCGGCGCACAGGCGCACGCCTTGCTCGCTGACCGCTACTATGTGACGCCCGACGATGTGCAGCAGATGGCAATCCCCGTGTTGGCGCACCGCCTGATGTTGCGTACCGATACGGTGGGAATCACCCAAGCCGAAGCGGTGATTCGCGAGATATTAAACCAGGCGCCCGTGCCGATTGGAGGCGAAGCGCCCGCATGAGAGAGTATAAACTGACCGCGCTGATGGCAGCGACCTCGTTCCTACTCTGTTCGGGGCTGATGACGAACAATCGCCAAATGTACTGGATGGCGAGCGTGCTGGGCGCGCTGATGCTCGGTACCTACCTCATCGTGAAGCGCGGCGCCAAACGACTCAGCATTACACGCCGCTGCCCCACCGAGATGATGGAAGGCGAAACCGCCGAGGCGCAGTTAGAGGTGACGGTACCGTCGCGCAACGGGCTACTCTGGATAAAAGCAGAAGAAACCGTCTCGTCGGAGCTGATGCTGGAACCCATCGAGACCGAATCGAGCAGTCCCCACAGCAGTGTGACGCCGTATCGCCTCACGGCGCTGCGACGCGGCGAACAGCAACTCGGGCCTGTGAAACTCACACTCTCAGATCCGTTCGGGCTGTTCCTCCACTCGCAACAGATTGACGATGTCACCTCCATTCTGGTGTTGCCGCGTCCAATTCAGCTGCCGAACTGGAACTGGGAGGGAGGCGGGCGCGGGCGGTTCGCGGCGTCGACCTTGCGGGGCAGACGCGGTGAAGGGAGCGATTGGCACGGCGTGCGCCCCTATATCCCCGGCGACCCCCTACGCCGTATCCACTGGCGCGCCACCGCACGCCACGGTGAATGGCATGTCAAGGAGTTCGAAACCAGCCAACTCGCGCCGACGGTTATCGCGCTGGAGCAAGCCCCCACTTGGCGAGCCGAAGGCGATGCCTATCCCGATTTCGATCAAGCGATTCGCCATATCGCGTGGATTGTTCTGGAAGCCCCCCGGCAAGGCGTTTCCTTAATCCTAATCGGTTCCAATCTGCCCGAACTGCGCCTTACCCCCGAAAATCACGCCGATCCGCGCACCCTGTTGCGCCAACTCGCACGGATTCAACCCAACGCGAACCACTCGATACTGGACGACCTGCCGCGCTTGATAACACAGTACGGTGAGCAATATCGGATTGCGCTGTTTGTGCCCCCGCAGGAGTATGCGCTGTGCTACGCGCGGGTGCAACCCTATCAAGCGCAGGGCTACTCGGTAGAGGTCTATGCGTGAGCTGACTTCGGAACCGCCTGCCAAGTGGACGCTCTACGGCTTGCCCCTGCAAAAAGGGCTGGCGCTCGGCGTCGGTGCGCCGCTCTATCTGCCCACCTACGGCAGTCCTATCTGGTTTGACCCGCGCCTCTTCGCCCAAGACGAGGACGAATGGCACTCGATTGAATATCGGATGCCCACCGAGCCTGTGGAGGTGGTCGGCATCGTGCGCGACCTAAGCGACCTCCCGCCCGTACTTGCGCCGTATGTGCGTGTGGTGGGCTGGATTGTGGAACGCGCGCCCGACCCCCCGCTACCGCAAACGCCCACCCTGCTCGTGCCGAAACTGCCTGCCTTACTGCCCCCCGAAGCGACCGTCGTGCTGGATGCCAATGCAGGCGTGGCGTATATCGAACCGAGCGCCGCCGTGCTGGCACGGTACCAGAGCCAGATCCTGCGCGTGGCAACCCACACACGCTACCATTTGGAAGGCGCACACCTACCCGTAACCACTTGGGACGGGAAACGCCTGCAGACGGGATGCGTCGCCGCTGAGTGGATGCAAACTGCCGCCGCGGCGCAGAGCGGGGCAGAACTGGTGTGGCTTGAGTCGGAAACCCTGCCCGATGACATCGCTGCCACCGCCCACGCACTGGGGGGCAAACCGCTCTGGCTGTATGACCCGCAGGCGCCCGCCCGCGACGACCCACACTGGCAACGGCTGCTGCGCATGAGTGCAGAGTTGAACCTAACGCTGCTCGTGAGCGAGCTCGACGCGCTGCAGGAGGCCTACGCTTCGCTGGAAGTGGCCCGTGAAACGCTCCGCACCGAGCATGTGCCCCTCGGCAGGTTGGAAATAGGCTTACAAGTCGAGTCAAGCGAGTCGTTTTCCCTCGCAGGCGAAGCGCCTCTCCTTGCAGGACAGGAACTCCCTTATGCCGTGTGCTGGCGCGTTCCCCAATTCACCAAAGCCGTCGCCGATGCGCTCTGGGGGCAGCAGAGCCTGGTGCGTCGGTTGGGGATCCGCCGGGCGCTGATACTCCCCGATGCACAGCCCGAAACGCTGGGCATCGCGCTCGGAATGGAGCCGCAATTCCTCTTCGTACCGCTGGAGCATCTCGACGACGCCAAGACGCGCCTGATGCGCCTGAGCGTCACCGAGTGCCGCGAGTGGCTCCTGATGCGCCTTCGCCGTTGGCGCGACCCCGACCTCCGCCAGCAGCCACAGCGGTGGATTGAGCAAAGGGCGTGAACTCACTCGATGGGCTGTCTCCCCCCGCCCTGCAGTGAACACACGAACCGCTTTTGTTCGCGATGATGCGCAGCAGGCACGACGCCGCTCCTTAGGGTTTCCTCATTCGCCCCTATCGCTAATAATGGGCACCCACCCTTGGGGGTGAATGCTACGGTACAGTTACCTCATCCCGGACGCCTTTGTCAAGGGGTTAAGCCCGCTTCTTAACAATTCGCGAAAATTTTGAACTCAGCGTTTGCGCGACCCCCCTTTGATTTTGAACTCAAGCGTGGATTCGGGGGGGCGCGCAGAATTTAGCGTGGCTAAGTAAATTGCCGCGCGGCTGCGCTCATAACACCGTTTTTAGCGAGCGGGGATTTTCCCCAGCATGAACAGGAAACCGCGACGGCATGCCGAAATTGATTTTCGATGCACACGACAGCCCGACATCGTTTGCCTGAGGAGACGCGCGCCTTGTGGGTGGTGCGTACCTCGTTGGTCTCTGCGGACTCCATCGAGCGGGTGGTTGCGTTGTCGGTGCGCTACGGCTTTAATGCGCTTTTTGTACAGGTGCGTGGGCGTGGCGATGCGTACTATCGTTCCAGTTATGAGCCGCGTGCGGAGGCGCTCACGGGTCAGCCCGCTGATTTTGACCCGTTGGGCTACCTTCTGCGCTGCGCGGAAGGCACAGGGCTGCAGGTGCATGCGTGGCTCAATGTGTTTTATGTGTGGAGTCAGCCGCGTATGCCGCGCAGTCGCCAGCATGTCATCAATCGCAGCCCAAACTGGATTGCCCGTGATACCCAAAACCGCTATCAGATGACCACGGGGGGCAAAGTGGAGGGGGTGTATCTGTGTCCCAGCAACCCGAATGTGCGGGCGCATCTGCTGAAGGTGTTCGCCGAGGTGGCGCAACGGTATCCGCAACTGGACGGAATCCATTTGGACTATGTGCGCTATCCCTACGAGAGCTACTGCTACTGTGCGGGGTGTCGGGCGCGTTTTCGGGAGGCGATGTGGGAGCGCGTGCCAGAGGCGCGCCGCGCCGCGTTAGACCGCAGCGCGGCTCGACGCAACCCCCTGGCGTGGATTCAGGCATTTCCCGCGGAGTGGAGCGACTGGCGACGCGATCAGGTGAGTGCGTTCGTCCGCGCATTCAGCCGTCAATCGCGCCGCATAAACCCGAACCTGATTCTCTCAGCGGCGGTGTGGCCGCAGCCGGAGCTGGCGGCGAAGCACAAACTGCAGGACTGGCTTTACTGGCTGCGCAGCGACTGGCTGGATACGGTGCTGCCGATGGCGTATGATAAAGACACGGCGGTGGTGCAGCGCCAGGCGACGCGCGTGGTCAGCGAGGCGCAGGGGCGACCCGTGATTGTGGGCGTGGGCGCATGGCAGGTCTCACCCGAAAGCACCCTCAACAAGATTCGGGCGATACGACGCAGTGGGGCGCGCGGGTTCAGCTTGTTCTCCTACGACGCTATTACCCAAAGCGGCGCCCGTGAAACCTATTTACAGCAGATTGAACGCGAGGTGAACCTCTACCCTTTTGGAAGATAGGAGCGAGAACGATGCCGACCGTTGAGAAAGTGATTCGCGAGGCGATGGAGCGTAAAGTCTTCCCCAGCGCGGTGTGCGCGGTGCTGTTGGGTGGGCGGGTCAAGTATCAAGGCGCGTTTGGCAAGCCCGACCCCGAAGCCGAGACGGAAGCCGACCCGACCACAATTTACGACCTCGCGTCGCTGACCAAGCCCCTCAGTACCGCGACGCTTGCCCTCATTGCGCTGGAGGAGGGCAAGCTGACGCTGGAAACCCCCATTACCCGCTTTTTCCCTGAAGCGCGTCATCTGGAGGGCGTGTTGGTGAAGCACCTGCTGACGCACACCGCAGGGCTGCCTGCGTGGCGTGCGCTCTATAAGACCGCCGACTCGCGTGAGGCGGTGTTGCAGGCGGTGCTGAACACGCCGCGCACACGTCCCCCAGCACAGGGCTATACCTACAGCGACCTCGGCTATATCTTGATGGGTGCGATTCTGGAGCGGGTGTACGAGCAGTCGCAGGCGGAGCTGTTCCGCACGAAAATCGCCGAGCCGTTGGGGCTGCAGGCAACGGGCTACTGTCCCCCTGCTGAACTGCAAGCGCGTATCGCCCCCACCGGACACTCCGAAAGCCGTTCCCAGAAGGTTCTGCGCGGCGAGGTGCATGACGAGAACGCGGCGGCGATGGGGGGCGTCGCGGGGCACGCAGGGCTGTTTGGCACTTTGGAGGACCTGATCCGCTACGCGCGGATGATCCTCAGCGGCGGGCGTCCGTTGCTCTCGTATTACTCGGTGCAGCTGCTGCTTACGCCTCAAGCGCAAATCGGCAACCAGCCGCCCAGCATGCACACCCTTGGGCTGTTTGCACACCCGAACCCGATGCTGCCCCGCGGCGACCTGTTCCCCCCACGCTGCGTCGGACACTCGGGCTTTACGGGCGTCGTCATCCTGTTTGACCCCCAGGTGGAGATGGCAGTCATCTTGCTGACGAACCATGTCTACTACGCACGCGAGAAGGACGCCTACCTGGATTATCGGCGGCGTATTCTTAACGCGCTGGCGGCGCAAGTCGGTGAGATCTAACGGGTTGTGCCTCCACGCCGCTGCCAAACCAAGCGGGGCAGGGAACCCCATTCCACGCGGCGCATGATTAAATATCTGGGTTCGAAGCGTGCTTTGGTGGGCTGGATCGCAGGCGTTGTAGACCGCGTGAATGCGCTCGCGCCTATTCGAAGCGTCGCCGACCTGTTTTCGGGGAGCGCGCGGGTGGCGCATGCGCTCAAAGCACGGGGCTACTTCGTCTATGCCAACGACCACAACACCTACGCTTATGTGTTGGCGCAAGCCCTCGTGGAGGCGAACCGCGATGACTATCCTCCCGAGCGGGTGCAGCCGATACTGGAGTCGCTGAGGGGGTCGCCGCCCAAGCGTGGGTGGTTTACCGAAAACTATTGTGAGCAGGCGCGCTACTTTCGCCCCGAGAACGGGATGCGTATTGAAGCCATTCGCGAAGCCATCAACCAGTACGAGGATCCCCTCCTGCGTGCGATTTTGCTGACCAGTCTGATGCTCGCGGCGGATAGGGTGGACTCCACGACAGGGCTTCAGATGGCGTACCTCAAGCAGTGGGCGCCCCGTGCATATCACCCCCTTCAGCTCCAGTACCCGCCGCTGCTTTCGGGGGTCGGCAAAGCGTATCAGGAAGACGCGCTGGAGCTGGCAGGCGCCCTCAAAGCCGACCTATTCTACTTAGACCCGCCCTACAACCAACACTCCTATCTCGGCAACTACCATGTGTGGGAGACGCTGGTGCTGTGGGACAATCCCGAAACCTACGGCGTGGCACGCAAGCGCGTGGATGTGAAACACCGCAAGAGTCCCTTCAACTCGCGTGCGAGCGCAGGGGACGCGATGGCGCGACTCGTCTCACAGATACAAGCGCAGCATATTTTAGTCTCCTTCAACAACGAGGGCTACCTCACCCGTTCGGAATTGGAAGCCATTTTGGGCGAGTGGGGCTATGTGGTGTGTTTTGAACGCCCTTATAAGCGGTATGTTGGCGCGTTGATTGGCATCCACAACCCACGCGGCGAGAAAGTGGGGCAAGTTTCGCACACCCACAATCGGGAGATGCTGTTTCTGGCGACCAAACACAGGGCGGTTTGGGACGCGTTGGGGCATGGCGATTCCTCGCTGCGCTCGGAATGAGCAAGGGTTAGGCGCAGGCGAGGAATCGCTCTGTGTTCGCTGGTGCGGCGATGCTTATGGAGTTGCTGACTCCGCCTGTTTGCTCAGCTCGCGCAGGCGTTGGGTGGTCGCCATCGGGCAGAACTTCGGACCGCACATGCTGCAGAACGGCGCGAACTTGTGCGCCTCTTTGGGCATCGTCTCATCGTGCAGGGCGCGGGCGGTGTCGGGATCGAGCGACAACTCGAACTGGCGGTTCCAGTCGAACTCGAAGCGTGCTTTGGAAAGCGCGTCGTCCCAGTCGCGTGCGCCGGGGAGGCCCTTGGCGATGTCGGCGGCGTGCGCGGCGATGCGATAGGCAATCAGCCCTTGCTTCACCTCCTCCGCGTTGGGCAAGCCCAGATGCTCCTTGGGGGTCACATAGCACAGCAACGCGGTGCCGTGCCACGCCACAATCGCCGCGCCAATCGCGGAGGCGATATGGTCATAACCAGGCGCGATGTCTGTCACCAGCGGTCCCAGCGTGTAGAACGGCGCTTCGTGGCACCACTCCTGCTGCAGGCGCACATTGTCCTCCAGCAGGTGCAACGGGATATGCCCTGGACCTTCCACCATCACCTGCACCTCCTTTGCCCAGGCGCGTTTCGTGAGCTGCCCCAGCACACGCAGCTCCGCCAGCTGCGCCTCGTCGTTCGCGTCGGCGATGGAGCCTGGTCGCAACCCGTCGCCCAAGCTAATCGTCACATCGTAGCGGCGACAGATGTCCAGCAACTTGTCGAAGTGGGTGTAGTAGGGGTTCTCACGATGATGCACCAAGCACCACTCCGCCAGAATCGCGCCGCCGCGACTGACAATCCCGGTCAGGCGCTTCTCCGTGAGGGGGATGAAACTGCGCAGCACGCCTGCATGAATGGTCATATAGTCCACGCCCTGCTGCGCCTGATGCTCCACAATATCCAGAAAGTCGCTCTCGCGGATTTGCTCCACCGAGCGCGCCTCTGTGAGCAGTTGGTACACGGGCACGGTTCCCACGGGCGCGGGCGAGTGCTGAATAATCGCTGCGCGGATAGCGTCCAAATCGCCCGCGGTGGAGAGGTCCATCACGGTATCCGCGCCCCAGCGCAGGGCGGTGTGCAGCTTCTCCAGCTCGTTCTCAATGTCAGCGTCTAAGGCAGAGCTGCCGATGTTCGCGTTGACTTTGGTGCGGAACCGTTTGCCAATCACGATGGGCTTGAGGCTCTGGTGGTGGATGTTGGCGGGGATAATCGCGCGTCCGCGTGCGACCTCACTGCGGATTAGTTCGGGGTCTACTTGTTCTTGCTCGGCGCAGTGGCGCATTGCGTCGGTTATCACGCCTGCCCGCGCGTAGTGCATTTGCGTTACGACTGGTTGCATAGTCAGCCTCCTGAGAGATTCTCGCGGGGCGGATGCAGCGACAGAGGCTTGCCGTGAGCGTGACTCGCCGCGTTCCCTCCGCCGGTATTACCCGGTTCAGGTTCCAGGGGTTCCTTGCCGGTGCAAGGTCTCAGCCGCGTGTGCAGCGCCCCCCGCGGTGCATAGGAGTATACCTTATCGGAAGCCTGCTTCGTCTTGCGCGATTTGTGTCAGCATCTGCCACTCCTGCGCAGTGTAGGGACGGCTACCATTCATCGCCCCCTGCTGAAGCGATGGGTACTCCTACTGTGATGATACCCTATCTACCTTCCTAAACAGCCTCTAACGAGCCTGTTCTGATGGTAGCAGCCTTACTTGCGTGGTGTGAAAGATATGAGTATAAGAATTACTCGTTTGGACAGTTCAGCATAAGTGGCTGAAGGCGTCTAATTGCTTCAGGACAAGGACGTACATTTGAGAACACATACCATCCCGATAACGACCTTGTGTTTCCAGGTCCTAGAATGGTGTCATAAAATACCTGTACTGGAACCACAGAGGTATCTGCTTGTAGGCGTAGGATCAAACCTTCATGAGAACCTAAGGCTGGACCATTCCCATTATACATATAACTATCATCAACACGACGCCCGTGAAGAATGCAGACGAGAACCCCATGATTGGCATCCAGCTCCATCAGGAGTTGTGCCGCTTGAACATTACGATCGCTTGTATTGATTGAAGCACTTGCGTCGCTCAAATCGCATAGAATACTCACATAGTTAGTCGGAACCTGCTCAATAGCTGACAAACCGTTTCCAGCAGGCTCCGTTGGACATACAAGAATCTCATCGGTTTTTATGTACGACATCAGCAAAGACAACCGACTTGGAAATGCACCTCCGAAGTCTGCACGATATAGTTGAATCGCGGTACCGATTTGACGAAGGTTATTTATGCAGTGTGTTTTCTGCGCGTTCTTGCGAAAATAGAGAACGACGGGGAGCATAATCGCCAGTAAGAGTAGAACGATGACTACCACCGTGAGAAGCTCTATTAGAGTCAAGGCTCGTTCGCGTTTCATACTTCACCTCCGTCAGACAGCAGCTCTGTGCGTTTTAAGGCATAATATAAGGCAAAAATACATAAAATCCATACGAGGGAGTCGATAATGCCCCAGAATGGGTCAATCACCAATCGACGCCCATTATGCCAACCAATCCACAGAAGCGATATACCTGATGGAACCATCCAGTTGGGCAAATTTATTGAAGAAACAATTTTTAGTATTGCATATAAGGTTATCGCTAATAAGATTCCTTTTGTCATTTCAAGAAACCAGTTGCTTATTAGAGAGTACCAGAAACGCGGAATTAGCTGGGTTTGCCAGTAGCCTGTATAGCCTCCAAAGCTACTTATGTGCTCCCGATAACTTTCAACAAAGATATAACCAACGGTATGAAAGATCACCTGTAGCACCCCGTGAGCCAGTTGCGGCAAAATGCCTACGGCAACAATACCAAGTAAGGCGACCAAGAGCCATTGCTCAAATGTATTTTTCCGTATACGGTTTGCACCCATAAGAACATCCTCCTGCATTGTTGTGGGGGGAGCTTGCCCTCATCTAGGCAAAACCTATACCCCCCACAATGGCTGATACTACCTTACCGACCACGAGGCGGCACTCTTGGATCGGGAGTTGGTCTCGGACTCTCTGGAGGCACATCAGGCAAGCCTGGGTCTGGTGTAATCCTTGTTCCAGGCGTCACAATTTCGCTACATTCAATTATGCTGCCTGGCCCTCTTACATTGTCTAAACAGTCAGGTTCAGCAGATGAGGTGAGACAACATGTACTCGTCCAAGTCCATGGTCCGCATTTTACATATGTATTGCCGTTGCATTCAACAATTCTGCGTGTTCTCTGTTGACGGTAATTGGGTTCATCGAGTTCGCCATCTCTATCGAAATCTGGACCTTGATTGTTGTAGTGATCGCAAAAAGGTTCGATCCAGTGCTTCGGTGGACACCACTGCTGAATGTCGCTTCTTATTCTTCTAGGCTTTGAGCAATAGCATCGCTGTGCCCGTGTAGGAGTTACAGAGACACTTTGAAGAGTAGCTTTGATTTGTTGTGGTGTCATCGGTTTCTGAGGCTGACTACACCCACAACCGCCGCTATTACTCATCGCAGGGACACTTGCCCCCCCCCCGCAGTTCGTTCAGCGCCGCCAAGGTGTGGGGCATCGCCACTAAGTTCGCTATCGCTAACGATAGCGCCGTCAAACCCAAGAACTTCTGCCGTCGGTGCATCATCAGAAACCTCCTGAGTGTCAGATTGAGAACGCCTTGCGCCATTCCCACTGTAATTAACGACGCAAACCGCCGTTTTGTGGTCATCGACGCCGAAGAATTCCCGCCCAAATCGGGCGATTCGTTTCACATAACCCTGTACTGTGCCGATTGAGACCCCCAACAAGTGTGCTATCTCCTTGTAATTGTGTCCCGCATCGTACAGCCGTGCCACGCGCTGAAGATAGAGCGGAAGCGAGCTGACAAACTGTTCCATCGCCAGATTGTCAAGGAGGTCTGCCTCCCACCGCGGCGCCTTTATAGGGGGGCATTCGGGGGCGTCCAGCGATACTTGGGCGTGTCGCCTATAAGAGCGTTTGGCGTGGTCTTGGGCGAGCGCGCGCAGCTTGCACCGACACCATCTCAATGCGTGCAGTGGCTTGTTTTCCCAGGGCCAGTCGCCGAATCGTTGGTGGTAGGCGTAGAGGCATTCGTGCGCCAGGTCTTCTGCATCGGCGGTGTGGTTAGTCCAGCGCCGCGCGATGCGCTGCAGATGCGTCAGATACGCTTCCGCCGTCTTCATCGACAGACCCCTGTGATTAAATACGACGCACCGAGGGCGATTCCTGCAAAAGCAGCTCTGTGCAGCAGGAGAAATTGCACGCCCCCTGTGTCAGTGCCGCTGGAGGGTGTTCGAAAATTCCCATGAACCCCGCACCCGTGTGCAGGCAAGAGAGGGGTTCTCAGCTCACCCCTCTACCCCCTCTCCGTTTACGGAGGTGGGGAGTTCGGCGAGGCAAGGGAGGAGCATCCCCCCGCGACCACGCCGTGGTGGAGATGTGTGGGGTAAGGACAGCCCCCACGCAAACGCAGTGGAAAGGGAGCATGGGGTGAGGGTATTCAGATTTTTCGGACACCCTCATCTCTTCCATATTGACAAAGTTTCAGTGGCAGTTTCTTCGGCACACCTCTGGCGGACAGGGCACATCTGTAAATAGATTCCATCGGTCACGCACATATCCTGCTTGATTATCAGCTGGGTCAGTACACGGACGCAAATAAGTTTTCGCTCGTTGAACTGAGCCATCTAACCGCACCCGCAGTGTGAGACCTTCACAACAAAACTCAACAGCAGCAGGCGGTGTTGTACCACGGCAATACGGTTTGCAGTCCCCGTGCAACAGACAAGCGAGAAGTCCGTGGTTTGGGTCACGCTCTGGTAAAAGGTGTCTCAGTTGCTCGAATCTACCTACTGGGTCAGCGAAGTAAAAGTAACTAAGCTTGATACCGTGCCGATTGGCGTAGGTGTTGCCGCCACCGAACCAGTTTGCGCCTCCGTAGTCTCGCAGGTAATCGCGTGGACACAAGAATACCTCACGGCTCTTTGCATACGGAAAGACGTACTGTACAAAGGGTGGAAACTCTCCATAGTCTTGGCGGTAAGCAGTCAGCGCTGCCGCCAGCTGACGCATGTTGCTAAAACACTGGGTTACACGCGCGCGTTCTCGGGAAGTGTTTATCAAAGGCAGGATAAGAGCTATTAGCAGCGCAATAATCACCAGAACAGTCAATATCTCTAACAGTGAGACACCAGAGTTTCGTTTCATTTCATTGCTTACCTCCTGATTGATGAGTAGAGATGCTGGGATCACTGCTCATCCACCGCCGAAAGCCCTTTCTAAACCACCAATCAATTAGCAATAACGAAAACACAAAGGAAATCAGGGTGGCGAATAAGTGGTAGATGTTCAGCTCCATTAAAGACGACACAACACTGGGCGGCTCGTTGGCGAGATGCTTTGGGAGACTGAGAATTGCTAAGATTCTGGGAGTGATATAGATGAGACTCGCGATGCAAATCCAGAAAATGCGAATCGTTTTGTAATGGAGAGTATGGGAGAATTTATAACTCATTAGCGCTGTAATCACACCCGCTGCTCCACAGAAAATGTCTGTCGAAGACAGCGTTAGCAACCTCGTGAGGTGCGAAATAAAATCTCGCCACGCACCTTCAAGTCCATCGTCACGAACCAGCGTATACAGTCCTCTCCACATTGACACGCTCAACTGGGTAAGAGCATAGGTGGCTACACCCCCCAGCAGGGCTACGAGTGTCAGTTCCAACGCAGGAGACTGCTGTTGTTGTCGTCCCATGTCTCTCTCCCATTCAGAGTGCCCTCCCTGCAAGAGCAGCAGAGAGGGCATTCTAAAATAAGTTCATCATTATGGAAACGAAGGACCTCTACCTATCCAATCGCATAGTATTTGACCTACGTTTCCGTTACAGGCAGGAAGATTTTGACTGGGGCAACAATCGCCTGGAATCGGGTTCCAGTCGGAACACCATACATATTCAGTAACATCGCAGCGCCAAATGTACTTTAGACGCCAATGCTTTGTGTTCCTGTGTTCGTGCCCATTACTGTCCTTGCAATCCATGCGTTTACAGCCATATTTGATTACAGGACCGTCTCTGAAGCAAAATTCATCGGGGCATTTAGGTAGTGGCATTGGCACAGGTTGCACAGGTTGCGGATTTCGTTGTGTAAGCACGAGCCTTTGCTTTAAGATTTGTTTCACTTGCTCTTCAGTCATCATATGAGGCTTGTTAGAACACCCACAACCGCCGCTATTACTCATCGCAGGGACACTTGCCCCCCCCCCCCCCCGCAGTTCGTTCAGCGCCGCCAAGGTGTGGGGCATCGCCACTAAGTTCGCTATCGCTAACGATAGCGCCGTCAAACCCAAGAACTTCTGCCGTCGGTGCATCATCAGAAACCTCCTGAGTGTCAGATTGAGAACGCCTTGCGGCATTCCCACTATTAATTAACACGCAAACCGCCGTTTTTAGGAATGGAAGCCGGCTAATGCACACTACTCGCTCAGTAAGCCCACCCCCACAGGACGCATATCTGCCGACATATTGGGAAGTAGATATACATGTACCAGCCAACTCTTGCCCCCGTAGGCGAATCGAATCGTCACTTCAGGGGTCACGAAGAAGGTGTAAGTTCCTTGCGCCACTGCCGAAGCGTCGCCGGTTTCGTCAAAGCCGAGAGCAGATTCCACGAGGTGCTGCTGAATTTCGGGGGGTATGTCGCGGAACGGAAGCGTTCGCCCTGCCAGTTCGGCGCGATAGTGGCTCTGGAGTTGGGCAAAGAGTTGGCTCAGCCGTCGTTGCGCCTGCGATTCTCGCTGCTTTATAAGGCTAAGCGCGTCGCGCGCTCGGTCTGTGCGCTGGGAAAGCGGAATCGCGCTCGTGTACAAAAAGTGGTAATCGTTGCAAGGTGTTAGGGGAAGGGTTGCGGTAGGCGCACTTTCTGGAGCACGCTTTTCTTGAGGTGTATCGGTGCCTGCCGACAGGTAGACACAGTCCCCTACAAAGGTCGTAGTTTGGTTGTTTCTGGAGGCAGTGAGTTTACCTGCGAGTTGAAGGCTCCACTCGGCGTGTTCCAGCCACTCTTCGAGGGGCAGTCCGACTTCTTGGGTAACCGATTGCGCCAGTTCGGGAACGATGGTGAGTTGCTTCAGGTTCTGCGCCACGAACCGCTTCGCGCTGCTGCAGTCGGTTCCGGCGAGGCTACCGCCCGCTCGCATCAGACATTCCAACAGGCTCGCATCGACGGTCGCAGGGAAGGTGAGTAGCGTTCGGCTCAGAGCGTAGTGGTGCGCGTCGTGTTCCACGAGTTCGAATCCTTCCTCGGTTGCGAGGGCTTTCAACGATGCAAGGGTCGCCCCTTGTTCCGCAGCATGTCTGAGGCGCTCGGCGCGATCCAGCTCCGCTTGACAGCACACTACCACCAGAGGGGTAGGAGCGGGGGTAGGCTCCTGTGCGACTGCGAAGGTCACGCTCACCAAAACGCAGAGCCATCCAACCCAACAGCGCATCTTCATCCCTCCTACTATGGATTAGGTGTAGGCAAAACAGGAGTGGGTGTAGGTAGAAGGCAATCTCTACCACATTGACCTTCCTTTCTGTAGGCGAATACCCAACGTTGTTCGTAGTGTCGCGTACAATCACTCCCATCACCGCGACATCTGTAGCGTATTATCCAGTATACACAGCAAACCCCATTGCCTTGTTTGCACACCTGGAAGGGCGGTATCTTCTCCCCTCGCGAACAGCCTGCTGGACAAGCGCGCGTTTCGGGCGTTGGACAACCTGTTGCATGGGCATAATTTTGAATCATCCCTAAACCTACAAGCGAAAATAACGCGAGCGTAGCGCATCGCATCACCACTCTACCTATTGCCACTTTGAGATGTTGCATCATCAGCTACCTCCTGAGTGTCAGATTGAGAACGCCTTGCGGCGTTCCCACTATAATTAACGACGCAAGACCCCGAAATTCTAGGGTCATAGCCGTAAAACTCCACAAACTTCTCCCGCAACTGCTGACGATAGGCGTACACCGTACCAACAACCACTTGCAGCCGCTGGGCAATCTCGTCGGGAGTATAACCATCCATGAGCAGTAGAAGCGTTCGCTGAAGGTAAGAGGGCAAGAACTCCAAGAAACGCTCGTAATCCACTTGAGCGCTCGCGTGTTCATAGGGCGATGGCGTCGCTGCGTGGATGGCAGCGACGAACGCACAGTAGCTCTGCTCGTTTTGATGGCGACGCTGGTTTGCGCGACACGATTCGGCAACGATGTTGCGCGTGAGCTGCCCTAATAAGCGCAGGTCAGGCGACGGCTCTTCCCACGGATAGCTGCCGCGTCGCTGCTGGTAGCGTGCCAGAACCGCCCACACGCAGTCGTTCGCGTCGTCCTCTGTCAGCCCGGCACGAAGGCAGAGCCCTTGTACATACTGCCACCACTGATGAGGCGTCGTTGCCACTGTTTGCCTCCCCAAGCAATAACACAACTATACCTCAATTTTGTCGCTGTTGTCATGGGCTTAGGCGCACGAATTGCTCGGTAAGCCCACACCCACAGGACGCATCTCCGCGGGCGCATTAGGTAGAGGTTATGCAGAGTGGGAACTCGAACACCCCCCGCGCGTAGATATAATTATGAGACACTTAATCAGAGGGGCCGCTTTGGCGGCGCTTGGGCTTGTTTGGTTATGGAGCTATTCCCAACGCGGCTGGGTACCCGACGAGTATCATCACGAGTTCAAACCGCTGATGCGTCCCACCGGGCATAAGTTTCTCAAGCGTTGGGATGTGCGTCAAGAGCTGGGAATCACCTCAGAACAGATGTATCGGATTGATCAGATACACGAGCAACGCAAGGATGAGGAGCGTCGTTTGCGCGAGTTGCGGTTGCCGTGGGAGGCGTATGAGCAGCGCAAGCGTGAGCTGGCGCGTCGGTATGACGAGCGTCAGGCGCTGACGGCGCAGCAACGCGCTCGCCTGTTCCAGCTGGAGCTTCAATGGAACGGAGCGATAAGTCTTGTGAACCCCGAGATCGCACGCCGTGTCGGTTTGAGCGCAGCGCAGCAGAGTCGCATCCGCGAAATCGCAGCCGCCGCAGCGCGGGAGGCAGAATATAGCCTCAGAGGGATACGCAAACACGAACGAAAGTTTCAGGAGCAGCAGCTGCGCGAGAAGGTGAACCAGCAGATTCTGGCGGTCTTGACCGCGCAGCAGCGCGCTCAGTGGCAGCGGATGTTAGGCGCGCCGTTCCGATTTGAGGAGTAGCCGAGTGTAGGGCTTTATACCACCGAGCGCAACGCCGTCGCGAAAGTTTCAATCTCCTCGCGCGTGCGGGTCTCCGTGACGCACACCAGCAGGTCGTTCTGCATACTGGCATCGTACTCGCCGAGTGGCAAGCCTGCGATAATGTTTTGGTGCAGCAACGCTTCGCAGACCTCATGCGCAGGGCGCGGCAACTCCAGCACGAACTCCTTGAAGAAGGGCGTGTTCGGGTACTTTAGGCGCACGCCTGGGATCTGCGTGAGCAGTTGCGCTGCGTAGTGGGCTTTTTGGGTGCAGGTCTCGGAGAGTTCGCGGAAGCCTTGCTTGCCTAGCGACGCCAGAAACACCGTGCTGGCTAAGGCGCACAGCGCTTCGTTCGTGCAGATGTTGGAGGTGGCTTTCTCGCGGCGGATGTCCTGCTCGCGGGTGCGCAGGGTCATCACGAAGCCGCGTCTGCCCTCGGCGTCGGTGGTTTGCCCCACGATGCGTCCCGGAATGCGTCGTAGGTGTTCCTGCCTGCAGGCGAACAGCCCCAGCATCGGGCCGCCGAAACCCATCGCGTTGCCCAGCCCTTGCCCCTCGCCGACCACGATATCGAAGTTGTAGTCGCCGGGCGGTTTCAGTACGCCCAGCGCAATCGGGTCGACGCACGCAATCGCGAGTGCGCCCACCCGATGCACCGATTCGGCTACAGGGGCAAGCGGCTCGATCAAGCCGAAGAAGTTGGGATACTGCACAATCGCGCAGGCGGTTTCGTCGTCCAACGCGGCGGCAAGCGCGTCGATATCGGTAATCCCGTCGCGCGTGGGGATTTCCACCAGTTGGCGGCTATTCGTCCACAGGTAAGTGCGCAGCACCTGGCGATAGTGCGGATGCACGCCCTGCGACGCCAGCACTTTGGAGCGCCCCGTGATGTTGCACGCCATCAGCGCGGACTCGGCAAGCGCGGTGGAGGCGTCGTACATCGAGGCGTTCGCCACATCCATCCCTGTGAGTTCGCAGACCATCGTCTGGAATTCGAAGATACTCTGCAGCAAGCCTTGGCTCGCTTCGGGTTGGTAGGGCGTGTATGCGCTGAGAAACTCGCCCCGACTGATAATCGCTCCGACCACCGACGGAATGAAGTGGTCATACGCGCCTGCGCCCAGAAAGCTGAGGTAGCGCGTGCTGTCGGCGTTTTTCGCAGCGAGTTGGCTCATGCGCTTGAACAGGGCATGCTCGTCCAACGCGGGCGGCACAGGGAGACCACCCTCGATATACAGGTCGTCGGGGATGTCTTGAAACAGTTCGCGTATCGAGGCGACGCCAATCGCCTCCAGCATCTGCTGAATGTCTTGCTCGGTGTGAGGAATATAGCGCATTTCGAACCTCAGATTTGACGATAGTTTTTATACTCTTCCGCGCTCATCAGGCTCTCGGCTTGGCGGGGGTCTTTCATGCGGATTTTGATCATCCAGCCTTTGCCGTAGGGGTCTTGGTTAATCGTCTCCAGCGCGTTTTGGAGCGATTCGTTGACCTCGGTCACTTCGCCTTCCACAGGGGCGTACAGGTCGGATGCGGCTTTGACCGACTCGATGACGCCGAAGGTCTCGTCGGTTTGCAAGTAGCGTCCGGGTTCGGGCAGCTCCAGAAACACGATATCGCCCAACTCGGACTGGGCATAGTCGGTGATGCCGATGGTCGCAATCTCGCCTTCGATTCGCACCCATTCATCGCTTCGGGTATAGCGCAGCTCTGCAGGCGTATTCATAGGATGCCTCCGAGGGAGTATTGTACCCAATTGGGGGGCTTTTTGAACCGCCGGCGAGCGGCATACTCACTCCGTTATTGGGATGCGGATTACAGCATAATCACGAACCGCTCTGCTTCGCGTGTGTAGGTGTTGAACGGGTCGCGCATGTCGACTTGGCGATTGCGGTCTACATAGACGATGTCCCAGTCGATGTAGTAGCGGTTATAGCGTCGCTCGGCGAGTTTCTTGATGACATAGCCTCGTGCGCTGGCACGGGTGTCGGTCGGCGGTGTGGTGACGCTCGCTTCAATTTGCACATCGTCCACCACACGCACCACCTCGCCCATTTGCTGTAGGGCATAGTAGAGTCCTTGCTCGGGGTTGATGTTGTGGTACTCCAGATCAATCGAGTGCAGTGCATCGTCGCCCCACTGTGCGCCCGTGTCTTCCATATATTCCCGCAGGATTTTGAGCTTGATGAGCCAGTCGATGCGGTCTTCGAGTTTTTCGGGGTCGGTCTCTAAGGTATCCAGCACATACTCCCACTCTTGCAACACCCAATCGGTTTCGGGGTCGCGCCCTGCGAAGCGTTTCTGCGCCAGTTGCAGGTAGGCGCGTTGCAAGTCAATTGCGGAGATGGTGCTGCCGTCCAGCATCGTGACAATCCATTTGCGGGTCGGGTCGCGCGAGATGCTCTTGAGGGTGTGCAAGGCGTCCTGCAGGCGGAGCCAGTTCGGGAGCGCGCGGGCTTCGGCAAGGTCTAACACGAGGCAGGTCGTGCCAATCTTCAGCGCGGTGGCGTACTCGCTCATGTTGCCCTCGCCAAAGAGCAGGTGCAGCCGCTGATAGTTCTGATAGCCGTACACGCTGTCCCACTTGGGGTTGATGATGGCGCGGTTGAAGCGCACGCGTGAGGCGTTCTCGCGCACGATGTGGTCGGCGCGTTGCGACAACTGATACTGCACCGTCGGGTCTGGCTCTACATTATAGACATTTGAGACCCAGATGAAGTCAATCGGGTGGTCGGCGACTTCGGAGAGGGAGGGGCGGAATCCCGCGTGTTCGAGCCGGTGTCCACCGACGCGCCCTGCACCTGCGAAAATCTGGCGCGTGGTCAGAAACGGCAGCACAAGTTTGTGCCAATCGCTGGGGAGGCGGTCATCGGTGCGTACGAGGTAGTTCTCGTGGCAACCGAAGGTATGCCCTGCGAAGTGGTCGACATTATTATTGTGGAAGCTAACGCGCTCATCCCAGTTCATCTGTTTGAGCGTATTGTAGACGATTCGCTGTCCTGCCTTCTCATGAGCGACGATATCGAACAAACTGGCGCACTCGGGGGTCGCATACTCTAAGTGGCTGCCCACCGCATCAATATAGAGGCGTCCTCCGTTCACCAGGAATCCGCCGCTGCGCGCCGGTTCAAACGCTTCATCGCGGGCAGTGAGGTCGATAAGTCCCAGCCGTGCCTTGTGGAATACATAGTTCTTGACCGCCTCGACGACCGTTTCGGCAGTGCCCACGCGCTCGTCCCGCACGAAGCATCCGAACTCAGTCTCGATACCAAACACGCGACGCCCTATCATCGTTGACTCCCCCTACGGCTCATATGCTTATTATACACCATCGTGCGGGAGTAAAGTTCCTCAACGGCGACGCGTGGTTTAGCAGTGCCAGTCGATATCGGTCGTCTCTTTCGCGTGTTCCTCGATGAACTTACGCCGTGGCTCTACCTTGTCGCCCATGAGAATACTGAAGATACGCTCCGCTTCCATCGCGTCATCGAGCTGAACCTGCACAATCACACGGTTGGCGGGGTCCATCGTGGTATCGGCGAGGTCTTCCGCGTTCATCTCGCCCAACCCCTTGAAACGCGTGACCTGCACATTTTTCTTTTTGATTTTTTTGAGGATTTGCTCTAATTCCTCTTCATCTTTGGCGTAGTACTGTTCGTCCTTGCCGACGCGCACGCGGAAAAGAGGCGGCTGGGCGATAAACACATGCCCGTTCTCGATAAGTGGGCGCATGTAGCGGAAGAAGAAGGTCAGCAGCAAGGTGCGGATATGCTCGCCGTCGACATCCGCATCGCACATCAGAATGATCCGATGATAGCGTAGTTTGGAGATATCGAATCGGCTATCGGACTCGCCGCTACTAAGGTTTCCGTTCGTGTCGAGGCTGATTCCTGTGCCGAGCGCGGTAATCAGTGCGCGGATCTCCTCGTTTTCGAGGGCTTTGTCGAGGCGGGCTTTCTCCACATTCAGGATTTTACCGCGCAGGGGTAGCACCGCCTGGAATCGTCGGTCGCGTCCCATTTTTGCCGAGCCGCCTGCCGAGTCGCCCTCCACCAGGAACAACTCGCACTTGCTGGGGTCGCGTTCGGTGCAGTCGGCGAGTTTGCCGGGAAGCGAACCGCTATCCAGCGCACTCTGGCGTTTCACCAGTTCTGCCGCGCGACGCGCCGCCTCGCGGGCACGTTGCGCGGTGAGTGCTTTTTCAATAATCTTACGCGCCACCGACGGGTTGCGCTCCAGATATTCGCTGAACGCCTCGCCCACGATGGAGTTCACCAAGCCCTGCACCTCGAGGTTGCCCAGTTTGGTCTTCGTCTGCCCCTCGAACTGCGGATGGAGCAGTTTAACAGCAATCACGGCGGTCAAGCCTTCCAGCACATCATCGCCAGTAAAGTTCTGATCCTTCTCTTTCAACAGCCCGGCTTTGCGGGCATACTGGTTAATCACACGGGTCAGCGCGGTCTTGAAACCCGATAGATGGGTGCCGCCTTCCACCGTGTGGATATTGTTCGCGTAGGAAAGCAGCGTTTCCTGGTAGCCCGTGTGATATTGTAGGGCAACCTCCACTTCAGTATCTTCACGCGCGTTGCGGAAGTAGACCACCTTGTGGATGGGGTCTTTGTTCTCGTTGAGAGCTTCCACCAGTTGTGCAATCCCCTTGCTGAACTTGAAGGTTTGCTTGGGTTTTTCGTTGAGTTCATCGGTGAAGGTGAAGGTCACATTCGGGTTCAGATACGCCAGCTCGCGCAGGCGTTTGATAAAAATGTTCGGGTCATAGCGGTAGTCGCCGAAGATTACACGATCGGCGAGGAAGCGCACGGTTGTGCCGCGTTTGTTGGTCTTCCCCTTGCGCTCAAGGGGTGTGACGGGCACACCGCGCTCGTATCGTTGGTAGTGTAGGAACCCGTCGCGTGCGACCGTGACCTCCAGCCACTCGGAGAGCGCGTTCACGACCGACACACCCACACCGTGCAAGCCCCCTGAAACACGGTAGCCACCTCCACCGAACTTACCGCCTGCATGCAGGGTGGTCATCACGACCTCCACGCCCGGGCGTTTCTCTTCAGGATGGATGTCGACCGGGATGCCACGCCCGTTATCGATGACGGAAACACTTTGATCTTTGTGCAAAATTACATCGATGTGGTCGCAGTGCCCCGCGAGTGCTTCGTCGACCGAGTTGTCCAGCACTTCTACGAACAGGTGATGCAGCCCGCGCACGCCAGTGTCGCCAATATACATCGCAGGGCGCCGGCGTACCGCTTCCAAACCCTTCAGAACCGTCAGTTGCTCTGCGGTGTATTCGCCTTCGACCGCGCTGCTGAGACCGGTGGTCGCCTCCCCGATGACCTCCACGCCCTGTGTTTCGATGGGTTCACTGATAGGCGTTTCCGGTTTGCCCGTTTTTCGCTTGACCGCCATAGATTTCGTATGCCTCCCTGCCATGTAATGGGCTGGATACACTATAAGTATACCTGATGGTGTGGGTTGCTCAATCAAACAGGCTCAGCTGCTTCTCCGCTTGGACAATCGCTTGAGGCTTGGGGAAGAGCGACTCGAAGTCGGGAAATAGGTCTTGCAGTCGCGCGGCGAATTTGTACAGTTTTTCTACATAATGCTCGCGGTCTTCATCGCCTGCATACTCTTCCAGCAGTCCGAGGCTGCCGTCCTGCTTACGGTAGACCAGAATGTACTCGCCGATTGGGAAGCGTTTTGCGAGTTCGTGCAGGGGGTGGCTGGGTTGCTTGCTCTTTTCGGTGACCCGTTCGCGCCGACAGAGCTGGCTGATGTCGATATCGCCATTCAGAATCTGCTTGGCGAGGCGTTGATAGTCTTCCGCCACTTTTTCTGGCTCTCCGTTCAGCAGGTACTCGATGGCGCGGTTGAGGAAATCGCGTCCGAACTTTTCATCGGCACGGGAGCGCAACGATGCCCCTTTGAAGAGGAGCTTGCCATCATAGCCCAGCAGCACATAGTTTTTGGTCTTGACAGAGAGCATCGCCTTGTAGCGTCCATCGTAGGCGAGGCGAATGCCTTCGGGAAGAACGGCGCCCACCCGCTCCACGAAAGCGATCTCTTCGTCTTCGGTCTGCACATCGTCAGGGGGTTGGAAGTAGACGCCGTCGGTATCGATTTCCACCACGATTCCGCCTAAGCGTTCAATCTCGGCGGCGATTTGCTTGACTAATTCTTGCCCCTTGAGCGTTACGGCTTCGGCGGCATCGTAGTCGTTGAAGTTAAACGGCGCACCTAAATAGCCGTAGTAGGAGTTAATCAATATCTTGAAGGAGCCTTGCAATCCGTCCCAGTAGGCGGATTCGGCGCCTTGGGTCTTTTTGGCGCGTGCTTTCGCGTCGAGGCGCAGTTGGCGCAGCCGTTCCAAAGTGGGCAGGAAGACATCCAGAAGGTCTGCCTGGGGCTTGATTCGGTAGTGCAGCATAATGCTGGGGTACAGGCTTTCCACATCCGCTTTGACAACACGCGGGATAAGCCCGATTTTACGAACTTCTGTGTAGCCGCCGGGGTACTCGCGCGCCGCCTGTTGAGTGGGGATCGCATAGCCTTCTGCCAGATAGGCGCGTATGAACATCAGGTTCACTTTCTCGCCGGTGCCAATCACGGCAAGGTTTTGCAAAGTGTCGGGCAACATCTGGCACTGATAGAACTCGGTCGGCAGGGTTAGGTCGGCAAGGCGGCGCGTCTCGTGGACATCTTGGAGGCAGTAGCGGCGCACGGTATCGGGATCGGTGCGCCACAGTTCGGGGATTTGTTCGCGTTCCAAGTAAATTCTGTCGGACGCCGCGATGCCGAGCTGCTGCGTCGCCTCTTTCAGTCCGTAGCTCTCCAAATCGCCCCGACCGATATCAAAGCGTTGCACGGCGAGGTAGGTATCAATCAGGTGCCGTCCGTGTGCGTAGGCAGGGGTAAAAGTGCGGCTGTTCGCGCCGATGATGCACTGGCGGGGCGCGCCGAACCGCAGTTCCGAGCCGTCGCGCCCCCAGCGCAATGGCACACCCAACACCTTCGCCCGCGCCGACAGATACGGGAGGTCAAAACCGAATAGGTTATGCCCCTCTATCACATCGGGGTCTAACTGTTGAATACGCCCGTTGAGCTGCTCTAGAATCGCCTTCTCGTCGCCTTCTAAGAGCTCTTCATAGCCGCGCGTATCGCTGAGTGCGACCATCAGAACCTGTGCGCCCCCCTGGTCGGGCATGAGGGTGCTGGTCTCGATGTCGAGTTGCACGCGATTCAGGTCTTCAAAAGTCATCCCTTTGAACAGGGTCCTGCCTGAGAGCATCAGATACTGGCGTGGCAGGGAGCCATAGGCTAAGATTTCACGATGCTCGTCGCGCAGGGCACGGCGCAAGTTGTCAAACACCTCGCGGTCGGCGCAGTAGGCGAGGTACTTAAGCATCCGTCGTCCTTCCAGTTCACCTTTCAGTTCCTGCCACTCTACATCGGGCATCGTGATTGGCGTGTCGCTCAACAGCCAAGGGCGGAACCGTTCCTCTTGGGTGCGGAGGGCGCCGTTTTCGCGGATAAAGAGACGGATGTGATTATTCACCGCCTCGATTGCCACGATGTAGGGGGTGGGGTCTTTGCCGAACAGCACAGGGTCGTATTCCAGCGTTGAGGGGCTGGGCTGTGTGTTCTTTTCGACGCACTCCTCCTGCAAAAATAGTTGGGGCTGCACAGGCATAGCAGGATTATACCTTGCAGGAAACACGGCGGGCGTGTAGAAATCGTATGCTGTATGTCGGTCAAGCCTGTAGTGCATGAGCCTCCGCAGACGCAGCCTGACGGGCTCCTCACGACGCCCACGATTGAGCGTGCGCGCGGGCTACGCCTGCGGGGGGTGCTGATTGGCTTCGCATTGCTGCCGTTCACGACCTACTGGGCGGTGGAAATCGTGCTGAGTGTGATTTTCTCGCTGATGATACCGCCCGTGGCGACGCTGATGGTCGTTGCGCTGCTCAACGCAATCGGGCGACTTCTCTTTCGCCGCTGGCTGCTGGAGACGCCCGATCTGGTGGTGATTTTCACAATTCTATTCGTCGGCACGGCGATGGCAGCGGAGTGGATGAATGTCTGCGCCCCATTATGGCACTCGTTCGGGCTGTACGCGGAGAATAACGACACCTATCGGAACCGCATCCTCCCGCACTTGACCACTTGGCTCTTTCACACCCAAGCCGAGCCGATACGCGAGTATGGCATCGGCGGATATAAGTTCCCATACGCGCTCACGAAGTTGAGCGTCTGGTTGCCCATCTTTCTGGGGTGGATAGGTCTTTTTGGCTCCGCGACGCTGGCGATGCTGTGTATTAACACGCTTATGCGTCGCCTGTGGACGCAGCAGGAGCGTCTTGCGTTTCCCATCATTCAAGTTCCGATGCTGCTGTGCCAGCCGCAGTCGCCGCTCTGGCGCAGTCGTTATTTGTGGGGCGCATTTATTGTGACTTTTGCAATCGGCGTGGTGAACGGTCTGCATGTGTTCTTCCCGTGGATCCCGCGCATCAATGTTCGCTTCCTCGCCGCGCTGAACGACTATTTCACCACGCCGCCTTGGAATCAGGTGGGCTGGATTCCCGTTGGGCTATTCCCCTACATGGCGGCGATCGGCGTGTTCGTGCCAAACGACCTGCTGTTTTCCAGCGTGCTGTTTTACTTCGTGCGTAAAGGGATGCAGGTGATTACCGCCGCGATGGGCTACGAGCAGGGCGTGTTCGGCGGGGGCTATCTGGTGCCCCAGCCGCCGTACTTCAGCGAGCAGTCTTGGGGGGCGTTTTTGGGGCTCTTTGTGAGCGTGATTTACGCCTCGCGTGGCTACCTCAAGCACATCTGGAACGAAATCAAGACTGGCGAGAATCCCGAGGCAGGTTATGCGCTCTCGGCGCGGTGGGCGTTTATCGGATTGATTGCAAGCCTTGCCGTACTCATTGGGCTGGGCGTCACCGTCGGGCTGCCATGGTGGCTGGTCACGATTTATGTCTCCCTCTTTATGGCATTTAGCGTGGTAGTGACGCGACTCAGGGCGCAGCTCGGTGCCCCGATCCACGAGATGGCGTTTATGGGACCGCACCAGCTGATGATCGCCTTCACAGGCACGCAGAACCTGACCGAGTCCACGATCACGAAGCTGATGACCACTTTCCACTTTATGAACCGCTTGCACCGCACCCACCCGATGCCTTACCAGTTGGAATCGATGAAGATGGGCGAGATTGCGCGGCTGAATCAGAAATCGCTCTTTTTCGTGATGGCGGCGGCGGTGCTGCTGGGCATCTTTCTGGGTGAGGTGTTTAGCATCAACCGCTACTATCGTGACGGCGCTGCTGATATGGGCGGCGGTATGGCGGGCGTGATCACACAACTTGCCGATAACCGCTACCCCCCGAATGTCACGGCGATTGCCTTTTTCACAGGCGCGTTCTGCTTCGTGCTGCTGCTGGACTTCATACGCTATCGCATTCCGGGGTTTCCCATCCATCCCGCAGGCTACGCGCTCTCGATGAACTTCGGTATCGATTATGTGTGGTTCGGGTTGGGAATTGTACTGCTGATTAAGCTCTTTGTGAACCGTTATTTCGGCTTACCGGGCTATGAGAAGCTACGCGCGGTGGCAATCGGGGTGATTTTGGGCGAGTTTGCCATCGATATGCCGTTAGCCATCTACCACCTGATTACGGGTCAGGCGGTGTACACCATCTCCATCAACGGGCATCTGGGATGGAATAACTGAGCGTTTTTGGTCTTGGCGTTTGGCGGCTTAGCACCCGCTTCCGAAGTGGAACAGCACCAACAGCAGGTCGCTATCGTCCACGACGCCGTCGCGGTTCAGGTCGGCTTGCACATCGTTTGTGCCGAAGTTGAAGAGAACGATGAGTAGGTCGCTATCGTCCACGCAGCCGTCGCCGTTTGCGTCGCCGGTGGGGGTGAGGGGCAGGGGAATGCGCCAGATGCCACGCCCATAGGTCGCCGCCATGAGGTAGCCCGTGGCAGGCACAACGCGTACGGTGTTGACCTGCACATTCGGCAGCCCCAGTGGCTGCGTGCCGTTGCGCCAAGTCGCTCCACCGTCTAAACTATAGAAAAAGCCCACATCGTTGCCCACATAAAGGACGGTGTCGGGGGAAGCGGGATCTAAGCAGATTGTGTTCGTATGCACATCGGGCAGTCCCGTGATTCCCGAGCCGCTGATGTTGACCCACTGCACAGGATCGGCAAGCGTATTATCACAGCGGTATACATGGGGCGTGCCTGTACCGCCCAGCGCCACATAGATTGTGTAGGGATTCGTGGGGTGAACGGCGATATCCATCACGGCGCGGTTCGGTAGCCCCGCGTTAATCGGTCGCCAAGTGCTGCCGCCGTTCGTGGTCATCCATATCTGTCCGTCGTCGCCGCCTGTATAGATGACATTTGCGTTGCTGGGCGCGCCCGCGATGGCACGCAGGCGTCCATTCGTGAGGGACTGCCCGCCCACACGGTTCGTCCAGGTGCGCGTGGATTCGTTCCAGATATAAAGGTAGTTCGTTCCTGCCAGCATCCAGTTAGGCCGTGCGGGATGGATTGTCAAGGGCGCAATAAAAGCCACGCGATCGGAGCCGTAGTTTGGGGTGATGTCTTGGGAGGTGAGCCAGTTGTTCGTAGTGCGTAGGATGTTAAGATACTGCGAACTGGCGTATTGAATATTCGGGTTGCTGGGGTTATAAGCGCAGTAGGCTCCGTCGCCGCCTACGATGCACTGCCAGCTACTCAGATTGCCGTTTGCGCGCGGGGTGGCGTTATCTTGCGCTCCTCCCATCATGCGGTTCGCATCCGTTGGATGGAATGCAGCCCAATAGACTTGGGTGATGCCCAGCGTCGCGTTCAGCCCTGTGATATTCACCGCGCCTGTACTGGGCGTGTAGGTCAGGCGGTAGACGCCTCCGTCACAGCCGATGAGCAGCTCATTTGGATCGCGGGGGTTAACCGCCATACTGTGGATATCCACATGGATAATCGCCTGATTCGTGAACCCTTGACCGAGTGAGCGCCAGCCGTAGTTGGGAGTCCACTGAACTAAATCCACCAACCCCAGATACAACACATCGTTGCCGGCGCTATCGCGGGAGATGTGCATCGTAGCGTCGTACCACGCTTGATAGAACCCACCGTCCACGCTGGGGTTCATCGCGGTCCAAGTAGCGCCCGCATTGTTGCTCACCCATACCTGCGAGTCCACTCCCGACATGAGGTAGACACGGTCGGGGTTGGTGGGCGAGGTCGCCACGCGCAGGGAGGATTGGTAGCCTGCACTGAACGGCGCGTTGAGCGTTGTCCATGTGAGCCCGCGATCGCTGGAGCGCAGCAGCCGACCCGGATTGCCGTGCCCCACCGCGTAATAGTAGCGCACGCCTGTCGTCGGGTTGCGCGCACTCACGGCTAAGTCGCTCCAAATCGCGCTAACGGAGCTCACGCGTGTCCAAGTGTTTCCCCCGTCCGTGCTGCGCCAGAGGAATCCTGCGATGCTCTGATAAGGTCCCCAGCCTGTGCAGACGGTGATTATGTTCGGGTTTTCGGGGTCGATCAGGATGTCCGATACACAGCGATTGTCGAACTGAGCGGCGCCGAGGCTCTGCCAGGTCTGTCCGCCGTCGGTGGAGCGCATCACCCCCTGCGAGAACGGACGCATCCAGCCTTGAAAATCGCCTGTGCCGACATAAATTAGGTTCGGGTTCGTGGGATGGATCGCAATGCAAGCGACCTGTAGGAATTGCCAATAGTCGGTCAGGGGTTGCCATGTGGCGCCGCCGTCTGTAGTTTTCCACACGCCCCCCTGCGGCGCGCCGATGTAGTAAACATTCGGGTTCACAGGGTCATATGCAACGGCGTTCACGCGCCCAGACACGCCCGCAGTGCCAAAGTAGGTACGGTAGGGTGGATTTGCGTTACGCGGTCCCACGAATTCCCAGCGCGCTCCAGACGCTGGGAAGAATGCACCCGCCATCAAGTCGCGCTGCTCCGCCGCACGAAGATACGCCCGCCAGTCCACCGCGTCGTTCGGATAGGCACGCACATATAGGTAGTCCCACAATGCTTCCAGATATTCGGGACCCTCCTCCAGTTTATGGCGATGTGTGGGGTCTAACGGGGTACCGTTCTGCTCCAACGCTGCGAGGCGCTCTTTCGCGCGCTTCTTCTCTCGCTCGATCCATCGCTTGAGTTGTTGTAGAGAGGGATAGGGTGGCTCGGTAGCGACTGTTTCAACAGATTGGGTGGACCCTGCTTCTGCTTTGACCTCTTGCGCTGCGCTGAGCGACAGACACATCAGCGCGCCCACAAACCAAGCGTAACGCATAGCGTATGTAATTATACACCCAAGTTGGATTTTAGAGTGTGTTGACGGATCAGGTACAATTCTCCGATATGGGTCGCCAAGTTGATTTTCCGTTGATTTTTGAGCGCAGTGTGCCGGGGCGCAAAGGGGTGCTTCCTCCTGCGTGCGATGTGCCCACCCAGCCGCTTGCGGAGCTGCTGGGTGAGCAGAATGTGCGCTTTGAGCCGCCTGCGCTGCCCGAAGTGAGTGAACTGGATGCTCTGCGTCACTACACGCGCCTCTCTCAGCGCAATTACGGTATCGACATCGGTTTCTACCCGCTTGGCTCCTGCACGATGAAGTACAACCCACGCATCAACGAGAAGGTCGCTGCGCTTTCGGGCTTCACCCATGCGCACCCGCTCCAGCCCGAATCGCTCTCGCAAGGGGCGCTGCAACTGATGTACGAACTGCAGCAAGACCTCAAGGCGATTACAGGCTTTGCGGAGGTCACCCTGCAAAATGTGGCTGGCGCGCACGGCGAGTTGTTGAGCCTGATGCTTATCAAAGCCTACCACGAATCGCGCGGCGAGGGACAGAAGCGTAAAATTGTCCTCGTGCCCGACTCAGCGCACGGCACCAATCCCGCCTCCGCGGCGCTTTGTGGCTACACCGTTAAGTCTATCCCCACGAATGCCGAGGGCGACACAGACTTGGACGCCTTGAAGGCGGCGCTGAGCGACGAAGTGGCGGCGATGATGCTCACGAATCCCAGTACCTTGGGACTGTTCGACCGCAACGCTCGCAAAGCTTGCGAACTGCTCCACGAGGCAGGCGCGTTGGTGTTCTGCGACGGTGCGAATATGAACGCGCTGGTGGGCGTCGTGCGCCCTGCAGATATTGGATTCGACTGCATGCACCTGAACTTGCACAAGACCTTCTCCACACCGCACGGCGGGGGCGGACCTGGGGCAGGGGCAGTGGGTGTATCGGAGCGTCTGGCTCCGTTCCTGCCCGTCCCCCGAATCGTACAGACCGACGATGGGCGCTATGCGCTCTCCTCGAATTACCCGCAGTCCATCGGGCGCGTGCATGCGTTCTATGGCAACTTTCTCAATCTGGTGCGGGCGTATGCGTACATTCGCGCCTACGGGGGCGAGAACCTGCGCACGATTGGTGAGTTCGCCGTGCTGAACGCCAACTATATGCTGGCACGTATTCGCCAAGCATTCCCGCCTGCAGTCGATCGCCTCTGTATGCACGAATGTGTGGTCACGGCGAAGCATTACAAGCAGCAGTACGGTGTGCGAGCGTTTGACATCGCGAAACGCCTGCTGGACTATGGCTTCCATCCGCCCACGATGTATTTCCCCCTGATTGTGCCCGAGTGCTTGATGATCGAGCCGACCGAAACTGAGAGCAAGCAGACCATCGACATGTTTGCTAATGCGCTGCTGGAGATCGCTCGCGAGGCGATGGAGCAGCCGGAGCTCCTGCACAACGCGCCGCATAACACGCCTGTGCGTCGGCTGGATGAGGCAGGCGCAGCCAAGAATCTCATCTTACGATGGCAGGGCATCGTCATCTATCCGCAGGAAGTGCCCGCGTGCGCCTGCTAAACGACGGTATCTGTCCCCCCGAAGTGAACATGGCACGCGATCTCGCCCTGCTTGAGGCGTTCGAGCGGGGCGAAACCCCTGCGACGCTACGAGTGTATCAGTGGGCATCGCCGGCGGTGACCTATGGCGTGAATCAGCAGTTGCCACCGCGCCTCGTAGAGGGCTGTGAACGGCTCGGCATCCCGATGTTTCGTCGCCCCACCGGAGGCAAAGCGGTGCTGCACGGGCACGATTTGACGCTGGCGTTGGTGTGGCAGCCTGCACGCGTTCGGCTCTATCCGCGTCAGGTCTATCTGCAACTGGCTCCAGCTTTGATGGAGGCGTTTCGGCATGTGGGTGTGCCTGCCGCTCAAGGCGACGCCGCTGCGCCTGACCCGCGTAGCCTTGACGACGGGGGCGACTGCTTCGCCACGCCCGCCATCGCCGATATTGTTCACGCGGAGACGGGCATCAAACTGATGGGGTGTGCGCTCCTTGTGCGCGGCGCAAAAGTGCTCATGCAGGCATCCATCCCGCTGCGGCTCCCTGAGGCGCCTGTGGAGGCACTGTTTGGGCACGCCCACCCCGTACCACCGCCGTTGGAGTTGGAGACGCTCGTGCAAGCTCTGTACCAATCGTTAGCGGACTATCTCGCTCACAACGGCTCATAACACAGCCACACGGGGCAAGGAGCATGTTTCATCACATAAGCCACAACGCCCACACCCAACGGGTTCTCCGTTGGCAGCAGTTTGCGATGATCGGTCAGCACCAACAGGTCCGCTTTCACTTCCTCCGCTTCACTGACCAGTCCAGGACCGACCTCGCGCGCCTGCACCAAATCGGCTGCGACAACGACCCCTTCCTCTTGCGCAATATGCTCCGCCTCCAGCAACATCTGCTCCGCCTCGTGCACGCCGGGAGGCTCAGGCGCGTCCACTTCATGGGTATAGCCCACTACCAGCACATACACCAGCCTAAGATTGTCACGTCTGTGGCGTACAAACCGGCAGAGCCAGCGGAGTATGCGCTTATCATGTTCGCTGCCACGATATGCCATGAGAATCGTTCGCATCGCTATCGCTCCAAGAAATAGCGCACGGTAGACACCACCACTTTGGGCTTCTTCATCAGCGCAAGGCGTAGTATCCACGCCGACTGGTTGTGCAACAGGTGATGCCACCACTTGCGCGGATAGAATTCAGGGATAATCACCGTCACCTGATCGAGCTGTTCCTGCTCAATCAACTCGTCGAGGTAGTCTTCAATCGGTTCAATCAGCGAGCGATGTTCCGAATCGATGATGCGCAGGGGGATGTCGGGCACGAACTGATGCCATTCCTGTTGCATTTTTTCGGCGGTGGGAGTCACAAGGCGGAGTTCCGTCTCCTCGTCTTTGGTGCGTTTCAAGACGCGTCGATAGACGGCTGGGGGGCGCGGATCTACATTGATGTGCAACGCCTCGATCTCGTCGGGATGTGCCAAGGTTCGTGCATAGTCCAGTGCTTGCAACACCCCTTGATGCACGCTCGGAACCAACACCACCACTTTATGCCGCATGGGGCGCGGCGCGATCGGCTTGGGCTTGAGCTGTTCCTTGATCGTCATGTAGTGTTCGTGAACTTTGAATAGCAAGAACATCAACACACCGATGGCGACCAGCGTAATCCAGGCGCCGTAGCGGAAGTTCGCGATGAGCTGCGTCATCAGCACCAGCCCAGTGGTCAACGCGCCGAAGCCGCTAATCATCATGCCGATCCGCCAGTGCGGAGGCTTAACACGAGCAAAACGACGCGCCATACCCGCCTGCGACAAGGTGAAACCGATGAAGACCCCCACGGCATACAAGGGAATCAGCGCATGGGTGTCACCGCGGAAGTAGATAATCAGTAGCGCGGAGAGCAGCCCAAGTAAAATAATCCCGTTATTGAACACCAATCGGTCGCCCAGATTTGCCAACTGGCGGGGAGCAAACCGCGCATTCGCCAGCACGGACGACAAACGCGGGAAATCGACATACGCCGTGTTCGCCGCCAGTATCAAGATCAGCGTTGTGGCTGCCTGAACGACATAATAGAACCACTCAAATGGTGTCCCCTCCAGCACGGTGCGGGCAAGGCGTGAGGTGAGCGTCTCAATAATCTCGCCGTGTTCGTTCTTGACGGGGAGCACCTGAAAATAGGATGCTGTGTAAGTAATGCCCATCACCAGCCCTGCCAGAATGGTTGCCATCAGCAGCAGGGTAAGAGCGGCATTACGCGATTCGGGTGGTTTGAAGGCAGGCACGCCGTCCGAAATTGCCTCCACACCCGTCAGTGCGGAGCAGCCCCGGGCAAAGGCGGTTAGGATGACCAGCAGGCTCAACGCCTGCGCTCCCTCACCATAAGGTGGATAAGGCGCAGGCTCGATATCGCCGGCGAATCCGCGCGCTAAGCCAACCAGAATCAGAATCGCGAAGGTCACTACAAAACCATAGGTGGGTGGGGCAAACACCAAACCCGATTCGCGTGCCCCACGCAAGTTGATGAGAGTCATCAACGCAATAAACAGGATACAAAGCGCCACGCGATAGGGGAGCATAGTAGGAAACGCTGAGATGATCGCGTTGACGCCCGCAGCGATACTCACGGCGACGGTCAACACATAGCCCACCAGCAGCGCAGACGCCGCCAAAATTCCCCAAAACTCGCCCAGATTCTCGCGCGAAACGATAAACGCACCACCCCCCTGAGGGTAGGCGTACACGGTCTGGCGGTAGGAAAACACCACGATAAACAGCAACGCGACCACCGCCAGCGAAATGGGGAAGGCTAAACGCAAGGCATCCTCGCCTGCCGACCACAGCACCAACATCATCTCCTCCGTGGCGTAGGCAGAGGACGAAAGCGCATCTGAAGCGAATACCGGTAAGGCTAACAGCACAGGCAGCCGTTCATGGCGTGCCCGCCGCGTGGATAACACCGGACCGATTAACAATCGCCACAGCTTGCCAAGCATTCAGGTCTTCGGGGAAAAAGTATACCTGTTATGCGCCCGCAGCCACGCCTGCGCGTAGCGGAAGTCTTCTTCGGAGTCCACATCGTAAGTCAGCTCAGGGGGGGTATCGAGGTTGAAATAGAGACGCGCACCCAACAAACGCTCCGCCAGCGAGGCAATTCGGCTGAGAGCTAATCGCCCCGTAAGGAACTGCGCCGTGAGCGGTACGCCGGTGGTCATCAAGTGGTAGTGAAAGGCGCGCATGAGCGTGAGCGCAACCCGAACTGCCGATTTCCGCGCACGCGCCAGCCGATGAAGTAGGGGAGCCTGCGATTCTAAGAATCCTACGCGCAAGACGCTCACTGAGGCACTGAGAAATCGTCCCTCGACAAACTGCAACGCTGTGTAAGGCGCACTGGGGAACATCTGCACAAATGCCGCTTCAGGCGTCCAACCTACCACCGCATCGGCGTCGGAGGGCGCAGCATGTAGGAATTCACAAATCGCATCGCCGGTAATCATTGGCAGATCCACGGCACAGTGCAAAAACTGCGATTCGGATGATAAACCCAACCGCTCCACGCCGCGCAACAGATTATCGATAGGGTCAGCCCCCTCCGAAGCAAATAGGATTTCCGCGTTGGACGGTCGCAGGGCATGCAGTAAAAGTTCCGATCCAACCACCGCGATTCGCTCCACTCCGCTCTGTTGAAGGGCGCAGACAACCCGCGCTACCTGGGTCGCATGCCCGAACTGGAATAGCCCCTTGATCGAGTGGCCTGCCAGCTCCGCCAGTGGCGCAGGCGCACGCCCCCCTGCAATCAACACGGCGTCCATCATACAAATTATGACGAAGCAAGCACTCCCTGAGAATAGGGACTTTAGTCCTAATTTAGGGGGTAGTTCACTCAATTTCCAGCTTTTTGAGAATCCTAATCGCCTCGTCTGCCGACAGGCGAGGCGGTTGTACAGCTCGATGGGCCTCCGTCAGTGCGTCGCGTAAAGGCGAGTCGGGAGGCAATGCTTGGATGAGTTGCAGCAGGGTCGCACCCGCGGGCAAGCCAAGCCGCCGACAGAGGCGACGGCGCACATCTTCAAGAATCGTCTCTAAGGCAGGTTGAGCCGCCTGAGCGCGCTCGTAAACGCTTGCCAGCGCCTCGACATATTCGCCCAACGCAGGCGCACGGGCAGGAGCAGGGCGGGGGAGACCAAACCGCTTCCCAACCGAGTACATCACAAGAGCCGTCAACACCAGCAGGTGCGCGAAGGCAATCCGCACGCCCCACGGCGCGACGCCCCAAAAGCCACGCACCTCGCGCTCCTGAATCAAATCGCCTTGACCCGCGTCGTCAAAGTAGATGACCCCGCCTTCAGGGAGCAACTTCCGCACGACCGCCAGGATGAACGCGCCGTTGTCCGCCTCGCGGAGGTGCTCGTTCGTGAGCCAAACCCAGTCGGTGCATTCAAAGATGACGCCATCGCCATAGTACCAAAGCGCGCCCTCAATCGCGCCGCCCGCGTGGAGCAGGGGAACCCATCTTTCAGCACGCGGCGATAACGAAACGCGCTGGTCACCCAACTTCACTTGAGAGATACCTCCCATCCAAGGCGCAGGGAGGGTCGGGTGCGCCTCCAAGAAGCGATCCACGGGGAACTGGAAGCGGGGCAGACGGCGATTGGCGTCTTCGCGAAGGCTTTCGGGCAAGCGATCATCGCCACTGAACAGAAGTAGACGCCCGCCCCGCCGAATCCAGGCGTCCAAGAATTCCGCATCCGCTTCTGTCCATCCGCCTCCACCTCCATCAGGGGCGAGTACCAACGGCGGTGGAAAGACCACCAGCATATCCGCATCGTCGGGTAAGCGCCTAAAGGTGCGTTTGTGAGAACGCACGCTATAGCCGTTGCGTTCCAGCAGTCGGGCAAATCCTTTCACGCCAAGACGGTGTTGGCTGTAGCTGAGGGGCAGGGCAGCATAGCGTGGGTCGCGTGCTTCCTGAGCCAGCCGCAGTGAATAGAGCAGCAACACCGCCACGACGCCTACCAGCAAAATCAGCCCGAACCGCTCACGCAGGAATCGCATACGCCTCAAGCCTCCGAAGCAAGGTCTCGAACGACTCTTCAAACTGGCGATAGATGCGGTCGTCGGGCGTTATGCCACCGTACCACAGAGCGTCAAACTGAAGGGTCAGGGGATGGAGCACCGTGTACGCCTCTTCACGCAGAGCAGGGTCGGGCAGGGGAGCAGGGGACGTAGCAAAGCGAGGCAGGGGAGGTTGACGCAGCCGCTGGAGATGTTCCCAGTTCGTGAGCGCAGGGTCGTAGTCCAACAAACGAGTCTCATGGAGCAAGCGCAGGATACCAAGATAGCAGGCGCGCGCCGCCAGCTGCCAGTTTTTTTCAAAGGCAAACCGCCGTGCTAACTCGCGCCACTCCAACGCGCTCATGGAGCGGGCGTCCCGAAACGCCTCATCGAGGGGTAGGGGAGTGCTCCTTGCTCGCCTCGATAAACGCACCCGCCCCATCAGATAGGACACCGCCAGACCGATTGTAAGCACCAACAACACAATCACGAACCACTGCAGAAATGGCTCTAAACCGCCTAATCGCCGCAGGCCCGCGCCGCCGAGCAATCGCTGCACCCAGCGAACAAGGCTCTCAATTGCCTGCAGAAACACCTCCGAGGCGCGCTCCAGAAGCGACTTGGGTGGAACCTGCATATCTGGCTCAGCAAAAATTCGCTCCAGTTGCGTCTTGACCGCTTGCGGGGCAGGGGAGGGGGAAGGGGACGGCTCAAGCGTCTCACGATACGCCTTCACACTGCTTAGGGCGCGCTCGATAGAGGCTAAGTCGCTGCTTTTGGAGACCTCCTCAATCTGTTTTTCCAAACTTTCGCGTGCTTCAGTAGGCAGAGAGGCAAGTGCGCGCTTCGCCTCCTGCAGGAAAACTTTTCGGTCAGTGGGGCGCGCACGCCGTGCCTGTTCCAAGGCGACCTGCGCCTGCAGCAGGGCGTCGCCCGGCTCTGTGGCAAAAGCCCAACTCCAGAGCAGGGAAGCGACCAGCAGAAGGCAGTTAACCCTCGCCACGCTGCAAAATCTCATAGATGTCCAGCCCCTCGTTCCGGTAGCGCAAATCAAAATAGAGCAGAATACTGGTCAGGTACATTGCAGGCATCACGAACATATAAGCGACATAAGAGAGCGATTCGTAGAGCTGATTGATCGTGAGCCACCAGCGCGTGAAAATCTGTTCTGGGTCGGCATAGATGGCGATAATCGCCATCACGATGCCAAGAATCAAGAACGCGAGAAACATCACCGATAACATAAACACTGTCTGCGCGCCCCAGAACGCCAGGCAGCTCAGCACCGCGTGCTTCAGGTTGGGACGCACTAACGCCAACGCGCGGGAGAACGCCGTGATGGCGTCGGTATTCTCTTCCAGAACCACAATCTGCGGTAAAATGAGGAACCAGACATTAATCAGCGCCGCCAGCACCAAAGTCGGAATCGTGATAATCAACCACAGGGTAGATACCAAAATTATTCCGAGCGTGGAGCTGTTACCTACGAGCGCCGCCACACCGAACAGAGCCGCCAATAAAAGCAAAAAGTAGCCCAGAAAGAGAACCGTATATAACCCCCCTAACGCCAGCGTCGCCAAGAGTTGGTTCGCAATGAGATGCCAAAAACGCGGCTTTAACCGCTCCCAGAGCGCACGGAATGTAATCGGTTCGCCGATGGCAATCATTCGGAAGGCGAGGGTGATAAACGCCGCCTCAACTATGGGCGCAACAAAGAGATACGGTAGCAGTAAAAACAGCCCCAAATAGTCCAAAAGCATAAGTGCCAGCGGATTGCTCCCTGACGTTTCGAAGTAGACTATCGGCGCAAGCAACAGTAGGGAGAAGACAATAGGGATGAGATACACCCAGAGCGAAATGCGAAACAGGGGCTTGAAATTTTCCCGATAGTAGCTGACGGCATCATCCATGAGTTCAAACGGCGTGGCAGGGCGTGCAAGCGTGCGGAACCGCGATTGCACGATCGCCGTTCCTAAGGTAGTTATGCGCCAATCGCCTGTACGGGCTTGTGTTTCCATTGTGTTTCACTCCGCAGACAATCGCTTCGTTGGCGGCGATTCTTTACGCATCGCCACAACGCAGCCACAACGCAATTGTACCTTTATCACTGTGTTGCGTGTATCACTGTGTTGCGTGGTCTCTTGCCCGATGCTGTCCCGAGAGTTTCGCCACCTGCTCCTCTAAGAACGCCAGCTGCACTTCGGGGGTGGGCAATTTGAGTATCTCTTCGGCGGAGATTGGCTCGCCGAAGCGCACCATTACAACGCCAAACGCGGGCTTGGGAACCAGTTTGGCGTAGGGCAGGATTTTGTCTGTGCCGACGAGTCCCACAGGTAGCACAGGGGCACGTGTCTGGCGAAGAATTAGCAGAATTCCGGGCAGAAACGGCTGCAGGTCGCGCGATTCCGACAGCTCACCCTCAGGAAAAATCGCCAACGCCTCGCCTTGTTGCACCGCCTCGATGGCGAGTTTCAGCCCGTTTCGGTCGGGAGCGCGTTGTTTGATAGGCACCATTTTGGCAAGCCGAGCGATGGCGCCCACAAAAGGGACACTGAGAATATCATGCCGTCCCATAAAGCACAAATGGCGCGGCGACGCATACCAAAGCACAGGCGGGTCTGCCAACGAGAGATGATTGGCAACCACAATAAGTCCCCCACGCCGCGGCACCTTACTGCATCCTTCAATCCGCAGCCACACAAAAAACGGGAACCGAAAAGTTATCGCGAAGAAGACCTTGAAAAACACATAGGCGACATCAAAAACGATTCGGTTCCACAGGGCGCGCATAGAGTCCGATAAGTGGGATTATGTTAACTAAAACTCATCAGGCTGACCCTCTGCTTCGAGAACCGACTCTGCCATGTAGATCGGCGCGCGGAAACGCAATGCCAGAGCAATCGCATCGCTGGGACGTGCGTCAACCTCTATCTCCTCGTCGCCGTGCAACAAAAAGATTTTGGCGTAGAAGGTTCCTTGCCATAGGTCATCGATCAGCACCCGGTCGATACTCACCCCCAAGCGCGTGAGAATGTTGCGGGTCAAGTCGTGTGTCATCGGGCGCGGTGGCGTCTCGTCGTTCAAGGCGGTCACAATCGCATGCGCTTCAAAGGGACCAATCACGATGGGCACACTGCGCCCATAGTTATCGCGCAACTGCACCAGCAACGCGCGTGGTTGACCGTGCTCGATGCGTTCATAGACGCCTGTGACATGCACCTCCAACTCGCGTCCACCGTCAACCCTCGCAGCGCGCTCTTCCAGTTCGCTACTGCCCTCACCCCCGAATAGCCGTTTTAGCTGCGCTTCGATATCCTCGATGCGCTCTTCATCGTCGTCTTCAACAGGATCATCGAAGAAGTCATCTTCTTCGATGTCCTCGAAGAGACCTTCAAACTCATCGTCCGGGTCCTCGTCGTAGCGTCGTTTGCGTTCATCGTCGCGCATTGGTTTCGCCTCCTCAGCCTGCGCGGGTGCGTGCCACGACTTCCATCAGGAAGTCGCGATTCGATTTCGTGCGTTGCAACAATCGAATCAGTTGCTCCGCCGCCTCCACGAGATCTTCCTGATTGGCGAGCAACCGTCGTAGCTGCCAGATAGCCATCAGTTCCTCTTTTGTATACAGCAGCTCTTCGTGGCGGGTTCCAGAACGTTTCACATCGATGGCTGGAAAGATACGCCGTTCTGCCAGATCGCGCGAGAGCACCAGTTCCATATTGCCTGTGCCTTTGAACTCTTCGAAGATGACCTCGTCCATGCGCGAACCTGTGTCGATGAGACAGGTAGCGATCACCGTGAGGCTACCGCCCTCCTCGATGTTCCGCGCTGCCCCAAAAAACCGCTTGGGACGGTACAGCGCTGCTGGGTCCAAACCGCCCGACAAGGTGCGCCCACTCGGGCTGGTCGTTAGATTTGAGGCGCGTCCAAAGCGTGTCAGGCTGTCCAAGAGCACCACCACATCCTTCCCTTGTTCCACGAGCCGCTTCGCGCGTTCCAGTACTAAATCCGCCACGCGCATGTGGTTCTCGGGCGGCTCGTCGAAGGTGGAACTAATGACCTGTCCTTTGACCGAGCGGCGCATATCGGTCACTTCCTCGGGACGCTCATCCACGAGCAGAACCAGCAGGATAACCTCAGGGTGATTTGCAGTTATACTGTTAGCAATATTTTTTAACAGTGTGGTCTTCCCTGCTTTCGGCGGCGCAACGATCAATGCCCGTTGTCCCTTGCCGATAGGCGCAATCAGGTCGATGATGCGTCCCGAAATGTTTTCAGGAGTGGTTTCCATGACCAGTCGCTGGTTCGGATAAAGCGGGGTCAACTGCTCGAAATCTTTTCGGCGGCGCACTTCATCAGCGGGGACACCGTTGATTGCCTCCACGCGGAGCAAGCCGTAATACTTTTCGCCCTCTTTGGGGGGGCGCGCTACGCCGAACACTAAGTCGCCTGTGCGCAGCCCGAACCGCTTGATTTGCGACTGGGAGACGTAGACATCTTCACTGACGCTTTGCAGGTTTGGGTGGCGGCGCAAGAAGCCCCAACCATCGGGCAAAATCTCCAGCACGCCCCAAGCGTATTCACTGCCCGGCTCCTGAACGGTAGCGCGTAGGATGTGGTAAATAATCTCCGACTTATCTTCCAACGCGTCGCTGATTCCGACTCGCTTGGCGCGCCGCTTCAGGTCGCTCATGGGCTGCTGCCAGAGCTGTTTGAAGTCGAGGGTTTCGCGCGTTTTAGGGCGCATCTCCACTTCCAAGCCGTCGCCTGCGCCGTTAGCAGACGAAGTGACTGGGGTCGGATCGTTCAGCGCCTCAGTTTGTTCCTCGGTAGTAGTGGTGCGTGTGCGTTTCCTCATCGTAATTCCCATCCGATCTCAGAGTTTCTAACCCACTCTATCGCCCGTGCAGGTCGCACTGGCAGGGGGATAAGCTCCGATAGTAATGTACCGTAATTATACCCCAAAATCACACCTTGCAAGGCGGCAGAAAAAACCGCCGCCTTGCATTCATCAGCGTGGAATCACCCCACCAGGTGTGCGTACAACCCCCCCAGGAGTGATGCCAGTTGAAAGCGCGGACTGATCGACTATCGCGTAGAGGTAACGATTGGACGCTGCCACGAACAAAGTAGCAACACCTCCGACATCCGCCAGCACCGGCGCGACCCGAATCGGCGCGCCCAGATACATTTGCCACTTCGGTGTATTGTTCGGGTTAATCGCGTAGAAAAAGCCACGCTCATCGCCGATATACAACACACCGTTCTGGTCAATCGTAGGTGTGCAGCGGCTGACATTAGGCAAAACTCGCACCCATTTCAGCGTTCCATCCGAGGCACGAATCGCGTGGATGGCGTTCTGCGAGGGTGAGTGACGCACCACGATATACACGGTGTCTTCGTTGCCATTGTTGGGGTCAGGTCCGATGGAGGGACCACCCATAATCGCTTTGCCTGCCTGGTACTCCCACTGACGCGAGCCGTCCGCCATTGCGACCCCATAAACGCGTCCGCTATTGGAGGCGCACACGATCGCCGTCTGTCCATTGGAAGTAATGGCAATCGGACGATCGAACGCATCCGACGGAACCTCAGGGCCGCTGCCGTTATCGCTCAGCGTGGCGATATCGGTAAACCATGCGTAATCAAGGACAGTGGTATCGAGCGCCAGCAATAGACCGTTATGGAATCCCAGCAACATCAAGTTCCCTGCACCCGATACCGTGCTTAGGGACGCAGCGGGAATCTGGTCAAAGATGACGCCCCCGTAGTCGGCGATAACATCTTGAATCTCAAAGCTGTCATTTACTTCCACAAACCATGCCAAATACAGAACGATAATATTCCCAAAATTATCGGCGAAGATGGGATAAATGTAGTTTCCGTCCGTAAACGCGCCGAAACTAGTACGGTAGGCCGGGAAGCCGCGAACCGTCCAGAACACATCGGGATATCCGAGCACGGGTGAGGGGCTAAACAACAAGCACTCATACTGCCCACCAGAAAGCATAAGCGCGTTCCAAGGGACAGGCGGCAGCACGAGATTGCCGTTACTGTCCACAATAAATATCGCGGCGTTCAGGAAAATAGGCGTTGAAGGTTGCCCCCAGAAGGGTCCGAAGGAGCCTGTCAGTCGTCCATTCGAGGCGTTATAAAAGCTGTAGCGTGTGTAGCGCGAGCCGGTTGAGGGATGTTGTGGAGCCCACAACTCATCCGGAGAAGGCATCGCAGGCTCTTCCAGTGCGCCACCGATGCGGAACCACCGCACGGCAGGGGTGTTTGGCCCAGCAACATCAGGCACATAATGGCTGCGTCGCATATCGCGTCCCCAAGTAGGCCACGGCGCATCGAAAAGCGGATCCGTGATTGGGGGCTGTGTCAGCGCCGTTGCATAGCAGAGCGCCAACGCCAACACAAGCATCCATCGTTTCATCGTCATATCATACCTCCAGCGATGTAATTTTGGCATACTCTCCGTTTCTCCTGCAATTTCAAGCAGGAGATTCCCTGCCCCACTGGAAACTTAGACGATGATGGAAAGGCTCCGTATCGGTTTTGTGGGCAGCGGCTTTGTGGCGCGATTCCATGCGCAGGCGTTTGCGTCGGTGCGGAACGCCGAAATCACCGCAATCATGACGCGCGACGCCGCAAAGGGTTCCGAACTGGCAGCGTTTTGTCAGTCGCTGGATGTCGGAAATCCAAAAGTGTATACCGATGTGCGTGAACTGACACGCGACCCAGAGGTAGATGCCATCTGGTTCCTCGCGCCGAACTATGTGCGCGTGAAACTCATTGAAGCGATTGCCGACGAGGTGCATTCAGGACGTGCGCAGCTCAGAGGCTTAGCGGTGGAGAAACCTCTCGCCCGAAACCTGAAAGAGGCAAGGCAGATCCTCGCGGCGATCTCGGAGGCGGGTATTCCGCACGGCTATCTGGAGAACCAACTCTTTGCCCCTGCCCTCGTGCGAGGCAAAGAGTTACTTTGGCGTCGTGGGGCAGCGGTCGCAGGGGAGCCGTATTTAGCACGCTGCGCAGAAGAGCATAGCGGTCCCCATCGTGCGTGGTTTTGGCGAGGCGACCTGCAAGGCGGCGGCGTGCTGAATGACATGATGTGCCACAGCGTCGCCGCGGGCTGGTACGCGCTCACTCCGCCTGACCAGCCGCTTAGCGCCCTGCTCCCCTGCTCTGTCTCGGCGCAAATCGCCTGCCTCAAGTGGATGCGCCCAGAGTACGCCCGGAAACTGCGTGACACCTACGCCCACGAAATGGAGGTGGACTACACACAGTCGCCCGCCGAAGACTACGCCACCGCGCGGATCGAGTTCCGAACCCCGTCAGGCAACAAGGCGATGGTGGAAGCGAGCACTTCATGGTGCTTCGTGGGACCCGGATTACGCCTGACTTTCGAGGTGCTGGGTCCAGAATATATGCTTGCTATCAACACCTTACGCGGTGAGGGCGAAATCTTTTTCAGCCGCGCCGTGCACGGCGCGGCTGGCGAAGACCTTGTGGAGAAGCAGAACGCCGAGCAAGGCTTGATGCCCTACCTCGCCGACGAGGGGCATACCTACGGCTACATTGCGGAGAACCGCTACTTCACCGACTGCTTCCTACAAGGCAAAACGCCGTTTTGCGATTTGGGATACGGCGCACGGATTACTGAGCTCCTGATGGCAGCGTATCTGAGTGCGGAGCGTGGCGCAACGGTGTCCCTCCCCTGCCCCGAACTGGAGAATTTTATTCCCGCCGTCGCTCGCGGCGCGTGGAGAGGCTAAACAGGTACACTTCTGGCGCGGATGAGATGGCGCGAAAACTTGCTGGAAAAAATCGGCGCGCTGGTGACGGCGGTGCTGCTTGCGCTCTATGTCCAGTCGCAGCTGCATCCTGTGATCGAACGCGTCTACGAACCACCCATAGAGCAGCGCAACACGCCACCAAACTACGAAGTGCGCCTTGAGACCGCACGCGCTCGAGTGATTGTGCGTGGTGTTAAGGAACTCGTAGAGCAGACCCGTGCCGAGCAAATCCGCGTCACCGTCGACCTGAGCCAAGCCAAACCCGGTGAAAATCGCCTGCCCCTGCGCCTTGACTACCCCGCCGACTGGAGCGACCGCTTGACCGTGCAACTGGAGCGCCCTACTGTGCGCGTGACGATGGAGCCACGCCTGAGCCGACAATTCCCCGTGCGCGTGAACTTGACAGGGATCCCTGACCTCCAAGAGGTGTTAGCCGAAGCCATTCCCGAACCTAACAGTGTGCGCATCACCGGTGCGGCCTCGCAAGTGCGCAGGGTGCGTACCGTACAACTCAACTTCGACATGACCGGCTTACAAGGCGACTTGGAGATAGAAACCACCCCAATCCCCTTAGACGAAAAAGGCGAACCGGTGCTAACGGTGCAGATGACCCCGGACCAAGTGCGCCTCAAGGTGCGCCTGATTCCTCAGCCGACTTCGAAAACCGTACCGGTTAGCCCCCGCCTGGAGGATTTGCCCCCCTTCCCTTACCGTGTCATCTGGTTCTCTGTAGAGCCTGTGTCAGTACAGTTGCGCGGCAGCCCTGCACGGCTCGCCCAAATTAATGTGATTGAAACCGCGCCCATCTCCTTGCGCAACAGAACCACAGATACCGAGATTCGGGTGCCGCTTAAGGCTCCCGCAGGGGTGGAAATCCTCGGTACACGCGAGGTCACCGTGCGGGTGCGCATCCAGCGGGAAGCCCAACCTGAAGCGCCCAGCCCTAAATCGTCCCCCGAACCCCAACCCAAGGAGGAGAAATAAAAATGGCACAAGTTTACACCGAAGCCGACGCACCACTAACCCCCTTGCAGAACCGAACCGTTGCAATCATCGGCTACGGTTCGCAAGGACACGCTCAAGCGCAAAACTTACGCGACAGCGGCATCCAGGTCATCGTCGGCGCACGCCCCGGACTCTCGTGGGAACGCGCCCAAAGCGACGGATTCGAAGTCTGTCCCATCTCCGAAGCGGTTCAGCGAGGCGATGTGCTGATGTTATTGGTAAACGATGAACATCAACCCCAACTCTATAGAGAGCAAATTGCTTCCTTCCTACGCACAGGGCATGCACTGGGCTTTGCGCACGGTTTCAATATCCACTATGGGCAAATTACCCCCCCTGAAGACATCGATGTGTTTATGGTCTCCCCCAAAGCCGTGGGACCGCAGTTGCGGCGTCTTTATGTGCAGGGGCACGGCGCGCCTTGCCTAATCGCCGTCCACCAAGACTACACAGGCGAGGCGAAAGCGGTTGCACTTGCCTACGCACGAGCGTTGGGCGGAACACGCGCGGGGGTTTACGAGACAACCTTCAAAGAAGAGTGTGAGGCAGACCTGTTCGGCGAGCAAGCCGTGTTATGCGGCGGGGTGCCTGCTTTGATACGCGCTGCGTTCGATATCCTCGTAGAAGCAGGCTACGCTCCTGAAGTGGCTTACTTCGAGTGCTTACACGAACTGAAACTGATTACCGACCTAATCTATGAAAGCGGCATACGCGGTATGCAGTTTGCCATCTCTGACACAGCACAGTACGGCGCGATGACGCGCGGAACGCGACTAATCGATTCGCATGTACAACAGACATTGCGCGAAATTCTCGGAGAAATACAACGCGGTGAATTTGCACGGGAGTGGATTTTAGAAAATCAAGCAGGACGCCCCGTATTCCGCGCTCTTGAACGCGCCCTTGCAGAACACCCTATCGAACAGGTCGGCGAAATTGTACGTTCCCGAATGGCTAAGGTATAATCTTTATACTCATGGCAATCACTCTGAGCGACATCCGCGAGTTGGTGGAAAAGCTGCGGGAAGATTCCGAGCTGCAGTTGACCTTCGCTCGCGCGTTTCTCACGGAACCTACGGTACGCGCCCTGATGCAGAGCGATCCCCAGCTACGCGAAGCACTTCGGAATGCTGTTCTCACCGAAGAACTGTTACGAATGCCCGCCCAGCTCCGATCTCTGAACGAGACTGTCGAACGAATTGAACAGCGCGTAGAACGTGTGGAGAAAGATGTCGCTGAAGTCAAGACCGACCTCGCAGGCGTCAAGGAGGATGTCGCTGAAGTCAAGACCGACCTCGCAGGCGTCAAGGAAGATGTCGCCGAAGTCAAGACCGACCTCGCAGGCGTCAAGGAGGATGTCGCTGAAGTCAAGACCGACCTCGCAGGCGTCAAGGAGGATGTCGCTGAAGTCAAGACCGACCTCGCAGGCGTCAAGGAAGATGTCGCTGAAGTCAAGACCGACCTCGCAGGCGTCAAGGAGGATGTCGCTGAAGTCAAGACCGACCTCGCAGGCGTCAAGGAGGATGTCGCTGAAGTCAAGACCGACCTCGCGGGTGTCAAGGAAGATGTCGCTGAAGTCAAGACCGACCTCGCAGGCGTCAAGGAGGATGTCGCTGAAGTCAAGACCGACCTCGCGGGTGTCAAGGAAGATGTCGCTGAAGTCAAGACCGACCTCGCAGGCGTCAAGGAGGATGTCGCTGAAGTCAAGACCGACCTCGCAGGCGTCAAGGAGGATGTCGCTGAAGTCAAGACCGACCTCGCAGGCGTCAAGGAGGATGTCGCTGAAGTCAAGACCGACCTCGCGGGTGTCAAAGAAGATGTCGCTGAAGTCAAGACCGACCTCGCAGGCGTCAAGGAGGATGTCGCTGAAGTCAAGACCGACCTCGCAGGCGTCAAGGAGGATGTCGCTGAAGTCAAGACCGACCTCGCAGGCGTCAAGGAGGATGTCGCTGAAGTCAAGACCGACCTCGCAGGCGTCAAGGAAGATGTCGCCGAAGTCAAAACCGGACTCACGAGCGTCAAAGAAGAACTCTCACAAACAAAAACATATCTCGATCAAAGAATTTCTGCCGTCGAGAATCGGCTTAATGGTCTTGAGGGACGACTTGCAGGTGAAGACTTTGAGCGTCGTACGGTTGCGCGTGCGGCGCGTATTTTAGGAGTGGGTGAAGGCGGCTCGCCCCGTGAAGACCCTGCGGTACGACAACGATTGCTTCAGTGGCTGGTTCAGGGTGGCGTTCTGGAAGAAGATGGCGACGAAGAGAGCGAGCCCCTCTGGGCAGACCTCATCTGGTGGAAAGGCGATCGCGTTGTTGTCGCTGAGATCTCGATCAAAGTCAACGGGATCGATGTGACGCGTGCGAAGCGCCGTGCGGAGACACTGCGCCAAGCGGGTGTAGACGCCATCCCTGTAGTCATCGGCAAAGAGTGGGCGCATCCCGAAACCGTCGATTTAGCCAAGCATGAGGGCGTTGAGTGGGCGGTAGGCGGCAACTACTCTGAAGGACTCATCGCCTTCAGGCGCGGGTAACTACTTGCCAAATGGAGCCTTCTTGGCAATCTGTGCCAAGGTCAACTCGCGCATCGATTGTTCCGCATAGTCCCGCAAACCAATCCAGAAAAAATGCGCCGCGCACGGGTCCGACGCCGAGCAGACGCGGTTCCGATCCAGCAGGCAATGGGGCTTCTCAATCATCCCCTCGACCGCTGCGACGATGTCATAGAAACTAATCTCCTCAGGGGGACGGCATAGCATAAAGCCGCGCTTCGCTCCCCGAAACGAGCGCACAATCCCCGCCTTCGCTAAATCGTCAAAAATGTTGTAGAGAAAGTGCTGCGAGATGCCCGTCTCCTCCGCCAACTCTTTGACCGTAACAATCGCCCCTTCCCCACGCTGGGCTAAACGCACCAACGCGGCGATTGCATACTCCGATCGCGCACCCAAGTCTAAGAGTTTCGTCATCGCAATCAAACCCCTATCAACGATTCAACTGAATTATACCACTGGATTAAATCGGTTTCCTATCTTGTTTTGATCGGCGTCGGGAGCCGAGCATTATCCAAGTGCCTGTCGCCAATACACCCAGAGCTCCCAAAGGAAAAATCCAGTCGCTTATCCGCTCCCAAAGCGTATACTCACCGCATGCGATGCGCAGCCCGCGTTGCAGCTGCGCAGGAGTAAACTCTAACCCAAACTCGTAGTGGCGTATCACTCCATCGCTGTCCAGAAACACCAGCAGGTTCGGGTGGTCTTTTACCTGCCCAGATACATAGGTAAATCGAAAATCGAGCGCGTCGAGCATCTGAAATAGGGCTTGGTCATCAGGGATGACCGCAACACGCCAGTTGCGAGCGTTTAATTGATGCGTCTTTTGGAAGTTCGCCATGTCGGCGCGCCCCTCTTTTGGGTCGAAACTGAAAGTCACTATCGTGAAAGCGTCCTCAGGGAGTCCGAGCTGTTCCAAAGCGTGCTTCACACTCCGGCTGATGACGATGCACGCACTGGGACAGCCCGCGTAGACGGGGCTGAGAATCACGGGCTTCCCTCTCAGATCGCTGAGTCGGAACGCCCGCCCCTGCGTGTCCACAAACGGCACATCAGGCGGCGTGGTTCCTATCGTTTTGCTGAGGTTAGGCGGGACGCCCTGCCCGAAGGCAGAGCATCCCAGCGCGAATGACAGGAGGTATCCAGCAAGTCGTCTCATTCGGGTAACCTCGTCTGCTCGCGCAGCGCGGATTGGGGTACCAGTCCGTTCTCAACACTCTGGTAGCCTGGCACTTTCGTAATCTGTCCGCGCGTCATCGACTCGTAAAGAGGATAGGTATACGAAATCGCGATTAGCAAGAGCGTCGCTGTCACCCAAGGGCGCAGATTGACCACCAGCGGCATCGGCTCCTCATGGATGGCTTCAGCGATGGGAAAGTCAATCTCCGGTTGCTTCACAGGCTTAGCGAGCAGCGTTCCGAGCAGCGAGACCGTGAAGAGCAAGAAACCCGCCACTGCGATGATGCCGCCCAACGCACCGACATGCGACCAGAACAGCCAGTCGCCCCGATAGAGGGTCGTCTGGGAGGGGTCTAAGTAGCTGATTCCCAGGTTGCTGCGGCGCGGTACGCCCTGAAGACCAGCGATCGAGAGCGCGATTTCGAAGATAACAAAGCCAAACATCCACAGGTACGGCGCAGCGAGCGCCAGGGGCTTTGCTTTCACCTCGACGCCACGCAATTGAGCGACCAAGTAGAGCGTCATCCCCAGAAAGCTCAGCGCGACTAAGCCGCCCACCGTCGTGTGGAAGTGCCCCACAATCCAGGCCGTGTTATGCACCACGAGGTTCAGGCTATACGAGGCGTTCACAATCCCCGTGATGCCGCCAAACAGGAACAGAATCAAGCCCGAGATGAAGTAGGCGAAGAGCCACTTGTCCCCTTCCCGGCTCCAGTAAGGCAGCTTGCTCATCCAGCCGAACAACCCCTGCGCGCCGTTATCGCGCCCCGCATACTCCAGCGATGCCGCGATGGTAAATGCCGTGATGAAGCTGGGCAGCGCAACCATAAAGGTAAGGAATGCATGCCAGAGCTTCCAGCCACTGCTCAAGCCGCCCTCTGTGTATTGATGATGAAGCCCGACAGGGATCGAGAACAGCAGGAACAACAAGAACGCCAAACGCGCCGCAGGGTCGGAATAGAGTTTCCCGCCTGCCAACTTCGGCAACATCGTGTAGAGCATGATATACGAGGGCAACAGCCAAAAGTACACAAGCGCATGCCCAAAGAACCAAAACAGCGTCCGCGAGAGCAGCGGGTTCACCTCGCTCACAAGCCCCAGCGACATCGGTAGCATCTGGAACAACACCGTGGTCGCCAAAGGCAAGATTATCAGGAACCAAAGCGTGAAGTTAACCAGAGTGCCCAGTACTGCCAGGGGTAATTTCGCGTTTGGATTTTCGCGTCGCCACGCTACAGTGTTCGGAATCCAGTCCAGAAAATACGGTAGAAGCGAGCCAATGAGCAGCAGAGTCGCGCCCACATAGAAAGTCCAGTGCGCTACCATCGGCAAGTAGAAGGTATACAGCACCGTGGCGCGCCCTGTGAGCATCGCCCAGGCTGCCATCAGCGTGCCGCCCACCATCAATACCCACGACGCCCACTGCACGCCCATCCTAAGCGGACGCCGCAACTGATGCAGCATAATCGCGTTGCCAAACGCCACTGCAAAAAAGGTCGTGAACACGATGGCATTGATCACCCCGTGCAGCGTCAACCCCTGGTAGTAGTTGATGCCGAACATATCGGCAGACCTGATGATTCCCGCACGCGCCAGAACCTGATATAGCCCCAGCAACACACCGAGAATCAACAAGATAAACGGAACAATCAGCTCGCTAAGAATAATAAATCGCGTTGCGCCTTTCGTCGGTATCGCAGTCGCCTGCATGGTTGCCTCCTCCTCATTCCACAATCACTTTGCCTGCCATGTTCTGATGACCAAGACCGCAGTATTCATGACAGATAATCTGATACTCCCCTGCTCTGTCAAACTTCACACGCGCGTAAGTCACGGCTCCAGGGATCGCCATCAGGTTCACGAGGGTTTTGTCAATGTGATAGCCGTGCACCACATCGCGACTTGTGACATAGAAATCCACCACTGAGCCTCGTGGAATCCGAATGGTGTTCCCCTGCCCCATATCGAAACTCCACATGAATGCCACTGCGTTGACCTGATAACGGTTCGGTCCCACTTCTATCACGCGCCCATTCTGGAACAACCGCGCATTCGGAAGGCAGGTCGGCAACTCCGCCTGAAGTCCTTTCGCGGCATAGACAACCAGCCCGAAAAACATCAGCACCAAAAACAGTCCCAACACCATCACACGCTTTTCAAACAGATCCATAAACATCACCTCCATTTAAGCAGCACGCCGTAGAGGGTGAGCCACACCAGTGCGTAGACGATAATGAGCGTAATGAAAAACGCTATCGCGCCCGTCGGTACAAATTGCTCCCGTGTTTCCTTCATCGCCTTGCCTCCTTATGTCAACAACACTATTTGACCATTCAGGTCTAATAGCTGCACATAGTATACCACATTCCCTGCTTGTTTGTCAAGGGGTTTGGAGGGTGTTCGAAAAATCACCCAGAACCCCATCACCCACACACAACAGACAACAAAACCATCCAAACCATCCCCACCCCACACCTGTACCAAACCCACCATGTTCCACAGCACAAACATCCCCCACACCCACACACGAGCACCTACCCACGAACGCGCACGACACACGCTCCCATACGCACCCTTCACACTACCAAACACTTGCTCTATCCGATAACGACCCCGCAACGCCCAACCATACACCAAAGCACGCGCTCGTGCACGCAAACGCGAACCCGCACGCACACGCTGCCACATACTGTCCTCCACACGCATCACAGGCAAAAAACCCACCTGCTCCAACAACCCCAACAACCGTGCCCGATGCCCATACAACCGATCCCCCACCAACACAGTCCCCGCCGACAAACCCCCACGCCCATAACGCTTCACCCACGCACCCAACAAACGACCCTCCTCCGCATACGCCTGACCCAACTCCAACCCCACCACCCACACACGACCCCCTTGCCAGTATCCCAACGCCACCAACTTCACAGGAAAGCGCTGCCGACGCACCTCCGCCCCCCGCAAGTACTGTGCGAAAAATGTCCCTGCATACCCCACCCCGGTGCCGTCCACAAACGCACACGGTGTTTCAGTAGTCGCTGGCTCGGTCGCGATACCCTGCTGTGCCAGCCAACTGAGCAACTGGTGCAGGCGTTCGTCGGTGAGGTGATGGAAGCGGTAGACGAGCGTGCCTAAGGCAGGCAGGGGATGGTCAGGGAGGAGTTCACGCGCAAGGGCAAAGCGCAGGCGTCGGTAGGAGGCGTGTTCGCGTGCGCCGAGCAGGAGCAGGGTGAGGATGAGGGCTTCGGGGTACTTGGGGGGTCTTCCGCGTTTGGGTGGGCGGGGATGGAGTTGGCAGAAGCGTTGGAGGAGTGCGTAGATTGTGTTCACGGGCAGGGTGGTAAGGGTGGCGTGGTGGGGGTAGCGTCGTTTCATAGGAAGAGGATACCCGACCCCAACAGATTTTTCGAACACCCTCTTAACCCCTTGACAAGTCTGCATGACCTATGGTATAATATTGACCAATGGTCAGAAATGACCATCAGTTCAAACCAACTATCGGAACGCATGTTATGGAACGCACTATGAACCAGTTAACGCGTCCGTACGCGAATCGACGCGAGCGTCGCCGGGAAGAGACCCGCCAACGGCTCATTCAGGCGGCGCTCGCGTTGATGCACGAAAAACCCTTTGACCAAGTCACCGTCGAAGAGATCACCGAGCGTGCCGATGTTGCTAAAGGCACTTTCTTCACTTACTTCCCCACCAAAGAGCATCTCCTCCAAGCCTACATCCGCGACATGACGGATGAGGTGTATGAGTTTTTGGAGTCCCTACAGCCCGAACAAGCCCCCAGTCAGTGGGAGGTGCTGCGTCAGGTGATGCTGTTCATTGCGCAGCGGGATGCGCGGTCGCTTCAAATCACGCGCTCCATTATGGTCGCGTGTTGCCAAAGCCACGAACTGCGCAAGCAGGTGTTAGACATCATCAAAGAAGCCACCGAGTACGCGCGCGCAGGGTTCGAATTAGGACAGCGTACAGGCGAGTTTCGCACCGATGTCTCGGCGGATGAACTCGCACACCAAGCCGTCCGCCTCTACCGTCTCTCCCAAATGGAGTGGATGATGGAACGCGAAGACGAACCGTTGGAGCGAATTGTGGAGCGCGTGCTGGAATTTTACAAACCCGCTTTCTTAGCCCCCCGCACCCCCAACACAGATGTTCCTACAGCGGAGGGCACCTGCGACACCACCAACCAAGCCAACAAGAAGAACTCAAAGGAGGACAGCCCATGCGACGAATTACCTATGTCCTAAGCCTAACGCTCACAGTGAGTGCAGCAATCGGGGCGCAACCCAGTGAGCCACTCACTTTGGACGAAGCGATCCAAATTGCTCTTCGCAATAACCGCGCGGTGCAAATCAGCGCGCGCAACCTTGACAAGTCGCGCAACGCCGTACGCGAGGCGCGTGGCAACGCCCTCCCTCAGATCCAAGGCAACGCCACCTATACCCGATTCGACCGCGTGGCAACGGCACGGTTCGGACCGCAGCCGATACGTTTAGGCAATATTGAGAATCGCACCGCACGCATCACACTGACCCAAGTGATCGACATCAGCGGGATTGTGCGCACCGCAGTCCGCGCCGCGTCGGTGTTCGTGTCTATTAGTGAACTGGAGTACGAACGCACGCGCAACGACACGATTTTACAGGTGACGCAAGCCTATCAAGGCGTGGCGCGTGCTGATGAGTTTGTGCGTGTGGCAGAAGAGGCACTGAAAAACGCCCAAGAGCGGCTGCGCCTCATCCGTGCCCAAGTGGATGCAGGCGTGGCGGCGCAGTTTGACCTGCTACGTGCCGAGACCGCCGTGGCGCAAGCCGAGCAGGCGCTGCTGAACGCCCGCAACCAGCGCGAACTTGCTGTCGCCGCGCTCAACAACCTGCTGGGACGCGACCTGAATACCCCTGTGCAAGTGGTGAAGCCCACCACACTCCCCCCGCTCCAAGAAGCGGAGCTGGATGCGCTCACGCAACAAGCCTATCAGAACCGCCCCGAAATACTCGCGGCGGAGCGCGGGGTGGAGCTGGCGCGCGTGAATATCCAAAACGCACGGCGCGGCGCACTGCCCAGCATCGTCCTAACAGGGCAGGCGGATTTCAACCTCAACACCTCGCCGTTCAACCCACGCCGTGAGTCGTATACAGGAACGATAGTGCTGTCGGCGCCGATTTGGGACAGCGGCATCACCCGCGCTCGCGAAGCGCAAGCCCGCGACGATTTGGAAATCGCGCAACTGCGCCTGCAGCAGGCGAAAGAAGGCGTCGCGTTGGAGGTGCGTCAAGCGTACCTGAACCTGCAAGACGCCCAGAAACGGCTCGCCGTCGCGCAGAAGGGGCTGGAGCAAGCCACCGAAGCGCTTCGACTCGCGCGCGTGCGCTTTGAAGCAGGTGTGTCGCCCCAACTCGAAATCAGCGACGCCGAACTCGCCTTCACCCAAGCGCAAACGAACCTCGTGAACGCGCAATTTGACTATCTGGACGCCTACGCGGCGCTCCAACGCGCCATTGGCGTCATCGGCAAGCAATACGCACAAAGATAGAGGAGGAAAATAAACCATGAAAACGGGCTATCTTTTGGGCACTGGGCTGATCCTGGCGGTTTCCCTCTCTGCCTGTGGACGCGGCGGGGGAAGCGGTGCCCCCGCTCCGCAGGCTCAAGCGAACGAAGCCACTGCCGTATCCGTTGCCGTAGAGCGTATCAAAACGGGCACGCTCGCCGAAACAGCGTCCGTGACGGGCGAGCTGCAGTCCTTCAACGACACGACCGTCGCCACTAAAGTGGGAGGGCGCATCGTGGAGATGCGTGTCCGTGAGGGCGACCGCGTGCGCAAAGGCGATGTGATCGCTGTTCAAGACCAGACCGATCTGAAACTTCAGCTGCGTCAAGCGGAGTCGGCAGTGCGTGCAGCCGAGGCGAACCTGCGCCAAGCGGAGATCGCGGCGCGCACACAACCTGCCCAAACCGATGCGCAAATCAACACCGCCAAAGCCGCGTTAGAGGCTGCCCGCGCACGGCTACGCGCTCTCCAAGCAGGGGCACGCCCGCAGGAACGCCAGCAAGCCGAGCAAGCCGTCGCAGCGGCGCGTGCCAACTTCGAACTTGCGAAAGCCAACTACGAACGCGCCCAGCAACTCTATCAACAGGGCGCGATCCCGAAACAGCAGCTCGACTCGGCAAAAACCGCTTTCGAAGCGGCGCAAGCACAACTCCGTCAGGCAGAAGAGACCCTTAGCCTCGTGCGTGAAGGACCGCGCCGCGAGGACATCGACGCCGCCGAGCAAGCCGTGCGCCAAGCAGAAGAAGCCTACCGCCAAGCCCTGCTGGGCAAAGCGCAGGACGAACTGGCGCAACAACGCGTGGACGCTGCGCGCGCGGCACTCCAGCAAGCACGCACACAGGTCGCCTTGCTCAAACAGCAACTCGCCGATACCGTCATTCGCGCACCGTTTGACGGCGTCATCGCCAACCGATTCGCGGAAGTCGGCTCAATGGCGGGCAGCGGCACGCCCGTCGCGCGAATCGTGACGGTGGATCGCCTCTACTTTGAAGCCACGCTACCTGAAATGCTCCTGCGCGATGTGAAACGGGGCATGCCTGTGGAGACGCGTGTCGACGCGTTCCCCGATCGCGTGTTCATCGGGCGTGTGGAAGCGATTTACCCCGCCGTCGCCGACCAAGCCGGCAACTTGCGCATCCGTATTAGCCTCACCAACCCCGCCGACCTGCCTCTCAAAACGGGGCTTTTCGCACGCGGCGAAATCCGCCTGCGTGAATACAAAAATGTTCCCCTCACCCCCAAGCTCGCCCTGATTGAAAAAGGCGGCGTCACGCGCGTGTTCGTGGTGGAAAACGGCGTCGCCAAACAACGCGCGCTGAAAGTGGTTGCCACCAACACCGAAGTCGTCTACGCGACGGGCGTGCAACCCGGCGAGAGCGTTGTGGTGCGTGGGCAAGACCTGCTCTCCGACGGACAACCAGTACGCATTCTCGAACAATAAGGAGGCAACACTATGTGGATGACCCGACTTGCGCTCAACCGGCCCGTCACCATTATGGTGTTTGTGGTCGCTATTCTCGTGCTGGGCTACTACGCGCTCGGTAAGATGCAGGTGGAACTGCAGCCCAAGGTGGACTTCCCTGTGATCACCATCATCACGCCCTATCCCGGCGCGTCGCCCGAAGAGGTGGAAACCCTTATCAGCAAGCCTATCGAGGACGCGGTGGCGGGTGTGGAAGGGTTGCGTCAAATTACCTCCACCTCGCAGTTCAGCCTCTCCCAAGTCGCCCTGGAGTTCTATATCGGCACGGATATCAGCCAAGCGTATATCGATGTGCAGGCGAAGCTGAACACCGTGCTGGGGCAACTGCCCGACGGCGCGGAACGCCCCACCATTCTGAAACTGGACACACAGTCGCAGCCCACGATGTACCTCTCGCTGACGGGCAACCGCCCCCCCTACGAATTGCGCGACCTCGCCGAAAATATCATCAAAGACCGCCTCAGCAGCGTGCCCGGCGTGGCAGCGGTCTCGGTGGCGGGTGGGCAGAAACGCGAGATTCAAGTCGCCGTGGACAAACGTCGCCTCGACGCCTACGGTTTGTCCATCAACGCCATCGTGCGGGCGCTGCAGGCGGCGAACTTGAATGTGCCCGCAGGACGCATCACCGAAGGCGAGCGCGACTACAATGTACGCCTGCTGGGCGAGTTCAAATCGGTGGACGAACTGCGCAATCTGGAGATCTACTTGCCTAACTCGCGCAACCCAATGCAACGGGGCAGCATCGTTCGCCTCCAGGATGTCGCCGAGGTGCGGGACACTGTCGAAGAACGCACCGAACTGACCCGCGTGAACGGCAAAGAGGATGTCTCTATCGTTGTCCAAAAGACCAGCGACGGGAACGCGATCGAAGTGTCCGATGGGATCAAAGCGCAGATTGCTCGCATTCAACAGGAATACCCCGACCTGCAGTTCACCATCACCCAAGACGAAGCCGACGCCGTCAAAGAGAGCCTTGCAGACCTGCGCCTTGCGCTGGGGATTGCCATCGTGCTGGTGGTGGTGATTATCTATCTGTTCCTCTACAATGTGCGAGGCGCGATAATCGTTGCGTTGGCGATACCGACCTGTTTCTTCGCGGCGTTTATCGCGATGTATTTCTTCGGCTTCACGATTAACTTCATGACAATGCTCGCGCTCTCGTTGGCGGTGGGCGTGTTGGTGGACGACGCGATTGTGGTGATTGAGAACATCTATCGCCACCTGTCGCTGGGCGAGGAGCCGATGGAAGCCGCTTACAACGGACGCACAGAAATCGGGCTTGCTGCCGTCACCATCACCTTTGTAGATGTGGTGGTGTTCCTTCCGATTGCGTTCATGGGCGGCGTGACGGGACAGTTCTTCCGCTCATTCGGGATTACGGTGGCGGTCACGGTGCTCTTCTCGTTAATCGTATCGTTCACGCTCACCCCGATGCTGGCAAGTCGCCTGTACCGTCGGGGTGAGGCACTGGAGGAGCCGCGGGGCTTCTTCAAGTGGTTCGACACGCGCCTGAACAACCTCAAACGGTACTATCGGCGTGCGCTGGCATGGTCGCTGCGCCATCGCTGGCTCGTAATTCTGACCGCGAACGGCGCGCTGGTAGCGACTTTCGTGCTCATCATTGGCTCCGCGGTGGCCGGGAGCCCTTTACTGCCGTTCCGATTCGCCCCCTCGCAGGATCAGGGATTGATTCAAGTGACGATTGAGATGCCTCCAGACGCCGCACTCGCGCAGACCGACGCAGTGGCGCAACGCATCGAGCAAGCCGCACTCACGATTCCCGAGGTGAAGTATGTCTCCACTCGACTGGGACGGCTCTCTTCGGGATTCTTTGGCGGGGGCGACTCGGGACCGCGTTTCGCCAGCATGCAAATTACGCTGCACGAGAAGAAAGCCTTGCTGGATAGTCTGCTCTTCTGGGTGAAGCACGACGAGCCGTTGCGCACCCGGCGCGATATCGAAATCGCTGCCGAACTCCGCCAAAAGATTGGCGACATCCCCGGCGCACAGATTACGGTAAACGCTGTCTCGGGTTTTCGCGGGGGTGGGTTCGGAGCGCCCATTCAACTGGCACTGGTGGGCAAAGACACGGCGACGCTCTTAGAGACCGCCGAACGGGTACGCAACTTGATTGCGTCCATTCCGGGCATCAAAGACCCCGACCTCTCGTGGACGGCGGGCAAGCCCGAGCTGCAAGTGCGCGTGGATCGCGAAAAGGCGACGGCGTTGGGCGTGAGCCTCGCGGAAATCGCCGCCGCGCTCCGCACTGCCTACGAGGGTGACACAAGCGTCAAATATCGCGAGGCGGGACAGGAATATGATGTGCGCGTGCGCCTGCGCGAAGACCAGCGCCAACGGCTCACGGATCTGAACGACCTCGTGGTGGCGTATGTCCAAGGCGCGCCCGTGTACTTGCGCGATGTCGCCACAGTCACGCTCGGGGAAGGACCCACCAAAATCGAGCGCACCGACCGCCAGCGACGCATCACCGTGACGGCGAACCTATTGCCAGGCTACACACCGGGCAACATGCGCCAAGTCATCGACGCGAAATTGCGTGAAGCCAACGCGGTTCCGCCAGGCGTGCGCGCGCAGTGGTTCGGCGAGAACGAGGTGATGGCGCGTGAAGGCGCCTATATGGCGCAAGCCCTGTTGCTCGCCTTGATATTGGTCTACCTGCTGATGGTCGCGCTCTTCGAGAACTGGCTCTACCCGTTCATTATCATGTTCAGCCAGCCTCAAGCGTTGGTCGGCGCACTGCTGGCGCTCGTCCTATTCCGCTCCGAGCTGAACATTATCTCGATGATTGGCATCATTGCGCTGGTCGGCATCGTGGGCAAGAACGCCATCCTGCTGGTGGACTACACGAACACCCTGCGCCAACGCGGCTTGGCGCGCGACGAAGCGCTGCTGGAGGCTGGTGAAACGCGTATGCGCCCCATCTTAATGACAACGCTCGCGCTGGTGCTCGCGATGATCCCAATTGCGCTCGCTGTGGGACGCGGCTCGGAATTCCGAGCGCCGCTGGGAATCGTGATCCTCGGCGGACTGACCGTCAGCACGCTGCTCACGCTAATTGTCATTCCATGCACCTACAGCGTGGTCGATGACTTCACGCGGTTCCTAAGTCGTATGATTTGGAAGCGCGGCGCAGTGCCCGTCGAACAGGCTGCCGTGCCTGGCTCAGAACGCGAGGAGGAAAAAACGCGACTTTGATCGACCCACCTCCCAGACACTCTCTCAGGGGAACGCTGGGGCGTTCCCCTGTTTTTTATGCGGTTCAGCTCCCTGAACAGAAGCAATTTCAGAATCAATGCGGCGCCAGCAATTTATGCTGGCGCCGTTCATGCGATCGAAACAATAAGGAAGTATTTATTCTCTGCCCGTGTTAATCACGAGCCGTCCCGTCGCGCCATCGAAGGCAACTTCGGCGTTCAGCATTATGCGCAGCGCCGAGGCAGGCACCAACACACGCCCGCGCAGAAGGCGCAAGGGTGCATCGGTGGCGACTGGGGTACCGTCCACGAGAATTTGGTTTTCGCGCACTTGCAGCGTCATCGTTCGCCCGTTCAGCTCTGCGTAAGCGGTCTTGGTTTGGTTATCCCAGCGCAAGCGCGCGCCCAGTTGCTCTAACACAAAACGCATCGGCACCAACGCGACGCCCTCCGCTACTTGTGGGGCGACATCAAACGGAAGCAGCTTCCCATCCAGTGCGACTTCGAATCGGGTGATGGTTGCGGGGAGTCGTGTCCCGAACTCGATATTCAGCCAGAGGCTCCCCGACGGGGTGCTTGGAGCGGTTTTCGCAGACGCACTGGCGAGCTGCGGTACACGCAGCTTCTGTCCGCGCATCTGAGGCTCTGCCTCGGCAGCACGGGCAAGACGCAGCGATTGCATGGGCACAGTCTCCACGGTCCGCAGTTCGGGCTCTTCCACAGGCGTACTCAGACGGTTAGAACTCAGTTGCGCGGTGGCTGGAGCGTTCACTACCGCTTCGGGCGGCGCCGCGATGCTCTCGGTCTGAACGCTCGGCTCCACGGGCTCGGGTTCCGGCGCAGTGGGTACGCTGAGGCGGTTAGACTCGCTCAAGTGGGTCTCTGGCGCGAGCGCGATTCGCAGTGCGTTTTCAGAAACCACAGGCGCATGCTCGGCGGGAGCCACTTCTGGCTCTACGACCGTAACCTCTTCGGTGGCTTGCCGTTCCGTGCGTCCGCCCGGATTGTTGACGAACACGCGCATCGGCGGCGTCTTGAGGGTTTGATTGCCATCGTAGCTCCAGACCTCAATCGTATGCCAGCCGTTGGTCTCGCGTGTGGTGTCCCAGTGATATACATACGGCGGGTAGTTGCGCAGTCCGCGAATCTGTCCGTCGACAAAGAACGACACATAGGCCTGCCCCCGACGGTTCAAACGCGCTTCAATCGGCACATCGCCAGCAAGTTGGCTACCGTTGCGTGGGACCACAATCGTCAAGGGGCTATTCGGATCGGGCAACAGTTCAACACGCGTCTGGCGCTGACTTATCAAGCGTCCTTGCGAGTCGTAGAGCTTGATAATCGCTTCGTGAGTCCCCGGTGCAAGCCCTGCATGTTGCAAGTCGAGGGTCAGCTGGTCTGCTCGACCGCTCAGGTGGCGCGTCGCGACAATCAATCCGTCTACCACGACCTCCACTGTGGTGGGCTTGACGCCGCGAAACTGCATCATCAGGCGATTCGGCTCCCTTTTGAGAATTTGCAGAGGCGACGATTGCGGCTGCCACGCGGCGATCCCTGTCGTGGTCAGCCCAGTCAGCGCCAGCAAACTCCATATCCGATTCCGATTGTCCATAGGTCGACCTCCATATCGGCGTGTATTATATCCTTCCCGCCGTGTAGACAGCACCTTCGATTCGACGACCGCGCCCAATTCCTGCCAATTTCAGCGGGAAATTGCCCCCAATTTGCCCCAGACTCTTGACTTTTCGGTCAGCAATCGTCTAAACTAATCATGTCCGCAGGGGAGCGCTGCACGGACAACACCATCACGCAGGCGTTAGGCGAGGACTGTGGGCAGAGAGGGATTGACTCGCGAACGCTGCGGCTCTCGGTGTGGGCTTAGGAAACCAAACCGACGGAGGGATTCAGGCATGGCGATGACGGACAACCAGTTTCACTACGACGACGCGGGACTGTGTACAACCTATATGGCAGATGAGGAACTCGTTTTCTACGCAAAGCAAGGCAGTGAACGCGCCACCGAAACCCTACTCAAACGATACCGCTCGTTGGTAGAGAGTAAGGCGCGTTCTTACTTTTTAATCGGCGCAGACCACGAAGATGTGGTGCAGGAGGGCTTAATCGGGCTGTTCAAGGCGATTCGCGACTTTCGCGACGAGCGCGTCCACAAGTTCCGCCCCTTCGCCGAACTGTGCGTGACGCGCCAGATTATCTCCGCCGTGAAAGCCGCCACCCGCCAAAAACATCTCCCCCTCAATGATTATGTTTCCCTCTATCGCCCGCTCCAAAACCACCACAACGACGACACCGACGCGAACCTCACCGATATCCTTCCTGACCCAAACACGCTCACGCCCGAACAGTGGATTCTGCAACGGCGTATCCCTCTCGCCGTGATGCAGATGGCACGCGAGAAGATGAGCGAACTCGAAAAACAGGTGCTGGAATTCTATCTGGACGGTTTATCGTATAAGGAGATGTCTGAAATCTTGCGTCGCGGCACGAAGTGCATCGACAACGCACTCCAGCGCGTCAAGAAGAAACTCATCCAAGTTTATGAAGAGAACTATGGCGAGTCCTCGCAGTGCCCGCGTCGGCGTCGACCGACCCGCTTGCTACCCGAACTGGACGACAACCTGCTATGAATGCGACCTTAGAGCGCACAGATGCGCTGACGGTAGCCCGTGAGGTGCTGCAGATCGAAAAAGACGCCATCGAGCGCCTCATCGAAACACTGGACTCGCGGTTTGAACAGGCGGTTCAGAAGCTCCTGGCATGCGAGGGGCGCGTGGTGCTGAGCGGTGTGGGCAAATCAGGCGCGATCGCCCGCAAGTTGGCAGGCACTTTCAGCAGCACGGGCACGCCCGCGATTTTCGTCCATCCCACCGAAGCCGCGCACGGCGACTTGGGCACGATTACCGAACACGATGTGGCGATTCTGCTCTCCTTTCGGGGCGAAAGCGACGAGCTAACCTTGCTCTGCCCAGCCCTCAAACGCCTGCAGGTGTTCACCATAGTCTTCACCGGACGCCCCGATTCCACCCTGGGCAGGATGGCAGACTTGGTGCTGGAAATCCCGGTGGAGCGCGAGGCGTGCCCACACAACCTTGCACCGACCGCCAGCACGACGGCGATGCTCGCGCTGGGCGATGCGCTGGCGATGGCGACGATGGCGATGCGCGGCTTCAGCCCGCGCGACTTCGCGCTGAACCATCCCGCAGGCGCATTGGGGCGACGCCTGCTGATTCGAGCGCACGATGTGATGCGCACGGGCGACGCGCTGGCAATCGTGCCTGAAAACGCCCCCCTGCGCGATGCCCTGTTCGCCATCACAAAAGCAGGGGCCGGCGCTGCTTGCGTCGTGAACGAGAACGGCGTGATGGTGGGGCTGGTGACCGACGGCGACATCCGAAGACGCCTGCTTCAAGACGAAACCGCGCTGTCGCGCCCCGTGGCAGAAGCAATGACCCGCAATCCCATGACCCTTCAAGGCAACCCCCTCGCCATCGAAGTGCTGGAACGGTTCCATAGCGCCCCTGCCAAAATCGGCGACCTGCCCGTCCTGGACGAAGCGGGCAAGCCAATCGGCATGATTGTTCTCAAGGACTTGCTACGGGCAGGTATCGTGTGAACACTGCCTGCTTTTGCGATTTTAAGGAAAAATCTCCTTACCTTTCCACAGGTATACTGAAACTTACCTATGCATAGGCAGCTACGGATTGGTCTCATCGGTGCAGGAGGCATCGGGCGTCATCTGGCGTGGCAGTTGCGCCCCTTGAGCGAAGCGAAACTCGTCGGCGTTTACGACGCCAACACGGAACTGAAACACCGCGCCGCCGCAGAGTTGGAAACGCACGCCTACAAAAGTTTCAAAGCCGTGTTAGCGGATCCTGAACTCGATGCCTGTATCCTCGCAACACCGCCCCATACCCATTTCCGATTGGGCATGCAGATTTTGCGAAGCGGTAAGCATCTGTTCTGCGAGAAGCCGCTCGCGCTCAAACTCCACCACTGCGACGCGCTCCTTCAGGCAGCACAAGAGACAGGTCGCGTGCTAATGGTGGGACATGTGTTGCGCCTGTTCCCCCTGTTCTGGCAGTCGAAGCAGTGGCTGCAGGAAGGCGTGATTGGCGAGCCAATTAGCGTACATCTGGAACGGCGTGGCTACGAAGTGAACCTCTTCAAAGAGGGTTGGCGTGCCGACCCCAAGCAGAGCGGCGGCGTGTTGTTAGAGATGAATGTCCACGAACTGGACTATTTGCGCTGGCTCTTCGGCGAGTTCCAGGTGGTTGCGGCGCAGGGCGCACAGCCCTACCCCGAGCCCAACTTCGTGCAGCACTGGCACGCCCTGCTCCGATTCGAGAACGGCATCGTAGGCGCAATTGAGTGTAGCATCATCGACAGGCTTGGGGGCTACACCGTACGGATTGTGGGCACGGAAGGCACGCTGGAACATTCGGGCTTCAGTGGCTCTATTCGCTACAAGCGACACACGGCTCAAGAGGTCAGGCTCACCCCCGAAGAGGTGGGAACGCCCGAACCGTACCTGTGGGAACTGCGGAGCTTCGTGCGGGCAATCCTCTACAACGAGCCGCTCCCGTTCGACGGCTACGATGGGCGCATGGCAGTGGCGAACGCGCTCGCGGTGCTGAAGCGTATCCACACCCCCCTAAAGAAGGCTCAGGTATAATCTTACCGTGCTGCTGGGCATCGATGTGGGCAATACGCATACCGTCTTAGGCGTCTACGAATCGGGACGCTGGCGCGCATGGCGCGTGCATACCAACGCAGCTCGCACGGAAGATGAGCATTATATTTTATTGCGCTCCCTGTTGCAGGCGGAAGGACTCGATAAGGCGATTTCTGGCGTCGCCATCTGCTCGGTAGTGCCCGCCTTAGAAGAGCCGTTGCGTCAACTGGCGCGGCGATGGCTGGACTGTGAACCGCTGTTTGTATCTTGCAGCACCGATTTAGGACTCCAGATCGACTACGAACCGCCGACCGCCGTGGGCGCAGACCGACTCGCAAACGCCGTCGCCGCGACGCATCATTTCGGCGCCCCGGTCATCGTGCTGGATTTCGGCACAGCAACGACCTTGGACGCCGTCTCACGCGAGCGCGTCTATGTCGGCGGCGCGATTTTGCCCGGTGTGGAGTTGATGCTCGAATCGCTGGCAGGGCGCACCGCACGCCTGCCCCGAATCGCAATCGAAGGCGCGTGTCAACCCCTCGGCAAAAGCACCCCCGAAAGCCTGCGCAGCGGTGTCATCTTAGGCTCTGTTGGGGCGATTGAACACCTGATACGCCTTTTTAAACAGGAACTGGGCGACGAAGCGCAGGTAATCGCCACGGGCGGGCTTGCCACGCGATTCGCACCCCACTGCCCCAGTATCCAACGCGTGGAGCCGATGCTCACACTGGAAGGATTGCGCATCCTATGGGAACGCCATCACAGGGAGGTCTTATGAGCCAAGAAATGCAGCAAGCGTGGAGCCTTATCCGCGAACGCGTCAAACAGCAAGTAACGGGGCGCACCCTCTACCGCGCCCTCGATGCCCTGCAACTGGTGACCATCGAAGGCGACACCGTCGTGCTGGGACTCCCCCACGAAGAGTACCAACTCGCAGGACACCTCAACGCCCCAACCGTCCGCAAGTGGATTGAACAGTTTATTGAAGAGGCATACGCCATCCGTCCCCAGTTGGTGATCATCGAAGGCACAACCTTGCACGATTGGCAACTGCATCTGCGCAAGCAGGAAGAGCTGCGCCGCCTCAGCGAGCAAAGCACGCGCAAACGCGAAGCAGAAACGCGCACCTACACCAACTGGGAAGCGGTTTACGAACAGGTGGGACGTAAATTCGCCGAGACCCCCGGACGCAGCCTCGCGGTGAATCGCGCGCGCTACCTGAACGAAATGATCGATTTCGTGCGCAACGCGTTGCAAAACATCCCCGTCGAAACCGAAGCCGACGAGCGACAACTCAACCGCATCATCGAGCGTATCGCCACGAATGTGGATGCGCCCGCCGCGGTGGTCGCATGGCTTATCCTTTACGCTCCAACCCCATCATCAGTGGAACGATGAACCGAATCAAACGCCGAGAACGCTTGCTGATTGGGATTCTGGTCGTGGTGATTATGGTGGGCGCACTCGCGCTGATACGCTCGCAGCCATGGGGGCGCCTCGACCTGCGTCCTTTCAAGCCGAACACGCCCAACTGGATTGTGTGCGTGCGCCTGAACGACGACGCCTATGGCGACATCGCTGTGATATTGCCCGATGGGCAAACCCAGATGCTCACAGAAGACGAATTCGATGACCGTAGCCCCGACTGGGCGCCCGACGGCAAGAAAATCGTCTTCTCATCCAATCGACGCGACTTTGTGTATCAACTCTGGACAATCGACCCCGACGGTAAAGGGCTAAGCCAACTCACTATCGGCGGTGGCGCCAAACTCGCCCCCTATTACGACCGCGATGGGCAGCACATCCTGCATATAGCGCAAGGACTGGTGACGGAAATAGATGTGAAAGGCGTCCACTCGCTTCAGCTGATCCCTTCCGCTTCGCAAATGACCCAGGTGCGCGAGCAATACGGGCAGATTGCCTTCCGCTACGCAAAGCGTCCGAACCATGCCCTTATCGCGGCGGTACAACGCATCGATGACGGCGAACAGATCGTGTTGCAAGACATGACCAAGGCACAACAGCAGTTCACTCTGCCCGTAGTGATTGGCGGCGAGCAAGTAGATTTGGACTGGTCACCCACAGGACAGAGCTTGGTGGTGAGTGGCGCTGGGCTGATCGTCCCCACCTCTGAAGGCGAGCAACGAATGGGCGGCGTGATACGCTTCGATTTCGGCGACGGGACGAGCGATGTGAAACCGCTCCCCCTCTGGCTCTCCCCAGATAACTCGCAGGCGGCCATCGAGGTCGCATGGTCCCCCGACGGCGCGCGCGTGGCGTTCGTGCTGTGTGAACGACTCAAGAACGGTGAACTACAACGCCTCGGCTTGGCGACCGTGCCCGAATCGGGAGGCGTACCGACCCTCATCGTCGAGGGAGAAGTGTTCCACCCCCACTGGTCGCCCGACGGACAACAACTGGTGTTCGCGATGGGCAAGCCCGGCAACCGACAGATCTACACCGTACGCATCGACGGCACAGACCTGACACAGCGCACGCAGTCAGGGGACTACATCACCCCGAAATGGTCGCCTGCGCGTTAATCGGTTCAAGATAATTGCCCGCCCTGCCGATAATCTTCTCGGACGATGGCTCCAATCTGGAAGTGGACGCGGGTGGGCGTCTGCCCCATGACCGCGACGGATCGGGTAAATAGCGGGGTGGCGCCGCTCAATGCACGCCTCTTCGAGATGTTCGCGTGCTACCGACTGGCACATGCGGGGTTCTTGCTGGATTGGCTCTTGCCAGCAGAACTGCCAGCGCGTTTGCCACACCTAAGCGTGCTCATCACCCTCGGGCACGGTGCATTCGGCGATGCAACACGCCTCGCACTGCACCAGTTTCTGGAAAATGGCGGCGTATGGATTGCCATCGGCAGTCCCTGCGACGCGCCGGACCTGCTGGGTGTGGAGCCCAAAACGCACCCCAACGGCATGCTTATCCAACTTGGTGAAGGCTATGCCTGCACCGAACACGATAACCCCCTCTTTCAGCAGGAGTGGGGACTACTCCACGCCTTTGGGGGCGTGATGGTCTCCGCGACGGACGGCACGACTATCTGGGCACGATGGTTAGACCCCCACGCTCGCGATACAGGGCTACCTGCGATTACCTGCCGCGCCGTTGGCGCAGGATACGCAATCCTCTACACTCTGCATGTAGGCGAGACGATGGCGCGTATCCAGATAGGACGCCCCGTGAGCGAGCCACGCCTGCTGCCCCCCGACGCGCCCCCCGATGACGAAACCACTATGCACAGCGAGGACGCCTCGCGGCTGGACTGGTACCTCGACCGTGCCCCGTGCGGCGATGGGCAACTCTGCTTCGCCAAGCCTGTGGCAGACCTCTGGGCAGAAAGTTTGACACGCGCTGTGCTTTGGGCAGGACAACAGCGCGGTGAGGTCACACCGATGTTCTGGTACTACCCAAACCTCGCCCCTGCCGTAAGCGTGCTCAGCATCCTCTCCGAACCAGGACATGCAGACCATGAGACACCCCTTAGCCACCTGCTCACCCTCACAGGCGTCCGAGCCACTTGGTGCCTCAGCGAAGCGATTCACAACCCGAACTTCTATCGCGATTTGGTCAAGCGCGAGCATGAGATAGGGATTCGCTTCCAACCGGACGCGGAACATTTTTGCCGTTCCAGCACCCTGCAGGGACAAGTAGACAACCTGCGTCGCTTTACAGGGGTACGTGCCATCACGGCGGTACAAGTCGCCGAATTAGCCTGGCGCGGCTGTCACGAATTTTACAATTACGCAGAAAATGCCCAATTGCTCAGCGACCTCAGTCGCGGTGGGTATCACCCGCAAGCGAGCGGGTTCCCGTTTGGCAGTGCGCACCCATTTCGCCCACCCAATCCCCAGCGCCCCCACGAGCCGTATGCGCTCTTTACGATTCCTCTAACGGCGTACCGCGCTATCGAATGGGTCGATGCAACGCAAGCAAATGCCCTGCTCGATCAGGTCGTCAAGACCCACGGCGTGTATCATATCACCATCAGCCCCTCGGTTCTGGCTTCGCAGATGCATGCTGATGCGCTCATGCGTTTACTTGGGCGATCACGCCACTGCGGCTCCGAGTGGCGCACCGCTCAAGAAGTTGCTACTTGGCTCGGCGCACGGCTCAACATTCGCTACAAACTGAACAGCCTGCCCGGACAAATGGAACTGGGCTTGCTTTCGCTGCGTACTATGCACCGCTTTGGGCTACTGCTGTTTACGCCACTCCGAGGCAGGGCAACGAGCGGCGAACAGCAAATCGAACTCACCCCGGCGGAATTCTACGGCTATCCCTGCCTCGCGCTCACCACCGACCTCGTCGAAAAGACCGTACGCGAGATCCGGCTCTTCGAACTGGACTCCAAAGCGGCATAGGACGCTGAACACGCCTCCCACCCCAACACCACTCGACACGCACTGATTACTTATCATAACTCAATATCTGAACTCAAGCCCAATCGCAACCTTCTAAACCCAAGAACACACCGCCAACCAATCACCGATTTTGCGCGAACCTCCGACGATTCAAGAATTTGAGTTCAAACGCCCATGAGGTTCGCGCAAACGCTGAGCTCACAATTTTGGCGAATTCACGAACACGCTCAGGGGTATAATCCAACACGCATGGCGGCGAAGGTCTATCTGAGCCTCGGCTCGAATCTGGGCGATCGTCTGAAGAATCTGCAGGAAGGGGTGCGCCGTCTCCGAGCGCACGGGGTCTACCCGTATCAGATTTCGCGGGTGTATGAGACGGTTCCCGTGGGCGAGACACCCGACCCACGACTGTACCTGAATCTGGGGGTGTGGGCGGAGACGGAGTTGACGCCTCACGCGCTGCTGGAGGCGGTCAAGACTGTGGAAGCCGAATTGGGGCGCAATTTCACCGAAGGACGGTGGATGCCGCGCACGCTCGATATCGATATTATCTTGTATGACCAGCTGGTTTTAGACACGCCGACGCTCACAATCCCCCACCCGCGTATGTACGAGCGAGCGTTTGTATTGATACCGCTGGCGGAGACGACGCCGAACTATATCTTGCCCGACGGGACGACCCTGCAAGAGCGGTTGAACGACCCACAAGTTCAGAACCAAGAGGTGCGCGTCTACGATGCCCATCTTTCGGTATCAAGCGGTTGATTCAGGAGGGCGCGTGGTTTCGGGGGAACTGAACGCGCCCGATGTCCGTCAGGCGCAGCAACTTTTGGGTCAGCAAGGGTTGCGCGTGGTGAGGTTAGCCATGGCGCCCGCAGAGGTATCGGCTCCCCCTTCCACAAACGCGCTGAGGCAGAATGCCCCAGTGACCAGGGGCAGTTCATTACAGCACAACGCGCAAGCCACGCCCAGGAGTTGGGAACGTTCCCGCGTCTCACCGCACGGAATGGCAATGTGGCTGATGCAGCTGCGCTCGATGCTCAAAGCAGGGATGACACCTGCGAACGCGTTTCAAAGCCTGAGCCAGCGTACGCCACATAAGGGGTTGCAACGCGCCAGCCTCGAGATAGCACGCGACACGGCGCAGGGTATCGCGATTTCCGACTCGATGACGAAGTTCCCCGACCTGTTTCCCGCTTTTGTGGTCGGCGCGTTCCGTGCTGCGGAGCAAGGGGGCTACCTTCCCGAGATGCTGGATCGGCTCGTTGAGTACTACGAGCAACACCGTGTGGTGCGTCGGTGGTCGCTGTTGTCGCAGGGCTGTTTGTGGCATGCGGTGCTGCTATTGCCGCTCATCGCGCCGTTGGGCATCGGTTTGCTGTGGGGGCTGCGTGATTTTGTGGGCAATACCACTTCGGAGGCGCTTCAAGCCATTCTGGGCGGCTTCGGCAAAGCGTTTCTACGCTACGGCTTACCTGCAATGCTCTTTATGATCGCGCTGATGCTGCTGGGCTATCTCATAGCGGGCAGCGAGCGGTTAGCAGCGCGCCTACGCCTCACCGGCTTGGGCGTTTTCACCTATGCCGACTGGATACGCGCCCAATCGCTGGAGCTGTATCTGTTCCATCTGGCATATCTGACGCGGGCGGGGATCTATCCAGCAACGGCGCACACCTTAGCGGCAAGCGCGGTGCCTAATAGGACAATCGCAGAAGCGTTGCTCGAAGTGGAACTGGCGAGGGCAGAAGGCGCCGCGCATATCGATACGGCGATGGAACGCTCGCAGATATTTCCTATCGAGGAGGTGATGATGGCGCGCACGGGCGTCCAAACGGGCGACCTGCCGACAGTGCTGCAGACGCTCGCAAACTGGTACCGCGAACGCGCCACGACGAACCTCCACCAACTACCCCGCACCTTTTTCCGTCTGATGTTCTTGATGAGTTTGCTCGCCACAGGGATTGCCATAATCGCCTTCGCCTGGGGCTACTATAGCCATCTTTCCCACTTCGTCGATGAGTTTATGGGTGTCGGCGACTAAACCTCATAAACCTGTGGTATACTGGAGTTATGCAGAGCGTGCTGAAAGGGTTGCTCAGTCTGAGTTTATCGTTCGCGCTGGGAGTTATGCTGGCGCAGCAGTGGGTTGACCTGCGCGTTCACGATTCGGTTTCGGGGCGCGCCTTGAATGCCGAGGTTCTCTTCACAGAACTGACCACGGGACAGGTCTATCCGTTTCGTGCCCAAGCCGATGGGCGGCTGACAGCGTACCTGCCCGAAGGTGGCTATAGTGTGCATGTGCTACAGGAGGGCTATCATCCCATCACCACCACGCTGACGGTCAGCGACTCCACACCTCCCCACCGATTCTACTTAGACCCCCTTGTCCCCCCACAGGAGACCGACTGGCGCTTCCTGTGGGCGCAACGCAAGCCGAACCAGATGATAGTGGTGGGCTTCGCCGTCGACGAAGCGACGGGGCAGCCGCTGGAAGGGGTGCGCGTGCGCGTGGTGAACCACGCGGGCGAGACCCTCACCGACGCGCGGGGACTGTTCTTCCTGCAGTTCCCCATCCGCGACCTGCAGGGCAAGGCGCAGCCGTTCGCTACCCTCGTGCTGGAAAAAGTGGGCTATCGCACCCTGCTGCTGGAGAATGTGCAACTGTGGAGCGAGGGCGACTGGATTTATCGCCTCACGATGCAGGCGGGGTCGGGCATCGAGCGGCGCGATATGCGCTCGCCGCGTCATCGCGAGAACACGCCGACCGAACCCTGTGAAGCGTGCGAGTATCAGCCGTCGTCTCCCATCCCCATCCCCCACGCAGAGATCAATTCGGAGGGGGGATCCGACTTCTCCCCTGCCGCGCCTGCGCCAATCGTGCTGCCCAAGTATATCAAAGTAGGGCGCAACTGCACCTCGCGCACGAACTGCCCCGGCGGCGTGGAGGTCTACACCATCGACACCTATTGTAAAGGCGTGATTACCAGCGAATGGTACGCTTGCTGGGGGAATGTGCGCTTCGGGAGCGAGAATCCGCCTGCCGGCATGGAATCGCTCAAGGCGGGCGCGGTCGCCGTGCGCAGCTACGGCGTCTCGTTCGTCTATAGCCCCATCAACAGCACCTACGACATCTGCGACTCCACCTCATGCCAAGTATTCACGGGCAATCAGAGCAGCAACGGCAACGCGGCGGTAGACGCCACGACGCGCTATGTGCTGCTCACCAGTGCAGGCAACATCGCACGCGCGGAGTACTCCGCAGAGAACAACAACGCGGGCTGCGGCAACGGCTATTCGGGCACGGGCAGCAGTTGGCCCTGCATTGCCGACCCCGTGTGTACGGGCTTCGCGCTCAACGGGCACGGGCGCGGCATGTGTCAGTGGGGTTCCGCACGCTGGGCTACCGGTAGACGGCTCTCCAGCAGTCAAGCGTGTAGCAGCAGCGCGCCCCTCCACGGCTACGGCACGAAAAACTGGCAACAAATCCTGAGCCACTACTACGCCCCACGCGGATACCAACTGGTGCAAGGTGGCGTCGCCGCCATTCAAAGCCTCCTTGTAAGCCCCAACCCCGTGCGCACAGGGAACCAAGCGACGCTGGGCTACACCATCAACGCAACTCACGATTTTCAGGTGATGCTCGGCGCGTCGATTCGGCTGGGGACAGGCGCATGGCTCTCCGACCCATCGCGCGACCTGAAGGTAAGCCTTGTCGAAGGCACGAATAACCGCGCCCGATTCTTCCTGGTGCCGAGCGACGCCGCAGCAGGCGCCTACGATGTCTTGACCGCGCTCTGGTACGACCGCAACAATAGCAACACGATTAACACGGGCGACTTCATCGTGGACGATCGCGTGTTCGCGGGTGCGATGGAGGTTCGCCAAGCGACGAGTATCACGCTGCCTGCGGTCAGTGGACGACGCGGACAGGCGATTACGCTTCAAGCCACCCTGCGCCAGTCGCTGGACAATGCCCCCCTCAGCGGGCGCACCATCACCTTCAAGGTGAACGATGTTCTTGTGGGTACCGCCGTGACGAATAGCGCGGGCGTTGCGACGCTGGGCTACACCATCCCGCTCAGTGCCCCGTTAGGAAACCAGACGCTGCGTGCGGAGTTCAGCGGCGACAGCACCTACGCCGCCACATTCGCCACGAATACGCTGAGCGTGTCGCCCGTGCGTGTGCAAGGGCAAGTTGCGTTGGAAGGAGTCGCCAACCCGCAGGGGACGCCTGTGCGCTTCACCGTGCAAGCAGGCAGCCAGCAGGAGACCGTGACCCTGAATCTGGGCAACAACGGGAGTTTTGCCTTCGATACCGCGCTGACAGGCGCCGCGCAGGTACAGATCAACACGCCCAACGGCGTCTGGCTGTGCGCCCAACAGAACACAACCCTGAGCAATCTCATCACGCTCAACTTCACACTCAAAGCGGGCGACCTGAACCAGGATGGCACTATCGACGATGCCGACCTGCTCATGGTACTGTTCGCGTTCGGTTCGAACGACTCGCAAGCCGATGTGAATCGCGACGGCACGGTCGACGATGCGGATTTGCTGGTGGTGCTTTTCAACTTCGGTTCGGGATGCTGAAAAGGTATAATCCTCGCGCTATGCATCAAGGGTACTATCGCTATCCAACCATTAGCGGCGACACGGTTGCATTCGTGTGCGAGGACGACCTGTGGACGGTTCCCGTAGAAGGAGGGATTGCACGGCGGTTGACCACCAGCCTGAGCGCGGTTCTCACGCCACGCTATTCGCCTGATGGTCAGTGGCTTGCTTTTGTGGCGCGGGACGAAGGGCATCCTGAGGTGTATGTGATGCCTGCAGAGGGGGGCGAGCCGCGCCGTCTGACCTATCAGGGCGCAGGGCGCGTCGAGGTCGTCGGCTGGACGCCCGACGGCAACGAGGTCATCTACAACAGTACCGCGGGACGCCCGCCGCGTGAAGTCGTGTTGTGGCGCGTCCCGCTCGAAGGCGGATTGCCCACACAGTACCCCTACGGCTTGGCAAACCATATCAGCTTCGGACCCAACGGTGCAATCCTCTTGGGCAGACACACGGGCGATCCTGCCTGTTGGAAACGCTATCGCGGGGGCACGGCAGGCGTGTTCTGGATTGACCGCACAGGCAACGGCGAGTTCACGCGCTTCCAACCCACTAACGGCGACCTAACAGCGCCTATGTGGATTGGCGAGCGCATCTACTTCGTGTCCGACCACGAGGGCATCGCGAATATCTATTCCTGCTTGCCCGACGGCTCCGACCTGCAGCGCCACACCCACCACGAAGAGTACTATGTGCGCTACCCCAGCACGGACGGCACGCGAATCGTGTATCACGCAGGCGCGGATTTGTATGTGCTGGACTTAGCCACGGGCGAGAACCGCCTTATCCCGGTGGAGTTGCGCAGCCCGCGAACCCAAGCACAGCGCAAGTTCGTGGAGACCGACAAGTACCTGCAAGAGTATACGCTTCACCCCCAAGGGCATTCGCTCCTGCTCACGGTGCGCGGCAAGCCGTTCACGATGGGCAACTGGGAAGGCGCGGTCATTCAGCACGGTGAGCCGCAAGGCGTGCGCTATCGCCTGAGCCGATTCCTAAACGACGGCAAACGAATCATCACGGTCTCCGACGCAAGCGGTGAGCCGCGCCTGGAACTACATACCCCCGACGGCATCACGTGCTTCGAGGAGTTCGATATTGGGCACCCTTACCGCCTGGAGGTGTGCCCGACCGCCGACCGTATCGCGCTTAGCAACCATCGGTTCGAACTGCATCTTTTCGATATCGAGCAGCGCACGCTACAACTCGTGGAGCGCAGTGAGTACGGGATGATTGAGGGGTTCGCATGGTCGCCATGTGGACGATGGCTGGCGTATAGTTTCGCCCCGAACGAGCGCACGCACATCATCAAAATCTACGATACAGAAACCGGCGCCATCCACCCGATTACCCAGCCTGAGTTCCGTGATGTGCTCCCGGCGTGGGATCCCGACGGCGAGATGCTCTACTTCATCTCGATGCGCGATTACGACCCCGTGCCCGACAACCTGCAGTTCGAAATGGCGTTTCCGATGGGGATGCGCGTGATGGCGGTTGTGCTGCGCAAGGACATTCCGAACCCATTGCTACCGCAACCGCGCGCGTTCGAGGAGACCAAATAAACACCCAACTGCCCAAGTATTATTTGGCAGCGTGTACCAATACGCCGTCTACGAAGGTATAGCGCGCCTTGCCCAGCAGCTCCCAGCCTTTGAACGGCGTATTTTTGCTCTTGGACTGCAGGCGCGAGGGGTCTACGGTCCAGCGCAGGTTCGGGTCGATGACCACCACATCCGCAGGCGCACCGACGGCAAGCGTCCCTCCGGGTAGCCCCATCAGGCGAGTGGGCGCGGTGCTGAGTAAATCCACAATCTGCAACGGCGTGAGGGGCTGGTCAAGCATGCTGTTCCAGAGCAATATGCACCCCAAAGCGGTCTCCAGCCCGACGATTCCGAACGGCGCAGTGGGAAACGGGTGGGCTTTCTCAAACGGCGCGTGCGGGGCGTGATCGGTCGCGATGCAATCGATCACGCCCTGTTGCACCCCCTGCGCCAGCGCGAGGCGGTCAGCTTCCGAACGCAGAGGTGGGTTCATCTTGGCATCCGTATCGAACTCAGCACACGCTACATCGGTCAATAACAGGTGATGCGGCGCGACCTCGCAGGAGATACGCACCCCCTGCGCCTTGAAAAAGCGCACCAGCTCCACCCCCATCGCTGTCGAAAGGTGTTGAATGTGCAGATGACATCCCGTCTCTTGTGCAAGGAGCGCGTTCCGAGCAATCTGCACGGTCTCGGCAGAGGCAGGCGCGCCTTTCAGCCCCAATTGCGCACTGACCGCGCCCGCGTGCATACTGGCTCCTTCGCTAAGCGTCTTATCCTCGCAGTGAGTCACGACGGGCAGTCGATAGGCGGCGCAGCCGAGCATCGCACGACGCATCACTTCCGCCGATTGCACAGGGAATGCATCGTCGGAGCAGGCGACCGCGCCCGCTTGTTTGAGCGCGTGGTAGTCGCAAGGGACCTCACCGCGCATGCCTTGCGTCAGTGCCGCCGCCACATATACCTTACAAGGCGACTCGCGCTCGGCTCTTGCCCGAATCTCCCGCACGAGTGTCGGGCTATCCAGCGGCGGGTCGGTGTTCGGCATGCAGCACACGCTCGTAAAGCCCCCCGCAACCGCCGCGGCGCCCCCGGTCTGCAAGGTCTCTTTATGGCTCTGCCCCGGCTCGCGCAGATGCACATGGATATCGACCAGCCCCGGCGCAATCCAGCAGTCTGTACAGTCGATAAGAGTTTCGCCCGCTTCCGGGGAGAGTTCTGTGCTGATTTCAGCGATACGACCACCACGAATGCGCAGGTCGGCGTAAGTATCTAACTGGGTTGCAGGGTCGAGGATGCGCCCGTTTTTAAGACAGTAGTTCCCCATCGCTTGTTTGTCCTGCCTGTTGCACCGCTACGGAGTATACCTTCTACACAGGGCATCCGCGATTTTGACGGTTCGAACCGCTGCTTGCACATCGTGTACGCGCACGATGTCTGCGCCCCATGCGACGGCGAGCGCCAGCGTCGCCAGGGTGCCCTCCAGTCGCTCTTGAGGGGGCAGTCCGCCCAGAATGTGCCCGATGAATGACTTACGCGAGGTGCCCACCAGAATTGGGAAATCGAGGGCGCGAAGTTCGGGCAATCCCCGCAACAACTGAAGGTTATGCTCCACCGTCTTCCCGAATCCGATACCGGGGTCAAGCCAGATACGCTCTTTGGGGATGCCTGCCTCCAACGCGCGGCGCGCATGGGCATGGAGCGTGGCGCGCACCTCTGCCACCACATCGTCGTAGACGGGGTTCTGCTGCATCGTTTTGGGGGCGCCTCGGATATGCATCAGCACGATCAGCGCGCCTGTGTGCGCAGCAAGTTCCAACATGCGAGGATCAAAGGTGGCGCCGCTGATGTCGTTGATGATGCACGCGCCTGCTTGGAGTGCGTGTTGCGCCACGCGGCTTTTGGTCGTGTCGACTGAGAGAACGGCATCGGGATAGCGTGCCACAATCGCCTCGATGAGAGGGACGACGCGTCGAATCTCCTCGGCTTCGGGCACAGGGTCGGCGCCAGGGCGGGTCGACTCGCCGCCGATGTCCAGAATGTCCGCGCCTTCTTCGAGCATCTGCTCGGCGTGGGCGAGCGCGGCGTCCAGCGTGGCATAGCGACCGCCATCGTAGAAGCTGTCGGGCGTGGCGTTCAAAACGCCCATCACCAAAGTGCGTCGCCCGATGGCTTCTTGAATAGGACGCAAGCGCTCAGTTATAGTCGGCATAGCGACGGACTGGTTTCGGCATTTCGCGCACGGCGTTCGGAACAACCCGCAGCATCTGCTCACCGACACGACTGAACACGAACCCACGCTCGCGCGCCGCGCCGACAGGGTCGCGCAAAAACTTGAGGCGGAAGAGGGTGTCTTCTGCCACAAGGTGCAACACCATCTCCATCTGCGTCGTGTCCAGCCGTTCCAGCTCGGTAATTGCCCAAACCATCACCTCCACCGGGGTGGAGAGGTCGAACACGAGGTGTTCGTAATCGCTAATCGCTTGGGCGTACCGTCCGAGGTTGTCCAGTAGGCGCGCACGGCGTAAGCGATAGTGCGCCGACTGCGGTTGGAGCATCACCAGCTGGTTGGCGACCTGGAGAGCATGCTCATAGTCCATCGATTGCCAGTAGGCATCGAGCAGATGCTCCAGGGGAACGGGGTGGTTGGGCGTTTCACGGAGCCAGCGTCGGCATTCGGAGACGGCTTCCGCCAGTCGCCCGCTTTCGATGAGCAGTTCAACCAGTCGTTCACGCACAGGCACAGCGTGGGGGGCACACTGCACAGCAGCACGCATCGCTTCAATCGCACCGTTCCAGTTCTCCTGCAGGCGATACACATCGGCGAGGCGGAGGTAATACTCCAACGGGGCATCCCCCGACTCTACAGCGCGTCGCAGCACCCGCACCGCTTGCTTCAAGCGCCCACGCCGCACATATTCTTCAGCCTGTTGCAGGGTCGTGAGTTTCATTACGCTCTCCACTTTCGCCCATCACACGCCTTATATTATAATCTAAGCGCGTGGTGGGCGCCTTCAGCATTTATGCAGTAATTTCGTACGCAACCACTTGATTCCTGCCGTTGCGTTTGGCAATTTCGAGGGCTTCGTCGGCTTTTTCCAGTAGCTCGGCTGGGTTATCAGTGCTGTTTGGAAACGCCGCGACGCCGATGCTCACCGTGATTCGAAGGCGCGGCGTCCCCGAAGTATCGTGGAAGGCAGTCTCCCGCACTACCTGTGCGACGCGCTGCGCCGCCGCGAGACCACCTTGCAAGTTTGTGGAGGGCATCAGCACGACAAACTCGTCGCCACCGTAGCGGGCAATCAGCTCCGTGGTGCGCAGGGTGTTCCGCAAAGTCTCCGCGAACTGCACCAGCAGATAATCACCTTCTAAGTGACCATACTGGTCATTCACCTTCTTGAAGCCGTCTAAGTCGATGAGCATCATCGCCAGCGAATGACGGTAGCGTCGGCAAAGGTTAATCTCCTCACGGTAGCGTTCTCGGAAGTGGCGGTAGTTGGAAAGCCCTGTCAGTCCATCGGTTGTCGCGAGCCGTTCGAGGTCGCTGAGCAACTGGGCACGCTCCAGCACACTGGTCAGTTGAAACGCCAGCGTTTGGAGTACCTCGAGATCCAGTTCGTTGAAGGGGGGCAGCTCCGTGCGTCCCAAGACAAGCACTCCTTGCAGTCGCACACCGCCTCGCAGCGGCGCCATCACGAGGCTTTTCGCAGGCGCAAACAGCGCCGCGTGCTCATGGGGATCGTTAATCACTTGCCCGCACGGGGGCGAGCCGTCTGCCCCAGTGAGGCATGGCATCGCTGCGGAGAGATTGGGCATCGCGCCAACCTGCGCAACCATCTCCAGATTCTCACCCGTGCCAAGCAGGATTTGAGCATGCTCATAGGGTAGAACGGTTTTGAGCAGCTCCAGCGCATGGCGCGGAAGCGACTGGAGCGTATTGGTGGAGAATAGAAGGTTCTCCATATCGTAAAGGATTTGTGTTTCCGCCAGGCGGACACTCATCAGGCGCAGCTGCTCCGCAAACTCGATTAATCCGACCAAGTAGGGCACGAGGGCGCGCAGGCGGCTGCGCAACTCTGGCGAGAAACCGTTTGTCGGGCGCGCGCTGAGCGCAATCGCTCCCAGAACACGCCCTTCGCTCATCAGGGGCTGAATGAGTGCATCCGCGCGCTCTTGAGGCGCCCGGTGTGCATCCCCGATATGCTCGCAGCCCAACACTTCTGCCCGCAGCTGATTGGCAATCTGCTGTGCGGCGAGCGTTTTCTGGAATGGTCGGACCGGCGTCAGCGAGGCGGTCTGCCGCAGAGGCGCGAGCGAGCCAATAGCACACGCCACACGCAACATGGCGCCCGACTCGTCCGTCACATACAACGCTGCGCCCGACGCCCCAAACCGCGCACGTAAACGCTCCAGAATCGACCGATACAGCGAATCGGGGTCGCGTGTTTGTTGCAAGGCAGAAAGCAACTCCACAGCGTCTTGCAAATTGGAGACTTGTTCCTCTAAGCGATGATAGTGGTATTTGAGCTCTCGATAGCTTTCACGAACGCGTCGCTCGGCGGCTTCGCTTTCGGCGATGGCTTGCTCCGCCCGTTGCAGGAGTGCGTCATGCGCGATCTGGAGGCGTCGTTGCCATGCCCAGCCCAACGCACCCCCCAGCAACAAGATGCCCCCCATCCAACTAAGCGTTCCCGCATCGGTGGGGATTGGCTTACCGGTGCTCAAGAACGATCCGCCAGCGACCGCGCTTGCACCGGCAATTCCGCCCAGCCATGCGCCCATAGCGCCAGAACGCAGTAGCGCATGAAAAAGCGGTATCAACAAGAGCCAATAAGCCCACGCCGCCCCCTCAAGCAACCAGAAAACCAGCCCCACCAAAGCGTTGTCGACAACCAGCCCCGCAAGCGTCGCCCAAGAGGCGCGATAGCGCTGCTCGAAAAAGGTCGCCAGCAGCGCGCCCAACACCAACGCCCCCAACCCAACCCAAGCTGCCTCCGACAGCGAACGCTGCCAGCATACACCGCCCAGATAAGTCAGTCCCGCGATTCGGAACACCCACACAGAAGCTCTCCAGATAAGACAAAGGAAGTATACCTAAGACAAAATTATCCCGGTGTGAAGTGTCCGCAGGGTACAATACATCTGGGAGGTTAACGATGCGGTTACCGTTCAAGAAAATCTTGGCGCCAACGGACTTTAGCGCCCCCTCGTACGATGCGCTGGATATGGCGGTGGAGCTGGCGGAGCATTTCAATGCGGAACTTCATCTCCTGCATGTTGTGCCCCCGCTCCATGTCGTGCCTGTACCGGTGAATGTAGAAGTACCCCTGTATGAAAGCGAGATGCGCGCGGCGGCGGAACGCTCGATGCAAGAATTGATTGAGCAGCGCATTCCCAAAAGTCTTTCCGTGTTCGCCAGCGTGGTGTGGGGCGACCCTGCGGATGAGATTATCGCCTATCAGAAAGAGAAAGGCGTTGACCTCATCGTGATTGCCACGCACGGGCGCAGCGGCTGGAAACGCTGGGTGTTCGGCTCGGTGACTGAGAAGATTGTACGCACGCCCACCTGCCCTGTGCTGACTATTAACGCACCCCAAACGGAGGCGTAGCCATGCGGTTCTGGGGAGTGAGGCGCCCCCTGATTTTCGGGCATCGCGGCGCGAGCATGCACGCGCCCGAGAACACGCTGTCCGCGTTCCGACTCGCGTTGGAGATGGGCGCGGATGGCATCGAACTCGATATCACCCCCAGCGCGGACGGCGTGCCTATGGTGATCCACGACCCAGCCCTGGAGCGCACCACCGACGGCAAGGGCGATGTGCGTCAACTCAGTGCGGGGGAAATCCAAAAATACGACGCCGGCATCCGATTCGGCAGCAAGTACGCAGGCGAACGCGTGCCCACCTTGAAGGAAGTGTTCGAAGCGTTCGGCAATCGCACGCGCTATAACCTCGATATGAAGACCTTCTATCCCGAAGACCGCCCGATGGTGCGCACGATTTTGGGGTTAATCGAGCAGTATCAGCTCGCACCGTATGTGCTCATCTCCTCGTTTAGCCTCGACACACTGCGCTGGTTCAGCGAGGAATCGCGCAAGTTGCGATTGGGCGTGCTAATTAGTCAATACACACCGCATATGTTGCAGGAAGACGGGCGGCGTTGGGGCATACGCTACGAGGCGCTGCATTTAGAACACCCGTTGGTGGACGAGGACCTCGTTCGCAGAGCGCGAGCTCAACGCAAAAAGTTGGTGGTCTGGACGGTCAACGAGGCAGAACGCAAACGCACGCTGACCCTGCTGGGCGTGGACGCGATTATCACGGATGACCCCGTGCGTTAGTTAGCCGCTCCCCACAGGCTCCAGGATGCCCCCGAACTTGCGCTGCCGACCCTGATAGTCCAAAATCGCCTCGATCAGATGCTCCATCGTGAAGTCGGGCCACAACACGGGCGTAATGTAAAGCTCAGTATAAGCGGTCTGCCACAGTAGGAAGTTGCTGGTGCGTTGCTCGCCTGCGGTGCGGATGAGCAAATCGGGGTCGGGCAGGTCGGGCTGGTAGAGGAATGCCTGGATCGTGTTTTCGTCGATGGCGTCGGGTTCCAGGCGTCCGACTTGCACCTCACGGGCGATGGCGCGCATGGCGTCTACCAGTTCGGCGCGTCCGCCGTAGTTGATGGCTAAGTGCAGGATGATGCGCCGATTATGTGCGGTCATCTGCTCGGCGCGGCGCAGGATGCTCTGCAGTTCGGGCGGCAGTTCGTCTATCCGCCCACTGAAGCGGATTTGCACGCCGTTGCGCATCATCACAGGCAGCTCCTCACGGGCGGAACGCTCCAGCAGACGCATCAACCCCTCTACCTCTTCGTGGGGGCGGCGCCAGTTCTCGGTGCTGAAAGTGTAGAGCGAGAGGGCTTCGATGCCCAGCTCCGCACAGCCGAGCACCATACGGCGCACGGTATTATGTCCGTTGGCATGTCCCACGAGGCGATGCAGCCCGCGCGCCCGCGCCCAACGCCCGTTGCCGTCCATAATCATCGCGATATGACGGGGCAAGCGCGTGAGATCCACTCCGCGCCGTACCGCCTCCGCACGCCAGTCGATGACCTGCATCCCCGTCGCTCAGACCTCCATCAACTCTTCGTCTTTCGCTTTCTGGAGTTTATCGACCTCTTCGATGTATTTATGCGTGAGCTTCTCCATCTGCTGCTCGTAGCGTTTCAGGTCGTCTTCTGAGATTTGCTTGTTTTTTTGCATTTGGCGCAGATGCTCGTGCAGGTCGCGGCGGATATTACGGATCGCGACTCGCCCCTCCTCGGCGCGTTTGTGTACCTGCTTGATGAGCTCTTTGCGTCGCTCTTCGGTCAGCGGGGGCAAGGTAATCCGCAGGGTGCGCCCATCGCTGACGGGGTTCACACCGAGGTCGGAACGCTGAATCGCCTTTTCGATCGCCGATACCGCCGATTGATCCCAAGGCTGTATCAGGAGCTGACGCGGCTCTGGCACGGTAATCGACGCTAAGTGTTGGAGTTGCATCTTCGTGCCGTGATAATCGACCATGATGCGCTCGACCATAGCGGGGTTCGCGCGTCCTGTACGGTAGCCTGCAAAGTCTTGCCTGAGGTGTTCGATGGCATGCTTCATACGCGTCTCTGCCTCTTTGAAGAGGGTCTCTGCATTCGCTGGGGTACTCAGTTCGTGTTTCGACATGGCGTTGCCTCCTTGTTTATGAGTTGTGTTCGTGTCGGATAAGCGTGCCGATTGGCTCGCCCTGCACAATTCGACGCAAGTTACCCGGCTCCCAGATGTTAAAAACGACCAACTCCATCGTGCGTTCCATACAGAGCGTGAAGGCGGTCAGGTCCATCACGCGCAGTTGTCGCTGAAGGGCTTCCTCGAACGAGAGCGTATCATACTTGATTGCGTTGGGGTGCTTACGGGGATCTCGGTCATATACGCCGTCGACATTCGTGGCTTTGAGCAGCGCGTCGGCGTTGAGTTCGACCGCGCGGAGCGAGGCGGCGGTGTCGGTCGTGAAGAACGGGTTGCCCGTGCCGGCGGCGAGGATGACAATCCGTCCCTTTTCGAGATGGCGAATTGCGCGTCGGCGGATAAACGGTTCCGCAACGGCTTGCATCGCAATCGCCGATTGCACGCGCGTATCCACCCCATGCCGCTCAATCGCCGCTTGCAGCGCGAGGGCGTTGATGACCGTCGCCAGCATGCCCATGTAGTCCGCGGTGGCGTGTTCGATGCCCGTCATGGCGATCGACGCGCCGCGCACAATGTTCCCGCCCCCCACCACGACCGCGGTCTGCACACCCAACTGATGCACCGAGATCACCTCGCGAGCAAGGTAGTCAATCGCCTCAGGGTCTAACCCAACACCCTGCTCCCCTGCGAACGCCTCTCCGCTCAGCTTGATGAGAACACGTCGCCACCGCGGCTTCGAATCGGAGCCTTCCATTGCATCGGTAAGTATACCCTGTTGCTCCAGAGAGATCCCGTTCCGCTTGCTTAGTGTAAGGTATACTCATGTATACTATGACGGGGACGCGAGGCTATACGCTGGAAACGGAAGTACAGTACCTGAAGGGCGTGGGTCCGAAACTGGCACAGGTGTTGAGCAAGCTCAATATCTATACGCTGGGAGACTTGCTGTTCCACCTGCCGCGCCGCTATGAAGACCGACGCCATTTCCGCAAAATCGCCCATGCGCGCCCAGGCGAAGCCGTCACCGTCGCAGGTAAACTCGTGACGGTCGATAATGTCAAAGTGCGCAACAACATGACCCTCACGAAAGCCTATCTCGATGATGGTTCGGGTGTGCTGGAACTCGTGTGGTACAACCAGCCCTACATGAAAGACACGCTGAGCAAGCTGCGCAACAGCGTGATTGTGGCGTATGGCGTGGTCAAAGAGAGTCCCTACGGGCTGCAGATGGAGACCCCTGAGTGGGAAGACCTGCCCGACGGCGCCGACCCAGACAGTCTGCTCAGCGTGAATCGCATTGTGCCCATTTACCCGCTCACGGAGGGCATTCGCCAGAAGCGCATGCGCCAAATCCTCTACAACGCGGTGCAGTATGCGCACCTTGCGCCGGAGATTCTGCCCCGCAGCGTGCGCGAGCGCGTCGACTTGCCCCCAATTCAACAAGCCCTGCAACAGATTCACTTCCCTGATGAGGAGAACCAGATCGAACCGGCGCGTCGACGGCTGGTGTTCGAAGAGTTCTTCCTAATGCAGCTCGGCGTCGGCATGCAGCGTCGCCAGAACCAGCAGGAGCGCGGGATCGCGATGCGCATCGACGAGCAACGCCTGAACGCGCAACTCCAGCAGCTCGTGCCGTTCGAACTGACCAACGCCCAAAAGCGCGTCATTCGTGAAATCTGGAGCGATATGGCGCAGCCCCACCCGATGAACCGCCTCCTGCAAGGCGATGTCGGTTCAGGCAAGACCATCGTCGCCGCCGCGGCGATTCTGGCAGCCGTCGATAACCAGTACCAAGCCGCGATGATGGCGCCCACCGAGATTCTGGCGGAGCAACACTATATTAATCTGCACCGCCTGTTCCAGCCGCTGGGGATTAGCGTGGAGCTGCTCGTGGGCCGGCTCAGCAACAAGCAACGCCAGCAAGCACGCGAGCGGGTCGCTTCGGGACGCGGCATGGTCGCCGTCGGCACGCACGCGCTCATCCAGGAAGAGGTCAACTTCGCCCGACTCGGATTGGCGATTGTGGACGAGCAGCACCGATTCGGCGTGTTGCAACGCGCCGCCCTGCGCGATAAAGGCCTCATGCCCCACCTGCTGGTCATGAGCGCAACCCCTATCCCACGCACCCTCACGATGACCCTCTACGGCGAGCTGGATGTGTCCATCCTCGACGAAATGCCCCCCGGACGCAAACCCGTCAAAACTCACTGGAAAACACCCGAAGAGCGACTCAAGGTCTACGCAGGCGTGCGTAAACTCATCGAGGAGGGACGCCAAGCCTATGTGATCTGCCCACTGATTGACGAATCCGACAAATTACAGGTACGCGCCGCCGAAGAGATGGCAGAACACCTCCAGAAAGATGTGTTCCCCGACCTGCGAGTGGGGCTGCTGCACGGGCGTATGAAACCTGCAGAAAAAGAGGCGGTGATGGAGCAGTTCCGCGCGGGCGAACTGGATATCCTCGTCTCCACTACCGTCATCGAAGTGGGGGTCGATGTGCCCAACGCCGCCGTGATTGTGATTGAAGACGCAGACCGATTCGGGCTGGCGCAGCTTCACCAGCTGCGTGGGCGCGTCGGACGCAGCGAACACCAATCGTTCTGTATTCTCATCGCCAACCCAAAGTCGGAGGATGGGCAAAGACGCATGGAAATCATGGCACGCACCACCAACGGCTTCCTCATCGCCGAAGAAGACCTCAAAATCCGCGGACCCGGCGAGATTTTCGGCACGAAGCAAAGCGGGATGCCCTCGTTCCGTGTGGCAGACCTTGTGAAAGACATGGGACTGCTGGAGGTGGCGCGTCAGGAGGCGTTTCGTGTCTTGGAGCAAGACCCTGACCTCAGCAAGCCTGAACACGCTGCACTGCGCGACGCCGTCAGCCGATTCCGCCACCGCTTCGCGCTCGCAACGGTGAGCTGAAGGGCGCCATGCTGCGCGATTTCTTCGGTCGGCTCTGATTGCACCGGGAATCGTGAGGTAAGGCAACAACCCCCTTCAGCATACGGTATAATCTTACACGCAGCGAAGGAGTGAGAACCGATGACGACCACTAAGCAGCGTAGCAGCGTGTTTATGATTGAACCCGCGTCTCCTAACGAGGTGTTTACCCCTGAAGATTTCGATTCCGAGACGCGCATGATGGGCAAGGCGGCGGACGACTTTGTGCGCAACGAGGTGCTGCCCCTGCTGCCCGAGATCGAGCAGGCCAAAGAGGGCTTGATGCGTGAGTTAGACCGCAAGATGGGCGCGCTGGGCTTCACCGCCGCCGAAGTACCCACCCACTACGGCGGCTTAGACCTACCCAAAACCACCGTCGCCCTGATTGTGGAGAAGCTGGGTCCCGAACCCGCCACATGCCTCACCCTGCAGGCGCATGCAGGACTGGCGATTTTGCCCTTGGTGTTGGAGGGCGCCCCCGACCAGAAGGAGCGCTACCTGCCGAAGCTGGCGACGGGCGAATGGTGCGGCTCGTTCTGTCTGAGCGAGACGGGCAGTGGCTCCGATGCGCTGGCGATGAAAACCCGCGCCACCCCCACCGACGGCGGCTACCTCCTCAACGGCGAGAAGATGTGGGTCACCAACGCAGGCTTTGCCGACCTGTTCACCGTGTTCGCGAAGTTGAACGGCGAGCAGTTCACGGCGTTTCTGGTGGAGCGCACTTCGCCGGGCGTGAACTTGGGACGCGAGGAACATAAAATCGGCTTGCACGGCTCCAGCACGCGCCGCGTGGCGTTCGAGAATGTGTTCGTGCCCGCGCAGAACCTGCTGGGCGAGGTGGGCAAGGCGCACTACATCGCCCTGAACACGCTGAACTTGGGGCGCTACAAGATGGCTGCCAGCGCGCTCGGCACAGGCAAATACGCCCTGGAAGTCGCCGCGCGCTACGCCAAAGACCGCCAGCAGTTCGGACAGCCGATTGCGAACTTCGGCTTAATCCGCGCCAAACTCGCACGGATGGCAACCCACCTGTTCGCGCTGGAGAGCATGCTCTACCGCACGGGGCATCTGATGCAAGCGTGGTTCGACCCGATTCACAACCTGCCCCCCGACCATCCCGAACTGCACCTGCGCTACCGTGAGGCGGCGTCGGAGTACGCCGGCGAATGCGCGCTGCTCAAATTCTATGGCACAGAAGTTCAGTACCTCTGCGCCGACGAAGGCGTACAAATCCACGGCGGCTACGGCTATACCGAAGACTTCCCCATCGCCAAAATCTTTCGCGAGTCGCGGGTGCCGCGCATCTACGAGGGCACGAACGAAATCAACCGCCTGAACTTCACGCAGCACCTGATTCGACAGATGCAGCGGGCGGGCTTGCCACTGCTGGAAGAGGCGCGCGCTCAGGCGTCGAAACTCGGCGCTCCCCTGCCCAACGAACTGCACCCGATGCTCCACACGCTCACCGAGCAGTTCCGCGCCGCGACGCTGATGGCGTTCCAAAAAGCGTGGGACGCCTACGGCGACCACCTGCGCGAGCAGCGTCAGGAAGTCGCCGCCGCGATTGCCGACATGGCGGTCTACCTGTACGGCTTGGAGAGCATCCTCGCGCGTTTGCCCAAACTGCAAGGCGCACACGCCGAAGCGGGCGAGTGGATGGCGATGCTGTTCGCACGGGAAGGCGTCGTGCAACTCAACGAGAAACTGAACCTCGTGCTGAGCGCGTTGGGGGCAGACGCTACCCAATCATCCATTCCGATGCCCACCTTCAACGCGATTGAGATCGCTAACCGCCTCGCCGAGCATGCCTTGCGACGCGACGGCTATCCGATTGCGTAGCGATGGCGGTTCAGGTCTACCGAGAGGGCGCGGCGGAGTTCCATTTGCCCCAAAGCGCGCATGTGTTTTACAACCCGCGCGCACGGCTGGGACGCGATTTGGGCGTGCTGGCGATGCGCGCGGAGGCGGAACGGCTCGAGCGCCCGCTGGAAGTGTTGGAACTGATGGCAGGCGCAGGACTCCGCACAAAGCGCTACCTGCTCGAAGCCCCCGTGCAGCACATCGTGGTCAACGACGCGAACTACACAAGCTTCGAAGTGCTGCGCGCTCATGTGAGCGATGATCCGCGCGTGGAACTGCACAACGAGCTCGCCCAACGCCTGCTCTGTCGGTTCTATCTGGAAGACCGACGCTTCGACTGGGTGGACTTAGACCCGTTCGGCACGCCCGCGCCGTATGTGCCGTACCTCACGGGGGTCGTGCGCTGGGAAGGCTTGCTGTACATTACAGCGACCGACGCCCCCGTGCTGTGTGGGGCGCAGCGCGGTGAAGCGCTCAAGTCCTACGACGCCGTCTCCGCCTACGGACGCGAGTGCCACGAAGTCGGGTTGCGCATCCTAATCGGTTTCGTGCAACGCCGCCTGATTCAGGCGAACATGCACGGGCAACCGCTGTTGAGTTTCTTTGACGGCTATTGCTGGCGCACGCTCATGCGCGTGTTCAAGGGCACGCGCGGGTTCAATGTGGAGCAGATGGGCTTTATCGCTCAGATGCCCGAGGGCGAGTATCGCGCGACGATGGCAGGGGTACCTGCGCCTGTCAACCACGAATATCATCCCTCCACCACCGTGCGCTGGGCAGGACCGCTGTGGCTGGGTCCGTTGCACGACCACGCCTTTCTCAGCGCGATGTCTCGCGCCGCTCGCGAGGACTATTTCGACACGGCGCGCAAATTCCTCAGTAAACTCAATCGCGAGTTGGACGAGTTGCCGATTGTCTACAGTTTGCCCGTGATCGCCGACCGTTTGAATCGATCGGTGCCCTCTACACGCGAGGCGGTGCGGTTCTTGCGAGCGCAGGGCTACCGCGCTTCGCATGTGCATCACTGCGGGAGCGCCATCCGCACGGACGCCCCCCTCAAGGTGATCCTGCGACTGTGGGAACGGTCGCCTTGAATGGCGATTAGCCCGCTTGCAAGCGTCGGTAGAGCGGCACGGTCTGTTCGACAGTGTGGCGAATGTGGAACCGGTCGGCGGTGCGCAGCGCGTTCCGCGAAAGCGTTTGCGCGAGCGACGGCTCCTGTAGGAGTCGCAGTGCGGCTCGCGCCAGCGCGTCGGGGTTCTCGGGCGGTACCAGCAAGCCCGTGCGCTCGTGTTCGATGAGGCGGCGCATCGCGGGGATGTCCGTCGCCACGACAGGCAACCCACAGGCGATGGCCTCCATCGTGGACAGCCCCAGCCCGGCATCGCGTGCGGGCGCCAGCAGCACATCCGCCGCCGCGTACAACTCCTCCACCGCGCTCCAGTAGCCGAAAAAGCGTACACGGTGCGGACGACGACAATGCATCACTAACTTCACCAAGCGTGCATTCCCGGGTCCGTCGCCTGCCAGCCACAAGTCCGCTTCGGGCAACGATTCCCAAACGCGCTCCATCGCCTGAATCGCGATATCGAACCCCTTATGATGCACAAATCGCCCCACACAGAGCAGCACGGGACGGTCTTGAGGCACGAAAAACTGGTCGCGCATGGCGTCGCGTCGGGGGATTTTCTCGAATCGCTCCAGATCGATACCGCCCTGTACCACCTCGATGCGCGATTCGGGCACGCCGCCTTCGGTTAAGCCTGCCTTCACCTGCGCGGAGACCGCCGTGATGAGACGCGGGTACCGCGCAATCCAGCGCCACAGGGCACGCACCAGCGCGCTTTTGCTGCGCAGCAGATGGTGCACCGTCCAAATCCACGGGTACTCGCGTCGGAACGCCCACGCACAAATCCAGCCCGCCCGCACCCCATGGCAGTGGACGAAGGGGAATTCGCTCGCACGCGCGCGCAGCACACGCACAGCACGCGAATCGGCGATTAGCCCAGCCCGGTCGCGAATGAATTCGGGACCGGTCAGGGTGGGGGCGTAGCCGAACTCTGGCAAGTACTTAATCAAGCCTTGCACATGGCGCAGCATGCCGCTGCTGCTGGGGCGCACGACGAGCAGCACCGGGATGCGCTCACGCCCGTTATCGGATTCGGGCAACACATCAGGCAACAGCGTCGGTCGCTCCAGCAGCAGGCTGCTCATCGCGGTACGGGGGTCGCCTCCAAGATACTGTTCAAGATTCGATCCGCGTTCAGCCCTTCCACTTCCGCTTCGGGCTTGAGAATGAGTCGGTGGCGCAGCACGGGCAACGCCATCTGCTTCACATCGTCGGGCGTCACGAAGCCGCGCCCACGCAACACCGCCAGCGCTTTGCTTACCAACAATAACGCGATTCCAGCGCGGGGACTGGCGCCGACCAGCAGGTATTCGTTCTGGCGCGTACGACGCACAATTTCCAGAATGTAGTCGCGCACCGCGTCGGCAACGGGTACCGCGCGCACGACTGCCCGGATACGCGCCAGCGCCTCGCCGTCCATCACGGGCGTCAGCCCCACCTGCTCCAGTTGATGCACGCGAAAGCCCGAATCGTGCAGTTGGAGAATCGCGCGCTCTTCCTCCTCGCTGGGGTAGTCCATCACCAGTTTCAGCAGGAATCGGTCCAGTTGCGCTTCGGGCAAGGGATAGGTGCCTTCGTACTCGATGGGGTTTTGGGTCGCGAACACCATAAACGGCTCGGGGAGAGCGTGCGACACGCCGTCGATCGTCACCCGTCGCTCTTCCATCGCCTCCAGCAGAGCAGATTGCGTCTTGGGCGGCGTGCGGTTCACCTCGTCCGCCAGCACGATGTTGGCGAAAATCGGTCCGTAGCGCACGCGAAACTCCCCAGAGCGTGCATCGTAGACGGTGGTCCCAATCAGGTCGGACGGCATCAGGTCAGGCGTGAACTGCACACGGCGGAACTGGAGCCCCAGCGTTTGCGCGATCACGCGCACCAGCAGCGTTTTCGCGAGACCAGGCACGCCTTCGATTAGGATGTGTCCATCAGCGAGCAGCGCACAGAGCGCATGCTGCACCACGCGCTGCTGCCCGATAATCACGCGCCCAATCTGCTCCTCGACGCGCTGCAACGAGTCCCCGATTTGCTCTACCGCGACCACGGATCAGTACCTCGGATCGTGATGGAAGTGGTGATGCGTCTCCAGCCAGCGGATGGTGCCGCTGCGTGAGCGCATCACGACGGAGTGCGTGATGGCGCCCCAGCCAGTGTAGCGCACGCCGCCGAGCAGGTTGCCGCCCGTGATGCCCGTCGCCGCGAACACCACATTGCCCCACGCGAGGTCTTCCAGCATCAACACGCGGTCGACATCTTCTGTGCCCAGCAGTTGCTTGGCGCGTTCGCGTTCCTGCTCGTTGCGGAACACCAATCGCGCTTGGATTTCGCCCCCCATGCACAACGCGGCGGCGGCTGAGAGTACCCCTTCCGGCGCGCCGCCAATCCCCATCAGCACATCGATCTCGCCTTGCGGGTCTAACGCTTCCAGCGCCAGCGAGAGGTCGCCGTCCGAGACCAGTCGGATCCGCGCACCCGCTTGCCGAATCTCGCGGATGAGCTGCTCGTGACGGGGGCGATCCAGCATGCCGACCGTTAGGTCTTGAATCTCTTTGCCCAGGCTCTTCGCGATGACCTTGAGGTTCATACGGGGCGGGAGCGTGATGTCCACCGCGCCTTTGGCAGCGGGTCCCACCACCAGTTTATCCATATAGATGTCGGGCGCGCGGAGCAGTTTCCCCTCGCCTTCAATCGCAGCGGCGACCACGCTAATCGCGCCGGGCTGCCCCGTGGCGACGAGGTTCGTGCCCTCCACAGGGTCGACCGCAATCTGGACCGCGTTGCCGTTGCCCGTGCCCAGTTCCTCACCGATATAGAGCATCGGCGCCTCGTCACGCTCGCCTTCGCCAATCACGACGACCCCTTTCATATCGATATCGCCCAGCGTGCGGCGCATCGCCTCACACGCAGCTTGATCGACCGCATGACGGTCGCCCTTGCCAACCCAACGACCCGCACTGAGAGCAGCCGCCTCAGTGGCTCGCACAAAATCCATACCCAGATTTCGATCCATCATTCATCACCTCATGCCAAGGGTCTTCCTCGACAGGGGCTATTTTCGGCAGCCCCGCACGATTTCCTGCTACGGTGTGCCCTGAGGTAAACTCTCCACCGTGATACCGCTACTCATCGCTAAAAAGCGCGACGGCGGCGAACTTAGCCGTGCCGAACTTGAGCAAATCGTGATGGGCTATGTGCGCGGCGTCGTGCCCGATTATCAGGTCGCCGCATGGCTGATGGCATGCTACCTGAAGGGGATGTCGGACGCCGAAACGCTCGCCCTGACCGAAATCATGGCGGCCTCAGGCGAGCAGTTAGACCTGTCGGCGGTGGAGGCGCCCACCCTCGACAAGCACTCGACGGGAGGCGTAGGCGACAAGACGAGCCTCGTGCTGGTGCCCTTGCTCGCCGCTGGCGGGCTGGCGCTGGCAAAAATGTCCGGGCGCGGGCTGGGCTTCACCGGCGGTACAGTAGACAAACTGGAGAGCATCCCCGGCTACCGCACGGAACTCACCGCGCAGGAGATGATTACGCAAGTACAGCACATCGGATGCTGCTTGGCAGGGCAGTCGGCAAGCCTCGCGCCCGCCGATAAACTGCTCTACGCCCTGCGCGACGCCACCGCCACCGTCGAGAGCATCCCCCTCATCGCCGCCAGCATCATGAGCAAGAAGCTCGCCGGCGGTGCGCGGCATCTCCTGCTCGATGTAAAAGTCGGCGCCGGCGCGTTTATGACCACGCGCGAACGCGCCCACACCCTCGCCCAGACGCTCGTCCAAATCGGCGAAGGCGCCGGGCGACGCACCCACGCCGTGCTGACCGACATGAGCCAGCCCCTGGGCTATACCGTCGGCAACGCCCTCGAAGTGCGCGAAGCGATCGAAACGCTCCGCCCCGACGGACGCGCCCACCCCCGCTTCCGCGAACTAATCCTCTATCTCGCCGCCGAGGCGTTCGCCCTCTGCGGCGTCGAACCCGACCGCCAAACGGGCAGAGCGCGCGCCGAGCAACTGCTCCAGTCGGGCAGCGCACTCGCCAAGTTCCAACAACTGGTCGAAGCGCAAGGCGGCGACCCACGCGTGGCAGAAGACCCCAGCCTGCTGCCCCAAGCCCCCCTCATCGCCGAATGCCTCGCGCCACAAACAGGCTATGTGGCGCAGGTGCACCCCCGCCATGTCGCCCTGGCATGCCTGCAACTGGGCGCAGGCAGACAGAAAAAAGAAGACCCCATCGACCACGCCGTCGGCGTAGAAGTGCTCAAATGCGTCGGCGACCCCGTGCACGCCGGGGAACCGCTCTTCCGCATCCACGCCCGCACCGAAACGCAACGCCAACAGGCGCAAAAAACGCTGGAGGAAGCCGTCGCGATATCCCCAGAACCCGTCCCCCACGTGGCGGTGGTGCTCCAGAGCTAACCGATCCACCGCGCAGGAACTGCGCCCGCGGCGTCGAACTGAAGCCCCGTGCGCGTCGTGATGTTTTCGTGGGAGTATCCCCCGCGAATCGTGGGGGGAATCGCCCGCCATGTGCAGGAGCTGTCCGAAGCGTTGGCGGCGCAGGGCGCCGAGGTGCATGTCATCACCGCCGCCCACCCCGACGCGCCCGACGAAGCCACAGAAAACGGCGTCCACTTGCACCGAATCGGTACACCGCCTCCCCCACACGGCGCGTTTCTGGAAGGCGTCTACGCGATGAACGCCGCCTTCGAAGCACGCGCCGACGCCCTGCTGCAAACCCTGCTGAACCACAAGCCCGCACGCACGCAACGCAACCCCATCCTGCTCCACGCGCACGATTGGCTCGTCCATCCCGCCGTCAAAGCCCTCAAACACCGCTATAAACTGCCCCTCATCGCTACCATCCACGCCACCGAACACGGCAGACACGGCGGTATCCACTCCGACCTCTCCCGAACCATCAGCCGCCTCGAATGGGAACTCGGCTACGAGGCATGGCGCGTCATCGTCTGCAGCGAGTTTATGCGCCACGAAGTCCACCACACGCTGAATGTCCCCTACGATAAAATCGACGCGATTCCCAACGGCATCCGCGCGGAGAAGTTCCAGTTCCCGTTCCCCGAATCGGAGCGTGCGGCGTTTCGGGCGCGCTTCGCGGAGCCGAACCAGCCGCTCCTCGTCTTCGTGGGGCGTATGGTGCGCGAGAAAGGAGTGCAGGTGTTGCTGCAAGCGTTGCCCATCGTCCGTGCCGAAATCCCCAACGCAAAGTTGATTATCGTGGGCGGGGGCTATCGGGCGCATCTGGAAGAGTTCGTCCGCTTCTGCCATCTGGAGCCTGCAGTCCAGTTCACAGGCTTCATCACCGACGAGGAACTGTTGCGCCTCTATCGCGTCGTCGACGGGGCGGTCTATCCCAGCCTGTATGAACCGTTCGGCATCGTCGCGTTGGAGGCAATGGCGGCGGGCGCGCCCGTGGTCGTGTCCGACGCAGGCGGACTGAAAGAGGTCGTCCGCCACGAAGAGACGGGCATCCTCACTTGGGCTGGCAACCCTGAAAGCCTTGCATGGGGCATCCTGCGCGTGCTTCAAGACCCCGTCGCCACGCACCAGCGCGTCCAAAACGCCCTCAAAGCCGTGCAACGCGACTTCAACTGGGCGCGCATCGCCCAACACACCCAACAGGTCTACCGAAAGGTCTGGACGGAGTTTCGAAACACCGCCTGGTAAAATTTCCCGTTCCTCGCCTCCACACGCACGGCACGCCACATCCTGATTACTTAGCTATGCTAAATTCTGCGCGAACCTCCCACCCACTTGAACTCAAAACAAATGTCTACCGAGGTTCGCGCACTATTTAGCCACGCTAAATAAATGAACCCAAACCAAAACACAAAACCCAAAACCCAAAAAACACACCCCAACTCTGAACTCAAAATCACCCCCAATAACACCCCAAAACCACACCCACAACCAACCACGCATTTTGCGCGAACCTCCGACAATTCAAGACTTGAGTTCAAATGCCCACGAGGTTCGCGCAAACGCCGAGTTCAAAATTTTCGCGAATTGTTAAGAAGCGGGCTTAACCCCTTGACAAAGGCGTCCGGGATGAGGTAAACTATACCGTAGCATTCACCCCCAAGGGTGGGTGCCCATTGAAACCTACGTCTCCTCGAGTCGTATCGCTAGCGAGGTAGCATTCACCCCCAAGGGTGGGTGCCCATTGAAACTCGTGACGACGCGGTCCCATTGCGATGAGGTAGCATTCACCCCCAAGGGTGGGTGCCCATTGAAACTCGTGAGCAGTCCGAGCTTCGCCAAGCGATGGTAGCATTCACCCCCAAGGGTGGGTGCCCATTGAAACCGTAGCGCAGGGAGCTGCGAACGTTGCTCAGGTAGCATTCACCCCCAAGGGTGGGTGCCCATTGAAACCCGCTACCAGGTCTCGCGTTTGGAGCGTTGCGTAGCATTCACCCCCAAGGGTGGGTGCCCATTGAAACTACAGTGGCACGGTTTCACGTGCCGCGTATAGTAGCATTCACCCCCAAGGGTGGGTGCCCATTGAAACAGAGTCGCTTGAGTACTTGTCACGTTGCGAGTAGCATTCACCCCCAAGGGTGGGTGCCCATTGAAACCAGTGTCGGAGCCGAGAAGCACGAATCAGCGGTAGCATTCACCCCCAAGGGTGGGTGCCCATTGAAACTTTAGTGCAATGCGTATCGCGCTTCAACCAGTAGCATTCACCCCCAAGGGTGGGTGCCCATTGAAACGACGACTCGAGATCGATGCGTGCCTTCTCAGGTAGCATTCACCCCCAAGGGTGGGTGCCCATTGAAACCCTGAAGACGCCAGACGTTACGCAGATCGCTAGTAGCATTCACCCCCAAGGGTGGGTGCCCATTGAAACCTGCCAGCGGCTACGGAAGTGCAGGAGCCTAGTAGCATTCACCCCCAAGGGTGGGTGCCCATTGAAACGTGCCTCGAGAGATGTTCGAGCTCGTCGAGTAGCATTCACCCCCAAGGGTGGGTGCCCATTGAAACCACGGCACGGCTGCCGATAGCGCTCGTAGGAGTAGCATTCACCCCCAAGGGTGGGTGCCCATTGAAACTCAAGACTGCGGTGATCATACCGACGCCACTGAGTAGCATTCACCCCCAAGGGTGGGTGCCCATTGAAACCACGTCGCCAGACGTTTGACTCCACTGGCGTAGCATTCACCCCCAAGGGTGGGTGCCCATTGAAACCGAGGACGCCGGCCGTGTCGCGAGCAGTCGAGTAGCATTCACCCCCAAGGGTGGGTGCCCATTGAAACCTGCACTAGGAAGCGGATCGGTCCCTATGACAGAGTAGCATTCACCCCCAAGGGTGGGTGCCCATTGAAACAGCTCGACAGTCCATTAAGCCCTCGGCAGAGTAGCATTCACCCCCAAGGGTGGGTGCCCATTGAAACCACTGAACTCGTGCGCGATACCGCCCGCTTCTACAAGGCGTAGCATTCACCCCCAAGGGTGGGTGCCCATTGAAACCCATCGGAATGACTGGCGTTCGCGCGGAAGATACACAAGTAGCATTCACCCCCAAGGGTGGGTGCCCATTGAAACTGAAAACCATCGACAAGTAGCCATCGCGGGTCATCGTAGCATTCACCCCCAAGGGTGGGTGCCCATTGAAACTACATAGTCCAGCAAATAACTCTGCCCCCGTGGCGTGGTAGCATTCACCCCCAAGGGTGGGTGCCCATTGAAACCATAGTGCCCGAGCACAGGGCGCCGGACCTCGACCCAGTAGCATTCACCCCCAAGGGTGGGTGCCCATTGAAACAGGCAACACGCATCCAAATCGCACATCGACGCGAGTAGCATTCACCCCCAAGGGTGGGTGCCCATTGAAACCCAAGAGCGCTTTTCGGAATTTCCCTTGTCTCATTTGTAGCATTCACCCCCAAGGGTGGGTGCCCATTGAAACATCGTCATGCGTCTGTACCTTTCCGGCGGTTTCCGCTGGTAGCATTCACCCCCAAGGGTGGGTGCCCATTGAAACTTTGTGGGCTGAGTCCAACGCGCTGACGGACTGGTCGTAGCATTCACCCCCAAGGGTGGGTGCCCATTGAAACAGGTTACCCGTAAACCGTAAGTAGTAGCTTTTCTCGAGTAGCATTCACCCCCAAGGGTGGGTGCCCATTGAAACCGACAACCCTTTGAAGTGCTCAAACCTTCTTGCAAGTAGCATTCACCCCCAAGGGTGGGTGCCCATTGAAACTGGGAATGCGCGATGGTTATTTTGTGAAGGTCTACGTAGCATTCACCCCCAAGGGTGGGTGCCCATTGAAACCCTACAAATAGAACAACTTAAATACCATCTCTCTATGTAGCATTCACCCCCAAGGGTGGGTGCCCATTGAAACCCTACAAATAGAACAACTTAAATACCATCTCTCTATGTAGCATTCACCCCCAAGGGTGGGTGCCCATTGAAACGATTGCGTCCATAAAGCAAACAAAAAAACAAAAAAGCGTAGCATTCACCCCCAAGGGTGGGTGCCCATTGAAACGGTGCGCCGCGTCTAAAGCCTGGATGGCTGTCGGCAGGTAGCATTCACCCCCAAGGGTGGGTGCCCATTGAAACCTGAGTAGGGCGCGACGAATGGAATGTCGCCCCGCCAACCTCCCCTCACCCACGCGGTGGGAGAGGGGCTGGGGGTGAGGGCAAATCCTGAAAGCGCGTCTCAGCGAATCTCGGTTAAGGTGACGCCGCGGGCTTCGTGCAATGCGCTCATACCGCAGCCCGACGGCAGTTTCGTCGCCAAAGTCATGGCTCCCCCGACCGACGGGGCGGCGAACCGCGCCGTAATACGCCTGCTGGCAGATTATTTCGGTGTGCCCCCCTCACGCATTCGGCTCGTTTCGGGAGCGAGTAGCCGTCAAAAGGGGTTTGTGATTGAGTAGCATCTTGGGCGGCGACCTTGCTTCGGGAGCGGGCGACGCCTGCGCATGGTTTGAGATGCTTGGGGCGTCGAGGCGGTATTTCGCGTGGCGGTCGCCTCGTCGCCAGTCGCCCAAGATACGGCGTCGGCTGGCGGTGCAATCTCACCTACGGCTCGCGCACGATGCCCATAAACAGCACTGTTCCCGTCGGCTGGTGGGCAATCACGAACATGAACGGACGGTCTGCGACGAGTTCGAACCGCTCCATCGGCGCGGAGGTCACCCCCACCGTTATCCCTGTGGCGGCGGCGGCTTTCGTGCCCGATTCGTCCACTTCGATCACCGCCTTCTGAATCGCCTTCTGGAGATATAGCCGCTCGGGCGCGACCTCGGCGATTCGGCGAAAGTCCGCGCGGTCGGGGTCAAACGCGATTTTCATGCCCAACGCGCTCAAAGGCGGCTTCAAGTCGTGGGTGGACTCCACCTTAAAGCGCGGCAGGCGCACCACGCCGTCCATCGTGCGGAAGCCAGCCGTCCACTGCGCCCAGTTCTCTGGGGTGAACTGCTTGCGCAACTCGGCGACGGAACGCCCCTTGTCGGGCGCCAAGAGATAGAACTGATAGTCGCCCTTGCCGTAGGGCAGCGCGACCGCAGCGAACCCCTCACCCTTGTAGTAGGGCAACTTCTCCGAAAGAACCATCATCGGCACAGATTTCGTCTTACCGTTCTCCAGATAAAACGGGGCTTCCTGCGTGGCATCCTTGTTGAAGGGGAACTGCCATTTGCCTTCAAAATAGAGGGTGTTCACCAGTGCAAGGCGTGTTTGCGCATTGAAGTCGCTCGTCGCAAACAGTTTTTCAATCAGCCCCTGAGTCTGCTCCTTGACCCAGCGGTTGATCTGCTCGGCGGCGGCTTCGGGGTTGCCGCTGAAGTCCACAGGCTCAGTACGCGTCTCATAGAAGGTAAGCAGCGTGCGCAAAAATTCGGGCTTTATCTCGAAGCCTTGCTGTATCCAGAGGCTGTTTGCGGTATGGATGACGACATCGGGGTCGCTGGGCTTGAGCAACTGGTTCAGGACACGCATTTGCGGATTGAGGGCGCTGAGCGGTATCTTCTCGTAGCCCAGCGTCTGGGCGAGCGCGTCGTAGGTCTCGCCTTCCGCGCCGTTGAGGGTCATGCTCAAGGCAATCGAGAGCGACAGAGGCGAAAAGCACAGGTTCGCACCCGATTCCGAATCGAGCTGGTTCAGCATCCGCATGGCAAACTGGAGGTTCGCCGATTGAACATCTGCACGGAGTTGCACGGGTTGAGTCGCCTCCTCGGGTGGTTTTGGGCTGGCGTCGCCGCCGCACCCGCAGAGCAACACCGCCGCCAAACCGCCCAGTACTATAATTGAACGCATGGGTCTCATCTCCTATCGATAGACGCGCAAACCGAGAGCATGATACCGAACAATCCCCCTCGAAAAGCGTCTACAGAAAAGGTATCCTTCAGGGACGAGTTATGAAAAAACGCGTTGCAGTGATTGTGGGCATCGTGATAATTGCCGCGATGGCGCTCTGGGTGCGCGGGCGCGACGCTGAATCGGCTGCACCTGAAGTCGAGCTGCGCACAGCGGAAGTCACCCGCGAGGATGTCGTGCGTACCATCACCGCCACTGGGGTGCTGCGCACCTACAACATCGTGGATGTGAAGTCCAAAGCGGGCGGTATTGTGAGCCAGATTCTGGTCGATGTGGGCGATGAGGTGAAGGCGGGTCAACTGCTGGCGCGGATTGACCCGGCGGATACGCTCTCCGTGTACAATCAGGCGCGCGCGGATTTGGAAGCGGCGAACGCCCGTATCGAGCAAGCGCAGGAGAGCCTGCAACTGCAGCGGGAGCAGAGCCAACTTGCGGTGCAGCAAGCGGAGGCGAACTTGCAAGCTGCCGAGGCGCGCCTGCGCCAAGCCGAAGAGCGCGCCAAACTCCAACCGACCGTCACCGAAGCGCAACTCCAGTCCGCACGCACCGCGCTGGAGACCGCGCGTAAGAGCCTGGAGCAGTTAGAGAAGGTGACCATTCCGCAAGAGCGCGCTCAGGCGCAAGCGAGCTATGAAGCGGCGCGTCAAGCCGTCGAAACTGCGCAGCGCAACCACGAACGCCTTAAGAACCTGCTCCAGCGCGGCTATGTCTCACAGCAGCAGGTGGACAACGCCGCGACGCAGCTGGAAAACGCGCGCGCCCAACTCATCGCGGCACAGCAACGCCTGCAGACCTTAGAGCAGGACTTCCAAACGCGTCTTGAGACCGCGCGCGCCCGTGTGCAAGAGGCGGAGGCGAACCTGCGCTCCGCGGAGGCGAACCGCGCTCAGGTGGAAGTCGCGCAGCAAGCCTTGCGCGAAGCCCGCGCCCAGTATGAGCAGGCGAAAACTGCCCTGACACAGGCGCGCTCTAACCTGCGCCAGATACGCTTGCGCGAGGCAGACATCGCCACCGCCAAAGCGCAACGCGCCCGCGCCGACGCCCAACTCTACAACGCCAAAGTTCAACTGGACAGCACCACCATCACCGCCCCGCTCAGCGGTGTGGTGATTGCGCGATTCGTGGAGCAGGGCACCATCGTCCCGCCCGGAACCTCCCTCTTCTCGCAGGGCAATACGCTGCTGCAAATCGCCGACACAAGCCGCATGTATGTGGAAGTCTCGGTAGACGAAGCGGACATCGGCAGCGTGCGTATCGGACAACCCGTCGATATCCGTGTGGACGCCTTCCCGCGCGAGCGGTTCAAAGGCAAAGTGAGCCGTATCGACCCGCAAGCCGTGCTGGAACAGAATGTAACCGTGATTAAAGTGCGCGTGGAGATCGAAAAACCCGACCCACGCCTCAAACCCGGCATGAACGCCACCTGCGAGTTCCTGGTGGCGCGCAAGAACGATGTGGTCGCCGTGCCGAACGAAGCGGTGAACGAAACCCCGCAAGGCGCGTATGTCGAAGTGATGGTGAACAATCAGCCCCAACGCCGAGAGGTGAAGGTCGGACTGCAGGGCAACACCAAAACCGAGATTATCGACGGTCTGCAGCCGGGTGAAATCGTCGTCACAGGGCGCGTTTTCAACCGGCAAGACGAGGGTCCTGGCTCGCCGTTCGGACGCGCGTTCGGCCCGCCCGGGCGTGGCGCGGGCAGTGGTTCACGCGGCGGTCAAGGCGGAACACCCACAGGCGGAGGAGGACGCTAAAACGGCGATGAGCATTCTCGAAAGCTTTCTGACCGCCATCGATAGCCTACGCGCGAACAAGATGCGCACCATGCTGACCGCGCTGGGCGTAATTATCGGCGTCGCAGCGGTCATCACGATGATTGGCATCGCTCAGGGGGCGCGACAAGCCACCCTGGAGCAGGTGCAACGGCTCGGCGCGAATGTGCTGACCGTGCGCCCCGGTCAAGCGCGGCGTGGGGGGGCGTTCCTGGGATTCGGCAGCGTGCAGAGCCTCAAAATCGAAGACGGCGACGCCGTCATGAAAAGCTGTAGCGACCTCGTTGCCCGCGTCTCACCTGAAGTGTGGACCACCCAGCAGGTGAAATACCTCAACCGCAACATGCGCACGAGCATCTCGGGAGTCACCCCTGAACTGCAGCCCATCCGCAACTTCGTAGTGGAAGAGGGACGCTTCGTCCAAGAGCAAGACATCAAGACGATGGCGCGGGTGGCGGTCATCGGACATACCGTGTGGCAGGAGCTGTTCCAAGGCGGCGCGTGCGTCGGGAAAACCATCCGAATCGGAGGGCAAACCTACGAGGTCATCGGGCGACTCGCCTATAAGGGCGACACAGGCTTCCGGAGCTACGACGACCGCGTATACATCCCGCTGACCACCGCGATGCGACGCCTGATGGGACAACGCCACCTGGACGCGCTGAACATTCAGGCACGCCGCTCCGACCAAATGACCGAGACGCAGACCTGCGTCGAAGAGGCGCTCATGCGCGCCCATAAAATCCCGCCATCCGGCGACCCCGATTTCCGCGTGTTCAATCAGGGAGACTTCGTGGAGACCGTCGAAGCCACCGCCCAAACCTTCACCTTCCTGCTGGGCGGCGTGGCGCTGGTCTCACTCATCGTGGGCGGAATCGGCATTATGAACATTATGCTGGTCTCCGTGACCGAGCGCACGCGCGAAATCGGCTTGCGCAAGGCGATCGGCGCCACCAAGTTCAACATCCTATTGCAGTTTTTGATCGAGTCGGTCGTGGTGAGCGTGTTGGGCGGCATAATCGGGATCGTGTTGGGCTACTGGGCCGCCGGCTATATCAGCGCCCAAGCAAACTGGAAGGTGCTGATCCCCGTGGAGGGCGTGCTGATGGCGTTCGGCTTCGCCGCGTTGATCGGGGTCTTCTTCGGGCTGTACCCCGCTTGGCGCGCGGCGCAACTACAGCCGATCGAGGCACTGCGATACGAATAACGCGCTCACCTTGCAGGAAATTGCCTGCGTCGGTCGTACATAAGCCCCCGCTATGGCAATCAAGGTCGGAGTACAACTCTATTCGGTGCGCGAGGATTGTAAACGCGATCTGCCCTACACGCTGGCGGAAATCGCGAAGATTGGCTATGCGGGCGTGGAGTTCGCAGGCTACTATGAGTACGACGCGGCGACCCTGCGCAAAATGCTGGACGATAACGGCTTGGAATGCTGCGGTACCCATATCGGCTTGGATGCCCTGCTGGGCGACAACCTGGAAAAGACGCTGGAGTTCCACGCCACCCTGAAGTGCCCCTATCTCATCGTGCCGGGTTTGCCGGACGAACGCACGGCGTCGCGCGATGCGTGGCTCGAAACCGCACAGATTTTCAACGAAATCGCAGAGCGCCTCAAGCCGCACGGCTTCGCCACAGGCTACCATAACCACTGGATTGAATTTCAGCCCTTCGAGGACGGCACGCTGCCGTGGGATGTGTTTTTCAGCAACACCAGCCCCGATGTGATTATGCAGATCGACACCGGCAACGCGCTGCACGGAGGGGCGCACGCCGCGCCGTTCGTACGCAAATACCCCGGGCGCGCCCTCACCGTACACTGCAAGGAGTTCTCCAGCACGAACAACAGCGCGGTCATCGGCGAAGGCGAAGTGAACTGGACGGACTTTTTCGACGCCTGCGAAACCGTCGGCGGTACCCGCTGGTACATCGTGGAGCAAGAGACCTACGCCCACACGCCTCTCGAAACGATTCGCCTCTGTTTCGAGGCGATGAAGCGCATGGGCAAGGTATAGATTCGTCCGCATCCGCCCTAAAGGGTGGATGCGAACGCCTATTGCGTTGGGTTGGCGCAGCTCTGGGTGTACGCGATAAAGTCTTCCAGAACCTCTTCTGCGCGCCCAGATTCAATCGCACGCAGCGCCAGCAGGATTCCGTCGCGGATGTCGTCGACGCGCCCGGCGACCCACAGCGCCACGCCTGCGCTGGGCAGAATCGCTCGCATCCGCAGCTCGTCGTCGCCCGTGATCGCCGAACGCAGGATTTGCGCGTTCTCCTGGGGCGTGTCGCCCGGCAGCAGCGCCGCCGCAGGAACCGCCTCCAGCCCCAAATCGGTGGGGGTGAACTCAAAAGTCTCAATCGTCTTGTCGGGTTTAAGGTGCGCCGCGACCGTGACTCCAATCGGCGAGACCTCATCCAGACCGTCCATGCCGTGGACAATCAGCGCGCGCTCTGTATCCAGTGCTGCCAACACCTCCGCAATCAGCGTGAGCCACTCCCAGCTGAACACACCCAACAGTTGCCTGCGTGCGCCGGCAGGGTTGGTGAGCGGTCCTAACAAGTTGAACACCGTGCGCACGCCCAGCTCACGGCGCACCGACGCGACATGACGCATCGCGGGGTGGTGCAACGGCGCGAACATAAACCCAACCCCGATCTGCTCGATGCCCTGCGCAATCTGTTCTGGCGTCAGGTTCAGGTTCACCCCCAAGGCTTCCAGTACATCCGCACTACCACAGCGACTGCTTACAGCACGGTTGCCGTGCTTGGCTATCGGCACGCCTGCCGCGGCGACCACGAACGCCGTCGCGGTGGAGAGGTTCCAAGTCTTTAGCGTGTCGCCCCCAGTGCCGCAGGTATCCAACAGGTCGGGATTGTCAAGCAGTACTTTCACGGAATGCGCTCGCATCGCACGGGCGAAGCCGATGAGTTCGTGCAGCGTCTCGCCGCGCGTGCGCATCGTCATCAGCACGCCTGCAATCTGCACGGGTGTCAGCGCGCCTTGCATCATCGCATCCATCAGCGTCTCCGCTTGCGCAGTATCTAAATCGTCTCCTTCCAGCACGCGCTTAATCAGTGCGGCGAGTTCCATGGCTGTAATATACCTGAGCGCAAAACAGAAGCAGGATTCCGGAGCCGCTCGTCGAACTTTCTAAGCTATGGAACGCATCGTCGTTCGAAGCCCTGCCGATGGTTGCGTCGTGGGTGAGGTTGCGGTTACGCCTCCAGAGCAGATTGACGCGATGGTGGAGCGGGCGCATCAAGCGTATCTGGCGTGGCGCGAAACACCCCTCCACAAGCGCGTGGAGGCGCTGCGCCGCCTGAAACGGTTGATCCTGCAAGAGCGCCACGCCATCGCCGAACTGGTGGCGCGTGAGCAGGGCAAGCCGTGCATCGAGGCGATGATTGTGGAGTTGTTCCCCCCGCTGGATGTGAGCGCGTTCCTCATGTATGAAGGCGTGCGCCTGTTGCAGCCCCGTCGCGTGCGTTCTAAAAACCCCTTCTTCAGCGACCGACGCAGCACCTACTACTTCCATCCCTACGGCGTGTGGGCAGTAATTGCCCCCTGGAACTATCCGTTCACGATTCCGATGACCCAAATTATGGCGTTGACGCTGTCGGGCAACGCGGCGCTGCTGAAACCCTCACCGCTTACGCCAATTACAGGGGCAAAGATTGTGGACCTGTTCCAACGCGCGGGCTTCCCCGAAGGGTTAGTGCAGGTGGTTCAGGGCGGCGCGCCGCAGGGCGAAGCGATGCTGGCAAGCCCCCTCGTGCGCGGCGTCCTCTTCACGGGGAGCGTGCCTATCGGACGGCGCGTCGCCGAACACGCAGCAAAAACCAACAAGAAGGTCATCCTCGAACTCGGCGGTAAAGACCCCGCGATTGTGTTAGCAGACGCCGACCTGAAACACACCGCGCAGGGGATCGCATGGGCCTCCATGGTGAACGCAGGACAGACCTGTGCTTCCGTCGAGCGCGTCTATGTGGAGCGACGCCTGTATGAGCCGTTCCTCAACGCCCTACGCGAGGAACTCGCCAAAATCCGCCTGGGGCATCCGCTGAACCGCGAGACGGATATGGGACCCGTCGTCGCGCGGTTCCAGCGCGATCGCGTCCAGCAGCACATCGAGGACGCCTGCGCGAAGGGCGGACGAATACTGTTCGGGGGACATATCCGCGAGGAGTTGGGTGAACTGTATCACGAGCCGACGCTTATCGCCGACGCCACCGACGAAATGCTCGGCATGCAAGAAGAGACCTTCGGTCCCCTGGTGATGGTGCAACCCGTCGACAGCGCGGAGGAAGCCGTACGCAAAGCCAACGCGAGCGCCTTTGGGCTGACCGCCTCCCTCTGGACGCGCGACCCACGCAAAGCGCAACACCTCGCCCCTATGCTGGAGTGCGGCTCGGTCAGCGTCAACTCCCATATCGTGGCGTATGGCGACAGCTATGGCGTATGGGGCGGCTTCAAAGATTCGGGCGTCGGGCGCACCCACGGCGAGTTCGGCTTATATGAACTCGTGCAGCCGCAGTATGTCAGCGAAGTGTATACCGGCAAGCCCGAACTGTGGTGGTACCCCTACAGCGAGCGCGTGCATCGGATTACCGACTGGCTCATGGAGTTTCTCGCAGAGCCAAGCCTGAAATTAGGGGGCAAAACCCTGCGCCGCTTGCTGCCCGAAATGCGCTATCTGACCCGACACTTCTCACCGCTGAAAATGAGCGGGGGGCTGATGCGGTACCTACGATAACACGAGAAGAAAATCTTCAAAAGCGAACTGAAAGTACCAAAAATTAATTGAGGAGGATCGCATGCCTGACCAAACGCCGAATCCGAGCCAGTCGGAGTTGGAACGATTACGCAGGCGCGTTGCGGAGCTGGAGCACGCGCTGGAGGTACACGAGTGGGGGGGGCAGCTGTTCCACGAAAGCAACATCCCGCAACTGTTGCTCGATTTCGAGACGGGCGCCATTTTGGTGGCGAACGCAGCGGCGCGCCAGTTCTATGGATCCGTTTTGGAACGCGAACACATCGATTGCATGTGCGCGGAAGGGCTGGAATGGGCACGCGATCTGAAAACGATCGTCTCCCAGAACCGCTATGGCATGCGTGTTTCTCGGCAACACACGGATAATGGCGCGCGCACCGTCGAGGCGCACTATGTGGTGGTGAACCTGCGTGGCAGGCAGGTTGTGCATCTGATTGCTTTTGATATTACGGAACGCTTACGCGCTCAAGAGGAGCTTCAGCGCGCCTATCGCATGGAAAGTATCGGCAGGTTAGCGGGGGGAATCGCGCACGATTTCAATAATGTGTTGACCGCTGTGATTGGCTTTGCGGAGCTGGCGCGGGGGCGCGTGCAAGACGAAACCACGCTGCGCTACATCGACGGCATCATCCAAGCGGCTGAGCGCGCCGCGAACCTCAATCGGCAGCTACTCGCCTACGCACGACGACAAGTGGTGCAACTCAGCCCGTTGAATCTGGATATCTGGCTTCAGAACACACTGGACATCCTGCGCCGTGTACTCCCAGAAAACATTAGCCTGCAAGCGGAAGTGCATCCCCAACTCAGGGCTATTCAAGGCGATCCAGACTTACTGTTACAAGTCGTACTGAACTTGGTCGTGAACGCGCGCGATGCGATGCCCAGCGGGGGCGTTATCCGAATCACGCTCCAGCATAAGACCGTGCATCAACCGCGTGCGTCGGTTCCTGCAGGACGCTATGTGGCGTTGAGCGTCGCGGATACCGGTCCCGGCATCCCCCCCGAAGTGTTGCCCCATATTTTTGAACCCTTTTTCACCACCAAACCCGTGGGGCAAGGCACTGGCATGGGGTTGGCAGCCGTGCAGGGCGCGGTACAACAATTAGGCGGTTATATCGAGGTTCAAACTGAGCTGGGCAAAGGGAGCTGCTTCACGGTCTATTTCCCGCGCCTCGATCCGCCCAACCTACCTCAGCATGCATCGGGGAATCCCGCGCAGTGACCATGCGAGGCGGCTCGCCTCCCGCTCAGATGGAGTACTCTTCGCATAGGGCGATTTCCAAGGAACCGACGAGGCAGGGTAGAATTAGCCCGATGGTATCGACAACCTACCGAGGCGTTGCGATAGAAGTCCTGGAGGCAGACATCACGGAGCAAGCGGTGGACGCGATTGTGAACGCCGCGAACAACGATTTGATTCTGGGTGGAGGGGTGGCAGGCGCGATTGCCCGCAAGGGTGGTCCCAGCATTCAGGAGGAGTGCCGTCAGCACGGACCTATTCAAGTGGGCGAAGCGGCGATTACAGGCGCAGGCGACCTGCCCGCACGCTATGTAATTCACGCCGCCAGTATGCGACTGGGCGGCACAGCCACCGCGGAATCGATTCGCAGCAGTGTCGCGCATAGTCTCCAACTCGCCGAAACGCACGGTGTGGAAAGCCTCGCCGTGCCTGCAGTGGGGATGGGAATCGCAGGGTTCCCGCTGAACGAAGGCGCACGGATTATGATGGAGACCCTCAAGGCACACATCGACGCCGGCGCGAATCTCAAACGGGTGCGCTTTTGTTTGTTCGGGCGCGAGGCAACGGAAGCCTTCGAGCGCGCCCTCCAGGAGGTGTTCGGTGGCTGAAATTGCCCCACGCCTGTCGGTCGTCATCCCCGCGTACAACGAGCAAGATCGCATAGAGCGTACCCTCACGCGAATTGTGGAGTATCTGGATGGGCGGGGCGCCCCCTACGAAATCCTTGTGGTAAGCGACGGCAGCACGGACGCCACCGAGACCATCGTGCAGCACTTCGCACAGACTCACCCGCAGGTGAAGCTGTTCGCCTACCAGCCTAATCGAGGCAAGGGGTATGCCGTGCGGTATGGGATTCTCCGCGCCCATGGGGAGCGAATCCTCTTCAGCGACGCCGACCTCGCCACGCCCATCGAGGAACTGGAGACGCTGGAGCCGTACCTGGATCAGGGCTACCCCATCGCCATCGGCTCGCGTCCGCTTCGCGAATCGCAACTGGTGGTGCGCCAGCCGTTCTATCGTGAAATGGCGGGGCGTGCATTCAACAAAGTAGTGCAGCTGCTGGCGGTACGGGGCATACACGACACCCAGTGCGGATTCAAACTCTTCACGCGCGACGCAGCGCAAGCTATCTTCTCCCGCTGTCGGTTGAATGGGTTTAGTTTCGATTTCGAAGCGCTGTTCTATGCGCAGCGGCTGGGCTATCCGATAGCCGAAGTGCCTATCCGTTGGATGCATCAGGAAGGCTCCAAAGTACGCCTGTTCCGCGACGGCTTGCGGATGTTGCGCGATCTGATGTGGCTACGACTCAACGCATGGCGAAGCGCCCCCAACCCCCAGCAGGTGGGAGCATCTCCTGCGAAACGAGACTGAGCCTATGGAAACATTGCGTGAGCTTTGGGACTATCCAGTGTTTCGTGTAGGCGCCAGTGCGCTGACGGTCGGAGCCATCGTTATCATCGCATTGAGCTTCCTTGCGCTCTATGTGGTCAGCTTCTGGCTCAAACGGCTGGTGGCGCGGCGGCTGCTGGCGCGCACGAGCCTCGATCTCGGCGCACGCGAGGCAATCGGCTCCCTGCTACGCTATTTCCTGCTATTTTGGGGAACAATTGTCATCATTCAAAGCGCTGGGGTAGACCTCACGGCGCTCCATGTTTTGGCAGGGGCGATTGGCGTGGGCGTGGGGTTCGGACTGCAGAACATCGCGAACAACTTTATCAGCGGAATCATCATCCTGTTTGAGCGCCCGATCAAAATCGGCGACCGAGTGGAAGTGGCGGGTATCGATGGGCGCGTGGTTGCCATCGGCGCCCGCGCGACCACTGTGATTACGAACGACAACATCGCCATCATCGTGCCGAACTCGTTCTTCATTTCCGAACCTGTGGTGAACTGGACACGGAACGACCCGCGCGTGCGGTTTAAAATCCCAGTGGGGGTAGCGTATGGGAGTGATTTGCGCTTAGTGGAAAAACTCTTACTGGAAGCGGCTCAGGAGCATCCCGAAATCCTGAAAGACCCACCCCCTGTGGCACGCCTCATGCGTTTTGGCGATAACGCTGTGGAGTTTGAACTGCGCGTGTGGAGTACGACCTTAGTACATCAGCGCGGCAAACTGATTAGCGACCTGAATTTCGCGATTTTCGAAAAGTTTCAACAACACGGCATCGAAATCCCGTTTCCCCAGCGCGATGTTCACATTCGGAGCGTGGCGCCGGACCGGGTACCTCGTGGGGAGTAGGGACTGTGGGCGCGCTTGGTTACCTCCTACCCCCTTGCTCCCTCTGTTTTGCCGAATGACGCCGTACCAGCGCGCCCACTTTTGGAATCGGTAGGCGCACTCTAATGGTCGCCCGTCGCCGTCTTGGCTGGCAGCCGTTTTGCCGAGTCTCTATCCATTTTCGGTGGGAAGTATGGTATCCTTAAAGCGTCCCCGCGCCGATGCGTGGAATCTCAAGGTAGAGCAACCAGCTGGAGGAACAGAACGATGTCGATGCATACCGATTGGACAACGGAATCGAACAATTTAGAGATAGAGAATCTTTTAGGTCAAGCAAATCCTCTGTATCGCAACCTTTCTGTAGCAAGTCTGGTAGAACATGCAATTATTAACGGCGAAGCGCAATTAGCCTCGAACGGCGCGCTGGTGGCGCGTACAGGACAGTACACAGGACGCTCTCCGAAAGACAAATTTGTCGTGCGTCGCGCTGAGTATGAATCGTTGATCGACTGGGGTGCGGTGAACCAGCCGATGGCTCCAGAACTGTTCGACCGGCTGCTGTTGCGCGTCACAGCGTATCTTTCGAACCGCCCTGTGTATGTGCAGGATTGCTATGCTGGTGCCGACCCGCGCTATCGCCTTCTCGTGCGCGTGATTACCGAGCATGCGTGGCATAACCTGTTCGCCAAACAGCTCTTCATCCGTCCCCCCCGCGAGGAGCTGGCAAACTTCAAACCGAATTTCACGGTGCTGCATGCGCCGGGGTTCAAAACCGACCCTTCAGTCGATGGCACACGCAGCGAGGTGGTCGTGGCGCTGGATTTCACGCGCCGTATCGTGCTGATTGCGGGCACGGCGTACGCGGGTGAGATTAAGAAGTCCATCTTCACGGTGATGAACTTCCTGTTGCCGTTGCAGGGCGTGTTTCCGATGCACTGTTCGGCAAATGTGGGCGCCGCGGGCGATGTCGCGCTCTTTTTCGGGCTGAGCGGCACGGGCAAAACTTCGCTCTCTGCCGACCCAGAACGCTTTCTCATCGGCGATGACGAACACGGCTGGAGCGACACGGGCGTGTTTAACTTCGAAGGTGGGTGCTACGCAAAGTGCATCAACCTCTCGCGCGAACACGAACCGCAAATCTGGAACGCGATTCGTTTTGGCAGCGTGGTGGAGAATGTGGTAATAGACCCCATCACGCGCGAACCTGACTACACCGACGCTTCGATCACGGAGAACACGCGCGCGGCGTATCCTGTGGAGTTTATCGACGGCGCCGTGCTGCCCAGTGTCGGTGGGCATCCGAAGCACCTGTTTTTCCTCGCAGCAGATGCGTTCGGTGTGCTGCCACCGATTAGCCGCTTGAGCGTGGAGCAGGCGATGGATATGTTCCTGTTGGGCTACACGGCGAAGGTGGCGGGCACCGAGCGCGGCGTGAAAGACCCAGAGGCGACCTTCAGCGCGTGTTTCGGCGCACCGTTTTTGCCGATGCCCCCAACACGCTACGGCGAGATGTTGGCCGCAAAACTCAGTCAGCACCAAGCGCAGGCATGGCTCGTCAACACGGGCTGGACAGGCGGCGCCTATGGCGTCGGGCGCCGTATTCCCATTCGCTATACTCGCGCCATGATTCGCGCCGCGCTTAACGGCGCGCTGGAACAGGTGTCGTATCAGACCGACCCGATCTTCGGCTTGGAAACGCCTTTTTCCGTGCCTGAGGTGCCCGACGACCTGCTCACCCCACGCGCCACTTGGCAAGACAAAACCGCCTACGAAGCGCAAGCCCGCCAACTCGCCGAGCGCATGCAGCAGCAGCTGAAACAGATACGAGGCTAAAAGCGTCATCAGGTACAATTCTCGCGCTATGGAGAGCCTGCTTACCGATGCGCTGCGCGCGGTGCGCGAGCGATTGCTATCACCAAAAGGCGACACAGAAGTCTGGCGTGAACTCGCGCTGGTGCTGCGCGACGCCAGCCTTGGCTGGGCACACTTGCCCGAAGAGACACGCGGTTCTCTCCAGCACGCCCTGCAGAGCGCGCTGCCCCTGAACGAAGGCTCCGTGCAGGTTCTCCTGGAAGAGCTCAGCGCGTTCCAGAAGTCGCTTGGACGCGCAGCGGCGCATGCGCCGTCATGGCGCTATCCTGCCCTACGCGATGCTCAACATGCCTATGAGATTCTGACCGACGCGCCCGCGGACGCCGATCTCGCTCGTCTGCAGATGGCTCTCCTAAGCGCGGAGTTGGTGGAACCTGACGCTTCTCTCAGAATGCGCGCCGAAAGCCTCATGCGCACCGTTTATGCAGCCCAGCCATTCCGAGAATACAACGCCAGCGTCGCCGCGCTATTGGGACTGGCGTTCCTGCAGGCAAACGGCGCCGCTCTTGACCTCAGCGACGCGCAGGCGCAGGCTCTGGTGGAAGCCGTCGCGCAACAGTCGCCGTTCCAACTGCCCGAAACCGCGGCGTCTCCCGACCCGCGCGCATGGAGCGACCTCTTGGAAGAGCTCGCACTGCGCTATCGCGCGGTGTTCTTGAAAACGGAGCGCGCCCTGAACGAAACGCAGCTCGTGCGCCTTGAGAACCTGCCTGAGCCGGTGCGTGCGACGCTGCAACCCGCTCCCGGACCCAGTTTCGAGTGGCGCTACCTTACCCTGCAAGACCTCATCTGGATTAACAGCGAGGTCACAAAGTCGCCCCAACCCTACAGCTACGACCGCTTAGAAGAGGCGACCTATTATCAGTATAGTTATCGCCAAAGCCGCGATGTGCTGTTGCAGGCGGCGCGGTTCCTGTGGGGCTACCTAAAGTATCGTCCCTTCGCACGAGGCAACTTGGCGACTGCACTGATTGCGACGCTGGTGTTTTTGCAAATCAACGGCTACGAGACACGCCTCCCTGTCGAACACGCCGCCGAGTGGATCGAGCAAGTCGCTCTGCGCCGCAAGCACCCCCTGGACGCTATTCGCCAAATCGCGGCGCCCGCAATCGCCGGGAAACGCCCGGAACCCTTGCGTGAACGGGCGCACCACCTGATCGAGCAGTACGAATCCGCTTTGCATCAGCTCAACGGGAAATAAAAGCGATGCGGCTCTTAATGCTTGCAATTGCCATTTGGGCAGTTTCTCTTTCCGCCGAAGCGCAGCGGGTCGGAGTGCTGGGCTGCGGAGAGCTTTCGCGCGATACCGCCTACCGAAATATGCTCCAGGCGCACGGGCTGACTGTGGCATGGACGCTCCCCTACTACGAATTCGAGCAACCTGCGCTGCTGAATACCTGCGATGTTGTACTGCTGACGCCGCTGATTAACCATTACGATATGCCCGCCACGGGGCAATGGGCGCTGGACAGCTGGGTGCGCGATGGCGGAGGGCTGGTGACAATTGAATGGACTCTATGGTCGTGGGCGCGTTCACGCATGTTTGCAGGATTGAATGATCTGCTGCCCGCACAGGCGACGCAATTCACTCGCTATCAAGCGGTCGTCTATACCATGCGCACCTACGACCCGATTCTCAGTGCTGGACTGGAAGCGTCGTTGCCGCTGGGGGTGTTGAACGAAACGAGGACGCAGGCGCGTTCGGGCGCAACCCTGTTTTATGCCAGCGATTATGCCCCCAACAGTGCAGGCATAGTCGGGTGGCAGGTCGTTGCGGGGCGCGTCCTGAGCGTCTCTATCGCCGCAGGAGCCGTATCCTCTACGGAACTGGAGCATCCCATTACAGCGCGCTTGTTGGCTAACGCCGTGCGCTGGGCGGCGGGCAACACTTGCACGCCCTCCCAAGGCGACATCACGCGTGACGGCTGCGTAGACGACGCCGACCTGCTTACGGTACTGTTCGACTTCGGTACCACAGGAAGCCATAGCGCGGATGTAAACTGCGACAACATCGTGGACGACGCCGACCTGCTCGAAGTCTTATTCCAGTTTGGCACAGGTTGCTGACGCACAAGCATAAAGAAACCTCAAGCGCGCTCCGATAATCGCTCATGAGCCAGAGGCGCTACCCTTGTCAATCCTCTTGCCAAAGGCTCAACGAATTCCATTGCGGAGGTTTGGATATGAGACAACGGAAACGCAAACCCAAAACACCGATTCAAGAACGCCCCGTGCCGATTAGCACGGCGAGCTTTCTGGTCGGCGTGGAGCCGCACACGATTCGATATTGGGAACGCGAGTTCGCCGAGTTCCTGAACCCCGTGCGCACCGCAGGCGGACAGCGACGCTACCGCCGCGAGGACATCGAGGTGCTGCAGGAGATCAAACGCTTGCTCAAAGAGGAACTCTACACCATCGCCGGCGCAAAGCGTATCCTAAGCCAGAAGTTCGGGCAGCGCACCTCGTCCGAAGCGCACACAGGCAACAACGGCGTCCATACCGAGCCCAAGCGCACTTCTGAGAAGGTTGCCCAAGCGAGTAAGGCGCGAAAACGCGCCGCCGATTGAGAACGCGCCATTCAGAAAAAGGGGGGAAACAATGCCTACGATAGTCTGCCGCCAGCAGGTTCCTGTGTTCGCGGAACAGTACGACGCGACGCTTAACGCCGCGTTTGAATTGCTTTATCAAGAAAAAAGTAACGACGCCTACGAGGCGTTCCTGCGCCTGATACAAGCCAATCCCCACGACGAGAACGCCTATGAAGGGGCAATCGTGGCACTCCTTCAGCAGACTCGCTGGGACGAAGCGCAACAACTCACTGAACGCGCGCGCGCCGCGTGCCCGAACTCGGTCGTGCTTGCCGCACGGCAAACTTGGAACTGGATTTACCTCACCCGCGAATCGGAAGCCTACTCGCTGGTAGTGCAACTCTTAGAGCGTGGCTACAAACACCCCGACTGGCTGCGCGAGGTCGTACTCCCGTTGCGCAATGTGCTCATTTGCCACGCGAGCGACCCGCGCCTCGTGTCCGCCAAAAAACAGAAACGCCAGCAAGACCGCGCGACCCTGCTCAAGGGCATCCAAACCTTAGAACACTGGCTGGAACGGTATCAGTTTCCCATCCCCGACGAGCCGGTGGGTGTGAAAATCACCCTCAGTATGATTGCCCGCAATGAGGCGCCCTATCTTGAAGATTGCCTCAAGAGCGTGCAAGGCGTGGTGGACGAAATCGTATTGGTGGACACAGGTTCCGACGATGATACGCCGCGCATCGCGGAACGGTTCGGCGCGAAGGTGATCCGCGCCGAGTGGCACAACGATTTCGCCGCCGCACGCAATATCGCTCTTCAACACTCAACAGGCGACTGGATTCTGGTGCTGGACGCCGACGAACGGCTCACCCCCGAATCGAAGCAGGCGATTCTAAACGCCGCACGCCATCCCCAGTTTGTGGGCTACTATCTGGAAATCCTGAACGAAATCCGCGACGGCGATATTTTTATGCACCGTATCGTACGCCTGTTCCGACGCCTGCCCGGACTGCGCTGGGAAGGCGCTATCCACGAGCAAATCACGCCCAGCCTGGTGGAGCGTCAGGGACGAATCGCGACGGTCCACGCGCAGATTCGCCACTTGGGCTACCGCGGCGAGATTATGACCCGCCGCGACAAAATCCGACGCAACATCGAAATCATCCAACGCCAACTGGAGCGCGAACCCGACGACCTGTTCCATAAGTTCAACCTCGCGAATACCTATTTCACCGCAGGCGAGTACGAACAGGCGGCTTACTGGGCAGAGCAGGTCTGCCCCTACCTGCGCGGCGATGAGGACTACGCCGGACAAATCTGGGCGGACTGGATCGGCGCGCTCCTGAACCTGCAGCGTTATGAAGAGGCATTGCAAGTCGGCGCCGATGCGCTCGCACGCGGTATTGAGAATCCCATGATTCATCACACGCTGGCGCTGGTCTATTTGCAAACGGGCTACTACCAGAAAGCCTTAGAGATGCTGGAAGCCGCGCGTGAGACAGCGATTCGAATCGGCTTGCTCGCGCCCGACGGCGAGACGCTCCTGACAGGCAGCAGCTATGTGGGCGATGTCGGCGTCGTCACCTATAAGTGGCGGTTCGCTTACGGACGCGCGCTCCGCGGCTTGGGACGCTATGAGGAAGCAAGCGCCCTCTATCAACGCCTGCTCCAGGAGCGCCCCAACGACCCGATTCTGCTGCTGGATTACGGACAACTGCTGCAGGCGCAGGGTGCGCATGAGGCGGCCGAGTCGCTTTTCCGCCAATTAACCGAACACGAATCGTATCGCTTGACCGCGTTGCAGTTGCTGGCGAAGCTCTGGTGGGATGTGGACGACTACGCGCGTGCCCTGCCCTATGTACGCGAGGTTGCTCTTGCACTACCGCACGACCCAGCGTGGGCGGAGCGATGGCTGCACGCCGCGCAAGAGACAGACGACTGGCAGAGCGTGGCGGAAGCCTACGCGCACTACGCAACCCATGGCTACCCCCTTTCGGCGGAAATGTACATCAACTGGGGGCGTGCCCTGTGGCAACTGCGAGACTATGAGAACGCCCTGCGCTGCTTTACCGCCGCGATCGAACTCAATCCGCAAGATGCGAACGCTTTCCTGAACGCCGGCGATGCCCTCTATCAGCTGGGCGCCTATGCCGAAGCCGCTGATGCCTACTCAGCGGGGATTGAACGCGACCCCTATAACGCGCAGGCATGGTTCACGCTCGGCAACTGCTACTTCCGCATGGGGGTGTATGACGCGGCAAAAATCGCCTACGAGCAAGCGCTCGCCGTCAACCCGAAACACGCGCAGGCACAGCACAACCTGGAGCTCACCCGCGAGCGCATCCGATACACAGCGGCTTAGAACGAACTCTGGAACGCCTCTTTGATGTTCGGGCGCGTCAGCACAATCAGCACGGCAACCGGGTAAATCAGCCCAGCTATAGTGCCGATGAGGGATATTGGGCTTGATGGCGCTCCCATGACGGCGACGCTAATACCCGTGCTAACGATGCTCCAGAGGATAGAAACCACGGCGTAAGCCATCATGAGGGTATATCCCACAGGTTTCATCCCGAGCAACATGACTGAGGCAATCAAGAGCCATAGCCCGAGCAGCGCCCCAACGATGCTGCCTACCAAAACAAACCGCATCGCGGCAGGGTTTTCCATCATCGCTTTCAACTCGGGGGATTGCTCGCCCGACTGCTGTGCCATTTCGGCAATTTGGGGCAGCATCCCCGCCACGGCCGCGCCACAGAGGCTCCCACACAGTCCGAACAAGCCCAGAATAATCCCGAGAATCCCTATTACCGTAACACCTGTTGGTCGCATGTCCTTTACCTCCAGCAGATAAGTCGCGCTTCCAATTTCGGTGCGCAGTGGAGCAGTTCCTACCGAGTTTATGGTTGGGGGGCTGTCAACGGCGCAATAGTCGTGCTCGCTCGCGCCTGCGATTTTGGTCTTGTATTCGTTGAAGAGTCTCCCTGTTCTCGCCATCGGGTACACTCGCGCTGCATGGCGAGTTTGCTTTGGGCGTGGCTGTTGGGGCTGAGCTTGTGGGGGCTATGGGCATCGCGTCGCCCGGGAAGGCGTTTCACAGAACAGCGTTCGCAGTGGCTCCGCGATTGGGGGGGCTGGATTCTTGCCAGCAGTGTGGGGAGCTTTGCGCCCGCGCTTGCGCCCAACGCCCCCTCTTGGCTGCACTTGGGTCTCATGCTTGCCGCCAGCCTCTTACTCCTGCGCCTGGCGCATGCGCTGGACTCGCGCGTTGTGGGGTATGGCGTGGTTGGGGGACTGGGGCTGATCGCGCTGTTTCTGGACTCACTGAGCGGAAGCGCTTGGGCAAGAGACGGCGCGTTCGGACACGGGTTGCCCACTCAAAGCATAGGCGATTTGTATGGTGCGTTGGCGATTCTGTGGGGGCTAATCGTCTGTCGCGCGTGGCTCCATATTGAAGGCAACCCGCTGGGTACGGCGTATCTGATGAGCCTGAGTGCACTCTGGCTCAGTTGGAAGGGGCAAGCCCCTGCGCTGGGCTGGGGCGCGACGGTCGCTGCGCTTACGCTGAGCCTGCTGGTGATACGACGCGAACTCACAGAACGGCGACGCGTGCGAATCGCGATACAAAATCAGCCCGTGCGCACGGCGCGTGTCGCACGCGGCTACGACCTCGCGCTGCATGGTATGGTTTTGTTGGGGCTATGCGCGATGGCAATTGGTCTTAGCGGCGCGCCCGCCGTGCAGGTTCGCACACTTAGCCCCGAAGAGGGCTGGCGCCTCGCGATAGGCATCGTGTGCGGTACTGGAATTGTGTGGAAACGCGCGCTGCGTCCTCTACCCCCCGCATTGCAACGCGCGTGGCTCGTCGGGACGCTCCTCACGGCGCTACTGAGCGTGCAGCCGTCGGGCGTGGTCGCGCTGGGGATGGTGCTTTACTGGGGAATTCTCGGCTCGCACCTGCAGGAAACGCCGCGCCCCATGTCGAACTTACCTATTCGTACAGGAGGCAACGAATGAAATATCGATACGGCATACTCAGTATTCTTGGCTTGGCAATCGCCCTCAGCCCCGTTGGGGGCATTTCACAGCACCAGAAACAACAAACTCCATCGAAGCCACAAACCCAACAGCAAAAGCAACAACCCCAGCAACGCACACAGACACAACAGCCGGCGCGTTCCAGCACCAAACCCCAGATCCCCCCGCAGTATCGTCCTGCGCCACTGCCGCCAGGCGATACCGTCGTGGCTACCGTGAACGGCGAACCGATTCGCGCCAACGAGCTAATCCACGCCTGCTATGACTGGTTCGCTGCCACCGCTATCGAAGAGCTGATTCTGGAACGGATCGTCGAGCAAGAGGCACGGGCACAGAAAATTTCTGTCTCGGACGCCGAGGTTGAAGCCCGCTACAAACAGCAACTCCAAAACGCCGAGGCTCAGGTGCCACCCGGCATGAGCCTTGACGACTTCCTCAAGCGCAACCAATTCCCGCCCAGTCGCCTCTTTGCCCGAATCCGCACGCAGATGCTGGTGGAAAAGCTCGTCGAACGGCAGGTGAACCTCGACGATTTTGTCGAGTATAGCCAAATCGTCATCCGCATTCAGGGCAACACCCCAGAACAGCAAGAGGAGAACGCCGCCGCTGCCGAAGCCAAAGCTCGAGAAGCGTATGAAAAAATCCAACAAGGGCTGGACTTCGCCGAAGCCGTCAAGGAATACTCCGAAGACCCCTTCAGCAAAGATCGCGGCGGCAAAATGAACTGGCAGAACAAGAATTTCATCGTGCCCGACCTGCGCGCGACGCTGGAAGCGCTCCAGCCCGGTCAGGTCTCCGAGCCGTTCCGCAGCATGGGCAGCTTTATGATTATCCGCAAGGAGCGCACGGGCTCGATGGCGTCGCCTGAAGAACAGCAGGAGCTGCGCGAGCAAGCCGTGCGCATCCAAATAAGCGACTATGTGCGCCAGCTGCAGTCCAAAGCGAAGATTGAGAACAAGATTGTGCAGCCGTTCGACCCTACCGCAGCTGCGCCGAGCGGGCCGCAGGGTGCGCCTCGCCCCCCAGCACCGCGCCCCGCACCGCGCTAAGCGTTGTGCAAGCAGCCCTGTCGGGGCGACAGAGGCGCCCACAGGGCTGTTAACCCCATGGAGGAGGTGGTATTATGGCAAAACGGAAACTGAATGTCGCGCTGATTGGCTATCAGTTCATGGGCAAGGCGCATAGCAACGCCTATCGGCAAGTGCGCTACTTCTTCCCCGAGCTGGAGTACGAACCCGTGCTCAAAGTAATCTGCGGTCGGCACGAAGAGCGTGTACGCGCCGCTGCCGAAAAGTATGGCTTCGAGGAATACGCCACCGATTGGCAACAGGTCGTTGCCCGCGACGATATCGACATCGTCGATGTATCCACGCCGGGCAACCTGCACGCGCCCATCTCCATCGAAGCCGCCAAGCACGGCAAAATCGTGCTGTGCGAGAAGCCCCTCGCGAACAACCTCGCCGAAGCCCGCGCCATGGTACACGCCGTCGAGCAACACGGCGTCAAGCACGGCATCTTCTTCAACTACCGCAAAGCCCCCGCGGTCTCCTACGCCAAGCAACTCATTCAAGACGGCGTCATCGGCGAGATTTACCACTTCCGCGGAACCTACCTGCAAGACTGGATTGTGGATCCGAACTTCCCGCTGGTGTGGCGCCTGCAGAAAGAGATCGCCGGCTCTGGCGTGCACGGCGACCTGAACGCGCACATCATCGACCTGGCACGCTGGCTCGTGGGCGAGATTACAGAAGTGTGCGGACTGATGCATACCTTTATCAAACAGCGTCCTCTCCTCAAGGAGGTGGACGACCGACTCGGTGGGCAAGCAAGCACCGAAATGGGCGAGGTGACCGTCGACGACGCGGCGATGTTCTTGGCGCGATTCGAAAACGGCGCCATCGGTACCTTCGAGGCGACGCGCTTCGCATTGGGACGCAAAAACTACAACCGTTTCGAAATCAACGGCTCGAAGGGCAGCCTCGTATTCAACTTAGAACGCATGAACGAACTGGAGCTCTATCTGGAGACCGACCCGCCGGGCATGCGTGGCTTCCGCACCATCCAGGTCACAGAAAGCGTGCATCCATACATCAGCGCGTGGTGGCCTGCGGGGCACATCATCGGATATGAGCATACTTTCACCCATTTAGTGCGCGACGCGCTGGAGGCGATTAGCAAGGGCGAGCAGCCCTCCCCCAACTTCTACGACGGGCTGAAGTGCCAAGCGGTGCTGGAGGCGGTGGAAATCTCCGCGAACGAGCGTCGCTGGGTGGCGGTACCGAGTTAGGCGTTTAGAGACCAGGTGGGCGCGGGCAAGCCACCGCCGCGGCCTGCGCCTATCTGCATAGGCGACTAAATCCCCCCAGAGCCAGAGTGGGGAATCCCCACAGCGAAACGGCACGATGGCTCTCCACTTCAAACGCTGTCGGGCGGGTCAAATGCGTTCCGATAGTGGCGGATTTGTGAGGGCAGCACCGTCCTATCGACGACCACGACATCGAATCGGCATTCGCGGAACGCGAGGTGGGGGTGTTCCTCGAGGAAACGCTGGGCAAGGCGAGCAAGCTGGGCTTGCTTACGGGAGTCGACGCTCTCCTCTGCGATGCCATAGGTGAGCGTGCGTCGCGTTTTGACCTCAATAAACGCCAGCGTCTCTGCGTCCTGCGCGACGATGTCCAGCTCGCCTTCGCGTTTGCGCCAATTACGCGCCAAAATCGTGTAGCCCTGCGCCTGCAGATACTGCGCAGCCTCTTCCTCGCCACATCGGGCTAAACGGTGGCGGCTCATACGACTTAGGCACGGACACACCTGCCCCTGCCCCCACCGATTATACCCCCCGAACGCGCAAGGCGCAATTCAGGGTGTCAGACCTTCACATCCAAGAGTTGCCCCACGCCGTCCAACTGCTTTAGCAGCGTGGCGGCTTGCTGTTTCTGCACATCCATGACTTTACGAGCCAAGCTTACCTGTGCCTGATTGAGGATCTGCTGCGACGCGCTCGCGGGACTCATCGCGACCGGATTCACATTGGCAACCTGCATACGCTTTATTTTCGGCAGTGGGATAAAAAACCACCAACTCCAAGAGATACGGGGTTTTTTCGGTTCGGGGGCTATGAGAGGTTGCTTACGCGGGGGCTAATTCGGGCGCTCTCACTTTAGCGTGTTCGCCGCAAAAACCCACGCGAGGCACATCTCCTCTCTCACAGAGGGAGAGGGAGGCGGCGCGGGTTGCCGCGTCTTCACCTCGTTGCAGAATCTAATTACTTAGCTACGCTAAATTCTGCGCTAACCCCCCCACCCGCTGAACTCAAAACAAATGTCTACGGGGGGGTAGCGCACTGTTTAGCTACGCTAAATAGTTGAACTCAAACCACAGCCATACCCCAACAACCCCCTCCAAAACACCCCAAAACACCCCATTTTTGAACTCAAAATCCATCCCCCTTCGCACCCCGACCCACAGCGCGTCTTTTTCATAAAGTTTGCGCTAACCCCCCCTTAAATTCGGCTTGAGTTCAAAAAGGCGGGGGGTTAGCGCAAACGCTGAGTTCAAAATTTTCGCGAATTGTTAAGAAGCGGGCTTAACCCCTTGACAAAGGCGTCTATGATGAGGTAAACTATACCGTAGCATTCACCCCCAAGGGTGGGTGCCCATTGAAACGCGCACTCACGCATGACGACTTCCGATGACGGTAGCATTCACCCCCAAGGGTGGGTGCCCATTGAAACTAGTCAAGGCGAATGGATACGCACAGCGACACACTGTAGCATTCACCCCCAAGGGTGGGTGCCCATTGAAACGTGGCGCGAACTCCACGCAAGCGTGGAACCCGAGTAGCATTCACCCCCAAGGGTGGGTGCCCATTGAAACTGGCGTGAACCAGGGACGTCGTGCGTGGCACGACGATGTAGCATTCACCCCCAAGGGTGGGTGCCCATTGAAACGCCGGGCGAGCTTGCGCCGCTGCAGCGGACGTCGCGTAGCATTCACCCCCAAGGGTGGGTGCCCATTGAAACGGCGTAGATCTGATCTAGAAGTCATGCTCATGCATAGTTGTAGCATTCACCCCCAAGGGTGGGTGCCCATTGAAACACTGACTGCCTTCCTGGTCGCTCGGCACTTGGAAGGTAGCATTCACCCCCAAGGGTGGGTGCCCATTGAAACCGTGAACCGCACCTGCGTGAAGTGAGCTTGACACTGAGTAGCATTCACCCCCAAGGGTGGGTGCCCATTGAAACTGTTGTCCCCGCCTACCTCACGATAGTGGGTCTGGTAGCATTCACCCCCAAGGGTGGGTGCCCATTGAAACCGACGCGGCGCAGTGGACTGTGAGAGACACCCGTGATGTAGCATTCACCCCCAAGGGTGGGTGCCCATTGAAACGATATGGATCGGATTGAAGAGCACGTGTATTCGGTAGCATTCACCCCCAAGGGTGGGTGCCCATTGAAACTAACATTCGTTGCGGCGGATGCGGGCGTTGCGGTAGCATTCACCCCCAAGGGTGGGTGCCCATTGAAACACCCAACGTAATTTACGTAGGCGTGATGCAGTTGTAGCATTCACCCCCAAGGGTGGGTGCCCATTGAAACTATTGGACCATGACAAGGGGTACTATGCCGGATGAGGTAGCATTCACCCCCAAGGGTGGGTGCCCATTGAAACACGCTTCGTGATAACCTGTGACGGCACGCGACCTAGTAGCATTCACCCCCAAGGGTGGGTGCCCATTGAAACAGATCCTGATGCGAGGCATCACGAGCGGCGTCGCGAGTAGCATTCACCCCCAAGGGTGGGTGCCCATTGAAACGAGCGTCCGTAGGCAGAGTGCGACTGCCTACGGGACCTCGAAGTAGCATTCACCCCCAAGGGTGGGTGCCCATTGAAACCTATGGATACAGCGGTATAAGCGGGTGGTTGACGGTCGCGTAGCATTCACCCCCAAGGGTGGGTGCCCATTGAAACAAACCCCTCCGCATACAGTTGTTCTAGGTAATACAAGTAGCATTCACCCCCAAGGGTGGGTGCCCATTGAAACGCGTCGCCGCCGCGTGCTTGGACAGCCTGGAGCGCAGTAGCATTCACCCCCAAGGGTGGGTGCCCATTGAAACCCGCGAGGCGAGGATCACGGCGATCGGCGACGGTAGCATTCACCCCCAAGGGTGGGTGCCCATTGAAACTGTCGGGTTGCATCGCCATCGCAGCCTTCCCTATCAGTAGCATTCACCCCCAAGGGTGGGTGCCCATTGAAACCTAGTGCGCGTACAGATCGCAATGTCTACGCGGTAGCATTCACCCCCAAGGGTGGGTGCCCATTGAAACAGCATCTGGCAGCGTCAAGCCTCAGGCTGATCTCGTAGCATTCACCCCCAAGGGTGGGTGCCCATTGAAACTGCTTCACGGTGATCTTCACATGTAGATGCAGTGTAGCATTCACCCCCAAGGGTGGGTGCCCATTGAAACCATCGTCGCGTCCCGTACTTTGACGGGGACTCTGGTAGCATTCACCCCCAAGGGTGGGTGCCCATTGAAACTCGTGGCGACCATAGCCATCCACAGGGATACTTCAAGGTAGCATTCACCCCCAAGGGTGGGTGCCCATTGAAACAAGCTCATGGCACCGCTCAGCCTCGGCGATACTCGTAGCATTCACCCCCAAGGGTGGGTGCCCATTGAAACTGCTTCATGGTTGACCTCCTTCACATGTGAGATGCAGTGTAGCATTCACCCCCAAGGGTGGGTGCCCATTGAAACCTGAACCAGTAACGCCAATAGTCTTGGCGTCACCTTCGTAGCATTCACCCCCAAGGGTGGGTGCCCATTGAAACGGTCGGTTCGTCAGCAAAAGCGAGCATCATGTCATAAGTAGCATTCACCCCCAAGGGTGGGTGCCCATTGAAACGACGTAAAGAATGGTACAACTCGCTGCCGTGAAGGCCAGTAGCATTCACCCCCAAGGGTGGGTGCCCATTGAAACAACTGGGCGAACTGAATGAGAATTTTTCCGAAACCGAAGGTAGCATTCACCCCCAAGGGTGGGTGCCCATTGAAACGGGTTTTATGGCGCGGAGCCGTCTGAGGCGGCGTAGAGCGTAGCATTCACCCCCAAGGGTGGGTGCCCATTGAAACCTGAGTAGGGCGCGACGAATGGAATGTCGCCCCGCCAACCTCCCCTCTCCCACGCGGTGGGAGAGGAGCAAGGGGTGAGGGCAAAACTACACTCCCCTCTCCCACGCGGTGGGAGAGGAGCAAGGGGTGAGGGCAAAACTACACTCCCCTCTCCCACGCGGTGGGAGAGGAGCAAGGGGTGAGGGCAAAACTACACTCCCCTCTCCCACGCGGTGGGAGAGGAGCAAGGGGTGAGGGCAAAACTACACTCCCCTCTCCCACGCGGTGGGAGAGGAGCAAGGGGTGAGGGCAAAACTACACTCCCCTCTCCCACGCGGTGGGAGAGGAGCAAGGGGTGAGGGCAAAACTACACTCCCCTCTCCCACGCGGTGGGAGAGGAGCAAGGGGTGAGGGCAAAACTACACTCCCCTCTCCCACGCGGTGGGAGAGGAGCAAGGGGTGAGGGCAAAACTACACTCCCCTCTCCCACGCGGTGGGAGAGGGGACGGGGGTGAGGGCAAATCGGGAGAGGAGTGTACACTCTCTGTCCCTCTTGACAAGGGTACGAAAATACACTATAATCAGATGAAACTGGCTCAATCCAACCGCGTCAGTTCTTCACCGAACCTATGAAGGAGGTGCGTAATATGAGACGCAAGGCGCTTTGGACTTTAGGCGTAAGCGTTTGGACTTTGCGGCTGTGCCTGCTGCCGTTGGCGGCGGGGGCGCAGGGCAGACCGGACGTTGTGTGGGTGGTGGGTGGGCACACGAGTGGCGTGACTTCGGTGTCGTTTTCTCCCGACGGTCGCCTACTCGCTTCGGGAGTTGGAACGGCACGGTCAACTTGTGGCGTGTGTCGGACGGAGCGTTGCTGCAGACTTACGACCAGGACACTGGCGGAGGCGTACTCTCCATCCAGCTCTCGCCCGACGGCAGGCTGTTCGGCTACGGACGCTTGGATGCAATCGTGGCGGTGGTGCGAAAATGGTAGCGACTAATTGGGGGGCAATCGTTCTCTCACAGTGAGTTCTATGCCCGCGCCATCAATTGCCCGACCCACTGCGCCAAAGACGGGATAAGCGACTCCAACTCGGCTTCTTGGGTCTCCGGAGGCTGTTGGAGGTAAGTCTCCAATCGTTCGCGCCAATGGTTGAGCGTCGCAGGCTCGGCGTAGGGAGCAAGATGCTCTAACAAGAGTGTATGGGCATTTCGACGTTGCATTACCTCCAGAGCGTCCAGCATCTGTCGGTGGCTGCCACCTTCCCAGATAGGCAACACCATCGCCTCACGCAACAGGCGTTCAATACCAAACTCCGCCAGCACGCCCGCGCCCCCATGCACCTCCATACACCATTTCGCTGCCTGCACCGCTTGCTCTGCTGTCCAGTATTTGGCAAGGTGTGTGAGCAGGCGAAACAGATGGTAGCGTGGGCTATAGGGCGGGGTTTGCATGCCGACTTCCGAAAGCAGGCGCGCGGACTCCCACGCGAGGGCAAACGCGGCGTCCAGAATCGCCCGCCAGCGTGTGAACTGGGCGCGCATCAGTGGTTGTTCACTCAGCGGTTTCCCGAACGCGATGCGTCCCCGCGCGAACAATTCCGCCTCGTCGATGGCTCGCTGCAGCAGCGCCACGCTGCCAATGCTATTCGCCACGCGTGAGATGTTCAACACCTCCAGAATCAGATAGATGCCTGCGTCCGCACTGCCCAGCAGATAGCCGACGCTGTTTTGCAAATCCACTTCACCTGTGACGACGGAGCGCGTGCCGATCTTGTCTTTGATGCGCCGAATGAAGTAGTTGAGGCTGCCGTCTTCGCGAAAGCGCGGTACCAGGAACAGCGCCAGTCCGCGCACGCCTTCGGCTGCGCCGTGCGGACGCGCCGCCACCACCGCCAACTCCGCGTTTACATTACTGCAGAAATATTTTTCGCCCGTGAGCCGATAGGCGTCTCCATCAGGAACAGCAACTGTTTTCACATTGGCGCCTAAATCGGAGCCGCCTCCTGATTCCGTCATCCAAGTAGCACCTTGCCACGCCTCGCCATCACGACGCAGCATCTGCGGCAGATAGTGTTCCTTCAAGGCGGGCGCGCCGTACTTGTGTAGCGGGACCGCCGTGGAGAGGCTCACGGTGTGGGGGCAGTAGAGGCCTGGATCGTAGTACGAGGTCACATAGCCCAGCAGAAAACTACTCAGCCAGTCGTTTTGTTCAATCACTCTCCACACTGCACCGTGTTTGTAGCCTTCCTGGACGAGCGTGGCGTAGCCTTCGGGCATAACGACTTCATCCACGCGCTCGCCGAATCGATTCCGCTGGCGCAGCCACGGCACACCTGCGCGGTCGATGGTTTCGGACAGTCCGCGCCCTGTCGTTTCCCACCAACTTTGGTACTGTTCCAGCGTGTCGGCGCAGGGCAACTCGCCTAATCTCTGTTTCAGGTAGGCAACGGGCGTGTGCATGCGGAGATTCTACCTCACCCCACCGCGCGGCGGAAGAGGATAACCGCAACAATCGCCATCACCGCCGCGACTCCATACAGAATGAGGACCGTCTGGCGTTGGGTCAAGCCGCGCGCCAGCAACTGGTGGTGGATATGTTTCTTATCGGGTTTGTGGATCGGCTGTCCGCTGAGGGCGCGCCGTATCACCGCCAGCCCTGCGTCCAGTAGGGGCAGCCCGAACACCAGAATCGGAATCACGATCGCGAAAGCCGTTGCGGTTTTGAACGCGCCGATTACCGATAGCCCGGCGAGCATGAAGCCAAGGAACTGCGCGCCGCCTGTCCCCATGAAGATTCGCGCGGGATTAAAGTTATAGCGCAAGAATCCGCCTGCTGCGCCTGCAATCGCCGCGGCGGTAATCGCAATTAGCCAGTTCGGGTAGGGCTGGTCGAGCATATCCGCGGCTTGGAGCGCCATCAGCGCCAGCGCCAGCGCTGCAATCGCACTCACCCCTGCCGCCAGCCCATCCAACCCGTCAATCGTGTCCATCGTTTTGCTGATAACGAAAATCCAGCCTGCGGTGAGGGGGATCGTCCACACACCCAGCGGAATCCACTGCGCCTCGTTGAATTTGCCCCCTATCGGCGCGGCGAAGCCCTCGATCTGCACGCCGAACAGTTGCACTACCAGCCCCGCCAACAACAGCGCCCCCATCTGAATCAAGGCGGAGAACTGTTTCTTGTCGTCCAGCATGCCTACGATGAGCACGCCTGCCCCCACCACCAGCAGCCCCAGAAACTGCAAAGCGCGTCCAATGAACACCTCGTCGGAAGGCGCCAACAGGTACAGGCGCAGCAGCCCTGCCAACATACCCACCGCAACGCCTAGATAAATCGCCAATCCGCCCCAGCGTGGAATCGGCTCGGTATGCACACGCCGCGCGTCGGGCAGATCCATCGCGCCCATGCGTATTGCCATGCGCCGCACCCACGGAGTCAGCAGGTAGGTCGTGAACAACGAAAGGATAAATACCGCCGTAATCGTCTTCATCGCTTCGGTTTAAAAGGCGTCAAATCGACTTTAGTAATTGTACCGTCTTTGTAGCGGTCGAGTTGCACGCCCGCCTCCGCGAACAGTTCCAGGGCGAACTCGTCGGGGTAGTCGCCTTCGAACACCACGCGCTGGATGCCCGCGTTGATAATCATCTTGGCGCAGTGATTGCAGGGCTGACAGGTGACATAAATCGTCGCCCCGCGCGTGGAGACCCCATTCAGCGCAGCCTGAAGAATCGCGTTCTGTTCCGCGTGCAGTGCGCGAATGCAGTGCCCGGCGACGACATGGCAGCCCACCTCGGTACAGTGCGCCAGTCCAATCGGCGCGCCGTTGTAGCCTGTGGCTAAAATACGCTTCTCCAAAACAATCACGGCGCCTACACTGCGCCGTGGACAGGTCGCCCGTGTCGCCACGATGTGGGCAATCTGCATAAAATACTCGTCCCAACTGGGTCGGCTCATTGGTTAAGAGGATACCTCTCCTATCGTCCCCCATGGGATCATCATCGTTGCCGTATGTGTGAATTTGACCCGTTGTTGGGGTATATTTAAGGCGTACCGAGCCGACGTAGCTCAGCGGTAGAGCAACCGCCTTGTAAGTGGAAGGTCGGGGGTTCGAATCCCCCCGTCGGCTCCAATAGATACAAACATCCCCCCATATGGAATAACCCCCGTGTGAGGTCTTATCGGCTACAACGGGCGCTGTATACAGCACTGTGGGCGTTCGCGCTCACCTTGACGGTGACAAGTGGGATCGGCGTCTGGTCTTCGCTCGGTCGCCTGCAGCACACCTTGCAGCGTGCTCCTCAGGTAGAGCAGCACACGCATCGTCTGGAGGATGCGCTGGTTCAAATGGAGCACAGTTTGCTGGGATTAGCCCACGCCGATTCACGCAAGATACGCTTCGCAGGGTATGCCGAGGCGCGGCTGTACACGGAGCTGCGCCAAGCCTACCAGCAAGCGAATGATGCCGTAGGGAGCATCCTCACCGCCGCTTCTGGTGACACGGATTTTCATTTCTATCAGGCGATGCTACGCTTAGAATTGGAGTGGTCGCAGACCCGCTCCCGATTAGCGGAGTATATCGCCGCCAATCAGCCGCAGCGGATAAGCCTCACCACACTGCGTACTTTTAGCTTTCGTGGTCATGATACACTGGACGCCGCGCTTCGCGATTTCAAAGCCGTTTTCCAGAAGCAGTTAGAACATGAGGTCACCCAAAGCCTTCAGGCGATGAAGGGCTACGCGATCGGACTGTTGGTGGCGCTGAGCCTCATAGTTGGGCTGTTGTGGTATCGCTGGGCGCGTCCGCTGCGATGGTTCCAGTGTGCGCTCACGCAACCTCATCGCGAGAGCGACACCCCACCCCCCCTGAAGGGCACCGAATGGGAAGCGATTTTTCAACGGGTAGCCTTTCAGGAGCGGCGTCTCCGTGAGGTGGAAGTGTTTATGCGCGATTTGGCGATGGGACGCATTCCCGAACCACTCGAACCCATCGATTCCACCGATTCGCTCGCTCGAAGCAGTGCGTGGCTCATCAAGCGCATCGAGGAGTTGCGCTCCGAGCGTCGCGAGGCAGTATAATCGTTCTGTGCGCTGGATTTTGGGAATCGAGACCAGTTGCGATGAGACTGCCGTCGCCGTGCTGGAGGGGCGCACTGTGCGCTCCAGCGTGGTGGCGTCGCAGGCCGCCTTGCATGCCCAGTGGGGCGGCGTGGTGCCCGAAGCCGCAGCACGCCAGCATGTGGAACGGTTGAACCCCGTTTTACAACAGGCGTTAGACGAAGCCGGTATTCGCCTCCAGCAGATCGACGCAATCGCCGTAACGAACCGCCCCGGACTGGTCGGTGCACTGGTGGTTGGGCTTGCCGCGGCGAAAGCGCTCGCGTTTGCCCTCAACACGCCACTGGTGGGGGTAAACCATCTGGAAGGGCATCTCTATTCCGCATTCCTCACCGAGCCAGAGGCGCCCATCCCGTTCCCGCATGTCGCGCTCATCGTGTCAGGTGGGCATACGGAACTCATTCTCGCACGCGGGCACGGCGATTACCGCTTGTTAGGGCACACGCTGGACGACGCCGCCGGCGAAGCGTTCGATAAGATCGCACGCCTGCTCCACCTCGGCTATCCGGGCGGTCCTGAAATCGACCGACGCGCCCAACAAGGCAATCCAAAGGCGTTCAATTTCCCCCGCGCTCGGGTAGCGGAATGGCACTTCAGTTTCAGCGGTCTGAAGACCGCCGTGCGCCGCGAGGTGGAACGACTCCAACAGCACAACGCGCTCACCGAATCTGTAAAGAACGACCTGTGCGCCTCGTTTCAGCAGGCGGTGATCGATGTGCTGATCGAAAAAACTGTGGCGGCAGCGCAAGCCTATTCGGTGGAGACGCTAACGGTGGTGGGAGGCGTCGCAGCAAACTCCGCTCTTCAGGCACAGATGCGCACCGCATGCGACACAGCCCACTTGAATCTCAAAATCCCACCCCCGAAATATTGCACCGACAACGCCGCGATGATCGCGCTGGCAGGCTACTTCCGCTTGCTGGCAGGCGAACGGGCGGACTACGACTTAGACGCCTACGCCAACGCACCGCTCGGAGACCTCTCGGACGGGAGCCACGAACCACCCTATCAGGTATAATCCCACACGACAAGGAGGGAGTTATTTATGGCAACGACCTTTTCCATCAAAGCAGAGCCGCGTACTTTGTTAGGCAAGAAGGCGAAACGATTACTCAGGCAGGGCTATGTGCCTGGTGTGGTGTTCCGCTCGAATGGTGAGTCGACGCCGGTGCAGTTCGAAGAGCGCAGTCTGGGGCGTGTCTTACATCAGGCAGGAACAACCCACCTGATAGAGGTGGAGTTGAACGGCGAGAAGCTCACTACCTTACTACGTGCCGTCGACCGTGAGCCGATTACTGCGCGAATTCGGCATGTGAACCTATGGGCGATGGCGATGGACGAACCCATCGAGACCGAAGTACCCATCGTGCTGGAGGGCGAGTCGCTTGCCGTCAAATCGGGCGGCGTGCTGATCCAGCCCGTGGAAAAACTGCGCGTTAAGTGCTTGCCTACCCAAATTCCTGAAGCGATTCATGTGAATCTGGCAGCGCTGGAGAATTTCGGCGACTCCATTCACCTGCGCGATATTCAGTTGCCTCCAGGCGTGCAGGCATTAGATGACCCCGACATCACCATCGCCTCGGTTGCTGCACCGAAAGAGATGGAGGAAGAGGTAGAGGAAGCAGCAGCCGAACCCAGTGGCGAAGAGTAGGCGACGACGACGGCTTCGCCGTCGTCATCGCCGCCTGCTTGGCAACCCCAGCCGAGAGTGTTCGAAAAAACGGAGCATAGCAGGGCGTACCCACAGATGCGCCCCCACCCGCCCTGCGCACTCGGTAGGGGCAGACACGCAGGTCTGCCCCTTGTAGAAGGAATTTTCGAACTGCCTCACCCAGCCTCCAACTAAGCAGGCGCGTGTGCAATATCCCCTGCGTCTATACGCGCTCTGAAATACTCAACAGTGCGCCGTAGCCCCTCTTCTAAACTGACTTTCGGCTCCCAGCCCAAGATTTGCCGTGCGCGTGTGATGTCGGGGCAGCGCTGCTTGGGGTCATCAGGAGTTAGGAACTCCCGAAACACAATCGGGCTGCTGCTGCTGGTAAGCCGCTTGATGATCTGCGCGAACTCCAGAATCGTGCGCTCTTCGGGATTGCCGATGTTTACTGGCTCGTGATAGTCGCTATGCGCCAGTCGCCAAATACCTTCTATCAGGTCGGACACATAGCCGAAGCTGCGTGTTTGGCTCCCATCGCCATACACGGTAATCGGCTCGCCCCGTAACGCTTGGCAGACAAAGTTCGGCACCACACGCCCATCGTCTAAGCGCATCCGCTCGCCGTAGGTGTTGAAAATCCGCACGATACGGGTATCGGCGCCCTTGTAGCGGTGATACGCCATCACCAGCGACTCGGCATAGCGTTTCGCCTCGTCGTAAACGCCCCGCACACCAATCGGGTTCACATTGCCCCAGTAGTCTTCCGACTGCGGATGCACCAATGGGTCGCCGTATACTTCCGAAGTGGAGCTGAACAGGAACCTTGCGCCCTTGCGCAGCGCCAGTTGGAGCGCGTTTTCTGTACCGTAGGAGCCGACACGCAAAGTCTCTATCGGATGCTTCACGAAATCCACAGGGCTTGCCGTAGAAGCGAGGTGAAACACATAATCCACCTGCCCCTCGATATCGAACGGCTCACACACATCGTGGTGGATGAATTGGAAATCGGCGCGCCCCATGAGGTGTTGCAGGTTCTCCAGTCTGCCCGTGATGAGGCTATCCACCACGACCACCTGCCAGCCCTCTGTAAGCAGGCGCTCCACAAGATGCGAGCCGATGAACCCCGCACCACCTGTGACCACTGCGCGTGCCATCTTACAAGTTCCAGTATAATACCCTGCCTGAAGTATCGGCGCGTGCGTCGTCAAGATAGACGCCTTTCACATCCACAAACACGCCCTGTGCCAGCGCGCTCATCAGTGAGAGGTACTCTTCGTAGCGCCGTCCCCGAAACACTTTGTGCGGCACTGCCAAGACGACCGCATCATAGTGCCCCTTGCGTGTACTGAACGGGTCATCCACAAAGGGGAAGGGCACGCGTTTACGGTCGCTCTCCAGCACCAACGGGTCGCAAATTTCCACTTGGCATCCGAAGCTGTGCAGCTCTTCAACCAGTTCTTTAACGCGCGTATCGCGAATGTCGGGCACATTCTCTTTGAACGCCAGCCCCAACACCAGCACTTGCCCGTTGCGCACGGGGCGCCCCGCCCTAATCATCAGTTTCACCGTCTCCTTTGCGACATAGATGCCCATCGTGTCGTTGGTGCGTCGCCCTGCCAAAATCACCTCGGGGTGGAACCCAATCTCCTGCGCTTTGTGGGTCAGGTAGTAGGGGTCGACGGGAATGCAATGCCCACCGACTAAGCCTGGTTCAAACGGCAAGAAGTTCCATTTCGTACGCGCGGCGGCTAATACATCGCGCGTGTTCAACCCCAGCTGATGGAAGAGCATCGCCAGCTCATTCATCAGGGCGATATTGAGGTCGCGCTGGGTGTTCTCGATGACTTTGGCGGCTTCGGCGGTGCGGATGTTCGGCGCTTTGTGAATTCCCGCTTTCACCACCAGTCCATATAAGTGCGCCAGGGTCTCCGTGGTCTCCTCATCTTGACCTGCTACTACCTTCACGATGGTTTCCAGGGTGTGTTCGGCATCGCCAGGGTTGATGCGTTCAGGCGAGTAGCCAATTTTGAAGTCTATGCCAGCCTTCATGCCCGACGCGCGCTCCAGCACAGGGGCACAGTCTTCCTCGGTACAGCCGGGATAGACCGTCGACTCATACACCACAATCGCGCCGCGCTTCATATGCTGCCCAACGATTTCGCTGGCGCTTACGAGATAGCGCAGGTCGGGGCGCTTGGCTTTATCGATAGGAGTGGGAACGGTGATGATAATCACATCGGCGTTGCGCATCTGAGTTGGGTCGGCAGTAAGGGTCAGGTTCGGGTTGCGCAGTTCGGCTTCAGGGGTTTCCCCGTTTCGGTCGTAGCCCTCTTGAAGCTCCTTCACGCGTGTTTCGTTGACATCGAAGCCGATAGTGGGCAGATGCTTGGCGAAGCCGACCGCCAGTGGGAGCCCGACATAGCCCAATCCCACGACACATACCTGTTGCGGCGGATTGTTCACGGCAAAATCACCTCCTTCGCCCAATCACGGTTCGTTAAATACCATTCCACGCTGCGCCGCAAGCCCTCTTCGACGCTCACCTGCGGCTCCCAACCCAGCAAAGCGCGCGCCTTGGTGATGTCCGCCCAAGTGGCTTTCACATCGGCAGGGTGCATCGGTTGCTTCTGCCAGACCGCCTTCTTGCCCAGCAGATTCTCGATCGTCTCGATAATCCACTGGAGCGACACGGGACGATCGCCCCCCAAGTTGATAATCTCGTAGCCCAGCGATTTCAGCCCTGCAATCGTGCCCCGCGCGATGTCGTCGACATAGGTGAAATCGCGCTCCTGAAGCCCGTCCCCGAACACTTGAATCGGCTCCCCTTCGGCAATCCAGCGAATGAACCGAAAGATGCTCATATCAGGACGCCCTGCAGGTCCGTAGACCGTAAAGTAGCGCAGCACCGTAATATCCAGCCCATACAGGTGGTGATAGGTGTAGCAGAGGGCTTCTGCCCCTTTTTTAGACGCGGCGTAGGGCGAGAGTGGTCGGTCGGTGGGCTGGTCTTCGCGGAATGGACGCTCGTTATTCCCGTACAGGCTGGAGGTGGACGCCAGCACATACTTGTTGACCCCGTGCTGTCGGCACAGTTCCAGCAGGTTCAACGCGCCGGTGGTGTTCGTGGCGATGTAGACCCACGGGTTCTCCACGCTTTGGCGCACGCCTGCCCGCGCCGCCAAGTTAATCACCGCATCGTAGGGCAGCTGCGCCTCAAAGACCTGCTTGGTGGCATCCCAGTCGCTGATGTCCACAGGGTGAAACGCAAATTGGGGTTTCTCTTGCAGTCGGCTCAGGCGCCAGCGTTTCAGTTTCGGGTCGTAGGCGTCGTTGAGGTTATCGATGCCGATAACCGTATGTCCCTGCTCCAGCAACAGCTCGGCGGTCTTCGCGCCGATAAAACCCGCGCAACCCGTAAGTAAGACTCTCATAGCCAATCCCTTAGCAGCAAAAGTATACCTTCTTGATCCTTGTCTTCTCCTAACGCACGCAAAGTGCCATGAATCGAAGAGCCTCTTCGGGTACTCTATTCGAATGGAGCAAGTGAGGAAGCGACAATGACAATTCTCCAAGAGAAAGATCGGCAGACCTTACAGCAGCGGTTTGGAAACTTGCACAGCACTGTGAAGCTGGTCGTTTTCACCACGAACGCGCAGCCTGAGACCAGTGAGCTCCTGTCGCAGATTGCGCAAGAGTTAGTGAGCGTCGGCGGCGACAAGATTACGCTGGAGCAACATAACATCGAAGCGGAGCCGACCGTGGCGCAAGCGTATCAGATCACGCTTGCGCCTGCAATTGTGGTACGCACGGAAGAGAAGGACTACGGTATCCGCTATTTGGGCATTCCTGCAGGCTTCGAGTTTGCGTCGTTGGTGGGCGCGATCGAGGATGTGGGCAAAGGCGACCCCGGCTTATCGCCCGATAGCCGCCTGATGTTAGCGAACCTGCGCAACCCAGTGCATATTCGGGTGTTTGTGACCTACGGCTGCCCCTACTGTCCCGCCGCGGTGCGCATGGCATATAAACTGGCGATGGCAAGCGACCTCATTACGGCGGAGGGCATTAGTAGCGAGGAGTTTCCCGAGCTGGCGAATCAGTTCGGCGTGATGGCAGTGCCCAAGATCGTCGTCAACGACCGCCACAGCTTCGAGGGCGCATTGCCCGAGCCAGCATTTGTGCAACAGGTGTTGCGGGGGGCTGCCGGCAGCGGGCTGATTATTGTGCCCTAAGCGCGTCTGCGGTCGTCATCAGGCGCGCCCCTGCCCTCTGCATTTCCTGCAACGCCCGTTCGCTGTCGTCGGGCTGTAGGTTCACGCCGCGAATCGCATCGGTGAGTACAACAACCTCGTAACCCCGCTTGAGGGCGTCCAGCACCGAGGCGCGCACACAGTAGTCGGTCGCCAAGCCACCTACCAGCAATCGCTGGACGCCGTGCGCCTTGAGTACCTCGTCCAGCGTCCTGCCTTCATCTGTGCGCCCTTCGAATGCCGAGTAGCCGTCATCTTCCGTGCCTGTACCTTTAGAAATAATGACGGTTCCCTCGGGCAGCTTCAAGTTGGAGTGGAACTCGGCGCCGTGGGTGTTCTGAACGCAATGCACGGGCCACTTACCGCCGAACTCGGCGAAGTGTTTCGTTTCGCGGGGATGCCAGTCGCGCGAGGCAAGGACCAACCCGCCTTGCTGTGCTACGGTCTCGGCAGCGCGATTTAAAGGCGGTATCACTTGGTCGCCTTCCGACACGGCGAGCGCGCCGCCCGGACAGAAATCGTTCTGCACATCGACGATCAACAGCGCCGTGTTGCGCATATCCAGAGTATACCTCTCTGGGAGCAAACTTGCTGAGTGTAAAATGCCATAAAATCCTCTACACCATCGTTTACAATTCCCGAAGGTCATTCAGGTGCTGGTAGTACGCTTGCAGTTGCTCGATGGCGCCGTCAATCACTACCTCGATTGTAAAAGATTCACCCGAACCCATCCGCGGACGGAGTTAATTAGGTAAATGGCTTCCGCTTTTGAGAGTTCCTCGACCGTAATGACACGCTCATGTATCGTGCCGCGCTCCAGCAGATGCTGACGATAGACGCCATTTAGAAGACCACATGCCACAGGCGGCGTGTAGAGTCTGCCGTCCAATCGCACCACGACATTCGCGATGGTCGATTCGGTAATCTCTCCGCGTGGGTTCCACAGAATCACATCATCACCGTGGGGGCAAGCAGCACGCGCCTTCTCGTAGACGGCGCGGTACGTGGTTTTGTGATAGAGGAACGCGTCGCTGGGGTCGATCGGCTCTGGCGCAAGCGCGACGCGCCAAACTGTGGGTTTCGGTTCCAAGGGAAACATCTCCACGCGCGCCTCACCCCGACGGTTCAGCAGGAGACGACACCGCGCTCGGCGCAACGACTCGGTCGCCGCATACCGCCTTGAAGCCTCCATAAGCAGGCGACGCACCCCCGATTCGTTGTAGGGAAACCCGAAATAGTCTGCCGAGCGCTGTAGCCGTTGCAGGTGCTTCTCCAGCAAAAAGTAGCCGCGTCCCGCCCGCCACAGCAGCGTCTCTAACAGGTCGAACTCGGGGCGCGCGCGCAACAGCAAATGCGCTTTCGTGAGACATTCCGCATACTCGGCGTGATTCTCCGAATCCCAGACGATGCCACTGCCCACCCCGTACTCGAACTGTTGGGTTGCGCGATCATAGCACAGGGTACGGATCGCCACATTGAACTGCGCTTGCCGGTTAGGCGACACGACGCCGACAGCCCCAGTGTAGACTCCGCGCGGCGTGGTTTCCAACTCGTGGATAATCTGCACGGCGCGGATTTTCGGCGCGCCCGTGATGGACGCCGCAGGGAACAACGCGCGAAAGATTTCGGGCAACGATGCGCGGGTTCGCGCCTCCACCGTGGAGGTCATTTGCCAAAGCGTCGCATAGCGTTCCACCTCAAACAGCCGAGGGACATGCACCGTGCCCGTGGTCGCGATACGCCCCAAGTCGTTGCGCACCATGTCCACAATCATCAGGTTCTCGGCGCGGTTCTTTTCGCTACAGCGCAACGCCTGTGCCTGTCGGCGGTCTTCCTCCAGCGTGACGCCTCGCGGCGCAGTGCCTTTCATCGGGCGGCTCACGATGCGCTCCCCCTCCAATGCAAAGAACAACTCAGGCGAAAGCGATAGAATGACATGCTCGCCCGTGTCGATGTAGGCGGCGTAGGGCACGGGCTGTGCGCGGTACAGGCGCCAGAACAGGCGCATGAGTGTTGCGCCGTCAGCGGGAGCAATCGCCCGCAGGCGGAAACTATAGTTCACCTGATACACATCGCCTGCTTCGATATAATCCCGAATGCGCTGGAGGGCACATTCATAATCCGACGGTGTAAGCGTGGGCTGCCAATCCAGTCGCTCAATCGTCTGCCCTTTGCTTTGAACAAGAGGCAAGGGTTCGGGGTAAATACCGAGTTGCTGATACAGCCCAAACCACAAGAGCGGTAGCCCTGCCCGTGCTTCGGGGAACGCTGGATCAAGCCCTCGCGCTGCCTCATACGCCACAAAGCCGACCGCCGACAGCCCCGTTTGCACGGCGCGTTCCAATTCGGCAAGTGCAGGCAGGAGTTCAGAATGGCTATACGCCGCGATAACCGCTTCGGGGCGTTCGCCCTGAAGCCAGTACGCGCGCCCGTCGCTACCAGAGCGCCGCACAAGCACGCAAGGGCATACCATAAGCCCCATGAGGATACCCCCTCGCCCTCTGGAGAGGGGATGGGGTAAGGACATTAAGGAAATTGTCTTGCACGGAAACAACCCACGCTAAATCAGGTATAATCCACTTGGAGGCGTATAACCTATGAGTGTTCAAACCGCACCGCAACTCGGCTGGCGAGAGAAACTCAAGGGAGACAACTACTTCCTGCACAAGTTGCACTCCCTGACGGGGATTTTCCCAGTCGGCTACTATCTCGTACAGCACCTGTTTCTGAACTCGATGGCGGCGATTGACCCCAAATACTTCAACGCGGTGGTCTACTTTTTCAACGCCATTCTGCCGAAACCGGTGCTGTGGGCGATGGAGCTGTTTTTTATCATTCTGCCCTTGCTGTTTCACTCGCTGTATGGCTTCGTGATTACCTATCACGGCAAGGCGAATATCTTTCGCTATCGTTTCCGTGAGAACCTTGCCTACACGCTACAGCGCGTCTCGGGCGTGGTGATTTTCTTCTTCCTGCTGTTCCATGTCTATTCCACGACCGTGAGCCACAAGTTGTATGGCAAGGATATCTCGTACAGTGGTATGCAGGCACACTTCTCGGAGCCGTGGGTGGTCGCTCTGTATGTGATTGGGATTACCGCGAGCTCGTACCACTTGTTCAACGGCATCTGGAACTTCGCGATCCGCTGGGGCATCACTATCGGTGAGCGTGCCCAGCGCAACCTGTACAAGTTCTGTATGGTCGGATTCGTTTTACTGACCGCGCTGGGGATTACGGCGTTGGCGGGCTTTTTTATGCACGAAGCGCCACCGAATCCCCTGGCAAACCACTAAGGAGGCAATCGTATGGCAAAGAAGCAAGTTGCCGTTGTTGGAGGCGGCTTAGGCGGTCTGATGACCGTAATGAAGCTCGCAGAAGCGGGTGTGCATGTGGATCTGTTTTCCCTCGTGCCCGTGAAGCGTTCGCACTCGGTGTGTGCGCAAGGCGGGATTAACGGCGCTGTGAATACCAAAGGCGAGGGCGACTCGCCATGGATTCACTTTGACGACACGATCTACGGGGGTGATTTTTTGGCGAACCAGCCGCCCGTGCTGCGCATGGCAGAGCGCGCCCCCGCGATTATCTATCTATTGGATCGCATGGGCGTGCCGTTCAACCGCACTCCCGAGGGCTTTATCGACTTCCGACGCTTCGGCGGCACACGCCACCACCGCACGGCGTTCGCTGGCTCCACCACGGGGCAGCAACTTCTGTATGCCCTCGATGAGCAGGTGCGCCGTTGGGAAGTGGAAGGGCGCGTGACCAAGTACGAAGGCTGGGAGTTTCTCGGGCTGATTCTGGATGAGAACGGCGTGTGTCGTGGTCTCGTGGCGCAAGATCTGCGCTCGATGGAGATTCGCGCCTTCCGTGAGGAAGCCGTCGTGATTGCAACAGGTGGCCCCGGCATGCTTTTCAAGAACACCACCAACTCGATTATCTGCACGGGTTCCGCGGCGAGCATCTGCTATCAGCAAGGCGCGTACTACGCCAACGGCGAGTTCATCCAGATTCACCCCACCGCTATCCCGGGCGAGGATAAGTGCCGTTTGATCTCGGAAGCCGTGCGCGGCGAGGGCGGGCGCGTGTGGGTTCCCAAAGACCCGCACGATAAACGCCACCCCCGCGACATCCCCGAAAGCGACCGCTGGTACTTCTTGGAGGAGAAATACCCTGCCTATGGCAACTTGGTGCCGCGCGACATCGCCACGCGCGAGATTTTCGATGTGTGCGTGAACCAACGGCGCGGCATTCAGGGCAAGAACCAAGTCTACCTGGACATCACCCACCTGCCACGCCAGCAAATCGAGAAGAAACTGCTCGGCATCCTGGAGGTGTACATCAAATTCGTCGGTGAAGACCCGCGCGAGGTCCCGATGCGCATCTACCCCGCGCAGCACTACTCGATGGGCGGATTGTGGGTCGACTACGCCGTGAACGGCGATGGATTGATGGAGCCTGTACATCCGCGCAACCAGATGACGAACATTCCCGGACTGTACGCCGTGGGCGAGGTGGACTATCAGTATCACGGCGCGAACCGACTGGGCGCAAACTCGCTGCTGAGCTGTATCTTCGCGGGCGAGGCAGCAGGTCCTGCGATTGTGGAATACCTCAAAAATGTGGAAGGCTCGGCGTTCGACCTGCCCAGCAGCCTCTTCGAGCAAGAGCAGCGCAAGCACCAAGCTCAGTTCGAGGAGATTAGCAAGCGCACTGGTAGCGAGAACCCCTACCGCCTCGCCGATGAGATGCGCACCCTGATGGACGAGACTGTGACCGTTGTTCGCGAGAACCCACGCCTCGCGCGCACCGTAGAGCAGCTCAAAGAGCTGCGCGAGCGCGTCAACCATGTGAACATTGCCGACCATGCGGGGTGGACGAACCAGGTCATCCCCTTCGTGCGCACCTTGCAACACCAGCTGGAGTTGGCGATTTGTATCACGGCGTGCGCACTCAACCGCAACGAGAGCCGCGGGGCACACTATAAACCGGAGTTCCCCCAGCGCGACGACGAGAACTACCTCAAGACCACGATGGCGCGCTGGACACCCGACGGACCAGAAATTCACTACGAGCCTGTGGATGTCAGCCTGATCAAGCCACGCCCACGCCGCTACGACACGCCGAAAACGGAAACAAAGACCGAGGCAAAAGTCGCAGCAGGTGTGAAGGGCGGACAGTAGCCTCAGAAACAGAATCGGGAGGGGCATACTTGAGTGTCTACCCCTCCCGATTTACGGAGTAGCGATCAACATTCGCCGATGTGCGTATAGCCCCCCTCTGCACCGAAACACTCTTCAAGCCGATAATACCCCCTGAGGGCGAGTCTATGCCAGAGCGAGTGCTCATCGTGGACGACGAGGAAGATTTGCGCTATATCTACACGCGCCAGTTGCGCAATGACGGCTACCTGCTGGACACCGCAGCGGATGGGGAAGAGGCTATCCAGAAAATCCAGACCAACGAGTATGCCGTCATCCTGACGGATATGCGCATGCCCCGCAAAGACGGACTGGCAGTCATCGCCGCTGCCCGCGAATATCTGCCCGAAACTGAAATCATCGTCCTAACGGGACACGGCTCGCTGGAAAATGCGTTGCAGGCGTTCAAAGCAGGCAATATCTTCGAGTATCTGCTCAAGCCGTTAGATGATATCGGCGTACTGAACACGGTCGTCGCACGAGCGCTCGAACGACGCAACCTACGCAAGCACAATAGGGAACTGTTTGAGCAACTCCAACGCGCCTATGAAGAGCTGCGCCAGAAATCGGAAGCGCTCATTCAACAGGAAAAGATGTCAGCAATCGGCACGCTGGCGGCAGGGGTGGCGCACGAACTGAACAACCCATTAACCGCCGTGGTAGGCTTTGCCCAACTCATCGCCGAGAAACTCCGCACGAACCGCCCCACGAACTGGAGCGACACAGATTATGAACGGGTGATGCAAGCGTTGGAGAATTTAGTGCATGGGGCGCATCGCTCGCGCGATATCGTCGGTAGTTTATTGCGCTTCGCACGCGCCTCCCGCCCCGAAGCGCGTAGCCTCATCGACCTCAATCAGGTACTGCGCGACGCTTTCGTGTTCACAGAGCATCTGCTGCTGCGCAACGGCATCACCCTTGAAAAGCACCTCGCGCCTGACCTGCCCCCCGTTTGGGGCAACGCGGCGCGCCTGCAGCATGTGTTCACGAACTTACTCATCAACGCGCAGCAAGCCACGCCCAGCGGCGGCGTGGTGCGCGTCATCACCGAACGCTCCGAAGAGCCGAAAGGGGTATGGACCCATGTAGAAGACACCGGCGAAGGAATCGCGCCTGAAGAGCTGGATAAGATCTTCGAGCCGTTCTACACACGCAAGCAGGAAGGCACAGGGTTGGGGCTTTCGATCGCCAAGCAAATCATAGAGGAACATCAAGGCGAAATTCGCGTCTCCAGCGAGCTGGGCAAGGGCGCACGGTTTTCCGTGTTCCTGCCTGCAGATGAGGCGCACACCATAGACCCCACGCACGTGAATCAGGCAGCGGCGTAGCTGCAACGCAACCACTGCGGCTCAACGTCTCCCACCCCCGGCGCCGAAGGCCAATAGTCGCTTGACGCCGCCAGCACACGGGTTATTCTACCCTCCCAATATGGCATAATTCCTCGTAGGTGAAACTCACTACGGTTCGCGTCCGTAAAGATAGATACGAACAACGAACGCGCTCAGAGCCGTCTAATACACTCAACGGAGTACGCTATGCAAACGACGCCGATGCAATCGACGAGCGAACGACGCACGACCCAGCCGAAAGCGTTGCTGATGTGCGCTCCCAGTGCGTACGATCTCCTCTACGAGATCAACGCCTGGATGCACCTCAGCGACCGCCCCGACAAGCAACTCGCGTGGAAACAGTGGGAGCAGCTCTACCGCACGCTCACCGAGCAAGTCGGGATTCCCGTGCGCCTGATTGAGCAGGCGAGCGAGGCGCCCGATATGGTGTTCACCGCGAACGCGGGGCTGCCCCTACCTGGCAAGCAGATCGTGTTGTCGCGATTCCGCCATCCAGAACGCCAAGTCGAAGAGCCTTACTTCGAGCAGTGGTTCCGCGAGCAGGGCTATACCGTGCATCTGATGCCCCACGACTGCGCCTTTGAAGGCGAAGGCGATGCGTTCGTGATCGACGGTCTCATCGTGGCGGGCTATCTGAAACGCACGGACATCTGCGCCCATCGCTATCTGAGCCGACTCACAGGGTGGGAAGTGCTGAGCCTCGAACTCGTCGACGACCGCTGGTATCACTTGGATACCTGCTTTTTGCCGTTGGGAGAACGGCTGGTCGCGTACTACCCAGAAGCGTTCGATTGGTACGCACGGCGCGTGATTGAGCAACATTTTGAGACCATCCCCGTCAGTCCCGAGGAAGCCCTCAAGTTCGCTTGCAACTCGGTGGTCATCGGTAAGCATGTTGTGATGCCTGCAGGTTGTCCGATCCTGCGCTTCTACTTGGAAGAGCGCGGCTACACCGTACACGAAGTGCCGATGAGCGAGTTCATCAAGTCGGGCGGGGCGTGCAAGTGTCTGGTGCTGTATCTCCCCGAGGTTTAGTTGCCCAAATCCGACGGCGGTCTCATTTTGCCGAGCAAGCCCATCAGTGCAACGACGGTCAGCAAGTATGGCAGCATCAGCAGCAGATCCGTGGGCAGTTGCACGCCGAAGAGGGGTTGTCCCTGCAAGCGCATTTGCAGCGCTTCGAAAAAGCCGAATCCGAACGCCGCGCCTGCGGCGCCCAAGGGGTGCCACCTGCCGAAAATCAGCGCCGCCAACGCGATGAACCCCCTCCCGGCGCTCATGTTCTCGCGGAACTGCCCCGTTGCCGCCAGCACCAGAAACGCGCCTGCCATACTGGCGAACACGCCCGACCACAACACGCCCAGATAGCGCAACCGCTTTACAGGCACCCCCATCGTGCGCGCTTTCAGCGAGTCGTTGCCCACCGCGTAGACGCGCAGCCCCCAGCGCGTGCGCGTAAGCAAGACCAGCAACACGAATGGCAGCGCTACCGCGAACAGCGTGAGCCAACTCTGGTCTTTCAGCAACACATTCAGCACGGGCCACTCTGCCAGCCCGCCCAGTCCGACTGTACCGAACATGGTGACCACCGACGACCCGCCCGCTTCTTCACGCGGCACGATGATTTGTCGGAACAGGTAGGTGCTTAGCCCCAGCGCGAGCAGATTAATGGCGACGCCGCTGACGATGTGGTCGGCGTGCAGTTCTTGCGTGGCGACGGCGTGGATCAGCGCGAGCGCCAAGCCCGCCAGAATCGCGCATGCCAACCCCACCCATGGCGAGCCAGTCAGGAGTGCGCCCAGCGCCGCAGCGAACGCCCCCATCAGGATTTTGCCCTCCAGCCCGATGTTGACCACGCCCACACGCTCGCTCATCAAGCCACCCAACGCCGCCAAAATAAGCGGTGTCGCCTGACGAATCGCCGTACCGAACAGCTGCGCATCGAAAATGTCACCCATCGTCAGCCCTCCATTCGCCGTTTGCGCAGATAGACCGCAGCCACATAGAGAATCAGCACCGCCTGCACTACCACCGCAATCTCCTTGGGCGCGCCTGTTTCCGCATGGAGGTGGTACGCGCCACTGCGCAGCGCGCTCATCAGCCACGCTGAAACGGGCATCAGCGCCGGGTGGTTCCCCGCCAGCAAGGCAACGGCAATCCCGTCGAAGCCATATTCGCCCGGAAACCCCTCAAAGAAACGGTACTGCGTCCCACACACTTCGATGGCGCCTGCAAGTCCTGCCAGCGCACCCGATAAGAGCATCGCTTCGATCATCCGCCGTGCAATCGGCGCACCAGCGGACTCCGCAGCGTCGCGATTAGCGCCCGTGGCACGGGTCTCATAGCCCCACACCGTGCGATAGAGCGTCAGCCACAGCCCTAACACTGCCAGAACGGCTATTCCCAGCCCCCAGCTCGCGCTTAGGAAGTCTTGCGATAGCAAAGGCAGCTTCGCGGCTTCGGCAATCACGGCGGTCTGAGGCGCATCACCTGTAGGGTCTTTGAGATACTCCGTTACCAGCCAATGCGTGAGATAGAGCGCGATATAGTTGAACATAATCGTGGAGATGACCTCATGTGCGCCGCGTCGCACCTTGAGCCATACAGGCACAAACGCCCACAGTGCGCCCGCCAGTGCACCAACGAACAACGCAAAGGGGAGGTGCAATCGCTCGGGCACGCCTGAAAGTGTCCCTGCCCATGCCGCCGCCAGTGCGCCGACCAAGAGCTGCCCTGCCGCCCCGATGTTGAACAGACCCGCCTGCAACGCAACCGCGACCGATAAGCCCGTCAGCAGCAGTAGCGTCATATCGTGCAGCACGGCATCCCAGGCATCCACGGGACCGAAGGTGTCCGTGCGTGGATAGCCCGTTGCACCCTGTAGAATAATCTGGAAACTCTCGCCGAGAGGCTTACCTGCCGCCGCGATAAGCAGCGTGAGCGCTGCCAGCACCATCAGCGCGCCCAGCAGCGCAGGCACCATGCGCGTCGTGAGCATCAGCGTTAGAGTTCACCGCGTTCCTTCAATCTCCTGCCTCGTGAGAAACTCTACGGCGCGCTGCAGTACGGGATCAGCCGACTGGCGGAACATTGCGCGGGTGAGCTCCACCTCGATGTCGGGCTTCACGCCTCCACCCTCGATACGCTTCTTACGCGCGGTTTCATAGTCCGCCATCACACACTGTAGGTAGCCGCCATACGGCAGGCGCACGATTTTGGAGGGGAGTGCTTTGCCCGGGGTGGGGCGTCCGATAATCGTTGCCCGTCCCATTTCCTGCATGCCTGCAGCGAAAATCTCAGCCGTGCTGACCGAGAACTCGTCTACCAACACCACCACTGGCTTGCGGTACTGGGGATTTTGGGGATACGCCACGATGCCGAAAGTGCCGTCGCGCAGGCGCATGACGCCCAGCGGTGTCTCGCGCGTCGTGAAATAACCCGCTACGCCTCCCGCCATCAGCCCGATGCCCCCGATATTTTCACGCAGGTCGAGAATCAAGCCATCCGTTTGGGCAAGTTCGCGGAGGCGTTGGGGCAGCTCGTGCATCACCGGGGGGAAGAAGGCGTTAAAAGCAAGATAACCAATATTGCCGGGCAGGATACGACTCTCTATCTGCACCGGGATTTCGGGGATGAACCCAATTTGCACCCGTTCACCGCGCGCAGGCTCGCGTTTCAGGGAAACGGTATGCTCGTTGCCGTCCAGGTCGCGATAGCGCAGGCGTACTTCACTGCCTGCACGCCCACTCAGATACGCCCGAAACGCCAGATAGGCTTCAAATCGCTCCTCCACAGGCGGCAACTTGCGTGCGCGAATGCGCTCCAGCAGTGTTTCCGTTTCCATGTCGTCGATTGCCAGCAGTTCTGCGCCAGGCGGGATACCCCACCGTGCTGCGGGCGAACCCGCACGCACACGCACAACCACAGGACGATTTTCGACGAGTTGCACCGTCAGTCCCGTCTCCCCGTCTGCCAGGCGTGTGCGCGCCTCCTCCTGCGCCACGAACGCGCCTGGCGGAATAACCCCGAAATGGGACTGCTTCAACTCGCCCAGCATCGCGTTGAGCAGCGTGTAAAATGCGGTATCCGAATCTGCAGCGCGAACTTGAGGCTCGTAGCGCGCCCGCACCGCATCCCAGTCCACCATGCCGAGCTGGGGGTCGTAGTGGGAACGCTTCACCTCCTCCCACACAAACCGAAACACTTCGAGTCGTTGCGTTTCGCTTAGCTGCTGACTGGAGACGCATGCGCTCAAACAAACGATCATGCCCAGCAACAGACCACGAAGCAGCCCTCCGAAAAGCGCGATGTGTCCCATCACGAAAGGTATACCCGCTTCAGGGGCAGGAATTGCGATCCACTCGGCGAATTCCACCTTCCAGCGTTTTCGCCATTTGTGTGGATTCTATGAGCGAGTTGAACCCGTTTTCGTTGCGGCAGATACGCGCGTGGCTTCAGGAGTACCATGTACGCCCGTCAAAGGGTTGGGGGCAGAACTTCCTGACCGATCGCCGGGTGGCGTTGCGCGTGCTGGATGCGGCGGCGTTGCAGCCCGAAGATGTCGTGCTGGAAATCGGGCCAGGACTGGGCGCGCTCACCCTACTCATGGCGCAAAAAGTACGCCATATCATCGCGGTCGAAGTCGATGCGCGACTCGTCGCCATTTTGCAGACGGTGATCGACGCGCAACGGGTTGACAACATCACTCTTATCCAGGCGAACGCGCTGAGCCAACCGGTGCCAGATCTGCTGCGGGGCGAGACGCAGGCAAAAGTTGTGGCGAACATCCCCTACTCGATCACCTCACCCCTACTGGAACACTTGCTTAAATACAAATCCTACATCCCTCTGATTGTGTTGACCATCCAGAAAGAGGTGGCGGAGCGTTTGGTGGCCACCCCTGGCGAGACCGCCTATGGTGCGTTGAGCCTGTTCGTGCAGTACCACGCGCATGCGGAATATCTTGGGCGCGTGCCGAACACAGCGTTTTATCCCCAGCCAGAAGTCGACTCCGCGATTGTGCGCCTCACTCCGCTTCCCGACCGCTTGCCGCCTTACGAGCAGAAGTGGTTTTTCAAACTCACGCGAGCAGGCTTCGGGAAGCGGCGTAAAACCCTGCGCAACGCGCTCACAGCCCTGTTCGACGACGCCGACCGCGCCAGCGCGATTCTCCGACGCGCGGGGATCCAACCCTCAGCACGCGCGGAGGAGCTTAGCTTGGAACAGTGGCTGCAACTCGCTCGCGAAACGGCGCGCACGGTGAATCCCGAACGATAGTGTCGTGTTGGCAGCAGGAACTATGCCTTTTGGGGAGTATCCTATTCGTGGTGAAACGCATGCACAGAGTCGCGATCTTTTGGGGACTGTTCGCGCTTTGCGTACTGACCGCCGCGTCCGCTTGGTCGCAAGCGGGCACGCGCAGTTATGTAATTCGCAAACTCTACGAGCGTGGTCAAAAACAGCGTTTTAACGCCGTCTATAACCTGCGGGGCGATGTGCGCTCATCGACTTTCGACCAAAGCCTGCCCCTCGCCGTCGACGCCCAGCTGCGTTTCGACACCGAAGTGTTGCAAGTGTTGGAGAACGGTCAAGCACGCATGCGCGTCTCGGCGCGTTATGTGAAGCAGTCGATCGACTACTTTGCCGAAACGGAACTGCCGCCCCCCTACACCGAGACGGTCAAGGTAACGCCCTCTGGATTTCCCAGCGAGGACGATGCGGAACGGGTGGTGCAGCGCGTCAAGCGAGGCGAGAAACGCGAAGAAGAGAAACGCGAGGAGTCGAACTTTCCTGGGCTGGATTTTCTGTTGCCTCCGTCTTACTTCCTGCAAATGGTGGGGCTGAATGTGGTGCCAGGACCTTTTGCACCCTTGCCGCCCGGTTCCGTACGCGAGGGCGATGAGTGGGAGGTACGCTACCCAACGCCGTTCATTGACACGCGCGGTGGCAAACTCCCCCTCGAGCAGGCGACCGTGTACACCTATCCCGCTACCGTGCGCGTCATTGGCGCAACCGAACTCAATGGACGCCCCGTGTTGCATGTGAAACAGATTACCGACACGGAGATTAACATCCGCCTGGACGACCTGCTGATCGAAATCTCTCGCCTGCGTGATCGGAACATCCCACGGGGAACCCTCAAGGGCACGATTAAGGGCGAAATCGACTACTACTATGCGCTTTCAGATGGCTCGCTGGTGCAGGCGTCGGGATACGAGAAGCTCAAACTCCGTGCGGAGTACGACGCGCAGACGATTCGCGAATGGGAGCCTGAGGAGGAATGGGCGGAATGGGAGGTGCAGGCAACCTTCCGCCAGACTCTGGCAGAAGAGCGGACGCCGACGACGCCGGCTAAGCAGCCAGCGCGCTCGGCGCCGAGAACCCAGCCCCGACGCCGATAGAGGGTGGGCTTCAGGGAGAGCGTTCTCTGGTAGGGTGAGGCTGTTGCTTACCCTACCCTCGCCGATTCGCCGCGCGCATGCAGGGCAATCGCCGATTGATACACCCCGATGATTCGGTCTACCACCGACGGCACCGAGAGCAGCTCGCGTTTGCGGATGGCTTTCTGGCGTAGTGCTTCGCGTTCGTCTGCATGGCGTGTGAGATACAGTACCGCCTCCACAAAGGCTTCAGGCGTTGGCTCCACCACCAACCCCGTTTGCCCGTAATCGACGGCTTCGGGTGCGCCGCCGCCGTTCGCCACAATACAGGGCAAGCCCGCCGCCTGCGCCTCGTCCAGCACCAGACCCTGAGACTCCGTAACGGAAGGAAACACAAAGAGATCTGCCGCCAGCAGATAAAGCGACACCTCGTCGCGGGGCACAGGTCCCGTGAAATGAACCCACTCGTTGAGGTTCATCGCTTCTGCTTGCGCTTTGAGAGCGTCTAAGGCGGGACCCGGTCCCACCAGCCACAGGCGGGCATTCGGACAGCCGCGCACGATATGGGGCATCGCATGCAGCAGCACGCTCACATTTTTTTCCGGCGCCATCCGCCCCACATAAAGCAACATCCATATATCCTCAGGGATACCCAATCGCGCTCGTGCCTCCGCCTTGCTGATTTCGGGGAATGGCAGCACGGGGTTCCGTATCGGCGTGATGGGCTTGCGCACTCCGTATTTTCGCAGCACCTCTGCCCCGATTTCAGAAGGCGTCATGACGGCATCCACGCCCTCGTAGTAGCGTCTCAAATGCCACCGCAAAACCCGCCGTACGAGATTCTTGGGCACGATTCGCGGCACATAGTGCAGATACTCCTCGTAAAGCGTATGATAGGTGCTGACCAGCGGGATTTTTAATCGCCTTGCCCAGCTTGCGCCTGCCATCCCTGTAAAAAAAGGCGTATGGGTATGCACCACATCGAATCCCTGGGTTCGGAACTCGCGCCAGAGTTTGGGGGCGAACAGCCATGCGATGGGGTAGTCGGGTTCAAAGGGTGTGTAGAACGACGGCAAACGGCGCACAGTGGGGTATGGATCCTGATAGCCCTTGAAGCGGGGGGCGTAAATCCATACCTCATGCCCGCGGCGGGTCAGCTCCTCGTGCAAAATGCGAATCGAGATGCTGACGCCGTTCAGATACGGCAGGTAGCTCTCGGAGAAGATAGCGACTTTCACGGCTGAGTCTCTTCGGGAGGACGGGAGCGGTTGCCGCGGGGCTGGCGCAGTGCCTGCTCTTCCAGAAATGCCACAATATCGGAGAGTTTGAACCGACGCTGATTGCCTTCGGTGCGGAAGCAGCGCAGCCAGCCGCGGTCGGTATAGCGGCGCACGGTGGCAGGGCAGACGCCAAGCAGGCGCGCGGTTTCCTCAAGAGTGAGTACGGGGTCGGTCAGACGCGCGATGAGTTCCTCGCGGCTCTCGTCACGCCCACGCACAGGATAATATTTGCGCGTCACGCGGTCGTCCGTCCACTCCGCCAAGTAGCGCAGGTACTGAGGCAGTTTCGCCCAGACTTCATCGGCTTCTGGGGGCACAATCGCTTCCGGGTCGCGCTTTTTGTGCCCAGCGCGTTTCCGCAGGCGGGGCCCATCAGAGTTGGGCGTATCTGCTGGCTCTGTAGAGTCAGGCTCTGTGTTTGCGGGCGGTTGCCAGCCCATCTCCTGACGCAGTAGGGGCACAAATTCCGCGAAATGAGGCACTCGAATCGATACAATGGCACGGCTCGGTGCGCTGTTTGGAAGGCTTTCGGTAGTCGAAGTGGGCGGCTCAAACGACGGAACCGCGGATGGCGTCAGATTCTGAGGCTCAGGAGGGGGCGCCGTGTGCGCAGCAGGTTCCGCGCCGTGTGGCTCCTGCGCTGGTGGCGCGTCTTCCTGCGACTCAAACTGACTTTCTAAGTATCGGTACCAATCATTCAAACTAAGACGGCTCATGGACGCTATGGATTGTACCTTAAATGCGAAACGGCTCCTGTCTATGCAGGAGCCGTCGGAGGTGAATGAGTTTTTTTCAATCTGGGCATCGACCTATTTTCCCACTCCGTTACCAGAGCAGTATCTTCGGCGCTGGAGGGCTTAACTGCCGTGTTCGGGATGGGAACGGGTGTTTCCCCTCCGCTATGGACACCCAGATTGAAAGCGTTGAAGACACCTTTTGAGAGGGTCGGTTCCCTCTCAGGAGGTGTTTGACAACTGGGACTGAAAATCATCGGAAGTGCGCTTTTTAGGCAAGCCCTCGGTCAATTAGTACGGCTCAGCTCAACGCATTACTGCGCTTACACGCGCCGCCTATCAACCCGGTCATCTACCGGGGACCTTACTCCGTTGTCCGGATGGGAGACCTTATCTTGGGGTGGGCTTGGCGCTTAGATGCTTTCAGCGCTTATCCCTTCCCGACATGGCTACCCAGCGTCTGCTCCTGGCGGAACAACTGGTACACCAGAGGTCAGTCCAGCCCGGTCCTCTCGTACTAGGGCCAGCTCCCCTCAAGTCTCCTACGCCTGCGGTGGATAGGGACCGAACTGTCTCACGCACATACATCCCTTGTTTCCAAGGGTGTAGACTATACCTTCATCCTTCCTGAAGGACTGGAAGGAGCCGGCGTATGATGGGTGTCATAGATTTGCGCTTCAGGCGCAGGACAACCCATCTCAGGCATATCGCCTTCAGTCGTTACGGGGAATGGAAGCTTGTACCGCATGACTGGCGCCATATATGGCTCCACAATTTGGACAAAGGAGCGTGCTTGTCTCACGACCATGTAGAGCCAATGTGCATTCCGCTTGGGACTGCGATGAATGCAGGCCCTTAAACCAAAATTCTTTTCGAGGGCAGTGCAGAGGCGTTCCAATTCAGCCTCGGAAAAGCACTGCGTCTCGAATTTGATAGAGCCTTGTCGTTTATCACAAGTGCCATCATCCATAAACCATACAGCCAGCGCTTTAGGCGAAGTGAACAGTTCGGTGATATTTATGGGTATCACCTTCCTATTACCTTCGTAGAAACACGCTCGCAGTTCGGTCAGGATGGTATGGCACTGTGTTACGAAACGCCAGTATGGGTAACCTCGATTGGTTTGGTAGTGCAGTGGTGATGGCTGGAGATCCGCCAGTTCTTGGCGTTTCCATTCCACATAGGCTTTGAAGCGTTCGGCGTGAATCACTTGCAGACGCACGCCACGCCCATGAGGTTCCAAGTAGCCATCGCCTAAGATTGTACCAATCAAGGTGTCCTTCATCTTCAGCTCCCATTCTTCCCTCGGTATTGCCCTCTGCAGTGTTCGGTCGAACTGCAGGAGGGGTCTACCGATATGAGCCGGTAGGCACCGCAGGATTGCTCCTGCGGGACGCCATGCCCTTTTGGGCTAACGTTCTGAACCCAGCTCGCGTGCCGCTTTAATGGGTGAACCCCCCAACCCTTGGGACCCTATTCAGCCCCAGGATGCGACGAGCCGACATCGAGGTGCCAAACCCCGCCGTCGCTGTGGACGCTCGGGCAGGATCAGCCTGTTATCCCTAGGGTAGCTTTTATCCGTTGAACCCTGGCGTGCCCACGCACAGCCAGAGGGTCACTAGGCCCTGCTTTCGCATCTGCTCGACCCGTGGGTCTCACAGTCAAGCCCGCTTATGCCCTTGCACTCGACGCGCGATTTCCGACCGCGCTGAGCGGACCTTTGGACACCTCCGTTACCTTTTAGGAGGTGACCGCCCCAGTCAAACTACCCGCCTAAGACTGTCTCCACGCCGGATTACGGCGCAGGTTAGCATTTCAGTAGGTCAAGGGTGGTGTTCCATTGGCGCCGAAGCTCCCACCTACGCTCTACATGACATACCGAAATGCAATCTCAAGCTGTAGTAAAGCTCCATAGGGTCTTTCCGTCCTACCGCAGGTAACCCGCATCTTCACGGGTGCTACAGTTTCACCGAGTGTCCCGCTGAGACAGTGGCCCAGTCGTTACGCTTTTCGTGCGGGTCGCAATTTACGCGACAAGGAATTTCGCTTATGACCTTACTCGAACGTTGCCGAGCGAGCCTTCTCCTCCTTGTCCAAGAGTGGCTCCTGCATGTCGCCATGCAGATGGGACCATCTCTTCACCTCGTCGTCGAGGTGTCTGGCGTATGGTCTCTGAGGATTCTAACCCTTTCGGATCGGTCTTTCCGCCGATTCATCGTCGCCGCAAGCTGCGCGATAGCCTCCAGCCCCTCTTGAGTGAGGTGACAGTTGGATGCCATCAGCTCCACACATTGTGCGAACTTCTTGAAGTCGTCCTGTTTTGCAGTGTGCAGTGGGTACTGCCTGAAAAACGGGAGGATGACTTGCAGAAGTTCGTCGCGCTTGCGCACGACATAGCGGTACAGGGGTTCCTTATATGGTTATCACTGCGTCGGTTGACGATTATGGAGCCGACGCCGAAGAAGCTTTGCAGTCGTCGCAAAGCGTCGAGGCTGCGTGCGCTCTGCGTGACTGCGAACTCATGGAACACCTGTATTCGGGTTTTGTAGCCTTTGCGGTTGCCTCGGTCGGGTTGATGAATGAGTCCTATTGAGAAGCAACCCTCGCCGTCTACAAACCCGACGACCCATCCGATAAGAATTAGCCTTTCCTGCTGGTTGTCCGCACCAGTCGGATTGTTACTCACAGGGATTCCTTTCGCCTCGAGAAAGGAGTTTCCTTGCGAGTACCGCTGGATACTCGGATTTTCCAGCATATAGCCAGATGCGCACCTCATGGTTACCCATGAGGGGGGCAGCGAATCTACCATAGGACCGTTAGAGTTACGGCCGGCATTCACCCGGGCTTCAGTTTGGGGCTGCACCTTGCGGCTGACCCCTCCCCTTAACCTACGGGCATTGGCCAAGCGTCGCCCCCTATACATCGGGTTTCCCCTTCGCAGAGAGCTGTGTTTTTGGTAAACAGTCGCCGGGCCCTCTTTGCTGCGACCTCTTTCGAGGCACCCCTTCTCCCGAAGTTACGGGGTCAATTTGCCGAGTTCCTTAGCGGGACTTCTCTCGCGCGCCTGAGGCTCCTCGCCTCGCCTACCTGTGTCGGTTTGCGGTACGGTCAGATGGCTTCAACGCTACGCGGGTTTTCTCGGCCCCAGTCACGGTTGCTTCGTTCACCCGAGGGATCCCTTCGTCGCCCCGGAGTTGCCGCCGGGGCGAGCGCGGCCTTCCAACTCCGCGCCCAACCGATTCTGAAGCGTCACCGCTTTGCTCCGCCACCTGGGGTGGGAATGTTGACCCACTGCCCTTCGCCTACGGCTTTTCGCCCTCGGCTTAGGACCGCCTGACCTTCAGCGGACGAACCTGCCTGAAGAACCCTTAGGCTTTCGGCGGACAGGATTCTCACCTGTCTTCTCGCTACTCGTGCCGGCATTCTCACTTCTGCACGCTCCAGCGGTGCTTACGCTCCACCTTCACTGCGTGCAGAACGCTCCCCTACCGCTCCCTAGCGGGAACCCGCCGCTTCGGTAACAGGCTTGAGCCCCCTTACATTGTCGGCGCAGGGTCACATTCGACCAGTCAGCTGTTACGCACTGTTTAAAGGATGGCTGCTTCTAAGCCAACCTCCTGGTTGTTTACGCGACCCTACATCCTTTAACACTTAGCCTGTGTTTAGGGACCTTAGCGGGCGGTCTGGGCTATTACCCTTTTGACAACGGCGCTCATCCGTCGCTGTCTCACTCCCACGCTTCCTGCTATGCCATTCGGAGTTTGGTTGGGTTCAGTAACCTGGTGGGGCCCCTAGCCCATCCAGTGGCTCTACCTGCATAGCATAGCGCGTGAGGCTGCACCTCAATGCATTTCGGGGAGAACCAGCTATCTCCGCGTTCGATTGGCATTTCACCACACTAACCCCAGTTCATCCGAGACCTTTTCAACGGTCACCGGTTCGGCCCTCCACCGTGTGTTACCACGGCTTCAGCCTGACCAGGGTTAGATCACGCGGTTTCGGGTCTGCACCCAGCGACTCTGTCGCCCTGTGAGGACTCGCTTTCGCTACGGCTCCGCGTCTGAGACGCTTAACCTCGCCGCTGAGCACAACTCGCCGGCTCATTCTGCAAAAGGCACGCCGTCAGACTGTCCCCCAGAGGGGTATAGTCCTCCGACTGCTTGTAAGCGCACGGTTTCAGGTTCTTTTCACTCCCCTCGCCGGGGTGCTTTTCACCTTTCCCTCACGGTACTGGTTGCACTATCGGTAGCAAGGAGTATTTAGCCTTACCCGGTGGTCCGGGCAGATTCGCACAGGGCTCCACTTATCCCGTGCTACTCGGGATCCTGACGGGGCGTTGCGTGTTTCGCATACGGGGCTGTCACCCTCTATGGCTCGCCGTTCCAGGCGATTCTGCTACACGCGCAGCTCCCTTGTGTCAGTCCCACGACCCCAATCGGGCACGCCCGATTGGTTTAGGCTCTTCCCCGTTCGCTCGCCACTACTGAGGGAATCTCATTCGATTTCTTTTCCTCTGGGTACTGAGATGTTTCAGTTCCCCAGGTTCCCTCCACACCGCCTATGGATTCAGCGGTGGGTGACCACCCATTCGGTGGCCGGGTTTCCCCATTCGGGCATCTGCGGATCAACGCCCGTTTGCGGCTCCCCGCAGCTTATCGCAGCTGACCACGCCCTTCATCGGCTCCTTGCTCCTAGGCATCCACCGTGCGCCCTTAGTAGCTTGCCTACTTAGCGCGCTTCTCGATGATTTCAGTCTCCAGTTGTCAAAGGGTAAAACTGTTGGGTCCGCTGCCCGTCTGTTGGCGCCTTCAGCCCAACCGTCAACGCCCCGTAAGGCGCTGAGGGTTAGAACGCCGCGCCGTTGAGTTTGGTGGAGGCGACCGGATTTGAACCGGTGACCCCCTGCGTGCAAAGCAGGTGCTCTCCCGCTGAGCTACGCCCCCACTGGTGGGCGCGATTGGATTCGAACCAATGACCTCACCCTTATCAGGGGTGCGCTCTAACCGACTGAGCTACGCGCCCGTTGGATGCCCTGAGAACCGAGCAGGCAAGTGCTTTGCAAGCCAGATGAGAGTGATTCCGTTAAAGGAGGTGATCCAGCCGCACCTTCCGGTACGGCTACCTTGTTACGACTTAGTCCCCCTTACCAGCCACACCTTCGGCGGCTCCCTCCCTTGCGGGTTAGGCGACCGACTTCGGGTGCAGCCGACTCGGGTGACTTGACGGGCGGTGTGTACAAGGCCCGGGAACGTATTCACGGTGGTATGGCTGACCCACCGTTACTAGCGATTCCGCGTTCACGCAGTCGAGTTGCAGACTGCGATCCCAACTGAGGGTGGTTTTTTGGGATTCGCTCCCGCTCGCGCGTTGGCTGCCCTTTGTACCACCCATTGTAGCATGTGTGACGCCCTGGACGTAACCGCCATGCTGACTTGACGTCGTCCCCACCTTCCTCCGTGTTGACCACGGCAGTCTCCTCCGAGTGCCCGGCATGACCCGCTGGCAACAGAGGACAGGGGTTGCGCTCGTTGCGGGACTTAACCCAACACCTCACGGCACGAGCTGACGACAGCCATGCAACCGGTGTCCACGAGTCGATGGGTTTCCCCATCGAGGCTCCCTGTTTCCAGGGAGTTTCCCGTGGATGTCAAGCCCAGGTAAGGTTCTTCGGTTTGTATCGAATTAATCCACATGCTCCACCGCTTGTGCGGGCCCCCGTCAATTCCTTTGAGTTTCAACCTTGCGGCCGTACTCCCCAGGCGGGGCGCTTAATGCGTTAGCTACGGCGCTGAGAGTTAATCCCCCAACACCTAGCGCCCATCGTTTAGGGCTGGGACTACAGGGGTATCTAATCCCTTTCGCTCCCCCAGCTTTCGCACCTCAGCGTCAGAAGCGGGCCAGAGATCCGCCTTCGCCACTGGTGTTCCTCCCGATATCAATGCATTTCACCGCTACACCGGGAATTCCAATCTCCTCTCCCGCCCTCGAGCTCCGCAGTATCTGGTGCAGCCTCCCGGTTGAGCCGTGAGATTTCACACCAGACTTACGGAGCCGCCTACGTGCGCTTTACGCCCAGTAAATTCGGGCAACGCTCGCCCCCTACGTATTACCGCGGCTGCTGGCACGTAGTTAGCCGGGGCTTTTTCTGTGGGTACCGTCTGCGTTCGTCCCCACTAAAAGGAGTTTACACCCCGAAGGGCTTCGTCCTCCACGCGGCGTCGCTGGGTCAGGCTTGCGCCCATTGCCCAAAATTCCCGACTGCTGCCTCCCGTAGGAGTGGGGCCCGTGTCTCAGTGCCCCTCGGGCCGATCATCCTCTCAGACCGGCTACCCGTCGTAGGCTTGGTGAGCCGTTACCTCACCAACTACCTGATAGGCCGCGGGCCCATCCCGAAGCGGAAAACCCTTTAGATGACCCAGCCGAAGCCAAGCCATCCACATCCGGTATTAGCCCGAGTTTCCCCGGGTTGTCCCAGTCTTCGGGGCAGGTTACCCACGTGTTACTCCGCCGTTCGCCGCTCTCGGCGCCCCCGAAGGGACGCCTACCGCTCGACTTGCATGTCTAAGGCACGCCGCCAGCGTTCGCCCTGAGCCAGGATCAAACTCTCCATCAGAAAACGCTCATCCCGCCGAAGCGGGCTTGTTTTCCAAAGGATTGACTGGACTCGCAAAGCGTTTGCTTACCTGCCCGGTTTTCAAGGTTCCTACACGCCAACAAACCCCGATGGGTTGCGTCGGCGAGTCTGATTATACCACATCCCAGGCGCATTTGTCAAGAGCAGAAACCCTGCTCCACGCGATTTCTGGGATCTCAAGGTATGGCTCCGCTCCGAGTCCCTTGCTCGAAGCGGACTATATAATACCACACCCACGACAGGTTTGTCAAGGGCTTAAGCCCCAATTGGGGGCAATTCACCCCGAATTTACCCCCAAATTACTCCTTTGAACATGATACCGAGTATCGATCAGGCAACGAATCCGCGCTTAAAGAGGGTGTATACGGCTCCCCAGTAATGAGACGGGCACGGCGGTTGCGCGTGAAATAGTTCCACGCCCACTGAATCAATACCAGCAAACGATTCTCAAAACCCACCAAGAACATCAGATGCACAAAGAGCCATATAAGCCAGGCGAACCACCCCGTAAGGCGTAGGCGTCCTATTCGCGCAACCGCCGCTTTGCGACCGATCACCGCCATGTCGCCTTTGTCCCAGTAACGAAACGGTGGGGTGGGCTTCCCCTGAAGCTCGTTGAGAATACGCTGCGCGACATACTGCCCCTGCTGCATCGCGACCGGAGCCACCCCAGGCAGGGGCGCGCCCGTCTGATGCGCGTAGTGCGCCATATCACCAATCACGAAGATACGCCTATGGTTGGGCACGGAGAGGTCAGGCTCCACAATCACCCGCCCCAACCGGTCGGTCGGCGCACCTGTGCGTTCCGCAAGGACTTGCGCCAGTGGCACGGCACACACACCCGCTGCCCACAACACCACCTGTGCGGCGAACTCATAGACCTCCTCCCCACGCTTGTACACCACACGCCCCGGTGCGACCTGCTCCACATGCGCCCCCGTGACGACCTCGACTCCAAGTTGCTGCAACGACCGACGAGCATTCTCGCTAAGCGGCTCAGGGTAGGCAGTCAACAGGCGCGGGGCGCCCTCCAGCAACACCACGCGCGCCGTGCGCGGGTCATAAGCGCGATACTCATCGCGCACGGTGACATGCACCAACTCCGCTAAGGCGCCTGCCAGCTCCACGCCCGTAGGGCCACCCCCCACTATGACAAAGTTCAGCCATGCCTGACGCCGTTCAGGGTCCGTCTCCCGCTCGGCGGCCTCCAGGGCGCTCAGCACGCGGCGGCGGATCGCCTCCGCATCTTCGATCGTCTTTAACCCCGGTGCATGCTGCGCCCACTCCTCATGACCGAAGTAATGGTACGCTGCACCCGCCGCAATGACCAAATAGTCCCAATCAATTACCTGTCCATCATGCAGAGTCAGCGCGCGCGTCTGTGGGTTGATATCGACCACCTCCGCACAGAGAACACGCACATTGCGCTGTTTTCGGAACAAACTGCGCAGGGGTGCAGCGATCTCTGCAGGTCCCAGCCCCCCTGTCGCTACCTGATATAACAAAGGCTGGAACAGGTGGAAGTTGCGTTTATCAATCAGCGTGATGCGGACAGGGGCGCGGCGCAGCCTGCGGGCAACCGCCAAACCACCAAAACCTCCCCCGACAATTACCACATGCGGCATCATCGACACATAGTGTACCCTCTGCCTCCCATAACGCCTCGCGGCTTGGGGTATCCTCTGGTGCGATGGGCATCTATAAATGGGGCATTCTGGGTACGGGCAAGATCGCGAAGCGATTCATGCAGGCGGCGTTCTATGTGCCCGAAGCGCAGATCGTCGCGGTCGGCTCCCGAACGCAGGCAAATGCTGAGCAGTTCGGGGCACAGTTCGGTATTCCGAAACGCTACGGCAGTTACGAAGCCTTGCTCAACGACCCCGAAGTGGAAATTGTCTATGTAGCGACTCCGCACAGCCTCCACGCAGCCAATACCCTCGCGGCGCTTCAAGCGGGGAAGCATGTACTGTGTGAGAAGCCGTTTACGCTCAACGCCCAGCAAGCCGAACAGGTTCTCCAAGCCGCACGCGCATCAGGCAAGTTCGTGATGGAGGGGATGTGGACACGCTGTTTCCCCGTCGTGCGCGAGATTATCCGACGCGTGCAACAAGGCGCAATCGGCGAGGTACGCCTTGTGATGGCGGACTTCGGTTTCCGCCCAGAGTTTGACCCGACCAGCCGACTCTTTGCACCTGAGCTGGGCGGCGGCGCGCTGCTGGATGTGGGCATCTACCCCGTCGCGCTGGCGTTCCTCTTTCTGGGCGCACCGAAACAGATGCAGTCCTACGCCACCTTGGGCGCAACCGGCATCGATGAACTCTGCAGCATCCTGTTCACCTACGAAAGCGGGGCGCAGGCGGTGCTGAGCGCAGCGCTGCAAGTCAACACCCCCAAGCAAGCCTATCTCTGTGGCACGGAAGGACGAATTCACATCCCAACCCCATGGTGGAAACCCTCGGAGGCGTTTCTGGTGCGCAACGACGGCTCACTGGAACATCTGCAGTATCCCTACGAAGGCGACGGACTCCAGTTCGAAATCCGCCATGTCCACGACTGCCTGCGTCAAGGTCGAACCGAAAGCCCGTGGATGCCTTTAGACGAAACGCAAGCGATTATGCGCACGCTGGACGCGCTCCGAGCGCAGATGGGCGTACGCTACCCAGGAGAATAAGCCATGACCCGCCCGCGCATCCTAGTGGTCGGCAGCGCCAATATTGACCTGGTGGTTCCTGTGCCTTCCATCCCGGCGCCGGGGGAAACGGTGCTGGGCGGAACTCTGCAACTCATTCCTGGCGGTAAGGGTGCGAATCAGGCGGTTGCAGCCGCACGACTGGGCGCGGAGGTGCGCTTTATCGGACGCATCGGTAACGACGAATTCGGCAGGCGCATCCTCCAGAACCTGCAACGCGAGGGTATCGATGTGCGGTTTGTCTATTGCGATCATGATGCCCCCTCGGGCGTGGCGCTAATCGCCGTCGCAGACCAGGGACAAAATAGCATCGTGGTCGCCCCAGGCGCAAACATGCGCCTGAGTGTCGCAGATGTTGAAAGTGCGTCGGAGGCGTTCGAGGATGCGGATGCCGTCGTCGTGCAGTTAGAAATCCCCATCGAGGCGGTGGAGACGGCGGCGCGCCTTGCCCGACAACACGGGGCACGGCTGATCCTCAACCCCGCCCCTGCCCGCCAATTGCCCCAGACACTGTATCCGTTAATAGATTACATCATCCCCAACGAGACCGAAGGACGCCAACTAACGGGCGCAACTGAAGTCGCAACCATTATCGAGACGCTCCGAAAACGCGGTTGCCAAGACGTTATCCTGACTTTGGGCGAGCGCGGCGTGGCGTATCATTTCCACGAGGCACTCCAACAGGCGCCTGCTTACAGCGTGTCTGCTGTGGACACCACCGCAGCAGGCGACGCATTTGTCGCGGGGTTCGCCGTTGCGCTCTGCGAAGGACGCCCCATGAGTGAAGCCGTCGATTTCGGACAGCGTGTCGCGTCGATTACCGTCTCACGCTGGGGAGCGCAGAGTGCGCTGCCCTATCGTGGGGAATTGGAAGACGCCTCACCGTGAAGGGCGTCTGAATCTTTCTTGCTCCCCAAACGATTTCCCAAAATAATAATCAAAACGCTAATCAAAGTCGAAACGATCACCACCGCAACCCACCACAAGCCGCCCAAGCGTGTATCCCACTGCTCTATGGAGCTGACATTCATGCCTAACCCACTTACGACAATACTGGGCAATGCGAAAAACACAGTAACCCTCGTTAACCAAATCACGACCCAGTTGAGTTGCTCCGACTGCTTTGTGCGTTGTTCCTCCAGTCGCATCTCCAGATAGTCGTACATCTCGCGTACTTCGTTGCTCACCTCTTGATAGAGCATCTCCAGCTGAAGCACTTCGCGCCAGCGGCAGTAGTAGCGATGGTGCTGCTCTTGGTGCATCACTTGGGCGAAATAGCCACGCGCGGTGAACTCCAATAGGCTATCCCGCATCTGCACAAAGACCTTGCGTCGCTCTTTCTCGTCGCCGCCAAGCCAATTGCGAGAGACGCCGTTCGAAAGATGGATTAGCCGAAACTTCTGGTGCAACGCCAACTGATAGAGCAGGAAGTACCGATCACGCAAGCGCTTCGGAAGGTCGCTTCGGAAAAAGCCTGATGCGTCTCTGGGCGCGTTGAAGGCGACAAATCCCGCCGCTTGCTGCGCGAAGGTAAACCAAAGGTCGCGTGCGTATTCCAACAGGTGTGGATGGGATGGAGATAACTCCGACTCGGGCGGATGTAAGTCGTGCCAACTGGCAAAACACAACCGAATGCGGTACAGCAACCGCCGCTTCTCCATGTCGTCTATCTCGCCGTCTAAGTAAAGCACACTGAACGGGAGCATCATGTTGTACATAAAAAGGTTCTCCACCTGTTCACCCGTAAACGGTTGCAGCAAAGCGTCAATCAGCCCCTTGATGCCCTCAAACTGCTTTCCTGAATACCCCAAGGTGGGGGCACTGGCGTCTTGTTTCTCGCCCCGCTTGCCCGCGTAGAACCGAAAATGGTAGATAAAGTCCAACCAGTCCGCAAGGTTGACACTTTCGGGGCGTGCTTCCAGTGTGAGCATAGCAACCCCGCCACGAAAGACAACTAACTGCGCCTCACTCAACCGAAACGGAACCGCGCGGCTGTCAAGATGCATCGTCCATAAAGCACCTGCGTTCGCCTCCGAGCCACCTTGAGGGAATATCAAGCGGTGCGCTTTTTCAACCAGCGTCTCTTGGGACAGCCGAAGCAAGTAAGCTGTAGCCTCACCGTTATGCTTGGCGTTCAGGTAGTCCCGCACATGGGGCAACAGATCGCCTTCAGGAAAGGAAGACTCTCGCCAACCCTGCTCCCTCATTCGATCCGCAATGTTCCCTAAAGGCGTATCCTCTTTGAATTTGAACACAAACGGATACACAAACCGCACAAAAGAGATGTCCGAAGCGACTTGCAGCATAGTTCCTTCCCAATCCGCCTGATCAATTGTACCGCACTGCAGTTTTCGAGCGTGTCTTCCAAACTTGTCATATACACATCCCAGCGCAGAGAACATAGCAGGAATCGCGAAGCCGAAGTTTTCGTGGGGGGAAGACCGCACTCATCGGTACGACGACATATAAATTGACACTCTTGTGTGATGTTTCCGTCCTGGGTTGAGTAAGACCCTCTCGCGAGATCAGGCGAGATCTGCTCCATTGGCGGACAAGCATCGCCCGTAATGGCTTTCACCGTGCTTTATGACGCTCGTCATGGCAGCATGAAACCCCCTTCCGCCAACTTTCCTCGCACGAACTGTCTGACCTTCTCTACTAAATCCAGTGCCATTTTTGCCTCCTCCACCGAGGGAAAGATCGGTTCCTCGTACCGAACCGTCACGGCGTAGTCAGTCAAAGTGTCGACACCCCATTCCATCAGGAGCGTGAAGTCGGCATCTACCTGGGAACACAGGCTCAGGAGCAGCGTAATGTCGTGGCTACGCGGAAACTCCTTTCCGTGAAAGACAAGAAACGCTTTCAAGTATTTCTCCACACACTGCTGCATATGAAAGCAGACGGCATCGGTGGCAGGTTCTGGAGTGTCTAATTCGTCCTTACCAATTTTCAAGTCGTTTTCGGCGCGGCGAATCCAGATGGAAACGGCTTCCTCGTTCATAGCTCTACTCCTTCCTTCAGCACATAGTAGGTCAAAAAACCTGTGTTCGCCTTCTTCTTCTGCACCGCTTCCTCTGACTGGACGAACACATCCCCCCAGAATCCAGCTTCTACAAAGCGCCGACGAATTCGGGCTTTAATCTCTCGCTGCTCTGGGTAAGGTAGCTCGCTATCGGTAACGACAAAGAAATCCCAATCACTATCGGGGCGCGCCTCACCTCGCGCACGGCTGCCGAAGAGCAAAATACGGCGAACACGATACCCCGATCGCTCCACCTCCTCGGTGATTATCATCTTGGCACATTCGAGAACATCGGTCATGCTATTCACCGCCCACGCAGAAACTTGCCCAATTGTACCGCACTGAAGTGTTCGAATTAACCTTCAAACTTGTCATATCGACATCTCGGCGCAGAGAACATAGCAGGAATCGCCCCATTATCTGCGAAATAAATCTATAGGTGATTCGCATGCGGAAACTGTTTGCGTTGTTGGGGATAGCGACGGTCGCCAGCCTGATGGCATACAACTGGCTACGCGATGATGCGATTTGGCACGCGGAGAAAAATTTTCACTTAACCACCCTTGTCGGCGATCAGAACGGGTATATTCTGCTCCCGCCCGAGTTCGTGGCGCAGCCGTTTATTCGGCGTATTGTGTGGTCGCCCGATGGACGCTACGCGCTCTTGGTGCAAACTGTGGTGCGCATCGATGCGCCCCAGAACCCCCAAAACTACGACATGCGCCACCGCGTGCTGGCATGGAGCCGCGCCACAAAACGCTTGACCGTGCTGTGGGAATCGGAGCGCACGCAGACAGACATCAATCCCGAGCGAGACTTCCAGTTCGCTTTTTACAAGGGCATCCCCGCTTGCCTGCTGGCGGTTCGCGTTCCCAGTGAAGGTCTGCCCTCATGGAGCGTCTACCACGCCACCCTCGGCGGTAATACAAAGATGCTGGGACAGTTCGAAGATGCCTATTTCCTGAGTCCCCCCGAGGATACAGTTCGTTATCTCGTGTTCTATCTGCGCGAGAACGAGAAGACAAATTACCTCTACGCGCCTGTGAGCACCGCAGGTCAATTGGGCGAGCCGCGCCTACTGCCGCCATCCCTCATCGAGTTCGGCATCTACAGCATGCTCTCGAGTGAATTCCCTGAATATCAACTTTGGTACCACGACGGGAAGCGTCTTGTCGGGACTCATATGGAATTCAAACCCGACGAGTCAGGGCGGCTTGTCGGGGAGCCGAAATCGTTTTTCCTGTGGGATCCGCGTACCAACACTGAGCAAGCGATTCCGCAGGCGGAGGTGCGCTATTATGCCTCACAGCCGCGCACACTTCTAAGAACCGACACGGTGAGCCAGCGCGTCGTGCATGGTGCCGATGCCCGAACAACTTCCACAACTTGGCTCACCGAAGGCGAAGGCGCAACCCTGATCGCCGCCGATTCGGAAATCGCCCAGGTCTCCCCACAAGGGGACGCACTCCTGTATATTGCGCACGGAGCTGCGTTCTACCGCGCTCTGACTCGCATGGACACCAAAGAGGCTCAGGCGCTGCAAGAACGGACAGCCGTTGAACCCTACCTTAAAAACGGCAAGCAAATTGGACTCGCGCTGATGATGTATGTGCAAGACTACGACGAATGCTTCCCTCCCAACTGGGGCAATACGGAAGTCGCGCATGTGATACTCCCCTATGTGAAGTCGAACGAGGTGTTTGAGGTGGACGGTGTGTTCGCATTCCACTATCTGATGGACGGACAAACACTGTCGCAAATCCAGTCGCCTGGGGAAACGGTAGTAGGTTATCTCCAGTTGCCCAACGGTCGCGTGGTTATCCACGCTGACGGGCATGTCAAATGGAAGCGGGATTAATCGCACTAACGAGCCATGAAACGATTCCAGATGGGTTGCTGGGCTGTTGTGGTTTTGGCGGTGTTGGGGATTGTTGCGCTGGTGATGTGGGCTTATCGCCCGCCGCAGTTAGAGGTGCCCGAGCGCGTCTACCCGCCTAATAACGCCTACGACAAGCTCACGGAGATTGCGCAGCGACTTTATCAGGTGGAGCAATCCACGCCGCGCCTGCGCGCCCTGAAAAATCGCGCCTCTGAGACACGCCTCCCTGCGCCGATGCCCCCCGCTGACCACGCCGAGTATGCCCGCGCAGTGGAGCCGATTCTGCGCGAGTACCGACGCTACCTGAACGCACCCAGCAAGGCTGTGACCTTCTACGACCCTCAACGAGACCCCTACTTTAACATCGCCGCTCAATTGCGTGAACTGGCGCGGACAGAAAACTACTTCATTCGCAGTGCGCTCGCGCAGAATCGCCACGCCGAAGCCGTCGAGCGAGCGACCGCGCTGGCAAAGTTCGCCAACCAAGTCTCCCGCGACGGCACACTCATCCAGTACTTGGTGGGGCGTGCCATTCGCGCGATAGCATTAGAGCCTCTGCGCAAGGACATCAATCGGCTCCACGATCGCGCGGCGTTAGAACAACTCCTGCGCTGGGCACGCGAGGACGAACGCCACCGCCCACCGCTCACTGGCATCTTGGAAACGGAACATTACTACAACCGCGCAGTGCTCAAGCAGATGCTCCGCAATCCGCAACCCTTAGACCCTACCGCTGTCCAGTGGTGGGAGCGTATGCCACTCCTGCCGCAGCTGTTCCTCAAAACCTCGATTCCCGAAATGGAACGCGCGTGGAAACAGATCAAAGCCTATGCCGCCAAGCCCGCCTGGGAGCGCAAGGCGAGCGACTTCCCGACCGTCAGACACCCGATCAACGCGATGCTCATCCCCGTTTTTGATCGGTCCATCGTCATGGACACGACAAACATCGCAACGGCGCGACTGTTAGGCTGTGTGGCGGCGATTCGGCTCTATAAACAGCGCACAGGACGCTACCCCAACTCGCTGGAAGCGCTGCAACTGGGCGAACTCATCATCGACCCGTTCACTGGCAAGCCCTTCATCTACAAAGTAGACCCCCGCAAAGGGTTTATGATCTACTCAGTGGGGATGAACAAGGTGGACGACGGCGGCGTCGTGGCAGCACGCGCCTGGAACGCAGAGCGAGGCGACCTCGCACCGCAACCTGCAGGCTCCATCGAGCGCAGAGATCTCTGGCTGAAATGAGGGCACCGCGTTCCCGTTCACGATGCCGACCGCTTGGCAGGAGTTTACGATGACATCGACAAACTCTACAACAGGGTGAAGAGTATGGCGGTGATACGCACAGCGCTGCACGATTGGCGCAAGTATCTCGTGGGGATCTTCACACAGTTGCTGGCGAACCCGGTGATTGGGCGCGAATTACGGGTGCGTGTGCGCTTAGGGCGCGGCTACCTACTGCAAGCGGCGTACCTGGCGTTTATGATCCTCATCGTCGCGCTGTCCTATGAGTGGGTGGTCGGTGACGAGAGCAACCTCCGCAACCCCTTCCAGATGCAAAACGCCTTGAAGGGTTTCTACTACATAGTGCTGGGCACTTTGATCGCCCTGATTGTGCTGATTGCGCCTGCGCTGACGGCGAACGCAATCTCGCTGGAACGCGAGCGCAAAACTATCGACCTGCTGCTCGCTACGCCGCTCACAGCACGCCACCTGCTCACGGGCAAGCTGGTGGCGTCGTTCGCGTTTATCGTGTTATTGCTGGCGCTCACGCTGCCCGTGAACGCCGTGAGCGTACTGCTGGGGGGCGTCTCGTTCGGAGATTTGCTCCGAGCGTATCTCATCGTCGCAAGTGGTTCACTGGTTCTGTGCAGTATCGCGCTCTTCACCTCCGTCTACGCACGCAACTCCACGATGGCGGTGTTGTGGAGCTATTTGCGCGTCGGTGCGTTTTTGTTTCTTACTCTGATTCTACTCACTTTGCAAAGCGTGACACTTTTTGGCGCGGGCGGTGGGGGTGCTGGGGTGAGTTTCTATTTCCCCGTAGCGTTGCTCAATCCGTTCTCCGCGCTTCTCGCCGCCGATGCTACCGTTGATCTCGTCCGCTGGCAGGTTCCGAGTTGGATTGTGGGGGTAATCCTCGGTCTGTTATTTACGCGCCTTGTGCTCACCTGCGCCGCGCGAAAGGTAGGGCTGTACGATAAAGATGTGATGCCCTCGCTGCGCCGCCAACTGCTTGTGCTACTACCCGCTTATGTGATGCTTACCACGATCCCTCTCCTACAAATCCGCCCTGTCGCAGGAGTGATGGTCGGCGTCGATCTATCCATCGTGATATTGCTAATTATCTTGAATGTTGCGCCGTTTCTGGTGTTGGCTGCGTGGATTGCGCCGTTCGGTAAAGATGACGACAAAGCGTGTCCCAACGATGGCATCTTTCGCCTCTCTAAAATGTTTACTGCTGCACCGTCGGGCGCGCTGCCGTTTCTTACCACCACGTGGCTTCTGACGCTGGGCGCCTTCCTCCTCTCGCTGCACTGGACAGGCATGCTCGCGGCATTTAATACGGCGCTTTGGGAGTTTACTATCACAACGATGGTCTACTTCACCGGGTTATGGGTCTTCTTCTGGGGAATCGGGCGATACTGCTCGGTGCAGCTCAAAGGGGGCAGTCTTGTGGGCGCACGTGCCCTGACGCTGGGCGTCATCAGTGCGATTGTGACCTTGCCGATCATCATGCATTTCCTACTCTTTGCTCACAACGGCTGGTCACCCGCGTTGAGTCTCTGGATTTTTACCCCCTTCGTCGCGATGACTGAGGATTTCAGGAGTTCTGCAATTGTCGCCCGCTTTTTCTTTTGGGGTGCTGCGTTGTTGGTGATAGGCGTGCTGTTAGGGATGCTTACAGGCAAGCGCACCGAGTAAGCGCATTCCCACCGTAGCAGCATGGGAAAGTGTGTAGGAGTTTTGTGAGTCGTAGCGAACATTCGTGGGGTGCAAACAGTACGGTTTGGCGTGGTCGGCTTGGGCGGCATGGGCTTAGGACACTGCCGCTTCGTGAAAGAGGTCGTGCCTGAGGCGACGCTCACCGCCCTGTGCGACACCCACCTGGATCGCGCCCTGTCAGCAGGCGAGCAGTTCGGCGTTCCGCACTTTACGGACCACCTCGCGATGTTCCAGAGCGGGCTGGTGGACGCCGTGATTATCGCGACGCCGCACTACGCGCATGCCCCCGTCGCGGTGAGTGCGTTTGAGCATGGGCTGCATGTGTTGGTCGAGAAGCCCCTCTGCGTCGCGGTTTCCGACGGCGACCTCATAATCGAGGCGGCGCGACGTGCAGGCAAGAAATTCGCGATTGGTTATCAGCATCGCTTCCGCCCTGAAGTGCAAGCCGCGCGCCGACTCATCGAGCAGGGGGTGCTGGGCGAGGTGCGCCGCACGCTCCTCATCACGGCATGGTATCGTACCCAAGCGTATTACGACTCTGGGGGCTGGCGGGCAACTTGGGCAGGCGAGGGCGGCGGCGTCCTCATCAATCAAGCCCCCCACTTTATTGACCTGTGGCTCTGGTTCGGCGGTATGCCCGCGCGCGTTTGGGGACAGACCCGCACCACCCTCCACGAAATCGAGACCGAAGACGAAGCGTTCGCGCTCGTGGAGTATCCCAACGGCGCACACGGCTACCTCTATGCCACCACAAACGAGGAGCCCGGCGAGAACCTGATTGAAATCTGCGGCGATGAGGGCAAGTTGCGCCTCCACGACGGCACACTACAGGTGTGGAAACTCCGCCACTCAATCCGTCAGTTCACCTACGAAGCAGAGGGCATGTGGGACGGCATTCCCGCCGAGCGTATCGAGCCGCCTATTGAACCCAAACCCGAAGGCTCCCTGGAGGGGCAACCCGCACTTATTCAGAACTTCGCCCGCGCAATTCTCTACGACGAACCGCTGGTAGCCCCAGGCGAAGAAGGACTGGGCACTGTGGAAATCATCAACGCTTTGATTCTCTCAAGCAAGCGCCAAAAACCTGTTCCATTGCCTGTCGACCGCGCCGAGTACGATGCGCTGCTGCACGAGCTTAAGGCAACCTCCAAGCCCAAACAGCGCATCCGCGAGCAACGCACCACAGACCCAAACCTGATCCGGTGAGCGTGCGCCGCTGTCTCCGCAGCGACGCCGTCGCGAATGGGATGCGCTACTCGTTACTGCCGCTGAGAGTCGAAGCCTCGTAGTCGGACATGCCTGAATTGTAGTCGTGGAACGCGCCGCTGTGGTCGACCCAGCCCGGATTGCCATCGGGATCTGTATGGGTCGGCTCGGGGTAGTTATCGCCTAAGGCGCGGCTCCACTCCTCAGACCACCATGAGCGCTCCGCGTCGCTCTCCCGCAAGTAGTCCGAGAAGCTGCTGTCGGAATCGCTGAGGTTCGGTGCGGTGCCGAGGTCTGCTCCGCCGTAAGGGTAGCCAGTGGCAGGCACGCCGCTATCGGGCATTCCTACCCCGCTTCCACCAAATGCCTGCGGCATCGAGAAGGCATCGGGCATCGCGTTGCCCATGCCAGACGACACAGCAGCAGGATGAGTGTTTCGCTCTGCACTGCTCGCCAGTAGTCCCACCATCAGCAGCGCGCCGCCACAAAGCACACACATGCCTAACGCCCCCGCCGCCAGACCAATCAACACCCACTGCACGGTGCGATTCGGCGAGCCTTTCGCCGGCGCAGGCGAAGGGTTCTGAGATTCAGGCGTCGTCTCAGTATCCAACAGTTCCTCACGATTGGGCATCTCCTGCATGGTTTGTCTCCTCCGCAGAATTTATATCATCTTTTACCATAGTGATGCGTTCCTTGTGACAAAGTTGCGTGGAGTAGCGGTGTTTTGGGAATGAGTTGATCGCTCTCTCTGGATTGCGCACTGTGTCCGAACAATCCATCCTGCAAGCATTCTCGCCAGTCTGGTTTGTATCGCATCGCTCGCCTTTCAAAGTCGATGTATAATTGGGTCATGAAGCGGATAGGTATTCTTGTGATTGCGTTGTGTCTTGGATTTGGGCAGGTATTGGCGCAGCAAGGGCTGCGCGGCATGCGAACGACCCAAGAGCTGGACTACGCACCGGGTCAGGTTCTGGTGAAGTTTCGCGAAGGGATAACGCCCCAACAACGCGCGTGGGCACGCCAGGTCGCCGGCGCCCAGCTAATACGACGCGGCGAATACCTCGACTACGAACTGTGGCAGTTCAACCCGTACGCGGATATGAAAGCGGTCGCCGCAGAACTTCGCCAATCGGGCTGGTTCGAAGCCGCCGAGCCGAACTGGAGAATCGAACTGGCAGACGGCTGGACACCCAACGACCCGCTGTATGCGCAACAGTACGCGATGCCCATCATCAACGCGCCGCAGGCATGGGCGCTCTGGCGCGGCGATGATAACTTCGTGATGGCAATTTTGGACACCGGCGTCCGCTTAGACCATTTAGATCTGCAGCCCCGCCTCCTGCCCGGCTATGACTTCGGCGGTGATGCCAACGGCGTCCGCGATAACGACCCCAGCGACTTTCACGGGCACGGTACCTATGTTTCGGGCATCGCAGGGGCGGTAACGAATAACGCCCGCGGCGTAGCATCCGTTGCTCCCAACGGCAAAATCCTGCCCGTGAAAGTGTTTCGAGATAATGGGAGTGGATTTCTCACCGACATCGTCGACGCTATCAACTATGCGGTTGCTCAAGGGGCGCACGCGATAAACTTGAGCTTGGGTGGGGCTTCTTGGGGCACTTTTGCAAGCGTACTTACTAATGCCTGGAACGCAGGCGTGGTAGTTGTCGCTGCTGCAGGGAACAACAACAACACAGTGGCTTTTTACCCTGCCTACTACCCTGTGTGTATCGCTGTCGCCGCGTGTAATCTGGACGGCACAAAGTCGGGTCTATCAACCTACGGCGCTTGGGTTGATGTAGCCGCCCCCAGCGGGGATGTTTACTCGACAACCATGAGCGGGACAAACAGCTACAGCCGTAATACTAATGGTTGGACTTCCTACGCCGCGCCGTTTGTGACGGCGCAGGCGGCGTTGCTCTACTCGCTGGTGGCAGATGGTCCCAGCGACCGCTCAGTCGCGCGGGCGCAAGCTGTGCGCGAACTGATTGAAACCACCGCAACGCCAGTGAACTATGTGGCGCACGGCGTGATCAACCTGCACGCCTCGGTGGAGAAGGCGCTCACCGTGCCCGTGCGCGGGCGCGTGCAGATCCAAGGCTACAGCGGCAGCTACAACGGGCGCACGGTGGAGGTGGTGTTGCGTCCCCAGGGCGGCGGCAACGCAATCACGACCGAAAGCGGAACCCTCAACAGCACCGGCGACTTCGAAGTGAGCTTTTTCAACTACCTGGGCTACTACGACCTCGCGATTCGCGCGCAGGGCACCCTCCTCAAGCGCGTGCCCAACGCCCGCATGCGCTACCCCGGCGTAAGCAACCTAAACCTCACCCTGATCCCAGGCGATGTGAACGGCGATAATGTCATCGACGACGCCGACCTGCTGCAAATTCTGTTCAACTTCGGCGCAAACAGCTCCGCTAACGACCTCAACGGCGACGGCGTCGTCGATGATGCTGACCTGCTGCTGGTACTGTTCAACTTCGGCGCCGCAGGCGAATAACTTAGGCATCTTCCCTCATCCTCACCTCCTTGCCCCCCTCTCCTGCACGGAGAGGGGGGATTTTGTAGCGCCTCTTCTTCTCTGGGACGGAAGCCGGCACAAAAGGGCGATTCTTACTAAGACGACTATCCCTAAATGAACGGAGGAACACCGAGCGAGGTATACTAAGCACAGAGTAGATCGAAGTCAGCCGTCTGTTTCGCAGGGAGGCGTTCGTGTGCATCTGACCAACGAGGAACGGCGCGTCGGCATTTATGAAGACTATCAGCCTATCCGTCCAGACAGCGTAACCCAAGAGACCCCTTTGGAGGCGTTGAATCTAAACTGGACGGAGCGGGACCTGCCCGAACGCCTGCGCACACGCCATGTACATCGGCTGCATCCCTACTTAGGTAAGTTTATTCCTCAACTGGCGGAGGTGTTCCTGCGCAAATTCTTTCGTGCAGGACAGACAGTGCTGGATCCCTTTGTGGGTTCTGGCACAACATTAGTGCAAGCAAACGAATTGGGGATTCACTCTGTTGGGTGCGATATTTCTGCTTTCAATGTGCTGCTCTGCCGCGCGAAAACCGACTACTACGACCTCAGCCAACTGAAACACGAGGTTCATGACGCACTGGCACGCGCACGCCGTGCTACAACCGCCAGTGAACAGCTGAGTTTGTTAGAGGAAACAACTAGTTTACAGGGCTATCCCACCCCTGACAGTGAGTATCTCCGCGAGTGGTATGCTCCTCGTGCATTACATGAGCTCCTTGCCTACCGCGAAATCATTGAAACAGGTGATTACGAATATAAGAACCTGCTAAGGGTTATCCTTTCACGCTCAGCGCGTTCTGCACGCCTAACGCCCCATTACGAACTGGACTTTCCAAAAGCGCCCCAACGCGAAGCATACTACTGCTATAAGCATCGTCGTATCTGCGAGCCGACGACAGAGGCGTTCAAGTTCCTTGAGAAGTACAGTATAGACACCCTACGCCGCATTCAGGAGTTTGCTCAAGTACGCACGAACGCCCGCGTGGAGGTTTATCATGCGGATAGCCGTACCCTTACGCTGCCCTCGATCGACGGAGTCTTGACCAGCCCTCCGTATGTGGGGCTAATTGATTACCACGAGCAACACACCTACGCCTACCACTTGCTGGGGCTGCAGGACTTGAGCCACTTGGAGATCGGGGCAGCGCGCAACGGCGTATCGGAACGCGCACGGCAGGACTATGTGAATGATATTACACAGGTATTCCGCAACGCGCTGAGCGTGATGCCTACGGGGGGATGGCTGATTGTGGTCGCCAACGACAAACACGGTTTGTATCCCCAGATCGCTGAGAGGCTGGGTGTGGAGCCTTACGCCGAGATCGTGCGCCATGTGAACCGACGCACAGGGCGCCGCTCCAGTGAGTTTTTTGAGACCGTGTTTGTCTGGAGGAAACCCTAATGCCTCGCATCAGCAAAGTAACACGCCAGCAAATCAAAGGCTATCTGGAGGGATTCATTGAGGGCATGCTGCAAGAGTACCGCCAGTGGCAACGACGAGCGCGCCTCTCGCCACGAAAATACCTCATGCAAAAGATGTCCGATGCTACACTGAAGCCTTTTCATGACGCTATACTGCCCGAAGAACTCCGCAAAGCCAGCGCATTCGAGCGCAGCTTTAGTACGCGGCTGGGAGCCACCTTCGAGGAATGCGCCCGACTGATTTCAGTCCAGTATCACGCGGAAGCTAAACGTGGCTATCGCATAGATGCATTATTAGATACAAGTTCACTAAGCGAGCTGGAAAATCAACTCCAGCGACTGGATAGGCGCGAATCTCCTAAACTCAGTGAAATGATAAATGCTATGATCAGGCATACACAGGAGAGTCGGCTGCGAGTGTGCGCATTATTGCAGATCTCTATGTAAAAAAGCGTGATGGCACGGAGATGTACTTCGAAATAAAATCACCAGTGCCGAACAAGGGGCAGTGTCTTGAGGTGATGCAGCGATTGCTGCGTATTCACCTCGCTCGTAGTAACAACGCCTCTGCTGTTCGAACCTACTTCGCAATGCCCTACAACCCCTACGGGGGCGGGCGAGAAAACTATCACTGGAGCTACGCGAAACAATATCTCCCTTTTGAGGATGTCGTGCTTATCGGAGCGGAGTTCTGGGATATACTGGGTGGTGAAGGAACCTATCGCGAGCTGCTGCAAATCTACTATGAAGTCGGCGAAGCAAAAGCGAACGACTTATTGGAGCTGCTTCGAGGCAGTCATCCTGACGGGTAATCCCCATTACTGCCCCATCCGCTCTCGCGCTTTGCGTTCGATATTGCGCCAAATGCCGCGCAAGCCCATCGCCTGTTTCATCGCCTCCAGCGTCTCGTCGGCGATTTGGCGCACCTTCTGTGTGCCAGTGTAGATAATCTCTTCCACTAAGCCGCGCTCTTTAGCGAACCGTGCTCGTCGCTCGCGGATGGGGTCGAGAAAATTGTTCAGCGCACGCGCCAGTTTCTCTTTGACCTCCACATCCCCCACGCGCCCCTGCCGATAGCGTGTCTTCAGGTCCTCCACTTCCTCGCGATCGGGATTGAAGATGTCGTGATAGATAAATACGGGATTGCCCTCCACCGTGCCAGGGATGTCCGCACGGATGCGCTTGGGGTCGGTGTACATGCTGCGCACTTTCTTTTCGACAGTTTTGGGATCGTCAGATAGGAAGATGGCGTTGCCCAAGCTCTTGCTCATTTTGGCTTGCCCGTCCGTGCCCACCAGCGTCGGCACCTCGCTGAGCATGACCTCGGGGATAGGGAACACCTCGCCATACAGATAGTTAAACCGCCGTGCGATTTCGCGCGTGATTTCCACATGCGCCTCGTTGTCCTTTCCCACAGGCACCAAATGCGCGCGGGGCATCAGGATGTCCGCCGCCTGCAGTACAGGATAGCCAATCAAGCCGAAAGGGATGGACTCCTCGTCAATGTTCGCCGCCCGCGCCATATCCTTGAGGCTCGGCAAACGGGTGAGGCGCGGCAACGAGACCAGCATCTCGAAGATGAGATTCATCTCATACACCGCATGCACCGCCGATTGCAGATAAATCGTGGACTTATTGGGGTCAACCCCCACGGCGAGGTAGTCCAGCACCATCTCGCGGATGTTCGTGCGCATCTCTTCGATGTCTTCGCGTGTCGGGCGTGTGGTGAGCATGTGAAGGTCGGCGATCAGAAAATAGCACTCATACTCGTCTTGGAGTTTAACGCGATTCTGCAACGAACCGACATAGTGTCCCAGATGAAGTTTGCCTGTCGGTCGGTCGCCCGTAAGTACCCGTTTCCGCTCGCTCATCGGTGCAAGATTATACCAGATGAGCAAGGGGTTGGGGCGTGGGACTGTGCGCGTCTCTTAGGGGGGGTCCAGTAGCCAACGGCACGCGGAGACCACCCGGTGGGAGGTCGCAGCGCGAGCATGGGGATTCAAGGTCAGGACAATCGTTGGTGTGTTGGGGTAGACTGCTTGAGCCGCATCCAGGTGCCGCGTCGATTCCGTTCAGGGCGATTCAATCGCTTCAACAATCTTTTGAACCAGCACCTCGCGCATCTTTCCTTCTCACAAGGAAAGGTTTGGGTTAAACTTTCCTTGTGAGAAGGAAAGGTATCCCCAGAGTGGTCTTGCCGTCCCCTTGTAGGATTCTGGGCTGCGAGAGCGTATTGATACCCCATCTTTTGAACCAGCACTCGCGCATCTTTCCTTCTCACAAGGAAAGTTTAAACTTTCCTGTAGAAGGAAAGATCCCAAGGGTCGCCGTCTTGTAGGATTCTGGGTGCGAGAGCGTATTGATACCCCCGTGCAGAGTTGGCGGGTTCGTTCGGCGAAGCGTGTGCAGGGCGTGTGGCGTCCACCAGGCGATAAGTCGATCACACATCGCGCGGTGATTTTGGGGCTGTTGGCGCGTGGGACGACCGACATCGAGCATTTTCTGGAAGCGGACGACTGCATGCGCACGCTTCAGATAGCCCAGCAGCTGGGCGCGACGGCAGAACGGCTGGGCGAATCACACTGGCGCATCACGGGGCGCGGTGGGGCAACGCTTCAGGAACCTACCGATGTGCTCGACGCAGGCAACTCGGGTACCACCACGCGCCTCATAGCAGGCGTGCTGGCGTCGCAGCCGATGTTCAGCGTGCTTACAGGCGACGCCTCGCTCCGAAGACGCCCCATGCGACGCATCGTAGAACCGATGCAACGCATGGGCGCTCACATCGACGGCAGAGAAAACGCCAGCCGATTGCCCCTCGCTATCCGCGGCGGGCAACTGCGTGGCATCAAGTATCTCAGCCCCGTCGCCAGCGCGCAGGTGAAATCATGCGTGCTGCTGGCAGGGCTCAACGCAACGGGCGTCACGGAAGTCACTGAACCGACCCTCTCGCGCGACCATACCGAACGGATGCTCCGCGCCTTCGGCGCCGAGTTGGAAACCCAAATCTGCACAGCGGGTGCCCATCGCGTGCGCCTGCGCGGTGGACAAACTCTGCACGGGCAAGCGCTCACGGTACCCGGCGATTTTTCATCAGCGGCGTTCTGGATCGCCGCCGCGCTGCTCTTACCAGGCTCCGACTTGGTTATTGAACATGTCGGTGTCAATCCCACGCGTACGGGGCTGCTGCAAGCGTTAGCACAGGCAGGCATACATCTCGAATGGAGTGCTATCGACGAGCAAGCAGGCGAACCCACTGCCACTCTCCGCGTGCGCGCCCAACCCATCGGCGCGATGCGCATCGGGGGGGCGCTCGTGCCCAGCCTTATCGATGAGGCGCCTATCCTCGCACTGTTGGCAACCCAAGCCTGCGGCGAAACGGAAATCCGCGACGCCGCCGAACTGCGCGTCAAGGAGTCCGACCGCATCGAAGCCATCGCCACCGAACTGCGCAAAATGGGCGCTCAGATCGAACCCTTGCCCGATGGCTTGCGCGTTTACGGACCCACCCCACTGCACGGCGCAGAAGTCCACAGCCACGGCGACCACCGTATCGCGATGACGCTCGCCATCGCCGGACTCATCGCACAGGGGGAGACGGTCGTTCACGATGTAGAGTGTGTGCAGACCAGTTTTCCCGAGTTTGAAGGGCTGCTGCACCGACTCGTGCAATATGCGTGAGCAAATCAGGAGAATGCCCCATTCGCCACAAAAGCCCCTCAAAATCACAGTGTTTGGCACAAAAGTTGCTGCATCGACAACAGGCTCTTCTTGAACAGAGCCACACCTGTAAAAGGAGGTTCTTATGCGACGCACACTCTATTCACTGATTGTGAGCGCGGTACTGACTGCAGCAGCGCACGCCTGGACGGTCACCATTACCAACAGCCAAGGGCTGTTAAATCCTGGTGCTGTAGTGACCAGCGTACCCGCGAATGTAGTTAGCAACCCACTCCCCCAGGTATCCTTCTTGACAGCCGCAGGCAATCCGCACCCTATTTTGGTAGGCAACGGAACCGCATTCAACAGCGGTGTCTACAACGCTTCCTACACCATCGCGCCCAATCCGGGCAATCCGGGAGGGCTTACGGGGTTCAACTTCATCTTGACGGCCTTTGTGCAAGGCGACGCTGTCATCACCTGGGAGAAAGTCGTCACGGATACCGACACGGGCGCCGTGCTGTACAGCGGTAGCGGAACAATCGCTGGCGCAGGACAGGGAGGCAGCGATGGTGTATTCGTTCTGGACATCCCTGTAACCATCGCCCCCTCGACTAAAGTGACCGTCACGGAGGTCTTTAACCTCTATGTCGGCGGTAGTCAGCCAGGCTTCGACACCGCTTCACTGTTGATTGTGGAGCAGGACTGGGTTCCAGAACCCGCAAGTCTGCTTGCGCTGGGCGCTGGGCTGGCGGGTCTGGTCGGGCTACGCCGCCGCACGCGCTGATTCCTTTTGACCTCGTGCAGAGGTCAACGCAAAGGGCTGGCAACTGCGTCAGCCCTTTTTGCGTATCAGAGAGTGGTGAGTCATTCCGTTCAGCAACACTGGGTTTTGTGGGACGGCGCGTGCGACTTCTGCGCGTGGTCGATAGCGCAACTGCGTCGCCGTGATACGCAGGGGCGATTCCGAATCGTGCCGTTCCAAAGTGCGCCGCCTGAACTGTTAGCACGTACGACCGAGCCTGCGCTCCAGCGTGGTGTGCATGTGTTCACCGCCGATGGGCGTGTGCTGCGTGGTGGACGCGCCGTGCTGTTTATCGGCGAGCAACTGGGCTACGGTTGGCTCACACGCCCTCTGAGCCCGCCGCCGATGGTCTGGGCAGTAGAAGGGGTCTACTGGCTCATCGCACGGCTGCGCGGCAAAATTAGCCAGTGGCTCCGAATCAGCGACACGGAGTGCCCCCGATGAATGAGCAAGCGTGGAAGCCGATCCTGAGCATGCGCTGGAAACATCTGCTGTTCGCCCACTGGCGCAGTGCCCCCAGACACGTCCTACGCCCACTTCTCCCCGAACCGTTGCAAATAGACACCTACGAAGGCGCAGCGTGGGTCGGGCTGGTGCATTTCGTGATGGAAGTGGATGAGTGATAACACTCCAAATGTGCGGTACAGCGAAAACAGCCCTATGCTGACTGGCGCCACACAACAATTCGCGAGATCAAACCGTACAAAAGCATGATATAATAAGACTATCAGAGGAGGGTGACTGATGCACACCTTAGCACACTTTCGGGATGGCATGATAAGTGCGCTGAAGAAAGGATGCGTTCGTGTTCTGAGCGTAGTGTTATTGTATGCTGGACTGTCTTTGCCCAGCCACGCCCAAATCTGGGGCGTCAAAGCACCTGATAGTGGGTGGAACACACCGCGACGCTGGTTGCTTTTCTGGTTCCACGAGGATGGTTCCGAGATTACCTTCGTGGGCGATATACAGGGAGCGACTAAGGTAGACGGACTTGCCCTGTCGCCCCAGCATGGGCTGCTGGCGTTTCAGAACGACGGGGATCTGTATCGGGACACGGGCAACAACGCGCGTCTGGTGCGGATCGACCCAGCGACGCTTCAGGCGACCGTGATTGGTAGTTGGCTTGCTGGGCGTTCTATTCACGGCGCCGCGTTTGACCTGCAAGGTCGTTTGTGGGCAGTGGATGTGCGTCAAGGCGAGTTGCTGCAGATTGACCCGACAAATGGCAACATCATTACAAGCGTACCGCTTAGCTATCAGGGCAATCGGCTCTATCCATCACATGCCACAGATATCGCCTTTGACCGTTATGGCGTCGCCTACCTGTCCGATTATATTCCTTCGCCGCCGTATGGAGCGAAATATTATCAGGTTGATATGCAGACGGGTGTGCTGACCTTGTTACACACGGATACACAGCGAGTGCCAGGACCAGAATCAGCAGGACCAGGAGTCGTCGGGTTAGCGTTTTCCATGCGTGCGCCTGCGGATCGGCTGTTCATATTCAACGACAATGGCTACGATAATATCTGGTACTACGATATGAACAGTGGCTGGACGCGCGTTTATATGTATGATGTATTGAGCAGTTATGTTTCAGGAGGCTACAATAGCGGACCTGGTGACTTAGCCAGCGTCATGCAGTGCGCTTCTTCGAATGGTGATGCGAATAACGACGGCTGCGTGGACGATGCAGACATGTTGCAGGTCCTATTCGCGTTTGGGTCTACAGGACCTAACGACGCCGATGTGAACTGCGATGGCATGACCGATGATGCCGACCTCCTGATTGTGCTGTTCCACTTCGGCAACGGCTGTTGAGGTCGGCGCCTCTTGTGCTTGTGGCGATGCAGCAAATTGCGCAGATTGTGGGCACGATTTGAATGAGCCTCCTTATCCGTATGACGGGTGGCACAAGGGGTATCGCTCTCACCAAGTCAGCTTTGCGGATGGGATTACGGCAAAGCATGAAGAGAATTTGCACGCGCACTTGCTGTTGCAGGCACAGGGATCTTTATGTGCTGCTGCTGGTGGCAGTGTGAGTGGGGGTGCAGGAGCAGGTTTACTGTTGCAAAGTGCGCCACATCCGCTGGGTGTGCCGGCGATAGGAGAGAATGAATATGTATGGAGTTCGGAAAGCCCCGCAACGCTGGTCATTCCTGCGCGGGCATTAGGGTATACTTGGGGTTGGGAACCTGACCTGAGCTGGATAGCGGAGGAGACAGTGTGTCGCGTAGAGCCTGAGATACCGAGCGACGATACGAAGCCGGGGGAGCGCACGGTGGCGCGTGGGCGGAGAACTGGTGGCGCAGAGTTTAGAGGGGCAGACCGGGGGGTATGTGGATGATTTGCTCTATCGGAGCAAATATCTGCCGTCGCGCAATAGTGATTTTGGCAAGAAGCGGGTTGTGTTTGAGGAGGTGGAGGACAAGGTGGACTATGCAGAGATCGAAGTGTTCTATCCAGCGGAAGGAAGGAATCATCCGCCTAGAGGACCGAAGGGGTGAAATGTTACACGCCGATGTGAGATGTCCCCAGAGGAGATGAAGCCGAGACTCCTAATTGGTTTTATTATTATTGGCAGGCTTGCGGCGAGCCCGAATAGTCAATGCCCGTGCCCATAAATTCAGGAGGTACAACAGAAAGCGGCGGTCTTGATGGCATTAGGGCGATTAGGCAACCCGGAATCAATAGCCCCCACATGGCCGCCTGACAATCTGCTGGAGGCGCCGCGCGGGGTCATTGCCTTACGGATGCTGGCAGAGGTGGCGGGTGAAGCCTTCGCAAATGGAGTACTGGAGCTGGCAGAACCAGCGTCGTCAGCCTATCGGCTTCACCTTGATCTCCTACTGAAGACGCTGTCCGTTTTCGAGTCGCCGCAGGCTTCCCAGGTCTTGGAGCGATTATGTCGACATCCTGACAGCTCTATCTCAGATGCTGCACGGACATATCTCGCACGAAAACAGCGAGGTGAAAAGCCGACCTTTGTAAGTTGGCTCTAACGGGACAGAGGCGATACGCCCCGGGCTGGGTGGGTAGCGCCCCTGCACGGGGGATTTATACCACCACATTCACCAGCTTGCCCGGCACCACAATCACCTTGCGCGGCGAGCGACCCTGCAACTGCGCCTGCACGCGCGGGCTTTCCAACGCCAAGCGCTCCATCGCCTCGCGCGAGATGTCCGCAGGCACGGTGAATCTTGTCGCGCACCTTGCCATTGACCTGAATCACCATCTCAAAGGTCTCCGCGCGGGCGAGGGTCTCGTCGTAGTCGGGGAAGCGTTGCTGCAAGGTGAAGCCCTCAAAGCCATACGCCTCCCACAGTTCGTCGGCGATGTGCGGCGCGAACGGCGACAACGCTAAGATAAAGCACTCCACCGCCTCGCTGACCACCGCCATCGCATCCGCGCAGCACATCCCCGCGCTCGCCGTGCGCCAGTAGTCCTCCAGCGCGTTGAACCACTCCATCAGCGCGGCGACCGCTGTGTTGAACTTGAAGTCGGGGATGTCGCTATGCAACTTCTTCAGCGCGGCGTGGGTGCGCTGGCGCATCTGGCGGGAGGCGTCGTCCAAGCGTTCGTGCGCCTCGGGCGTCAAAATCGCACGCCACTCGCGCACAAAGCACGGGCGCACCTCGCGCATCAGCCGCCAGACGCGCCCCAAAAACCGATACATCCCCTTCACGCCCTCTTCCTTCCACTCGATCGCCGTGTCAAACGGCGCGACAAACAGCTCATACAGGCGCAGGGTATCGGCGCTGTAGCGCTCCACAATCTCGTCGGGCGTGACGACATTGTATTTGGATTTGGACATCTTCTCCCAGACCCAGATCAGCTGCGCCTTCTCTGCATCGCTCATCTGCTCCAGCTGGTCGCGGCGCACCAGAATCCCGATTTCGCCCTCGCGCAGGGTCTCATCCGCGCGGGGAGGGCGATACGGCGTCAGCGCCAGCACCATCCCCTGATTGCGCAGGCGATAAAACGGCTCCTTCACGGGCACGAACCCCGCATCGTAGCCCACCTTCGTCCAGAACCGCGCATACAGCAGGTGCATCACGGCATGCTCCGCGCCCCCCACATAATAGTCCACGGGCATCCAGTAGCGCACCTTCTCTTGGCTAAAAGGCTCTTGGTCGTTGTGTGGGTCGCAGAAGCGCAGGAAGTACCAACTGCTGCACGCGAATCCGCCCATCGTGTCGGTCTCGCGCTGGGCGGGCTGTCCGCACTGGGGGCAGGTGGTGTTCACAAACTCGGGGATGCTCGCCAGGGGCGATTCGCCCGTGCCCGTCGGCTGATACTGCTCCACATCGGGCAGCAGCACGGGCAGCTGGTCTTCGGGCACAGGCACTTCGCCACAGGCAGGGCAGTGGACGATGGGAATCGGCGCGCCCCAGTACCGCTGGCGACTAATCAGCCAGTCGCGCAGGCGGTATTGCACCTTGCGCTGCCCGATGCCTTGCGCCTCGAACCAGTCGGCAAGGCGTTGCATTCCCTCGCGGTTCGGCAGCCCGCTGAACGCGCCCGAGTTGACCATAATCCCGTCGCCTGTGTAGCAGGGGGGCGCGGTAGTGGCGCTGCTGGCTGAGTCGGCGGGGTTGCCGGCTGAGTCGGCGGGCTGCTGGCTGAGTCGGTGGGCTGCTGGCTGAGTCGGCGGGCTTGCTGGCTGAGTCGGCAGGCTGCTGGCTGAGTCGGCGGGGTTGCCGGCTGAGTCGGCGGGCTGCTGGCTGAGTCGGTGGGCTGCTGGCTGAGTCGGCAGGCTGCTGGCTGAGTCGGTGGGCACGATTACGACCTTGATGGGCAATCCGTGTTTCAGGGCGAAGTCGTAGTCGCGTTCGTCGTGGGCGGGCACTGCCATAATGGCGCCTGTGCCGTAGGTCATCAGCACATAGTCGGCGATGTAGATGGGCACGGGTTCGCCGTTGACGGGGTTGAGGGCGTAGGCGCCGGTGAAGACGCCGGTGCGCTCGCGTTCGGTGGACTGGCGGGTGGTTTCGTCGAGGCGTTGGGCTTGCTCGCGGTAGGCGTTCACGGCGTCGCGGTGTTCGGGCGTGGTGATGGCGTCCACGAGGGGGTGTTCGGGGGCGAGTACGGCGAAGGTCATCCCGAACACGGTGTCGATGCGCGTGGTGAAGACGCGGAACTTCAGGGCGGGGTGGTTTTGGATTTGCATTTCGAACTCCACGCCTTCGCTGCGTCCAATCCAGTGGCGTTGCATTTGCTTGATGCCTTCGGGCCAATCCAGTTCGTCGAGGTCTTCCAGCAGGCGGTCGGCGTAGGCGGTGATTTTGAAGAACCACTGGGGCATCTCGCGTTTGTCGACGGGGGCGCCGCATCGCCAGCATTTGCCGCCTTCCACTTCCTCGTTGGCGAGCACGGTGCGGCAGCGTGGGCACCAGTTGACGGGGGCGTTGGCGCGGTAGGCGAAGCCGCGTTTGTAGAGTTGCAGGAACCACCATTGCGTCCACTTGTAGTATTCGGGCGTGCTGGAGTTGACTTCGCGTTCCCAGTCGTAGGACAGCCCGATGAGGTTCATCTGGCGTTTATAGTTGGCGACATAGCGGGGTACGGTGTGTTTGGGGTGGGCGCCTTTGTTGATGGCTTCGTTTTCGGCGGGCAGTCCGAAGGCGTCCCAGCCCATGGGGTGCAGCACATTATAGCCGCGCATGCGCATATAGCGGGCGAGGGCGTCGGCGGGGATATAGTTGCGGCAGTGCCCCACGCTCAGCCCGTCGCCCGAGGGGTACGGGAAGAACTCCAGCACATAGCACTTCGGCTTGGCTGGGGTCTTCCGTGCGTGCGAAACAGGTGCGCCGCCTGCCAGCGTTGTCGCCATTTCGGTTCGATGTGGTTAGGCGTGTACTGTTCCTGCATAGCGTAGGATATTGTACCATGCTACGGTTTTTGGAGGAGCAGGGCGGTTTCGTAGTAGGCGTCGAGGGAACGTGGTCGGGCGACGGAGTTCTGTTTGTGCAGTTCCACATGAATGGGTTCGACCAGCTGCAGTTGGGCTTGTTGGGCGAGTTGCGCGGTAATATCGGCGCTTTCGACGGTGCGCACGATTTCGCGGGAGCGATAGCGGTAGAACACATGGCGTTGAGCCACCACATAAGCACATTTGCCGCCTATTTTTAGCACGCGCTGGATTTCGCGCAGCGAGGCGCGGAGGTCGGCGAAGTAGCTAGCGGTGGCGGCGGCTTTGACGCTGCGTGTGGGGTCGTTCTGCATCCACAGCACGACTTCTTGCGCCATCGGAGGCAGATCCGCGATGGTATCGGCGCGTTGGACGGAGCCGATTTGCTCGGCTTCAAGAGTGTCTACCGCGTCGGGCGTGATCAAGCCGAGAGCAATCATCGCATAAGCTTTGCTTTTGAGGTAGCTTTCCCTTCCTGACGAGGCGGGCATGTAAGGCGGACTGGTTACGACGCACTCCACGCTTGCGTCTTTCAGGGGCAGTTGGCGGGCGTCTCCTTGTAGTACGGTAATGGGCGCGGGCGTGACGCCCGTGTGCGCTCGAAGCCACTGCCAAGCCGCCAATGCGCGTGCGAGGTACTGCAGATTCTCGAGAAACATTTGGCGCACGCTGCGCGGTTGAATGGTGAGGGAAAATCGCCCGTAGCCCAATCCCAGAAAACGGAATTTGAACTTGCGTGAAAGGGCGTCGCTTAGAGCGATGTGCAAGGGGCTGCACGGAGGAAGCCAGCGCAGGGTGTTTAAAATACTCGCGACATCGGTCTCCACTTCGCGCAATATGGGCTCTGACAAGCGACGGCGTATAAATGCAGGTGTTAGGTTGTACAGTGTGGGCGTTTCAGCGATTTCGAACAGACTGCCTTGCCCCTTTTCAGAAGCGGACCAACGTGCAAGTACAACGGCGATTGCGTCTGCAAGAGCGCCGGTGTCTGACAAAAGTTGTGCTTTCGCCCTCGCGATTGCAACCGAGAGTGGGTCGATATCAACGCCTATAGCCGACAGCCCCATTACTGCGGCTTCTACCAGTGCGGTTCCGCTGCCTGCGAAGGGATCCAGCACGGTAGTCCCGCCGCAGAGGTTCAAGAACGCGCGCGCCATTCTAGGGAAGAATTTTGCCTTATATACATGCAGCCCATGGAAGAGATGCCCAGTAGTCTGTTTCGCTTGGAGAAGCGCGCGTGCGCTTTGGGGAAGTTCTTGGGGAACCTCGTTAACGATTGCTGCCCGGAGATACTCCAGGGTGCTTTCTACCTCCTTGGGCGTCTTTGCTCGTCGCGCGACCACATCAGACCACTCCGCCATCGCATTGAAAGGTACAAACATAAACGCAAGATGTTGGTTCACTTGGCGCACACGCACGAGGGGGCTCGGTAGCAGCGCCAACGCGCTTCGTGCAGCAGCATCATCCTCCACGATGCCAAACACCTGTTCGCAAAACGAGAGTCGCCAGAAGAGTTTGAGTAAGTCCACAGACTCAACTTGACACAGATAGCCCACCACACCTTGCCGATGAAGTGTAATATCTTTGGGCAGTAGCCATCCCGCTTGTTGCCAGAAGTATAGGATGTCCGCTCCTTGCCGTTCAGGAGTACACAGAGTTAGGGCGCCCAGCTCCCGTCTTGCGAGGTCTAAATCGCCGTCTAGCACGATATTGTTGCGCAACTTAAAAAAAAGTGTCCATCGGGCGTTGGAAATCATCGTCGCTACCTCCTAAGGCAGAATACAGCTGCTGTAGGCTGAAAGCGTACTTTAGCGTCTCACATCGGAACCACGATTTGGTCAGGGTCAACAACATATCGTAGAAGGGCGACAGATCGCTCGCGCGGACGCGCCGCCACTCTGGGTCGGATTTGTCTTCAGCGAGTTTGGCTTCATGTGTCCACAGGGCATCTTCAAAGCCCTGAAGATATTTGGTGTAGTGAACGACAGGATGCAAGTTAGAAAGCAAAGCCACCTGAACACGCCGCTGAGCGCAGCGCGTCCGATATTCTTCCGTGAGCTTGAGCGATTGATAGAGACCTTTTTTGATGTCATCCGTCCGATCTAATCCGGGAGCATTTTTTGAGTCGTCAACGCCACCACCACAACCAAAGGTAAACCAGCGGAGATGCCCTGCTTTGATCCAACGGCTTTCGTACCCTACGAACATCTGTCTCCAGACCTCGATAACTGCCTTTATATCTTCGACCAGCTGGTCTTGTTCCCTGCTGAGCAACGACGGGATCAGAGACGCCTTGCCGTTGCGAACAGTAGCATGGAGCGGGAGAGTTTCACCACTACCAAGCAGATAGAGGTGCAGAGGTTGCGTTTTCCATGTAGGCACATCGGTCGCTTTGTGCGTAATAACCTCTTGGGGTTCTCCATCTACTTCTGTGGTGAGAGGCTCCTCATAAAAAACGCATATAGGAAAAGCCGTAAGCGGGGACGCCTTTAGTTCACATAGGACAACAAGCTCAGCACTGAACAATATCATATCAATCTCGCCGCGTCCAGCCGCCAAAAGACGAACATTCCATCCTGTGCGGGTTCGCTGACAAATCTCTGCCAAGATTGCAGACAGACAGAGAGAGGCATACCTACCGATGCTATCTGAGGCGGGTTTATGCGCCACAGAAGGCAAATCGTCTGTCCGTCCGCAGCGTGGGCAGCTCCGCGTATAAGGGTAGAAACTGGCTATAGGCCCTTGGGGGCAATATAGCCACTGAGTGTGAGTACATCTCTCTGCGTACAATAGGCTCATACAGAGATCAAAAACCGCGCCTAACGCGACGCCCAGGTCTTCAGGGCTCGTGATTGTCTGGGACTGCACTAAGGCTCTTAGACAATCGAAGATTCTGGATACAAGTTCAGTGAGGTCAGGGTTGAGCGCTTCGGCAGAAGTGGATGCCTCATAAATGCGCCTTAGCTCAGGAGCAGCCGAGCAGCCACACTCCCCTGAAAAACATATAGGAAGTGAATTCGGTTGCCCACGAGGAACATGTTTCATTGAAATCTGCACCTTACTTGCCAGCGTTGTCGCCATTTCGGTTCGATGTGGTTGGGCGTGTACTGTTCCTGCATAGCGGGGAGAATTGTACCCCAACGCCCGAGCCTACCGCGCGGCTACAGGTTCATGATCACATGCGCCGCAAGCATTTGCCAGAAGTGTGTCCGCTTTTTCATTTCGTCTGTGGTACGCTGGCGATGCGCTTTGTACCAACGCCAATTTCCTAAGCGTCGCGGGTTATTCGTGCCTTCTTCAACCCAAGTGCCCCAGCGCTCTCGGGGAAGTGAGTAATATAACTCCTCGAGTAGTTTAACGATTAGCCAATCAATTCCCCTTGAATATAGGTATCTCCGAAGCTCATAATACGACTCAAAATACCATCCGATTTCGCCTATCGGCGGCCGGGGATGGAGCCGATTGACCAACAGGTAACCTTGGTATTCGGCTGGTTGCGTGGTGATGAGTCGCTGCACATAGCGCGCCTCAATGTCGCTGAACTGCGAAAAGGCGATGAAGTTCGCGAGGCTCTCTTCAATCACGCGCCCCCATGCGGTATCGTACACAGATTCGCTGGGTGCATCCTCCGTGTCCATATAAGCGTGTCCCAGTTCATGGTAAAGGACTTTGTCGAAGACGAGGTTCGGGTCTAAACCCACGCGACTTGCCCAATTTATCACGCGCTCAGGGCAGATGAAGATGAGGGGCGTGTCCGCGGACTGATAGGCATCCACGGCGTCGGGTTGCGGTGTTCCCTGTGGGCTTAACTTAGCCAATTGAGGTTTCGCGTTATGCCGCCCCAAATAAAGCCCAACGGGCGTAAATCGGTACCAGTAGGCGAAGGAGTTCGGTTCATCCGAGGCTGTAACCTCGCCGCTGAATCTGATTCCAAGCGCGCTCGATGGGGCTGATTTCTTCCACGCTGCGGCGTTCTTGTTCGCGTTGAGTTTCTTCCTGCGCCAGTGCTTCGCGTAATCGGCGCTGAACCGCATCTTTGTTCAATCCGCGCTGCAGGGCAGGTGGGTGCAACAGCATCCATTTGCGCTTCGTTTACCAGAAACACGGGGATTTTCAGCGCCAGTTCGGCGAGGCGGTTTTGCATGCGGGTATAGAGCGTTTCGCGCGTGAGGTCTATCTGCTGCGCATCGCTTGAGCCGAGATTGTGAAACGCTATTGGTAGCGAACCCTTTATCTGCTTGCGTCGTGCCATCGTTGAATCTCCTCTATTCAGTAAGCAGAGTATACCAAACTATGCTCGCAAAAGTCAATAGGGGGTGTTACCCTCACCCCCAGCCCCTCTCCCTCTGGGAGAGGGGGGATGGCGCGATCCTCACCGCCCTGAGACAAGGTACAATTAGAGCGAGGTGCACCGGTGCGATTAGAAGAGTTCCGTCAACGAGTCGAGGCAGAGTTTGGACCGAAATTGCAAAACGCCACGCCTGCGAATGTGCGTGAGTTTCTGGACAAGCTTCAACAGGAGGCGTGGGATACTCAGCGGCGCGTGAGCGAGCGCTACGAGATGCCCGTTGAGAACGCCCGCACTTACGAAGAGGTGATGAAAGAGTTCTTCATGGATGTGCTGGAGCTGCCCGCAGAGAAAGCGGTGATGCTGTTATGGACGCTGGCGCTGGATTTGACTTTCGCGGCGATTGAGCATCAATACTCGGAAGTTCTGGATCCACTGTTCCGCACGGCGGAGAGTACCGATTAAGCCTCGTGCCGGGACGCGTTTTCTGCTTCCACCCAGACCGTAGCGGCGTGCCAGAACGCCGCTCCCGTGAGACCAATCCCTGCAATGACCTGTAGCCAGTTGTTGCGGGTGTATTCTACATAGGTGTAATTCGCGAAGTAAAGCCCCAGCGTCGCCATCAGCAGCGCGACCGCCCATTCTGGCGGGTGACGTCTTCCGATTCCCAGCGCGCTCACCACACAAGACACCCCCAGCAGGAACCAGAGGAACTGCTCCACGAGGCCTAAGCCGCCGAACGGGAGGCGGAGCCATGTGGCGACCGATTTGGTGAGGAAGTAGAGTCCCAGCCCGTAGGCGAACAGGATGAGCAATCGGTGTCGCACCGCCGGCAAGAAGAATCCCAATCCCGCCAGCAGCGCCAGGAGCAGCGCGTGGCGGCGTAGCATAGGGATATCCTGCACCAGAAAGACCGCCACGACACCTGCGGTCGCGGTCAGGAACGGCAACCAGCGGAAGCGCCACGCTTCCGAATGGAACCACGACGCCATCAGTTCGGGTTCAGCAACTCGTTGAGTTGATGCTCGATTGCTGCGAGCCACTCTTTCGCCTGCTCGATTTGGCGCATCACGGATTCGGGAGCGGTTCCGCCCAGAATGGTGCGCGCCCGCACCGCGTGTTCGGGGTCGATCACTTCTAAGGCGTCCGCCTCAAAACGCGGATGATAACGCTGCAGCGTCTCCAGATCCAGAGATTCCAGCCCCACTCCGCGCTGCAGACACTCGCGCACGATTCCACCCACGATTTGGTGCGCTTCGCGGAACGGGACGCCCTGACGCACCAGATAGTCCGCCAGTTCGGTAGCGGTGGAAAAGTCGCCCTGCAGTGCGGCGCGCATGCGTTCGGTGCGCCACTGTGCTTGCGCCAGCATGTCGGTCATCAGGCGCACTGAGGACAGCACGGTATCCATCGTGGCAAACAGCAGGGGCTTGTCGTCCTGCAGGTCGCGGTTGTAGGTCAGCGGCAGCCCCTTGAGCAACGCCAGCATACTGGTCAGGTTGCCAATTGCGAGGGCGCTGCGTCCCCGAATCAGTTCGGCGATGTCGGGATTCTTCTTCTGGGGCATGATGCTGCTGCCTGTCGTGTGTTCGTCTGAGAGTTCCACATAACCGTATTCTGGCGTGCTCCAGAGGATGAGTTCCTGCGCGAGTCGGCTCAGGTGGATCATCAGCAGGGCGCTGACGAACAGGTACTCCGCGATGAAGTCGCGATCGGACACGGCGTCCATGCTGTTGGGCACGGGCATCGCGAAGCCCAGTTCCGCAGCGAGCAGTTCGCGGTCTATGGGGAAAGTTGTGCCCGAAAGTGCGCCTGCACCGAGCGGACAGAGGTTCATGCGGTCGCCTGCATGTGCCAGTCGGGAGAGATCGCGAATGAACGCCCAGCAGTGTGCCATCAGGTGATGTCCCAGCGTCACGGGCTGCGCATGTTGCTGGTGCGTCAGTCCGGGCATGAGGGTTTCTTTGTGTTGTTCGGCGAGGTGCATCAGTTGGGTGCAGAGTCCGAACAGGGCGCGGGCGAGGTCGGTAGTGCGTTCGCGAAGCCACATGCGCACTTCGGTCGCCACGAGGTCGTTGCGGCTGCGCCCTGTGTGGAGTTTGCCTGCCAGCGCGCCGAGTTTCTCGTATAGGCGGGCTTCAGTGGCGGTGTGGATGTCCTCATAGTCTTCCATGGGAAGCCATGCGCCTTCCTCGATTTCGGCATGGATTTCGAGCAGGGCGTCGATAATCCGATTCGCTTCGTGCGTGCTGAGCATGCCCGTGATTCCCATCATTCGGGTGTGGGCTATACTTGCCTGCAGCTCGTGTTTCCAGAGCCGAATATCGTGCTGGAGCGAGTGGGAAAAGGCTTCCGCTTCGGGCGAGAGCGTGCCCTCGAATCGCCCGCCCCACATTTTTTTTGATTCGCGACTAAGCATCGCAGGGATTATACCTGCTGCTGGGCGTATTCTACGAGTGCTTGGGCGAGACGGCGTTGGGGTGCGGAGAGCGCATAGTGCGCCAGTTCCGCTTCGGTGACCCAGACGAGGTTGGCATAAGCCTCACTCTGCGCCTCGCCAGACTGCCAAGTGCATAGGTAGCCGTAGAGTTGGATGCGCGAAGAGGTCACCGCATGTTTCACTTGGGTCAGTATCCGTACTGGCTCCGCGTGCAGTCCTACCTGGGCGGCGGCGCGGATGGCGACCGTTTCGAGGCTCTCGCGCCCCTGTCGGGCGGCACGGGGAAACTCCCACAGTCCGCCCCATAGCCCCTCGGGGGCGCGTTGTGCCAAAAGGAACCGTCCTTCGCGCATAATCATGGCGGACACATCCACCCGTTGGCGTGTGGGGGTGCGGCGGCTCGGCTCGGGTACGGCGGTCGGTTGGTTGCGCTGATAGGCGGCGCAAAGATGACTCACGGGACACTCGCTGCAACGCGGCTGCGTGGGCGTGCAGATTGTGGAGCCGAATTCCATCATCGCCTGATTGAAATCGCCGGGGCGCTGCGGGTCAATCAGCTGAGCACTGAGTTGCCAGAGTTGCTTTTGCGCGGCGGTCGTTCTCAAGTCGCCTTTGAGCCACAGCAGTCGTGCCAGCACCCGCGTGACATTGCCGTCCACGACGGGCGTCGGTTGCCCAAAAGCGATGCTGGCAATCGCGCCCGCGGTGTACGCGCCGATGCCTGGGAGTTCACGCAACTGTTCGGCGGTGGAGGGCAGGTGTCCGCCATTTTGGGCAATCTGCTGCGCTGCCTTGTGCAGGTTTCGCGCCCGCGCATAGTAGCCCAGCCCCTCCCAGTAGCGCAGCACCTCCTCCAGCGGCGCCTCCGCCAACGCTTGAACCGTTGGGAAACGCGCAAGGAACCGTTCGAAGTAGGGGATGACGGTCGCCGTCTGGGTCTGTTGGAGCATCACCTCCGAGACCCACACCCGATAGGGGTCAGGATGATTACGCCACGGGGTGGGGCGTTTGTGCGCCTCGAACCAACGCAGCAGGGCACGGCGCAGCTCCTCAACCCAGTGGGCATCCAAAACCAATTCGCTCATAGCAGCCTATTCAAGCGGCGCCAGCTCCTCTTCGGCAGCCTCGAGCGGCTCCTCGCGCCGATAGGCGCATTCAGTGTTGCTACAGACAATCAGGCGCACATTCTGGCGTTTGTGGGTTTTCTCCACCAGTGGTGCGTTGCATTCGGAGCATAGTTCCCCCGTCGGCTTATCCCAAGTGAGCAGCTTGCACTCGCGGTTGGAGCAGGCGTAGAACACGCTCCCCTTTCTCTTTGTGGACTTGCGCTGCACCACCTCGCCTTTTTGGCACAGTGGGCAAACGATTCCCGTTGCGCCTGCGGGCAGGGTGGTTTTGCAATCGGGGTAGCGCGAGCAAGCCAAGAACTCGCCATAGCGTCCGCTGCGTAGCACCATCGGCGCACCGCAGGTGGGGCAAGCGCGCTCGGTCTCCACAACGGGAATCTGCACGCGGTCATCACTTTGCATCGCGATGCTCATCTTCTGCTGGAATGGCTGATAGAAATCGCGTACCACCTGCACCCAGTCGGCTTTGCCCTCTTCCACCTCGTCGAGCGCCGCTTCCATATGCGCGGTGAAGGGCACATCGAACAGGTCGGGGAAGTACTTCACGAGGTAATCGTTCACCGCCTCGCCGAGTGGTGTCGGTTTGAAGGCGCGGTTCTCCAGCACGACATAGCCGCGCTCCTGAATCGTGGAAAGGATTGTGGCGTAAGTGCTGGGGCGTCCGATGCCGTTTTGCTCCAATGTCTTGACCAGCGTGGCTTCGGTGTAGCGTGGAGGGGGCTGTGTGAAGTGCTGCGACGGAGTGAGTTTGAGGAGGTCAAGCAACTCGCCCTGCTGGAGCGCAGGCAAGGGGGGCAGTTCTTCCTCGTCGCGCTCTTGGGTGTCCCTGCCCTCTTTGTAGAGGCTCAGGAATCCGTCGAACAGCACCACCGTGCCCGACGCACGGAACAGATACTCTTTGGCGCGGATGTTGACGCTGGTAACCTCCAGTTGCGCGTCTGCCATCTGGCTCGCCACGAAGCGTTTCCAGATGAGTTCGTACAGGCGATACTGTTCGGGGGTGAGATAGGGGCGCACGGCTTCTGGGGTACGGTTCACATCGGTGGGACGGATCGCTTCGTGGGCGTCTTGGGCGCCGCCGCGGGTTTTGTACTGGCGGGGCTTGTCGGGCAGGTAGTTAGGCGCGAAGTTCGCCTGAATAAACGCGCGTGCCATCTGCAGGGCTTCGTCGGAAAGACGCACGGAGTCGGTACGCATATAGGTAATCAGTCCGACGGAGCCCTCGTCGCCGAGTTCGACCCCTTCATAAAGTTGTTGCGCGATTTGCATCGTACGCTTGGCGGAGTAGCCGAGTTTGCGCGAGGCTTCCTGCTGCAAGGTGCTGGTGATAAACGGTGGGGGCGGGGTGCGTTTGCGCTGGCGTTTCTCCACCGACTCCACGATGTAGGTTGCGCCCTGCAGGTCGTTCAGTACCGCTTGGGCATCCGCTTCAGTTTTGAGTTCGATTTTCGCGTCACCTTTGGCGCGCAGTTCGGCGTCGAAGGGGAAAGGCTCTTTTTTAGGGGTGAGCGTGGCGGTGATTTTCCAGTACTCTTCGGGCACAAAGGCACGGATTTCGCGCTCGCGTTCTACGATGAGGCGCACGGCGACGGTCTGCACGCGCCCTGCACTGAGGGGTTTGCGTCCGCCGCGGGTTTTTTTGCGCCACAAGAGCGGGCTGACCTCGTAGCCGACCAACCGATCCAGAACGCGCCGCGCCTGCTGCGCGTTCACGCGATGCATATCGATAGAGCGGGGGTTCTGCAGGGCGCGTTGCACGGCAGCGGCGGTGATTTCGTTGAACTCGATGCGCTGGGCGTTCCGCAGGTTCAAGGCTTGCTGGATGTGCCACGCAATCGCCTCGCCCTCGCGGTCAGGGTCGGTCGCCAGGTAGACCATCGGCGCGCCTTGCGTGACGGTTTGTAAGCGTTTGAGAGTCTCCTTACGCTCAGGCAGGGGCGTGTAGGTCGGTTCAAAATTGTTGTTCACATCCACACCGAGTTTCGACTTGGGCAGATCGCGCACATGCCCCATCGAAGCCTCGATCGTGTAGGCGTTGCCGAGAATCTTGGCGAGCGTGCGCGTCTTGGTGGGCGACTCGACGATGATCACGGGCTTCGCCGACGGCGCTGCTTTGGATTGCGCCTTTGTCCGCGTGGACGCGCCCGATTTACGCGCAGTCGTCTTAGTGGAGCGGGTTGTCTGCTTTGCCATAGCGGTTACCCCTATACGGGCAAGCAATTTACCTGATAACGATAGGCGATGTCAAGCGGGGAGGAGGGTGTTCGAAAAATCCGTTGGGGTCGGGTATCCTCTTCCTATGAAACGACGCTACCCCCACCACGCCACCCTCACCACTCTCCCAGTAAAACACATCTACACCTTCGTCCAACGCTTCTGCCAACTACACCCCCGCCCACCCAAACGCGGAAGACCCCACCAATACCCTGAACCTCTCATCCCCACCCTGTGGCTCCTTGCCGTCCTTGAACACGCCTCCTCCCGACGCCCGCGCTTCGCCCTCGCCACAGAACTGTTGCCGAACCAGCCCCTACCTGCCTTGGGCACGCTCGTCTACCGTTTCCACCACCTCACCGACGAACGCCTGCACCAGTTGCTGAACTGGCTCGCACAGCAGGGCATCGCTGCCGAGCCAGCGACCACCGAAACGCCGTGCGCCTTTGTGGAGGGCACAGGGGGTCGGGTATGCGGGGACATTTTTCGCGCAATATTTACGGGGTACGTAGGGGCGCGGCGACGCTGTGCCCGTACTTGTTGGGTTCGTGGGTGGAGCGTTCTGGTCGGGGTGGTTTGGCGTGGGACACTTTGTTGGTGGGGGATCGGCTGTACGGGTATCGTGCGCGGTTGTTGCAGAGTTTGGTGGGTGCGGGTTGGTTGCCTGTGGCGCGTGGGGAGACGGATGTGCGTCAGCAGGTGCGTTCGTTGGTGCGGTTGCGTGTGCGCGCGTGCTGAGGCGCATAGTTGGGCGTTGGAGTTGGAGGTAATCCGAGAGAAGTGAGGCGTGCGTACCACGCTGCAAGCGGTGGTTTGGGCACTGCGCCGCCGAGTGATTGGGTAGATCTTCCATGGTGGATGCAAAAGGAGGCGGTACCCTATCCGCTGGGAAGCTCATCATGCAGGAGATGTTGCCGCCAAGTCGAAGTATCATAGGCTAATACCCTTATAGGTAGGTGATCGCATATGAACGCACAGAATGTCTCCGTAGCGACAGTGGGGCTGCGTGCGTGGATGGTAGGGGTGTTGTATGCGGTGGTGTCGGGCGTTCTGTTGGCGCTGGCGTTGCCTCCGTACGATGTGCCGCTGCTGGGGTTTGTGGCATTCGCGCCGCTGTTGGCGGCGATATTTCACGCGCCGCGTTACTCCGCAGTGCCCTACGGCATCATCACGGCGTGCGTGGCAGGATTCGTCCTGATGGGACTGCCCTTCACCGTACAAGATAAGAATGAGTACTTCGCGCTCGTACCGTTTGGCGTGTTCGGTGCGTTTCTGGGGGTCGTACTGCGGGGGGCGCAGTGGCTTGGCGCATCGCACGGATGGACAACGATACTGGGTGTCAGTTCGATCGGCGTGCTGGTCGAGTGGCTCGCGGCACGGATCGATTTTCCCTATACGGTTGCACTCGCTCTTTGGCGCGATACGCCGATTCTATGGCTGGCGAGCTGGGGCGGCGTCTGGGGGTTAGCGTTTCTGGTATGGATGATCAACACGGCGGTGGCGCAGGCATGGTCGCTCCGACGCCTCACATCCCCTTTCAAACTTCTCACAGGCGCGCTGTTGGCGCTTCACGCACTGGGATGGCTCCAGATGTCCTTGACGCCGCGCCGCGAGCAGGTACGCGTGGCTGTAGTGCAGAGCGACTCGTCGTGCTACCCTGAGCTGATTCAGCAAGCGAAGGCACAAGGAGCGCAAATCGTCGTGCTGCCTGAAGTCAGTTGGAACCCGGAAGCCGCCTCGTCTGCAGCGCGCGCTGCTCAATTATGGCTAATTTTCGGATACTGGGCTGACCGCAACAGCGCCTCGCTCGTCGCGCCAGACGGAAGCCTCAGCGAGCCGTACTACAAAATGTATCCTTATGGGGGTGAGTCGCCCTCTTGGCGCCCCGGAGACCCGATACGCGCCTTCGAGTCGCCGTTCGGCAAAATAGGCGCGGTCATCTGCTACGACACTATGTTCACCGAGCCATGCCGTCGGCAGGTTCTGAACGGTGCGCGGCTCATCGCGGTACCCACGCTCGATCCCACAACGCCGAACTTAGCCTTCCACTACCTCCACGCCGCGACCACAACCTTGCGTGCCGCGGAGCATCGCACCCCGCTGGCGCGTTCCGAGTACGAAGCAGGTTCCATGATTACCGATGAATGGGGCAGAGTGCTTGCCTACGCTCCCGAGATGGGGCACAGTAGCAATAGCTGATGTGTCACTGGGCAGCGGACGCGGAACGCTCGCCACCTATCTGGGCGACTGGGTGTTGCTGGGGTACGCGCTCCTGCTCGCAAGCGTGTGGCTGAGAGAGCGCACTCGCGCGACGCAAGCCGCCAACGGCTCGCGTTCGGCGCAAAAAAACGAGTCTGCATCCAGCCCGTGAAAGGTCATCTGTGCCGCTTGGCTTCTACGACGAACCCCCTGCCTCCGCAGGATTCGCAAGCCCGCGAAGACAGGGAGACATAGAGAGACTGCAGTGCCCGATGTATCCGATCTGAGCAGTGCTTACTCCACAACCGCGCCGACAGCGACCGTGGCGCCCACCCCCATCTGCTGCAGCAACGCTCGGAGTCGCTCCCGCGTACGCTCGCTCACAGGCGTCAGGGGCAGGCGCAGGTGCTCCTCAATCAGCCCCAGCATCGCCATCACACACTTCACGGGCGCGGGGTTCGTCTCCCAGAAGTTCGCCAGCATCAGCGGCTGCAGGCGATAGTGCCACTGGCGTGCCGTCTCCGCATCGCCCTGCAACGCCGCCCGCACCAGCCGCGCCGTCCAATGGGGCAGCTCGTTGCCAATCACCGAGATTACGCCGTCGCCACCCATCAGAATCGTGGGCACTGCGAAGATGTCGTCGCCAGCGTACACGGCGAAGCCCTCAGGACGCCTCTCGATAATCTCCAACGCCTGCGTGAGGTTGCCACTTGACTCCTTTACAGCGACCACATGGGGCACCTCGTGGGCGATGCGCAAGATGACTTCAGGGGGGTAGTTGCGCCCCGTACGCGACGGCACATTATAAAGGATGATAGGGATATCCGCAGCGTCCGCAATCGCAGCATAGTGGCGCAGCAAGCCTTCGGGTTCGGGCTTGTTATAATACGGGGTGACGGACAGCACGGCAGTTGCGCCCGCGCGTTTGGCGTGCTGCGCCAGCTCAATCGCCTCGTGGGTGGCATTACTGCCCGCACCGGGGCACACAGGCACACGCCCGTTCGCCTGCTCCAGCACGATGTCGATCACACGGCGATGCTCTTCATGGGTCAGCGTCGCGCCTTCACCGGTAGAGCCAACCGGCAACAAGGCATCCACGCCCGATTCAATCAACCAATCGACCAAGCGGCGCAGACGGGGTTCGTCCACCGCCCCGTCGCGCGTGAACGGCGTGACCATCGCCACGCCCAAGCCTCGAAACGGTAGCGTTCGCATCACTGTTCCTCCAGGTATGATAGGATTTCGTTCAAAACCTCCTGAAACTGATAGAAGCCCTTGCGTCCGCGCAACCACTCGGCGGCTCGGACCGCGCCGTAGGCGAACCCATCGCGGCTCTTAGCACGGTGCGTGATTTCAATCCAGTCGTAGGGTCCATCCAGCAGTAGGCGATGGGTTCCGAACTCGCTGCCCAGCCTCAGGACGCCGACCGTGAACTGGTTTTCGGTCAGGCGGTGTTCGGTTGGCGCCGGGTAGACGGCTTCGCGTGGAGGTTGTGTCGCGTGTTGCAGTCGCTCGGCGAGGGCGCGTGCCGTGCCACTGGGCGCATCCGCCTTGCCCCGATGGTGAACCTCCTCAATTGCCACATCCCAACCCTCCAGCCGCAGCAATTGCGCCGCAAGCGTCACCGCGTGGTGCAGGTACACTTGTACTGCGACCGAGAAGTTCGGCGCGTACAGCACACTCCCACCTGTTTCGCGCACGCGCTGTGCAATCGCCTCGCGCTGAGAGTCCCAGCCCGTTGTTCCGATTACCAAGGGACGCAGGGTACGCAACGCGAGATCGACGCTCTCCGCAACCGCCGAAGCGTGTGAGAAGTCAATCAGCGCATCCGCGGCGTGAGCAAGCGATTCCCGCTCGGAGGGAGGCGTCGCACGGCGGATGACCCCAATCACCGTGTGCCCGCGCGCCGTCGCCACGCGCTCGACCGCCTGCCCCATGCGTCCGTAGCCGATAAGCGCAATCCGCATAGGCGTTCTCCTAATTTCAGGGGGTTCATCGAGTGAGGGGAGGCGCGTGAATCGAGCAGGCAAATGCCATAACTCGAGTAGCGCTCCGCTTTGCGTACACAAAGCGACAGTCTGCAAGGTATTCCCCTGCAGCCCAGCCATGCGCTTGCCGAACGGCGCATAACTTCGGCAGGCAGCCCTTTCAGCGTTACTCTGCGGCGTCGGCACGCCTCCTAACGCCTACTCTTGCTGTCCTGCGCCTCTACTCGGCGAATCCCAGCCTATTATACCCAATGCTACCGCACACCCATCAACAGCTCCATCGTCAGTTGGTCTAACTTTTCGTACTGATAGCCCCGTGCGCCCAGCGCAGCACGGTCAAAATGATGCGACTTCAGCCACGCCGCGTTCTCACGCGAATAGTGCATCCGCTCCTGCAATGCCACATCCCACTGACGGATTTGCGATAGCAGCTCCTGAATCTCGGGGTCTTGGTTGAACCGCTCGGCTTTCTCTTTGAGAATCAGATAGGTGCGCATGCAGCCTTTCGCGAACTCCCACACGCCCTCCTCGTCTTCGGTGCGGTAGGCATGGGCGTCGAAGTGGCGCGGTCCGCTATAGCCATTATCCTCCAGTAGCTTCACCAGGAAGAATGCCCCCTTGATATCCTCCGCGCCGAAACGGAAGTCCTGATCGTAGCGCGTCAGTTTTTGCGCATTCAAGTCGATGTGGAACAGTTTACTGCGTTCGATGGCTTGGGCGACGGCGTGGGTAAAGTTCAGCCCTGCCATATGCTCATGCGCGACTTCAGGATTCACACCGCACATGCTGGGGTCATCTAAAGTTTCGATAAATGCCAGCATCGCGCCGACGGTCGGCAGGAAGATATCGCCGCGCGGCTCGTTCGGCTTCGGCTCCAGCGCAAACTTGAGGTTGTAGCCCTGATCTTTCACATAGTGGATTAGGAAGTTCATGCACTCGCGATACCATTGCAGTGCCTGCACAGGATCTTTGGCGGCGTCGGTTTCTGTGCCCTCGCGTCCGCCCCAAAACACATAGATTTCCGCACCGAGTTCCACCGCGAGGTCGATCGCGTGCATCGATTTCTGCAAGGCGTAAGCGCGCACTTTGGGGTCGTTGCTGGTGAACGCGCCATCTTTGAACGCAGGGTCGCTGAACAGGTTGGTCGTGCCCATCACCAAGCGCATATTGTAGTCGCTGAGGGCTTTTTTGAACTCGCGCACGATGGCGTCGCGCTCAGCAGGCGTCGCATCAATCGGTACAAGGTCATTATCGTGCAGGTTCACGCCCCACGCGCCCAACTCGGAAAGTTTCTGCACGATGCGCGTCGGGGGAATTCGGGGACGCACTGGTTCGCCAAACGGATCGCGCCCAACATTGCCCACTGTCCACAACCCAAAAGTGAACTTATGTTCTGGTTTTGGCGTGTAGTCGCTCATCAGACTCACCTCTCAGGGGATAGGGTTCGTGGTCAAGGCGTGAGTTCCTGCCGTAGGATTGACCGCGGTGTCCCGTTCCCTTATATTAGGGCGATTCGCTGAGCGACTCCATGTCGGGATACGGCATCCTCCCGAGAAGGCATTCAAAAGAAATCTATCGGTGCGAGGCAGGGGCGGCGTTCGGGAAACAGCGCGTCCAGCGTCTCGATGATCGACTCGGGCGCGTTCAGTATCCGTCGGGCACACAGTTCGGGCACGCTGAGAGTCCCAAACGCCAGCATCGCCAGCGTGGTGGGTGCGAGGCTGACAGTGGGCGCATCGGGCTGCTCTGCGCCGACTCTGATTAGCCCCACCGCAGCCCCTACACCCATCGTTGCGCTATTTTCCCTCAAAATCGTATCGCGCACACGCAGGTTGAACGGCTGGAACCCCGCAGGAACAGGCGCATCGCCCAGCAACGCTTGCAACAGGGTCAGTCCATGCACGGGACGCGCCATAAAGTTCGGAAATACCTGCACCGCATAGAACGGCTGATTCGGCTCAACGGGCGGCGCACTCCAGCCCATCAGCCCCAACATCGCCAGAGATTCCAACGGCATCTGAAACTCTACCTGCTGCACCGACTCCTCGTTGTCGGCGAGCCAGCCCAGAATCGCGCGCCGCGCCCGCTCCGTGCGCCAAACCATCTCCCGCACCCGTAATGTCCACCCCGAATCGATAAAGTCGTAGAACAGGTATCCCTCAACTTCCCCCTCTACCTCACAGACCCACAGGTTGGGCAGGTTCCAGAAGAGATACTCCCAGCGGCGTTCATCGCGCACGAGGCTGCCTGTGTGTCGCTGGCAATGGTGCTCGCAAAGGCGCATCACCGCAGGGCGATCCAAGACGCCTGCACGACGCAGCAGCGCACCTCGGTAGCGAGGAAGCTGTTTGGGCGTCAAGCGGGCGTGGGCAATCGCGCCGACTGTCTCCCAGCCCAGTTTCCGATAGAATTCGTGGTTGAACGCCTGCAAGACGGCAAGCGGCGCGCCCTCGTGGTGCAGCCCCCGAAGCGCTTGGCGCAACAACTCCCCAGCGAAACCCCGACGCCGATACTCGGGTAAAGTCGCCACCCCAGCAATCCCATACACCGCGACAGGGCGCGCACCAATCCACATCGTGAGGGGGATTGCTGTGAGCACAGATACCAGCGTCTGACTGCCGCGCTCCTGCAGCCATAACCCCCAACGCTGATTCACCCCAAAATAGGGGTCATCATAGAAATACCGTCGCGCTGAACCGATTTCGAGACCGAATCCCGCACACAACACGCGCAGGAACCACTCGGACTCTTCGGGCGCAATCTGTCGCGCTTCGGTTTCCGCTCGCCGCCACAACATCCCGTCGTCCAAAGGCAACGCCACATGAAGGCAGTTCCACACCTGCGGTGCGCCTACCCTCGGAATAGTACCTGAAAATGAAGGCAACGAAACGCCCCCACACTTTCGCAGCACACAAGGCAGGAATTCCCGTCCGAATGGGGTACAATCAGAGCGTGGAGGCAAAGATGATAATGAAGCGTGTAGCGATTGGGTTGCTGATGCTTTGTGGCGCGGCAGCGATAGCGCAGGCGCCCTTCACCATTGTGCGTCCGCAAGACGGCGCGCGCGTGCGCGAAGTGGTGCAGTTCCGCTTCCCGCTCCGCAGTGTGCCCCAAGGCGGCTTTATTGGCGTGCGCATCGACGGCAAATTCATCGAGGCAGTTTCCCCAGCCGCCTTAGAGACCGACCGCGAGCGCGGGCACTACATCTATAAGTGGGATACAAAACGGTTGAATGTTCCTGACGGAGAGCATACCGTTGAGTTGTCGCTGTTCACCAGTCCTGAAGGTGGCAACCCCCGCGTGCTGGGACGCAGCTCCGTGCGTGTGGTTGTAGAAAACGAAATCAAGCCCCCCACTGACGGTATCCCCCTGCGCTATCGCTGGATCCCTGGCAAAACCTATCGCTACGACCTGAAAGCCATCGTCAAAGAGGTACAGGAAGTCCAATATTCGGGCTTAACGCCTCAAGAGAACATCCTGCTGGATGTCTCCTTCAAGGGCGATCTGGGCGTGCTGGATTTCAGAAATAGCCTGGGGCTGATCTCGTGGACGCCGGTGCCCCCTGCAATCTCTATTGAGGGTGGGCAGATTGGCGTTATCAACTCCGACCGAATGGCGCCCGTCTATCAAGAGGTGGAAACCACCGGGCGGGTACGCTATCAGGTGGCGCGCCTTGCCGACTCCCAACAGGCGGATGTGTACTACTACTGGGTGGAAGACCTGCCGCTGCTGCCCCCGCGACGCTACAAGCCCGGCGACCGCTGGAGCGCAACTATTTTGCTGGGCAATCCGTTGGCGTCTGGCGACATCAACGAGATTGGCACACGCATCCCCGTCGCGGCACGATTGGAACGCTTCGAGTGGGAACAAGGCTACAAGTGCGCCAAAATTGTGTATGAATTCTCGGGACCCATTCCCGGCAACCTGGAACTGGGCAATCTACAACTGGACAAACCCAAGAGCATTGTGCGACGAGAGGTCTATTTTGCCTACGACTTGGGTCAGGTGATTCGCGTCAAAACCACGCTGCAGTTGGAGGGCGTGATTCGTCAAGACCAGTTCGGCGGCGGGATGAGTGGCCCTGGCGGGTTTGGTGCGCCTTCAGCACCGGGCTTTGGGGGACGCGGACCGGGCGGCTTCGGCGCCGATGACGAGGGCGGTATGGCAGGCGCACCGCGCGGCGGACCCCGGGGGCGGCGGTCTGCTCGGACCCGGCGCAGGAGGACCCGGCGCGCCCGGTGGATTCGGCGGCGGCGCGCAAACCGGCGCACGCAACATCATCAACCGCTTCGTCGTAGAAGCGGATATGAGGCTACACCGCATTTTCTAAACGATGACCAGCCCAGCAGGATTGGAGCCTTCACGCGAGCGCATGGAAGAGGAACACAAAGCGACCTTCATGGAGCACCTGGAAGAGCTGCGCAAACGCATCTTCCGTGCGCTCATCTACATCATGCTGGGCTGGACAGTCGGTTTTTTTATCACGCCGTATGTGTATGACTTCCTGGCAGGTCCGCTGCTGCGCACCAAACCCCAAGACGCAAAGTTCGTCTTCACCCACGCCACAGAACCGTTTTTCCTAAAGTTCAAACTCGCGCTGATTATCGGGCTAATCCTGGCGATGCCCTTGCTAATGCGCGAGCTGTGGGGCTTCCTCGCGCCCGGACTGACCAAACAGGAGCGTCGTGCAGTGAAAATCATCGCCCCCTTCAGTGCGTTCCTTTTCTTTTCGGGAGCCGCACTGGGCTACTATATCCTGCCCGCCGCGTTCGAATTCTTTCTTAGCTATTTGAACGACTATCCCGAGGCGCAACTGTTTCAGAACCCAGCGCAATATGTGCTGTTCGTGGTGAAGATGATGCTCGCGTTCGGGTTAGGCTTTCAGATGCCCGTGGTGCTGATGTTCCTCGCGCATATCGGACTGGCGACGCCCGAAACTATGTGGAAATACTGGCGTCAGGCAATCCTGATTATCGGTCTCTTGGCGGCGTTGCTGACCCCCTCAGGCGACGCTTTCTCGATGCTCGCCATCGGGCTGCCGATGGTGTTCCTCTACTTTCTGAGCATCCTGCTGGTGGGACGCATCGCCAAAAAGAAGCGACGCCAAGCGCTACGGGTGGAAACGAAACAGAGCTAATAAGGAGAAGCACTATGGGTACCGCTTACACTCCCGGATTGACAGTGAGCGCGAACACGATTATTCAGAAAACGCGCCGCCTGCCCATCAAAGGCGAGGTGCTGGTGCAAGAAGGCGACACGGTGCAACCCGACACGGTGGTCGCACGCGCCCTGTTGCCCGGCATCTTGCAGACCGTGCGCGTCGCGCAAATACTGGGCATTGAACCAAAGCAGATCCGCAGCGCATTAAAAGTCCAAGAAGGCGACACCGTCGAAAAAGATCAGATTATCGCCGAGACAAAGGGCTTTCTGGGGCTGTTTCGCGGCGTGTGTAAATCCCCTGTGAAAGGCACGGTGGAACTCATCTCGGAAGTAACAGGACATGTGGGCGTGCGCCAACCCCCAACCGTGATCGATGTGAACGCCTATGTACAAGGGCGTGTGGTCAAAGTGATGCCCCAAGAGGGTGCGGTCATCGAAACGCAAGGCGCGCTGATTCAGGGCATCTTCGGTGTGGGAGGCGAACGACGCGGCGCCCTACGCGTGCTGGTTCAAGCCCCGAACGAAACCCTCACCGCGCAACACATCCCCGACGATGTCCATGGGCAGATCCTGGTGGGTGGCGCGACGGTGGAAGCTGACGCCATCCAGCGCGCCGCGGAACGCGGCGCCGTCGGTATCGTCGCAGGCGGTATCCGCGACACAGACCTCGTGCGCTACTTAGGGCGCGATATCGGCGTCGCTATCACCGGCTCGGAAGAGATCCCGCTCTCGATCATCATCACCGAGGGCTTTGGCTCGATTCAAATGGCAAATCGCACCTTCCGCCTCTTGAAGAGCCTGGAGGGCAAAACCGCCTCCATCAACGGCGCAACACAGATTCGCGCAGGCGTCATCCGTCCCGAAATTATCGTGCCACTGGAAGACGCTACTCATCTGCCCGAGTCGCCCCCCGCCCGCGAAGCGCAAACACTCAATATCGGCAGCACGATTCGTGTCATCCGGGAACCCTACTTTGGACGACTCGGTACCGTGGTCGAACTGCCTCCTGAACTAATGGAGATCGAATCGGGCACGCACGCACGCGTGCTGAAAGCAAAACTGGAGGACGGTACAATTGTAGTGGTTCCACGCGCCAATGTAGAAATCATCGTGGAGGAATAGCGATGAGCAAGCAGGCGGAATTGGGTGCTGCAACCATCGATCAACCGCGTATCTTGCTGGTGGAGGACGACCCCGTGCTGTGTGAGACGCTGCAATATAACCTGCAGCGCGAGCGCCTCCAAGTGTTCACCGCAGATAACGCGGAAGATGCATTGCGACTGTTCCACGCCCACCAGCCCCATCTTATCATCCTCGATGTGATGTTGCCCAGCCGCAGCGGTTTTGACCTGTGTCGGATTATTCGCCAGCATAGCCAGACTCCCGTGCTGTTTCTGACGGCGCGCGCGGCTGAAGAGGACAAGATACGCGGCTTCGAACTCGGCGCAGATGACTATATCGTCAAGCCGTTTAGCGTGGCGGAGCTGGTGGCGCGAATCCGCTCTATTTTGCGCCGTGCGCAGCCTCCCTTGCCCGCGCGTATCCAATTCGGCGCCGTAGAGATTGACCTCGAAGCGAAGCGTGTCTACCGCGACGGCGAAGAACTGTCGATGACCCCCAAAGAGTATGCCTTGCTGACCCTGCTGGCTACCCATCCTGGCAAAGTATTCACGCGCGACCAGTTATTAGACCATGTGTGGGGCCTGGGCACTTATGTAAGCCCGCGCACCGTGGATGTCCACATCCGCTGGCTGCGCTCCAAAATCGAGCCAGACCCTCAAAACCCGCGCTATATCCAAACGGTGCGCGGCAGCGGCTACCGCTTTGAGGCATGAGCTTCCGCTGGCTGCCCGCGTCTTTATTACTCAGCGCGGCGCTGCTCCTGTTGACCGCTCTCCCCATGTTGCCCAGCGCGTGGCGGGAAGCGCTGATCGCCGCCGCATTGGGCAGCATCTTGCTCGCTTACTACTTCGCACGCCGCATCTCTCTCCGATGCAATGCCCTGCGCCAGCAAGTCCTCGAACTCAACGAGCAGCGCGAAAACCTCGAATTGGAACTCACACGGCAGCAGCGTCGTCGGCTCGCGCTCATCGATGGACTGCCCATCCCCCTCATGATTTGCGACGAGGACGCGATGCTGCGCCATACGAACCGCCTCGCGCTGGAGTGGTTCGGCTTTCGACACATGACGGGCAAATCGCTGCTCGCGCTCACTTTCTCCTACGACCTCTATCTGTTGTTGCTCAAAGCCTCGCGACGCCAATCCACTGTCTCCGCCGAAATTACCCTCAGCTTCCCCAAAGAACGCCACACCGAAGCGACCATCTGGTATCTGGGTGAAGCCGATTCGCACCACCTGTTTGCAATCGCCTTAATAGACAAAAGCGAACTGCTCCGACTCGAGCAAGTGCGCCGCGACTTTGTGGCGAATGTGTCGCACGAGTTCCGAACCCCACTCGCTTCCATTCGCTCGCTCGCAGAGACCATCCACGATGACCTCGATATGCCCCTCGAAACGCGCCAGCGGTTCCTGAACCTGATTATTCAAGAAGCCGACCGCCTCACACGCATCGCCGAGGACCTGCTCACGCTCAGCCGCGCCGAGTCGATGCAACCCGTCAAGGAACGGTTCGAACTCACACCCCTGATTCAGCAAGCAGTCCAAGAAATGGCAGTCGAAGCGCAACGCCATCAAGTGCAGGTTTTCACAGACCTTCAACCCAACCTGAAGCTGATGGCAAATCGCGATCAGATACTGCAGGTCGTGCTGAACCTGCTCAGCAACGCCCTCCGCTACAACAAACCCCAGGGCAGCGTCACCGTGCGCACCTACGCCCAAGACCCATACGCGGTGATAGAAGTCGCCGATACCGGTATCGGCATCCCCAGCGAAGCGCTGCCGCGTATCTTCGAACGCTTCTATCGGGTGGACAAAACCCGCTCGCGTGAGAGCGGTGGCACAGGACTGGGACTGGCGATTGTGAAGCATATCGTGGAATCACACGGCGGCACGGTCGAAGTAGAAAGCGAGTATCGCGTCGGGAGCGTGTTTCGTGTGAAGTTGCCCCTCTACCAAGAGACAGAGCAGCCACCGACACCACCTTAGCGCTCCCTCATCGAAATAACCATGCATGAATTGGGTACAATACCCTCAGTGAACAACTCGGCTTGGACGATCCCGCTGTTTCCTGTGGAAACGGTACTGTTTCCGCACACGGGGCTGCCGTTGCGCATCTTCGAACCGCGCTACCGCGAAATGGTGATGTACTGCATAGAGCAAGACTCGCCGTTTGGGGTGGTTTCGATTCGGAAAGGTAGCGCAATAGGCGATCCGAATGTGGAGCCACACGAGATCGGCACGCTCGCGCGGGTAGGACGCATGCGCCGCCAGCCTGATGGGGTCATCCATCTGATCGCGCTCGGCGAAGAGCGGTTCCAAATCGTGCGCCTGATTCGCGATGAAGCCCCCTACCTCAAAGCACAAGTACGCCTGTGGCGCGATTCCGAGCCTTTCGATTGGGAAGAGCAACAACGCTACGCCGATGAGGTCGCTGAGCAGTTCCGCAAGTTTTTAAGGTTGGCTTTAGACATCAGCGGACTGCGCGCCGATGAGATCGAACTGCCACGCAACCCAACCACGCTCTCCTTCGTCATCGCAAGCACCCTGCAACTGGAAATCCCTCTACGCCAGTACCTGCTGGAACTCCAGGATACCATGGAACGACTCCGCTTGCTGCGCCAAATGCTCGAACATCTGACCCATGCGCTCGAAACAGAAATTCAACCGTTTAACCCAGAACACTGGCGCGACTATGTCAACCGGAACTGAGTTCGACTCTCTTAGAGGTAGGCAATGATCGAAGGGATTGTAAAAATCGTTGGCGGTCGCGAAAAAAAACTGCTGCACGGCTATCCGTGGGTACAGCGCGGCGAAATTTCAGAGGTGTCGAACACGCCGACACCTGGCGCGCTGGTGCAAGTGGTGAACTTTCGCGGCGAACCGCTCGGAATCGGCACCTATAACCCCCACAGCCGCTTCCCCGTGCGAATCCTGACCGTCCAAGAAGAAGAACCGATCAACCAAAACTTTTTTGCCACACGCTTAGAGAAAGCGCTCCAGCACCGTCAGCGCACTGTGCAAGACACCAATGCAATGCGTGTCCTGTTCAGCGAATCGGATGGCGTGCCAGGGCTGATTGTCGACCAGTACGCCGACTATCTGGTGGTGCAGGTGCGCACCTTGGGGATGGAGCGGCTCAAGCCCTTCTGGCTGCCCGTGCTTATCGAGCAACTAAAGCCAAAAGGGATCATCGAGCGGAGTGAGATGGCGGGCCGCGCCGAGGAAGGACTGCAGCCCTTCTCAGGTGTCCTGCATGGCGAAGTTCCAGAGCTGATTGAGATCGAAGAGAGCGGACTTAGGTTCCTTGTGCCAACAGACGCGGGGCGCAAGACAGGCTTTTATTTGGATCAGCGCGAGAATCGGCGTCGTTTGGCGCAGCGCGTGCGCCCTGGTGAGCGTGTGCTGGACCTGTTTTGCTACACAGGGGCGTTTGCGCTCTACGCCGCCCGTGCAGGAGCGCATGCCGTCGGCGTCGACATCTTGCCCGACGCCATCGACCTGGCTGAAGTCCACGCACGGCGCAACCAGCTGGAAGCGCATTGGGTCGTCGAGAACGCTTTCGAGTGGCTCCCGCAAGCCGCCGAGCAAGGCGCGCAGTTCGATTGGATTATCTTAGATCCCCCTGCCATCGCCAAGCGGCACGACCAGAAAGACTCTCTTCGCTGGGCGATTTGGAAGCTGGTCTATCATGCGCTTCCGCTTCTTAGCGAAGGCGGGCGGATGGTTGTGTGCAGCTGCGCCTATCCGCTGGGACTGAATGACATGCTCGACACCGTGCGCCTCGCCGCCACCGATCGGAACCAGCCCCTCTTCTTGGAAGAGGCCACCTTCCAAGCCCCCGACCACCCTTACCTGATACAGTTCCCAGAAAGCCTCTATCTGAAGTGCCTGTGGGTTCGGGTTTAGCAATTGCGGGTTCCGCAGTTCCAGCAGGCGATGCTCAAGACGCCCGCGTACCCAACGCGAACTCACGAATCGCCATGAGGAGGGCGGGATTAATATCCGTCGGTACCGAACAGCCGGGCGCCAGGATAAACCCTCGCCTCCCCACGCTGTCCAGCGCGTCCTGCGCCTGCTGGAACACCCGCTCGCGACACATTTGGGGGAGCTCCATTTCGTTCAAGCCGCCCATCACGCAGCGGTCAAACAGCCGCTTGCCCTCGGCAAGGCTTAGCGTCGTACTACGATCGCTCCAGCATACAATCGCCGCAGGCGCATCGGCAAGCAGGTCGGCGTAGAGCTCCCCGTAGCCATGCAAGTGGAGGACATTGAACTTACCGTCAGAGACCGATTGCAGAAACGCCCGATCCAGCGGCGCGAAGAACTCCTCATACACATGGCGCGGCGCAGCATCCGAGCCGATTCCGTTCACGGCATAGTAAATCCCATCGCACACCGTAAGCACGAGCCGTGCATAAAGCTGCAGATTGGTCTGAATGGTCTGCAAGCCCTGTTGTACCGCTTCAGGCGCGAGCGCGAGATGCTCCAGCAACTTGCCCTCGCAGAGTTTATTCGCATAGTAGAAAGCGTTGAACACCGTTTCGATAATCGGGACATCGTTCGGCACGCGCTGGCGTAAGCGTTTGAGCACCTCGATCTGCGCGCCGAAGTGCCCTCTGTCTGGCTCCAGCGGCTGTAGTTTTGCCCAATCGTCGACGCCATGCACGAACGAGAATCCCGTGGGCGTCTCGTACGGGATGTCGTGCATCACTTTGAGAATATCGGGCTGATAGCGTCGCCAGAATTCATAAGTGGCGTGGCTCATCCCATCGATATACTGCTGAAGCAACGCCTCACTGGCGGGAGCGCGGTACTCCGCATGTAATCCTTGCGGAAACCACACCTCTGTTCGGAAGTGATACCAGAAGCAGTAGGGCAGGCGGTCTACCTCCCCGCCAATAATCGCCTGTTCCACTCTTTCACGCGAGGTCATCGCTCATCCTCTCTTGCTGATTTGGGTGCCATGCGTATGGGTAAGGATACCCCAGTTAGCCCTCCCGTTTGCCGGCTTGCACCCCTTGCCAGACAATCTCCATCGGCTCGCCGTCGGGCGTGCAGTTATAGATCGAGAAATCCGTCACGCCCGCCTCACGCAGGATATCTTCGTCGATCCACGCCTTGCCCGTGCAGGTGTGCGGTTCGCGGCGCACGAGTTCGTACACGGCATCTGCCATAATATCCGCCTTGCGCCACTGTTGAGGTGTTCCCAGCCCCCACGCAATGGTCGCTTGGCTTTCAATCAGCGTGCGGGGCCAAAGCGCATTCACCGCCACATTATGCGCGCGTACCTCTTCCGCCAGCCCCAAGGCGAGCATCGTCATGCCGAACTTGGAAATCATGTAAGCGACTTTGCCGGGCAACACGCTGAGATCGATGGGGGGCGACATAGTGATGATATGCCCCCAGCGCTGGTTAATCATAACAGGCAACACAAGTTGTGAGGCGATAAACGACGCTCGCAGGTTCACCTGCATCACCAGGTCAAACCGTTTCGGTGGCGTCTCCAGAACGGGATACCACCACAGCGCGCCCGCGTTGTTGATGAGTATATCCACACGCCCAAAGGTTTCTAAGGTTTTATCGACCATTTGCTGCAGGGCGTTTTCGTCGCGTACATCGACGCGGAGGGGAAGCGCACGCCCTCCCAACGCCTCCACCTCTTCTGCAACGGTGTAAATCGTGCCGGGCAAGTGCGGGTCGGGTTCGGCGGTCTTCGCCGCGATAACGACAGCAACTCCCTCCTTGGCAAGGCGCAGCGCCACCGCCCGACCAATCCCGCGACTCGCCCCCGTGATAATCGCCACGCGATCCTTAATCTCTGTGTAGGTTGGCATGCTATTAGGATACCCCCTGTAGGGTACACTATACACGACCTTTGGAGGCTGGTATGAAGACAGGCAAGCGCGTGAAGACCACCACGAATTCGAAATCGAGCAAGCGGGTGTACACTCCGACCCCACAGGAGATTGTCGATCTCTACAAACAGATGCTTTTTATCCGTCGCTTCGAAGAGCATTGCGACAAGGCATATCGGCAAGACAAAATCGGTGGCTATTTGCACTTATACATCGGGCAGGAGGCGTTGGCACTGGGCTTTATCCACCACCTGCGTCCTGAAGACCGCGTGCTGGGGCACTATCGTGACCACGCCTATGTGCTGGCGCTCGGCAGCGACCCGAACGCCGTGATGGCAGAGCTCTATGGCAAGGTCACGGGGCTCTGTCGAGGCAAAGGCGGCTCGATGCACCTGTACGACAAAGCACACAACTTTTTAGGCGGCTACGGTATCGTGGGCGATGTGCCCGGCATCGGCACCGGGGTTGCCTTCGCCCAAAAATATCAAGAGACAGGCGGCATCACGCTCTGCTTCTTCGGCGACGGCGCGATGAACGCAGGACTGCTGCACGAAACGCTCAACATGGCAGGCCTGTGGAAACTCCCCGTGATTTACATCGTGGAGAACAATAAATATGCGATGGGCACCCCCGTAGAACTGCACTCTGCGGTGCCGAACCTCGCGCAACGCGCCAGCGTCTACGGATTCCCCACCAAACAAATCGATGGCATGGATCTGTTCAATGTGCTGGACGAAGCAAAGGCGATTATCGACCATGTGCGCGAGAAGCAAGAACCCTACTTCGTGGAAGCCATCGTGTATCGTTTTGTGGGGCACGGCGCGGCGGACATCACAGACCCCGGCTCCTACCGTACCCGCGAGGAAGTAGAAGCGTGGCGTAAGCGCGACCCCTTGACCAACCTACAACACTACCTGCTTACGCACGGGCTGGCAACGGAAGCAGACCTAAAACTTTGGGACGAGCAGGCACGCGAGCGGGTGGCAGCCGCCGCCAAGTTCGCCGACGAAAGCCCCGATCCCGACCCCAGCGAACTGTATAAGCATGTGCTGGTGGAATCCGTGTGAATCGGCAGGAAAATCGTCGCTCCCCACGAACGATTACCGCCACTGGGGCGCAAAAACACGGAGGTTAATCGATGCGTTACCAACTGCGAGATATGCCGCTTTCAACCGCGCTGCTGGTGGTCGTCACGCTCTTCGTCTTGGCGGGCAGCGTCCACCATGTGGCGTACACTTTTAGCACGCTGGAAGGGGGCAACCTCTTCTGGGGCTATGTGCAGGCATTAGGGATCGATTTGGGCATCTTGGGATTGGCATACGGGATCCAGCTGCGCAAGCGACAGGGACGCTCGACGCTACCGCTCTGGAGCGTGCTGATTCTGGTGACCTTCATCAGCGCGTATGCAAACTACCTGTACGGCATTATGCACCAGCAGCCGCTGCAAACGGCAAGCGCGTTCGACCAGATGGTGGTCTTTTTGCGTCCGTTCTTGCTGTCGGTGACGCTACCGATTATCATGTTCGCGCTGATTGAGATTATCGGCGAAGACCGCAACTACGCGCTCAAGATGCAAGCGCACTCAGAATCTGTAGAGCCTACCGCTGAGCCTGTCACCGAGACGCTAACACAACCTGAACCCGAGCCTGTGCTTGCCGTCGCACGGGTGGCAGAGCGCAGCAATGGCAGCAACGGCTCCCAGAAAGAGGCAACGATGGAACAACTGCTCTGGCTGCTCTACGAGAACCCTGCGCTCTCGCGATCGAAACTTGCGGAGCAGCTCGGCTGCTCGCGCCAGACGCTTTACAACTACCTGCAAGAGCTGGAATCGCGCGGCTACATTCGGCGTACAGGCAACGGCTATGAAACCGTCGTGACCCCCCTGCCCCGCCACAGCACGCGCAACGGAACCCGCAGTTATGCCAGTTTTCGCGAAACGCGCGATTCGACTTGACACGGCACGCCCACGAACAGGTATAATCCCTTCAGCACCAAAGGAGGTCTATGCCGATGGATTACAAACTGACGGAGCGCGAGCGAAGCATTCTGCATCTGTTTGCGCAAGGACAGGAGTCCGAAGCGATTGCCGAGCAGTTGGGGATTACCACGGAACAGGTCGAACAAGCCTCTCTGAATGTGTTGTATAAACTCTTTGGCAGCTCACTCAATTGCACCCTCCACTCCGAAGCCGTTGCCGAAGAGCGTGAACTCGTCGGAGCCTCGTAAACAAGGGAAATATCTGTACGCTGTCGCCAGAACGCCCCTGAGATTCTCAGGGGCGCTTCTCCTTACTTAAAGTAGACAATCTGGCGTTGCGCCATTTCGTTTGTTGGATCGCGCCGTAGTACCTCCTCCAACTCGCGCTTCGCTTCAGGCTCATAGCCCAACATCGAATAGGTGAGCGCAAGGTCTAAACGAGGCTGGATAGCGTCGGGGTTCAAGCGTACTGAGGTCTCCAGTTCCTGAATCGACTCGTCGAATAAGCCCGTGAAGCAATAGACCAAACCAAGCAGATGATGTGCCTCTGCCGAGTTCGGGTTCTGTTGCAGTGCCTTTTTCAGCAACTGCATTGCTTCCTCATAGCGCCCTTCGTTTTTGAGCGCAAACGCCTGTTCAATCAATTGTTTCAGGTCGCCCATGTCTCTCGTGCCTACCTCCTATAACGATAATCACCGATAATGGCTCCTTTGCACGCACGAGCAGCGAATCGACCGTCGCTGTATTATACCTCATTTCGTTTTGATTGCGGAATTCATTATACGCCACGAGGTGCGCGCTTCCTGCAGGTTGAGAGGGCAAAAAAAGAGATTTTGCAAGGTATCCGCACGACGAGGTACACTCTACGCCGATGTTGCGAATCTACCTCGTTCGTCACGGGCAGACGCCATGGAACCAAGTCGGTCGCATTCAAGGTCATTCGGATACTCCTTTAGACGAATTCGGTCTTCGCCAGGCGCAGCAGGCAGCACGCTGGCTCGCAGAGCGCATCCAGCAGCCCGTTGCTATCTACAGCAGCGACCTGCAACGCGCTTATCACACCGCTGAGATCATCGCCCGTGCCCTGAACGCGCCGCTCTCTGCCGAACATGCCCTGCGTGAACGCCACTGGGGATTGTGGGAAGGACTGACCTCGGAAGAGGTGCAGCTGCGCTTCCCAGAGCATCACTTCACCTACCTGTACGACCCACTGATGGGTACACCCCCCGAAGCCGAACCGATGACCGCGTTCTGGGAACGGGTGCGCCAGTGGGGACACCAACTGCTGGAGAAGCACCCTTACGGCGAGGTGGTGGTCGTGGGACACGGCGGCAGCCTCCGAATCCTGCTCTGCGAAGCGCTCGCAGGCGATATCCAGACCTACCGACGCATTCGACTGGATAACACCGGCATCTCCATCATAGAGCGCAACGCCGAGCGACTCTATGTGAGCCTGATGAACTACACCGACCACTTGCAAGACCCCTCGGTGGATGGATTCTGAAGGGACACAGTGCGGTATGATTCTCCCTGCAAAGCATGCTCGTCGCCGAATCGATAACCGTAGGATACCAGCAGACGCCCGTGGTGCATGACGCCTCGGTGCGGGTCGCGTCGGGGCAGGTTGTGGCATTGCTGGGACCCAACGGCTCTGGCAAGACAACGCTGTTGCGCACACTTGCCCGCACGCTAACGCCGTTTCGGGGCAAACGCCTGCTGGAGAGCAAGCCCTACGAGGACTACAGCCCCACGGAGTTCGCACGCCAAGTCGCCTACGCGCCGCAAGAGACGCCTACCGAGATGGGCTTTACTGTCGCGGAGTTGGTGATGATGGGGCGCTATCCGCACCAGAAGGGCTTCTTGGGTGTCAGCCGCGCCGACCGCGACGCCGTGCGCCACGCGATGGAACAAACCGATATCGCGCACCTCGCCGAGCGCACCATCAGCCAGCTGAGCGGGGGCGAACGCCAGCGGATGAACCTCGCTCGTGCGCTCGCCCAAGAAGCACGCTATCTCATTCTCGATGAACCCACCACCCACTTAGACCTCCACCACCAGACCCAACTCATGCACATGCTGCGCCAACATGCGCAAGCGCAGGGCGTTGGGGTCTTGCTGGTACTCCATGATTTGAACTTAGCCAGCCAGTATGCCGACTGGATTGTGTTAATGAGCGAAGGGCGAATCGTGGCGCAAGGCACACCAGACGCCGTGTTACAACCGATGCTGCTGGAGCGCGTGTATCACACGCCTGTGCTACGCCAGACGAACCCGCTCACGGGCAGACCACTTCTATTCGCGCTGAGCGCTGACGCGGAACCCCCAGTTTCCCCCGACGCGCCGCATGCCTTCGTGATAGCTGGGGGTGGCTCCGGGGCAGCGCTCTACTATGCCCTCCTCACCGCGGGATGGCGTGTGAGTACGGGCGTGCTGAACCTGCTGGACACCGATGAAGAAATCGCCCGCGCCCTGAAACTGGAACATATCACCGAGCCGCCCTTCTCGCCCATCTCCGACGAGGCGTACCAACGCGCCCAGCAACTCGTCGCTGCTGCCGATGCGGTGGTGATCGCCGACGCGCCTTTCGGACATGGCAACTTACGCAACCTACAACTGGCGCTTTGGGCACAGGAGCGAAATATCCCCATCTACGCGCTCGCCACACGCCCTATCGAGCAGCGCGACTTCACCAACGGCGAGGCGACCCGACTATGGCATCAACTGCTCGACCACGGCATGCACTCCGCAGCATGCACGCAAGATATCCTCTCACAACTGGAGAGGAACCTCAAAGCGAGGCGCGATTCCCCTACCCACGCCTGAACCCTTCTCGACTTTAGCCACCTCGGCGACGGTACATCGCCTGATGGGTTTTTCGCGCAGCAGCGACCATCTCTGGATAGGGCGTGTCAGTAATCGTCACGAAGCCGATATTATAGTTCTCGCCGTCAAACCAACGCCCCGTGAGCGGCTGATCCATGTACTGGAACCAGTGGCACCCCACAAACAGCGGATGGTCTAACACGCTGTTGACATACTCCTCATACATCCGAGCGCGTTCCCGCTGAGTGGCAGCGGCGACCAGCCCCGTGTGGAACATGCCCCTGTCCAACGCACCAAAATGGAACTCACCGATAATCACAGGCTTATCCAACTGCATGAGGAAACTGTACGCACTGGGGTTGAGTCGAGGCGCGTAGATGTTGAAACTCACCACATCGCACAGTTCAGCGCAGGCAATCACGGCATCCAGGGAGTACCAGGCGAACCGACAGCCCAAGTAAAGATGGTTCGGCGCAAGTTCGCGGAGCAGGTCGCGAATCGTTCGGAAATATTGTCGGGCGAAGGCGCGCACGAACTCACTGAAATCGCGCGTGCGCTCCGAGGTGAGCGTTGGCGGTAGCGCCACGGGCGCACGCAGCGCGTCCCAACTTGCGAAGCGTGTGCCCCACGCCGCGTTTAGCCGTTCGATACTCCCATATTTCGCACCCAGCATCTCCAGAAAGGCGCGTTTTGCAGGCGATTCATCAGCGCGGAGGCTCAAGGCGCCATAAGCCAACCCATACCGCCCACCGTCCTCGCCCTGCCCTGCCCAGCTGAGCTCGTTGTCCACAAAGAACCCCACGCACCATGGGTCATTCTTCACGCGCTGCGCCACAGGCTCAATCGATGCACGAGCGTTTTGGGCAAATCGCGGGTCAAATGGGTCGTGCATCTTGCCCCAGTAGTCGCTACCACTGGGGACTCGCGCATGCTCACCCCACACTCCAGCCGTCGCCACATATGGGATGCGTCCGTTCCGATGCCAATCCCCCAGCGACCAGTTGCCTATCGTGTTGAAGCCCCATGAGCGCAGTCGGCGCAGAGTCTGCTCGCGCCAGCGTTCGCGATAGCGCTCGCCGTACTTGCGCTCCAAATTCGCCGCGTAGAAGTTGAAAGTTCTGCCCTCCTTGATGGGCCCCATAAGTGCGCCCGACGCTTGTCCATAATGCTTCGCGAGCGGCTCCCCCTCGCGCGGCAGCCTCGTGAACATCGCTTCGCGCCCTGTGATAAAGGTCGGGTCGCCATAATGCACACAGTCCATTCCCGTCGAGAAGAAGAGCCTGCCATTCGGCGCGACCAACCACCACTTGTCGCGCACCTTCTCGGCACGGAAGTAGCCGGTGGCTTTCAACTGCGGTCCTGACTTCCACGCGCCGTACTCGTCGAAATCTTCTGGGGCGGGCAGGCGTTCCAGTTCGCGCATCTCCGCAGCGAGCGTGCGACGCAGGTGGCTCAGGCTCTTGATTTTGCCCCGCCAATCGGCTCGGGTGAACTGCCCAAACTCGTCCACGATGCCCGACAGCGACTCCTCGGCTTCGACAAGGCGGATGTTGTCCACAATAAGCACGCGGGGTTGCTCGTCACGCCATAGAAATATCTGGAACGCGACGATATGCTCCAGTCGGAGTTTGCCTTCGTGGGTCACGCCGATGGTTGTGAGGTTCTTGCCAAGAGGAGGTAAGCCGCGCATCCCATAGTCCATCGGATTGATCCGCAACGGGAACACGAACGACGCACGCGCACGGGGACGCACCATATGGGTTCCCTGTCGGCAGAAACGCGTTCCATCCGCGCGGGGGTCATCGTCCACACGCACCCCGAAACGCACGGACTCGCGCATGGGGTTATACACATCAAACGCCAGCCCTGCAAAACCACGCCAGTCCCACGGCGTCGCGGCGCGGAACATGAGGTTGGGCCAATCGACATTGGGAAGGAACTCGACCCGCAAAGCGCGTCTGCCGTGCGTGACACCCTGAGTCACGAGGGTCAGGCGTGTGTTGTTCGCCGTCGCTGCTTGCAGATCACTCTCCTGCTCGAACGAGTAGAGGAGCCGCATCATGGAGTCCTATTACGCAGCGGTGAGCGCAAATCCTGCTTTGTAGGGTTGCCTCGTCGAACGACCCTCGATTCAATCAGCGTGAAATCGCGCTTGGAATGTGAATACGCCGATTACAGGAATCGCACTCCCAATCTCTACGGCACGTGCGGGCTCCCAATCGGTGCGACTTCGAATTCACCTGCTTCCAGCGCCTGCAGCAGCGCCCAAGCGGTGTCCAGCGCGGTGAGACACGGGATGCCCGTTTCGACGGCAGCGCGGCGGATGATCAGCCCCTGCTGCTCGGTGCGGCGGTCGGGGCTGGGGGTATTGACCAACAGCTGCACGCGCTTCCCTGTGATGTAGTCCAACAGGTCGGGCTTGCCCTGCCCGATCTTCGGCACAGCCTGCACGGGCAGCCCTGCCTCTTGAAGCGCACGCGCCGTGCCCTGCGTGGCATACAGTTGGAACCCCTTCTTGTGGAACGCCTGCGCCAGTGCAACGCCCTCCGCCTTATCCTTGTCCGCCAGCGTCAGGAGTACCTGCCCCGTGCGCGGGATGCGGATGCCTGCCGCGACCATCGCTTTGTAGAGGGCGGCGGCATAGGTGCGATCGATGCCCATCACCTCGCCTGTGGAGCGCATCTCCGGTCCCAGCGCGACTTCCACCTGCTTGAGTTTCAAACTGGAGAACACGGGAGCTTTGACGGCAATCTTATCAATAGGATGTTCCCGACTCGTCGCCTCCGACGGGAGTGGAATCCCCACCTGCGCTGCCACCGCTAAGGAGACCATCGGTACATGGGTAATTTTCGAAAGATATGGCACGGTACGGCTTGCGCGTGGGTTCACCTCGATGACATACACCGCGCCGTCCTGCACCACGAACTGCATGTTCACCAGCCCGCATACGCGCAGCGCTCTGGCAAGGCGCAGTGCGTAGTCGCGTATTTGCGCCTGCTCCGATTCGGTGAGTGTCTGGGGCGGCACAACGGTCATACTATCGCCTGAATGCACCCCCGCGCGTTCGATATGCTCCATAATCGCAGGGATGATGAACTGCTCGCCGTCGCCGATAAGGTCTACTTCTGCCTCTTTCCCCTCGATATATTTATCGACCAGCACGGGTGCATCGGGAAACGCCAGCACTGCGGAGCGCCAATAGGTTTCCAGTTCGTGGTCGGTGCGCACAATCTCCATCGCGCGTCCCCCCAGCACATACGAGGGGCGTACCAGAACAGGGTAGCCGACTGCATGGGCGGTCTGGAGGGCTTCTTCCAGTGTCAGCACGGCGCGTCCGGGAGGACGGGGAACGCCTAACTCTTCCAGCAGTGCGTCGAAGCGGCGACGGTCTTCGGCGATGTCAATCGAATCGGCAGGCGTGCCCAGCAAAGGGACACCAAACGCCTGCAGCGACTTCACGAGGTTGATCGCCGTCTGCCCCCCAAACTGCACAAGGACAGGTATCGTGGCTTGAGCGCCCTTTTCAAGCCCAGCCGCTTCCAGCACGGGCATCCCGCCCATGCCACTTTCGTACTCCAGCACATTCAGCACATCTTCTGTCGTGACAGGGTCGAAGTAAAGCGCATTGGAGATATCGAAGTCGGTGGAGACGGTCTCTGGGTTGTTGTTCAAAATCATCGCGTAGTAGCCCAATCGGCGCAGGGTCTTCACCGCATGCACCGCTGAGTAGTCGAACTCAATCCCCTGCCCGATTCGGATGGGGCCAGACCCCAGCACCAAAGCCTTTTTAGGGTGTTGGGGTGCAAGGCGGTCGGAAACGCCGTGGTAGGTGCTGTAGAAGTAAGGCGTCTGCGCTTCGAACTCGCCTGCGCAGGTATCTACCATCTTGAAGGCGGGGGTAATGCCCAATGCCGTGCGTCCTGCGCGGACTTGCACCTCGCTTAGCCCCGTGATTTGCGCCAGAAACTTATCCGAGAACTGCCACTCTTTGGCGCGACGAAGCAACGGATGCGCCTGTGAAGACGACGCGCCAAGGAGCAGTTCTCTCAACTCGCCGCTTCGTGCGATGAGTTCCTGCTCCATCTCCACGAGGTGCTTAATCTTGTGTAGGAACCAAGGGTCTATGTTGCTGAGCGCATGCACCTCCTCCACGAGCCAGCCGCGACGAAACGCCTCGGCGATGTAGAAGAGTCGCATATCGTTGGGGGTTTCTAACAGGGTTTCCAGTTCCATCGGGCTTAGGCGTGCGGCCGGTGGATAGCGCAGGTCGCTCACACCGACTTCCAGTCCGCGCACGGCTTTCATGAGCGCGCCCTCAAAAGTGCGGTCGATCGACATCACCTCGCCCGTGGCTTTCATTTGCGTGCCCAGCGTGCGGTCGCCCGTCGGGAACTTATCGAACGGGAAGCGCGGGAGTTTCACCACGCAGTAGTCCAAGGCGGGTTCGAACGCGGCGGAAGTGCCCGTGATGGGGTTGCGTATCTCGTCCAAGCGCAACCCGACGGCGATTTTGGCGGCGATACGGGCAATGGGATAGCCCGTCGCTTTGGATGCCAGCGCGCTGGAACGGCTTACGCGCGGGTTCACCTCGATCACATAGTAGTCGCTGCCGTTCGGATTCAGCGCGAGTTGCACATTGCAGCCCCCCTGAATACCCAACGCGCGGATAATGCGCAGCGACGCCGTGCGCAGCAGTTGATACTCAAAATCGCTCAGCGTTTGCGACGGCGCCACCACCATCGAGTCGCCTGTATGCACCCCCATCGGGTCAAGGTTCTCCATATTGCACACCACGATGGCGTTGTCTGCCCCGTCGCGCATCACCTCGTACTCGATCTCTTTCCAGCCCAGCAGCGAGCGCTCCACCAAGACCTGATGGCGCATCGAGAGTTCCAGCCCACGCGCGCCGATTTCGAGCAGTTCATCGGGGTTACGCGCGATGCCGCCGCCTGTGCCGCCCAGCGTGTAGGCAGGGCGCACGATACAGGGATACGGGGCAATCTCCGCCACGCGCCGCAACGCGCCAACGCTCTCCACAATCCACGATTCGGGCACCGGCTCGCCAATCTGGCGCATGAGGTCGCGGAACTTCTCGCGGTCTTCGGCGGCTTGAATCGCGGTCAGCGGCGTGCCCAGCAACCGCACCTGATACTTATCCAAGATTCCCCGCACTGCCAGTTCCGTCGCGAGGTTCAGCCCCGTCTGCCCGCCAAGCGTGGGCAGCAAGCCGTCGGGGCGCTCTTGGGCAATCACGCGCTCGGCAAACTCCACCGTAAGCGGCTCAATATAGACGCGGTCGGCAGTTTCGGGGTCGGTCATAATCGTGGCGGGATTGGAGTTTATCAGCACCACTTCCAAGCCTTCCTCACGTAGCGAGCGGCACGCTTGGGAACCCGAATAGTCGAACTCGGCGGCTTGCCCAATCACGATGGGACCCGAGCCGATCACCAAAACCTTGCGTAACGATGTGTCAATCGGCATAGTTTCCTCCCTTGTCGCCTCACTGGACGGACTTAAAGGGATGTTCGGGGGGAAAGTATACCCGTTTTTTTCGGGCGGTTCCGTTCCCTATGCGTTCAACCGTGAGTACAATGCCTGAGCAGGATTGCCCATGCCCTATCGCACCGCTTGGACAATCCTGCCCCGTTGGAGGTTCGCTCGCGCACGGTGGGGCTTAGTCCTCCCCTTGCGCTTTGGTGTAGCCCATCGCGCCGTCGAACTCCTGCAGCTTCTCGAGGTGCATCCAACGGAAACGGCTGCTCACGCGCTGCACTAAGTCCAGAATTTGGGCGTCTGTAGCATCCCCTGCCTCGTCGCGCAGCAAGAAACGGCAACGGTAATGGTCGACCACATCGGTAATCGCGCCCGTAGGCGGGTAGACCTTTGTGCCGCGATTGGAAATCATTTTGAGTTTGAACGGGGATTCAGCGACTAACTGTTCCAACGCGTGCCCAAGCGGTTCGGGATACAGGTCGCTCTCCACGAACACATCCACACCCACCACACGGCGCGTCTTGGGACGCACGAACACAGGATCCGGCGGCACCTGCGGCAGTTGGATGGGGCGATAGTCGCGTACCCGTGTCGTACTGGGCTTCTTGCCAAGATTCGCGATAATCGCGTCGGTGTACTCGGTGGTCTTCGCGCCCTTGTCGTAACCGATGACATCGCCTGTGCGTACTTTGCCCTCTTCTAAAGTGTACAGCAGCGCGTTCTCGATGGTCGCCGCCGCCTCGAACTCGCCCAAATAGCGCAACATCATCACCATCGAGAGGATGACGGCGGTCGGGTTAATCACATTTTTGCCTGCGTACTTAGGCGCCGAGCCGTGAACCGCCTCGAAGATAGCGACCTCGTTGCCGATGTTCGCCGAAGGCGCAAAGCCCAAACCGCCCACCAGCGCCGAGGTCAGGTCGCTGATGATGTCGCCGTTCATGTTCGTGGTCACGATGACCTCGAACTGTTCCGGTCGCTTCACCAGCTGGTGCGCGCAGTTGTCGATGATGATATGGCTCGCTTCGATGTCGGGATATTCGGGGGCAATTGCCTCAAAGGTACGCTTGAGCGTGCCCTCGGCGAACTTCATGATATTGGCTTTCGTGGCGCAGTGGACTTTTTTGCGTCCTTCGGCGCGCGCCAGTTCGAACGCGAAGCGCACAATTTTTTCGCAGCCCTTACGCGAGATGAGCTTCAGCGTTTGCGCCACGCCCGGCGTCTGCATATGCTCAATGCCTGCATAGAGGTCTTCCACATTCTCGCGCACGACCACCAAGTCGATCCCCCGCCCGCTGTAGGGAGTTGGGACATTGGGGAACTCGCGCACAGGACGCACATTGGCGTAGGTCTCAAATAGTTTACGCAGCGTTACATTCGCGCTCTTCTCGCCGTAGCCGACGGGCGTCTCGAGGGGTCCCTTCAGCACCACGCGCGTTTTGCGAATCGATTCAATCGTCTCTTGGGGCACACCCGATTCGATACCTTTCTTGAATACACTTGCACCTGCCTCACGCAGTTCCCATTCGATAGGGGCGTTCACCGCTTGCAGCAACTTCAAAGCGGATTCCACGCACTCCGGTCCAATCCCGTCGCCTGGGATGACCGTGATGAGCTTCTTACCCGATTCGGTGATATACGCCATCGTTTCTCTCCTCCAATCGGGAGAGAGTATACCTGTTAGGGACTTAATTCGTGCCGTCCTGCGCTGTACTCCTTGCCGTGAAGGACGGCGGTGTAGCCCTCTGGTACGGCGATGTGCCCGCGCACACCCGTTTCGGTTTGCTCCAGTGCGAACTCGAGCCTGCCCTCAGGCAACGGCAACCGTCCGTATGCCCAGCGCAAATCGCCCAAGAACGGGCTGAGTTCGAACCGCTTCCAACCTGCGGTGAGTGGCTTTGCGCCTAACACGGTAATCGGCAAAAAGTAGGCAGGCGCGGCGCTCCATGCGTGGCAGTGGCTGCGTGTGAAGAACTCCGTTTCGTGCGCGTGCAACGGGCTGCTCACACGCTTGCCCTTGAACTGTTCCCAGCAGGTCACAGCACCCATCTGCACCATATAGCCCCAATCGTCGCGAATCCGTTCCAAGATTTCCTGACGGCGGTTGAGGTTGTACAGCGTCTCCAGCAGGAACGCAGTCATGAAGGGGCTGCCAATCCGCACGAAGCCTTCGGGTGGATCCGCGAGGTAGCCTTCCAGAATGGCGCGTCGCTCAGGGGTGGGCACATCGCACAGCAACGCCACGACCTGCGTCTGGATGCTGAACACGGGGCTTTGCGAGCCGTCGCGCTTGAGGCAGTCTGTGTAGGCGCGCTTTGCATCGTTCCAAAGATGTCTATTAATCGCCGCACGGAGGTCCACTGCCCACTGTCGCCAGGTTTGCGCCAGCATTGCCTCGCCCAGCACATCAGCGAGCTTGGCGGTGTCATCCCACACGCGCACGAGCCACATGTTTTGATGGCTCACCACGCCCTCACCAGGCGTGTCCATCGGCGCCCAGTCGAGCATGTTCCACGCGCTAATCTCCAGCAATCCGTCCGAGTTGAGATACCGCTCGTGCAGGGTCTGATTCTGTTGCGCGACATAGGGGAAGATTTCCCGCACGAACTCCACATCGCCAGTGAACAGGTAATGCTCGTAGCAGGCGATTGCCCACAGGAGCGACCATGCCGTGAGAATGTTCTCCCACGCGCTGGGCACTTGGCTCTCCACCAGAGGCGACTGTTTGAGCGACTCGCCCGCCAGAATCAGACAGCGCCGCGCGAGCGCATAATCGCCGAAGCCGGTGTAAGCAAATAACGCCTCATTTCGAGAATCGCCCACCCAGAAGGTCTGCTCGTAGGTCGGACAGTCGATAAAAGTATCCTCGCTGCACAGGCGTACCGTCTCACGGGACATCTCGTAAATCTGGTTCAGCAGCGAGTCGGAACAGGTAAATGCACCGCGCGCCTCGTAGGGGTAAACGCTATGCAGGCACCCGATACGACGCAGGCGCACAGGATCTGTCGCACCTTCGGGGAAACGAACGGTGAGCGTAGCGTATCGAAAACCGCGCTTCACGACGCTGAAGAACCGCTGCCAACCCCGCCGCGTGATATACCGAAAGGTGTTATTCAACCCCCAAGTCCACTGTACGCGGTCGGGGTGGACGGGGTCGACATACTCAAAGCCGTTGAAGTCGATGATTACACCTGGGGGCGCCTCCAGCTCCAGTTCCACATAGCCGAACACCTCGCGTTGCCAATCGAAGCGCAACTCCACATCGCCGGACTGCGGGGGGTAGATGAGGGTGGAGTCGTCGATAGCGTTGACGCTGGCGTACGGATGTTCAACGCGCGGGGTTTCGCCCGTGGGCTTGGCGTGGTGGTTGGTCATCGCAAAAATGGCGGCGCGGGCAGTGTGCATCGGGTCAAAGCTCTGCGCTTTCGGATGACGGCGTATCTCTTGTACCGAGCGTGCATCGCGGGCTTGCAGGTAGCCCTCCGGGTCGTCGTCAAACGGACCCAGCACAATCCAAGGGTAGTCGGCGCGCTCCATCAGCGGATTGACCAAGTGGGCAGGGGTTCCCTCAGCGGCCTCCATCACAAAGTAGCGGTACCAGTCGTGATACCAGCGCGAGACATCGACCGTGAGCAGATTGGAGCCCGCTTGCAAGCGCAAGGTGTGTAAGCCGTCCTCCTTTGGGACGAGTTCGCCGTTGAGCCGCACATCCTCGTCGCGCAGCCCATGATGCGCGTCGCCGATGCGCAGCGTGCATGGAGCATCCGCGCGGATTTCGGTGGCGACCACCCCCGAGAGCGTGCGCGGATTCGCGCTCAGGTCGTTCGGGGCGAGATACGGCTTCAGGTCAAACGCCCATGCGCCCCACGGCGGCTTCACCACACGGACGCGCTCGATCGTCTTCGGTTGCATCGGCTGCAAGGTCAGGAAGGGAATTGGGCGCGGCAGCAGCTCCCCCCACGGCTCACAACCTGCCTCGCCGATCTCCACCGCCTCGTTCCACTCGTAGTCGTCGTAGCGCGGCATCGTCCAATCGCCAATCGCCCGCCGCGCATCGTACAACTCGTCGAATCCCAACTGGCAAGACATCCGTGCAGTCGCGCGCTCAAACGCCGGATGCGGCACATTCAGCCAGCTCGCATCGGAAGCGGCGACCACCTTGCCGTCGCACTCCACCTGCGCGATGAGCCCGCCGCGTCCCCTACCCCGTACATAATCGTTCTGAAAGGTGCCAATCCCCAGATGATGCACCAGCACGGCAATCGCGTTCAGTCCTTCACGAGCGTATTGGGTCACATCGTGCAAATCGTAGTACCAGCGTCCGTAGAAACTGCGAATGGGACCGTGTCCCATCAGTTGCCCGTTGAACCAGAGGGTGTAGTGGGTATCTGCGCTGAGAGCGACGACAACCTTGCTAAAGCCACGGCTCAGCTGGAACTCTTTCCGCACGCACCAGAAAAAGTTGCGCGGGGCAGCCTCGCCCGGCGACCAGATCCAACGCGCTCGCCAATTCATAGCGAGCATGGTTCGTGCAGGGAGTGCCAATTCCTGCTGTGATGCCATCTCCCTTCGGCATAGCGCGGTGCGTTCATCGCTATGTCGGTCTACAAGCCGAACCAGTTGCCCAACCTGGACAATGCACGGGGACGCGCGTTCTATCTTCTGCACTCACCCGCGGATTTTATCCCGTCCCATTCCCCACGCCGCGGGGGCGAAATAGGCAATGCGTAAGTTCAGATCTTGCAAACATCCCGCCAAACCCCTTGACAAAGGCGTTCCCATATGCTATAATATAGATAGCCACAAGATGTAGGGGTAAAAACAGTCGCCCTTACAGATATATGGCAGAGTGAGGCGAGACAATGCGATGTCCCTACTGCGGCGTGGATGAAGATCATGTAGTAGACTCGCGCCCTTCACAGGGCGGTGCGGTCATCCGAAGACGACGCGAGTGCCTCAAATGCGGCAAGCGCTATACTACCTTCGAACGCTACGAAGAGCGCCCCCTGATGGTCGTCAAAAAGGATGGACGACGCGAACCCTTCGACCGCAACAAAATCCTGCAGGGGATGGTGGTCGCATGCCGTAAACGCCCGATTAGTATGGATGTGCTGGAGAAAGCCGTCGATGAGATTGAGCAAGAAATCCAGAACCGCGACGAGTCGGAAATTAGCAGCACGGAAATCGGGCGCTTGGTGATGGAGAAACTGCTCCAGTTAGACCCCGTCGCCTATGTGCGCTTTGCGTCGGTCTACGAAGAGTTTGAAGACCCCCATCAATTCAGCCGCGTGGTGCAAATGCTCACGCGCCAGCAGAAACGCACCCGCAGCGAATAGGAGGCGACGATGAACCCGCAAGAAGGCATTCTGGAAGTCGAAAGCATGTCGAACGGCGCTGTCGTAGAGACGCGCGAACACCCCACACGCCCCAAACCCAGCGGCACTGCCCTGCGCTACGGCTTCATCCCGCATGAGAAGTTCGATTCCATCAATACAGGACCGGGGTTGACCATCGAACGGCGCTTCACACAAGCAGGCGTAGACCCGTTTGACACCGTGGAGTGGGAGCGCCGTACCGCAATTATTACCGATGAGCGCGGGCGCGTGGTGTTCGAGCAGACCGATGTGGAAGTGCCCGCCTTCTGGAGCCAACTCGCCACGAATGTGGTGGTCTCCAAATACTTCCGCGGGCAACTGGGCGCCCCCGAACGCGAAACCAGCGTGAAGCAGGTCATCGGGCGCGTGGTGGACACCCTCACCGAGTGGGGACGCCAACTGAACTATTTCGCCACCGAAGCCGACGCCGAGGCGTTCCGCGATGAACTGAAATACCTGTTGTTGCACCAGTACGGCGCGTTCAACAGCCCTGTCTGGTTTAATGTTGGCATCGAACCGCGCAGCCAGTGTTCGGCGTGCTTTATTGTCTCCGTTGAAGATACGATGGAGTCCATCTTAGACCTCGCCAAAACCGAAGGCATGATCTTCAAGTTCGGCTCAGGGTCGGGTTCCAATCTCTCGCGGCTGCGTGGCTCGCAGGAGTACCTATCGGGCGGGGGGCGCGCGTCGGGACCGGTGTCGTTTATGCGCGGGTTCGATGCCTTTGCGGGGGTGATTAAAAGCGGCGGCAAAACGCGCCGCGCCGCCAAAATGGTGATTTTGAACATCGACCACCCCGATATTGTGGAGTTTATCGAGTGCAAAGCAAAAGAGGAGAAGAAGGCATGGGCGTTGATTGAAGCAGGCTATGACCCCGGCTTCAATGTGCCCGGCGGCGCGTACGACTCGGTCTACTTCCAGAACGCCAACCACAGCGTGCGCGTTACGGACGCATTCATGCGCGCCGTTGAGGAAGACCGCGAATGGCACACCATTGCCCGCACCACGGGCGAAGTGGTAGCGACTTACCGCGCCCGCGACCTGTTCCGCAAAATCGCAGAAGCCGCGTGGGTGTGCGGCGACCCCGGCTTGCAGTTCCACGACACCACCAACCGCTGGCACACCGTGAAAAACAGCGGGGAGATTGAAGCCAGCAACCCCTGCTCCGAGTTCGTCTTCCTCAACGATACCTCGTGCAACTTAGCCAGTTTGAACCTCATGAAGTTCCGACTGCCCAGCGGCGAGTTCGATATTGACGCCTTTCGTGCGGCGGTAAGAATCTTTATCACCGCACAGGAGATTATCGTGGACAACTCGGCATATCCGACCGAGAAAATCGCCGACAATAGCCACAACTTCCGCCCGTTGGGGCTGGGCTACGCGAACTTGGGGGCGCTTTTAATGTCGCTGGGCTTGCCCTACGACAGCGACGCGGGACGCGCCTACGCCGCGGCGATTACCGCGCTGATGCATGGCGAGGCGTATCGGCAGTCGGCAATCATCGCACGGGATTGTGGCAGTCCGTTCCCTGCGTTTGAACTCAACCGCGAGCCGATGTTGGAAGTGATGCGCATGCACGCCGACGCCCTGAACGGCATCCAAGCGCAGTATGTCCCCTCCCAACTGCTGGAAACCGCGCGCGATGTTTGGCACGAAACGCTGCAACTGGGCGAGAACTATGGCTATCGCAATGCGCAGGTAACCGTGCTTGCCCCCACAGGCACAATCGCGTTCCTGATGGACTGCGACACGACCGGCATCGAACCCGACATCGCGCTGGTGAAATACAAAACCCTGGTCGGCGGTGGGTTGCTGAAGCTTGTGAACACCACGGTCCCGCTGGCGTTGCAACAACTGGGCTACAGCAGCGAGGAAATAGAAGCCATCACGCGCTACATCGACGAGCATGACACGATTGAAGGCGCGCCCTACTTGAAGCCGGAACACCTGCCCGTGTTCGACTGTGCGTTCCGCCCTGCCAAAGGGGTGCGCAGCCTTGAGCCGATGGCGCATGTGAAGATGATGGCAGCGGTGCAGCCGTTCCTCTCGGGTTCCATCTCCAAAACGGTAAATGTTCCCAACGACGCCACCCCCGAGGAGATCGAGCAGATTTATTTAGAGGCGTGGCGGCTGGGGCTGAAGGCGATAGCAATTTACCGCGACGGCAGCAAGCGCACGCAACCGCTCTCCACAAAAAGACCCGAAGAGCCAGCCCAAGCCGAGGGCGAACGCCCCGTGCGCCGACGGCTGCCCGACGAACGCCGTAGTATCACCCACAAGTTCAGCGTGGCAGGGCACGAAGGATACATCACCGTCGGCATGTATGAAGACGGCACACCCGGCGAGATTTTCCTCACGATGGCGAAGGAAGGCTCGGTGATTTCGGGACTAATGGACGCCTTCGCGACCGCGATCTCGCTTGCCTTACAGTATGGCGTGCCGCTGGAGAAACTCGTGGAAAAGTTCTCCTACACGCGATTCCAGCCGAGCGGCTTCACGAACAACCCGCAGATCCCCGTCGCCACCTCGATCGTGGACTACATCTTCCGCTGGCTGGCGATGAAATTCTTGCAGGGGCAACCCACGCCGCCCGAATCGCTCCACGAGAACAGCGTGGGCACAACCCCTGAACCGCTCACAGGAGTGCAAGGGGGTACAGATGCGACCGACTTCCCTCAAGGGCAGGGCGCGAAGACCACGGACTGGTCGAAACTGGTAAGGCTGCAGCAGGATGCACCGCCCTGCCCCAACTGCGGGATGATTATGGTGCGCTCTGGCGCATGCTACCAGTGTTATAACTGCGGGATGTCGTTCGGGTGTGGGTAACGCGCTGCACCAGAACTTCGTTGGGCATCGCTCAGTACGGCAGTACCGATACCGATTTCGCCACGAGCGCCATGGCGATGCCCAACATTCCCACCAGCCCCATCCCGCAGAAGAAGCCTGCCAGGAGCACGGGGGCGTAGCGCGCCCAGTTCTCCTCACCATAGCGCTTCTTGAAGTAGCGATGCCCTAACCACGCTCCTAACAACTTCGGCAGCGTAAAGTGGGGCAGCTGCCCCACACCGCTCACCAACCCGTAAAACAGCAGGATCGGGAACTTGAAAGCGTTGAACATCCAGAACAGCCCCAGCCCCGACACGAAACCGATGAGGATGCGCGGGATATTCAGCGCGTTCAACACCACATCACGGATCTGGCTCTGTGGGAGGTTAATCTGCTTCCAGACCGCCTCCATCTGTGCATAGTAGGGCCACATCTTCTGCGCGAACGGGAACAACGGCGAGGGTATCGGACTTGCCTTCCAGAAAAACGCCCAGAACAGGAAACTCGCAATGAAAATCACGGGCAACATCACCAGCTCCGCCTTCAGGATACTGGTGAACTTTGTGCCCGTGAGTTCCACCTCACGGAACCGCTGCGCCGACCCGCCGTGGTCGTAGAGCGGCAGCGGTGCATACCAGATGTCCACGCGCGGGTAGCGACTGCTAATAATCGCCACCTCTTTGATAAACGGCACGGAGACCCCCTGCCCCGTCAGTCCGACCATGCGTGCCGAGACATAGCTGTTCAGCGGACTCCACAGCAGCCCGAAGCCAGCAACAATCCAAAGGGGGAAGTCGGGCACCAGCCAACGGCAGAGCGCAATATAGGAGACCACCGAAACCGCCCATACAGCGAGGGGGATCCAGAGCGGTGGGTCGCCGCGTCCGGGCGGTGGGGCAAGACCCCGCAAGCGCAGCGACTGGTTCGTGCGGTACTCGCGCAAGGTACGCACGACCATACCCACGCCAATCACCGCGACCGCGAGTTGCAACCCGACAATAATCGCCAGCCAGAAGTCTAAGTCGGCGGCAAGTTTGGTCTGCAGCGCCGGGGAGTTCGGTTGCCAGTTGGGGATGAACCCTGCACGATAGAGTATCGGGTTCGCCACCACATAGGTCGCCACGGAGCTAATCGCCGCGCCCAGCAAAATGTGATACGGCAGCACGAAGCCCACGAGCACCTCGCCGAGATTGATAGAGATACCAACAATCGCGGTCGGCAAGCTCGCCTCCACATTTTGAGTCAAGTCCAAAAACGGGATGGGAATCAGTTGCAGCGCGTTGCCGAACAGCGTGCCGGTGAACACAGGGATTCCCACATAGAACAGTCCAAACCCCATGCCAATCACCGCACCTGTGGAGAACACACCCCAGCGCCACGATTCTTCGCGGCTGCCGGCTTCGGCAAGCGCGAGCGCGCCCGACGCCGCCACCGGCGCCATGGGAAACGGGAGCTTCTCCACATCGGAGGTCATCCGAAACAGCAGGTAGCCCATGCTCATCCAGCTGGCGCGCCCGAGAATCTCGGTGAGCATCAGCAGGAAGAGAGGCACCGCCCATGCGCTATCTAAGAAAGTGCGCTCGCGTAAAGCGGGCGAGTCGGGTGCGGGAACCGCCCAGCGCGGCACCTGATCGGCAATCGGCGCGGCGGGGGCAGACTGCACAAAAAACTGATCCCAGATTTTCCACTGCAACGGCCCGCCCGACAGACCATACAGCCCCATCGCGGTCAGCGACGCCGCGATGTAGTAGAGCATGTAGATCTCCTGTCGCTTCAAGGGTTGCAGCGAGCGGCGCATCACCTCCGCAAACAGCACGATGGTCACCCACTCCGCCGCGGCGCCCAAGCCGACGCCCGCGACCAGCCCCATGTAGATGCTGCCAGGCAACATCACGAACGCCACGAACAGAAGCCCCAGGAAGGTTCTGAAAGTGAAACCTTCCTGGAACTTATGTTCTTCGGCGGCGACCTCCTCGGCAGTTTGCCGCGCCCGAACTAACTCGTCTTGTACCGCCATCGGGTGAAGAAGATTCGGCGTGGGCGTTAATGTTCCTGCAACAAGCGCAGCATCGCGCGGTCTAACTTGTGTCCACGCCAGTTTTCATAAGACACATCGGCGCGCTCGCTGTCCAGAATGCCGAAAGTGCCCTTGAAGTTCCACAGCGCCCAGCCCCAGTTCGCCTGCTTCCACAGTTCCAGCAGGTCGCGCATCCATGCGAGGACGACCTTATGCGGGGTGTGTTTATAAGCGCCGAACTCGCCGACCATCACGCCGACGCCTTTCTTCTCCAGCGCCTTCCAGCGTGCGTAATAGGTCTCCCAGAGGCGTTGCTTGTCCCAGACGACATCGCCTTCACGCAAGGGATACTCGTTGGGCGGTTCCCAGCGGTCGGAACCCTGCACCCACTCGGCACGATAGTGCGTCAGTCGGAAGGGTTGATATCCGCGCGTCGCCTGAGCCACATTGCAGCGGCGCTAATTCCTCGTTCGGCGTCATACCCCAGTCGCGCCCGTCGCACACGATGAGGCGGTTCGCATCCTCGTTACGGATGGCTTCCACCACGCGCTCCACCACCTTACGGTGCGATTCGGCGTCCACGCCCGCCGGCTCGTTGAACAGGTTGAAGCTCAGTTGGCGGTTGGGAATGCCGTGATAGCGTTTGGCGAACTGTGTCCAGTGATGCACGCAGATTTTTTGTGCTTCCTCGTCTTTCCATAGGTTAAGCGGTTCGGGGGGCGCAGCGACGGTGTAGCCCGGCGCCCGATGGAAGTTGATCTGCACATGCACCTTGTACTTTTCGCCGAAGCGCACGGCGCGGTCGATCTCGCGCAGATCCGCTTCGCGTAGACGGTAAGGGTTGTCGGGGTCGGTCCAGATGCGATAGTCCATCGGCAGGCGCACGAAGTTGAAGCCGAGTTCAGCAATCCATTCGAAGTCCTGTTCTTCAAAGGGGCGGTTGCTCCACGCTCGGTTGAACTTATGGAGCAGGTTGAAACCACGCCAGCGGGGGAGCTGGCGCGGCTTCGGCTCAGGTACTGTGCGCTGTCGCGTCATAGCGTGAGTTTACCTGCTACGGTTGCGTTCTCGGAGTACAACCTCGATCGCCTTGTCCAGTTGCGGGTCGCGGTGGTGCGCCTCGTCCTCGGGGGTGTAGTCCACAAGGTGGTCAGGAACCGCGCCGTTGCCCTCCAGAGTTGATGCCTTTGTCAATCGTGAACCAGCCGCGCCCAGGCGTAGACACGCTGCTGCCGTCCATCAGGCGGCGCTGTCCAGTGCTAATCACGCCGCCTGCGGTGGGGATGCCAACCAGCGGACCGCGCTTGAGCGTCTTGATGGCGTGGGCGAAGATTTCGGCGTTGCTGAAGCTGCGCTCGTTGCACAGCACGGCAATCGGCTGATGCCACCCGATGACGGGCAGCCTGTCTTGCGGATAGCCCCGCTCGCCGTTGCGCCCGACGGTGTAGGCGTGGCGCGGTGGGTGGAGCATCGCGAGCAGGTAGTCCGCCGTGCGCCCGCCTCCGTTGTAGCGCACATCGATAATCAGCGCCTCTTTCCCGTAGGCGACCGCGTACAGGTCGCGCTCGAACTCGCGCAGGCTCGCTTCGCCCATCGCCTGAATATGCACATAGCCCACGCGCCCGCCTGTGCGCTCCGCCACATACTGACGGTTGCGCTCCACCCAATCGCGATAGACGGCGCTGTTGAACTCGGCAACCGAAATCGGGCGCAGGAATACGGTGCGCTCGCTTCCGTCCCTGCCGCGCACACGCAGTTCGATTCGCTTTCCGACGGTGTTCTCCAGCAGTTGGTACACATTCGTGGTGCGCGTGATAGGTTTGCCGTCAATCGCCAGAATGCGCTCGCCTGCTTGTAGGTTCACATCCTTGCGCGAGGCTGGCGTATTGGGCAACACCCGCTCGAGAAGCAAGCCGTCGCCGTCGCGCTCGTTGCCGAACACCACGCCCAGCATGCCCGTGTTGGAGGGCGCGTCGGTGGTCTCGGCACGCGCCAGCGAGAAACTCAAGTGCGACGCACGCAACTCGCCCAGCATCATCAGCACGACCGCCGTGAAGTCGCGGTCGGCTTGGGCATAGGGCAGGTACGGGCGATACTTCTCGCGCATGGCTGCCCAGTTCACGCCGTGGAAGTTCGGGTCGTAGAAGGTTTCGTTCAGCGTGCGCCACGCGGCGTCGTAGATATATTCGCGCTCTTTGGCGAGATCAATCGTGATTTCGGCGTCGGTGCGTGTGGCTTGGGGGCTACCGCCACTTGCCGCGATGCGCTGCAACCTGCCCCGACTGAGGAAGTAGATCGTCTTGCCGTCCTTGCTCCACTGCAGGTTCTCGGGGGATAGCCCGCCTGTGGTGAGGCGTCGCTCGTCGCTGCCGTCCCACTTGATGGTGTACAGGTCGGCTTGCCCCTGATACGCGCTGCGGAAGGCGATTTGCTCGGCGTCGGGCGCGACCACCGCTTCTTGCACGCCTGCAGGATAGCGCGTCACCAACCGCACGCGCAGGTGGATGTCTTCAAAGTCGATCGCCACGCGCACGGGGTCTTTTTTGTCTTCCTTTTTCGGGGCGTCGTGCTTGTCGTCTTCTTCGTCTTCGCGGTCAGCGCGGGTGCGTTCAAAGTCTTCGCGGCGCAGCCACACATGGCAGATGTTGAGCGTGTCGGTCTCGCGCTCCGAGAGGAACACCAACGCGCGTCCATCCGCCGACCAGCTGGGGGCGAAGTCGTTGCGAGGGTGCTGGGAGATGTTGTGGATGACTATCTCGGTTTGCTGCGCGTGGTGCATCCGCGTTGGATGGCTCTCCATCGCCGTGGAATGGCTATCCGTCGCCGTGGAATAGCTCTCCATCGTCGTGGAATAGCTCTCCGTCGTCATGGAATAGCAATCCATCGTCGTGGAATAGCTCTCCATCGGCAAGGAATTCGTCTCCGTCGACGATGTTATGGATAACGTTGTCGTGGGGATGCTCTCCGATGGCGTGGGGGAAGTTGCGGGCGGGTTGCTCTCGGCGGGTTTTTCCTCTTTGGGCGTTTCGAACTCAGGCACGCGCACGATGAACACATCGCTGTTGTAGTTCTCGTCGTAGCGGTCGAAGGCAATCCAGCGGCTGTCGGGCGACCAGACGATGTTGCCCAAGTTCCACGAGGTGGTGAGGGTGCGTTCCTGCTTGGTCTCAAGGTGCATCACCACCAGTTCGCCCTGTCCGCGTTGGAAGGCAAGCAGTTTGCCATCGGGCGAGAGGCGGGGTTTGCTTTCGCCTTGGGGGCTGTTGGTGAGTTGCTCCAGTTTGTGCTTGCGGGCGCGGCGCAGGCGTGGCTCGTCGGGGTCATCGGAGGTGAGCTTGAAGATGTGCGTGGCGCCATCACGCTCGGCTTCAAAGTAAACCGTTTTGCCGTCGGGCGAGAGTTGCGGGCTGCCTTCGGGTTCAACGGTTTCGGTGAGGTTGCGCGAGGGACCGCCATCGGGGAAGCGCGCCGCGAACAGCTCGCCCCGCACCACATACACGAACTCTTTGGCGTCGGGGGCGAGGGCATAGTCGTCCACATTCGCGCTGAAGGTGCGGCGCACGGTTTCGGCAGCGCGGCGGTCTTGGGCGGGGACTTGCAGGCTAATCGTGCTGAGTGCGCCTGTCGCCGTGTCCAGCCGATAGACCTCCATGCCCTGCTCGAAGGTAATCACTTTGCCGTTCGCGCTGATTTGGGGGAAGCGCACGCCGTCGTCTTTGAAGCGGGTGAGTTGGCGCACGCGGCGGGTTTGGACGTCCATCGCGTAGAGGTTGGCGGTCCCGTCGCGCTCGGAGACGAAGTAGAGGGTGCGTCCGTCTGCGCTCCACATTGGGAAGGTGTCGGGGGTATCAGTGTCGGTGAGGCGGGTGTAGCGTTGGGTGGCGAGGTCAATCAGCCACAGGTCGCCTTGCGCGCTGCCTTTGTAGCCTTTGCGCCACCAGCTGGCGTCGCGTCGCACGAAGGCGAGGCGCTTGCCGTCGGGCGACAGGGCAAAGGGCGAGCCGCTGGCTTTGTGCAGGCGGTAGGGCGTGCCGCCGCTGAGGGGGGCGACATAGGCGCTGAAGTCGGCGCCGTAGGGTTCGGCGTCGCGGCGCGATTCGAACAGCACGGCTTGGCTATCGGGCGTCCAGCCGTAGGCGCGGTCGCGCCCAGAGAAGTAGGTGAGGCGTTGCACTGTGCCCGTATCCAAGTGGAGTACGAACACATCGTCGTTGCCGTGTCTATCGGAGGTGAAGGCGATTTTTTTGCCGTCGGGCGACCAGATGGGCGCGAAGTCGTAGGCGGGGTGGATGGTGAGGCGTTGTGCCGTGCCGCCTGTGATGGGGGCAATCCACAGGTCGCCTTGCCATGCGAAGGCGATTTGGGTTCCGTCGGGCGACGGCGCGGGGAACCGAGCAAACTTGATAGCCGACTGCGCAAAACACACTGCGCACAACAAACTCGCCAGAACGAACGCATACTTACGCATATCGGGAGGGGAAGATTCGGCGTGGAGTGGGGAGTTCCTGCGAGGCGGTAGAATTAGGCTATGGTTATCACGCTGCGAGCGCGGTTTGATGGGAAGGTGCTGATTCCTGAGCAGCCTGTATCGCTGCCCACGGACCAGCCTCTGGAAATCGCCATCCATCTGCATGAGGCGCAGGAAGCAACCGCCGATGACGCCTATGCGCCTTTGTATCAACTGGTGGGGCTGGTGGAACAGGGACCTGAGGACGCTTCTGTTTATCACGAGGGTATGGTCAGAGGCGATTCAGCTATTTCTGCAGTACGCTGATGTTCGGCTTTCTTTTCAGCAGAGAATAGAGACAAGCATAGGGGTAGAATTGCCACGATGACTCCACACACGCTGGTCTTGGAAGGGGACTGCCTTGAACGAATGGCGCAACTGGAAACGGAGGGCTACCAGTTCGCGCTCACTTTTTTGGATCCGCCCTTCAATCAAGGCAAGGAGTACGTCTGCTTTGAGGATGACTTGCCTGCAGAAGAGTATTGGCGTTGGATGGGGGAGGTGTGTCAAGCGGTTTATCGTCTCACTCAAGCGGGGGGCGCGATTTACTTTATGCAGCGTGAGAAGAACACGGAGTTCGTGCTGCGCATACTGCGCGAAACAGGCTGGACGCTGCAAAACCTGATTATCTGGACGAAGCGCACTTCGGCTGTGCCCAACGGCTGGCGGTTTGGCAAGCAGTATCAGATCATCGCGTTTGCGACCAAAGGACGCAAGCCGCGTGTGTTTCACCGGCTGCGGATTGACGCGCCTTTGCGTCCTGAGTACAAATACCCGCGCGAAGCAGGAATGTTCGTGACGGATGTGTGGGACGATATTCGGGAGTTGACTTCGGGCTATTTTGCAGGCGAGGAGGCAATTCGCGATTTGCAAGGCGAGCGGTTTCACAAACAGCAGTCTCCTGTGGCGCTCTTGGCGCGGATAATTCTCAGCTCTACGGAGCCTGACGATTGGGTGTTGGATCCGTTTGCAGGCACGGGCACAACAGCAGTCGTGGCGCGTCAGCTGGGTAGGCATTCGGTCTCAATCGAGTTAGACCCGAAGAATGTGACGTGTATTCGTGAGCGATTGGAGGTGTGGCGCGAGGCAGACTCGGTTGCCCCGCTGAAGCATTACTATCGTTTTACGCCCGACTTGGAGCAAATCTGGGGGCAGGGCGTAGAACGAATACCTGCGGGACAGTTCAGGCAAACAATCTACACGATATGCAGGTGACTATCGGCTTACTAACGGCGTCCATCAGACTAATCCAGCACCGCAGGAACGGATTGCACTTGACAGTGCAGATTACCGTTTGAACTTGGGGGCTGTATAAAAAAAAGTACGAGGCGCTTGTGAAGGCACATGACTATGCGGTGCGTTGTAGAAGCAAACGGTCGCAAAATCGCTCCTACAGGGGTAGGTTATTGCTGCTTCGCTGCACAGAATGCTCAAACAGGCGTTCTTGAACAGTCTCTGAGCGCACATACGCCCAAAAGCCCTACGGGAAAGCGTACTCGCGTCGAGGACCTTCGTTGGGCCGAGAGAGGCGTAGCGAACTTGCTATGGGGAACTCATTAACGCCAGACTGCCTCTTTCCTACCTGCTTGGCGTCCGCAATCGACGGCAAGTATCGGAAACGCACCAGCGACACCTCACGCAACTGTAAAGGCACGGGTACCTCTATGATTATCTGGTTCTTATCATATTGAGGCTTGAATTCGCCTGTCGCTATCACGCGGTAGTCCTTTGCCAAAACCAGCAGTTCATCGTCTTTGGAGATCGCAGGCGAACGAAACGGCAGTGCAGCAGAATTGTGGGCGTACACAATCAGCCCCTTGTCGGTGTGGATTCCCAGCACATACACGGCTTTTTCAAGAGTAGCCACTGCTTCTGGGCTGAGAACTTTGAGCTGCAGTGTGATGCGCGCGCCGTTAGGAGTCTCCTCTATTTGGCAGTCGGTTATCTGAAACGGAATTTTCACCGAAACAGGCTTGCCCGATTGCCCTGTGTATTGGATTTCAGTGGTTGTGGAAACGCGCTTTTGGATAGGCGTAGGGTTGAGCGACTGCCAGACAATCCACCCTACGCCAAACAGTAGCAAGATTGCAACAGCGATGAAAACAGCGTGGAGAGATCTTATCCTAATGCTTCGCTCGTCAGCGAACATGTCCATCCCAATTGCTCGGAGGCCCAATGTAGATTAGATTGCCGTTCGAGTCGTATATTTTGAGGATATTTCGACTCGGATCGTATATGTAATGTGTATCGGGGCGTACATTCGACTCATTTCCCTTTTCACGGTTCTCCCAGTGCACATACCCCTGCTCATCAACATAGAAACTGTTCAAGCTACCATCAGGGGGGCACAATCCGATCACGCCTTCCACTTCTTCTGGATCAAGTCGCCCATTTCCGTTTGTATCGGTACCAACTATACCGACGTATGCATCACTCTGGTCGGGTCCTGGCCAAGGCATCGGGCCATGCTCAAATCCCCAGTTAACTATTTTATTCCCTGGTATCTTGACGCCTGGTTCGTTCTCAGGAACAGATATATCCTTCGGCCATAAACGCCCTTCGCCCCCTCTGTATCGCGGATCGTTTGCAAGGTCAGATGGTTCACTCTCAGCAGGAACGTCAACAATATGGCCTGGTTGCCATTCTACAGGTTGACCGGGAGGCTGCACTCCGCCTCCCGGATTTATGCGTTGTTGCCCACCCGGCTGCCTACGCTGCTGCCCTGCGTGGTTTCGTATCTGACGCCGTTGCTGTTGCAGATCTTGTCGGCCCGAAAGACGTGGCCAACCAGGATAGCGTTTAGCAAATGGATCATCATTCGTGGTCAGATGATCTACTATAGGCGGGCGTCCTCCTGCTACGCGCTGTAAATCAGCCGCAGATGGTAGATACCGATACACAGCACCCCACAAACCGCCTACAGCTACACTGCTCGGAACAGAAACGCGTATTTGGGAATGGCTCCAGTTGAACTGGATATTCCCTTCTGCAATTAAGGTAGCGTCCCTTCGCCTGACGACGCTCAGTTTACGATCTTCGTTAACGCCTGGTACTATCGCTCCGTTATGTGTATATACTATCACAAAGTCGCGAGTGTGAATTTCCAGTATAAACACAGCGTTTTCAGGAACGCCACCAGGTTGTCGCAGGTTAGACAGGGACAAAATGAACTGAGTCGATTCTGGATTGTGATTCACAGAGATGTCGCTTAGAATGAAGGGGATCTCAAAGCGCACAGATTGACCTGTAAACTTGTCCAAGAACCACGACTCTGACGGCTGCTGTCCACACACTGTGCTAAATAGAACAGCCGCAAAAACAGTAGTCAAGCAACAAGTGACAGTCCTCTTTGGAAAGATCGAGAGGGCTGGTAAATTAGCGGCATTCCCTGTTTCTGCGTGTCGGTACCTCGAATATGCTGCGGTTTGAAAGTCGATTCGCATTCGCATCGTTCTCACCTCTACCTTGTAATTCGTTCACAAAAGGCATTTTGGTTGACATTAAAACCCCTGCTTTTTGGCAAATCCGCTCGTAATGGCGTTTCACCGTTCCTGTGTGTATCCCCATGAGGTTGCCAATCTCGCTGTGAGTGTATCCTTGCTCCAGCATCGCTAACACCTGACGCTGCTGTGGCGACAACACGGTATGCAGCTGCTCTAAAACCTCCCTATAAGCAAGGTCGTCCAAGGCTGACTCCTCCGGAGAATAAGTGAGTGCATCGGCTGCCAAAGTGTCTAACGAAACCATGTTCGGCTCTTTACTCTTTGAACGATAAAATTCAGAAGCAACAAACCGTATCAGGCGTCGGCAGATCGCTTTCGCGAACGCTTCGTCGGTATGCTCCCAGGGAAGGCAACTCGTACTCAGCCAGAAGCGCAGGAGGGCTTCCTGCGTGATGTCCTCGGCGTCACTGAAGTTTGTTGTCCACTGTTGCGCTAGTCTAAGCAGCCAGCGTCGCCACTCGGCTTCTGTACGCATTATTGCACCTCTGCGAGGTTTGGTACGAGTTATCTCGTGGTTTTCCTGCCAAGTTGACTCGCTTAACATTTCGATCTACGAAATCTAATCCTCGCGGGTGAACCAGTACTGCTGGTACAGCTCGGCAATTTTGGGGCGCGAGAGTAATAAAGAGGCTACTGCAGGGAACAGTATGCCCGGCAGCAGGGGAAGGTCGGGACGGACTTCCTTACACATCGTAACACCGCCACAACCGACGACGGCACAGCAACTACGCAAAACGCCACCCTACCAACCACTAACGCGATAACACCTCAAAGCCCTTCACTCACGAACGAGCCACGCAATCCAACCCCACCTCCCACTCGCCCAACGCCCATTCCAATAACCCCTCCCGATTATAGGCACGCTCCACCATCACCCTCCGCACCGACGAATACCGCGCCAACGCCGACGCCAACGCCCGATACGCCCCCTGCGTGTCCGAAACATTCACAGGCGACACCATCACCGCTAACAAGCTCCCGTGCGAGCCGACTCCGATGGGGCGCTTGCGCCCTTTGACCTTCTGCCCCCATCGTACCCACGCGCCTCCCTTTTGGCGCAGTCGGCACACGCTGACTATCTACCGCCACGGACGCCCTAAGCGCGCTGGGCGACGGGAACGCGTGACAAGGGCGTGTTCGACCTGCCCCCAGGCGCCTAACCGCTGCCAGCAACGGAAGGAGGAGTAGACCGTCTGCCACGGGGGAGGTCGTGGGGCAGGTCGCGTCCGTGGATGTCGTTGACGAGGACATAGAGCCTCGTGCGCGTCAGGTCTTAGAGACTGTATTGGCGTGGGGGGCAAGGATCTTGCGTTTGCGTCCAGAGGGGGCGCGGTGGAGGAGGGTTCTCTCACTGCCCGTTTTTGGGGCGTGGGATTGGAATCGTAGGTTTTTGGTTTCTTCATAGTGCGATATACCACCCCCGCCTTTTTAACCAGCCTCTAATAACCCTCATCAGGTAGAATCCCTATGTGCAACCACATCCTTTGGTAGGCGTGATTATGGGTTCCCGTTCCGACTGGGAGACGATGCGCCATGCGGTGGAAACGCTGGAGTCGCTCGGTGTACCGTATGAGGTGCAGATTGTCTCGGCGCATCGCACGCCCGATAAGATGTTCGAGTATGCCAGTACCGCTGCGTCGCGCGGGTTGGAGGTGATTATCGCGGGGGCAGGGGGCGCGGCGCACCTGCCTGGGATGACCGCTTCCAAAACGACTCTCCCCGTGCTGGGTGTGCCCATCGAGTCACACGCGCTCAAGGGGCTCGATTCGCTGCTCTCTATCGTACAGATGCCTGCGGGGATCCCTGTGGGCACGCTGGCAATCGGCAAGGCAGGCGCAATCAACGCAGCCCTGCTGGCGACCGCGATTTTAGCCAACAAATATCCCCCGTTCCGCGAGGCGCTGGAAGCCTATCGGGCACGGCAAACGCAGGCAGTCTTAGAGAACCCCGACCCAAAACGCGACTCATGAGGATTGGCATCTTTGGTGGTGGTCAACTCGGACGGATGCTGGCGCTGGCGGGCTATCCGCTGGGAATACACACCGCGCTGTATGACCCTGCTCCCGACGCCTGCGCGGGACAAGTGGCTCCGCTTGTCAGCGCGCCCTACGACGATTGGGACGCTCTCGCCCGATTCGCCGAAGGCAAGCAGTGCATCACCTACGAGTTTGAGAATACCCCGCTTGCGACGGCGCAGTGGCTGGAGGCGCGAGTCCCTGTTCACCCCACGCCGCGCGCTCTGGAACTGTTTCAGGACAGGCTGCTGGAGAAGCAGTTTTTGAACTCCATCGGGATCCCAACGCCCGCCTTCGCCCCGATTGATCCCACAGAACCCGATTCGGCACTGGAGCGAATAGGGCTACCCTGCGTGGTGAAGACGCGCCGATTCGGGTATGACGGCAAAGGTCAAGGCGTGGCGCACACTCGCGCCGAGTATCTGGCGCTCGTGCAACGGTTTCAACCGCACGCGCTGATTGCGGAAGCGTTTGTGTCCTTTGATCGAGAGGTCTCGATAATAGGGGTGCGCTCACTCTCAGGCGAAATCGCTATCTATCCGCCGGTGGAGAATATCCATCGGGACGGGATATTGCGAGTCTCGATAGTGGATGCCCTTCCGCCTTTGCTCCCCACCCATGCTGCCGGCGAGGACGCCACTCGCGTCACTTCCCTGCGCCATGCACCCGAATCGGAGGGTGAGGGCTATGTGCGCCGCCTGCTCGAAGCACTGAACTATGTGGGTGTTGTTGCGTTAGAGATGTTTCAGGTGGGCGAACAGCTTCTGGCAAACGAAGTTGCTCCGCGCGTACATAACAGCGGGCACTGGACGATCGAGGGCGCGGAAACGAGCCAGTTCGAGAACCACCTACGCGCCATCTTGGGGCTGCCTTTGGGCAGCGTCGCGCCACGCGGCTATTGCGCGATGGTGAACCTAATCGGCGCGTCGCCCCCGATTGAAGCCGTGTTGCGCATCCCGAACGCGCATCTGCATCTTTACGGGAAGACGCCACGCCCCGGCAGGAAACTGGGACATATCACCCTGCGTGCCGACACCCGCGAAGCACGCGACGCCCTGCTCCAACAGACGCTGGAGTTGCTGAGTCGGGTATGATATAGGCACGGGCAAGAGGCCCACTCAATCCGATCTATTTAGGGAGGCAAAAAATGAAGGTAGGCATTATTGGCGGCGGCGGTCGCGTCGGTTCCAACGCCGCGTTCACCTTGCAACTGCTTGGCGCAGTCTCCGAAGTGGTGCTGCTCGATGTGAACCGTGAAGCCGCGGAAGGCGAAGCGTTAGACCTGCGCCACGGTGCCGCGTATTCGCAACCCATTCGCTTCAGCGCAGGCGACTACGCCGACCTGCAGGGCGCAAACCTCGTGATAATCACCGCAGGACTGCGCCGACGCCCCGACGAGAGCCGACTGGAGCTCATCAACCGGAATGTCGGGCTGTTTCGTGAGATCCTGGGCAACCTCAAAGCCGTACAACTCGCTGACGACGCGATTTTCCTCGTCGTGTCCAACCCGGTAGATATTCTGACCTATCTTGCCGTGCAAGAGTCGGGCTTGCCAGCGGAGCGTGTGATTGGGCTGGGCACGGTGTTGGACACCTGTCGATTCCGCTCGTTTCTTGCGGAACATTTCGGCGTCGCAGCGACCGATGTGGACGCGCTCATCCTGGGCGAGCATGGCGATTCGATGGTTCCCGCGTGGAGCTGCGCGACGATTGCAGGCGTACCCCTGCGCGACTACCCCGGCTACAGCAAAGAGGCGATGGATGCCGTGTTTGAGCGTACCAAGAACTCCGGCGCGGAAGCAATTCGGCTCAAGGGCGGCGCAGGCTATGCTGTCGGCGTGTCCATCGCGCAGGTCGTGAACGCCATCGCCTTGGATAAGCACCAAGTGCTGCCCGTGTCCACCTTGCAGACAGGAGCGCTGGGGATAAGCGATGTATGCTTCTCGCTGCCCACGCGCGTCGGGCGCAGGGGCGTGGAAGCCGTCATCGAAATCGGTGTCTCGGACGAGGAACGCGCGGCGTTGCAAAACTCCGCTCGTGTGCTCAAAGAGACGCTTCAGAAGGTGATGGGCTGATATGCCTCTCTACGAGTATCGTTGCCAGAAGTGTCGGAAACGGTTCACGAAGCTCCTGGGGATTGCCGAGCGCGACAATCCCCAGCCTTGCCCCGCTTGTGGCGCCGCCGAATCCAAACGCCTCGTGTCGCGGGTGGCGCGCTTGCGCAGTGAAGACCAGATGCTCGACGACCTCGCCGACAGCATGGAGTTCGCCGGCGACCCCGACGACCCCCGCACAATGCGGCGCTTCATGCGCGAAATGAGCGCGGCGATGGATGAAGACCCCTACGAGATGGAAGAGATTTTCGAAGAGGAACTCGCAGGCGAGTCGTCGTCTGGAGGCGAACAGGATTTAGACTAATCTGGTCGAACTCGAAGGGGGCTTACGATGAGCGCGCTCCTAATACTACTGGGCGTTTCGGCGCTCTTGATGCTGGCGTACCGCTGGTACGGGCGCTGGCTTTCACAGCGCGTGTTTCAGTTGGACGACTCGGAACCGACGCCCGCGCATACGCTCCGCGATGGACGCGACTTCGTGCCTGCGCCGCCGATTATCGTGTTCGGACACCATTTCGCCTCGATTGCGGGCTTGGGTCCGCTACTGGGACCTGCGATCGCGGTGATTTGGGGCTGGGTGCCTGCCCTGTTGTGGATTGTGCTGGGCTGTATCTTTGTGGGCGCGGTGCATGACTTGGGCTGCTTGTATAGCTCGGTGCGGAATCGGGCGCGGAGCGTGGCGGACTTAGCGTACGATGTGGCGGGCGCTCGAGCGCGTGTCCTATTCCTGCTGTTTGGTCTCTTTGCGATTGCGCTGGCGATGGGGGTCTTCGTGATTAATATTGCCAATCTGTTCGCGCCGGGGGTAGGCGGTGCGGCGGGTGGGCATGTGCCAGAAGCGGTGTTGCCCAGCGCCGCGCTGATTCTGCTCGCGTTGGTGGTGGGCGTGTTGTTTTACCGATATCGCGTCTCGCTTGCGAAGCTCACGCTCCCTGCGGTGCTGTTAAGTTTGGGCTTTGTGTGGCTGGGGGTACAGTATCCGATTACCAGCGTATTGGGCGTGGAGTTGACCGCTAACCTGTGGATTTCCCTGTTGCTGAGCTACGCGCTGGTTGCGACGCTACTCCCTGTATGGCTGTTGTTGCAACCGCGCGACTATCTGAATTCGTTTCAGCTGTTTTTGGGGATGGCGTTGTTGTTGGGGGGCGCGCTGGTCGGTAGTTTCACGATGTCTGCGCCTGCGGTGAATCTCTCTCCGAAAGGTGCGCCGCCGATGTTCCCGTTGCTGTTTATCACGATTGCCTGTGGCGCGGTGTCGGGCTTCCACTCGTTGGTCGCTTCGGGTACCACAGCACGCCAGTTAGACAGACAGCGTCATACCTTGCCGATTGGCTACGGCGCTATGCTCACCGAGGGGCTGCTGGCAACGCTTGCTTTGCTCGCGGTAGGGGCAGGGCTTGGCGCGGAGTGGCAGACGCGCTATCCCGACTGGCTCAGTGCAGGGAAAGGTGCGTTAGCCAACTTCGTGCATGGCGCCGGCGTGATGGTGAGCGCAGTGGGCATCCCCGTGGCGATTGCGAAAGTGTTCGTGGCGACGGTGGCGGTGGGGTTCGCGCTTACGACCTTAGACACAGGCGCACGGCTCATCCGCTATAACCTGCAGGAGCTGGGGCGGGCTTGGCGCATCACACTGCTGGAAAACAATACGCTTAGCACGCTGTTCGCTGTGGGGCTGATTGGCTTCTTCGCGCTCCTGAAAGCCCCCGACCCGATCACAGGCGAAATGAAATCGGTGGGGGCACTGCTGTGGAGCCTGTTCGGCGCATCGAACCAGTTGCTGGCGGCGCTGGCGCTCTTGGTGGTCTCGCTTTACCTGCGCTCACTGGGGCGACCGACCCTTTACACGTTGCTCCCAATGGGGTTCATGCTGGTCGCGACTCTGGGCGCGCTGATTCTTAGCATGCAGAACTTCGCGAGCCAAGGCAACATGCTGCTCTTAGGCTTCTGCATCGTGATTTTCGGGCTGGCGGTCTGGCTGGTGGGCGAAGCCCTGATCGCATGGAGGCGCGGACGGGCGGTTGCTGCCGTTGCCAGCGAGTGAGGAAAGAAGATCAGCAGGTATACTCTCAGTGAGGTGAGACCAATCGTGAACCGCGAATTTCTTTCGTTAGCGCAGGACAAATTGCGCGACTTGCAGATGGAAGCCCGCGCTGAGGGGGTACGCCTCGGCGAGCTGCGCAAAATCAATAAAGATTTCGCCAACGCCTACCGATTCCGCCGCATGACCGTGTACTACAAGGAGCCACTCAAATTACGCTTGGAATCGGAGGTGCAAGGGCGACAAATTATCTACATCTTGAACGGGGGACGCAAGCTGGTGATTGCTCCCGGTCAGCGTGTGCACGAGGATGTCTCCAACTCGCCAGGCAAACGCCAAACGCCGATGGATTTCGGCTTTTTCACCCCTTCTGTCGCCCGCCAGTTCGATGTGAAGTTTCTACGCGAAGAGCGCGAAAACGGAACGCTGTTGCTGGTCTACGAACTGCAGTGGAACTACGGCGACGACGATGCCCGACATATCGTCTGGATTGACCCCGACAAACGCTACTCGGTGCGGCGCGTGTGGTACAGCCGCACCGGACGCTATCGCGCCCGCTTCGAATACAAAGAACCCATCCAAGCCGCGCCCGGAATCTGGATCCCCAGCAAGGTGGAAGTGTATAATGTGGATCAGCGGTTCGGCGGGCGCACGGTGAACAGCAATATTCGCGTCAATCAGGGCTTAGATGAACGACTCTTCAGCGTCTGAACCCTTCTCGGCAGTCGCACCCTACTACGACCTGCTGATGCAGAGCATCCCCTATCTATGGTGGATGCATTATGTGGAGACGCTGCTCGACTATTTTGAGCGACCTGCGCAGAAAGTGCTGGATTTATGCTGCGGCACGGGTAATCTGAGCGAACTGATGGCGATGAGCGGTTATGAAGTGGTGGGAGTCGACCAATCCGCCGCAATGATTGAACAGGCGCGACGCAAAGCACGGGAAAATCGCTCCAGCGTGCGCTACTATGTGCAAGACGCCAGCGAACTGGAACTCGGCGAGACCTTCGACCTCATCGTGAGCCTGTTTGATAGCCTGAACAACATCACCGAGCCGGCTCGTTTCGCGGAGGCGATGCGCCGCGCCTATCAGCACTTGAACCCTGAAGGCACTTTTATCTTCGACCTGAACACCGAATACGCCTTTGTACGCAAATTTTTTGACCAGACCCAGCTGGACGCGAACGCCCCCATACGCTACCGCTGGCGCAGTCACTACGACAAGCAGACGCGAATCTGCACGGTGAACATGGAATTTTGGGTGCGCGAGGGCGACACCGAACGCTACTTTACCGAAGTGCATACCCAACGCGCCTACACCGATCAAGAGGTGCGCCAAATGCTCTATGCGGCAGGCTTTCCCGAAGTGCATCTGTTTGACGCCTACACGCTCCACCCGCCCGAACGGCGCAGCGACCGAGTGTTTTATGTGGCGTTGCGCTAATCACGCCGTCCATTGGCGCGAGAAGGCAACTGCTGTACTCGCTTGGGTTACACCCTGTCGGGTATCTCGAACCCTTTCGGTTGGTTGTGGCGCTTGAGCAGGGCGTTTGCCTCGCGGTCGCCGATGAACTGCTTGCGCACCGGGTCGAAACGCAAGGCGCGCCCCAATCGGTAGGAGATGTTCGCAAGATGCACCAGTTGCGCTGAGATGACTCCCTCTTCCACATCGCAGTGCAGGTCGCTGATGCGTCGGCTCCGTACCGCTTGAATAAAGTTGCGGTAGTGATTCGGTTCGCCGGCGCCGCCCAGTTCAGGGCGTTGCGGGTTCTCTTTTTCCGGCAACTCCTCTTGGGGACTACGACGCGGTTTGTAGCCGTCGCCCGACGACATATAGCCCAACGAACCATACACGAGGTTGCCAATCTTCGCGCCCTGCTCGTCGTTGGTGTAAAGACCACGCACCTCAAACACCAGCAGCGTCCCGTCCTCGTATTCAAAGGTAGCGACTTGGGTGTTAGGGGTTTCGCCTTGATCTTCGTAGCCGTAGCGCCCCCCCACCGAATAGACTTTCACGGGGTATCGCTTGTTGAGGAACCAGCGAGCGACATCCATCTGATGCACGCCCTGATTGCCGATGTCGCCGTTGCCGTAGTTCCAGAACCAGTGCCAGTTGTAATGCACATAGTTGGGGTTGAAGGGGCGTCGGTTGGCCGGTCCTTGCCAGAGTTCCCAATGCAGCCATGGGGGCGGATCGGTGTCCTTCTGGAAGCCGATGGGTCCGCGGGGTTTGTAGCACAGCCCACGCGCCATGTACACCTTGCCGATTTCCCCTGCTAAAGCGCGTTGCACAGCAAGGCGCGTGACGGGGTCGGAGCGTGTCTGGTGTCCCACTTGCACGATGCGGTTATACTTCCGCGCTGCCTGCACCATTTTCTCGCCTTCATCAAAGCTCCAGCAGGCGGGTTTCTCCACATAGACATCTTTCCCCGCCTGACATGCCCAGATGGTAATAAGCGCGTGCCAGTGGTTCGGCGTGGCGGTGGAGATGGCGTCGATTTCCTTATCTTCCAGCAGTTGCCGTAGGTCGGTGTACAGTTTTGGACGGCTGCCCGTGCGCTGTTCCACCATTGCGCCCGCCTGTTGCAACACGCGCTCATCCACATCGCACAGGGCGACGATGCGCACCCCCTCGATTTCGCTGAAGTTGCGCATGTGGGTCTTGCCTTGCCCGTTCAAGCCGATAATCGCGACGCCAATGGTATCGTTAGGGCTTTGGCTCCAACTGCGCAGTACGGTCAGTCCCGCAGCGGCGCCGAGAACTGCCCGACTCGACCGCTCCAAAAACGCTCGCCGTGTGATTCGCTCCATCGCTCAATCTCCCGACAGGGGGGGTTCGTCGCGCGGAACCAAAATCCTGCTTCTCTCTTGCATTCTGTTTCCGAGAGCGGGTATAATTGAGCGCGCACACGGGGATCGTAGCTCAGTCGGTTAGAGCGCCTGACTGTGGCTCAGGAGGTCGTGGGTTCGAGTCCCATCGATCCCCCCAGCAGGGCCGTTAGCTCAGTTGGTAGAGCAGCTGACTCTTAATCAGCGGGTCGCAGGTTCGAGTCCTGCACGGCCCACCACCATCCGCTTTCTCGTCCGCCTGCGGGGTACACTTAAATCGTGAGAACCGAGCCGATTATTCCTATCGAGTCGCTCACGCCGCGGCAGATTGTGGCAGAGCTGGATAAATACATCGTCGGGCAAGCGAAAGCCAAACGCGCCGTGGCGATTGCGCTTCGAAACCGCTACCGCAGGCAGCAACTACCTCCCGAACTGCGGGACGAGATCCTGCCCAAAAACATCCTGATGATTGGGCCCACCGGCGTCGGCAAGACCGAAATTGCGCGGCGATTGGCTATGTTGGTGCGTGCGCCTTTCGTGAAAGTGGAGGCGACCAAATTCACCGAGGTCGGCTATGTCGGGCGCGATGTGGACTCGATGATACGCGACCTGACCAATATCGCCGTGCGGATGGTCGAACAAGAGAAACTGGACGAGGTGCGCCCCAAAGCCGAGCGACGCGCCTATGAGCGACTCGCCACGCTCCTGCTCGACGCATCCGAGCGCCCTAAACGCTCGCGCCCACGCGGTGTTTCCCCACTCGAAGCGATTTTTCATCAGATGCTCAACACCTTTGAAGAGGACGAAGAATCTCCCCAAGAGCAAGAGCCGACATCACCAGACGAAAAAATAGACCGTCGCACGCGCCGACGCCAGGTCTTGGAACAACTCAAATCAGGTGTGCGCGACCAAGAGACCATCGAAATCGAGGTGGAAGAGAACCTGACCCCGTTCGTGCAGGTGTTCTCGCCCCAGGGCATCGAAGAGATGGGGCTGGACATCGACCTCATGCCGCCCTTCGGACCGCGCAGCCGCAGCAAGCGCGTGGTCACCATCGCCGAAGCACGCGAGATTTTTACGCAGCAGGAGGCGCGCAAAATGATTGACCGCTCCGCCGTTATTCGCGAAGCCATCCAGCGGGTGGAGCAGACAGGCATTATTTTCCTGGACGAAATCGACAAAATCGCTGGCTCGGGGCGCGCTGTGGGACCCGATGTGAGCCGGGAGGGAGTACAGCGCGACCTGCTGCCCATTATCGAAGGTTCGACCGTCGCCACAAAGTACGGACCCGTCCGCACCGACCACATCCTTTTCATCGCGGCGGGCGCGTTCCATACCGCCAAACCCTCGGATCTGATTCCCGAACTGCAGGGGCGCCTGCCCATTCGTGTGGAGCTGGAGCCTCTGGACGCTGAGGATTTCCGACGCATCCTCACCGAACCCAAAAACGCACTCACCAAGCAATATCAGCAGCTGATGGCGACCGAAGGCGTGCAGCTGGAGTTCACGGACGACGCCATCGACGAAATTGCCCGTATTGCGGGGGAGGTGAACGCTCGCACCGAGAACATCGGCGCGCGCCGCCTCCACACCGTGATGGAACGCCTCATGGAAGACCTGTCTTTCGACGCGCCCGACCTCGCGGGTCAGCGAATTGTGATCGACCGCGCCTATGTGCAAGCGAAACTCGTCGATATCATCAAGGATGTGGATCTCAGCCGATATATCTTGTAAGACGATTGAGAGCGCTGTGCCTGTTGCCCTCAATCAGGTATAATCTTGCCAACTGTGAAAACTTGCACAAATCGGCAGACGGAGCCGCCTATCTGGGCGCGTCAGGATGGGGCACGCCGTCGCTATGTGCGTGAGATGTTCAGCCGTGTCGCACCACGCTACGACCTGCTGAACTCCGTTCTAAGTTTCCGACTCCACCATCACTGGCGACGGCAGGTGGTGCGTTTGCTGCGCCTTGCGCCTGACTCGCGCGTGTTGGACTTATGCACAGGCACAGGCGACCTCGCTATCGAACTCGCGCGCCATCTGGGACCCGCGGGCGAAGTCGTCGCGCTCGACTTCTGTGAGCCAATGCTAAAACTAGGGCGCACCAAAGCCCATCGGCGCGGGCTAAACCACACCACTTGGCTGCAAGCGGACGCGCTGCAACTGCCCTTCACCGACGCGCAGTTCGACGCCGTCACGATAGCGTTCGGCATGCGCAACCTAATCGACAAGCCTGCCGCGCTCCGTGAAATCGTTCGAGTGCTTAAACCCGCAGGCAAAATCGCCATTCTGGAACTCACGCGCCCGCAACGCGCCCCAATGGCCTGGCTGTATGATTTCTACGCTCTCCAGATTCTGCCACGCATCGGCAAACGCCTCAGCCAAGCCGATGCTTATGTTTATCTGCCGATGTCGATCCAACACTATGAAGACCGAGTCACGATCGCCGACTATATGAAAGAGGCAGGGTTCGTGAATGTCTGGTATCGCGACCTGACCCTCGGCGTCGTGTGCGTTCACATGGGGGTTAAACCATGACCATAGGGCAAATCATGAAGCAGACGCTGGCGGTTCCAGAGATGCTCGCACCCATCCTACCCGAGATGCAGGCGGTAGAGGCGTTTCTGGAAGCGCAAGCGGAGACGGCAATTCCGCAGTTCAGCGAACTAACGCGCCACCTGCTCTCCGCGGGCGGCAAGCGCTTACGCCCTGCGATGGTCATCCTCTGCGCTTACGCCGCAGAACCATCGCGCTACGGCGACCTGTACCGCAACGGACACCGCGAACGCGAGCGGCTCGCCATCATCGCAGGCTGTATGGAGATGATCCATATGGCGACGCTCATCCACGACGATGTGATCGACCAGACCTTCACACGGCGGGGCAAACCTACGGCGAACGCCCTCTACGGAAACTTGGCTACGGTGTTGTCCGGCGATTTCATTCTGGCGCGGGCGATGCGCTGCTTAGCGATGGACGGCGACCTGCGCATCATTCAGAAAGTCGCGCACATCACGACCGATATGAGCGAAGGCGAAGTCGCCGAGGTGTTCCTGCGCCACCGATTGGAAATCACGGAAGCCCAATATCTGGACATTGTGCGGCGCAAAACCGCAGAGTTCCTTGCGGGGTGCTGCCGTATCGGAGGCTATCTGGTGGACGCCGATGAACCCACCCTGAACACGCTGGAACAGTTCGGGCGCGATTTGGGAATCGCGTTCCAGATTATTGACGACTTGCTGGACTATGTCGGCGACCCACGCTTCACCGGCAAACCCAACGGTACCGACTTCCGCGAAGGGTTCGCCACCTTGCCTCTGTTGCACTACTACCGCACGGCGTCTCCCGACGAGCGCGACCGACTCCACACCGAGTTCGGCACGGACATCAGCGCGGAGCAATTCCACTATTGGCGAGAACAAATTCGGCTCACGGGCAGTCTAAAGTACGCAGAGGCGGTCGCCGAGCGTTACCGACAGAGCGCCCTCGAGCAGCTGAATCGCTTGCCCGCCTCGCCGATACGACGAACCTTAGAGGAGGTCGCGCGATTCATCACGGAGCGCAAGTATTAGATATGCCTGAAAGCGTGCGTGAGCGGCTACCCGGGCTCGCCAGTCGGTTCGAGACTTTTGTGTTCGACCTGGATGGCGTAGTCTATCGTGGCAAGCAGCCGTTGCCGCACGCGATCGAGGTGCTGAACCTGCTGCAGGATTCGGGGCGGCAGGTGTTCTTCCTGACCAACAACTCGGGGGCAACGCGCCAGCAGTATGCGGAAAAGCTGCAAGCGATGGGCGTAGAGGCGCACCCAGAACAGTTTATCACCTCCGGATGGGCGACGGCGTTGTACCTCCAGCGTGCGCTGGAACAAGGCGCGCGGCTCTTTGTAGTCGGCGAACCCGGCTTGAAGCAGGAGCTGTGCGCCGCAGGGTTCGAAGTAGTGGAGAGCGTCGAGCCGAACCTCCCAGCGGCGGTAGTTGTGGGCATCGATCGCACCTTCAACTATGAGCGACTGGCGCAAGCGCAGTATGCCATCCTGAATGGCGCGTGGTTCATCGCCACCAACGCCGACGCTACCTATCCCGCCGAAGACCGCCTACTGCCCGGCGCGGGGGCAATAGTCGCCGCCATTGCCACCGCCACCGGGCACAAACCCCGCATTATCGGCAAGCCCAACCCACAAATCCTACAGCCATACATCGAGCGCGGACAGATTCGCCCCGAGCAGACCCTGCTCGTGGGCGACCGATTGGACACCGACATCGCGTTGGCAAACTTATTGCATATTCCATGCGCCCTTGTGTTGACAGGCGTCAGCACGCGCGAAGATGTCGCCTGCGCCCCCCTCGAACAGTTGCCTCAGTGGGTGCTGAACGATTTGGGAGACCTTCTGGGCGACGCGGTGGACAAACTGCTCATCCACTGCGGCTAACGCAGGGAGCATAGGCGTTTTTTTTCCTCCTCTTGCAATCGCGGGACGCCGTCGGGTATCATGAGGGCGACGGCGTGGGGCGGTAGCTCAGCTGGGAGAGCGCTTGCATGGCATGCAAGAGGTCGGCGGTTCGAATCCGCTCCGCTCCACCAAGTACCCAATTGCCCTTATTAACGCCTGCTCCCCAAAACATCTAACCCCCTGTGCAAGTGGTTCCAGGGCAGGCAGATTTCACGAATCCCCCGTTTCATCGCGACTTAAATGCCGAATCTGATAGGTAGAATTATCTTACAAACAGGAGGGTGATGACAGTGCAACTACACGCAGGGAGTTTGAACCCTTATTGGGAGTATGGTCTGGCGTCGTTGGTGTTGCCGGGGTTAGGGCATCTCTTGCAAGGTCTTCTGGGGCGTGCGCTACTGTGGCTCGGCGGCGCCGTTGTTCTGTGGGCGTTATTGCTTGAGGGTGTTAGTAACAATTTGGGCGACCCCCTCTGGCTGGCTATCGTGCCTGCAATAGCGGGGTACCACATCACCAGTATGCATGCGGCGATTCGAACCGCCCTTTCCAAAAGGGGCGACCTCGCGCTTATGCCCACCGCCGTGCAGGCTTTGCCGCCTTACTTGTGGAAGCAGGCGATTGGCGGTGCGCTGGCGGTTTCAGGCGCTATCGTGATTGTGCTCTTGGCAGGGCGATTCGCCGATGATGCCTGGTTTCGCCTGCAAAATGGTTGGATAGGGGGGCGCCCAGGCTGGGGTGCGATGCTGAGTTATACCCTATTGCTGTGGGCGATGACCGCTATAGGGGGTTGGCTGTTTTGGCAGGGATATAAAGAGCAGAAAGTGGAAGCCCCTCGCCAACACGAGCGGATGCTCATTGCACACGCCATGCGCAACGGCGGCATGATTACCCCTGCCGAAGCCAGCCTCATGCTCCAGATGCCGCTTGCCGAAGCCCGGGACTACTTGGAGCAACTGACCCAACAGGGCTTGGCATTGCGCGAGGAACACCAAGGGCTGGTCTGCTATCGCTTGATTCCCGAGAGTAGCGCCCGCGCCGTGTAGCGTCGCTTACTCACGACTGGCTCGGCGCCGCTCAATAACGCCGTCGCGTGCGGTGAACGCCTCGAACTTTTCCGGCTGGGTGGCGGCAAGCCCAAAATCGCCGTCAGCGCGAATCGCCATCACGGCGCACTGATGCACCGCCACATCGGGCAGGCGACGGAGCATAAACTCGATACTACGTTGGCACGCTTGCTGCGCGGAATAGCCTGCCCGCATCGCTTCTACTACGCGCGTGGCTAAGGCGAACCGCCAGATTTCCTCGCCAACGCCTGTACAGACCGCCGCGCCCGCCTCGTTATCCGCGTAGAGACCGGCGCCCACAATCGGCGAGTCGCCTACCCTACCAGGCATTTTCCACGCCAGCCCGCTGGTGGTGCAAGCGACGACCAAGTGCCCTGCGTTCCATCCCAACACACCGACGGTATCGTGTGATTCGGCAGGTTGACGGGCATGCCATGCTTGGCTGACGCGCACATCCTCAGGGTCGTCGCTACGCTCGGTGGAGACCTCTTTGGGCGCGGTGCGCTGCTTACGCCACTCCTGCCAGCGACGCAGGGCTTCGGCGGTCAGCAACTGCTGCGGCTCGTAGCCCTGTTGAAGCGCGAATCGGATGGCGCCGTCGCCCACCAGCATCACATGCGGGGTGCGTTCCATGACCGTACGCGCGAGGTAAATCGCAGGCAGAATGCCCCGCACGCTGGCTACCGCCCCGATTCGCAGACGCGCGCCCTCCATTACGGCTGCGTCCAGCTCCACCTCGCCGTCGCGGTTTGGCAAGCCGCCGTAGCCGACCGACATCACTTGCGGGTCGCGTTCAACCGCCGCCGCGCCTTCCACCACCGCATCCAACAAGCGCAACGCCAAGTCGCTCTCTTGCGACTCTTCCCACCGTCGCTGCGCCGCCTCAACACCAATCCGTCCGAACCACCAGGTCGCTGCGAAAAGTGTTTGCACGGCAGCATGGTTCGCTCACGCGCGACGGATTCCTGTAGGACGCTACGAGTCTTGTGAGATGCACCCCTGCCCGAAGTCGAGCAAGACTTGCAGGAGATCGGCGTCATCAACGATGCCGTCCCAGTTGATGTCCTCGCCACTGTCGCGCGCCTCGCCGAACGCAAGCAGCACGCTGAGGAGGTCGGCGTCATCCACGCAGCCGTCGCCGTTGACATCCGCCAAGTAGAGTGTGAGCGTTTCAGGCAGGTCGCCAGTGCAGCGGCTGGGTTCAAAATCGGGTAGGTCGCCTTGCTCGGTCAAACCGCTGGGGCAGTTGTAGGGCGTGCAGGGCGGCTCGATATTCGCAGGCAGGGTTCCAAGCGGCGCCGTGCCCGTGATCGCAGGACCGCCGTAGCCCAAGCCGGAAATCGGACAGTTAAAATCTACCTGCAGTGGCTGCCCGCTAAGCCGAATGCGCGGGTTGTTCAGCACCTGCAAGCGCGTCCCCAGCGTGAGCGTGCCGCCCGAGACCGTCACATAGCGTACTTCGTAATGCAGATGCGGTCCCGAAGAGCTGCCCGTGCTACCCAGCCGTCCAATCGGTGCGCCCGCGTCCACCACCGCGCCATTCGGAGCCAGAAAGTAGTTCAAGTGCGCATAAATCGTGGCGAGGTAAGTGTTGCTGGCGCCGGGCTGTCGCACATTGCTCACCACCACCGCGTAGTTGCCATAGCCTGTGCAACCGCTCTGCGCACGGGTGTAGACCCGTCCCCAGTGCGACGCCAGCATCGGCTCGTTGCAGTCCTGCAGGAAGCCGTTGTAGAAGGGGCAACTACTGCGTGCGCTGGAGAGGCGGTTGAAATCCACCGCGAACTGCGGGTTGCCGCTCGCGTGGGTGTCGTAAGTGGACGGGAGCCAGACCTGACCCTGCCGCCACGGAGCGACCAAACTGCGCAGGAACTCATCTTCACTGGCGGGAATCGCAGGACTATAGACCAGCGCGATACGATAGTGTTGCGCTTGACGCAGGGTAATCGTGCGGCGGGTGTGCGGGGCGCCGTTCACAATCCAGCGGCTAAAGGTTGCACCGTTGGGAGCGACATCAGGCGCCGTCAGCGTGACAATCTGCCCCGCAAGGTAGACCAGATTTGCGGGCGCGATCAACTCGGTCGTTCCGAGATTCATATCGGCAGGGCTAACGGTGAGGGCTACACTTGGCGCGCCCAGCACCTGCAAGTTCACCTGATACTTCAGGCGCGGCGCGCCCGCCAAAGAAAGATAAACGCCCGCTCCGCGCACAGCTTCTGCCGACCAGCCCACCACGCCATCGTCCCAGCGGACTTTCCACCAGACCGTGTTGGTCGCGGTATTGTTGTAAGCTTCAAATGCCCAGCCGGTCGCACCTGCCGGTTTGGAAACGACAATCGAGTACTCGGTGCCTGGTCCAGTGCGCACATTCAGAGCGGAGGCGTTCGGACCGACCCGCACGGGATACGCCAGCGGCGCGGCGACATTGGGGAACACACCTTGCCCCGCCAGGGGCGCAAGATAATTGGTTCCGCTCGCGCCTGTCGCAGACCAGCCCTGCAATTGATTCGCCCACGCCACAGGGAGCCAAGTCAGGTTGTTGCAGTTCTGGCTTGCGCCCTGAACGACGCCGTCCATCCCTGCCTGCACGGTTCCCAGTATGGTTGCGCTGCACGGCGCGGGGCGCACTGCCAGATTATTACCAGCGCTCACAACCCCCACGCGCTCACTTGCGACCTGCGCGGTCGCGATCCCGAGCGTCAGTGCGCATACCCAGCCCCATCTCCCGCAGCTCATAGCGGATAGATACGCTCAAAGCCACCCGATTCCTCTCTGGGGTTCTACTTCCCGCCTTGAAGCGATTCGAAGTAGCGTTTCACGCGCTTCCGTTCAGCGGGGGGTACGTTTTGCTGGCTCAACGCCTGTTCGGCTTTTTTCTGATAGGTCGGCAACGCCTGCGTCAGTGGAACCGCGCTGCTGCCCGGAGTGGGCGGCGCTTCGTAGTCCATATAGTCGCCTGCGCCGGGAACCAGCGGCGGCTGACCACTAATTGCTTGATCTTTCATCGGGATTTTTAGCTCGGGCTGCTTATCGCCCTGGTTGAACAATTCGGGCTGACCGAAGTAGTCGCCTTTGTCCCATGCTTGTTTTTGCTTTGTGCCGCCCCCGCCGAAGCCCATCCCAAAGCAGGTTCCTAAGCCCAGCCCTATGCACGCTCCTTGACACTGGCTCAGTTCTCGCATCTGCTTGATTTGCTCCAGCATTTGGCGTGCCAACTCGCGGATTTGCTCGTCGGACTGATACTTCTTCGCCAGCTCCTCCAGTTTTTTCTCAAGCTCTTTGAGGCGTTGCTCAATTTCCTCTTGGGTCAGTTTGCGTTGTTGGGGATCGGTTTCGCGTTGCATCTGTTGCATCTGCTCGGCGAGTTTGCGCATATGCTCCATCGCCTCTTTGAAGGCGGGGTCGTTGCGCAGCGCTTCCTGCAGTTTCCGCATGAATTCTTGCGCCTCTTTGGAGAGTTGCAGCGCGCGCATCTGCTGCTGGAGCGATTCGAGTTGTTTCTTGAGTTGCTCCATCTGCTCTTTGGTGAGGGGGTTGCCCTGCGCATCTTTGCCCGACTGGAGTTGCCGTTGCAGTTCGTCGATTTTGCGTTGGAGTTCGCTCATTTGGCTTTGCAGGTTCGCTTGGTTGGACTGCTGCATCGCCCGCATGGTGGCTTGGAGCCGCTGGAGCTGCTGCTGGAGCATAGCCCGCTGCTCTGCGCTGAGAGGTCGCCCTTGCATGTCCTGATTCGACTGCAGCTGTTGCTGGAGGCGCTGCATTTCCGATTGCATCTGCTGCATCAGTTGCTTCAGTTCAGGGTTCAGGTCGGCAGGGTTCTGTTTCTGGGCGAGTTTTTCGAGTTGCTCGCCTGCGGTTTGCGCCTGTTGGTGGAGTTGCTCCAGTTTTTTCTGGTTCTGCTGTTCCAGTTTGCGGGCTTGCTCCATGATTTCGTTGTAGCGGAGCAACGCCTCTTGCTTGGTCATCCTCGCTTCACGGGCGCGCTTATTGTAGAGTTCCACATTCTGCGCAATACGCTTGGTCAGCTCATCCGCGTCGGTTTTTTTCGCCTCCTCCAGAATCGGTTTGGCGACCTCTTGAATCTCTTCGGCTGCCTGCTTGATCTCTTTCTGTTCCTCGCGTCGCTCAGGCACGACAACCGCCAAGATTTGCGGGAGGAAATGCATCACCAGCAGCAACGCGATCGAGCCGACAAACAGTTTTTGCCACTTGCCGAACTGCGGGCGCAGAATCTGGCGGGGGTTCGCATACTGCAAAGCATTCTGGGCGTCCTCAATCAGGGGTTGGTCGAACAGATGGACGCCATCAGTATGCTCCATCGCGGTCTGCAAGCGGTCTTTGAGTCCCGCGCGTCGGTCAATCAGTTGCGCCACTGCGGCATCCGAGACGCGAATCAGCAGGGCATACACCGTGCCCATCAGCACACCGAGCAGCACGCACGCCATCAGTTGCCATGGGTAAATTGTCAAGATCCCACGCCAATCGAGCAGGCTAAGCAGTGTGGCGATGAGCGCCCCTGCGATCCCAGCCATTGCGCCATAGCGCCATGCCAGCAAGAGACGCACCCGTCGCCGGTACGGGCGCAGGCGATCCACCCAATTCAAAGCGTTCAACGCCATGTCGGTACCCCCAACACTGCCAAGTATACCTCAGCGGACGCGAAAGTCAATACGGAGCGAGGGGGTTCGAAAAATCGTGTAGCAGGGACAGTCGTGTCCCTGTAGGGAAACGCTGGGATAAGACGGTTCAAGCCACGGGATTCCGTCGGTCAAGAGCAAGGGAGGGTGTCCGAAAAAACGGAGAATAGAATGGCACGCACCGGTGCGCCCCTACAGCCCACCCTGCGCAATCGGTACGGGCAGACCTGTGTGGCTGCCCCTCGCAAAGGGAATTTCCGAACAACACCCTGAACCCCTTGACTTTACCCCGTCAGAATTGGGCATAATATAGCACACTGGGGCGCAGGCATCGATGGCGAAGGAGTAGCCTCACTGCCTCAAGCAGGAGGCTTAATTTTATCACGAAATCTCATAGGCAGGAGTCATAACATGAAACAGTACGCGCCGGAGCAGATTCGCAATGTAGCGTTGGCGGGACATGGTGGCAGCGGCAAAACGACGCTCGCCGAGCATCTACTGTACATGGCTGGGCATATCGACCGAGTCGGCACGATTGAATCGGGCAATACGACCTCAGACTTCGACCCCGACGAGCAGCGCCGCAAAATCAGCCTCAGTACGACGCTGCTGCCTATCGAGTGGGATGGACATAAAATTAATTTGCTGGACACGCCCGGTTTCCCCGATTTCATTGGCGAGCTCTATAGCGCGTTGCAGGTGGTGGACGCCGCCGTGCTGGTCGCGCCCGCGCAGGCGGAGTTGGAGGTCGGCTTCGAAAACGCTTGGGAGCTGTGCGAAGCGCGGAAACTGCCCCGTTTCATCTTCGTCAACAAGATGGAACGCGATGGAGCGGACTACCGCGGGCTGGTGAACCATCTCCGCAGCATCTACGGCAATCGGATTGTGCCCTTGCAAGTGCCCATCGGGGCAGAGGCGCAATTCAAAGGCGTTGTGGATGTACTCCATCAAAAAGCATACCTCGGCAAAGATCGCGACATCACGGCGTCGCCTGTCCCCGACGAGGTAAAAGAGCTGGTCGAACGCGCTCGCGAGTTGGTGATGGAAGCCGCCGCCGAAACCGACGATGTCTTGTTGGAAAAATACCTTAGCGGCGAGACCCTCACGGATGAGGAACTCGTTCATGCGTTCCATGAGGGCGTGCGCACAGGACAGATTGTGCCCGTGTTGTGCGGTTCCGCAGCGTTGGGCGAAGGGCTGGCTCCCCTGCTGCAGGCGGTTGTCGAGCTCGCGCCCAGCCCTGCCGAAGCGCCTGCGCCCATCGCCCGAGACCTACGCAAGGACGAACCCATTGAACTCAAGCCAGACCCCAGCGCACCTTTAGCGGCATTCGTATTCAAAACGACCGCCGACCCCTTTGTCGGTAAACTGACCTTCTTCCGGGTCTACTCGGGCACGCTCAAGGGGGACTCACAGGTCTACAACGCCCAGAAAGAGCGCGACGAGCGCATCGGGCAAGTATTCTATCTGCGCGGGAAGAACCAGATTGCCACGACCGAAGTGCGCGCAGGCGATATCGGCGTGGTAGCGAAGCTGCAGGAGACGGGCACCGGGCATACTCTCTGCGACAAGAGCCGCCCTGTTGCCATCGAACCGATTAAAATGCCCGAACCGATCTACACGGTCGCTGTCGTCGCCAAGTCCAAAGCCGACGAAGACCGCATGGGACCCGCGCTCGCCCGCCTGCAGGAAGAAGACCCCACCTTCCACGCGCGACGCGACCCCGAAACGGGACAGACCCTGCTCTCGGGCATGGGCGACCTGCACCTGGAGGTCATTATCGAAAAGCTCAAGCGCAAGTTCAACACGGAAGTCGAGACGGTAGAGTTGCGCATCCCCTATCGCGAGACGATTACTCGCCCCGTGCAGCGAGTCGAAGGCAAGTTCAAGCGTCAAACGGGTGGGCGCGGACAGTACGGACACTGCTTTATCAACATGGAGCCGCTGCCGCGCGGCGCTGGAATCGAGTTCACCGAGAGCATCGTCGGCGGTGCAATCCCCAAGAACTACATCCCCGCCATCGAGAAAGGCATTCGCGAAGCCGCCGAAAAGGGCATCCTGGCGGGCTTCCCCGCAACGGACTTCAAGATTAATGTAGTAGATGGCTCTTATCACGAGGTGGACTCGTCCGATCAAGCGTTCCGCATCGCGGGCAGCCTCGCTTTCCAAGAGGCCGCGGCGAAAGCAGCCCCCGTGATTCTGGAGCCGATTCTGGAAGTGGAGGTCGATGTGCCAGAAGCCTTCACGGGCGATGTAATGGGCGACCTGAACGGCAGGCGTGGACGCATCTTGGGCATCGAGAGTTTGGGCAACGGCAGGCAGCTTATTCGCGCCAATGTGCCCATGAACGAGATGACCCGCTATGCGCTCGAGTTGCGCTCCATTACGCGCGGACGCGGACGATTCCGCACACGCTTCTCCCATTACGAGGAAGCCCCCCCCAATGTAGCGCAACTATTAATCGAGAAATACAAGCGCGAGCGTGAAGCACAAGAACACTAAGCGATTTAGCAGTGAACCCCCCGCTCCCACGCCGTGAGAGAGGGGGGATTGCGTCATAGCACTGCGTTCACTGTGTGCGTGCTCGCGCCTCCAGCCGATTCAGCCAGAACACAATCCCGCCCAGAATCGCCGCCATCACCAGCGCAGTGGGCAGATAAGGAAGGTGGAGCGTTTCGTGCAGGGTCAGCTTGCCCAAATCCAGCGGTTTTATGAGCACCGGCTCCAGCGTGGGATAGGCAAGGATAAACACAAACGCGCCCAGCAGCCCGCCCAAAACAGCGAGCACGCCATCGCGCACGCCGCTGCCCAAGCCAATCAGCGCCGTGCCGGGACAATAACCTGCTATCGCCATCCCCACGCCAAAAATCAACCCGCCTACAAGCACACCCCACACATAGAGCGGCTTCACTTTCAGATGCGCATGCTCCGGCGCGAAGGTCGCCAGCAGCGCCGCGCCCACCATCCCGACAGCGATTGCCGTGAGCATCACCTTGAGCATCGTGAAGTCACGGAACGCCAGCCCGCGCATCACCAGCCCACAACGGCTGAATCCTGCACGATGCAACGCGAAGCCAAAGAGTACACCCGTAATTAACCCCAGAATCTGTACGGTTTCCATCTCGCTATTTACCTCCTTATGAGCCATTCGTGCGTTCGAGCAAGAGGCTCGCAGTCAGCACACCCGTTGTGAAGGCTGCCGCACCGAATAAAAACCCGCTGAGCGCCAGCTGCGCGATCCCGCTGAGCATATGCCCTGAAGTGCATCCACCTGCCAGGCGCGCCCCGAACAGGATGAGGAATCCACCGAGGAACGCAGCGAATCCGCGCCCCCACGCACTGCGGAACACATTCGGCAACTCACACGCAGCCGTGGCGCGCCCTCCGGGCAGCACACTCGAAAGAGCCGCCCCCAACGCTAAGCCGAGCACCAACATCACTTCCCAACCGATTTTCGCGCCGATTTTCTGGAGGTACGGCTGCGACTCGGCGAATCCAGGTGCAATCTTGTCCACGAGCCAGCCCACAAACTGGGGATAGGCCGTGGAGACGCCCAGTGGCTGCACGGTCGCCATCGCAAAGATCTGTACCAAGCCGATCATCCCGCCCCAAATCAGCCAGGGCGGTAACGCCGAACGCGACGGCGCAACCGTCTCGCACGCTGTCTGAGTACGAACTTCTGCACGCTCTGTAACCATCTTGTGGATACCTCCACAAAGGTTAGAGGCAAGTGGTCGCTCAAACGATTCACGGGGCTTGCAAAAAACGCAGCGATGGTGTATAATACAGATGGAGGTACAATATGCGAACTAAGTGCAAAGGTTTTACCCTGATTGAGCTGTTGGTGGTGATTGCAATTATTGCCATCTTGGCGGCCATTCTGTTCCCTGTGTTTGCGCAGGCAAGAGAAAAGGCGCGCCAGACGCAATGCCTTTCGAACCTACGGCAGAATATTCAATCGGTGCTGATGTATGTGAACGACTATGACACAGTGTATCCGCGTGGGATTAGCGGTGAGGGCACGCTCATTATCCATCTGTTTGATGTATTGCATCCGTACCGCAAGAGTGCAGAAATACTCACATGCCCCTCGTACCCCAACGCCGACAACGGCATGGACTGGCAAGCGCGTTTACGGTACCGCAATAGCTCAAACCGCGCTGTGGGCACATTCCGATATTTCGCTTTCGTGCCCAACTATGGCGTGTTCAGCCTGTACACATGTCGCATCAGCACAATCGGCTATCGGAACGAAGGCAAGCTGATCAACGAGGCTTATGTCCCGCGCCCTGCCGATACAATCGCGCTCGTCGATGGCTACTGGTACCACAACGCAGGAACCTACTGGTTCGAATATTGGTTCAAAATCGATATTTGGCCCCGCCACCATCTGGGGAGCAATATCGCCTATTTAGACGGGCATGTGAAATGGTCGCATCATCTTGGCGTACCTCGCGGCGGCGATATTCCACCCGCGTGGCGTCAGAACTTCTCTGGCGTCTGCCCACAGCGCAATACCACCACCTACTACTTCTTCAATTACCCGCCTGGCTGGAACAACCGTACCCCCAAAAACGAGGGTGAGTTTAACACCGTCAATCCGCATGGGCAGTGTTTCGGCGACTTCTTCGGTATCCCCGACACGCCGGTGGTGAATGTATGTGAGCGCACTTGTGGCTCTACAACAACTTCCCTCTGCTGGTAATAATCTTCACATGCCTATTGCGGATTAGGTATAATTAAATTGCTGCTTGAGTCTCTCAGGCAGCACACCATCACACTACAAGGAGGGTATTTGTATGATGCACAAGGGACTGTTGTATGTCGCGGCGGCGGCGCTGATTGGGACGCTCGCGTTGACGACGCCGGCTCCTGCGCAAGATTCGGCTCTACAGGGGTTCACCATTAACGCGGGCATCTTCTATCCCAGCAAGAAGAGCGTGCGCGATGCCTCGGAAGACATCTGGTTCAGCGTGGATTTGGGCTACACCTTCCAGACCAGCGAGCCGAACGAGACGGGCTACTACTATGACCTGGGCGCCTCAGTAGGCTATAAGGGCGCTGGCGACACTTACTATATCCCTGTCCACCTGACCTACACAGGCTACCTGAACGAGCAGTTCTTCTATCGCGTGGGCGCAGGCGTTGGATTCCCCAAAAGTGGCGACGCCGCGTTCTCGTACGCAGTTGAACTGGGTTATAACTTCAACGCTGGCACGACCCCAATCGCCCTGACGGTCGGTTATGCGGGTATCCAGCGCAACGATGTGAACGGCATCACCGTCGGACTGCAGTTCAAGTTCTAACCCTCTCACTCGTTCAGGTTCCTCAAAAAAATCCCCCTACCAATCGGTAGGGGGATTTTTGTAAGGAAGGAAGGTACTCTCCACTCCTATAAGACTCAATTCCCCCCCGAAAGCGGACATCGCGCTGTGAAACCTCGCATTTGCGCTTGCGTCTAATCGTATGAATGTGCGCACGGGGACGGTTTCAGGGCTTCAGTTTGGTAGAGCTGCTGGTGGTCATTGCGCTCATTGCCTTGCTGGCGGCGATTCTGCTGCCTGCACTGCTGAGTGCGCGTCGCGGTGCGCAACGCACAGCATGCATTTCGAACTTGCGTCAGGTGGGGCTGGCGGTACGCATGTACCGTGACGACTATCAGGAGCTGCCTCCATACCTATCGGCTGTGCGCCCCTACGCAGGCGACCCACGTATCTTTGTGTGCCCGGTAGACCCTTTGGAAGGGAAGCATCAGGTGCAAGATACGCTGGGCGATGCGTTTCGGCTGGAAGGTAACTTTTACCTGCCCAGCGGTGTGAGCTATACCTATGTGCCGAACTGGGCGGTGGCACGGCAGCTGGGGTGGTGGCAAGCAGGACCGCCGTACGGCGAGGGCAAGTGGGGGGAGCTGACACCCCTCTCCGAATGCCACTGGCACTGGGCAAAGCAGTTCAACCCCCAATGGCAGACCGACCGCGTCTCGGGCGCGCGCGGCTGGGTGCTGGTGCTCACCCTCAACGGCGCCGTGCGACGCCTCCGCGCCGAGACGCCCCCCGAAGCGTTCACCCCTGAACTCTACCGCTAACGCACTTGACGCATGCGCTCTAAAAACCGCTTCGCGTTTTCGAAGCCTGTGAGACGCAGGTCGCGCCGTTCGTTGCCTTGCGAATCGATAAAGATGACGGTCGGAAGACCGACCACCTCGTGGCGTTTGAGCGCCTCTTGCACCGCAGGGTCGCTCTCGGTCGTGGCATCGAGCACCAAGCGCACGAACCGTTCCGACTCTTGCACCACCGCGGGGTCGGTAAAGGTATAGTGTTTGAGTTCGCCGCAGGCTTGGCACCAATTTGCCGTGAAGTCAATAAGCACTGGCTTGCCCTCCGCTTTGGCTTGCTCCAGCAACGCCACACTGTAGGGCTGCCATGCGATTTCCACCTTCGGGCGCATCATCGAGAGGGCATTATCCACCATAAGCGCCGCGAACACGAGACCAATCACTTGCTTGAAACGCACCACACGAGGCTGAGTGATCTCCTTGCGCTCGCCGAACAGAAAATAGAGCGCCGTTAGCCCCAGAAACGCGACCCATGCCCACCCGTACACCTGCGGAGACATCAGGCTATTGGCAAAAAACAGCGCAACTGCCAGCAGCATCACGCCGAAAATCCGCTCCACCAAAATCGTCCACTCGCCCGAGCGGGGGATTCTTTTTTGCACACGTTCATAAAACAGCCCCGCCACGAAGTAGGGTGCTCCCAACCCCAGCCCCAGCGCAAGAAAGAACAGGAACCCAACCATCGGGTTCGCCACCGCCGCCACGATGGGAATCAGCGCGGCGATGACCGGCCCGATACACGGCGCGGCGGCCACGCCCGCCAGCACGCCCATCAGAATGGCGCCGACCCAGCCCTGACGCGCCCCCACATAGCGCATCAACGCAGGCGGCACTTGGAACTTGTAGACCCCAAACAGCGCAAGCGCAAACAGCACAATCAACACGATCAAGCCGCCCAACACCCACGGGTTCTGGAACTGGAAACCGAACGCCTTCCCCGCTAACGATGCCACTGTGCCCAGCACCGCGTACATCGCCGCCATGCTCAGCGCATACAACGCACTCAACCCCACGCGCTGCCCCACCTGACCACGCGACTGCATACTGAAAAAGCCCAGCGTTATCGGGATCAGGGGCAACACACACGGTGTGAGATTCAACGCCAGCCCACCCACAAACAGGATCAGCGTGAACCACACCCACCGCCCCGTGCGGAACGATTCTTCCAAACTCCCCACCATACCGCCTGAACTTGCGCTGTCTGAACTGGTGCTGTACTCTATCAACCCACTGGCAGCAGACGAATCGCGTTCGGCGACCTCGCTGCCCTGAACCGCTTCCTGGTATTTGGGATTCACCGCGCCCTCTTTATCAACGACGGGAATCTTGATTTCAATCGGTATGGTGCGCGGTGGGTAGCAGGCGTTATCGTCGCAGGCTTGGTAGCGCAGCGTGGCTTTAATCGTCATCGGGCGCTTCGGAACGCTTTTATCCAGCGTAATCTGAAACTTAATCGGGGTGCGTCCCTCCAGAATCTTGATTGGCTTGCCCTCCGAAAACGCGAACGCCTTCTCCTTCGGCTTGGGATATTCGATTCTGTCCATCTTGTAGCCCTTACTTGTCTCAAAGCGCAGCTCGGTCGGTATCAGGTAGTCTTCCGAGGCGGGGTTGGCGTTCACATGATAGGGTTTGTCGACTTGCATCACCACGACGCCGTTCACTTTCGAGCCGGGCGCATAGGCGACACGCTCCAGAATCACTTCCGTCTTGAACGAAATCTGCCGCAATTGCGCCGAAGCGACTCCAAATAGCACGATCCCCAGCAGCCCCAGTAAGCATCGGCGTTTCATAGCTAATAAGATACCTCATCGGGCGTATAAAACGAACCCCAACCCCTCCCCGATACTACGGGAGATAGACTCGCAACAACGCCCTCTTCAAAAGCCAAAATCTCTATGCACCCCTCAAAACAGCCCAAATCACGAAAAATGTAGTATAATAGGAACGCTGCCGATGCAGCCATACCTATTTGAGAAGGTGATCGTATGAGAGGAAAGGCGCAAATCGTGAGCATTGTGACGACAGCAATTCTGACTCTGTCGTTGAGCCACGCTACTGTGATCAACTTCGATAACCTGACCCTCAGCAATGGTCAGTCAATCCCCGAAGATTATGCAGACCGCGTCAACAGTTCGGGCATCGATTCGCAGGGGCGAGGGGGCTATAACCTCACCTATGGCGAAACCCCGAATGTCCAGGTACAGATGTTCACGGCAGACTATGCAGGCGGGTCGTGGGCACGGCTCGGAGGGTTGAAATTCTGGGCGACTCAATATTCCAATCTACAAAATGTCGCCTATCACGACCCTTCGAACCAGGGCGCACGGTTCATCCTCACGGCAGATAGCACTTATTATGTGCAGCTTCACGAGTTCCAGATGGGGGGCTGGCCCAATACCAACCGAACCTTGCCCTTCTTACAGGTACTTGTGGACGGGAATCCCGTGTATACCCAAACGAATGTGTCGATTAGCGGCTCGTCGGCAACTACCTTTTCGTTTGACCCGACCGTTGTGAAAGGCGGCGCGATCGAGATTCGCTTCGGCGGTGATTGGAATGTCGGAATCGACAACATCGGTTTCTCGCAGGAGTTGGTTCCAGAGCCAGCATCGCTGTTTGTCTTGAGCGGGGGGCTCGCGGAGCTACTGCGCGCCCGAAGACGCGCTCGCGCGTGATAGAACCAGTGGGGATGGGCGCGCTGCCCGTACCCACTACCCCTCAGGCATCCCACACTCCACCCCAGCAGGAAATCCCACGCCTGCATGGAATACTTATTATATGGTGCGAACTGTCAGTTGGCTGCGCGGCATCGTCGCGTTGCTTGTGTGTTTGTTGCTGGGCGTCGATATGACGGTCGCTCAGGAGTTGGAATCTTACTTGAAAACCCGCGCCGCGTACAAAATCAAGAGCGTGACGCCTATTGCCGCGCTGGAACTCGCTGTGGGCAAGCGCGTGTTGGAAGTGGAAGGCGTTGTAGTCGGCTCGGTCACTATCGATGGGGCGCAGTCGATTCTGTTGGAGATAGAGTCGGGGCGCAGTATCGTGGTGGCGTTGGGCGAGGGGCACGGTTGGCTCACGCGCGGGCAGATGCGTATTCGCGCGATTGTTGCCGTGGAACGCGCGAGCGAGCTGGAGACGCCCAATTATCGCCTGCTGAACGCCGCGTTTGCCAGCACCGTCGCCAAGTGGGAGGTGCAACAGCGCGCCTTACAGCAAGCGAAAGCACAAGCGCAAGCAAAAACCCAGAAATCTCCCACCACCCGTCCCCCCACACGCAGCACCAACTTGAACAGTCGCGCCAACAGCACGGCACGCCCACCTCAGCGTCCCAACCCCGCGCCCGACTGGGAGACTTTTCGCACGAATCTGCGACTGTATGTGCCCGAGTATGCTCAATTCATCCGCAGCCGTAACCCACGCCTATCGCAACAGGAAGCCGACCAAATCGCATGGGCAATCCTACACTTCAGCGCACAATACGGCGTCGACCCGCGCTTCATCGTGGCAATTGTGTTGGTGGAATCCGGCTTCAACCCCGACGCCACCTCGCGCAAGGGCGCAGCAGGACTGGGACAACTGATGCCCAGCACCGCACGCGGACTCGGCGTGGTCGACCCGTATGATCCCATTCAGAACCTGCACGGAACGGTGAAACTGGTGCGTGGGCATCTGGAGAAATACTGGGCGCAGACAGGCGACCCCAACGGCTGGGAGCATGTCATCCTCACTTTAGCCGCCTATAACGCAGGCTCGGGCGCGGTGCGTAAACACGGTGGCGTGCCCCCCTATCGGGAAACCCAAAACTATGTGCGCAAAGTCATCCGAGTCTACAAACAGCTCTGCGGAATCCGTGAGTAGCTCGGGCGAGACACTGACGATCGAGCGCATGACGGAAGCGCATCTGCCCGAAGTGATGCGCATCGAGCGAGAGGTGTTTATGCCCGGCTGGTCAGAAGAGGCGTTTCGGAACGACCTGCGCAACCCCGCGGCGCTCTATCTGATCCTTCGCCTCAACAGCACAATTGTTGCCTATGCAGGGATGTGGATCGTCATCGACGAGGCGCATATCACAAATGTCGCGGTCAAGCCCGAATATCGCGGACGCAAATTCGCCCAACGCCTGATTCATCGTCTGCTTAGTATCGCACGCGAACGCGGCTGCGTGAAGGCGTTTCTCGAAGTGCGCGTTAGCAACACCCCTGCCCAAAAACTCTATGAAAAGTTCGGCTTCCGCCCCGTCGCCGTGCGTGCGAAGTATTACGATAATTTCGAAGACGCCCTGATTATGTGGCTCGAAGGACTGGACACGCCCGAATATGGGCAACGGCTCCAGACAATTGAGCAAGAGTTTCGACAGGGATAGCCCCTCAAAGTTGGTTTGTGCCGGGATAAACGCCTCGGCATCGGCTGGGGTATAATATGCTTGCTATGAAACTCGGCAGTATCGTTGCGCTTGTGTTGGTAATTGCGGGGATTGCGTTCACCGTGCGAGCGTTCATTACGAATACCAGTCCCTATGTGAAGGTCAATCAACTTGAAACGCGCGGGCAGCATGTGCATCTCCCCCTGAAACCCCTCCACGACACCGCTCAGTTCGATGTCAAGACCATGACGCTGACTTTTGAGGGCGAGGACGAAACGGGGCGCGTAAAGGTGGTGTACCCGAAGGGCAAGCCGAACAACTTTGAAGCGGCGACACAAGTGGTCGCCATCGGCAGCTACAAAGACGGCGTGTTCTACGCGGAAGAGATGCTGGTGAAGTGCCCCAGCAAGTACCAAGGCGACACGCAGACAGCACAGCGATGAGCGCCGCCCGGACGGTCCGTCCGAGCGCGATTGGAGCACGGGCAAGTATGTTCGTGTCCCTCAGTGGAGTTTGGAATCGTCTGCATAGACACTTGTGTCTGTGCCTCTGAGAGAGACTATGTTAGCGGGTTCTATCACGGTTTGGATAGGCGTGTTTTTCGCGCTTGCTTCGATGGTTCTCTATGGGCTAAGTGGCAAGCGGCTGAGTTGGCTTCGCTGGGCGCGGGGGGCATTTGTGGGCGCGTTTCTGGCGATTGTGGGGGCGGAGGCATTGCTAATCTACGCTTTGCTTGCGGGGCGCTATGACCTGCAATATGTGTTTAGTTTCAGCGAGCAGTCGTTGACGCCGCTTTTCAAGGTTGCCAGCGCGTGGGCGGGGCAAGAAGGGAGCTTCCTGCTGTGGGCGTTGTGGACAGGCATTTATGGCATGTTCCTTATGCGCACTGCTGGGGGCTATGAGCGCTGGGTGATGACCTTCTACAGCGGCGTGGTGTTGCTGCTGATGAGTATCTTGGCGTTCCAGAGTCCGTTTGCACCGTTGCCCAAACCCGATCCTGCACCCGCTGTGTGGCCGCCTCAAGACGGCTTCGGATTGAACCCTGTGCTGGAGAATCCCTGGATGAAAATCCACCCGCCGATTATCTTCGCGGGTTTCGCCGCGTTGGCGGTTCCGTTTGCCTATGCCCTGGCTGCGCTCTGGCGGAACGAATATCACGAGTTTGCTGTGCGCGTGCGCCCATGGGCGATTTACGCGACGACGATGCTGGGGTTCGGTCTGGCGCTGGGCGGGTATTGGGCTTACGAGACGCTCGGCTGGGGCGGCTTCTGGGCGTGGGACCCTGTGGAGAACAGTTCCTACTTCCCGTGGCTGTTTATGGCAGCGGGGCTACACGGCCTCATGCTCCAAATCAATCGCGGGCGGATGGTGCGCTGGAACCCGTTGCTGCTCGCGTTGCCGTTCATTCTGTTTCTGTACGGCACTTTTCTGACGCGCAGCGGTGCGCTGGCGGAGGTCTCGGTACATTCGTTTGTCAATATGGAGACCAACGCGCTCAAGATTCTGATGGGCATGCTGGTCGGTAGTGGGCTGTTGACGCTGGGATTATGGGGGTGGCGCTATCGGCAGATGCCGCTGCCCGCACGCGACATGACCACAGGCTTCTCGCGCGAAGCAGCGGTACGCTGGGGGATTATCCTGCTTACGATTTCCGCGCTGATTAGCTTGATTGGCACCTCGTGGCCCTTGATTACGAAGGCGTTCGGCAAGCAAATGGAAGCGCTCAAGCCGGAATTCTATAATCAGGTACACATCCCGTGGATTGTGATGACGGCGATTGTGCTGGCGGCGGCGCCGATGCTTACTTGGCGCGGGATGAGTTTAGACCAGATTCTGGAGCGGCTCACCAAGAGCTGGCTCGCAGCCGTGGCGACAGGGTTCGTGCTGTTCTTCTTGGGCTTCCGCGAGCCGATTACTTTACTGATTTGCACACTGGTCGCCTTCACCGCCTACGCAAACGCAGGGGCAATCGGGCGGCGGTTCCGCACCTCGCGCCTGACACTGGGCGGATTCCTCACGCACATGGGGCTGGCGATTGCGATTCTGGGGCTGATTCTCTCCTACAGCTACGAGCGCAAGGAGCGCGTGGTGATACTTCAGGGACAAGATACCTTCGCGATGGGCTATAAGTGGCGGTATCTGGGGATGACGGGCAACGAGAAGTTTCCCGGCGACCCGCTGGCGGATAAGTTCAATCGCGTGCGTATCGAAATCGCCTCCCATAACGAGAAATTCATCGTCGAGCCGCGCTTCTACCAAGACCAACGACGCGAAACGGGCAACAATGTCGTGTGGCCCGCGATTATCCGTTGGTGGGATCACGACTTGTATGTGTCATTCTTTGCGCCGCCGCAGGTGGACGCCAGTCCGCTTACGCTGACGCTCCACGAGAAGGAAAAAGGCGCCGTTGACAAGTACACCATCGAGTTTTTGGGCTTCCAGACGGAGGGCGCGATGGGCGGCGAGGGCTTCCGTGCAATTGCGAAAGCCCGCGTGAGCCACCCGGACTGGAAACAGCCGGTGGAAGTAGAGCCGTTCCGCATCGTCACTGGGGGTGGGGTTGTGCCCATCCCGGTACCGTTGCCTGACGGGGCACAAATCTTGGTCGGGCGAATGGATGTGAACCGGCGGTTGGTGGAGTTCCAACTGGTGATGGTGCCGGGTAAGCCTGAAACCGCACCGCGCTGGGTAATTCCGCTGGAGGTGTATTACAAGCCGTTCACGATTCTGGTGTGGCTGGGACCGCCGTTGACAGTGCTGGGCGGGTTGTTGGCAGTGGTGCGCCGCGCACGCGATGTGAAGTACGGAGTCGCACGGGCGACATTAGAGCCGTTCCCGACGCCTCAGCCGAAGGCAGTCAAACCACGCGGACGCACATCCCGACGCCCAACGAAGCCGGTGGCGGCGCACACAGCGGAGAAGCCGGCGTCACCAGAAGTGTGAACGGTTCTCGCCCGTGCTTGCTCACGGGCGAGAACCCTTAGGCATGCGCCAACGCCTGATCCAGGTCGGCGATAATATCCTCTACATCCTCGATACCGACGGACAAGCGGATGAAATCGGGCGTGACGCCCGTCTCTTGCTGCTGTTCGGGGGTCAGTTGGCGGTGAGTTGTGCTGGCAGGGTGGATAATCAGCGATTTCGCATCGCCGATGTTCGCCAAGTGAGAGTGCAGGCGCACATGCTGAATCACCCGCACCGCGGAGTCGTATCCACCCTTGACCCCGAAGCCCACGATGGCGCTCTGCCCGTTCGGTAAGTACTTCTTCGCCAGTGCATAGGACGGGCTGTTAGGTAGTCCGGGATAGTTCACCCACGCGACTTTGGGGTGTTCGCTGAGCCACTGCGCCACACGCAGCGCGTTCTGGCTGTGGCGTTCCATGCGCAGATGGAGCGTTTCCAGTCCCTGCAGGAACAGGAAGGCGTTGAACGGCGAAATGGCAGGTCCCAAATCGCGCAGTAGTTGCGCCCGAACCTTGACGATGTACGCCATGTTGCCGAACGCCTCGTGGAAGTTTAAGCCGTGATAGCTGGAGTCCGGCTCGGTAATCTGGGGGAACTTGCCATTATCCCAGTTGAACTTGCCCGAGTCCACAATCACGCCGCCGATACTGTTGCCGTGCCCGCCGATGAATTTGGTCGCGGAATGCACCACGATGTCTGCCCCCCACTCGAACGGACGCAACAGCGCCGGTGTCGGAATCGTGTTGTCCACAATCAGGGGAATCCCATGCTCGTGGGCAATGTGCGCTATCGCTTCGAAGTCATGCACATCGAGTTTCGGGTTACCAATCGCCTCGATATACAACGCTCGCGTCTTCGGGGTAATCGCCCTGCGAAAGTTTTCAGGGTCGCGTGGGTCGACGAAGCGCACCGTGATTCCGAACTTTTGGGGGAAAGTGTATTTGAACAGGTTGTAAGTACCTCCGTAGAGGCTGGTTGTGGACACGATTTCATCGCCTGTGTCGGCGATGGCGAGGATCGCAAGCGTTTCAGCCGCTTGTCCCGACGCGACCGCGAGCGCGCCCGCGCCCCCCTCGAGCATCGCCATGCGCTGCTCAAAGACGCCTTGAGTGGGGTTCATAATTCGCGTGTAGATAAAACCCGGCGTCTTGAGGTCAAATAGGCTCGCTGCGTGATCCACACTGTCGAACAGATACGAAGTCGTCTGATAGATAGGCACTGCCCGTGCCCCAGTAGCTGGGTCAGGCTCTTGACCGCCATGAAGGCAGATTGTCCCGAAACGATAGTGGTTTTGCATAGTGAACACTACCTCCTTCCACCAAAGTGGGCAACAGTATACCTGTTCTGGTACAATTGGCTCTGCATGGCGCGTGAGGTGCAAGTTGAGGGCGTCGTCCTGCGGCGCGGATACATCGGTGAGTATGACAAGTGGGTGAGTTTTTTGACCCCAGAACACGGCAAGCTGCGCCTACGTGTGCGAGGAGCGCGCAAACCGAAGAGCAAGATGGGAATGCTGACCGAACCGTTGAACCGCCTCAAAGCGCGGGTGATTGAGGGACGCTCGCAGCGGCTCATCGTGCAGCCCCAACTGATACGCAGCTATGTGTCGCTCCGCGCGGACCTGGAACGGCTGAGTGTTGCGCTGGCGCTTTGCGAGACTTTAGATCGCTGGTTGCCTGAAGAGCATGCCGAGCCAGAGGTCTATGCGACTCTTATCGTGGCGCTGGAGGCTTTGGAAGCTGGCGCGCCTGCCGAGCAAGCAGCAGCGTGGGCGCTTTGGCGCTGGCTCGCGATGTTGGGCTACTGCCCTGAGGTAGAACGATGCGGAAAGTGTGGGAAAGCGTTATTGCCTTCTGCACCACTTTTTGAGGATGAGAACGAGCGCACACACAACATCGCCTTGATTCCAGCGGACGGTGTGGTGCTTTGCTCGCGGTGCGCACCCCAGCGTGAAGAGGTAATGCTCACACCCGCCGCGCTAAAGCTCCTTCAGCAATGGCTTCAGGGCGAGCGCCTCAACTCAGACGCTCGCCCTGAAACATCTCGGAGCCTGATGCGCGCAGCGCTGGGCTATGCAGAATGCGTGTTAGAATCGCCCGTGCGCTGGTTGGAGTTCTGGGAACGGCTGAATACCCTGCGTGAGAACGGATAGAGCAGCCCTACTCCCGCGCCCAAAACCAGTAGGCTGGTCGGCTCTGGAATCGGCTCCGAGTCATCCCCACCACGAGGTGCAATTAGCGCAATGAGAGGCAAGAGTGGCAACCAGTTGAATCGGCTGCCTTTGACGATCGGGGTCTGGTCTATTGGCGAAGCGGTTGGCGTCGCAATTGCAGGCGGTGCTTCGGGTTCAGGGGCTGCTTCCGGTAGTGTCTCTACCAGCGTCTCGGTCGGCAGCACATCGGCGGCAACCACTTCTTCAATGGGCGCTTCCGCCGCCTCCACGAGTTCGATCGTGGGTGTTTGAGGGGCATCTATCATCTCTGCGACGACAGGTTGCGGTATAGCGATTGAGGCGACTTCGATAGGTGCTTGCGCCTGCGAAGTTGGAAGAGACACCGCGGGTGTAAGCGGATTGCCGCAGTTGGCTTTCAACACCGGCTTACCGGTCTTCTTCTCGACAAATACGGGCGTTCCCTTCGGTAGGGTACGACGCACCACCATCAAGCGGTCATCTGGAGGCGAGTAGTAGACATTGAACGCCTGTGCTTTCTCCAATCGGGTCAAGCGTAAGTTCTTCTCCACATACTCCGCGAATTCCCATGCACTCCGCTTAAAGTGTCGTGCATAGCGCTGGGCGACGATTGGTTCCGTGCGGATTTGATTCGCCAAATCACGCGCGCTGGCTACCGGGCGTATCAGATAGCTATTACGCGGCACAACAGCGATCGACTCCGCCGCCAGGACAAAGCCTGCAGTCCAGAGCGTCAAACAGACGCAAATAATCAGCCGCATCATACTCCTCCTCTCGAATCGTTCCACTTGTGGGGGCGAAACCACAAGCACCAACAATAAGACGGGAGCGGAAAACCTTATGTTCCGCTTTCCCCCTTCAATATACCCCACCCCAGTAGGAAATTCAGCGAGTTTTCAGAATCTCTTGCCCGGAATGTCCACCTTGCGGACGGAGTTGATTGACCTGCAGTTTTTAGGGTATCCGCTGGCGATTGCGGCGTATCTGCTGGACGATGGCGCCGATGCCGCACTCGTGGAAGTGGGGCCGACCAGCACGGCAGAGACGCTGCTGCGTGAGTTGCAAGCGCGTGGTGTTGCGCGGGAGCGGGTGCGCCATCTCATCGTGACCCATATCCATTTAGACCATGCGGGCGCGTTGGGCTGGCTCCTACAACGCCTGCCGAATGCAACGGCGTATGTGCATCCAATTGGCGCGCCGCACATGGTTGACCCCAGCCGCCTGATTAGCAGCGCGTCGCGCTTGTACGGCGAGATGATGGAACGGCTGTGGGGCGAGGTGGTTCCTGTGCCGCAGGAACGGCTTCGCGTCGTGCGCGACGGGGAGCGAATCGAAGTGGCAGGGCGTGCGTTGCGAGCGATAGACACGCCCGGACATGCGCTTCATCATCACGCTTACTTGGATGAGGCGACGGGCATACTGTTCGCGGGTGATGTGGCGGGCGTGCGCATGCCAGGCACAACCTATGTGCGCCCACCAACCCCACCCCCCGAACTGGACATCGAAGCGTGGCAGGCGAGCCTCGCCAAACTGCGTACCCTCCCCGTACAGCAACTCGCGCTGACCCACTTCGGTATATTCAGCGATGTGGAACGCCACCTCGATGAGTTGGAATCACGCCTGCTGAACTGGGCTGCCTTCACACGCGACCTGATTCAACAGGGTGTCTCCGACAGCGAACTGATACAACGCCTGCGCGACTATGGCAACGAGGAAATGCATCAACAGGGAGCAGACCCAAGCAGTTATGACCTCGGTGCAGGCTACGAACTCATCGCGCTGGGCTATGCCCGCTACTGGCGCAAGAAACTGGGACTGTCATGAAAGCCGAAAGCGTGCGATTCGAAAAGGTGACCAAACGGTTCGGTTCCGTTGTGGCAGTGAACCGACTGACACTCCATATCCAGCCGGGCGAGTTTATGGTGCTTGTTGGCCCGTCGGGTTGTGGTAAAACGACTGCGCTGCGGATGCTGGCGGGGCTGGAAGACCCCACTGAGGGCGCGATTTACATCGGCGATCGCTGCGTCAACGAGGTCTCACCCCGCGACCGCGATATCGCGATGGTGTTCCAAAACTACGCGCTGTACCCCCATATGCGCGTCTACGACAACATCGCGTTCGGACTGCGCTTGCGCGAGCTGGGAGGCGTCCTGTGGCAGCTCACGCACTGGGGCGAGGCGCGCGCCATCAAAAAACGCATCGACGAGCGCGTGCGCCAAGTCGCACAGATGCTGGAGATTGAGGGGCTGCTCCACCGCCTGCCGAAGGAGCTATCGGGTGGACAACGGCAGCGCGTCGCCCTTGCCCGCGCCATCGTACGGCAACCGAAAGTGTTCCTGATGGATGAGCCGCTTTCGAACCTCGACGCGAAACTGCGCGACCAGACCCGCGCCGAACTCAAAAAACTGCAGGAACAGCTCGGCGTGACCACAATCTATGTAACTCACGACCAGAAAGAGGCGATGACGCTGGGCACACGCATCGCAGTCATGAAGGAGGGCGTGCTCCAGCAGGTCGGTACCCCCGAAGCGGTCTACTTCCAGCCTGCGAACACCTTCGTCGCGACCTTTATCGGAACGCCCCCGATGAACCTGCTCAACGCGCAGGTCGTGGAGCAAGGGGGCAGCCCGGCGTTAAAAATCGGCGCTACGGCACTACCGGTGTTGGAGGCTCAGGCGCAACTGCTCAAAGCACGGGTAGGACAAACAATACTGATGGGAATCCGCCCTCAAGACATTTACACCGACCGCACCGCGCCCCCCGACGCGGTTCTGTCCGAGCCAGTGCCCGGCGTTGTGGATGTGATCGAACCCCACGGCGACCGCAACGATATCCACCTCATCATCGATGGCGCAACCCTCATCGCTCAGTTGAGCGCGCGCGTGAAGGCGAACGAGGGCGACACCCTGCCGATACGCCTGCATTTAGAGTATCTGCATCTGTTCGATCCCACCACAGGAGAAGCCCTCCGTGCGTGAGGTCGCATGACGGCTCGAAACGGTATACTTACAGGTCGGAGGAGAACCGTATGCCCAAAATCGAGAAATCCGTGAGTGTGAATGCGCCTGCCGAGAAACTGTTTGAGGTGTTACAGCAGGCGGAATCGTTTGCCCAGTTCTTGCCCCATGCACGCAGCGTGCAGGTGCTGGAGCGCACCGAGAACAGCGTGCTGGTGGAGTGGGAGGTGATTGCGCCCGGTGTGGGGATGCCCGTGCGCTGGAAATCGCGCCACGCTATTGACGCTGCCAACCGCCGCGTGACGATGCAGCCCGAGGGCGACTCGCTGGTGAAGTTGAACGGCGAATGGCGCGTGGAGCCAGAAGGCGCGGGCAGCAAACTCGCCGCGATATTGGACTATGAGGCGAATGTACCCCCCATGTTCGCCGCGCTGGCGCAAAACGCCGTAAACACAATCATCCAAGACTGGCTCAACGGATTCAAGCAACGCGCGGAGGGCTGAACATGGCGCGAGTGGAACTCGAAACGGTCATCCACGCCCCGCTGGAGACCGTGTACGCGATTGCGCGCGATGTGGAAGCGTTCCCAGAGTTTATGCCCGATGTGAAATCCGTCAAAATCCTCGAAAAAAGCGCGGACGGCAGCCGCACCCTCACCGAATGGGTCGCCTATGCCTCGCAGCTCAAACTGCAGGTGAAGTGGACGGAAGAGGACATCTGGGACGATGTGAACCACACTTGTCGCTTCCGACAGGTGAAGGGCGACTATGATCAGATGGAAGGGCTGTGGGAGTTCCTGCCGCACGCGGAGGGGACGCTGTTCCGCAGCACGCTGGACTATGAACTGCGTGTGCCACTGCTGGGTGCGATTGTGCAAAAGGTGGTGCATCACCTCGTCACGCAGAACTTGAAAGGGATTCTGGAAGGCGTGAAGGCACAGGCGGAGGCGAAGGCGCGTGGAAGTTGACCGACTGCGGACGCTCCTCAACGAGGTAGCGCAAGGGACCGTCTCCGTCGAAGAGGCTCTGGGGCGTCTGCGCGACCTACCCTTCCAAAACTTGGAATTTGCACGGATTGACCACCATCGCGCGCTGCGCAAGGGCTTTCCCGAAGTGGTGTTCTGTCAGGGCAAGACCCCCGAGCAGGTCGCGGAGATTGTGGCGCATTTAGCTGAGCGCGGGCGGGTGCTGGCAACGCGTGCCTCCGAGGCGCATGCGCACGCCGTACAGGCGCGCCTCCCCGACGCCGTCTATCACCCCTTGGCGCGGGCGATTACCCTCGGCGAACCGCCTCCTGCCCCCGAATCCCCGTATGGCGTGATCTGCGCAGCAGGCACCGCCGACATCCCCGTCGCAGAAGAAGCTGCTCTCACCGCGCGGATGATCGGAGCGCGGGTCGAAACCCTCTACGATGTCGGCGTGGCGGGTATCCACCGTTTGCTGGAACACCTGCCGCTGCTTCAGGGAGCGCGTGGGGTTGTGGTTGTTGCAGGGATGGAAGGCGCACTGCCCAGCGTGGTGGGCGGTCTCGTGCCCTGCCCCGTGATTGCGGTGCCGACCAGCGTCGGCTATGGCGCCCACTTCAGGGGGCTGGCGCCCCTCTTGACTATGCTCAACGCCTGCGCGCCCGGCGTGGTCGTGGTCAACATCGACAACGGCTTCGGCGCAGGCTATTGCCTCGGGCTGATACTCCACGCGGCTCAATAAACCCTAAAAAGAACGCCCTCCTCTCCCGATAATCTTAAGGGGATAGGCTATGCAAACGAAGACTTACCTCGCGCCGACGAAACTGGAAGCGCTGCTGAAGATACGCGAAGAGCATGGCGCCGACGCGGTAATCCTCAGCGAACGCACGGTGCAGAAAGGGAAACTGTTCAGCAAAAAGCCGATGGTGGAGATTGTGGTCGGCGTCAAGGGTGGGGAACCTGAGTCGAACCCTGCGTCTAAAGTGGAACCGAAAGGCATCGACGAGTACGACCCCACCCAGACGCGCCTGCGCAAGTTAGAGCGCGAAATGCAAGAGATCCGCGCCCTGGTGCAAACCCTACACGCCTACTTCACACATGGCACGCCACCCGCCGACGCCGATGCCCATGCGCTCGAAATGCCCCGGATTGCGGCGGCGGTGGACGAGCATCCGCTACTGCGCCCCCTGCTGGAAGCGGGCGTAGAGCCAGAGATTGCGCAGGAACTCTTGCGCCGTGTGCCCCGTATCCCGCAGAATGCTGCAGTGGACGCCCTCAAGCGGACGCTGATGGCGCGTATTCCGATTGGCGGCGCGCTGCCCCGTGAAAGCCGCCATCGCCAAGTTGCGGTGCTGGTCGGTCCCACAGGCGTCGGCAAAACCACTACCATCGCCAAGCTCGCCGCTATCCACGCGCTGGACTACAACCGTAAAGTCGCCCTGCTCTCGCTGGACACCTACCGCATCGGCGCGATTCAGCAACTGCGCACCTACGCCGAGCTGATGCAACTGCCCCTGCACATCGCCACAACCGCCGAGGAGGTACAGGAAGGGCTGGAACTGTTCCGCGATTATGACCTCGTCTTGGTAGATACCATAGGGCGTGGGCAACGCGACGAAGCGCATTTACAAGAGATGCGTCAAGCGTTGCTGCCTGTCAAAGGGATCGTCTACCTGACTCTCAGCGCCACCGCCGATACAGCCACCTTGCTGGACGCCGCGCAACGCTTCGCGATTTTCGAACCCGACGCGATAATCCTCACGAAGCTGGACGAGGCGGCGCGACTGGGCAACTGTGTTAATCTCGCCTTGCGCTCGGAGCAACCGTTGGCGTACTTCACCAACGGGCAGCGCGTGCCTGAGGATATTGCACTCGCCGATGCGCAGATTCTCACATGTCGCGTCCTCAGCGCGGTCTTGCAATGCCACGCAAAGCATCCAAGACTTGAAAACAGCGCCTCTCAGGTATAAGCGTTGTAGAGGTATCTCTGGGTAGCGCATCCGTCTCCCATGCCGAGGGCTGCGGGTTTAAACACGGAAGCGCATCCTACGCGAACGCCACACGCCCCCTTCACACCCCCAAACACTGGTGTCGCCGAGACTGTGGGTAATTGTCTCCCTCTACGACCTGTACCGCGCGATGCTCTTTGCTGTGTCTTCGGTATGTTGCTAATTATACAGATTGGGGGCAGGAGAGTGGCTTGCGATGCCGAATCGCCTATGCATCATGGCGAAACGCGGTGTGATGGAGGTGTCGTTAGTATTCCCCGAGGCGGAGGTCATTCGGCGGTACTACAAGGGGCTGATTTATTTGGCGGCGCGCACCTGCTACAGCGAAAAGACGCCCCAGCAAATTTGGGACGAGTTTGTCTCGGACAAAACGCCCCCCGAGCGCGTGATGAAACTGATTGAGCATGTGGTGGAGTCGGGGCACCACAGCACCATAGAGCATATCAGTTTCACCTTCGCGATTTCGGGCGTCAGCCGCGCGTTGAGCCACCAACTGGTGCGCCACCGAATCGGGGTGGCGTTTGACCAGCAGAGCCAGCGGTATGTGAAATACAAGGAACCGCAGTATGTCACGCCGCCGAGTATCGAGGCGAACCCCAACGCGCTGCAGGAGTTCGAACGCTTCCGCGATGTGAGCGAGGAGATCTATCATCGCTTTCTGGAGCAGGGCATCCCTGCAGAGGATGCGCGCTTTATCTTCCCGAACGCCGTCACGACGAACCTGATTATGACAGTGAACCTCCGCCAACTGATGCACATGGCGGGGCTGCGCCTGTGTACGCTTGCCCAGTGGGAGATTCGCCAACTGTTCAAGCTCATCCGTAAAGAGATGATGGCAGCCGACCCCTATTTCGGCAAACTGTTAGTGCCCAAGTGTGTGCCGTTGGGCTATTGCGACGAGAAGCGCAACGAGGACGAACACTGCAAAATCCGACCGCACAAGAACTCTGTGTTCCGTGTGTGGGAGCTGTACAAACGCGGGCTGCTGGTGAAGAAAGAGCCGTTAGAGCGTTAGCCTTGTGTTGCTGAACCGCGCCTAATTCAATTCAGGTATAATAAGGCAGTATGGACACGCCGCAACGACGGCTGCCCGATTTTGTGCGTGCCGCCGTCGAGCAAAGGATGGGCAACGCGAACCTTGAGTTCGCCTTAGCGTCCGACCTGTCGCCAGAGGGGCGATTCGGTGAAAGCTGGCTCGTTCTGGCGAACGACACCCTGCTGACCCTCCGAGTAGACCATACGCCCGTTGAGACCAGCACCAGCGCGCGCCTGCCATGGCTGCGAAAAAATAACAGCCAGAACGGCGTGTACACCAACGGCGCCGCCCCCATGAACGGAACCGCGCCGCATGTGTCAATTCACCTCGCTGTGCCGATGAGCGAGGTGGAGCAGGTGCGCACGACGCAGCTGGTTGGTGCATCGGCGCTGGAAGTCAAACTCAAGGATGGGCGCATGCTGGAGCTGATACGCTATAGCAGCGCGCTGGCGTACCTGTTCGGGCAAGCACGGATGCGCATTGAGGCGATCCTCCAAAACGAGGAGCCACCGCCGTTTGAACATAAGCAACTGGTGTGTGAAAAGTGCGGTCGTCCGATCCCCGAAGACAGCGTTTCGTGTCCTGCGTGCCGCTCGCAGAAGCAGGTGCTGGTACGCCTAATGGGGTTGGTACGCCCCTACTGGAAATATATGTGGGTTTCCACGCTGCTGGCGATTATCACGGCAGCCGTCGAGCTGACCCCGCCCTACCTGACGAAGGTACTGATCGACGAGGTGCTTGTCCCACGCAAAAACGCGCATCTGTTTTTGTGGCTGTTGGGTGGGCTCATCGGTATCCGACTGCTGGGGACGGGCGTGAACATCCTGCGTGGCAGGCTGAACGCCTGGCTGGGCAGTCAAATCTCGTTTATGTTGCGCTCGAAGCTCTATCAGCACCTGCAGTGGCTCTCCCTGAGCTACTTCGACAAGCGGCAGACCGGTTCGATTATGAGCCGTGTGACGCGCGACACGGATGCGCTGTACGATTTCGTGGTGAACAGTGCGCCTACGATTGCCTTGAACTTGCTGATGATTATCGGCATCGCGACGGTGATGGTGCTGATGGACTGGAAGTTGAGCCTGCTGGTGCTGATCCCGGCGCCGTTTATTGTGTGGCTCTCGCGTTATGCGTGGCGCAGGGTCATTCGGGTCTGGCGTCGGCACTGGCATCGCTGGTCGCGCCTCACGGCGCACTTGGGCGGCACCCTGTCGGGAATCCGTGAGGTGAAGGCGTTCACCCAAGAGCAACGCGAGATCCAGAATTTTGACAAGCGCAACTTCGAAATCGCAGAGACAGGCATGGTCGCGGGCAAAATCAACGCCAGTGTGTTCCCGCTGATTTCGTTTTTGGTGATGTCCAGTTCGTTTGTGATTTGGTATGTCGGTGGACGGGGCGTGCTGGAGGGCAATTTCGAACTCGGAAAGCTGGTTGCGTTCCTGTCGTATATCGGCATGCTGTTTGGACCGCTGAGCATCATCACGAACATTATGGACTGGGCGTCGCGTACCGTGACCGCTGCCGAGCGCGTGTTTGAGATTTTGGACACGGAACCTGAAGTCCGCGACGCACCCGATGCCCAGCCGCTTACCGAAGTCAAGGGCGAGATTGTACTGGAAAATGTCTCGTTCGGCTATGAGAAGCATCATCCGGTGCTGCACGATATCAACTTGCACATCCGTCCGGGCGAGATGATTGGGCTGGTGGGCCCGTCAGGCTCTGGTAAGACGACGCTGATTAACCTGATGTGTCGCTTCTATGACCCCACGCGCGGGCGGATTCTGCTGGACGGGAAGGACTTGCGCGAGATACGAATGCAAGACCTGCGTCGGCATATCGGCGTGGTGTTGCAGGACAACTTCCTGTTTCCGGGTACGATACGCGAGAATATCGCGTATGCGCGCCCGGAGGCGACCCTGGAGGAGATTATCGAAGCCGCGAAAGCTGCGAACGCGCACGATTTTATTATGCGCTTCCCCGACGGCTACGATACTTGGGTGGGCGAGCGGGGGCATCGGCTCTCGGGCGGTGAGCGTCAGCGCGTCGCCATCGCACGCGCCATCCTGCGCAATCCACAGATCCTGATTCTGGACGAGGCGACCGCTTCGGTGGACACCGAAACCGAGCGACTGATTCAGGAGGCGTTAGAGCGGCTGGTGCAGAACCGCACGACCATCGCGATTGCGCACCGATTGTCCACTTTGCGTAACGCCGACCGAATTGTTGTGCTGGAGCGCGGGCGCATCGTGGAGGTAGGTACCCACGATGAGCTGATGGAACGCGAGGGTGTGTACCATCGACTCGTGACGATGCAGATGGAGCTAAGCAAGTCGCGGCTGTTTGTGGGATAGCCTATCGGGCGCGGCTGTTGGCGAAGGCGCGTTGCACCAGGCGTTGGCGTTGCGCTTCGACCGACTCCAGCGACAGCGTGTTGAGGATGTCGGGCGCGTTCCACACGGTTTCGTAGCCCAGCCCGCTCAGCTCTGCCCACGCCAGCGCTGCCGTGAAGGTGTGCAAGCTCAGACGGAGCCGTTCCCATTCGCCACGCAGAAGCTGCTGCGTGCGTTGCCACTCGTTCGGCTGGAGGGGCTCTCGCAGTGCCCCTTGCACGAGGCTTTGAGGCAAGGGGGTTTTGCCCGTTTGCGTTGCGCCGAAGCCGAGCGCAAACCCTTTCCCCAAAGCGGTTTCTGCGATGAGTGCGTAGCCCATGCCCTGCTGCTCGCGGGCAGCGACGAACATGCGCGCCCGTTTCCCTTCCATCAGCAGGAACTGCAGCGCGAGCAAGGCATAGTAATCCGAGGGCGACGCCACATCCGCTGCCCAAGCGTAGCCTGTGTAGGCACAGCCGTGTGAGTCGGTAATCGCGCCGATGCGCAGCTTGCTCTCCGTCGGCGATTCGTGTGTTCTTGGGGTGGGTGGCTGCTCCCACGCACTGCCCCAGAACGATTGCACCATCTCAATCAGCCGTTCTAACGGGAGGTTGCCCGCTGCGACAATCACGGTGTTTTCCGGGCGATAGTGTTGCTGATAGTAGGCGCGGACGGCACTAATCGAGACGCCCCTGAGCGATTCTTCGCTGCCGTAAGCGTCTATCAGGGCTGCTCCCAGTCGCCATGCGGAGGCGCCTTCGCGGTATTGGCGGTCGTAGAGCGCTTGTTGGAGGGCGCGTTGGAGGGCTGTGTCGGTGAACTCCGCACGGAGCAATGCCTCCTTGAGCAGCGCGAGGCAGTTCACTACCGAGTCGGGTCGGGCGAACGCGGTAATCCGAGTCCCGGCGGGTGTCCACTCCACGCTTAGGCTGCCGCCTGAGCGGGCGATGCGCATCGCGAGCGTGCGTTCGGTCTCGTTTTGGGTCTCGCCGAACAGCATGCGTGTGGTCAGCTCGCCTGCCGCGGCGGATTCGCCCAGTGTGTGCCCCACAACGACATGGAGGACGACGCCCTCGGCATCTGGGGCGGAAACGGCAACGACGCGCAGCCCGTTCGCCAATCGCTGGCGCACGGCGACAGAGCGCGTTGAGGACGCGACAGCAGCCACACGAGAGTGCAGTGGGTTCCCCCTAAGCGTTGGAAATGGGCGTTGGGTGGGGGCGTTGCTGATGGCGGTCTCGGAGTGGGAGGGTACCCCCGTCCTGGCCCTGACGAACGCTTCGACCTGCTCCACGGGCAGATTTTTGAGGCGGGCGGCGTACTCGTCGGGCGAGAGGGGGAGTTGCAGCACAGCGCAGAGTCCGTACCAGCGTGCCCGTTCCAGCGGGTTGCGCATCGCGCTCTCATGCCGTGCTAACGCGATGGCGCGCGCTTGCTCCAGAGCGATTCGGGCGTTGCCTTCGGCAATTCTTTCAAGGGCGCGTTCAAAACGCCGTCGGGTTGTCGCCTGCCACTGCGCATCGGCTTCCACGGGCGGCAGAGCATAGAAGGCGAGCAGGCTCCCTTCCACCCGCGGCAGGTACTCGCTCTGCAATCGCCCGAAGGGTAGCGCACCGTCGCCTTCATAGAGCAGTCCGCGATACGGCTCTGCCAACGCAATCCGAACGATTTCGGCGCAGAGCCAAGCGTCGATGTCGCTTGCGGGGGGCGTTCGTATTCCGAAGGCGAGCCACGAATCGTGGGCGACCGTGATGCGTTTGCCCGCGTCCCCTGACGCATTCTCCCGCAAGCTGGGAGAGGAGGAGGGCGGGCGCGACGAGACAGGCACGGGGGTATCCCCGACCCCAAGCCTCGCACCTGTATCCGCTGGGGGGGCGCTACTGCGCCATACGGATTCCACAACCTTTTGCACCGCTTCCCGTTGCGCCGCGCCGACAACGATGATAATCATACGCTCTGGAAGATAGTGCCTCTGGTGAAACTCGCGCACGGTTTGAACATCGTGGCGCATCAGAGTTGCAGGGTCGCCCAAGAGCGGTAAGCCGTAAGGATGGTTCGGAAACGCCTCGGCGAAGAGCGCGTAGCGTGCGGGGCGTATCGGGTCGGCGCGATGGAGCGCGTATTCGTCGTTCAGGATGAGGCGTCGCTCCGTTTCTAATTGCTTCTCGTCTAAGGTGGGGTTCTGCAGGCAGCGGAGGAGGGCTTGGAGCGGTTCTTGCCAGTGTTCTGGAAGCACGCTGGCGCGGTAGCGTGTCCAGTCGCGTTCAGTGGTGGCGTCCAGGATCCCACCTACCTGTTCGAATGCGGCATCCAGCGTGCCCGGCGGCAGCGCCGCAGTGCCTTTGAAGATGAGATGTTCCAGTAGGTGAGCGACCCCTGAGGTGGCGGGCGTCTCGTTTGCGACGCCGGCGCGTATCCAGACCTCGATGGTCGTGAGTGGCGCGTTGGGGATTCGTTCTACGATGATCTCGGTACCGTTAGCGAGCTGCGTGATTTCGGGGGTGGGAGCGCCCCACCCCCTGCTTATCAGTAGCCCGATAGTGAGGACGATGAGGTACGCCTTCGTCACGGTTTATTCCACTGTTGGCTTTTTTCGCGTGCCTCTTCCCATGCCTGCCTATAGAGCCGTTCGCGCTCCGCTTGGCTGGGCGATTTGCCAGTGGCGTAGAACCATGCCGCAGCGCGTCCGACGGTGAGCGTCCCTGCGTAGGCAATCATGCCTTTGACGACCATGCCGACGCCGCCGGGCACGAAGCCGACCAGTTGACGCGCCACCGCACGCCAGCCAAACGCCGCGCCCAGCACGCTCGCCAACTCCGGGAGACGCTTTTTCCAATCGGGTGGCTTGCCGAACGCCGCCGCGACGCGCAGCACCATGAGCAGCTGGTTCTTGGTCAGCAAGACTATATCTGCCACAGCAGCAGGCGGTGCGAGCAACCCCAGCAACGGGAAGATCGATGGCAACGCCGACATCATCGCCAGCCCCGCATTCAGCGACGCGACATCCTCGATGAGCCGATTCACCACCAGCTCGCGCGTACCAGGCAACACCCGTGCCAGCGCAATCAGTGGAAAATCGTGTTTTTGAAAGTGGTCGACAATCGCCTCGATGGCATCCTGCGGCACTTCCAGCGCGTCGCAGCCCAATACGAAGTCGAACTCTTCGTTCACGGGCGCGTTGAATCGTTTGACATATTCGGCAGCGGTCTGCAGCTGCGTCGGGCTTGCGCCGTTCATCAGCACACGCCACACCGCTTCCACGCGATCCGGATGTCCCACCAACGCGATTCGGAACGGTGTTAGCAGCTCGAGTTCCACCTGCTTCGGCGAAAGTTCCTTCGCAATGTTCCACCAATGGGTGAACTGACCTAATTTCTGTCGTATCATAGAGTCCCCCTGAAATTCCTAAGCAATATAATACCCCACGTGCGGAATCGTTTTGGGAGTCCTGCGTTCGGGTACAATTGACTTCGCGGTCGCGCTAAGCGGGGAGCTGGCGGTTCCCTGTACCTGCAATCCGCCATAGCAGGGCTGAACTCTGGCTCGAGGCGGGACGGTCTGCGCGAAACGCGCGTACGCGCCCGTGTTGATCATCGGGACTTACGCAACGGAGGGACGGTGAACCCCGCCAGGTCCGGAAGGAAGCAACGGTAAGTCGTTTCCCCGTGTGCCGTAAGCCCCCCGATGGGAGCGGGTAGCGGCGCGACGCCGTGTAAGGCGCCGTCGACAGCCAGTGCGCGACCGCAGCGCGATGCTACTTCTGGCTCTCTCTAAGCCGTGCTGCCACCGACGGGATGACCTGCGCCCGAAGGTGGATAGCCTCCTCGTGATAGTCTACGGACAGCACACGCCCATACTCGTAGCACTCGGCAAGCAGAGCCGTCGCTTCGTAGGGAAGCCACACATCGACGCTGACCAACATCCCCTGCACGGTTGCGACGATGCGATCCATCAGGTGCGGAATGCCCTGCGCCAGCCGCGCCGAAATGTAGACCGAGTTGGGCGTCTCGGCGACGACGCGGCGCAGCGCCGCCGTATCACGCACGCAGTCGGCTTTGTTGAATACCGTGATTACGGGCTTCTGGTCGGCTTGCAGCTCCACCAGGGTCGTCTCGACGGCGTCGCGTTGCAGTTCCCAATGCGGGCTGGAGATGTCGATGACATGGATTAGGAAGTCCGCCTCGCGTACCTCTTCGAGCGTGGCGTAGAACGCCTCCAGCAGCATCGGGGGCAGGTTCTCCACGAAGCCGACGGTGTCGGTCAGCAGTACGGACCAGCCGTCAGGCAGTACGACGCGCCGCGTGGTGGGATCCAGCGTGGCGAACACGCGATTGTCCACATAGGTCTGCGCGCCTGACAGCACATTGAGCAGCGTGGACTTGCCCGCGTTGGTATAGCCGACGATGGCGCCGCTGGGGAAAGGCAGTTTGCGCCGCGAGCTGCGTTGGTGAACGCGCTGGCGGCGAATTTCTTCGATTTCGTGGCGCAGATGGGCAACGCGTTCGCGTATCCGGCGTTTATCAATCTCCAGTTTCGTCTCGCCCGGTCCGCGGGTGCCGATGCCACCGCCAAGCCGCGAGAGCGCCGTCCCTTTACCGGATAAGCGAGGCATCAGGTAGAGCAGTTGCGCGAGTTCAACCTGCAGCGCGCCTTCGCGTGAGCGCGCCCGCTGCGCGAAGATGTCCAGAATCAGTTGCGTGCGATCCAGCACGCGGGTCTGCGTAATCTGTTCGAGGTTGCGCTGCTGTACGGGGTTCAACTCCACATCGAACAGGATGACATCCGCCTCGTGTTCGCGGGCGAGCTGGAAAAGCTCTTCGGCTTTCCCTTTGCCGACATAAGTGGCGACATCGGGGAAGTGGCGTTTCTGGCGAGTTTCGGCGACGATACGCACGCCTGCGGACTGGGCGAGCGCGCGCATCTCATCGCTCCAGTAGGCTTCCTCATGCGCCTCGTGGTGGCAAAACACGAGAATCGCGCGCTCCGCCTGACCTATTTCAGTGGCTCGGTGTGGGATTTAAGGTCACCTCCAGACAGTTCCAGTTTCTGCACGCGCCGATGGTGGCGCTCTTCGGGGCTGAAGCCCGTACGCAGAAAGGCCTCCACCGTCGCGCGAGCCAGTTCCGGACCGACCACGCGCGCACCCAGGCAGATAATGTTCGCGTTGTTATGCTCGCGGGCGAGCGCAGCAGAGACCGGTTCGCTGGCGTTGGCGGCGCGAATGCCCGGACGCTTATTCGCAGCGATACACATGCCGATCCCCGTGCCGCAAATCAGAATCCCCAACGCAGGGCGAGTCTCGTGCACTAACTGCGCGGTGAGCGTATGTGCGATATCGGGATAATCCGCCGGGATTTCCGAGTGGACACCGACATCGAGGATTTCGTAGCCCTGTTGCTGCAGGTGGTTTTTCAGGTATTCCTTCAATGGGTAGCCCGCGTGATCCGCACCGATGTAGAGAATCATCGGTTCACCTCCGAGTTATTTTGGGCGCGCAGCACGCCGTTGCCTTGTTTGGATGTTTGCAGCTTTTCGCGGAGTACCTGGAGGGCTTTTTGCAGTTGCAAGTCGCGTGCTTTGTCCTCTTCGGTCATACGCCAGTCTTCGGGGTTTTTGACCTCGATATCGGGTTTGAGACCGCCGACACGCTTGCCGTCCACCACTTTGGCGTTCAGGTCGGTGCCGTTCGGCGTAAGGTACTTCGCAGTGGTGATGGCGACCGCGGTATTTTGCGAGGTAGGGATAACGGTTTGCACCAAGCCCTTGCCGAACGAGTCCTCGCCAATCAGCGGGGCGATTTTGTGGTCGCGTAGTGCGCCCGCCACGATTTCCGATGCGCTGGCGCTGCCGCCGTTGATGAGAACTACTATGGGCATATCGAGGTCGCGGTAGCGTCCGCGCAGCGTGTAGCGTCGCTCCAGCAAGCCCTGACGCCCGACGATACTGACCACCACCTGATCGCCCGGAATGAAGCGGCTGGCGACCTCAATCGCGGCGTCAAGCAGACCTCCGGGATTCGCGCGCAGGTCTAAGATAAGGGCGCGTCCACCGTTTTGCTTGATCTCGTTCAGGGCGCGGTCTAACAGCGTCGGGGCTTTCTCGCTGAAGTTTTGCAGCCAGATGCGGTAGATCTTGTTCTCGTCATCTTCCATGTAGACATCGACCGTCGGGCTTTCCACGAGGTCGCGGCGGATGGTGACCGTGAACGGTGCTTCCACGCCGTCGCGCCGAATGGTGAGTCTCACATCGGTAAAGCGTGGACCGCGAATCATGCGCACGGCGTCGTCGAGGGCAACGCGCTCGAGGCTCTTCCCGTCGACGGCGACGATAATGTCGCCTGGTTTCAAGCCCGCCTTGGATGCAGGGCTATTGGGCAAGGGACGCACGATGCGTGCGCCGCCAGGCGCGTCTTCCAGCAAGGCGCCAATGCCGGTGAAGCTCCCTTGCGTGTCTTCCTGCATACGGCGGAAAGCATCGGGGTCCATGAAGCGCGTGTAGGGATCGCCGAGTACCCCCAGCATGCCCTCGATACTGGTGTAGGTGAGTTTATCGATAGGCGGTGGCGTGCCGTAGTAATGCGCTTCGACCTCTGCCAGCGCACTGCGGAAGGCATCCGTCGGATCCAACGGTTCGCGGGTGAAAGGCGCGCTCAGCAGCGGCGTGCCGAGCAAGGCTACCGGCGAGCGAGTGAGTGCGGCGTAGCCCTCTGCGCCCAGAAAACCGGCGAGGAACATGCCGGGCATCAGAATCAACAGGTAAACCCAAGCGCGTCCGCGTTCTCTCATGATTTTTTCTCCTGTGTGGAAAGCCATTTCAGTGCGCGTTCCAGAGCGGGGTCGCCGCCGAGTTGCCCGCGCATGCGCGGCTCCACAGCGATGCGTTCATCGGGCTGCACCCCCTGCTGATGGAACTTCGTGCCGTTGACGCCCAAGTAGCGTCCCACCGTCAGGGTGAAACCGGAGCCATCTTTGAGTTGATAGAGGTTCGTCTGTGACGCCTCACCGAAGGTGGGCATCCCGAACATCCGCGCTCGGGCGGTCTGCCGAATTGCCAGTGCGGTCACTTCTGCAATGTTGTAAGTGCCCCGATCCACCAAGACGGCAATGGGCAGGTTGATGGGTTGCGGCGCTTTGGGCAGGTTCAACGGGCGTTTTTTGTAGGTCTTGCCCTCGCGATACTCGATTTGAGCGACCTGTCGCTTGGTGGCGATGGGGCTTAAGAGCTGCAGCATCGGTTCCTGCTGTCCGATGGCGACGCCGCGCAGGTCGATAATCAGCCCTTTCGCGCCGCCCTGTTTGAGGGTGCGCAGGGCGTTGGCGAACTCGCGCGCCGCTGCGGCGTTCAGCAGGTTCGGACGCAGGTAGCCCCAACGGTTCTGCAGCAGCCGATACTCCAGCGGGCGCACTTTGGTCGTGGCGCGGGCAACTTCCAGTTTCAGCGTCTGCCCACCCCGCTTAACCGTCAGTTGGAGCGGTTTGGCTTCCTTCGCGTCTTTCGGGTTCTGGCTAAGTCGCTGGATTGCTTCGCTCAGCGTGATGCTGTTTTGCAGTCGCTGGCGGGCGCGTTCGCTCGCTTCGCGAATCTGCTCGCGTGGGCTGTGCATGCGCTGCAGTTGTGTGATTTCTGCAAATGGGTCTTCCGAAATAATCCACCGCTCGCCGATGGCGTCAATCACATCACCCTGCTTCAGTCCTGCTTTCTCAGCGGGCGAGCCGGGCACAACGGCGACGACCTGCAGCAGGTTCTGCTCTAAGGGCGTGGTTTCATTGCCCACGCGCAGTGTTGTCTTGCGGTTGACGATGGTCAGCACCGCGCCGATTCCCTGAATCTCGCCGTTGAGGGCGCGGGTAAACTGCTCGCGTTGCTCGGGACGCAGGAATTGCGAGCGTGTGTCGTTGAGCGATGCCAGCAGTGCATCCAGCGAACCGTGCGCTAATTTTTCAGGGTCTACAGACTCCACATACTCGTCGCGCACAAGACTGAACACTCGGTTATATAAGCCCACCATCGATGGTTCCGAGACTTGAAGGTTCGGCGCGGGATTCCGCGCATCGGCAAGTGCAGGCGCGAAATCGCGCTGAACCACCACTTCCGAACCACGCTTCAACAGTAGGGTTGCCATCAGATTGCGGGTCAGCCACCCGCTGGCGAACATCAGCCCAAGCGCCAACACGGTTAGCCCCCCGCGGATGAGTTTCGTTCTCACGCGGTAGTCCTCCACTATTCTAATTGTATCCCATGTCGGCTCGAAAAAGTTCCTGCTGGAGCGTGCTGTGCGTGGCTTAAACAGCCCCATGCGCCTTTCGGTATAATTGGCGTTCCATGATACGCCAGCAGTTAGCCGAATGGGTCCAGCAGGCGGCGCTCGATGCGCGGGCGGCGGGCGCATTGGAATTTGAGACGCTGCCTGAGTTTGAGATCGAGACGCCGCGCAATCCGCAGTTTGGCGACTTTGCCGCGAATCTCGCGATGCTTCTGGCGCGGCAAGCGCGTCGCAACCCGCGCGAGGTCGCCGAAATCCTGCGCCAGTACTTGCCCGCCGAGTCCCACGAATGGGTTGAGCGCGTCGAGGCGGCGGGGGCAGGATTCCTGAACTTTTATCTCAAGCCGAGTTGGGCAGGGGAGGTCGTGCGCCACATTCTCGTGCAAGGGACGCGCTACGGCCGCCTGAATCTGGGCGCGGGCAAGCGGGTGCTGATTGAGTTCGTGAGTGCGAACCCAACAGGACCGCTGACGCTGGGGCACGGGCGCAACGCTGCCGTCGGCGATACGCTGGCGCGTCTCTACGAAGCGGCGGGCTACACCGTCGAGCGCGAGTTCTACATCAATGACGGCGAGAACTCGCTCCAAATCCGCAACTTCGCGCTGTCCGTGCTGACCCGCTATCGGCAACTGCTGGGCGAGCCTGCCACCATGCCCGAAGACGCCTATCACGGCGAGTATGTCAAAGACATCGCGCAAACCATTCGCACGCAGTACGGCGACTCGTTTGCCGAGGGCGACCCCGAAACCGTGCTGAAGCGATTTGAACAGATTGCCAAACAGCAGATGCTCCAAGAGCAGGAGCGCGACCTTGCCGATTTCAGAGTGCGCTTCGATCGCTGGTTCTCGGAGCAGAGCCTCTACGATTCGGGCAGCGTGCAGGCGACGCTGGAGGCGCTGCGCGCACGCGGCTACGCCTACGAACATGAGGGCGCGCTCTGGCTCAAGTCGACGGCGTTCGGCGACGAGAAAGACCGCGTGCTGGTGCGTGCGAACGGCATGCCGACCTACTTAGCCGCCGATGTCGCCTACCACCGCGACAAGTACGAACGGGGCTACGACCTGATGATCGACCTCTGGGGCGCAGACCACCACGGCTATGTCGCACGGATGAAGGCAGCGATGGCAGCCTTGGGCTACGACCCGAACCGCCTGCATATCCTGATTTATCAGTTAGTGAACCTGTTTCGGGGGACGGAACCCGTGCGTATGTCCAAACGCGCGGGCGAGTTCATCACCTTGCGCGAGGTGATGGACGAAATCGGCGTGGATGCGCTGCGCTTCTTCTACCTGCTGCGCTCGCACGATAGCACGCTGGATATCGATATTGAACTTGCCCAAGAGCAGTCGGAGAAGAACCCCGTGTTCTATGTGCAGTATGCCCACGCGCGGATTTGTAGCATCGAGCGCACGGCGGCAGAGCGCGGCGTGCCGATTCCCGACCCCGCGACGACAGACTTGAGCGTGTTGACCCATGGCGCGGAAGTCGCGCTCATCAAGCGACTTGCCGACCTGCCCGACGAGATTGCGCGGGCGGTCAAACACGATGCACCGCACCGCCTGACGGCGTATGCGCTGGATGTGGCGCGGGCGTTTCACAGTTTCTACACGGAGTGTCGCGTGTTAGACGCAGTGCCTGCACTGCAGGCGGCGCGACTGCTGCTGACGCAGGCAACCCGCTTGACGCTGGCACGCACCCTGCAACTGCTGGGCGTCTCTGCGCCCGAACGCATGGAGCGGGAAGCCCCTTAAAGCCGCGCCAACGCCTGCTCCAAGTCCGCAATTAAATCATCGACATGCTCAATGCCTACGGAGAGGCGCACGAGGTTGTCGGTGATGCCGCGTTCGACACGCTCGGCTTCGGTTAGCCCTTCGTGCGACATCGTGGCAGGGTAGCCCACCAGCGACTCCACGCCGCCGAGGCTGCTGGCAAGGTTGAACAGACTTAGGCTCCGACAGAATCGGTCGACGCCCGCGCGGTCGGTTTTGAGGTACACCGCTATCATGCCGCCAAACCCACGCATCTGCCGTTTCGCCAGTGCGTGCTGGGGATGGTCGGGCAAGCCGGGATAGAGCACCCGCTCCACTTTCGGGTGTTGACTGAGGTACCGGGCGAGGGACGCGGCGTTCTCGCAGTGGGCGCGCATCCGCACGGCAAGCGTTTTCATCCCTCGGAGCAGGAGCCAACTTTCAAAAGGCGACATCACCGCGCCGCCAATCGCCTGTTGATCCCAAAGCGGTTCCCATAAATCGTCGCGATTGAACACCAGCGCGCCGCCCAAAATGTCGCTGTGTCCGCCCAGATACTTCGTGACGCTATGCACCACGACATCCACGCCCATCTCCAGCGGATTCTGCAAATACGGCGTGGCAAAGGTATTATCCACAACGGTCAGCAGGTTGTGCCGTCGTCCCAGTGCTGCAAGCGCGGGCAAGTCCAACACATAGGTCAGCGGGTTCGTGGGCGATTCCAGCCAGAGCAGGCGCGTGTTCGGCTGAAGGGCGTTCTCGACCGCCTCCAGCGAGCGCATGTCGGCATAACTGACGCGGATCCCACGTTGGGGGGCGAGGTGTTTCCACATCGAAATCGTGCCGCCGTAGACATCCTGCGTGCAGACCACATGGTCGCCTGGGCGCAGCAGCCCGAGCAACGCCACTTCCGCCGCCATCCCCGAGGCGAACAGCAGCGCATATTTGCCGTTCTCCAGCGAGGCGAGGCATCGCTCCGCCGCAGCGCGGGTCGGGTTCGACACACGCGAGTAGCTATAGCCCTCTTGCTGATCAATCGAGCGTCGCTGAAAGTTCGTGGTGGCGTAGATGGGGGTGATGATTGCCCCTGTAGTGGGATCGGGTTCTTGCCCCTCTCGAATCGCGCGTGTTTCAAAATGCATAGGCTTCCACTCCTGCGAGGAGAAGTATACCCCTGACAACCATCGGCACGGCTCTACGGCGGAGGGGGGCGATCTTACACCAAGCAAGAGCAGGGTGAGCAGAAGATGTCTATCACTACGACGCTGGGGCAATCCCCTACCGACAGGCACAGAGACCACCCACCAACCCTTCACTTGGAACAGCGCGTATGGGTAAGCACACATCCCCGCGACAGGCTTGTACCATGTGGGCGCACGGGAATATGACCCGCGCACGGCACGGTGGCTGCAGAGAGACCCTGCACGCTCAGACTACGTTTCACCCAATGCCTATCTTTATTGCTCAAATGACCCTATAAACTTCACAGATCAAGACGGTCTACTGTCTCCTATGCGTCATTACTTTTCGGTGAGCGACCTGCGCAGGCGAAGCGGGTATCCTATGTCTATGTGCAATTGTGGTCGGTGAGTACGATGAAAGACCGATTAGTGGCAGTAATACAGACATTCATAGTGGGATGCTTGTTGTGGATGATTGGAAGCTTTGCTACTGGGTTGGCTTTCTTTCCCATAGGCATCTGTTACATTATCATAGAAGAATCCAGTAAAATGGGATTATCGTTTTGGGAAGCGTTGCTTAAGGTGGTTCCACTGACTGTTCAATGGCTTTTAGGACTCCCATTTGCATTGGCGGCCGCCTTTAGATGGGGGGTACTTCACTACTGGTACATCGGAGGGGGTCTCAGCGGAATCTACCGAGTGGTATGCAGGGAATTTTCTGTTAGTCAAACTTCGAAGCTCTGGTTAGCTTTAGTGATTTGGTTCTTGCAGATCGTTGCTTATATAGTGCTGGGAACCCCTATTGACTACCGCGATGTGGGAATAGGCGAGCATATTCTCGGGTACTTGCTGCCGATGGCTGGGGGCACCTTCCTAAATTACTATTACGCGAGGCGAACAGCGCCACAGTAGCGATAAACCAGCAGCGTGAGGGGTTCTGTTTGCAGAGATTAGCCTTCCACTGAAGGCAGAGGAGCAAAACGATGAGTACCCTGTTCAATAGTTGCTTACTTGGATTGCTCGCAATAGCAGGATTCGTAGGCACGCCTTTCCTGCTTATTGCTTTGGAACCGCTGCTACCCTTTCCCAGCACACGATGGGGGTATGCTCTTCTCCTTTATGGCACTTCTCGTTGGATAGGCTCTCTGGGTAGCCTCTGGATTGCCTGGATACTTCGCGACACGAGACTGAATCGCTTGGTGCAACGAAACCTTTTGAGCAGGTTCATCTACTTGGGAATGTTTACCGCCGGGATCCTCTGGCTACTGTTATATGCTCTATGCGCGGATCCCAAAATGTGGTTTGAGGGAGATGCCTACGAACTGTTGCTCTACGAGACGGATCAGCAAGCGCAACTTTTTTTAGGGGGATTGATTGCTGTTAACTTGTTGATTAGGTGGTTTGGCTTCAGTTTACTAATCACACCGTGGCTCATAGAGCCACTGATGGTATGGCTGGGTATCGGGGCAAACATACGTGGCTTTGGGCACAGCCTCGGTAGCGCCCGCTGGATCGGGATGTAGTTGGTTTCGTGGTGGTACAAGCTTGGTTAGTAGCCTATCTAAGTGCGCCACTGGTTGAGTGGGCATCACAGGACTGGAGAACGATTGGGTGGCAGCTATGCGTGACAACGATTTATAATGGAGCGGTCTTCGTACCGTTCTTATTAGTAAACACTTTTCTTGCTCATAAACTGATTGGAAGGGATGTTCGGGCTTAGAGGGTGGTCATGAAAGAGCAGGCATACCCCGCTTTCAAGACTCTCTTGTGGGGCGCTTTCTTATGGTTTGCGGGAGCCTTCATGACAACATGGTGCGTCCACATCTCGCTCGGTTGAGCCCATTTCTACACCTGTTAATTTCTCCAACGCCTGCCGAAAATCTGTATGGAATGCGTATCTTGGTGGTGGACGACGAACCGATGGTGCAAATTTTCCTGTCGCAGGCGCTGGAAGAGGCAGGACACACGGTCGACTGCGCCGCGAACGGCGTGGACGCCCTCCAACGCCTGCACGCCCACGCCTACGACCTCATCTTCACCGATGTGCATATGCCGCGCATGAGTGGAATCGACTTCGTGCGCGCCGTGCGTCGACGCCAGCCGCGCATTCCGATTGTGGTGATGGATAGTTACCCCGACGCCTTTCGGGAGAGCGATGTCGGCGCCGAGGCGTTCGCCTTGCTCGCGAAGCCGTTTGACCTCGATGAGGTGCGCCGCGTGCTCCACGAAGTGCAACCATACTACGCAACGAGGTGAGTACCGATGCAATTTCGAATCGTTCTGTTGATGGCAGGCATCGTAGGATTGACGCTCGGCGGGTTCGCGCAGCGCACTTCCGAGACCGCCGAGTGGCTGTTTGCCGACCCGCAGGAGACCATCAAAACCGCCACGCGCACCGAACGCGCCGTCGCCGAATCGTTTACCACCGTGCGCGTGCTCACTCGGCGCGAAATCGAACTCAGCGGCGCGCAGACCGTTCAGGAACTCTTGGAGCGCATGGTCGCCGATTTTGAAGGGCAGGAGTCGTCGCAGCACCGCTTTTTGAGTATGCGCGGGGCGTACAGCGCGTCCGAGTTCAACGAGCGGATGCTGTTCTTGCTGGATGGGCAGCCGCTCAACGATGTGCTGCTGGGCAACTTCCCCGCGATGAGCCTCAGCATCCACGATGTCGAGCGCGTGGAAATCGCGTTCGGCCCCGGCTCGGCGATGTACGGTCCCAACGCCTTCGCCGGGGTGGTGAACATCGTCACGCAGCAGGATGAGACGGCGCACCCCTCGCTCTGGAGCGGCTACACAGGGCGCGGCGGCTACAACGCTTCACTCCGCTGGCGCAACAGCCCCCTCAGCCCCACCCGCCTCAGCCTGCAAACCTCCTTCTGGCGCGACCCCGGCAGCGACCGCGTGCAAAACAACGACTCCACCGTGCGCACCGCCCGAATCGCCCTCACGCACGGAACCCCCGAACGCGGACAGTGGCGCGTCAACTACCTCTTCGCCGACTTGGAGCGCGGGCAGGTGGGCATGCGCTACAACACCTACCCCACCCCCAACGACCGCCTGTTCTGGCGCACGCACTACTGGCAAGCGGAGTACACCCGCGCCTTCGCCCAGCACACCCACACCACCCGCCTGTACGGCGTCAGCGGCGAAACCGTGTTTGAAAAAGCGCAGACCCAGCCGCCGTTCGTGCCCAACGCGCCGCTGACCCATATGCCCTTCACCCAGAGCCTGCTCGCCGCCGAGACCTACGGGCAGTGGAACCTCCAAAACGCCACCCTGCTCGCAGGCGCGGACTATCGCTGGATGCGCGCCAGCAGTCAAGCGCACCTGGGCGGCCACCACAGCGCGACCAACTTCGCCCTCTATGCGCAGGGCGAGTGGCAACTCGGGCGCTGGCGACCGCTCTTAGGCGTGCGCTACGACGCCCACTCGCTGTATGGCCGCCAGTTCAGCCCGCGCGCCGGGTTTACCTACATCGCGCACCACCAGCACCGCTTCCGCGCCTCGCTCGGACGCGCCTTCCGCGCCCCCAGCTTCACCGAACTCTACCTGCGCAACTACCATGTCTGGTGGCCCTATAATGGCAACCCCGTGCCCCTCAGCATCGAGGGGAACGCCACCCTCCGCCCCGAAACCACCTTCAGCACCGAAATCGGCTACAAGTACCTCCACCCGCGCTGGCAACTGGATGTGTCGTACTTCACCAGCGAGGTAGACGACGCCGTCTCGGTGTTTCCTGTGGACCCGAACCGCCCGCTGGTGCGCCAGTATAGCAATCTCTACAACTTCCGCCTCTGGGGCTACACGGCGGATGTGGTGGTCAAACTGTCGCCTGAATGGACGCTGAGCGGAGGGTATCTCTATGTGCGCTACGGCGGCGGCGTGGAAGAAGACTACAAACCCGCTCGCGACCGCGCCGTGCTGCGCCTCGCCCACTACAAAGAGCGCGGGCTGAGCGGGCAACTCGTGTTCAGCTACCCCGCGCTGAGGCAGGGCTTCAGCGACGCCTACGGCTGGAACACCTACCTGAACCTGGTCTATCGCGTGGACGAGCGCAGCCGATGGAACCTGCGCGTGGACAACCTGTTTAATGTGCGCACGGAGCTGGCACGCTGGGTGCCCGGCGGTCGGCGCAGCGTGTGGATTAGCTGGCAGCGGGATTGGTAAAATGATTCACGCTTTGCCCCCAATGCCTCATGACGCGAGCGCATGGCGTCATGGCGCGAAAGCATGGCGTCATGACGCGAAAGCATGGCGCATGGCGTGAGCGCATGGCGTCATGGCGTGAGAGCATGGCGTCATGACGCGAGAGCATGGCGTCATGGCGCGAGAGCATGGCGTCATGACGCGAAAGCATGGCGTTCGGGGTGCAAGCAAGGAGGAACGGATGGACTACATACCGACACGCTTAGGCGACCTGATTGTGTGGATGGCGAACTTTGCGACGAAGTTGTCGGGCTATGCGAGCGCCTTCGGGCTGAGCGCCGCGGAGGTGGCTCAGGTGTCCACCGACCGCCAAGTGCTGGAATTTGCGATCAATGGGGCGCAGATTCGGCAGACGGACGCGCAGGAGTGGACGCGGTTCCGCGACACGGTGCTGTTTGCGCCGTTGGGCACGCCGATGCCGTCGTTGCCGACGCCGGGCAATGTGGGCACGCTGCCGACGGGGGCGCTGGCGTCGATTGTGCCGCGCGTGCGGGCGCTGGTGCAACGGTTGAAGGCGCACCCGAACTACACGACGGCGATTGGCGAGGACTTGGGCATCGAGCCGCCCAGCGTGAGCATGCCCGACCGCCCGACCTTGCGCGCCCGCGCCGAGACGAACTTCCGCGTGCGCCTGACCTTCACGATGTATCGGATGCCGATGCTCGAGATTCAGTCGCGGCGCGGGAGCGAGACGGAGTTCACAACGATTGCCTTTGACACCAGTTCGCCCTATGTGGACGGGCGTGCGCCGTTGGAGGCAGGGCGGCCCGAGATTCGGGAATATCGCGCCCGCTACATCGACCGCAACGACCAACCGATTGGCGACTGGAGCGATGTGGTCAGCACGACGGCGAAGCCATGAGGTGGGTCGGGGCGTTGGTGGTGGTGTGCTTGATGAGCCGCGGATGGGCGCAGCCGCTGGTGGCGATTGTGCAAAGCCGCGAAGGGAGCCTCTACGCCGACGCCCTCCAACGGTTCCACCGAGCCTTAGAAGAGCAGGGCGTGGCGGCGTCGACGCTCACCTTCACCTTGAAAGGCGACGCCAGCGATTCGGAGTTGCCCAAGCGCGTGTTGGAGCGTCGTCCGCAGGTGATTGTGGCGGTGGGCACGGACGCGGCGCGGCTGCTCAAAAAGCACTACGCCGCCCTGCCCCCCGAACAGCAAGTGCCCGTGGTGTTCACGATGGTGGTTGACCCGGTGGGGCAAGGGCTGATTGCCAACGCGGAGCGGAGTGGGGGTCGGTTTGTGGGCGTGGCGTTGGCGGTGCGCCCCCAGCGGCAGTTGCGGGCGTTGCTCGATGCAATGCCCCAAGTCCAGCGTATCGGCGTGGTGTACAACCCTGCCGACGCCGTGTCGCAGCAGTTGCTGGCGCAAGCCCGTGAGGACGCGGCGCGGCTGAACCTGACGCTGGTGGAAGCCCATGCCGCGACGGCGGCGCGGCTGCCCGAGGCGTTGGCGTCCCTGCAGGGCAAGGTGGACGCGCTGTGGCTCATCCCCGACCCCGTGTGCGCCGCGCCCGAACCGTTCCAGACAATTCTGGAGTGGGCACGCCAGCAGCACATCGCGGTGCTGGCGTTCGCGGAGACCTTCGTGCGGCGCGGCGCCCTGATGGCAATCGGCGCCGACTTGGCGGAACAGGGCGCCCTGGCGGCGGAGCTGGTTGCGCAGCTGCTGCAGGGGCAGTCGCCTGAAGAGTTGCCCCTGCTGACCCCCCGACGCCTGCTGACCTACTATAACCTCAAAACGGCGCGGGAATTGCGCATCGAACTCCCGCCCATGCTGCTCAACTTGGCGCAGAAGGTGTACGAATGAGACGACTCGGCTTGCGTGAGCGGTTGTTGCTGTTTTATGCGCTGATGGCGTTGCTGCCCGTGATGCTGTCGGGCGGGCTGCTCTATAACTACATCGAGCGGCAGACCCACCACTCGGCGCAGCAGTTCCAGCAGGGCTTGCAACAGGAGTTGCGCCATTCCCACACGCGCTTGGAAGAGGGCGTCGAGCAGGTGTTCGCCGATTCCAAGCGTCAGATGAGCCAGCGCGTGGCGACGCAAGTCCAAGCCCAGCAGGCGCAGGTACAGCGCCAGCAGGTGTCGCTGTTGCGTGCCACCGTGCGCGATTGGCAGCAGACCACCCGCGAGGCGCTGCGCACCAGCGAGCGTCAGACCGTGCGCCACCTGGACCAGACCCTGCGCCAAGTCGCAACGCAGGTGCACCAAGCGCAGACCGACTCGCTGCGTGTCTTAGAGCACCAGACCGCCGCCACCACCCGCGAGGCGCTGCAAGCGATTATCACCCAGCACCTGACCCAGCTCTCGGCGCAAATCTCGTTGCAGGTGGAGAGCCTGCTGCGCAACTACTCGGCGCAACTGACGCTCATCGCGCAGCAACCTGCCATTCAGTCGGGCGAGGCGCAGCAGAGCCGTTGGATTTTGCAAGCGTTGCAAGACCGCGAGCCGGCGTATGTGTATCTTTGCCTTGTGGATGCACACGGCGCCCCGCATCTGGAGCTAGGCGACTCGCTCGACGATGGGATGCTCATCGCGTTAGAGCGCGGGCAGTTGTGGGCACGCTTGCAGGAGACACAGGAGATCGTGTGGGGTCAGGCGCGTTTGCATCGGGTGGACGGTCGGCTGCGCCCGCTCATCCCGATGATGACCCCGATTCGACGCATGGGACAGGAAACCGTGGGCGCGGTCTTCGCCTTAGTGAACCCCGAGGGCGCCCGTCGGCTGGTGCAAGACGCCCGCATGGGCGAGCGCGGCGTGGCGCTCTTGGTGCAGGAGGATGGGCTCATCTTGGCGCATTCGGATGTCCAGCGTGTGGGCGAGCGAGAGACGCGCTTCCAACCGCTCCTGCGCGAGTTGACCCAGCCCCGAAGCCTGCTCTATCACCGCGCGGAGGGGGAGTGGCTGGTGGCGATTGCGCCCGTCCGACGCCTCCACGCCGCGCTGGTGGTCGCCCAGCCTGCCGATGAGGCGTTCCATCTGGTAAGCGAGTTGCAAACGAGCCTCAAACAGCAATTCCACGCGCAGCAGGCAGCCATCGATCGCGCGCTCGCGCAAGCCAGCCAGAACGCCCGAAGCCAGTTCCGCCAGCAAACCCAAGCCCAACAGGCTCAAGTGCGCCAGTCCCTGCGCCAAGCCGAGCAACAGTCGCTGGAGCAATCTGCCGCGACGCTCGCCTCGCTTGCCCGCGCCCAACAGCGCACCCTCCTGCGACTGATCAACAGCTCGTTTGAACATACCCAAGAAGAGCTGCGTCAAGGGTTGACAACGCGGCTCATGGAAGCCTCCCAGCGCACCCTGAGCCAATTAGACGCCATCGCCGTCACAATGCGCGCCAGCATCAATGAACGACTGCGCGAGTCGTTTATAGTGGCGCTTAGTTGCGTGTTGGCGTTCTTGTTGGTGGGTGGTTGGTTTCTGCATCGGAACTTGGTGCGTCCGTTGCGGGCGCTGGTGGCGGCGACCCACGCCATCGCCGCGGGCGACCTGACCCAGCGCGTCCAGCTGCCGCAGCGCGGTATCCCCGACTTGGATGACCTCGCCGACTCGTTCAACCACATGGTCGACGCCGTACAGAGGGCAGAAACGCAGCTGATTCAATCCAGCAAGCTGGCGTCGCTGGGCACGCTGGCGTCGGGCGTCGCGCACGAGCTGAACCAACCGCTCGCGATTATCCGCGCGATTGCCCAGCAAAACCTGGAAACCCTGAACGACTCCCCCCCCCCTTTGCTTATCCAGCAGTTGCGCGAAGATTTGCAAATCATCCACCGCCAGACCGTGCGCATGAGCCAGATTATTCAGCACCTACGCGCCTTCTCACGCAAACCACGCGAAGAGTTCGAGCCCGTGAACCTCAACGAAGTCGCCCAGAACGCGCTCATCCTATTGCGGGAGCAGCTCCGCCAGCGTGGGATTGAACTGGTGGAGGCGTACGAGCCTGCCTTGCCGCCGGTGTTGGGCGAGGCGAACTCGCTGGAACAGATTGCGATTAACCTGCTCACGAACGCTCGCGACGCGCTGGAAGGACGCGACCGAGGGCAAGTCACGATTTCCACAGGGCTTTACGACGACGGCAAACGCCTCTATGCCGAGCTGCGCGTGCGCGACAACGGTCCGGGCGTCCCCCCCGACATCCGCCCACAGATTTTTGACCCCTTTTTCACCACCAAAGACCCGAACAAGGGCACGGGGCTGGGGCTGGCGATTTCGCAAGAGATTGCCCAAAAACACGGCGGCGTGCTGCTCTTGGGCGATGCCGAGACAGGGCGCGGAATTCATCCTGCGCGTGCCTGTCGCGGAGGCGCAACGCGAAGCGGCCTAAACCCGCCCCAAGAGAGTGCCACATCGAGGTCTCAACACCCCTGCCCGAAGTTGAACAGCGCGATTAACAGGTCGGCGTCGTCGACGATGCCGTCTTTATTGATATCCTCGTGGCGGGTGTAGCCAGTGCCCGGTGTACCAAAGGCGAATAGTACGGCTAATAAGTCGTTATCATCGATGCAGCTGTCGCCGTTCGTATCGCCCTCACGCCAAGTGTCCAGCATAAATGCCTCGTCTTGGGCTTCCCATGGAGGGCGGCTGTACCAGCGTCCCCTTCCGACAATATAACGCCCATCAGCAGAAAGTGAATATGCTCTTTTCAACATCCCCCCGCTAACTCCTGCATAGGTTGCGTCCAAGTCTTCTACCTGAGTGGTCGCCGTCTCCAAACGCCACCGCAGTGCTTTTCCAGCGCCACCAGCGTCATATCCAACTATGATATTGCCTCGAATGGCGACGGCGTAAGCGTGCGAGGAGGCATTGAGCCTGGCCAAGGGTTCGGCGATCCAGTTGTTCGCCGCGCGCCACATCACCGGGTAGTCGATATCAGTATCGATGTACCCCACTGCCACCATGCCATCCTCTGACAGATCCCGTACATAAGTATTGTCGCCAAGATAAATCTGAGAAATCTCACCGTTTGGGTGAAGAATCCAGATCCCGGAACCCCTCCGGGATCCATTGCTGAAAGCAGCATAGATAGCAATCGTCTTTGCATCCTCGGAAATAGCGGTTGCCTGTCCATAATACAAAAAGGGGAGTCCGGGATACGCCACCACGGTAATCGGGTTATTGCCAAGTTCCCAAACTGCAGGATCTGGCAAATCCCACCGAGATCCCCCTGCAGGCGTTGCTCTGCCTACTGCGTGTGTGGCGCTGCGATTCATATCAACCGCAGTAGCAAAGTATGGTATATTGGGCAGGAAAAACCGTGCGCCGCTCACAGCATCCCATACAAATCCAGTGTCGATTTGGCGGCACGCTGGATCACAAACTACCCTCACGATATTTCCGAGGATGACAGACCCGTCTCGAGAGACACGGATTGCAGATGATTGCCGGATCGTTGGATGGTTCAAATCTAAGACGCGCTGGATGGTCCCCTCGTATGGATGCCATACCACATCATACCACCATCCCTGCACCGCCTCATACTCAGATCTACCTACGACGACCCGTCCGTCTTCAGAGACATCATAGGCTTCACTTGGACGCTCCTCCCCATAGTAGGGTGGATACAGAGTACCCAGCCAGTAAACTCGCTGGGCGTTGAGCGCCAACACGCTGTCCAGCAGGAGTAGAATCAGCAACGCCGTGCGTACACTAATCATCGCCACGCATTTACTTGCCTTCGTCATTCGTTGCTTCTGTTGCATCTTCGTATACCTCCAATAATAGAATCCCCCGAAAGGGGCAAAATGTGACAGGGGGTAAGGCAATTTGGGGGAGAAATCGGCAAAATCAGGTATTTTTGTGGGGTGAACGGTTTTGCTCCTTCACTCCACCCCCAGCAGTTGGCGTAAACGGTGGCGGGCGCGACGCAACCGCTGACGCAAGCAATCCTCCCGAACGCCCCACTCCCGCGCCAGATCCTTGACCGAACAGCCCTCCCCATCACACCGCCAGAGCAGCTCCCGATCCGCAGGCGACAGCCGTTCCAACGCCTCGCGCAACGCCAGCACCTGAACCGAGGGCGGCTCTCCTCGCACAGTACCCTGCCGATTCGGATAAGCATGCCCCGATGGGGTATGATCAAGCCGCTTCCGAAGGAGGTCTATTCGCCAATGCAAAAAGTCGATTGGGTGAATAAGAACCTGGGGGAAAGCGGAGCCCAACTTTTGCGTGAAGCGGGGCACGATGTAGAATCCGCTTTTTTTATGTTCTCTGCGACGAAATAGCTGACGCAACTTGCCTGTGCCGCACTCCAACCGACTCTGGTGGTGACCACCTCGCGATACCCTCGCGCGATTGGTGGCTCTACCGAGATAACGCCTGTAGGAGGGCAGTTCTGAGGCGTATCAGAAACAGCTTCCTCCCACCATTGCCAGGTACCCGGTGGTTCGAGAAAAACAGTTATCTCCTGAAAGCGGATCATCCTGCCCATGCGTTGGCAATTCCCTCAACGGCTTGCTCCGCCTCGCCAAAACGAGTAAAACGGTATCTCGTAAGGACTTGACATAAAGCGACAAAGAGGCCCAACACCCTCTAATGATTGAACGTAACTATACCTTTTTCCTGTCAGCACATCCACTGCCAGCAGTTCACGGTAGCTTGACTTCATATACCCCATGTCCTCACCAGCATTCCACTCTTCAACCGAAAGAAGCACCCAGCGTCCCTCTTCTGTCACATCCACTGGAAGCACTCTATGCCACCTGTGTCCACGCTCTATCACTAATCGAGAATGCCCATTCCGCCACTCTAAAAACACTTGCTGACGCCCTGCTTGGCGATTAATATAATCTGCTGAGATTGGCTCCACTCGCACCCGAATCCGTTGAGAGGGGGAGTAGAAAAAGGCGCGGTCGCCGTCCATCCCCACAGGGCCCATTCGGTATCGGGGATCCAGCATCACCCAATCGCTATACACTTTCTCCAGCTGGCGCCCTCTCAATAGCCAACGACGCCCACTGAGCACATCTTGCTTATAACCTCGCCCTTGACGATAATCGCGCCTCACTTCCAAAGTGTCCTCTTGATACCAGATATGCCGACTGTCCGGATACCATCCAAATCGGTACGAAGGGTTATCTTCTGTGTCATATGAATACTCAGGCGTAGCTAAACGGCGCACACGACGCGTGGCACACTCCACAACGACCATCTCGTCTTCCCTACCTCCATAGCCACACAGGAAGCGACTGTTAGGTGAGAACCGAAGCCGATAGAGAGAGCCCAGCACAATGGGCTCGGAAGGCGGATCAGACACTCTACCACAATAGGTAGCATGCAGCGTCTCATAATGGTAGAAGTTACCATCTGGCGAGAGGGACCAACTACGGGGTTGATAGCCTGCCCGATTGAGAAAGAGGGGCAGGCTTTTGAGGCGTTCCTCGATGATCTTTCCTTCATGATAGCGTAAGATTACCCGATGGAGACTCATCCAGACATGCCCTTCAGGCGCAGACCGGTCTAAATCTTGGGATATACTCGTCCAAACAACAGGCGGTGGTGAAGGATTGGTTTGCTTGTTCGTGTTATGCATTAGCGTGTACCTCCCTGCACAAAGTTAGCGTAAATCAATACTGATCACCTCGCGATACCATCGCGCGATTGGTGGTTCAATTCGAATCACTCCTGGAGTTGTTGGGAAGTTTTCCGGTGGATTCGAGATATTCTCTACCCACCATTGCCAACCTGTTGGACGCAGATAAACGGATAACTCCTGAAGGTCTTCCCCAGTAAAAAGAGGCGCATGGGCAACACCACACTTCAATAGGAATGAACCTGTGCGAACCCAGCCGTTCGGGTCGGTATAGTCCTTATCTTGGGCTACTGAGATCACCCGTCTTACTTGTGGAGTTCCTTGTGGTGGCGGTGCAGGTTCTTCCCTATAAGCACATCCCACTACGACACGCTTATAGGAAGGGGGATCGGAAGCAGGGTCCTCAAGAATAAACCTCCAAGCGTGCAGATGAAGCGCTAACAACTTGTTCTCATCACCTACTAAGCCGAGCATAAGCCAGGCGACAAAACCATACGGAGCATCTTGCCAGTTCACCCCATAGGAGAGATGATCTCCAAAGTCTCCTGCAATTTTTTTCACTTCTTTTTTCCAACCCAAATTTAGAAAAATATTCCAGCGATCATAGTTTGGAGGTGGTGAGATTCCATCCCCACCTCGTTCCTGATTGCCTACGCGTAAACCACGTCCAGCAGGATGGAAAGCCAAACCACCTTCTACGTCTATTTCTCGTCGATTCCGATCCGTGTACCTTATGCCAAAATAGATATACGGAGTATCGCGTGTCTGACCCCAAGTAACTTGCTCTGACCGAATATACCATGTGTTCATAGAAGGATGGCGTGGGGGTGGAAGATAAAATTCTCCCATCACTTGGAGAGCTTCCTGTCCTTGTCGCGTCTCAACTCGACGAAACGGACCTGTCCTGTTGCGATGCTGCGGATCTGAGACAGCAGACATCGGCATGAAGTAGGCGCTACCTGCAGTTACGACTCTTGCAGTGCGTGCCTCGTATTGAAGGGGAGCCACCTTACGGCTTCGAACCCCGCCCGTCTCCGAATAATACCATCCATCGGGGGATAAGGCGCTGATATCCCCGTCCCATAGCCCAAGCGCCGCACGAACCGCAGGAATAATCTGATTCGGGTCTTCCGTATCCCACGGGATTGCCCCCACATGGGGCACGGCACTATCCTCCTCCGAAGGCGCACTCCAGACCCCGTTGTACTCCGCCTCCACCACAAAATAGTACTCCTGATCCGAAACCAATCCCTCTACCGTAAACCGACGCGCATCCACAGGCAGCACGCCCGACGCATTCGGGTACACCCCGCTTGCCGTACCCCAGCGCACCCGATACCCTGTCGCGCTCGGCACGGGATCCCAGTAGACCGTCACCTTGTTCGCTCCTGTCGGCGCCGCAAAAACCCACGGCGCCTCCGTAATGATTCTACCCTCCGTCCGCAACCAGCGCCCCGCATCGGCTGGGAAAATGCAACAGGATGGGCTTCAGGAAATAAGCGAGCCAATGAAACACACTCTCAGATGCATAGAAGGGGGCGTGCAATGCGTATGCCCCCCTTCCTGCGGAAAGCGAGCCGTAGGCTACCGCCGCCGACGCACGCCCAGCAGCCCTGCCAGCCCTGCTCCCAGCGCCAGCAACGAGCCAGGCTCGGGGATAGGATTAAATTCCCAGTTCAAGATATCGTGATTGGCATATGCGCCTCCCGTAGCGGAGGTAAACCCCACCCACGCCTTGCCATCGTTGTCCAGAATCGACAGGAAGTTGCTATGGCTAAAGTTGACCGTGAACAGCGGGGAACCGTCCAGGCTTACGGAAAGCGCCCCAGCGCCGTTGTAAACAATTGTGGCAGTGTGAACTTGACCGTCTTCCAACGAGAACGCTGGGGTCGCATACCCTAATCTTGCGCCGGTGGAAGTGGAATTCGCCTCCGTCCAGTTCGTGTGAACGGCAACATGGTTTCCATTCGGATCATGTTGCGTGTTCCACCAAGTATCAAACTCGACCACGAGGCTGCGCGGAATGCCTTCATAGCCTATCCCGAAGCCTAACACACCAATTGCTGTGAGGCTGCTATCCTGAATAATGAAAGTGAACCCGTCGGCACCTGTATTCCCTGCTGAATCTGTCCATCCACCAGAGTTCGTGATCTGGAACTGGAAGGTCGTTGCAAATCCATTGGACAGAACCTGTTTGAGCGGGTGATACGCACTACCCAGCCTATCGCCCTGGGCAGGCGTCAGGCGCAGTCGGTTGCCCACGATGGCGGCGTCTCCATTCAGCTGTAGCGATGCACCAGCGAAGTCAGGGTAGTTGAATTGCGCAAAGGCGACACTTATTAGCGTCCACACGCTGACCGTACCAAAGAAGCGTGTTCCTTTCGGCATGGTTCCTCTCAGCATAGTGATAACCTCTTCATCTGTCGTTGTCGGGGTCTTTGTGCAAGACCCATTATATAGAATCCCCCGAAAGGGGCAAAATGTGACAGGGGGTAAGGCAATTTGGGGGAGAAATCGGCAAAATCAGGTATTTTTGCAGGGTGAACGGTTTTGCTCCTTCACTCCACCCCCAGCAGTTGGCGTAAACGGTGGCGGGCGCGACGCAACCGCTGACGCAAGCAATCCTC
>BPGO01000001.1 GCA_026003075.1 Fimbriimonadales bacterium | reverse complement strand
TGAATCGTTTCCTGATAGCGGCGAGCATAATCTGGAGCCTATCCGTTTATGCGATTCTACTGACACAATCCGAGTCGGTGCAACAGCCCCAACCCGACTGGGCGTACAAGCCGTCCGACGGTTCCTACGCTGTACGCGCCGTTCCAACGGTTATTTTGCATGACGCCAAACGCGGCAAGGAGTTGCAACTGCGCGTGACCTATCCCGACGGGAAAGGTTCTTTTCCGATCATCCTATGGTCGCACGGCGCAACCGCTACGAAAGACCTGTATCAGCCCCTAATACGCTATTGGGTGAGCCACGGCTATGTGTGCATCCAAGTCAATCACTCCGACTCGGTAGCGCTCACGGGACGCGCGAGGCTGACTCCTGATACCCTTCGCGACTGGGAGAGCCGTCCCCAAGATATTCGCTTTATTTTGGACTCGCTGGATGCGTTGGAAGCGAAGGTTCCTGAGCTCAAGGGCAAGCTCAACCGCAAAGCGATTGGCGTTGGGGGGCACTCGTTCGGGGCGCATACTACGCAGCTCTTGGCAGGCGCAACCACTATTGGCAATGGTGAGCGTAAAAGCCATGATGACGAACGTCCCACAGCATTTCTGCTGATTTCCCCTCAAGGCATCGGTAGGCAGATGGGAGGACTGGACGCTCGATCTTGGGAGACACTCACGCGCCCCTTTCTCTTGATAACAGGTACGAATGACAGGGGTCTAACAGGCGAGGGGTGGGAGTGGCGGTTAGACCCGTACAAATACGCTCGTAGCAAGGAGAAATATCTGCTGGTCATTGAGGGGGCGTGGCATGGCTTTGGCGGGATCTCAGGGTTGCGTGGGGGTGCGTTCCGCAACGCTGGCGCCGAGAATCCGACCCATGTGATGTATGTGAAGACCGCCTCGCTGGCGTTCTGGGACGCTTACCTGAAAAACGACATAGCGGCGAAGCGGTTTCTGCAATCTGACACAATGACACGCCACACCAACGGGCACGCGAAGCTGCAATGGGGGCGTCTGGCTCACTGAATCCACCGCAGGACTTGCTCCACGCATCGCTGCGCGGCGCCTTGGTGCCTCTTAATCAGTTCCGCGGCTTGCTGACCGATTTGCTCGCGGAGTTTGGGGTCGTGTAGTAAGCGCAGGATGCCTTCGGCGAGTTCCGTCGCGGTGCGCACTTCAAAACCGACGCCCGCCGCTTTGGCGAGTTGCGCAATATCGCGGAAGTTGTGGGTGTGGGGACCGAAAAAGACGGGTTTGCCGTGCGCAAGGGGCTGGAACAGGTTCTGTCCCCCCAGCGACGCAAACGCTCCCCCCACGACCGTCACATCGGCCACGCCGTACAGGCTTGCCAGCTCGCCGAAGGTGTCCACAATCACCACCTGCGCGTGCTGACCGTCGGGCAGCGGCAACTGACTACGTCGATGCGTGCGCCAGCCACGTCCTTGCAACAACCGTTCCACCTCCTCCACGCGCTCCAGATGACGCGGAGCAAGCACCAGACAGGTTTCGGGCAGCGCGCGCAACACTTGCTGATAGGCGTCCGCAATGAGTTGCTCCTCTTCGGGAGCGCGTGTGCTCCCCACGACAATTACGGGCGCACCGTGGGGCAGTGATAACTCGATTCGCCACGCTTCAGCACTGCGTTCCACCGCGCCCAATGCTTGGTCGAACTTCGTGTTGCCGCACACCTCCACACGCGAGGGGGATGCCCCCAACGCGATAAATCGCGCCGCATCTGTCGGCGACTGGGCGCAGATGAAGTCCACACAGCGTAGCATGAACTGGTAGATGGGGCGCGACTTGGGGGCGCGGCGCGCCGTGCGGTCGCTAATCCGTCCGTTCAACACCAGCACACGCCCACCCCGATGCTTCTGCTCCGCCAGTAAGTTCAGCCACAACTCCGTCTCGAAGAGGATTAACACGCGCGGCTGCACGCGCCGTAGCACACGCCGCACCACAAAGGGTAAGTCCAGTGGGAAATAGATAAAGTAATCCACCCAATCGCGCAAGGTGTCGCGGGCAGTCTGTTGTCCAGTGGGTGTGGTGGTGCTGAACACGATTTCGTAATCGGGCAGGGCGTGACGCAGTAGTTTTACCACAGGTTGCGCCGCCAACGTCTCGCCAACCGACACACAGTGGATCCAGAGGCGTGGCTTACCGGAGGGAGGCGGTATCGGCACGGAACCGAAGCGCTCGCGCCAGCGGTCGCGCCACGAACCGCCCAACAGCCGAGCCGCCACATACGCTGACCATAGTGGGGTCGTCAGCAGCAAGAAGAGGTTGTATAGCAGGCGGATCACGGTCTCGCCCCCCGTGCGATGGCTTCCGCACGCGACTCCAGCGCGTTAATCGCGTGTTCCAGCTGCTCGGCGAGGCGGGCAAACTCATCCTTGTCAGCGTCTTCGGGAACCCACACGGGCTGCCCAATCAGGAACGCTGCACGGGCAAACGGCAGCGGAATGAGATACCTGTCCCATGTAGGAAGCAACACTCGGGGATAGGCGCTGACGCCAGCGGGGTAGAGAGGAACCCCTGCTTTCTGGGCAATAAGCAATGCCCCCGGTTGGAACTTACCGCTGGGTCCGCGCGGACCGTCGGGTGTGAAGGCTAACACCGCGCCTTTTTTGACCTCGCGTGCGGCTTCGAGCGCGGCGCGTACCCCACCCCGACTGGTGGAACCGCGTAGCGTGCGGAAGCCGAACCGCGTAAAGATTTCGTTCTGGATGTCGCCATCGCGCGAGAGGGAAATCATCGCCAGGATCCCGCGCCCCTTCATAAAGTTCGCTGGTATCAGGGTGCGTCCATGCCACGAGACCATCACCGCGCCCGTACCATGCTGCAGGTGCTGCTCAATCGGCTCCCAGCCCTCCACATACAGGCGCACGGTACGCCCCAGCCCCCGTGCTAAGGCATAGCCCAGCCTGCCCAACCGCTTCGCCCGACGAATATCCCGCTCCGAACGCTCCACAACCACGCAAGGGATTATACCGCTTGCTTAGGCGTTAATCTCTGCGCTTGGGGAGATCGCTCTTTTCGAAATAGGTGCGGTTCCGCTCGGTGAACACCTGCTCTCGGAACGCCTCCAGCAGTCGCTCCGCCTCCGAACGAAAACGGAACGACCCCGTCACATCGCCTTGCCACACATCCTCAATCACCCAGTCGGGCACGGGCATGTACACGATCGGCTCAGGAGTGGGCACGCGCACACTCAGCACCGCGGGACCGAGGCTCGCGTCCTGAAAGATAAACTCCAGCACAACCGCATCGGGCTGGAAGTTGGTTGCGCCTACTTGCAGCGTAGCACGCCGCTGGCACTCTTTGAGTTGGGCAATGTCATACTCGCCAATCGGGGGTGAGCCGCCTGCTTTCAGAGCGTCAAAAATCGTTTGGATTTGGTCGCGCACAAACTCGCGCAGGGTCATCGCACCCTCCGATAGCGCAGAAACAGCTCGCTCTCGTGCAGGTAGGCAGAAATCAGCGCATAGCGGGGGGCTTGCTCGCGGGGTAAACCTGCGCCGTCGACCATCGTGGGGAGGTGCGCGCCCCCCTTTACCCGCGGCGCGAGAGTGAGGAAAATCTCATCCACCAGATCCGCCTCGAAAAAGTAAAAATTCAAGCTGCCGCCGCCCTCCACCAGCAGATAGCGTACCTCGTAGTGGGTGTGCAAGATCCGCACGACTTCGGGGATGGTTACGCGCGTCTCGCCCACTAAATGCACGGTTGCCACACGCTCTAAAGCGAGTTTTTTATCGGGCGGGATATGCTTTGGGGCAAATACAAGGGCACGCCCGTCCTCGCATTTCTGAAAGAAGTCGTGATCCGTGGGCAAATCGCCGCCGGTCGTCACGACCGCGCGATAGAGGTTGGGCGGATAGTTCATATGCTTATCCGCACGGAGCGTGCTGCTGCCAATGACCACTGCATCGGCAAGCGCTTCCAGGCGGTGCATCAACTGTTGATCCATCGGGCTGCCCAAGCCAGCAGCGCTACTCCCCACATCGCCTAAAATCAGCTTGCCATCCAACGTGCTTACGGTGTTGGTGAAAATGTAGGGGCGGTCGGGCGGTGGCGCAGGAAACGACGCCGTCTCCCTATAGAGCTGCTCTGGCTCGCCCTGCCAGCCCGTGCGGTCGATGAGCCGAATCATCAAAGCGCATGATACCTCAAGCGGCGTCGGGAATTGAGTTGTCCGCGTGCTGCATGAGCGATTTCAAAGTCGCGACGAGCGTGCCGTCCAACGCGGCGCCACTATCGCGTTCCATAATCTCGAACACCTGCGTCAGTGGCAGCGCAGGGCGATAGGGGCGTTCCGCACTCAGTGCGTCAAACACATCCGCGACGGCAAGAATCCGCATCTCAATCGTGAGCTGTTCCGCAGTACGCCCCTGCCAATAGCCGCGTCCATCCAGTCGCTCATGGTGCGCCCCTGCCACCTCCGCCAGCCATGCGAACGAGCGGACACGGCGTAGGATTTCGTAAGTGTAGCGCGGGTGCGCCCGAATCGCTTCGAACTCCGCGTCGGTGAGTTTGCCCGGCTTCTCCAAAATCGCGTTAGACACCCCCAGCTTGCCGATATCGTGCAGCAATCCCGCGCGATAGATAAAGTTCACCCGCTCCGCATCCCAGCCCAGCGCCTCAGCGATCTGCACAGCGTATCGCGCCACACGACGCGAATGCTCAGCCGTGAAGCTCGATTTCGCGTCTACAATCATTGCAAACGCTTCACAAACGCGGTCAATATCGCTGGGCAATACCTGTCGTGTCAAGTCGGGCATCGGCGGTCGCATATCGGGATTGTGAAGCATTTCGGCATGCAACGCCCAAAACGCACGATCATTTTGGAAACTGCACGCAGCACGTACCAACTCCGGGTCAAACCAGCGTCGGTTCCGCTGATGGAGCATTTCGTACGCGGCGTCTACACCAAAAGTCGCCGCAAACACCTCCATCGTTTGGCACAAACACAAAATCCGCGCCAGCAGGGGTATCTGCTCGCCTTTGAGTTTATAGGGTGAGCCTTTCCCGTCCCAATGTTCATCCAGATACTCAATGGCTTGAGCGACCTGCTCGGTGAAACCAATATAACGAGCGATCATCGCACCCCGTGTACAACGCGCCTGAGTGACCTCATCCATCACCCCAACCGAGCCGCGCGTCTCACGCAGTGCGTGCACAATCTTCTGGAAAATGTTCGCTCCGGGCATCATGTGCTCCAACGCGAAACGCATCGATTCCAGCGGGTTCGACCAGTTAATCAACTTCACATCCCGCTTGGTCAGCAGGTCATCCGCGGCGAACACTTTATACACGCGCACCGCATTGCTGGAACAGCCCGCATCCTTGAGCAAGCTTGCTTTGTAAAGGTCGCGCAGTTCCGGGTCTGTCAGTTTGAGTTCTTGCCCTATGCGCAACGCGAGGTAGGCAGTGCGAACCGCATGCCCGCGCGGCTGCCCTTCGGTAATGTCCAGCGCATGGCTCAGCGCGCCGAGTATCTCCGCAAAAGTCAGTGGCGATTGCATATCAACACCTAATTTTAGGCAGATAGACGTTCTATTTGGAATCCCCCTGCGCTGAGGTATAATCGGAAGGGGAGATTTTTTATGATAGCCACGCTGAACCAGAAACGCACCCGCATGAGCCGTCAGGAGTTCGAGCAGATCCCTGAGGGACCTCCATACTATGACTACATTCAAGGGGAGGCTGTTGAGGTGAATCGACTAACGGGAGAACACCAGGAAATCATGGTATGGTTGGCTTCCAAGCTATGGGAATATGCGCGTCAAAACAATCTGGGCAAGGTCTGGGCAGATATTAATGTAGACCTACCCACAGGCGACCTTGTGGGACCAGACATCGTATACCTTGCCACCGAGAACCTTCTTTTGTATTCGCGTGGATATATCCAAGGCGCCCCAGACCTCGTCGCAGAGGTGCTTTCGCCCAGCAACGCGAGCTATGACCGTGTGGAAAAACTGGATGCCTATCGACGAGCAGGCGTGCCGTGGGTGTGGCTTGTTGACCCAGAGACGCTGGTGGTGGAAGAGTATCAGTGGACACCAGAGGGCTACCTGTTGGTCTCCACAACGCCTCCCACACGCCCCTTTGAACCGAAACGATTTGCAGGGCTGAAACTGGAGCTGGGAGCGACCTTCGCCGCACCACCCAAGCAAGAGGAGGACTCATCCACTCGCTCCCAATAAACCCCGCAACTCACAGGACTGCTGCCGCGCCCGTATCAAGGAAGCGCAGCGTCTCTGAGGTGATTATTTGCGATGCAGACCTTTGACCCCTCGCACATTTGGCTGTACCATGAGCGTCTGAGTGCCATCCCCGAAGAGATGGGCGCCGTGCTGGAGTACGCTGCCTGCTCGCCTAACATCAAAGAGCGCAGGGACTACTCCTGTGCCCTGTTCGACGCGCAGGGTAGGCTAATAGCGCAAGCTGCCCATATCCCCGTGCATTTGGGTGCGATGCCGTTGCTGCTAAAATATCTCCTGCCGCGTTTCGACTGGCGCGAGGGCGACATGGTGCTGACAAACGATCCTTACCACGCAGGCACGCACCTCCCCGACTGGACACTGGTCGCACCTGTGTTCGTAGAGGGCGAACTGGTGGGCTTTGTGGCGAGTCGGGCGCACCATGCCGACACGGGCGGCGCGACGCCCGGCTCGATGCCTCTCGCCAGCGAAATCTACGAGGAAGGTCTGCGCATTCCACCGGTGAAACTCATCGAAAAGGGTACATTGAACGAGTCCGCCTTGCAGTTTATCCTGCATAATGTGCGCACACCCGACGAGCGACAGGGCGACCTGATGGCGCAGATTGGCGCGAATCGGATGGGCGTGAAGCGCTTTCAGGCACTGTTGGAAAGCGAAGGCAAAGCCGTCTGGGAATCGCGTTTTGAGATGCTGATGAGCTACAGCGAGCAACTCACCCGCGCCGCGCTCCAGCAAATCCCACCCGGCGACTACGAGTTCACCGACTACTTAGATGACGATGGACGGGGCAATCGCGACCTGCCGATTCGGGTGCGCGTCGTCGCCCCTGCCACCGAGCGTGGAACCGTGCGATTCGACTTCACCGGCAGCGCACCCCAAACTGAAGGCGGGCTGAACGCCCCGGAAGCCGTGACCCATGCTGCGTGTTACTATGTGGTGCGTTGCCTATTGCCCGAAGAGACGCCCACCAACGACGGGTGTTGGCGACCTATCGAGGTTGTTGCCCCCCCAGCAACGATTGTGAACGCACAGCCGCCCGCCGCCGTTGCAGGGGGCAATGTGGAGACCTCGCAGCGCATCGTGGATGCACTGCTGGGGGCGCTGGCACACGCGCTCCCTGAGAAAATCCCCGCCGCCTCGCAAGGCACCATGAATAACATTCTATTTGGCGGCTACGACCCCATCCGCCGCAAGCCGTTTGTCTACTATGAAACGCTCGCAGGCGGAGCAGGCGCACACCCCGACGCCGACGGCGCAAGCGGAATCCACACCCACATGACGAACACGCGCAACACCCCCGTAGAAGCCATCGAGAGCACGTACCCCGTGCGCGTACTGGAATATCGTCTGGCAGAACGCACGGGCGGTTCAGGGCTACGGCGCGGCGGCGACGGAATCGTGCGCAGCTATCAGTTCCTGACGGAAACCATCCTCACACTCCTTACCGAGCGACGCCGACGCCCACCCTACGGCTTACAGGGCGGCAAACCCGGTAAACGCGGACAGAACCTACTCCACATCGACGGCGAGGTGGACGCCGAACTGAGCAAAGGCGTGATACGAGTGCCTGCAGGCGCGATTTTGACTATTCGCACCCCCGGTGGAGGCGGATGGGGAACTCACAACCGAGAAACCTCCGGATAGGAGCAACAGTTCCCCAGCACGCCTTGTCGTCAGCGGCGGCTATTCACACCCTGCGCCGAAGTTGAACAACACGATGAGCAAATCGGCGTCGTCTACGACGAAGTCGCCGTTCAAATCCGCGCGTCCGCTCCCGCCAAATTGGAACAGCGCTTCCAATAAGTCCGAATCGTCTACACAGCGGTCGCGGTTCACATCGCCCGGCAGAATCGCGTACAACTCGATGTATTGAAAGTTCCCGCCAGTCACGAGGGTCTGCACGGTGTTAGCAGGGTTTGGGGCGTTCGGATCGAACACCTTCACACCTGCAGCGTCAGTGAACAGAATCAGCCCGTTCTCCAGTTCATAAGCGCCGCGAGGACCACTGCTGACATTATAGTACGCCACCTGATTACCTGCAGCGTCGAACTCGTATATTCCCGCGGGGGTGCTGAACCCTGCCACCAGCAGGTTGCCGTTCGTTCGACGGCGTGTGATCTGCTGCGGGAAGCGGATAGTAGCGCCGCCCCACTGCCCCAAAAACGCGCCGCTCAGATCGAACTGTCGTATGAGGGCGCTTGCATCCGAGTTGCTCACCAGCATATCATTCTCACGAAAGTAGATAGCGAACGGGCTATTCAGGTTCTGGTTAATAAAGGTCTCTTGCCCCGTGCCATCCAAATTGAAACGCTGAATCGTGTTCTGATAGGTCCCAGAGCCGACCGTAACATAGAGCTTGCCCTCGCGAATAGCGATTCCGCGAATGTTGTCAATCCCGTTGTTTGGGAGGTCAGCAATCGTGCGTAGGTAGGTTCCAAAGCCATCGAACTCATGGATAGCGTCCCTAACCTGGTCAGCGACGAGGATTGTCCCACGCGGAGTCGGTAGCGCATGCTTGGGAGAGGCGAAAAGAGTACTGTTCGTCGGGATGAAGTTTGCGTCGATGAGACTGCCATCCACTGGGCTAACTGCAATTACACGATCGTTCGTCCAGTCAGGAATCAGCAAAAAGGACTGCTGACTGTATGCAGTACCGATGAATAAGCCGCCTAACGCCAAGTAAAGTATTAATCGTTTCATCCTTTCAACCCTCGCCTATAGTATAGCCCATTTTAAGCCCAAATGTCAACATCGTAGAATTGGGGGCTGAATTCTCACAAATTAAGAACCTACTTGGAACTTCTCGGTGCTATGCCTCGTATAATAACAGTATCCGAATAAGGAGACGATGACTATGACGAACGACACTACTGTCAAGGAGAAGGTACGCATCAACGATACGGAGTTCGAGATTACGCTCAAGCCCGTTGTGCCGAACACGGAGAACGACCCGATGGTTCTCGACGCGCCGTTGCCCACACCCGACGAGATTCTGGAGCGTGTGCCCTCGATTGAAGAGCTCCCGATCTGGGAAGACGGGGGTGCAAACGCATGAATATGCGCTTACAGCGGATTGCCTACGAGGTGGCGCTGGCGGCGGTGCGTTACTCCGCATCCAAAAGTGCCGACTACGATGATGAATCGGGGGGCTGGGTAGTCATCAAAGACTTCCCGCTGCCCCATGGCTATAACTACACCCATACCGATGTGCTGATCTTGCTGCCGCCGAACTACCCGCAGACGCCGCCCGACTGGTTCTATGTGGATGACAATCTGCGCCTTGCAAGTGGCGTCAAACCCAGCCATGTGTTTTACGGGCAGACCTCCCATGACCCGAACCGTGCGCATGCCCAAGCCGATGCGCCGCCACAAATGAAAGGCTGGACAGGATGCTGCCTCCACATCCGTACATGGAAGCCCGCCGCGAACCCAACCGACGGGCATTGCCTGCTAAGCGTCTGTGAGCTCATCCGCGGCGCGCTGGAACGATGGCGAGGCTAAATAAACCGTTTCCTATTGCTGCAATCAGCGAATTGTAGTTTCTAAGGGGGTAGTGAGAGTGCGTCCGATTCCTGTGAATCGCCGATGGCTGGCGAATCAGCAAGGCATAGACCTGCCGCCGCCAGCACCGCAAACCAACCCGCCTGCCCGTTGCGGACCGCAGTATAGTCCGCTCTCGCCCGAGCAGCGTGCGCGTCGGCGTGAAGCGTTGCTGGGGCGCTTGCTGATAGCACGAACCGTCCAAGCGTGTTTGGGATGCGGTCAGCCAATTCAAGAGGGTGACCGCATTACTCTACACCCCGACTGGGATGTGTGGGTGCATGCTGCTTGTCGGGATGCGACTCAAATCGCCCCGCGGCTCGTCTCGATCGCCAATCGCGCGGGGACCTGCGCCCACTGTCAGCGCCCCGTGCAGCCTGGGCAGCGCATCGCACGCCGCGAGGGTTCACCCTGGATGCACGACGAGTGCGTACCCTAACAGCCGCTGCGCCGCATCCCCGTGATTTCAATCACAGAGACCCTCTCGCAAACCCAGGTAGACTTTAGGCATGGCTCGCACAGGCAGGTTGGTCGTAGGCGTTACAGGCGCCAGCGGCGGGATTTACGCCCTCCGCTTCTTGCATCACGCGGTGCAGCACTTCCGAGAAATCTATTACATCTGCTCAGAGCAAGCGATCCAAGTGATGCAGACCGAGCTGGGGATGGACATCACCCGCGAGACGCTCTCCGCACGCGCTCTGCTGGGGCACGACTGGGACGGCTTGAAAATCTTGAACCCGCGCGACTACTTCTCCCCTCCCGCCAGCGGCAGCTTCCGCCACGACGGGATGGTCATCATCCCCTGCTCGATGGGCACGCTGGGACGCATCGCGCAAGGCATCTCAGACGACCTGATGACCCGCGCCGCGGATGTATGCCTCAAAGAGCGACGACCACTGATACTCGTCGTGCGCGAGACGCCTTTCAACCTCATCCATTTACGTAATATGGCGCAAGCCGCGGAAGCAGGCGCAATAATTCTGCCCGCGAACCCCTCTTTCTACAACCGCCCCGAAACCTTAGCGGCTGCCGTCGATACTGTGGTGGCGCGCGTGCTGCAGCAACTGGGCATAGAGCAGACGCTCGTCCCTGAATGGGGGATAGAGGCTGATTAGGGCAATTGCTGCAACACGATGCCGACAGGAATGTGGTGGTGCGTCGTGTGAACGGGGCGAGTTGGGAGTTGGGTTATGATTCGGAGGGCAACTTGGTGAGTTTGAAGCGTCAGGGTGCGACTGTCGGCTGGGTCTACACTTACGACGGCTTGGGGCGTCGTGTGCGGGCGCAGCTGGGTACGAATGTGCAAGAGTTTCTGTATGGTGTGGGCGATGCGGTGCTTGCCGAGCGTGCGAACGGCGGCGCGCGGCTTCGCCGAAACGGGAGTGCGTGGGGTAAAATCATAATATGCCGATTCTGCGCGTAGAAATCAGCGAGGAAGAATACCAACAACTGAAGAATTGGATGCAGGGGCAGCCTGTAGAAGCGTGGTTGCGCGAGGCTCTACGCGCAGCAGTACAGCGTCGCGCACAGAGCAAGGCACGCCTGCAAGCGTTTTATGATTGGATTCAGCGTTATGCTTCCGATGAAACGCCTGCACCCCCTCTTGAATCGCTACGACGCGAGAACCTCTATCAGGAGTACGATTTGTGACCTGCTTGATTGATACGAATGTTGCCCTTCGCTGGGTTCAACGCCACGCGCCCGAACACCCTCAAGCAGTTGAAGCGATACGCCACCTGCTAAGCATAGGGGTGGAAGGCGTTATGACCTCGCAGAACTTGGCAGAGTTTTGGAGTGTGGCGACACGCCCTTTAGAGGCAAACGGTCTGAACTGGAGTGTAGACCGCGCTCAGCAGGCGATTAGTGACTTAGAATCTCTGTTCGCTGTTCTGCACGAGTCTGAGCGCGTTTACCAGGAGTGGAAGCGACTGGTGCATTTGTACCATGTCGGTGGGCGTCAGGTTTACGATGCTCGGTTAGCAGCTTTTGTGTGTGCTTATGGCATTGATTGGTTGCTCACTTTCAATGTGGAAGACTTCCGACGCTATACCGAGATACAAGTGGTTCATCCGCGCGAGGCAGTTCAGCAGATTCGTTTTGGGATTTAGATTCTGTCATGGGACTTAGCAGGAATCGGCGCTTCGTCGGCGAATGTGCCAATCACCGACGCTTTCGGTGACTTGGTGTCTGGGATGCGACAGGTGTATGACTGGAACGGGGCGTGGCTGTATCGGAACGAGCTGACCGAGACGGGCGGCTTGGTGAAGGTCGGCGTGCGCTGGTACGACCCAGCGGTGGGCAGGTTCCTGCAGCAAGACCCGTGGCTGGGTTCTGTGTATGCTCCCCTTACGCTGAATGCGTATGCGTATTGCGTGAATGACCCCGTGAATGCGGTGGATCCGAGTGGGCTCTGGTATATCAAGTTCGGTGTGTCGTTAGATGGCGTCGCAGGGATATGGGGAGGCACCGAGGTAGGCATCGCTGTTGGTACTGATCCTGCAGGAGGAATACGCGGGGGACCCTATGTCTCAGTCGGAGGAGGTGGTGGTGCGCCTATAGGTGTATCCGGTTCCATTCGTATAGGGATTAATCTAGGGCAGGATTTGCCCCCGCCAGGAGCGTCTGATCTCTCAGGAACGGTCGGTGCTTCTTTTGGAGAAGGTATTACTTGTGGTATCGATATCAACATTCCTGTCCGTCCTGGGCCACCTCCCAACTGGTGGGAGCATGAGTATGGAATCTCGTTGGGTGTTGGCGGCGGGTTGCCGACGCCCGTAGTAATCCGTGGTGGAGTTACCAAGACTTGGTATCTATGAGATCGACAGCACGACCTGAGGTACTGCATCGGTTGCTTGCGGAAGTGATGCAACTCCAGCATCGCTTCCGCAGGGCGCATGCTCCATTAGTGGTTCGCTTGTTCTTGCTGCCAGCTTTGCCGATAACTTGGGCAATAGACACTTATCTTCGTCTCCTCAAGGAGTCCTACGAATATCTGCTTGGTATCCGCAGTGATTGCGGTGGGCTGCTTCGCGCGGTCTTGACCCGCTATGTCGCTTGGGGGCTTTTTGCAAAAGGCTGGGATAGGGCTGATGACGCGATGCTTGAGTCGATTGCCCGATTTGTGCGTGGTATCAACAGAGTATGGTTGATAGGAGTTTTAGTTTGGGAGGGGGCGTTCTCTTTAGTAATATGGTATATTGTGGCAACAAGCATACTTAGATACTGATGCTCTGAATCGGAGGGCTGGAGATGAAGACTGCGTTAGTGGTTATGGGAATAGTGGCTGTGGTTCTTTGTATTGTGTGTGGGATTGGGCTGTTCTTCTTTGGGCGCGGTGCGCTTCAGGGGTTGCAGGCAATCTCCCGAACGGGTGAGCAGTTTTTGGCTCATCTGCAGGCGAATGAATTCAACGCCGCCGTGCAACTGATTGCCCCTTCGGCACGGTCAATCTACACGGAAGCTGAGCTGCGCAAGCGCTGGGGCATTTTGGAGAACGCGATTGGGAAGGTTCGAGGTTGGAGTGTTTGGAACTATGAGATTCACGCGAGCACGGGGGGTGATGTTGGTACGCTTGCGATGCGGGTTCAAGGTGATAGAGGTAGTGGTACAGTAGGGTTTACCTTCAAGCGGGAGGGGGGGCGGTGGCTAATTACGGAGCTGCGCTTTGGTTGGTGAACCGTGTAGCAGGAATCGGCGTTTGCGTCGGCGAATAGTGACTATACCGACGCTTTTGGGGACTTGGTGGCTGGGATGCGACAGGTGTACGACTGGAACGGGGCGTGGTTGTATCAGAACGAGCTGACCGAAACGGGCGGCTTGGTGAAGGTCGGCGTGCGCTGGTACGACCCAGCGGTGGGTAGGTTCCTGCAGCAAGACCCGTGGGTGGGTTCGCTGTATGCTCCCCTCACGCTGAATGCCTACGCCTACTGCGTGAATGACCCCGTGAATGCGGTGGATCCTGACGGCAATCTTCCAGCGTGGGTGGCTTGGGAAGCAGGAGCAACTATCGCCTGGGGAATTTATGACTACTTCTTCGATGGCACACCGGGATTAGACCAACCCCTATGGACATATGGGGCTGTGTTTATCTCGGGGGGGCTTGCTGGTTTCATGTTTGGCCCTGCGGTGACAGTCGGAAGAACAGTCACAGTATGTCGTTATGGAAGTCCGATTACCTCGGGCAGCTGGGTAATGGTAGGTAAACCCGATTTTAGAAACTGGGTACTATCAGGATTACCCCAGTACGGCATTCGCCTGCGTGATTATATTCAAAATAGCCAAGTTATGGAGTTGCCCCGTGAAATGCTACGCTATCCTTCGGGCTGGGAGTGGATAAAGGGATTTATTGGGCAGCGTGTAGTTCGTTGATGTGAGCATTGGGAGGATGTTGACAGTGATACATTATATGTTATATGCTTTATTCATACTGGGATTGATAATTGAAATCACCTCGGTTTATCTAGATTGGCGTATCATGACGGGGAAGGGAAAAACAAGCAGTGCTTGGGGTGTTGCATGCGGATTTTTTGTGTTTTTTGGGACGTATGGTATGTTGCTTGGGATTAGGCGTAATGAGCCTTTCATTCTGACGAATGAGCTATTAGTAGCTTTGTTGCTAATGGGGTTCCAGATCGTGTTTCATCTGTTCGTCGTTCCTATTGTGGGGCGTTATTGGCGGAATCGCAAACGCTGAATATGTAAGTGACTGTTTGGTAGCTGGTCAGGATGGAAGAGATGAAACGCGGTGGTTCGACTACTTTAGTACGGCAATTCCACCACGGTAACGGTGCGTGGTTGTATCGGAATGAGTTGACCGAGACGGGCGGCTTGGTGAAGGTCGGCGTGCGCTGGTATGACCCGGCGGTGGGTAGGTTCCTGCAACAAGACCCGTGGCTGGGTTCGCTCTATGCCCCACTCACGCTGAATGCCTACGCCTACTGCGTGAATGACCCCGTGAATGCGGTGGATCCGAGTGGGGAGATTATCAAGAAATTGGTAAAACTCATTACAGGTATCTACGAGTTGATAATTCAGCGAGAAACAAAGAGAAAAATGAGGGAAATGATCAGAAACTGGCAGCCGAGAACTTCTGATCCAAACTATGATCGACTTTACGAGTTGGTGAACCGTCCTTGGGAAGAAACTTTAGACTCTGCACGTGAAGCAGCAAAGTCGGGTGCAGAACTTCAATGCGAGTTGTGGAAAAAGGCACCAAGATGGGGGAGATGAAGCAACTATGAAACGCATAGGTGCTGGGATTCTTTTCTTATCTATTGCAGGAATATTGTTCGTAATTGTTAATAGACTGTATCACAAGATACATAATCCGTCCTTGGTTGCAGATTCGCGCTTGACGCCATTTATGCACTCGCGGGAATCGTACGAACGCCCCCGACTGAAAGATGTTCTCAGGAGTGCCTTCCCCTCCTTTAACCAACTCTCAGGTGATGTACCTACCCCTAACTGGTTTGCAATGCTGCATTTTGAGAGAGGTGCATTCCCTGATTTATCGTCACCCCCTCGGATACCAAGCGTCTCACTTATATCACTAGAGTACACTTGGGCGCCAATAGTCTATTTAGATGCTGGTGACCGAATCTATCGGATGTGGCTTATGGGGGTCTATACTTCAGATACTGTAGAGCGCGTCGCCTCAGTACATTTCGCTAATGGTCATACACTTCGTGTAGAGATGTCCCCTTTTGAGTGGGACTTTTATTCCCGCGATCCCAAATCCAAGGTATTCTACTCAGATCGCTGGAAGAACGGACGGTTCCTGTTTCTACCCAATCCGGGTAATATGGTACGGCAGATACCGTGGGATCAGCTGGTTTGGGTAAGAATCTCTCCTGTCAGTGCGTCGAATCAGGAACCTGCTATCACTTGGGTTTTCCCAGACGATATACACCAAGTCGTTCACTATAGGGTACGGTTTAATGCCCAGCAGCGAATACAAGAAGTGATTATCGGCTTTACACGCAACCACTCGAAGCGGTATCGGTTGGGTGTATGCATACAGGATAAAAGACTCTTGATGTCCCTACGCGAAGGCGAGTCGAAGCAGCTTTGGGGAGTGCGGTTTGAAATATATGTGCCGTCTTTATCTAAAGATAATACACCGAGCTTATCCCTGCCTTCTCGATAGAACCGTGAAAGGTGGTACTTTCAAGGTACAATCTTGTGTCATATTTAGCGTGTTGGTAAACGGGATGCGACAGGTGTACGACTGGAACGGTGCGTGGTTGTATCGGAATGAGTTGACCGAGACGGGCGGCTTGGTGAAGGTGGGTGTGCGCTGGTATGACCCGGCGGTGGGTCGGTTTTTGCAGCAAGACCCGTGGCTGGGTTCGCTCTACGCTCCGCTCACGCTGAATGCGTATGGCTATTGCGTGAATGATCCGATACAGTGGATAGACCCTGACGGCGAACGGGGGAGATGGTGGGAAATCACATTATATATTCTTTTGCGACTAGCAGATTTAAGTGGAAGTGCTGACGAAGGTATACTACAAGGCGATGGTCGAGAGCGACGTCCCCAACGCCCACCAGTGGTGCGTGTAGTACCTTCAAGTTGTTCTGAGCCACCCAAGCCTCCCGGAGTAGGAGGAGGAAGCGGCAGTGGTTCTGGGAGCGGAGGGTCAGGAGGAGATAGCGGCGGCGGAACAGGAGCTGGAGGGCGCGGAGTTGGCGGACGATCACCTGGGAGCGGTGGTGCAATCGGAGCATTCGGTACTATTGTCACGGGAGCCTCTGTCGCAGGGCAAGGGATTACCGAAGTGATAAAGTATCGAAAGCGCGTGGAGGCATATCTGGATACTGAGGGTGATTGGTGGTAAAATTTGTTTGCTTGAGTTGTCCTTCGGAACTGAAGGGCAACTCATTTTTAAGATGAGCGCGTCGGAGGGCGGATGAGCAATGCAAGAATGGGAAAAGGCGGTTCAACTGTTTGACAGTGGAGACTATACTGCTTGTATAAGTACTCTACTGGGTGAGTCCTGCATGAACAATCCGCAACCCATTGAAGTGCTTGCGATGCTACTCCACTGCTATATCGAGCTTGACAGATTGAATGATGCCCATACGACAGCTTTACAATTGTTGAATTTCTTACCTACCAATACAGAAGTAGCTTCTTCTCTCGTGTTGGATAGTATAGTAAACTTAGAATGTAAACTGCTTCAGAAAGTTGCCCCCTACATTAAAAATGAGACAATTTGCGATATACTAATTGATGCTGCCAAATCCCAGCTGGCGTCTACTTTTCCTATGTCCTACTCCCTTGTGCTTTGCTTATTGAGGTCGCTTCAGGGGTGTGCAAACGAATGTATGCGTGCTGTTCGTGCTATGAAGGACAGAGAAAATTATGTTCAGGCATACGAGATAGCAAAAGATGTCCTCTTAGAGACGCCAAATAGTTTTCCTTTTTACTGGATTGGTCTCGTTTGCTCGTATCACGCTGGCGCACAGGAAGATTATGCTCGTTTGCTGAGGCGAGCCACTGAGCTTTATCCCCGTTACTGGCGGCTTTACTTTTATTATGCACTTCATTCGTATCAAGAGCAAAGGTTTGATCGAGCGTTAGACGCTTACAAATACGCCATAGAACTCAATCCGCATTCTGGGGAAATTTGGACAAGATATGGAGACTGTCTGGCTAAATCTGGAAGGCAGCGTGAAGCCCTCAAAGCGTACAAGAAGGCGCTGGAACTTTATCGTACGGTTCAAACCCCTGTTAGATACAGCGCGATTTTGTATTTGGCAGGGAAATTTGTTCGTTTACAGTCGTCTCGCCACTGGCTACCGCGCTTTCTACCTACACTATGGTACAGTTCTATGTCGTTTCCTACCTTAATTAGAGAAGCCATAGCGACATGGAGTTTTGTGAGGGAGGTAGAGACAATGTGCAAAGTGCAAGTTCAATTAGAGCGAAGGTAATAAACCAGGATAGTAAGAGACTGTTTAAGAAGGTAGGTGGGGTATCATCACGCTAGGAGTACCCAACCAACCTATCCGTCAGACCCAACGCCCCAACAGTGGGCGATCATCGAACCCGCCCTCAAACGCGCCCTCTACAAACGCAAACGCAAACCCATCGGCGCACCCCGACGATACAGCCTCTACGACCTGTACTGCGCCATGCTCTATGTGGTTTAGGGCGGTATCCGCTGGCGCGACCTGCCCCGCGACCTACCCCCGTGGCAGGTGGTCTACTATCACTTTCGTCGTTGGCAGGCGTTGGGGGTGTTGGAGCAGGTGCAACACGCGCTGGTCGCACGGTCGCGTCGCTTACACCGACGCGGACAGCCCAAAACGGCAGCGGTGGACAGTCAGAGTGTGCCGACCACCCAAAAAGGGGGGGTGCGTGGGTATGATGGCGGGAAGAAAATCAAAGGGCGCAAACGGCATATAGTGGTGGACTCACAGGGGAACTTGTTAGGGGTGATGGTGTCGGGTGCCGATGTGTCGGATGCGCGTGGGGCGTATGGGGTTTTGGACGGGGTGTTGGGTCGGTATCGTTCGGTGCGGGTGGTGATAGCGGACGGAGCGTACGATCGGGAGGGTTTGTTGGAGTGGTTGTTGGGGAAGTGGGAGGTGGGTTTGGACTGTGTGGGTCGTTTGGGGAGTGGTGGTTGTTGGGGTACGGCGTGCCGTACCCGTACCGCGTCGTTGGTTGTTGTTGGGGTACGGCGTGCCGTACCCGTACTTGTTTGTCTCGGTGTTGGGATGTGTTGTGTGAGGTGGAGGCGGCTTGGATTTGGCTGTCAGGGATACGGCGGTTGATGCGGTATCTTGCGAGGAATGACTCTTAAACAGCCTCTAAAAGCTGATATTCAAGAGGATAGATACGCATCCACAGTTGGGCATTTTGGATAGTTAGGCTCTCGTCGGGTATCCTGATTAACGCTATGCAGACGCCTGCCACTCCAAATCGGCTCAGTCGCATCACGCGCGACCCCGACATCTGTCACGGGAAGCCCGTCATCCGCGGGCTGCGCTACCCCGTGCAGACCATTCTCGAACTGCTTGCTTCTGGTATGACGCCCGAACAAATCCTGGCAGATTACCCCGACTTGGAGTACGAAGACATCCTCGCCTGTCTGGACTACGCTGCCTCCTTGATTCAGGTCAAAGCGGTTCAATCGCTGGTCTGATGCGTTTTCTTGTGGATGCTCAGCTTCCCCGCCGATTAGCGCGCTGGATCCAGCAACAGGGCTGCGAAGCGACCCATACACTGGATTTACCGTCTGCCAATCGTACATCGGATACGGAGCTGAAGCAGCTCTCTCTACAGCAGCAGATGGTGGTGATTACCAAAGATTCCGATTTTGCGGACAACCTCCTTTTGCATCAAAACCTGTATAAACTGGTATTGGTTTGTACGGGCAATATCTCGAATGACGCACTGATGGGATTGTTTCAACGGAATTGGGAAACCTTGCTGCAGTTACTCCGAGAATATACTTTTATTGAGCTGGGTAGCGCAGCGATTCTTGTTCGCTGGTGAGATTTGGTCAAGGCAGGAATCGGCGCTTTGTCGGCGAACATATCTATCACCGACGCTTTTGGTGACTGGGTGTCTGGGATGCGACAGGTGTACGACTGGAACGGGGCGTGGCTGTATCGGAACGAGCTGGTGGAAACCGGTGGCTTGGTGAAGGTTGGGGTGCGCTGGTATGACCCGGCGGTGGGCAGGTTTTTGCAACAAGACCCGTGGCTGGGTTCTGTGTATGCCCCGCTCACGCTGAATGGGTATGGGTATTGCGTGAATGATCCCTGTGAATGCGGTGGATCCGAGTGGGATGCGGATGGAATGGCTGAGGTGCTACAGGGCATAGGGACTGTGCTTGCTGGAGTTGGAGGGGCGATAGCGTTTGGAGTTTCGTCTGCTGCTATCGCCTCTGCTGGTGTAGTGATTGCAGCAGTCTGGTGGTGTTTGCGCCTCGGCGCAGGTAGCTTTGGGAGCCATCGCCGAAGGGTTAATCTCGTTCGAAGAAACTTTACCGCCTTTGGAACCTACTATGGAGGATTGGGTTCGGGTCAAAAACTATTACAATTGTAATCCGTCCGTTCCGATACCTCCAAGTCGTCCTGACTATAAACATGACTGGGTAATCCCGTACACACCTCCTGATAACTATTTCCCCGATCCAAGAGGTCTACGATAGTCAACAAATCGGACTTTGAGGGATGCTCGGATGTGCTGAGGGTGTTCGAAGAATTTGGATTGCAAGCATACAACGGCGCACGCGCAGGTGTGCCTATACACCCTTGGCAGGGATAGACGCGCGTGGCTGTCCCTTGCAAAGGGCATTTTCGAACACCCCGAAGTAGGCTTGACATTCTTTATGACCAAGCCTTGAAGAGGTGAAGCATGAGAGATCTCTACGTTTTGTGGTTGGGGATATTCGGCTTGTTGATATCCTTGCTAATTGTAATGCGTGTCTACAAGGTAATGAGTAAGATCCAGCATGGTCTTGACGCGCATGACATCCTACGAATGATTGTTGGAATAATGGGTTTGGGATTGTTGCTGTCTCAATTAGGGTCACATTTGGGGTATCTTGGTGGTGTTGAAGCACGGGTGCTGACTGTGTTTTTTGCGTTATCTATGATGTCTCTAATATATACATATTTGGTATTGCGCAGAAAATTGTAAGCGATTGTTTAAGAGGCTGTTTAGGAACCATCCATCGCAAGATACCGCATCAACCGCCGTACTCCTGCCGACCATATCCAAGCCGCTTCCACCCCCCGCAACAAATCCCAACAACCGGGTAGGTAGGTTGAATACGCATATCGTGATTATGCCATGCCTACCCTCCTAAACAGTCTCTTACTGCACATCGCGCCGCCAGAAGATGAGGAGCCCCACCAGCAACGCGATGGTGATATAAACGGCGACATACACCCCATCCAGCGTCTGCACGGTGGGCTTGAGGAACGCTAACACTTCAGGGCTTCCGAAGGGAGGCGCATCGTCCATGCCTGGCGGCAGAATCGTGTCCACCCGCGCCTGAACGAGTCGTTTGAGCGTCGCCATCGGCACCGTCCACTCCGAGAGCCAGACAATCTGTTGAAGGAATTTCACATCGAAAAGCGCCGCGATGGGGCGCAGGAAATGATCCGAGAAATAGGCGAATGCGCCCGCCGCCACCGTGAACATCGAGGCGAGTGACGCCCCCAGAAAACTTGAGAGCGCCAGCGCGAGCGTGCCATATAACACAGGATAGAGCAACACATAGGGAAGCGCGTACCACATCTCCATGCGTGGCTCTCCCTGAACCGCTACGGAGACCCAGAGCATCGCCGTCCAAAGCGTGGCGTTCGCGGTGCTGAACAGCATCACGCCGAGCCATTTGCCTAAATAAAGCTCCCAGCGGTGCAGGGGACGCGGCAAAATCGCCGCCAGATAGCCGCGCTCGATTTCGGCGGTAATCGCCCCAGCACAAAGGAGTATCGCCAACACCGCCGAGAAGAACTTGATAATGTCCACCCCGAACAGCACGGCGAGGTTCACGCCCACTTCAAACTGACGCTCGTTGCCGCCGAACGCCTCTTTGAACGCGCGCGGTAGGAAACTCAACCCGTACAGCGCAATCAGGATAATCACTGTGCCCAGAAACGCCCGTCGGCGCATCGCTTCCTTGAGTGTCAACGCTACTATGACTCCCATCGCTACTTCGCTTCGCCCTCCACCGTCTGAATAAACAAATCTTCCAGGGTCTCCCGATGCGCTTGCAAGCCCAGCAGCGCGCCGCCCGATTCCACAATCGCCCGCACCAGTTCAGGCACAGCGTCTTCCTCGTCGACTTCGGCGGTCACCCGCCGTTCGTCCACAGGCTGAACCTTCCGCGCCACCTTCGACATCCCTTCGAGGATGCGTGGTTCCACACGCTTGAGCTCGATACTCACAATCGAACGGTTCACCAGCAGTTCATCCAATGCGCCTTGTTTGACTACACGCCCTCGGTTGATAATCGCCACCTCGTCGCAACTGCGCTCCACCTCCGAGAGCAGGTGTGAGTTCAGGAAGACCGTTTTACCGCGCTCCTTGAGGTATTGCACCACCTCGCGCACGCGCCGTCGTCCCAGCGGGTCGAGCGCGGAGGTCGGCTCATCCAGAATCACGAGGTCGGGGTCGTGAATAATCGCTTGCGCCAGTCCGATACGCTGCTGCATGCCTTTAGAGAACTCGCGAATCTTGCTTTTACGCCGTTCCGCAAGTCCCACCAGCTCCAGCACTTCGTCGATGCGTTTTTGTAGGGTCGCACCGTCCATCTTCGCGAGCCGCCCGTGCATGCGCAGGAACTCTTCAGCGGTCAAAAAGTCGTGGAACTGGAACTTTTCGGGCAGGAAGCCCAACTTGCGCTTCGCGGCAATTGCGCCCGCCGGATGCCCCAAGACAAACGCTTCACCCGCCGTCGGATAGACATTGCCGATGAGTATCTGAATTGTGGTGGTCTTGCCAGCGCCGTTCGGACCCAGAAAGCCGAACACGGTTCCGGGAGGCACTTGCAGGTTAAGATTATCGACCGCTGTAATCGGTTTACCGCCGAACAGCGGTCGAAACACCTTGCGCAGATTGCGCGTTTCAATCGCCCACATCGGGGCATATTGTACCTTTAGCGGAGCAAGAACCCGTAGAACGCGCCGCGTCTGCCGTCGCTGCCTGCCCCCGACGATACCCAGTTAATCGCCAGCCCTTGACTCGTCGTCTCGGTAAAGAGCCAGCAAGTCCCGATAGGAGTGTTGGTGAGAGTCGTTGGGAAGACAAAGCGGTTTAGGGGGTTGCGGGCAGTGATAAACATCGTGCGGACAGTGCCATCAGTCAGCTGCGCCTGCAGATAAAGGTAGGGAACCCCACGGTCAGAACGCGCCACACAGCTCAGGGCTGCACGCGATACGCCGATATCGGTAAAGAGTGGGTGGGGATACAGGGGTGCCGATATGCCGCGCCAGAGTTCGATCCCATAAAGCAGCCCACTCTCGGTGAGGACATAGCATCTGCCTTCACGCAGGTCGCAGACAGGGGGAGCGACCGCGGCACTGTCCAGCATGTACGACCAGAGCCATTTGTCGAGATCAAGACGGTATATGCCGACTGTGTTGCCTGAGACTACTGTCATCACCGCATCGTGGAGCCTGATGAAGCGTATCGGCTGATTCGCCGCATTAGGCACACGCAGCCCCTGAACCACCGGAACGGCATCCCAGTAGATATCCACCCGACCGTCACGGCGCCCCACAGCGAAGAAATTGCCTTGCAATGGGCTCAGTACCGTAATTGGCTGCGTGGAGAAGGAGGGAACTTGTGTGATCGTATGCGATATCGAATGAACCAACCAAATACGATTCTGCATATCAACAAATGCCAGATAGTCGCCTACTTGAATGAGCGGCAAATTCGGGTTGGGCGAAACGCCTTCGGGGAGGTTCACCACCTGCGCCGAAATGGTCGTCCCTCCCTGCGCTTGGGAAAGCGAGAAAAATAAGAGCCGCCCACTTTCAGTGAGTAGGTACCAGCGGTCGCCAATCAGCACGGTGGAGTGCGTGGGCGCTGGCATGCTGATACGCGCTTCGAGGCTCACATTGTTCGAAAAGGTAGTAATTGCGCTCAGAGGGTTCGGAGTACGATATAATCGAAGAAGCATCCCGTCCCAGGTAAGCCAGTAGAGTCTGCCTTGAATGAGCACTGGCTCTCCGATAATCTGATGGTTTGCGGAGGTTGTGGCGGAAGTATGCGCTCCTCGAGAGAATTCGACGCCCACGGCAAACTCACGCTGAAAAAATAGTGACGGTTTACGCTGGGAGGCGCCTACCCAGTTCAATAGCGCGCCGTCGGTATTGCGATTCCCCGGAGGGTTCGCGCGTATGAACAGGCGGCGCGTCTCCCCAGGCATGAACACCGAAGTGGACTCGGTGATGAGATTGCCGTTGCTGAACCCCGAGCCGTCCTCGCGCTGTTCGAACATCACGAACCCCCACGGGGTTGCATCGTCGCTCTCAAAGGATTTCAAACGCAGATTCAGCGCGTCGACCGCGTTGCTGCGGTTGGTCACGAGCAGCGTAAACCAGCCTTCGGAGCCTGGAATCGTTTGCGCGGGCGACGACTCCTGAATGACTCGCCACTGAATGACCGCGCCGACCGAGACATTCGCTTCGTTTGATACCTGAACGATTCGATCCCCGATCGTCGCCGTGGCACGCAGCGAGAAAGTCGTGCCTGCCCAGAGCATCCCATCAGGCGTGCGCGCAGGCTGGGCGACCCCTGCGCCAATTATCCCTGCCAGAAGACCGCATACAGATAAGTATCGCATAGCCGTACCCTGCCAAGTATGAACTGCGATATTACCGACGAGCCTCGTGGCGCAGAGACGCCGATCCTCCTTTACACAGGACAGGACAAGAACCTTTGGCTTATTATACTCCACCTTGGCGGGGTTTCCTGCCAATTTCACGGAGCGTTTCAGCAGAAAGGTATACTATGCGTGCATGGAAGCATTTATCAAGCCCGAGATCGCATGGAGCGTGGTTGCCCCGATAGGGATCGTGGTGGCTACGGCGCTCGTGAGTTTGGTCGTGGAGTTGTTTCTGCCGCGTTCGCAACGTGCGCCGCTGGTTGTCGTGGGACTGCTGGGCTTAGCCATTGCCGCCTACTTCCAGATGGCTGTATGGCAAAGCAGTGTGGTGACTTTTGGAGAGATGGCGGTGTCCGACCCACTGAGCGCCCTTCTCTGTTTGGCGATTCTGGGCGCGACCGCGCTCACGCTCCTGTTTTCGGAAGACTATCTTCAGGCGCGAGGATTGCGTTATGGCGAGTTCTATCCGCTGCTGCTATTTGCCAGCGCAGGCGCGATGGCGATGGTCTCTACCACGAACCTGATGGTGATGTTCATCGGGCTGGAGATGCTTTCCTTATCGCTATATGTGTTGTCGGGCTTGTCGCGCACGGAGTCGCGTTCGGAAGAGTCGGCGTTGAAATATTTTCTATTGGGTGCGTTCGCCTCGGCGTTTCTGCTGTATGGGATCGCGCTTCTGTATGGGGCGCAGGGCAGTGTCGATTTACGCGCGATTCCTATAGCGTGGGCGTCGGCGGGGCAGGGTGAGGCATCGGTGGCGTTGCTGACCGTGAGCCTCGTTTTGCTCTTGATTGGACTGGGATTCAAGGCGTCGCTGGTTCCGTTCCATCTGTGGACACCCGATGTCTATCAGGGTGCGCCCACGATTGTCACGGCATACATGTCGGCGGTGGCGAAGGTGGCGGCGTTTGGCGTGTTGATTCGCCTCATGGTGAGCGTTGCACCGCTCAGCGACCTGTGGACGCCTTTGCTCTGGTGGCTCAGTATCCTTTCGATGATTGTGGGCAACGCGGCGGCGCTGGTTCAGCGTGATGCGAAGCGGATGCTGGCGTATTCCAGTGTGGCGCACGCGGGGTATCTGTCGGTCGGGCTGGTGAGCGCGAACGCGACGGGCGTCGCCGGGATGATTTACTATCTGGTCGCCTACAGCCTGATGACCGTTGGGGCGTTTGGGGTGCTGAGCCTGATGGCGCGTGCAGGGGATGCGACGACGATCGAGGCGTTGCAGGGGCTTTATCGGCGCAGCCCGTTCGCCGCGCACGCGCTGGCGATTCTGATGCTCTCGCTGGCGGGCATGCCACCGACAGCGGGCTTCTGGGGCAAGTGGTACCTCTTTTTCGCGGCGGTGGAAGCAAACCAGATTGTGCTGGCGCTTGCGCTGGCGCTTACGAGTGTCATCGGCGCGGCATACTACTTGCGCCTGACTTTTAGCCTGTACGCTGAGCCGCGCGAAGCGGCCACAGCGTGGCGTATCCCTGCGCCGATGGTCGCCTGCTTGCTGGCGTGCGTGCTGGGATTGATCGGGTTGGGCATTGCCCCTGCTCGACTGACCGACGCGGCGAAGTACGCAACGCGCTATCTCTTGTCAGGGCGGTCAACCCCTGCGTTGCAGGCGGGTTTCAAACCGTGAAGTGATCCCAGCCTGAAATCGCAAACGATTCGCGCTGTCCCTCCGAGGATTCCAGCCACAGTTCGCGCGCCTCGATCACTTCGCCGATGACGCTGAGTGGTACGCCCGTCTGCTGCGGAATCTGTTCCAGCAGCGTGGGTATCGTGGCGGGTGGCGCAGTAATGAGCAACTCGTAGTCTTCTCCCCCAGCGAGGGCGAAGGCGACAGGGTCTAAATTGTGGGCTTGTGTCCATCGAAGGGCAGCATCATGCACAGGAATCGCTGTGCGCCGAATAATGGCTCCTTTATTGGAGGCGCGCAGCAGTTTTGGTAAATCGGCGGCAAGCCCATCGCTGAGGTCCATCATCGCCGTTGCGCCGAGCGCGCGCGCCAGCGAGCCGACTTCCAAGCGTGGGGTGGGGCGAAAGTGCGGCGTGAGATCGACCGCCCCGCCCTTGCCCGCCTGCAACGCCTCCAGCCCCGCACGCGAGCCACCTAATGCGCCTGTCACCAGAATCACATCGCCCGCCTGCGCTCCGCGGCGCAGCATCGGGCGTCCTGAAACAACGCCCAACACAGAGACATCAATGACCATCCGCTCGGCGCGGTTCGTGTCGCCCCCCAAGAGGGGAGTACGATAGGCACGTGCGCATTCCGTGAAACCTGTCATCAATTCGTCCAGCCAATCCGCCGTGTGGTCTGGCGGCAGCGCGAGAGACAGCAATGCTCCTATAGGTTCCCCGCCCATCGCTGCGATGTCGCTTAGGTTCACCGCCAGCGATTTCCAGCCAAGCGAGCGGGCGTCTATCCAGTCCAACCGAAAATGCACGCCCTCAATCAGCATATCGGCTGTCCAAAGGAGCGTCTGATTACCGACTTGCAGCACGGCGGTGTCGTCGCCGATGCCTTCGACGATGGTGACCGGCGCCAGAGAGGGTAGATCGCGAGTCCGTCGCGCAATGCGCTCGATAAGTGCGCTTTCACCGCGGAGTTGCGCGTCTAATCGCATGGCAGGAGTGTACCGAATCAGGTAGAATCCTGACACAGGATATGGGATTGCTTACAGCGCTCGGCAGGGTAGGCTCGATCCAGCAGAATGCTTCCGAGCGAATCTTGAGGAATCCCGCGGCTGAGGAGTGTCGAGGAACGATGAGACATCAGATACTGGCTGGTTGGGCAGGATTGTTGGCGCTGGGTATCGTGAGCGCGGGCTGGGCGGATGTCACGCTCTATGCAGGGCAACCTGCGGCAGAAGCGGGCATCGCGCTGCGCAGCTGGGGCGCAGGCACTATCGAAGACAGCACCGAGACCACTTTCGTAGGGAGCCGCTCTATTAAAGTAGTGACGCGCGGCATGCTGTCGGGCGGCTGGGTGATTTTCAATCGCCCTGTGGATTTACGCGCGGATTTGAACGCCCCGGATAAAGTTCTCCGCTTCACATTGCGCTTTCCGGGCGTGAGTGGCGCGTCCGGCGGCGTTTCGGGTCCCAGCGGCGCTCCGCGTGGCGGTCCTGGCTTCGGCGGCGAAGGCGGCGCTCCGCGTGGCGGCCCTGGCCTCGGCGGTGGTGGGCTTCAAGGTCCTGGGGCGCCTACAGGCAGCGGCGGTGGACAAGCCACGCCCCCCAGCCTACGCGAGCTGCGAATCGTGTTCGAAACCAGCGACGGCAAACGCACCGAGACCATCCTGCCCCTGCAGAACCTGCGCACGAACGAGTCGGGGTGGCAATCGGTCAGTCTTCCGCTGAGCGCCGTCGCAGGACTCCGCAACACAAACGGGCAAATCGCAAAGTTAGGGCTATTTGGAGACACGACAGGTGTCTTCTACATCGGTGAAATCCGCACGCTCTCGGAAGCAAGCCCGCTGCAGGGCTACATGGCGGTGCAAAACGCTTTTGGCTCCGTATTCACTTCGCGCAGCCAGAGCCGTCTGAGCATCGCGTCGGGTGATGAGCTGATCTTCTTCGGCGTGGTGGAAGGCGTCGACACGCCCGTAGAGTATCGCTGGAGCTTTAGCGACGATCCGTCGCAGGTGGACGGCGTCGCGAATGGGGTGCGCCGTCGGTTCCCCAAACGCGGCAACTACACGGTGTATCTGACCATCGCCGACCCCTACGGCAACCGCCCGCCTGCAACCGCGAAAATCGAGATCCAGGTGAATTAGCGATGGAGTGGATTGACACGCTCAAGTATGACCCGAATGGACTCATCCCAGCGATTATCCAAGACGCAGCCACCGGGCAGGTGCTGATGGTCGCCTATATGAATCGGGAATCGCTGCGGCGCACGGTGGAGACGGGGCTATGCACCTACTGGAGCCGTTCGCGCCAGCAGTTCTGGGTCAAGGGCGAGACCAGTGGGCACTTGCAGCATGTGAAGCGGATTTTGGTCGATTGCGACGCCGACGCGGTGCTAATCCAAGTGGAGCAGGTCGGCGTCGCGTGCCACACGGGGCACCGGAGCTGCTTCTATCGCGAGGCGCATGGCGACACGCTGGTGGAAGTAGAGCCAATCATTGTGGAACCTGAAAGCGTTTATGGACGGTCTTGAGCCTCCTCGCGTCGCTTGGAAGGATTAGGGAGTACTCGCTGACCCCCCTCCGAAGCGAATCGCGTTTCGGAGTGTTGTGCCTCCCCACATCAGAACCCCGCTTCAGCAGGGTATAATCCCCCCTACTCAACCAAGAGGAGGCAAATAGATGCTGCAACCGTTTACTTCGGAGAGTGTGACCGAAGGTCACCCAGATAAGCTGGCGGATCAAATTAGCGATGCGATTTTAGATGAGTGCTTGAGGCAGGATGCGCAGTCGCGCGTGGCGGTAGAGACCCTGCTCACGCGCGGGCTGGCGGTGGTCGCAGGCGAGATTACCACCCACGCCTATGTCGAAATCCCCGAAGTGGTGCGCCGCACCATCAACGAAGTCGGCTACACCCGAACGGAGTATGGCTTCGAAGGCGACACCTGTGGCGTCATGGTGGCAATTCAGGAGCAGTCGCCCAACATCGGGCAGGGCGTAGACACTGGCGGCGCCGGCGATCAGGGCATGATGTTCGGCTTCGCCTGCAACGAGACATCCGAACTGATGCCCTTGCCCATCACCATCGCCCACGCGCTGACCCGCCAACTGAGCGAGGCGCGCAAAGCGAACCCCGATCTGGGATTCCGACCCGATGGCAAGTCGCAGGTCACCGTGTTGTACGAAAACGGCGTGCCGAAAGCCATCGATACGATCGTGATTTCCGCCCAGCACGACCCCGAACTGACCCAAGCACAAGTGCGCGAGCGCGTGTTGGAGCATGTGGTCAAGCCCGTGCTGGAACGGTTTGCGGATCGGGTGGACATCAACGCCAAACACTACTATGTGAACCCGACGGGCGTGTTCGTCATCGGCGGACCCCAGGCCGATACAGGGGTCACGGGACGCAAGATTATCGTCGATACCTACGGCGGCTTCTGCCGACACGGCGGCGGCGCATTCTCCGGCAAAGACCCCACCAAAGTCGATCGCTCCGCCACCTACATGGCGCGCTACCTTGCCAAGAACATCGTCGCGGCGGGATTGGCAGATAAGGTGGAGATCCAGGTCTCCTACGCGATTGGCGTGGCGCAGCCTGTGTCGCTGCTGTTGGAAACCTTCGGCACGCACAAGGTAGACCCCGCCAAAATCGTGAAACGCATTCAGGAGGCGTTTGACCTCAGCCCGCGCGGGATTATCCAGTTCTTGGATTTGCAAAAACCGCAGTATCTCCCGACGGCGAAAAACGGGCACTTCGGCAACCCCAGTTTCCGCTGGGAGCAGCGTGATTCCGTACCCGTGTTTGCGGACCTTGCTTGAAACAACTCAATTTCCAGTCCCCTCTCGCGGGTGAGAGGGGACTGCCCTTGGCTCGCCTGCGTGTGCGCCCTTACTTTACAGATTCAACCCCGCTATATATTCGCTCAGCTCGCGCTGGGCACGCGCCCGTTGCTCCTCCAGTCGCTGAATCGCGCGGCGCGCCTCTTCAATCTCACGCTCCTGCTGCGTGAGCTTCTGCACATACTGACGATACAGCTCCGAGTTGCGGTCAAGCTGTTTCATGTTTTCGCGGATACGCGCTTGGTCGTCGCTGATGGCACGGATTTTCGCCTCCTGCTGACGAATCTCGGTATCGAGGTTGCCAATCGCACGGCGACGGTTCAGGATTGTCGATAACGCTTGGCGCACCGGTTCGCTCAACCGTTGGTTCTGCACAAAGACCCGCAGCACATCGTCGCTCGCTTGTAGGAGCGCGATGGACTCCTGCTCGGTGCGTTGCTCGAGGACTTTCAGGGTGCGGGTTTGGTTTGGCTCCAGGCTGAGGCGGAATCGGTAGAAGTTCGCGGTGCGCTCGGCGTCGCGCGGTTCGACAAGCTCCCACGCGCCGCTGAAGGGCTGCTCAATCAGCAGCGTGCGCGGCTTGCTGTCGCGGTTGACGATGAGGTACTCATTCTCGCGGCGGAGTTGGTAGCGTTGCTCCAGAACCCCCTGCACGACTTTCACCGAGAGTTGTTGCGAGGTCTCGTTCGTGCGGTTGAGGGTGACTTCCACGCCCAAATCCAACGCGAAAGTGAGGACACGCGCGCCTTTCGGTTCCAGCGTCGTGAGTTGCGCATCGCCCCCATAAGAGCCGTTCAGATAGACCGTCACGGGACCTTCCATCAGCGTCAGGTCGGTGGTGTTGGTGAGTTTCACCCCGAAGAAGGGATGGCGCGGATGGTTGGCGGGGTTATAGAGCGAGACGGTTTCCGCTTGCACGGTACGGCTGAGAACCGGCAACATAGCGGATTGCTGGCGCAGCACGGTGACAGGTTGTTCAATTCGGTAGTCGAACAGTGCGCCGCGCTCTTGTCCCGTTGCCATTTCAACGATACTTTCGCGCAGGGCAGCGTCGGCATCGGCTAAGGCAGGGGGCATCGGTGCGCCCGCGATTCCGCCTGGCGCTTCGGGTACGGCGCGTAGCGTCTCCTGCTTGCCCATCGCTGGCTCGGACACATTGGGTAGTAGCGCCTCGTCCGTCTGCGTTTGCACGCGGGGACGCTTCGGGTACACGGGCTCATATAGGTTCTGGATGAAACTCACGGGGCGTCCGGACACGAGTTCCACGCGCACATTACGCCAGTCCTCGTCGGTGGTGTTTTCCACGATTGCCCAACCTTGCAGCAGCGGCTCGCCCTCGCCGATGACCAACCGATAGGTCATCTTCCAGAGGGGCATTTCGGTCAAGTAGCCGACCAGCACGCGCCGTGTGCCCTGCCCGCGAAAGCGCAACTCTACGGTCTTGCGTGTGTTGTCCAGTCCTGTCGCCAGCGCGGCGAGCGCGTCTTGCAACTCTTGCTGCAGGCGTTCGTCGCGCACACGAAAACTGCGCACCGAATCGAGCGCAATGGAGCGCATGCCGTCGCGCGTCATCAAGTTCACAAAGGACTGGTCTACAACCGCTTCGTTGGCGGGCGCCTTGCGCGTCTCCACGCTCAGCACAGTGCCCTGCACGGTCTCTTTGTCGGTTTGAATCTCTACGGCTGCGCCACGCAATCGCGTCAATAGGGTTGCCAGAGGGGGATTATCGGCAATATTAATCGCGAATGCGCTCAGTGTGCGGCTTAGGGGGTCGCGGGGGGCGTATTGCACGGGCAAGATCTGACCGCCGTCGAAGTCTACCAGCACAAGCGACTTGAGCAGGTCGTTCATTTGCGTCTCGCGCAGGCTGAGCGTGAGGCGCGCCTCGCCCTCGACGCGCCCCAGCCGCTCTATGTAGCCCACACCGCTCCGAAACAGCACGACGCGCGTAATCGGTAAATTGTCCTGCGCCAGCGCGCTCCCAAGGGCAAGCAACGCAAACACCGTCCATGTAGTTCGCATCGGTATTATCCTCCGCTATATTATGACGCGCGACACCGTAAGATAGGGTATAATCCACCCTGCACGGAGGAACTGACTGGGTACGATGCGCACACGACGCAAAAACGGACAGCAGACCGTCGCTTACCATCAGCGACTGGAGAAAAGCGATTTAATCGAGATTTATCGCAGGCTTTGGTTTGCACGCTTGTTTGATGAGATGCTTTATGATGCGAAGAAAAAAGGGCGTCTGCGCCGCGGGAATGTGTACGGTTCGCGCGGGCAGGAAGCGATTATGGTCGGCACGACCTATCCCCTGCGCCCCGATGACTTCGTCTCCCCCATCCACCGGGATATGCCCGTTTTTGTGTTTCGCGGGATGACCGTGGAGCAGGTGATGTGCCAAGTGTGGGGCAAGGCGGAAGCCCCGACGCGCGGGAAAGACTCATGGAGCCACATGGGCGATATGAATTTGGGCATCGTCCACTCTACGAGCATGTTGGGTTCCACGATTGCGGTGGCGTGTGGGGTGTTATGGGCGCAGCGGCTGGACGGCAGGCGCGATCGGGTCCTGGTGGCTTACACAGGTGAGGGCGCAACGGCTACAGGACCCTTCCATGAAGGGGTCAACTTCGCTGCGGTCCACAAACTGCCCCTGATTGTGGTCGTGGAGAATAACCAGTACGCCTACTCCACGCCCGTCGAACTGGAAGTGCCGACCAAAACCGTTGCCGAACGCGCCAAGGGCTACGGCATTCCGGGCTACAGCATCGACGGAAACGACTTCAACGCGGTCTATGATACGATGTGCGAGGCGCTTGCCCACGCTCGCGCAGGCAACGGTCCCGTGCTGATTGAGTGCGTGACCTATCGCTTGCAGGGGCACGCCGACCACGATGAGACCCGTGCCCGTCAATACCGCCCTGTGGAAGAGATCGAGCTCTGGGAGAAGCGTGACCCGCTGCCGCGTTATCGGGAATATCTACTTAACACGGGGCTTTTTGAGGAATCCGAGCTCCCGACGCCGCCGCTGGACATCAAGCTGCAGATCGAGCAAGCCATCGCCTACGCCATCAACAGCCCCGACCCCGAACCCCACACCGCCTTGGAAGACATCTACGACGAGAGCGCGGGGGTGTCGCTATGAGGGAAGTGACTTTTCTGGAGGCGATTCGGCTGGCGCTCTGGGAAGAGATGGAGCGCGACCCGAATGTCTTTCTGATTGGCGAAGACATCGGGCGCATGGGCGGCGCGTTCGGCGTGACGGAAGGATTCCTCGCGCGGTTCGGCGCCGACCGCGTGGTGGACGCGCCCATCTCCGAGACGGCGATTATCGCGGTCTGTGTGGGGGCCGCCGCCGCAGGCAAACGCGGAGTCGCTGAGATGCAGTTTATGGACTTCATCTCCTACGGATTCGACCAAGTGGTGAATGTGGCGGGGACTTACCTCTATCGCTCGGGCGGCAAGACGCCAATCCCGATTGTGGTGCGCGGTCCCTCGGGCGGCTATGTCGGGGGGAGCTTGTATCACAGCCAGCAGTTCGAGGCGTGGTTCTTCCATACCCCCGGCGTGAAGGTGGTGCAGCCTGCGTTCCCCGATGACGCTTACGGGCTGATGAAAGCCTCTATCCGCGACAACAACCCCGTGGTGTTCTATGAGCATAAGTATCTGTATCGGCGCATCAAGGGACCCATCCCCGAAGCGCACGAAGACTACATCGTGAAACTGGGCAGTGCGCGCGTCCGACGCTACGGCGAGGATATTACGGTTGTGACCTATGGCGCGATGGTGCATTTTGCCTTAGACGCTGCCCAACGCCTCGAAAAAGAGGGCATCTCGCTGGAGGTCATCGACCTGCGCACGATCAAGCCGTTGGATATGAAGACCATTCTGGAATCGGTGCGCAAGACCAGCAAGGTATTAATTGTGTACGAAGCGCCGAAGACGGGCGGCGTGGGCGCCGAGATTTCCGCGCGTATCGCCGAGCAGGCGTTCGAGTGGCTCGATGCGCCGATTATGCGCGTCGCGGCGAAGGATGCGTTCGTGCCCTTCGCCGAGCCGTTGGAGAAGTATGTGTTGCCCAGTGTGGACGATATTGTGTTCGCCGCGCGTGAGTTGGCGGCATACTGAGGGAGAAATGCTATGGCGGTCGCTGTGATTATGCCCGAACTGGGCGAGAGCATCGTAGAAGGCACGATTGTGCGCTGGCTGAAGCAAGCAGGCGAGTTCGTCAAAGAGGACGAGCCACTGGTCGAGATTATGACCGACAAGGTGAACACGGAACTGCCTGCGCCAGCATCGGGCGTGTTGAAGCAGATTCTGGCAGGGGAAGGCGCCACCGTGCAGGTCGGTCAGGAACTCGCGCTGATCGAGACGGAAGGCGAAAGTGCCACTACTGACACCCCCACCCAAAGCGCTGCTGACCAAGCGTCCGCGCCGGTCTCGGCGCCTCCGCCGGTCACTTCGGTCGGCTTCTACGGCGGCGGTGAAGAGCCTGTCGCGGTCGCCCCACCCGTCGAGACCACGCCTTCGCCCGCTCCGCGCCACGATGGGCAACCGCGCACAGCCAGCGGACGCCCCTTCATCTCGCCCGTGGTGAGCAAAATCGCGCAGGAACACGGCATCAGTATCGAAGAGCTGCAAACGATTCCCGGCACAGGCACAGGCGGACGCATCACCCGTAAAGATGTGGAGGCGTATCTCCAGCGACGCGCCGCCGCCCCCGCACCGAAGCCCGCTCCCGCACCGAAGCCCGTCGCAGCCCCTGCGCCACAGCCCGTTCAGCCCCGCGAGGGCGAGGAGATTATTCCCCTCGTCGGCATGCGCAAGGTCATCGCCGAACACCTCACCAAAAGCTACCAGACCGCGGTGCATGTCACCACCGTCATTCAGGTCGATGTGTCGCGTCTGGTGGAGTTCCGCGAGCGGAATAAAGAGTCGTTCCAGCAGCAGCACGGCGTGCGTCTGACCTATACGCCGTTTTTTGTGAAGGCGTGTACCGATGCCCTGCTGGAGTTCCCGATGATGAACGCCACCTTGCAAGACGACCAGATTATCGTGCGCCACTATGTCCACATGGGAGTGGCGGTCGCGCTTGGCGCGAAGGGCGAGGAGGGCTTAATCGTGCCGGTGATACGCGATGCGCACAAAAAATCGCTGATCGAAATCGCCCGCGACCTGGAGGATATCGCCGCACGTGCTCGCAACAAGACCATCGGCGTCGCCGATGTGCAGGGCGCGACCTTCACACTGACCAATCCCGGCAGCTACGGCGCGCTAATCGGCACCCCCATCATCAACCATCCCCAGACCGCAATCCTGGGAACCTACGCCATCGTCAAACAGCCTATAGTGGTTAACGATATGATTGCTATCCGCCCGATGATGAATCTCTGTCTGAGCTACGACCATCGATTAATCGATGGGATGTACGCGGGTCGCTTCTTGCAGCGCATCAAGCGCGCGATTGAGGAGTTCGAATTCTTCCGTTAAGCCTTCCATCCGACCCGTCCCCCGAAGAAACCGCCCCGTTTGTCCCCCACGGGGCGGTTTCAAAAATTCAGTGTCGTTAGGTTCACTCCAATCAGAACGGCGCTCGGCGTGCGTCGCCAAAACAGATACGGCTCCAGGCAGCGGTCGCGCCAACCCACAAGGAGTTGCACATCGTACAGGTCGCGGTTTTCCACATCGTATTTGAGCAGGGCGCCCAGTCGCAGGTTGCCCTGGCGGTACTCGGTGCGCAGGCTAACCTCGCGTCGGGCGCGGAGTTGTTCCGTGAGGAAGGGGCTTGCGCCGCGTGTGGATGCGCGTGCGTAGCCCGCCATCACCAAGAGCGTCTCACGCGGTTGCCAGAGAACTTCTATTTGGGGGCGTATCCATTGGTAGTCGCCTATGTCTACGTAGTGGGTGTAGCTTGCCCAAAGGTGCGTATGGAGACTGAGGTCGCCATCGCGCCAAAGCGGCTGCATCCAGTCGCCTTCGAGCGTGAAGCGCGTGCGTGTGGGCGTTCGGAGATTGCCTATGCGTTCGCTTACCGTCCCATAGCGCAGGCTTATCTCACCGAAACCGCCGCAATAGGCGATTGGTGCGATAAGCCCCAACTCTCGGCGCGAGAGGCGCAGGCGTTCGCGTGGTGCAAAGAGCGGACGAATGTTCGTCGCGTACTCCCCACGCAGTGTTAACCCGCGCGGTGGGGAGGTGCGTTCAGGGGACACCCTTAGGTTATACAACGCCGACTGCTCAAACCGCAGGCGCAGCTCTGGTTCTCCCAGAATCGGATCCCCTTCTGTTAGCGCGACGCCTGCCGCCACGCGCGTTTCTGGGATCGCGCGCAGATAGCTGATCGCAGACGCCTGCACCACTGCTTGGTCGCCCACGGGGAGCTCCAGCCGAATCCGTGCGCCCCAGCCTGTTTCCGCGCTGTACACAGGCGATGGCAGGCTCACAACCTCCGCCGTCTCGCGCACACGAACCGTTAAATAAGGCAACGCCAGAAAGGGGCGTCCATAGAGAAATAACTGCGCGTTGCGTAATGTCAACCGCGCCCCTTGATGCAAGCGCACACTGCTGGCACGGATCCGAATCGGTGGGCGCAATGGGTCGCAGGTGGACACCGTCACCGACTGCGCCGTGAAATTGTTCAAGTCGCCTTCCAGAGAGGCTGCGTCCAGATAGACGCCCAGCAGGTTCGCCTGTACCTCCTCGAACCGCCCACGCCCCTGCTCATAGAAGTACTCCATCCGTTGCCCGTTCAACGCACCCTCGTCGGCAATCAGGCTGAATGGTGCGTCGCTACGCACCTGTGCGTTCTCCGTGTCCAGCAGGAACCGCTCGCCCACCAGCCTACGCCCTTGATACTCGATAGAGACCTTGCCGACCAGTTCCAAGAGCCATTCGCCTTCTGGCGTGCGCTGGAGCCTATAGTTGAGAGCGCGAATCTGGAGCGCATCGGCGGGCTGAGCGCAGACACACGCAAGGAGCCATAGCGCACAGCCCACGACGACGATGAGTCTCATCAGTTGGCTCCTGTTCGACGGGATGGGGTACAATCCTGCGCCGTGAAATACCGGGTTGCCATCGTGGGTGCAACGGGCGCAGTGGGATTGGAACTGCTGCGCGTGCTGGAAGAGCGCCGATTCCCAGTGCGTGCGCTTCGGTTGTTGGCGTCGGAGCGATCAGTGGGCAAGCGCCTTGAGTTTGGCGGCGAGGCGATTCCAGTGGAACCGCTTCGCGCCGACTCGTTCGAGGGCATCGATATCGCCTTCTTTTCGGCGGGTGGAGCGCGCAGTAAGGAGTTCGCGCCCCGCGCGGTTCAGGCAGGCGCCATCGTAATCGATAATTCCTCGGCGTTCCGCATGGATCCCGAAACCCCGCTGGTCATCCCTGAGATTAATCCCGAAGCCATCGCGCAGCATCGGGGCATCATCGCCAACCCGAACTGCTCCACGATTATCATGCTGATGGCGTTGGAGCCGTTGCGTCGCTTGACGCGCATTCGGCGGATTATCGTCTCCACCTACCAAGCCGCCAGCGGCGCCGGCGCCCAGGCGATGCAGGAACTGCTGGATGCTACTCGCGCTTACTTGCACGGCGAGCCGTTCGAGCCGAAAGTGCTGCCGCATCCGTATGCGTTCAATCTCTTCTCGCATAACTCGACGATTGGGGAGGACGGGTACAACGAGGAAGAGCGTAAGATGATTCTGGAGACGCGCAAAATCTGGGGCGACGCCGCGGTTGCGGTCTCCCCTACTTGCGTGCGGGTGCCGGTACTCCGAGCGCACAGCGAGAGCATCGTGGTAGAACTGGAGACGCGCCCCTCCTTAGATGCGATTTACGAAAGTTATCGCGCGTTTGAGGGGGTGATGCTGGTCGACGATTGGGAGCGCAACCACTTCCCGATGCCGATTGAAGCCACGGGGCGCGATGCGGTGCTGGTGGGGCGCATTCGGTACGATGCTGGGATACCGAACGGCGTTGCGCTGTTCGCGTGCGGCGATCAGCTCCGCAAAGGGGCTGCGCTCAATGCCGTACAAATCGCCGAACGGCTCTGAGCGCAGTGGCAATTGGCTCGCTATTGCGTCGTGAACGCGGTGAAGTAGACCTCCAGCACGCTCTCTTTGTCGTGGGTCTTGTGTTCCAGCACCTCGTTCACGCGCTCGCGGATTTCCTCTTTGACTTTGTGCTTGCCTTCGAGCGAGTTCAGCTCGGAGCGCGTTTTGCCCGAGAATGCCATCAGTGCGGCGTCACGCAGCGGTGCGGTCTCCTCTTCCAGTTTCTTGGGGTCGATGCCCTCCTTGAGTCCGAGCGCCACGCCTGCTTTGAGGTAGCTCTCGTCGCCCAGATTGACGATGAACTCGCCCAGATCGAGCGTTTTGCCGACCGTAGGGGGCTTGGGTGGAGGGGGCGCTTTGGGCGCCATGAAGTTCTTCCCTGCGAACACACCGCCTGCCAGCCCGGCGATCAGCACGACCACCATCATCAGCATCGGGCTTTTGCCCTTGCCGCCTCCCTCGCCGCCGCCTTCGGATTTCTTCGCTTTGCCTGCCATCGTCGATCCCCAGCGGGTTATTCCATATTCCCGCGCCTTTCCATCAGGTAGAATCTCAACGGCTCAACGCCGAGCCTAAAAAAATAGGAGGGATTTAGGATGAGACAGGTACAAGCGATGAACCTTATTCGCGGGCGGTGGCAAGAGTCCGCATCGGGCAAGCGATTCGAGAGCCTCAATCCAGCAGATACACGCGAAGTGATTGGTACAGCCCCGTGTTCCAACGCGAGCGATGTGGATGCTGCGGTGCGCGCGGCACGCGACGCGTTCGACTCGTGGCGCAAGATGTCCCGTGTGAAGCGCGGCGAACTGATTGACAACCTCGCGCAACTGATTAAGCGCGACCTGAACGCCCTCTCGGAACTGGTGACGCGCGAGTGCGGCAAACCCATCAACGAAGGGCGCGCCGATGTGGTGGAAGCGCTCCATATGACCCAATATGTCGCCGGTATGGCGCGGATGCCCCACGGCGAAATTATCGATAGCGAAATCGCCGAGAAAGACGCTTTCATCCTCCGTAAGCCCAAAGGGGTCGTGGCGTGTATCACCCCGTGGAACTTTCCTATTGCCATCCCGCTCTGGACGGTTCTCCCCAGCCTACTGGAGGGCAACACGGTTGTGTTCAAGCCGTCGGAAGACACCCCGATCTGCGGGCATGTCCTTGCGGAGCTCTTCGTGGAAGCGGGCTTCCCGCCGGGCGTGTTCAATGTCGTCCATGGGCCGGGCGAAGATGCAGGCGACCCCCTCGTGCATCACCCTGAAGTCGATGTGGTGGTGTTCACTGGCTCCTACGCCGTTGGGCGCTACATTATCGAGGAATGCGCGAAGCAGCACAAGTTCGCCGCCGTAGAGATGGGTGGCAAAAACGCCGTCATCGTGTTGGACGATGCGAATATGGACATCGCCCTGCACGCAGCGGTTCTCTCGGGATTCAAGACCAGCGGGCAGCGATGCGTGTCGTCCAACCGCATCATCGTCCACGAGAAGATCGAGCCAGAGTTCACCGCGCGCTTTGTGGAGTTGGTGAAACAGATTAAAATCGGCAACGGTCTGCACGAAGATACCTTCATGGGACCGCTCATCAACGAGCAGGGCGTGGAGAAGTATCTGTATCACAACCAGAAGGCGATCGAGGAGGGCGCGGAGGTGCTACTGGAAGGCGGGCGTCTGACTGACGGCGAATATCAGTACGGGCACTTCGTGAAGCCGTTCGTGTACCGCATGCGCCATCGCTCCGACAGCTTCGCACTCAAGGAGGAAGCCTTCAGTCCCCATGTGGCGATTATCCCTGTAAGCGACCTCGACGAGGCGATTCATGTCTACAATGACACGAAGTACGGCTTGGCGATGGCGGTGATTACCGAGGACTATCGCAAGTGGCGCTATGTGCGCGACAACTGCGAGTTCGGCGTCGGCTATGTGAATCTGCCAAGCATCGGCGCGGAAGTGCATCTCCCGTTTGGGGGCGTCAAGGGCAGCGGGAACGGGCATCCCAGCGCGTCCGCTCTGTTCGACGCCGTAACGCACAAAGTCGCCTTCACGGTTAACCACGCCACCGAAATCAAGATGGCGCAAGGGTTGAGCGCGAAGGTGAAATAAAACTCCTCAGGGGCGCGGGCACGGTCGTCCGCGCCCTCCCATACCCGAAGAACCTTCTCGGGGTCCACTGAAGCAACCCATGAAAGATACACTGACGCCGCTGTTAGAGTCCATCCGCGCTGAGACGGGCACGCCCGCTTTAGGTGCGCTTGTGGGCGACGCACAAGGAATACGCGCTCAAGCGGTTGTCGGTGTTCGTGAGGCAGGTAAGACGGACCAAGCCCACTTAGATGACCCGTTCCATATTGGCTCCTGCACAAAAGCGATGACAGCCACGCTTGCAGCGCGTCTTGTGGAACAGAAACAGATACATTGGGAACGCACCATCGCAGAGGCGTTTCCCAATCTGAAAGAGCGCATTCACCAGGGCTATCACGCGGTTACGCTGCGTCAGCTCTTGCTCCATCGGGGTGGGCTACCCGAAGATCGCACACCGAACCCTATCCTGTTTTTGAAGATTCGTGGACTGCAAGGTGAGATCCGCTCGCAGCGACAACAAGCGGTCGTGTGGATTTTGGAGCAGCCACCTGCGGCGGCGCCCGGAACCCAATTCGCCTACTCCAACTTTGGCTATCTGGTCGCAGGTGCGATGTTGGAAAGCGCCGCGGGGCGCAGTTGGGAACAGCTGATGGAGGAGTATCTGTTCAAGCCGTTGAAAATGCGCACAGCAGGCTTCGGCGCGCCGAACCGCTTCGCAGGGCACACAGGCAATCCTCCCAAACCGACTTTCTACGACAATCCCCCTGCGTTGGGACCTGCAGGCGCGGTACACTGTAGCCTGCGCGACTGGGCAGCGTTTGTGCGTTTCCATCTGCAGGCGGCACGGCGTATCAAAACGCAGTTGCTGCGCCCAGAGAGCTTCGCTGAATTACACGCGGACCCCTATCAGCAGGGCTACGCAATGGGCTGGGCGATACCTCAATCGGATAGGCTGACCCATGCCGGTAGTAATACCTTCTGGTTTGCGGTCGCCACAGTGGAGCCACAGGCGAACCGTTTTTATCTGGCGGCAACCAATTGGGGACACCCAAAAGCACAGGAGGCATGCAGAATGGCGCTCCAGAAACTCCGTGAGTTATAGTCGCTTCCTCTTTTATGGCGAGACGCCGGCAATCGGCAGTCCCGTAGTGGACGGTAGCCCAAGCAACAGGTTCATGTTCTGGATTGCCTGTCCCGCCGCGCCCTTCACGAGGTTATCGATCGCGCTAATCAGCACGGCGGTATTTGTGCGTGCGTCTACCGTTAGCCCGATATCACATCGATTCGAGCCGTACACTTCGCGCGTGGCGGGATAGCTGCCCAGGGGGCGCACCGCGACGAACGGCTGCCCCCGATAGAATTCGGTGTAGAGCGCATGGAGGCGTTCGGGACTGACGCTTTCACGCAGGCGTGCGTAAGCCGTGCAGAGGATGCCTCGAGTCATGGGTACCAGGTGCGGCGTGAATCGGACGCGCACGGTCTGTCCGCTTGCGACGCTCAGTGTTTGCTCGATTTCAGGCGTGTGGCGATGGCGCTCGACGCCGTACGCTTTGAAGTTCTCGTCCAGTTCGGTGAAGAGGTAGTCGACAGTGACGCGCGACCTGCCTGCGCCTGATACACCCGACTTTGCGTCGATAATTATGCTTTCCGTGTCTGCCAGTTCGGTTTTGACGAGGGGCGCGAGCGCAAGCCCCGCCGCAGTGGGGTAGCAGCCCGGATTGGCGATGAGTCGTGCGTTGCCATACGCCTCTGCAGGGGTCAGTTCGGGCAGTCCGTATACCGCCTCACGCAGTAAATCGGGGGCGCTGTGCGTTTTTCCGTACCACTCGGCGAACACGGCAGGGTCTTTCAGGCGAAAATCGGCGGAGAGATCGATCAACCTCACGCCGCGCTGGAGCAGTGCTGGAGCGTGTTCCATCGCAAAGCCCGTCTCGCCTGCCAGAAACACCACCGCGCACTGTTTCGCTAAAGCGTCGGGGTCATACTCGCTCAGGGTCGGCAGCTCCAGTCCGTGCAGGTGTGCCAACACACGGGCGACGGGCTTGCCCGCCTCCGAGCGGGAGACGAGCGCCGTGATTTGCACCTGCGGGTGCCCACTCAGCAGGCGAATCAGTTCGCTTCCTGTGTAGCCAGTTGCGCCGACGATACCAACGCGTATCACAGCCAATAGGATACCTGCTGGCGTCAGCCACTGCCCCAGAAGCGTCGATCGATGCTGCGGTATTGAACCGCCTCAGCAATATGGGGCAGCTGGATGTTCTCCGCGCCTTCCAGGTCGGCAATCGTGCGGGCGATTTTCATGATACGGTCATAGGCGCGTGCGCTTAGCCCCAGTCGTTGGACGGCGGTACGCAGGTAGCTGCGCGCGTCTTCGCCGATGGGGCAGTGTTCGCGCACGAGTTTGGAGCTCATCTGGGCGTTGCACACAAGCCCATGGGGCTGAAGCCGTTCCAGTTGGCGCATGCGGGCGCGGAGGACACGCTCGCGTATCGCTGCGGAACTCTCGCCCGCGTGCAGCGTAAGCAGTTCCTCCTGGCGTAGGCGCGGCACTTCCAGATGAATGTCGATACGATCCAGCAGGGGACCCGAAATGCGTTGCAGGTATTTGCGGATCATCGTGGGGTTGCAGTTGCAGCTTTGTTGGGTGTCGCCGTAGAATCCGCACGGGCATGGGTTCATCGCTGCCACGAGCATACAGCGTGCAGGGAACTGCACCGCCGCTTGCACCCGTGAGACCGATACCACACCGTCTTCCAGCGGTTGGCGCATTGCTTCCAGCACATCGCGCTTGAATTCGGGCAGCTCGTCCAGGAACAGCACGCCGTTGTGTGCGAGCGAGATTTCGCCGGGGCGCGGGATGCTGCCCCCACCCACGAGCGCGGCGTACGAGGTGGTGTGGTGAGGCGAGCGGAACGGGCGCGTGGTCATCAGCCCTGTTTTCGGCGGGAGCATGCCCGCCGCGCTGTAGAGACGGGTGGTCTGCAACGCCTCCTCCAAAGTCATCGGGGGCAAAATCGTGGGCAGGCGACGCGCCAGCATCGTCTTGCCCGACCCAGGGGGACCAATCAGCAGCACATTATGCCCGCCCGCCGCCGCGATTTCCAACGCACGTTTCGCCTGCTCCTGACCTTTGATTTCCGAAAAGTCAACCTCGTATTCCGCCGGCTGGTTGAGTAGGGCGTTGGCATCGACGCGCGTGGGCGCCTTGTGGCGCGGGTTGATTAACAGCTGCATAGCGTCCAGCAACGACTCCACGCCGTACACTTCCACCCCACCCACAACCGCGGCCTCTTCGGCGTTTGCCTGAGGCACAATCAGGCGTCGCTTGCGAGTATCACGCGCGTGCATCGCGATGGAGAGGACGCCGTTCACGGGGCGCACGCCCCCGTCCAGCGAAAGCTCCCCCACAATCAGCGTTTCCGCCAGCGACTCCAGCGGGATTTGTTCCGACACCGCCAAAATCCCGACCGCGATCGGCAGGTCATACGCGGGTCCCTCTTTGCGCACATCGGCGGGCGCGAGGTTCACCGTGAGTTTGTACAGGGGAAAGTAAAGCCCAGAGTTGCGAATGGCAGTGCGCACTCGATCGCGCGACTCTTGCACGGCGGTGTCGGGCAGACCGACCAGTGTCCAGTTAGGCATGCCCTGCTGTAAGTCCACCTCCACTTGCACGGTGAACGCCTCGATGCCGTGCAGCGCGGCGCTTTCCACGCGAGCGAACATGAGGTAGGGTTTCGAGGCAAGCAGCGCGATTCCTGCAATCCTTCTATCTCACAGCGCCTTAGAGGGTGCGATTAAGTCGCCGAGGCGGTTGAACCCGTCAGAGGCGTCTCGAATATCTCTTTTACCAGCTCCACATCTTCGGGCACTGGTATCGGGTATTCGCCGTTGAAGCAGGCGAGGCAGAATCGGTGGCGCGGCTGTCCCGCCGCTTGGAGCAGCCCGTCCACGCTCAGGTAGCCCAGCGTGGTCGCGCCGATTTGTCGGCGTACATCGTCTACCGTGTGGTGGGCAGCCACCAATTCGCGCTGCGTCGCCATGTCGATACCGTAATGGCAGGGGAATCGGATGGGGGGCGCGGTAATCCGCATATGCACCTCGCGGGCGCCCGCCTCAAAGAGCAAGCGCACAATCTGTCGCGTGGTGGTGCCGCGCACGATGGAGTCGTCCACGACGACGAGCCGTTTGCCCGCAATCACCTCGCGCAGCGGCGTGAGCTTGAGGCGCACGCTCTGCTCGCGCAGACGCTGATCGGGCTGAATAAAGGTGCGTGGCGCGTAGCGGTTCTTAATCAGACCGTCGCCGTAGGGGATGCCCGACTCCGCCGCATAGCCCACCGCCGCAGGCACGCCCGAATCGGGCACCGGGATGACTAAATCGGCGTCTACGGGATGCTCCTGCGCCAAGATACGCCCCATTCGACGCCGTACTTCATAAAGCAACCGCCCGTAAAGGTGGCTATCGGGACGCGCGAAGTAGATTAACTCGAACATACACAGTGCCTCGTGGGTGTCTGGGATGCCTTCATAAGAGCGTAGACCGCTCTCGTCGATGACGACAATCTCGCCGGGGAGCACATCACGCACATACTCAGCGCCGATGGGGGGGAAGGCGCATGTTTCGGAGGCCAGCACCCACGCTTCGCCCAGCCGTCCCAGCGCGAGTGGGCGCACCCCGAACGGGTCACGCACGGCGATGAGGCGCGTCGGGGTCAAAATCGCCAAGGAGTAGGCGCCCTCCACCTGACGCATCATGGCGCGAATCGCATGCACGATGTCGTCCTCATGTTCCAGCGCACGGGCAATCAGACGCACAATCACCTCCGAGTCGTTTGTGGACTCAAACTGTTCCCCTTGGGCTTCCAGTTGCGCTCGGAGTAGGTGGGCGTTCACCAAGTTGCCATTGTGCGCCACCGCGATATTCCCTTGCTCGGTGGAGCAGGTGATGGGCTGCACATTACGCAGGGTGGACGACCCGGTCGTGGAGTAGCGGGTGTGCCCGACCGCAATGTAGCCCTGAAGGCTTTGCAGCACGGGTTCGGTGAACACACGGGTCACCAGCCCCAAATCTTTGTAGGCGCGAATCCGCACGCCGTCCGAGACCGCGATGCCCGCGCTTTCCTGCCCCCGATGCTGGAGTGCAAACAGCCCGAAGTAGGTCAATCGGGCGACATCCTCCCCCGGAGCATAGACGCCGAACAGCCCGCATGCCTCGCGCGGCGAATCGTGGTTCCACACGGCTTAATTAGTGTACCCGCTGAAGGTATACTGCTTCGCATGGCGCGACCGCTGGGCTACTGGATGCTGGTACTGCACACGCATATTCCGTATGTCCTGACGCATGGCAAAGCGCCGCACGGTACCGACTGGCTGAGTGAAGGGCTGGTGGAGTGCTATCTTCCGCTGTGCGATTTGACGGAGCGTCTCCAGAAGCACGGGATTCCTGCCCGATACACGATCAGTTTCACGCCGATTTTACAGGAACAGTTAGCCGACCCTGAGTTCCAGACGGAAGCATGCGCCTACCTCGACGCCAAGTACGCTGCAGCGGTGGACGATCTGCGCACCTTCACCCGGCAGGGTGAGCGGTGGAAAGCGGGATTGGCGTACCTATGGCGTGCCTATTTTGAGGCGCAGCAGTCGCTCTACACGCAGCTGAACGGCGATATTCTCGGCGCATTTCGGCGGTTTCAAGACGCAGGGCTGATTGAAGTCGCCACCAGCGCGGCGACGCACGGCTACCTGCCGCTGATTGGACACGATGCGTGTGTGCGTGCGCAGGTACTGCTCGGCGTACAGACCTACCAGAAGCATTTCGGGCGTGCGCCGCGTGGCTTCTGGCTGCCCGAATGCGCCTACCGACCCGCGTATCGCTGGCTGCCCCCCGTGGCGAGGGAGGTGCTGCCTGCCACCGAACGCGCTGGGATTGAGCAATTTCTCGGTCAGGCGGGCGTGGGCTACTTCTTTGTGGATACCCATATGCTACGCGGCGGCATGCCGCTGGGAACCTACTGGGATCGGTTTCCCGCGCTACGCCAGATTTATGAGCAGTTCGCTGCCCATTATCGTGTGGAACCGACGGAACGCACGCCCTATCGTGCCTATCGCGTGCCTGCCTTGGAGCCGCTTGCGGTATTCGCCCGCGACCCCGCCAGCACGATTCAGGTCTGGAGCGGTGAACACGGCTACCCCGGCGACGCCCGCTATCTGGAGTTCCACAAGATGCACTACCCCGGCCGCCTGCGCTATTGGCGCGTGAGCGAAAACAAAGCCGACTTAGGCGCAAAGCAACTCTACGCGCCTTATGAGGCTTTCGAAGCCGTGCAGGCACACGCAGAGCATTTCGTAAGCCTGCTCAAAGAGACCCTATGGAACCATTTTCAGGCGACCGGATCGCCCGGCGTGGTGGTCTCGATGTACGACACGGAGCTGTTCGGGCATTGGTGGCACGAGGGACCGGAGTGGCTCTATCTCGTGATTCGTCGCCTTGCTACCGACCCCGATATCGAGATGCTTACGGGATCCGAGTATCTGGAGCGATTCCCGCCCGAGGAAGTGGTTTTTCTGCCGGAAGGTTCGTGGGGGGAGGGCGGCTCGCACTCCATCTGGCTCAACGAGAACACCCTTTGGGTATGGGACGCGCTTTATCGGGCGGAGCGGCGATTCTTGGCGTTGCTTAACCGCTACCGCGAGCGCACCGAGTGGACGCCGTACTTGCAGCAGTTGGCGCGTGAGCTGCTCTTGGCGCAGTCGTCCGACTGGACTTTTCTGATTACCACGGGCACGGCACGCGATTACGCGGAGGCGCGCGTTCAAGACCACCTGCGACGGTTTGAAGGCATCGCGACGCTCATCGAGCAACTCGCCGAGGGCGGGGAGCCAGAGCCTGCGCTCTACGCCCTCTATCAGGAGAGCCAGCAGCGCGACACGCCGTTCGCGGGGCTGGATGTCGGCTTGTGGGCAGGATAGCCCCTAAATCGCCGCGCCTTCCGTGTAAGTTCCGTAGACCTCTTTGAGCGCGTTGACCATCTCGCCGAGCGTCGCGTAGGCTTTGATGGCGTTCAAGATAGGAACCATCAGGTTCTCCTCTCGGCGGGCGGCGGCGACGAGGTCTTTCAACGCGTGCGCCACGGCTCGATTGTCGCGGCGACGGCGCAGGTCGGCGAGGCGTTTCACCTGTTTCTCATGCGCCTCATGCTCGATTTTCAGAATGCGGAACGGGATAGGCTCCTCGTCCATCTGGTACTCGTTGACGCCGACCCAAATGAAGTCGCGCTCTTCCACTCGCTGTTGGAACCGATAGGCGGCGTCGGCAATCTCCTGCTGGAAGAAGCCGCTCTTAATGGCGGGGATGACCCCGCCCTCTTCTTCGATACGGCGGAAGTATTCGCGTGCGCCCGATTCCATCTTATCGGTCATCCACTCCACAAAGTAGGAACCGCCCAGCGGGTCTACCGTGTTCGTCACGCCCGACTCGTGGGCGATGACCTGTTGCGTTCGCAGAGAGAGCAACACGGCTTCCTCGGTGGGCAGCGCCCACGCCTCGTCGAACGAGTTCACATGGAGCGACTGCGTGCCCCCCAGCACTGCTGCGAGCGCCTCAATCGTCGAGCGTATCAGGTTCACATACGGCTGCTGCATCGTCAGGGAGACGCCTGCTGTCTGCGTGTGGAACCGCAGCCACCACGAGCGAGGATTCTTCGCGCCGAAGGTCTCGCGCATCTCACGCGCCCAGATGCGCCGCGCCGCGCGATACTTGCCAATCTCCTCAAAAAAGTCGATATGCGCGTTGAAGAAGAACGAAAACTTGGGCGCAAAATCGTCGATATCCAGCCCCCGATCTAGGCACCAGCGTACATACTCCAGGCCATCCGCGAGGGTAAATGCAAGTTCCTGTACTGCAGTCGCACCTGCTTCCCGAATGTGATATCCGCTCACGCTAATCGGATGCCACTTCGGCACATGGTGGGTCGCGAACTCAATCGTGTCGACGATGAGCTTCATGTGTGGCTCGGGCGGATAGATCCACTCTTTCTGCGCGATGAACTCTTTGAGGATATCGTTTTGAATCGTGCCCGACAGCTTCTCCAGCGGGATTCCGCGCTTCTCCGCGACGGCGAGGTACATGCCCCAAATCATAATCGCGGGCGCGTTGATGGTCATCGAGGTCGTGATGTTCGCGAGGTCGATGCCGTCAAACAGAATCTCCATATCTTCCAGCGAGGCGACGCTCACCCCGCATTTGCCCACCTCACCTTCCGCTTCGGGGTCGTCGGGGTCAACCCCCATTAGAGTCGGCAGGTCGAACGCCACCGATAGCCCTGTCTGCCCCTGCTCGATGAGATATTTGTAGCGTCGGTTCGTCTCTTCTGGCGTGGCGAAGCCCGAGAACTGGCGTACCGTCCACAACTTCGTGCGATAGCCCGATTCATAAAGCCCCCGCGTGAAGGGGTACTCGCCCGGATCGCCTAAGTCGTGTTGATAGTCAAGGTGTGCGATGTCCTGGGGGGTGTAAAAACGCTTGATTTCGATACCCGAAAGCGATTCGAACCGTTGTTTGCGTTCCGTAATGGTGTGCTGGCTCATCGTTGCGCCTCCGCATGGATTATACCACTTGTGTAGTCAAGCGGTCGCTCTCTTGGCAGGGAATGGGGCAGGCGGGGCGAACCATGACAGCGTGCTGCAGCCTGTTGACCTAAACCGCGTGGAACGCCTGCTGATTCTCAAGGTGTCTTCGATGGGTGATATTGTGCATGCATCGCCGGTCGCCGCTGCGCTCAAGCGGGCGTTTCCGCACCTTTATATTGGTTGGATTGCGGAAGACCGCCATGCAGGCGTGATTGAAGGTTCGCCGCGCATCGACCGATTGCACATCATCCCGCATAAGGTATTGCGTCGGAAGCCGTTTGGGCGTGAGGCGCGGCACGCTCTGATGCAGATTGCCCGCGAGGTGCGCGCTGAGCGGTATCAGGTGGCTCTTGACCTGCAGGGGTTGCTCAAGAGCGCGATTTGGGGTGTCTTGGGGCGCGTGCCGATACGCTACGGGGCGCATCGGATGCGCGAGCTGACCCCGCTCCTGCTGCGTCGGATCCCGATCCCTGAGCGTCCCGACCGCCATGTGGTACAGCAGTATCTGGATGCGGCGCGTTGGCTGGGTGCGCCGTGCGAATTTCCCGATTTGTATGCTTCCCCTGAAGATGCTCACCTGCCCGAACCGCCTGTGGAGTTCCCGCTGTATGTGCCCGAAGAGGCGCGTCAGCAGGTTGCCTATAAACTGGCACAACTCGGTGCGGATGGCAAGCCGATTATCAGCCTGAACCCCTCCGCCGGCAGGGAATGGAAGCGCTGGGACATTGCCCGTTTCGCGGAGCTTTCCGACCGTATCGAGGCGGAGTGGGGCATTCCGACTGTGTTCATAGGCGGACCAGGCGATAAGCCCCTGGAGGAGCGATTGCGCGAACTTAAGCGACGCCCTCTGCGCAGCCTCATCGCGCGCACGACCCTCAAGGAAGCGATGGCGGTTGTGGAGCGCTCGCTGGTGCATCTCTGCGGCGACACGGGCACGGCGCATATCGCGGCGGCGTTTCGCGTTCCCGTCGTCTCGCTCTACGGACCTACCCGCCCCGACCGCACCGGTCCGTACGGGCAGCGCGCCCGCGCACTCTCGAAGCGCGCCCTCTGCACCGCGTGTCCGAAGCACCGGTGCGTGCGCAAGGAGTGTCTCCAGTGGATTACCGTCGACGAGGTGCTGACGGCGGTGCAGCCGTTGATTAGGGGTGCAGTGGCTTCTCCTCACCTTTGAGCGTGTTCGGTGGCAGCAGATGCCCCAGCTTCTCCGCTTTGGTGCGCAGGTAGCGGATATTGTAGGGGGTCGGGGTGGAGACCAGCGGCACATGCTCCACGATTTCCAAGCCGTAGCCCTCCAGCCCGGCGATTTTTTTGGGGTTGTTGGTCATCAGGCGGATTTTGCGTACGCCCAAGTCCACCAGCACCTGTGCGCCCAGCCCGTAATCGCGCAGGTCGGGTTTGAAGCCCAGTGCTTGGTTCGCCTCGACGGTGTCCAAGCCGTGCTCTTGCAGGTGGTATGCCCGCAGTTTGTTTACGATGCCGATACCACGCCCCTCCTGCAAGATATAGACCAGCACGCCGCGCCCCGCTTCGCCGATTTTGCGCAGCGCGAGTTCGAGTTGCGAGCCACAATCGCACCGCAACGAGCCCAGCAGGTCGCCTGTGATGCAGCTGGAGTGCATGCGCACCAGCACGGGTTCGCCATCGTCGATCTTGCCCATTACCAGCGCGAGGTATGGGTTCGGGTCAACCTCCGACTCGTAGGTATAGACAGTGAAGTTGCCGTAGCGGGTGGGTAGGAACACGGGGGGCGCGGCGCGATGAATCAACTTCTCATGCTGGCGACGGTAGGCGATGAGGTCGGCGATGGTGAGGATTTTCAACCCGTGTTTGCGAGCGATCTCGATCAGTTGCGGCATGCGCGCCATCGAGCCGTCCTCGTTCAGGATTTCGCAAATGACGCCGGCAGGGAACAGCCCCGCCAGCCGCGCGAGATCGACCGCCGCTTCGGTGTGTCCGGCGCGGCGCAACACGCCCCCCGGCGCAGCCCGCAACGGAAACACGTGCCCCGGCCGCACGAAATCGTCGGGCTTGGCGTTCGGGTCGCAGAACTTTCGGATGGTCAGGGCGCGGTCGAATGCGGAGATGCCGGTGCTGATGCCTTCCCGTGCGTCGATGGCTTCCGCCATGGGGGTGCCGAACTGCGCCGTGTTCGCTTTGGTCATCATCGGGATGCCCAACTCATCGAGGCGTGCGCCATCGGTCGGCAGGCAGAGCAGTCCACGCCCATGCACGACCATAAAGTTCACGGCTTCGGGCGTGACCTTCTCCGCAGCCATCAGAAAGTCGCCCTCGTTCTCGCGGTCTTCGTCGTCGACCACAATCAGCATCCCCCCTGCACGGATAATTTCAATCGCCTCTTCCACAGTGGCAAACAGTTGCGGGTCGCGCTCCGTCGCAGGGGCAGGCGTCGGTGTTGCCGAATTCATACAACATAAGTATACCCCAAAGCCTCTCCGAGGGCCGATGCAGCGCCTGCCCACCTTCTGCCACGAAAGCCTGCTTAACGAAACCTTAACTTCGTAATTGGTACTCTTGAAGCGTCTCTGGAGGAAAACATCATGCGGAAAGGCTTTACGCTGATTGAGCTGCTTGTGGTGATCGCCATTATCGCCATCTTAGCCGCGATTTTGTTCCCTGTATTTGCGCAAGCGCGTGAGAAGGCGCGTCAAACGGTCTGCGCCTCGAATCTCAAGCAGTTGGGCATCGCGCAGCAGATGTACCTGCAAGACTTCGATGAGCAGTTCTTCACGCGCCCCAGCAATCCGTCCATCCCGAACCGCTATTGGCAAGAGGACTGGTGGCCCTTTTTGCTGACTCCCTACATTAAGATGAAGCCCAACGATATTCAAGGGGCGCGTGACAATTTCTTCAGTTGCCCCAGCAACCCGATTGTGATGGATCCGAACTTCCGAACGCGCCCATTGCCCGAGTGGGGACTGCGCATGACCTCGCGGCGCACCTACGAGTTCCACATGAGTTATGCGCTCAGTGAGCATGTGCTGGATTACCCTGCGATTGCCGTTTGGGAGAGACCTTCGGAATCGCTCTTTCTGTTGGAGGTGCGCGGGCGGGGTGCGAACCAACTCGCCAACGCGACGGCAGATAGCGATATCGATTGCGGGCAGACGAACGAAATCTGGTTCCAGCATGCAGGCGGTACGAACATTTTGTGGATGGATGGGCATGTGAAGTGGCTTCGTCCGAGTTTGCGTGGCGGGCGCAATGGCGACTTGCCTGGCGACTGGGTTTACCCGCCGTGCTGCGCCGACGGCGACAACTATCCGTTCGGTCCGTGGGCGCCGTGGGGCATGAATGCACCGTTCCCGATTCGGTACTGTCAATAACTCTTGGGATTCGGTGGTTCGTGGGGCGCCTCTCTTCGTGTGCACCACACGCTTAACTCTGTATGGACAGAGCGGCGCGTCTGCCATTTGAAGAGGGGCTTGAGCGGGAAGTGGTTGTCCCACGCGCGTGTGCGCTGTCGGCTCGCCGTTTACAAGCCAGAGTTCGGTATACTGTAGCCGAAAGGAGCCAAGTTATGCAACCCGACTATGCCTCACCGGGTTTCTATCGGGCTGGGCGACGGCATGTGACCGTGCGTCGTCCCAACAACACGACCTTCAACGCCCAACTCTATTATCCCGCGACGGCGACAGGCGACAATGCACCCTACGATGGCAGCGGCGCGCCCTATCCCGCGGTCTCGTTCGGGCATGGATTCCTGCAGCCGCCCGAACGCTACCGCTCGACTCTGGAACACCTTGCCACTTGGGGCTACTTCGTGATTGCCACCGAGTCGGGGCTGGAGATCTTTCCGAATCATCGTACCTACTCCGAAGACATGCGCCACTGTCTGACCTATCTGGAGCAGCAGAACGCGGATTCCAGTTCGCCCCTGTTTAGGCAGGTGGCGACGGAACAGTTCGGCATCTCAGGGCACTCGATGGGGGGTGGTGCGAGCATTCTAGCCGCCGCAGCCGATACGCGAATCAGAACGGAAGCGCGTCCTGCCACCACGCCCGTCGTTGCGCCCGACGGCAGCGCGTTGGTCTTGGTCGCTGTGTGGGCGCCCCGTGGGCGACGCCCAGCGCAGGATGTGGCGCGGGTGCGCGCCCTCTCGCTGCGCGATGGGGGAACGCTGGCAACCGCCTTCATCCGCACTGTTTACGGCTAATTTTAGGTATCCTATCGCTGATGAAACGGCTACGCCCGATCTCGTTCGCACAGGTCGAAATCGACGACGCGTTCTGGTCGAAACGCCAGCACACGAATCGCGTGGCGACATTACCCCATCTGTTTGAAGAGCTGGAACGCGCGGGCAACATCCCGAACTTGCGCCTCGCCGCCGAAGGCAAACGCGAGGGCTATCAGGGACCCGTGTACATGGACTCGGACCTCTATAAAGCGCTCGAAGCCGCCGCCTATGTGCTGAAACAGCACCCCGACGACCCCATCCGCGCCAAGGTGGACGAAGTCATCCAGATTCTGGAGCGTGCGCAGCAACCCGACGGCTATCTCAATAGCTACTTTCAGGTCGTCGCGCCCGATAAACGCTGGAGCAACCTGCGCGATTGGCACGAACTCTACTGCGCGGGACACTTGATTGAAGCGGCGGTCGCCCACTACCAAGCCACCAATAGCGAGCGGTTGCTCACCATCGCGCGCCGCTTCGCGGATAATATCGACTCGGTCTTTGGCGAGGGCAAGCGACTGGGCTACTGCGGACACCCAGAAATCGAACTGGCGCTGTTTCGGCTCTATCACGCCACGGGCGAAGTCCGCTACGCCCAACTCGCTGAGTTTTTCCTGCTGAATCGAGGCAAGAAGATTTTCGCCGCGGAACACAACATCCCGCTGGAGCAGTACGACGGTTCCATCTGGCAGGACAACTTGCCGCTTCTGGAGCATAAGGAGATTGTGGGGCACGCGGTGCGCGCGGCTTACCTGTTTGCGGGCGCGACCGACCTCGCGGCGTATACCCCTGACGCGAGCCTACGCGAACGGCTCCTGCAGATGCTCCTGCGGGTGTGGAACAACACCATCAACCGACGCCGCTACATCACGGGCGGGATAGGCAACGAGCCGAAGCATGAAGGCTTCACCGCCGATTACGAATTGCCCAACCGCACTGCGTATCAGGAGACCTGCGCCTCGATTGCGCTGATTTTTTGGGCGCATCGGCTGGGGCTGTTGCTGGGCGAAGCGCGCTTCTATGATGCGCTGGAACTTGCCCTGTATAACGGCGCACTGGCAGGAATCTCGCTGGATGGCAAACGCTTTTTCTATGTGAACCCGCTGGAGAGCGACGGCGCGCACCACCGCAAAGCATGGTACGGTTGCGCCTGCTGCCCGCCGAACATCGCACGCCTAATTGCCTCGCTGGGCGATTACATCTACGCACAGAGTGACGATGCGCTCTATGTGAACCTGTATGTCGGTGGGCGTGTGCGCACGGAGCAGGGCGGTAAACCGCTCACGCTGGAAGTGCGCACAAGCTACCCGTGGCAGGAGCAGGTTAATGTGCGGATTGCAGAGGGCGCCCCCCAGCGGTTCAAGCTGTTCCTGCGTCTGCCGGCGTGGTGTGCGGAGCCTGAACTGCGCGTGAATGGGGAACCTATAAGTATTCAACGCGAGGACGGCTATGCCCTAATAGAGCGTGATTGGCAGGTGGGAGATACTGTCGAGCTGCACCTGCCGATGACGCCGATGCTGATGGAAGCCCATCCGCGCGTTGAAGCGGACCGTTGGCAGGTTGCGATTCAGCGCGGTCCGATTGTCTACTGTTTGGAGGAGAGCGACCAGCCCGCGCCCTTGACCCATCTGGCGATTCGCCGAGACCACCCCCTGCACAGCATCCGAGAGCCAGAGATGCTGGGTGGAATCGTTGTGGTGGAGGGCATGGCGGAACTACTGGACTCGGACGAGTCGTGGCGCGATGTGTTGTATCGTCCTTTGCGGGAGCGTGCGCTCCAACCTTTCCGCGCGATCCCGTACTATGCATGGGATCATCGTCGCCCGTGTCCGATGCGTGTGTGGATGCCGGTGGTGTAGTGTGGCGCCCCCGGCGGGATTCGAACCCACAACCAACGGCTTAGAAGGCCGCTGCTCTGTCCGTTGAGCTACGGGGGCAAGAGAGACACACCTGTTGGGCGTGCTGAACTCGAGGAAATTATACCGCACCTTGCATAGGCATGTTCGTGGCACGCAATCTGCAGGAAATCTTCACGGAAGTGCGAATACTACCCCTATTCCTAAGACACGGAGGTATCTATGGCGAGCAATGGCAAGCGCGAACATTGGGGCACACGGATTGGCTTGGTACTGGCGATGGCGGGCAACGCCATCGGATTGGGCAACTTCCTGCGGTTTCCGGGACAAGCCGCAGCGAACGGCGGCGGCGCGTTCCTGATTCCGTATTTCATCTGTCTACTCTTGATGGCAATCCCACTCATGTGGCTAGAGTGGGCACAAGGACGCTACGGTGGCGTGCGCGGACACGGCACAACGCCTGCCATGTTCCAGCTGATGTGGCGCAACCCTATCGCCAAATATCTCGGCGTGCTGGGGTTGTTTATACCGACCCTCATCTTGTTTTACTACTCCTATCTCGGCTCGTGGACGCTGGGATATAGTATCAAGACGCTACTGGGGCAAATACCTCAGGTCGAACGTTCCCAACTGCATGAAGGCATGAGCACGGAAGAGATTTCCGACACCGTGCTGAAGCCCTATTCGCAGTTTCTGGATCAATATTCCGGGGTAGTTGGGGACAGCGTGTTTCTGTCGCCCGATGTATTCACACTGGCTATTTTCGGGGTGGTCTACTTCCTCACTCTGTGGTTGATGGCGCGCGGAGTTTCTGCGGGGATCGAGGCGTTGGCGAAAGTGGCGATGCCGTTACTATTTGTGTTAGCCATCGTGCTCATGATCCGTGTTTTCACGCTGGGGCATCCCGTGTCGCCAGACTATGGCGTAATGGATGGTATCGCGTTTCTGTGGGAGCCGAAATGGTATATAGAGCGTGATGGCAGAGAGGTGTTTGTGCTACTGGACGCCAAAACTTGGCTGGCAGCGGCAGGGCAGGTCTTTTTCTCGCTCAGCTTGGGCATGGGGGCGATTCAGTGCTACGCTTCCTATTTGCGCAAAAACGACGATGTGACGCTCACGGGGCTATCGACCACCGCGTCCAACAGCTTCGCGGAGGTGGTGCTGGGCGCCTCGATCGCGCTGCCTGCCGCGTCGGCGTTTTTTGGGGTGGCAGCCGCGCAACTGATTGCTGCCCAGGGCAGCTTCTATCTGGGCTTCGTGTCGATGCCTGCGATTTTCAGCTTCCTGCCCGCAGGCAACATTTTGGGATTCCTCTGGTTCTTGCTGCTCTTTTTCGCGGCGATGACCTCCGTGGTGGCGATGTGCCAGCCGATTATCGCCTTCTTAGAAGATGAGTTTGGGATGACACGCCCGCGCGCCGTGGCTGCCTTGGGAATATTCTGGCTCATCGGCGTCCAATTCGCTATCTGGATTAAGGGCGGAATTGATGTCTACGACTTCTGGTCGGGCACCTTTGGGCCGCCGCTCATGGCGCTTGTTGAAGTGATTATTATGATGTGGATTTTCGGCGCGGATAAAATCTGGAAAGAGATCCATGAGGGCGCACTGCTGCGCGTGCCGCGTTTCTTCTATTACTGCGCCAAATATGTCACCCCCATCATCTTGGCGACGATTCTGGGCTTCTGGGTTTGGGAAAATGTGGTTGTACCGTTGCGCACGGGCGAACTACTCACGCGCCCCATCGAAGCAGCAGGTCTCCAAGTGGGCTGGCATATCTGGTTGGTGCGCGGGTTCGTGATTTTCGTGTTCCTGCTGCAAATCGCGCTCATCTGGTATGCTTGGAATGTGCGCAAGAGCATGCAACGCGCGGAGGTGATTGAATGAACTGGCAAGGCTGGGTGTTTATGCTGAGCGCGTGGACATTCTTTACCGCGCTCCTCGTCTATTGCTACTATCGCATCCTCTTCGGCGGGAACAATCAGGCTGTCGAGTGAGGTATAATCTATGGCTGTGGCACGGATGGTTCTGTCCGTGCCACGCAACGCTTGCACAGCGCTTGGGCTAAAGTCCGAGCCACTCAGTAAGGAGGCAATCACTATGGCAAGTAAAAAAGGCGTCGGCAGCACACGGAACGGTCGGGATAGTAATCCGAAGTTTCTGGGCGTGAAGGCCTATGGTGGCGAGTTCGTGCGCGCAGGCAATGTGATTGTGCGCCAGCGCGGCACGAAGTTCTACCCGGGACGCAATGTCGGGCGCGGCAGCGATGATACCCTGTTCGCGCTGGTGGACGGCTACGTGCAGTTCGAAGGGCCACGCCACCGCCGCCGCGTGAGCGTGAACCCTGTGCAGAACTGAGAGACGCGCTTCCCAAGTAGAAGGAATTCCTCGCTGTATTCGGAGACCTCGAACACAGCGAGGAAGCTTTGCTCCCCGAACCCCCTCCACGCGGCGACAACGGGTCTACTATCCGTCCCGCCGGTCATCGGCAGGTCTCCACCGCATGCATTTCGACCAAGGGGCAGTTGGGGTCGGCGCTCAACCCGCACTGTAAACACACATCCATCGCTTTGAGTGTGCCGGATTCGACCCCCGCACGAATGAATGCACTCAAGCCGTTGATGAAGGCGTGGCGTTCCGCTTGCCCCATGTGCGCCAGCACGGTAGCGAATCGCTGACGGCGCTCATGGTCTACGCGCTGGATAATCTCGCGCCCCGCGTCGGTGAGGGTTAGCCCCACTTGACGCCGATCACGCGGGTTCGCGACTCGGCGAATCAGGGCTTTCTTCTCAAGGCGATGCACCATGTTGGTCGCTGAAGGGTAGGAGATGTTCAATCCCTCTGCTAAATCGCCGACGGTGACGCGCCGATGCGTGTGCAGATAGCGCAACGCCTGCAACTGCGAATAAGTGAGATCCGACTCCGCCAGTTCCTCCAGCAACTTTTCGCCGATAGAAGTATACATCGCCTGCAGAAACACCTGCGCCACCAGTTCCGCATGGCTGAGCAGCTCCTCCGTTAACGCGACAGGTAATTTGATTGGTTCCTTCACCAGTCTCACCTACCCTAAAGGATACCCGACAAGGGAGCACAGCTAACTATTGGGCGCAATCTGTAAGGATGCGGGGTATACTACGAGTTATGAGAAAGATACTGCTTCTTATGGGAGTGCTGTTGACGGTTTGGGCGTTTGCCCAAAACTATGTGGACATTTCGATCGGCGGCAAGTTCATCATTCGTCTGCGTGCGGGCTATGGCGACATGAGCGTGGAGGAACGTGCCCGTATCGTGGAAGAGCGGTTGGCGAAGCTGCTTGGCGCACGCTTAACGGAACAACAGATTACCCTCAAAGAAGTGCGTAAGGATCAGCAATATGAGATTTATGTGCGCGGACAGCTGCTGATTACCGTTACGAAAGCGGATGCCGAGGCGGCTAAAATGAGTGTGAAACAGCTGGCAGAACACTGGCTGAAACAGCTGCGTCAAACCCTGCCTGGATTGAGTGCGCAACCGCCGGCGTAAGCCGCTACTAAACCCAATTGCCAACGAGGGCAATAATCCTTACGGAGGACGCGACGATGCATGCCGCTTACACTGATGAATTGCGACTGGAAGATTATGAGGTGCATCCTGAGCGGGGGTTCCTGCCTGCGGAAGACCCGCTCCCGTATCTAGAAGACCCTTACTACGCGCCGTGGGAGCAGATTGCCGCCGATTTACCGAAACTGCTGGTCGCGCGCCAGCTGCGCCCTGTAGTCGACGGGATGCCCCGCTTGACCACCGAGCGGCTTCAGACGGAACGCGAGGTGCGCCGTGCGATGATGCTCCTCTCATATATCGGGCACGGCTATGTGTGGAATGGCGACGCTCCCGCCGATCGGATTCCCGCTAACTTGGCGCAACCGTGGTACGAGGTCAGCCAGCGGTTGGGGCGACCGCCCGTACTGTCTTATGCTTCCTACGCGCTGGATAACTGGCGACGCCTGAACCCCAGCGCGCCGATTGAGTTGGGCAACATCGTGCTGCTCCAAAACTTCCTTGCAGGGCTGGACGAGGAGTGGTTCATTCTGATTCATGTCGACATCGAGGCGAAAGCGGCTCGAGCGATTCGCCAGATACCGACCGCCTTGCGTGCTGCTACCGAGCGGAACTTGCCCGCTCTGACCACTGCCCTGCAGGAGGTCGCCAGCGCGTTGGAACAGATGTACGCCGTGTTAGCCCGCATGCCCGAAGCGTGCGACCCGTATATCTACTATCATCGCGTGCGCCCCTACATTCACGGCTGGAAAAACAACCCCGCGCTGCCGAACGGCTTGATTTACGAAGGTGTGGAGGCGTACGGCGGGCAACCGCAACAATTTCGGGGCGAGACGGGCGCACAAAGCTCGATCATCCCGACACTGGACGCCCTACTGGGCATCCAGCACGCCGACGACCCACTCAAGACCTACCTCATGGAGATGCGGCTCTATATGCCTCCCGCGCACCGACGGTTTATGGAAGCGGTGGAGGCGCGCTCTACGGTTCGGAATGTGGTGTTACAGAGCGGAGAGGCTGCGCTGCGCGACGCGTACAACGCCTGCGTGGAGAACATCCAGCGATTCCGCGCGTTGCACTTGGAATACGCCGCGCGCTATATCTATAAGCAGCAAGCGAAGGACCCCAAAAATCCGACCAGCGTGGGCACGGGGGGCACGCCGTTCATGAAGTATCTCAAGAAGCATCGCGACGAGAGCGGCGCGCACACGGTGTAGGCTTTAAAAGGTGGCTTGCGCTTCGCGTTCGCGTCGGGCGAGTCGCTCGGCGCGGCGTCGCTCTGCCTCTTCCCACTTGCGCCGCTCTTCGTCGGTTTCGGGCAACACGGGCGGCACTGGGGTCGGGCGCCCCGCCTGATTGAGCGCCACATAGACCAGATACGCCTGCGAGGTAATGCGCCGCTCGCCTGTCAGCAGGTTTTCCGCCTCGACAATCGCTTCCACCTCCATCGAGGTGCGCCAAGCCCGAACCATCCGTGCCCGCACATGCACCAGATTGCCCACATGCACAGGCTCACGGAAACTCACCGAGTCGATTTCGACCGTCACGGCGGGGTTGCGGGCATGACGCGAGGCGACGATACCGCCTGCTTCGTCAATCAGCTTCAATATCCAGCCGCCATGCACATTGCCCAGCGGGTTCGCATGTTCGGGGTTCATCATCTGCGTCAGAACCACTTCGGTTTCCGAAGGCGTGCGTGACTCCATCGGGGAGAATTGTACTCGATGCAGCTGTTGAACAGTCCGCGTGGTCGTCTAAACCGATTCCAGCACCAACACCCAGTCCTCGTCGCTCTGCGTTCGGGGCTGGAACTCGCGCTCGCCCGTGTTGCGGAATTCGCCGATTGGTTGCAACAGACTGGTACGCGGGTCATACCAATGTGCTTGCACGGTTCGTGTGCGGAGCTTGTTCATCCGCACGCGCACGGGTTTTGGGGTGGGGAGGTAGATGTAGGCGTAGCTGCCATCAGCGGCACGCGCGGCGCGTCTATGGTCGGCGCCCTCGCCTGTTTCAGAGGCTAATAAACTCTGGTCGGGAACACGCAGAAGCATATCGCGTTGGAGCATCAGATTTTTGGCATGCTGCATCTGCGTTGCGCCGGGCAAGTTCAGGGACTGTTGCCACGAGCGTCGCGCGGCGGTAATGGGCGTTCGTTTCTCGGGCACATACATCTGCCAGATATTGTGGCAGCCGTAGGTGTGCCCATGGCCCCCTGAAAGCAGCGCCCAGTACGCGGCGCGGCGGACATCCCGCGCGTCGAACCAGCCGTTCTTGGGGTCAAAGCCAATCGGATGATCTTCGTAGCATGGCTCGCCGTCCATACACGGCTTGACGGGCTTCAGGCTATAATCCCGCTCCACCATCGCATAGTTGGCAGTGTAGCGTTGGGAATGCCCCGACTGTAGCATATTGAAATCGAGCCACTCTTCCTGATGCAGCCGTTCCGATGAGGACTGCCCACCCACGGGATGATAGGTTATCAGGTGCGCGCCGTTGTCACCTGCACGGATGCCTGTCGCCATCGCCCGCCAGATGGCGAGATGGGTCTCGTTCTCGATGGGGCGGTCGCCCCCCATGATCCACAGGATGCCCTTGTCGCGATAGCGCCTGCCCAGAAACTCGCCATACACGCGGGCGTTCTCAGGCGTGAAGATCTCAGGTCCGACGCCCCATTTCTTGTTGACCTTATCGCCCCATGTGGGCAATAGTCCTACATAAAGCCCCATCGCGTTCGCACGGTCAACAATCCAGTCCACATGCTTGAAATATGCCTCGTTGGGCTGGGTGGGGTCGTTTTTGTGTAAGGGGGTATCGCCATAAGCGTTTGGCGTGTTCAGCCCATCCAGTTCTGCCAACGCGACGGCTTGAATCACCGTGAACCCTTTTGCAGCACGGTCTTGGAGATACTGTTCCGCTTCCTCGCGCGTGAGGCGATGAAACAGTTCCCAAGCTGTGTCGCCCAAATAGAAGAATGGCGCCCCCCGCTCGTTGACCAAATAGCGACGGCGGCAGGGGTGTCCTGCTTCGTCAAACACCCGGAGCTTCGGCAAGCGGCTCATGGTATGAATTTACCTAACAGGAACAAACCCTGCGCCTGCGAATCTAATCCTACTATGCGTAGCCGAGTATCCATTCCATCCGTCGTATGCTTGTTGCTCTTTCGTGTCGCTCTTTTTGCGCAGTTGCCGGAACCCCGCACCGAGCCGATTGTCGGCGCGCGCGCCCCTGCGCTTAGTCCCGACGGCGCTCAGATAGCGTTCGTGTACCGCGGCGATATTTGGGTTGCGCCGAGTAGTGGTGGGCGCGCAGTGCCGATTACCCGCCATGTCGCCTATGATTCTAGCCCACTCTGGTCGCCCGACGGCAAGTGGATTGCCTTCGCCAGCAACCGCAATGGCAACTGGGATATTTTTGCGATTCCTGCGCAGGGAGGGGCGCCCATCCAGCTCACCTTCCATGCGCAGAGTGAAATCCCCAGCAGCTGGAGCCGCGACGGCAGATTTCTCTACTACAGCGCATCCTACGACTCCAACAATCCCGCGATTATCGAGTTGGAGGTCGCCACAGGCAGGTTTCGGCGTGTCGCAGAGGACTACAACGCTATTAACAGCCCGCAGATTTCGCCCGATGGCAAAACCCTGGTCTATGGCAGGCATGGCTTTCCGTGGTGGCGCCCGCGCTACACAGGCTCCGCAGCGATGCAAATTTGGGCGATAAACTTGCAAAATGGCGAGCGACGCCGCATCACCGACGACCGTTTTCAGCACCTATGGACGCAGTGGATGCCCAACGGCAAGTCGCTGCTCACGGTCACCATTGCGGAGCCGACTCCTGCCTCGCCGAAGCTAGGCGAGCGGCTGCCCGTGTTTAAGGACACCCCGCGTCGCACGCCGAACCTGTGGATGGTGGACGCTTCCAGTGGGCGCAAACGCCAACTCACGCAGTTCGTGGGTGGGGCAGTGCGCTATCCCACTGTGGCGTACAACACAGGCGATATTGCGTTCGAGTATGAGGGGCATCTCTACCTGCTCAAGGCAGGTCAGCAGCAACCCCAGAAACTGAACTTTACCGCCAGTCAAGACGATGTGCAGTCCACCCGCCAGCGCGAGGTGCTCACTTCGGGGGTGGAGGAGGCGGAGCCGTCACCCGATGGGAAACATTACGCCTTTCGCGTGCGCGGCGACCTCTGGCTCATCGATATCGAAAAGCCCAAAGCCACTCCCGAAAAGCGCAACGCCGAGTTCGCCAAGCGCCTTACGGACTGGGTAGGCGACGACTCCGACTTCGTCTGGTCGAAAGATGGGAAAACACTCTATTTCACTTCCGACCGCAACTACTATCAGCAAGTTTACGCGCTAAACTTAGACACACTGGAGGTCAAACGCCTGTTTGACCGCCCTGCCGATGTGACGCGCCTCAAACTCTCGCCCGATGGCAAGCAGTTGGGCTTTTGGGTTTCGGGGTCGGATGGCGGGTTGTTTGTGCTGAATCTGGAAACAGGTGAGGCGAAGAAGGTGTTGCACGAGCCGGGCACCCACTGGTACGGCTTGGGTGGAGGCGATTTCGCGTGGTCGCCCGATATGCGCTGGATCTGTGTACAGCGCCGTGCGCCGTATGGTGCATGGAACCTCTGGATCCTACCTGCGGACGGCAGCGGACAGCCTGTCAACATCACTCGCCTGAATGCCTTCCATAGCCAACCGGCATGGTCGCCCGATGGTAAGTATCTGTTCTTCTCCAGCAATCGTGCGGGCAATGCGCTGTACGCGCTTCCGCTCACACGCGAGAGCGCCCGCCGCGACGATACAGACATCCAGTTCGAGAAACCCAAAGACGACCAGCCGCTGGAGGTGAAGATCGACTTTGAAGATATCGACCAGCGCATTCGCCGCTGGAACAATCAAGCTCCGCAGGGCGATTTGACCGTCGCCAGCGACGGAAAGATATACTTCGTTTCGGAGGGAGACATCTGGCAAGTTTCCTACGACGGCAGCGAGAGCCGACGCCTTACTTCAGGCGGTGGGCACAGTGCGCTGCGCGTCTCTGCCGACGCTAAGAAACTCTACTTCATCCGCAACGGCGAGCTGTTTGTGATGAATCTCGCGGCAAACAATCGCATCGATAAGGTGGAGTTCAAAGCAGATTTTGAGTTCGATGCGATGGCGTTGCGCGAGGCGGCGTTCGTGCAGTTCTGGCGGGCGTATGAGCGCGGTTTCTATGACCCGAGCATGCACGGGCGCGACTGGGTCGCGATTCGCGAGCGGTATCGCCCGTTGTTGGCTGGTGTGGGTGTGCCCGAAGAGTTCGGCGTCGTGCTGTCGATGATGGTGGGGGAACTGGAAGGCTCGCACACCGAGGTCTCGCCGCGCTCCAGCGCGACTGTGCGTAGCCCCAGCACGCCGCACTTGGGCTTCACCATCGACTACTCCCACCGAGGGCGGGGGCTGAAAGTCGCCGCCGTGCCCGATGGCTCGCCCGCTTCGTTCCCCGAAACGCGCATCCATCCCGGGGAGTATGTGCTGAAAATCAACGGCGAACCCGTGCAAGCCGACCAGAAACTCTGGCAACTGATTAACGACAAAGGCGACCGCACCTTCGAGTTTCTGGTGAACCGTATCCCCAGTGAGGAAGGCGCGCGCGTGGTGAAATACAAACCGCTTAGTGCGGGCGAATGGAGCGAACTCCACTACCGAAACCGCGTCAATCGCCTGCGCAAACTGGTGGAGGAGCGCACCAACGGACAAGTGGGCTATGTGCATATCCGTGCGATGGGCGGCAGTGATCGCGAGCGGTTCGAGCGCGAGTTCTACGAGTATGCGCAGGGCAAAAAAGCGATGATTATCGATGTGCGCTTCAACGGTGGAGGCAACATCGCCGATACGCTGGTGGACTGGCTGGAGCGCAAGCCCTACGCCTACTATGTGCCGCGCGATGGAGTGCCGAATGTCGGACCGCCGAACGCGCTCGATATGCCGATGGTGGTGCTGCTCAACGAGCGCAGTATGTCCAACGGCGAGATGTTCCCCTATGCGATGCGCGCCCGCAAGCTGGCGACGCTCGTCGGCTGGGAGACGCCGGGCTATGTCATCTGGACATGGGGGCTGAGCCTTGTGGATGGCACAGGCGCACGTATGCCCCAGCAAGGCGCGTACCGCATCGACGGCTCCAACATGGAAAACAACGGTGAGAAGCCTGACATCGCCGTGTGGCTCTCGCCCGAGGACTGGCTCAGCGACCGCGACCCGCAGTTAGAGAAAGCCCTGGAGGTATTGAGCCAGGCAATCCGCGCGGAGCGGTAACATGCGTAGCAGGGGCGGAACGCCCCTGCTACGCAAAGCGTGAGAGGCTACAGAATTGTGTGCATGAGCCTGCAATTGAGTGCGGTGGTGAAAAAAACCGTCCGTAGGAGCGATTTGTAATCGCGACTGTCACGATTACAAATCGCTCCTAAAATTCAAAGCGTAGCGCCATCTCCTTGCTGGCGTTCTCACCTTTCGTACTGTAAAGTTCACCACAATCGCGTCTGCTCTTCTGCCAAAGTATCCGAAATCTCGAGAGATTCTTCCTCTGCGCCCAGAATGCGCTTTGAAGCAACGGCATAGTACTCAGGGTCTATCTCGATTCCGATAAATCGCCGTTTCAGCCTCTTAGCAACCACGCCTGTTGTGCCTGACCCCATAAACGGATCCAGTACTAGGTCCCCCTCGCGCGAAGCGATGAGCAAAATCCGCGTGAGCAAGCTTTCGGGCTTCTCGGCAGGGTGCGGGGTACGATGCTTCTCGGCAGGGATGACCCACAAGTTGCGCATTTGCTTGCCATGATTCAGCCGCTTTGCCATCTCATAGTCAAAGTAATATCGCTTCGTCTTGCTGGCGACCCAAATCAGTTCAGTGGCAGGAGCAAGACGATTGGCTCTCAGGAGTGGCGTAGCATTCGGTTTGAACCAGATAACATCATTAATAATCCATAGCCCCAGTTCCTTGAGCACCATGCCGATGGAAGGGTGATTATGAAGTGTTCCTGAAATCCAAAGTGTGCCGTCGTCCGCTAATACACGCACGCATTCGCGAATCCATGCACGGTTGAACTCGTGCAGGTCAGCAATTTGGTCCCATTCCCCCTTGTTGCAGACAACGGGTCTTCCTCCACGACAGGTGAGAAAAACCTGTCCTGATAAATTGTAGGGCGGGTCAGCAAAAATCAGGTTCGCGCAACCCGCTTCTAAAGTAGGTAGCAATTCCAGCGAGTCGGCGTTATGAAGTTGAATAGTCATATTGTCTCTCCAATATCATACTTGGTTGTAGCGAGTGAAGCCTTTTTACTGCGGCATCGTAGTAAATAGGATTTTTCTCGATCCCTATCCAGCGGCGCTGCATCTGCTGTGCGACAACAAGGGTTGTACCGCTACCTGCGAAGGGATCTAAAACAATATCACCCGGATTGGAAGACGCTGTGATGATAAGTCTCAAGAGTTTTTCAGGTTTTTGTGTTGGATGAAGTGCCCGTCCTTCCGAACGACGAAGTCTCTCTTTCCCTTGCACAACAGGCATAGAAATTACATCGTCTATCTCGACGAAGTCCCCCATTTGAGACGGATTACCATCTTTAGTGCGATATGGGTTTAGCTGCTTAACTGCCTCGTAGTTGAATGTCCAGCCGTTTCCCGCAACGAACCATACAACGAATTCCACAGTATGTTTGTATGTGCGTCGTGTGATACTGGGCATAGCATTCGTTTTGCGCCATACAAGCACATTATTGACCCGCAAACCCGCTTCTTTTCCTATGATTAACACCTCGCCGAGGTTATGGTAAGTACACGAAACATACAAGCTTCCATGGGGCTTGAGAACCCTTTTGCACTGTTTAATCCACGCCTTCGTGAATTCCCAGTATGTTTCAGGCTCCCAAGTGTCCCATTCTTCGTTGATTTTGTAAAATGGTCCCCCTGTCTTGTTGTTGACTAAATTTAGTTCCTTTCCAGAAGCATTGTAAGGCGGATCGGCATAGATAAGGTCAATAGTGCCCGCATCGATGCAGGTATGCATGATTTCTATGCAGTCGCCAAGATAAAAAGTGTTGTGTTTCATCCGTTCTTAACCTCCGCAGTCCACTGGTCGAGCGTCCGTTGAATGTGTTCCCGCCATTTATCATACCCGTTAACTTGATCTATTTCGAGAGCGTCATCCAGTAATTGCTGAAGTAGACGATGGTCTGCTTTCTGGTGCTTCTCTATCCACGATCGCATCGCCTCTATAACTATGCGAAACTGATCAGAATTGAGAGGCAGTATTCTCTGACGTGCGCCTTTATATTCGTACTTGACGGCAAACCAAAATTGGGAGTAGGTATCATCGTGAATTTTAGGAGCCACGAACAGGCAGTAGATATTCTCTGTTCCGACTCGCTCCTCAAACTCTCTCAAATGTCGCATAACGGGTTGTCCCTCGCGAACCCACTGGAAGTTACCTGTGTCCAATGTTACCTCAACGATCATCGCGAAATTCGAATAAAAACACTCAATATCAGCCTTTCCCCCAGGGGCATGGCTGATTGGGTTGCCGTAATCATCTGTGGGGTAATTCGGTTGTATCTGCAACTCATCATCGATAGTCACCAATATCTGATAAAGCAGATGCTCGAAGTCCTCTGGTTGAACCCCTTTCTGTCGTTTGAACTTGGAAATGGCTTGTGCATGTTCATCGAGCTTGTCTACACTAAGGCGCAAACGATCCCGTTCTGCCTGCAGTGTCAGACGGCGAATCTCGGTTCTCAGTTGGTCGATGAGGAATTCAAGCCCCTCTTGGCTTAGCGAGTTTAGGTCTACCTCTAATAAATCAGTGGATACCGTTGTTTCTGATGCTGAGACATTCAAAATCTCTGTACGAAGCGAAGTCGCTATCCGTTTTAGATAATCAAGTTGCCTCCAAGGCAGGGAGGGCTGCTCTGGGTCTCCGAGATACTCCAAATATTCTTCTACTGAAGTGAATGATTGTGCGTATGTTTCAAAGATGCTCAACAACAGCTCGTTTTCCGTGTGACGGAGAGGTTCAACGCTGATTCGCCAATCCCCTTGTAGGGGATCCGAGATAACCTGCAAGTGGCGAGTAAATCGGAAGTAGCGCATTGCGTTGTCGCCATACTCATAAAGGTTTTTGAACTTCGTCGACTTTTCGGTAAGTGTTGAATCGCCATAGAAATCCTTTACCCACTGCGTTTTTAGGTGCGATCTGTGTGTTGCAGTTGCCTGCATAAATTCAAGCACCCTTTGTGCCTGTTCATCCACCTTGCTGGCATGTATCATGGTAGGGACAAACAGACAGAATTCCTCTTTGTGAAGAGAGGAGACTCCTGACTCGCTCAGCTTTTGAAGAAGTGAGATGCAGCCGAGGAATGGAACGATGTTGAAGCCCTGTCGCTCAGTGAAATCACGACGGCTCAGTGGATTAGGGTATTGAAACTTTAGGAGAGACAAGAAGAGCAAATCGCTTGCTCGTTCGGGATGCTCTATCAACTGTTGTCCTGCTTTAGTAATCCTTACTTTTCCCAGTTCTTGGACAGCGACTGCAAATCCAAGCTTATTCAGCGGATTTGCAGATTGCCTACCTCGCATCGCGGGGTCTTCATAGTTTTGCGCGTGGAATACATTTTCTGCAACTTGTTTGGGTATCTTGATATCTGGATCGACGAAATATTCACGGTACTCCTCTGGAATGTGACTAGGTCGGTAAAGTCGATGCTGTATCAAGCGTATTTGAAACTCGCGTTGGGCGTCTGCATTGAAGGTGACACCCTCCATATCTGCCAGTACAAGCAAGAAATCGCGCAGCCTCGCTGGATTCCGTACTGTTGTTGAGATTGACCAAGGCTTCCTGCTCATAGTCTCCATCCATCTGAAGGATTTCCTACTCCCGCATAGTCGTCTCGTCTATATTAGGCAGGGCGTTGGCGACGAGTATGAAGGCGGCTCGAGCTAGTCGCAATCAGCCGATGGAAGTACTTCATGCTCTAGCCGCGCTTAATAAACTCCACTGCGAGTCAATCGAGCAGTTCACGATAGGGTCAACCCACTGTGTCCTGAGCCTTCAGGGATATTGCTAGTGCGACTTCAATCGCGTAGCAGCTGCTTGAGCCGCTCGACGGACATCGTGGTTTGACAACCCCATGCGCAAGCACAGGGTACCGATAGAGTGCATCCGCTCGTCTGGCGTCTTTGCCATCGGAAATCTCCGCAGTGATTGACATCTGAAGTGTACCCCAGCGCCGTTGGTGCATCGCGTTGATTCTGGAGCGTTGGCGTCCCCACAACGAGGAACACTCGCGCAGAGCGTTCGTTGCCAAGATTCTGCAAAGGCGTAGGCTTACTCTTCGGATACTTTTTTGGGGGCGTCGGTATTGAGCAGGTGCGCCGTGAACAGATACTGGTGCGCCCAGCCGCTCCACTCGCCGAATCGGTTGTGGAACCACTCCACAACCTCGCGGTAGGTTTTATCGGTGAGGCTCTTGCCCTTCAGTTTCGGTAGCAGCCATTCGGAAATGGCTTGCCACATGTGCGTGTCGATAGGTACCGCCAGCGGATTGTCCAACCCGAACAGCAGCACGCAGTCGGCGACCTTTGCGCCCACGCCGGGCAGGCGCATCAGCTCCTGTTTCGCTTCCCAGTAGGGCAGTTGGCGTAGCGAGTCGAGCCAGTTCTCGCCGCGCTGTAGGAGCATTTGAGCCGCTTGAATGAGATTCTTAGCCCGATACCCGAAGCCCAGCGAGCGCAATTCAGCCTCTTCCGCGTCGGCGATCCGTGCGGTGGTCGGGAACGCATAGTAGGTAGTTTCACCCGCTTGCGCCACTGGTTTGCCATAACGCTCGCAGAGCCGTTCAATCATCCCCGTGATGCGTGGGATATTATTCGCAGGGGTGCAGAGAAACGAGAACAGGCACTCTTCTGCACTTAGCCACCGCATCAGGCGCAGCCCAGGGAACAATTCAATCCATTCCGCCCACCGTGCATCGCAACGAAGCAGGTTCCGATGCACCTGTTTCAAGTCCACCTCCAGCCGAAAGAGGTGGGCAAATAGGCGAATCGGCTCATCGGAGGTGGGCGATTCAATCTGCCAGCGATTGCCTGTAGGCTCTACAAACAGCACCTGCGTGTGGGCAAGCCCAATCCATCGCTCTTCTTTCTGTCGCCATCGAAACACCTGCCCGCTCCGAACGCATAACGGCAGATCCAACTCCCAAGAAGGCACCGAAATACGCATCAAGCGGATTTTACCTGTTTGGCTTCGTTGGGGAGAGGCGAAACGCTCGGAAGGTCGCGACGCCGAGGGCACACAACACCACCCCCTGCACCAAGTTCAAAAGCGATTGACGAATGTCCCAGTCGCGCACTTCTGTCGTGAGCACCAACTCCAGTTCCATAGCGAATGTGAGAATGGGCATTATTCCGAAAATCGTCGCTATCCCTCCGAATATCCGCATGGCTTGGAAGGCGTCAGTGCGTTTCTTTCGCGCTCCAATAATACTGGCAGCGATGGCGATGCCCACGGCGAATGCGAAAAAGATGCTAAGTCGGCTATTATGTGGCTTGCGTACCGCGCCTTCCAGCAGCAACCAGAGCTCTACCCCGCCGCTTATCAGCAGCATCACCGCGATGCCAGCCCATGCGATAAGGAGGAGGCGCTGCCCAAGCGACATATCGATCACCTCTTGTGCGTGCGCGCCGCCTGCGCCTGTGCGATGAGCGTGCGCGGCGGGATGAACTCCACATCCTCCTCCAAGACTTTCAGCGTTTCAACGGTCGCGTTGGGGGCGTATTCCAAAAGCCTCCCAATAATCGCTTCGGTGGAGCTTTCGGGTGTAGAGGCGCCGCTGGTAATCCCAATCACACGCGCTTGCTGCACCCACTCAGGACGCACCTCTTCAGGCTCTAACAACAGATACGCGGGCACCCCTTGCGATTCGGCGACTTCGCGCAGGCGGTTGGAGTTGCTGCTGGTTGTGCTGCCCACCACCAGGACCAAGTCGCTCTGTTTCGCAAGAGCTTTCACAGCGGTTTGGCGGTTCGTGGTCGCGTAGCAGATGTCCTCTTTTTTCGGCAGTTCTAAATGGGGGAATCGGCGACGCAGCACGGTGAGGATTTGGTTCACTTCGTCCACGCTGAGGGTGGTTTGAGTCGCGACAGCCAACGGCACGCCTTCGGGGGGTTGCACGGTCTCGGCTTCTTCGAGGTTGTCAATCAGCGTAATCTGGTTCGGCGCGTGTCCTGTGCTGCCCTGCGCTTCCACATGCCCCGATGCCCGATATACAGGATGTGATACCCTTGCCGAGCGAAGCGCGTGATTTCGCGATGCACTTTGCTGACCAAGGGACAGGTGGCGTCGATGACATTGAGGTTGCGCGCCTTTGCCTGCTCGCGCACGGCAGGGGAGACCCCATGCGCACTGAAGACCACATTTGAGCCTTCGGGCACATCCGCTAAGTCCTCCACGAAAATCACGCCGCGCCGTTCAAACGAACGCACCACATGTTCGTTATGCACAATCGCGTGGCGCACATACAGGGGCGCACCGAACGCCTCCAACGCGAGGTCAACCACTTCAATCGCGTACGCCACGCCCGCGCAGAAACCCCGCGGCGCTGCCAGCAGCACTTTTTCCATCACGCTCGAAGTGTACCCGACGCCGATTTTCGTAGAACTTACAGGCGTGCGAAGGCGAAAAATAGTGTATAATAGAAGCGCAGGAAAGGAGCCAACTATGCGAACGATGGCAATAGCGGGGCTAACCCTCGGATTGGGGTTAACGGGTGGCTGGGCGCAACTGCAGCCTGATGCGCCGTGGCCGGCTTTTGGCAAAGATTATCAAAATACGCGCAGCACCAATCTGGGCGCGCCGACCAACGGTAGCGTACGGTGGAGCTACAACGCCGGGAGCCGTTCGCTTTCGTCCCCTGTGATTGCCGCTGACGGCACGATTTATTTCGGTGCCACCAACGGAGTTCATGCGGTGCGCCCCAACGGCTCCAGACGCTGGCAGTGGAACGCAGGCTACTCGGCAGCAACCAGCACCCCTGCTATCGGCGCGGACGGGACGGTCTATGCGCTTGTGAATCCGGGCGATGCCATTCTGGTCGCTTTGAATCCCTCCAACGGCAGCCTGATTTGGAGCCTCTATCTGGGCGGACGGAATGTGCGCTCATCGCCTGCCATCGGTCCCGATGGGCGTATCTATGTGACCAACGGCGAGACGCCTGGTGGCTATCTGTATTGCGTTAACCCCGACGGCACCGTCGCGTGGCGGCTCTATTTAGATACAGAAGCAAACAGCACGCCCTGCTTCGGCGCCGACGGCGCCATCTATGTTGGCTCCGCACGCTATTTGAACGCAATCAACCCGAACGGAACCTTTCGCTGGCGGTTCCCTGTGTTTTATCCCGTGCAAGGCTCCGTCGGGCGCTGGGATACGCGGCTCTTTTTCGGCGCGTGGGATGGTGCATTTCGCAGCGTCAATCTCTCGGGCACAGCCCTGTGGACAGCAAGCGTCAATGCGGTTGTGGAGGCGGGTGTCGCAATCACCAACAATCGCGTGTACATGGTGCATGCTGGCGGTGAGTTGCGTGCCTACACCCACACCGGCTCTCAGCAGTGGCGTCACTCGGGAACCTATCGCGGGAGCACGCCTGCGGTTGGCTCCGACGGAGTGGTGTATGCTGTTGGAGGGAACGGTGGCACCTTGTACGCTATTGCGCCCTCTAGTGGCTTGGTGCGCTGGTCTGCAAGTATCAGCACCGCGAACTGGTACGCCTCACCCGCAATCGGCGCCGATGGAACCGTCTATGTGGTCAACGGGGACGGGCGGTTGTATGCGTTTGGACCACTGGGCGGTTTCCTATGGGCAGGCGGTGATGTCGACGGCTGGAACGGCGACTACAACGGGCGCACCGCTATCGTGCAGTTCTATCAGGGCGATGAACTGAAATACGAGATGGTCGCCCCCGTAAACCACGACGGCTCCATCGAACTCAGCGAGACCCCCGTTGGGGAACACGATATCAAAGTCCGAATCCACAACTCGCTGTTTGGTCGTGTGCCGAATGTGCCTCTGGAGGTCGATCAACCGGCTCAGATTCAGGTGCGTTTGCTCAACGGCGATGTAGATGGCAACAACCTTGTGGACGACGCTGACCTGCTCTATATTTTGCTTAACTTCGGCAACTACGCGCCCGAGTTCGACCTGAACGGCGACAATCTGATTGACGATGCTGACCTGCTGATTGTGCTGTTCAACTTCGGCGCCGTAGGAGAATAGGCGTTCTGATTCCCGTTTGCTGCAGGAAACGCCTCCACCTTCGCGAATCATAGGGGTTGGAGGCGTTTTTTTATGTCGATTCGCATCGGCTTTGTCGGGACTGGAGGGATTGCGCAAGCGCACTTTGACGCGCTGAGCCAGATAGAGGAGGCGCACCCCATCGCGTTCTGCGATTTAGATGCCGAACGCGCCCAACGCGCTGCCCAGCGTTTTGGGGGACGCGCCTATACGAACTGGCGTGAGATGCTGGCGAACGAGACACTCGACGCGCTGTATGTCTGCGTGCCCCCCCACGGACACGACGGCGCGGAAGAAGCCGCTGCAGAGCGCGGGATACACCTCTTTGTGGAAAAGCCCGTGGCGCGCACGCTCGAGCAAGCCAAACGCATCGAGGCAGCGATTCAACGGGCGGGCATCCTCAGCATGGTCGGCTACCACTTCCGTTACTACGGTGCGATTGAGCGCGCTAAGGAACGCCTACAGGGGCTCCCCGTGCTCATGGTCAAAGGCGCGTGGGACGGTGGCATGCCCGGCGTGCCTTGGTGGCGCAGGCACGCCCTCTCAGGCGGGCAACTCATCGAACAGACCACCCATATCTTCGACCTCGCACGCTATCTGGTGGGCGAAATCGCGGAGGTGTTCGCCTACAGCCTCAACAACCCAACCCTCTTGCATCACCCTGACGGCGATGTGAATGTAAGCGATGTGGTATGTTTGAAATTTGCCAACGGCGCCGTGGGTGTGATTACCGACACCAACGGCTTGCACGCGCCGGGCGAAGTGGGGCTGAAGGTCTATACCCCCGAGCGTGTCGTTGAGGTATCATGGGGACGCATGGTGGAGACCGAGCCAAACCGCAAAGAGGAATTTTTCTCGCGCGACAACCCTTACCTGCGCGAGTCGCAAGCGTTTCTGGAAGCGATTCGGACAGGCGATCGGAGCCTGATTCGTGCCGACTACAGCGAAGGCGTCAAAACGCTTGCCGTCACACTGGCGGCGGATGAGTCGGCGAGGATGGGGAAGGTTGTGCCTGTGATGAAGTTATAGTAGGCAAGGAGGCTGATTTAAAAATGCATCGAATTGCGGTTGTTGGGCATGGACACTGGGGTAAGAATCTTGCACGCGTTTTTTTTCAAATGAATGTATTGGTAGCGGTTTGTGATAATAGGTTAGAAGTGGGACAGGTCGTTGTTGAACAATACCCAGGCGTTGAATTTATTGTCGACTACGAGGCACTGTTGCGTCGTGCGGATGTGAACGCAGTCGCCATCGCAACCCCTGCGATTACTCATTATGAAATGACTAAGCGAGCGTTGCTTGCAGGTAAGGATGTTTTCGTAGAGAAACCCCTTGCACTCATAGCTGCACAAGGTCGCGAATTGGTTGAGTTAGCACGGCAGCGAGAACGTATATTAATGGTGGGACATTTGCTGCGCTACCATCCTGCAGTAAACCATCTCAAACATCTCATAGACAGTGGTGCGCTTGGTAAGCTATACTATTTATACTCGAATCGTCTTAATTTGGGACGATTTCGCAAAGAAGAGAACATTCTTTGGAGTTTCGCACCCCACGATGTTTCCGTTATGCTTTATCTGCTCAATGAGATGCCGATTCGCGTAGCAGCTCATGGAGGGAGTTACCTCCACCCAAAGATTGCTGATACAACAATTACCACCCTCTCATTTCCAAGTGGTGTTCAATCTCATATTTTTGTGAGTTGGTTACATCCACATAAAGAACATCGCTTGGTTGTGGTTGGGAGCGAAGGGATGGCTGTCTTTGCCGACACCGATCCAGATCATAAGCTGCGTGTTTTAAAGCATCCTGTGGAATGGCGTGAGCGAACACCTGTGCCACGACTAACTGAAGCCCAGTCTGTGCCTTTTGAACAAGTTGAACCTTTGTATATTGAGTGTCAACATTTTTTAGATTGCCTCAAGACTCGTCGTACGCCATATACGGATGGCGAGGAGGCTTTACGGGTACTGGAAGTATTGGAGGCGTGTCAACATTCTCTCAACCAGAACGGTATTCCACGTTGGTTAACCCACTCATCTTCATCTACCTACTTTGCCCACGAGACTGCAGTTATTGATGAGCCATGTGAAATCGGGATAGGTACACGTATTTGGCACTTTTCCCATATCATGCCTCATGCGAAAATTGGTAGAAACTGCAACATTGGTCAAAATGTATTTATCGCCTCTGATGTCGTGGTGGGCAACAACGTCAAAATTCAGAACAATGTCTCCCTATATACAGGCGTCATTTTGGAAGATGATGTGTTTTGTGGTCCTAGCGTAGTGTTCACGAATGTGATTAACCCTCGCAGCCATGTCTCCAGAAAGTCGGAGTATAAGTCTACAATAGTAAAACGCGGAGCGACTTTGGGGGCGAACTGCACAATTGTCTGTGGTGTAACAGTGGGACGCTACGCTTTCGTCGGAGCAGGTGCAGTTGTCACGCACGATGTGCCGGACTATGCTCTTGTAATAGGGATACCCGCGCGTGTTGCCGGTTGGGTGTGCCAATGTGGGGTTCGCCTCCAATTCGAAAAACGCGACGGATTCGAACATGCTCAATGCGTTCAGTGTGGGATGCGTTATCAGAAGGAAGGTGAATATGTGCGGGAGGTTTCGGTATGAACCGCGTGTCATTATTGGATTTGAAGGCTGAAGTCGAGCTCTTGTGGGATGAAATCAATGCTGCCATCCAAGAGGTGTTGCGTAGCGGCGTGTTCATTATGGGACCTAATGTCAAAGCGTTAGAGCAAGAGATTGCCCGCTACTTGGGAGTCAAACATGCTGTGGCTCTTAACTCTGGCACGGACGCGTTAATTTTAGGCATTCACGCATTGGGTATCAAGCCAGGCGACGAGGTAATTACGACTCCATTCACTTTCTTTGCAACGGCTGAAGCCATTAGCCACTTTAAAGCGGTGCCTGTGTTCGTGGATATCGATCCGCGTACCTTCAATTTGAATGTAGAACAGGTACTTGCGAAGATCACTCCGCGTACGAAGGCGATTATTCCTGTTCATCTATATGGACACGCTGCTGATATGGGTCAGATCATGGAGATTGCACGGGAGTTCGGCTTGAGAGTTCTGGAAGATGTGGCACAAGCATTTGGGGGGGAATACAAAGGGCGCAAGCTGGGGTCAATTGGAGATGCCGGAGCACTTTCGTTTTTCCCCTCGAAAAATCTTGGAGCATTCGGGGACGGCGGAATGCTTGTGACCAATGATGATACAATTGCTGACACTGTGCGAATACTGCGGGTGCATGGGGCACGTAAAAAGTATTATAACGAACGCGTGGGGGTCAACTCCCGATTGGATGAGATACAAGCTGCAATCCTGCGTGTGAAAATTCACCATATAGATGAGTGGAACCGTAAGCGACGAGAAGCAGCTGCTTATTACAATGAATTACTTCGCGGCGTTCCCGATATAGAGCTACCTTACGAGGCCCCCTATGCCTACCATGTCTACCACCAATATACGATTCGTGTACACAATAACCGACGCGACTGGCTTCAGGCACGACTACGCGAAGTGGGAATTGATACTGCCATATATTATCCTGTCCCACTACATCTTTTGCCAATTTATCAAGATATTTCAATTCGCCTACCTCAGGCAGAATTAGCATCGCGTGAAGTGCTAAGTTTGCCGATGGGGCATACGCTAAATTTGTCACACCAACAACGGGTTGCCGAAGCAATTAATGCTTTTATGAATTCATGAAATCTATGATATCTTACTTGCGACAACGGTTGCATTCGATGGATATGCTTGCGCGCTCAGTAGTATGGATTACGGGCAGCACTATATTGTCACAGAGTTTAGCAATGCTGTCTGTACCTGTGCTATCGCGGCTTTATTCTCCAGAAGACTTAGGCACCTTGGCAATTTTTACCGCGTTTGTCACAACCGCTGCAGTTGTCGTTTCTTTACGCTATGAACTAGCAATACCACTGCCAGAAGACCCACGGCACTCAGTCCATTTGTTAAATCTTGTATTTTTCTGTTCATTTGCTGGAAGCATCATAATTGCACTTCTCGTCCTATTTTTTCCAAAATTATTTTCATTTTACCTAGGACCACAAATAAATGTATGGATTCTTTGGTTGTTGCCAATAAGTGTATTCGTTACTGCTCTAAATCAGGGATTATATTTCTACGCATTAAAACATCAACTCTTGAAAGGTATCGCTATATCGAAGCTAGTTCAGTCAGTGGTATTGATAGTAACTCAAATAGGTGGCTTTTTTCTAATAGAGAATGCATTGATCGTTGGATATATTATTAGTCAAATTGCTCAGGTGACGCTGATATCGTATTGGACACGCATGCCATCCCTAATTCGTTTGCCGTGTGCCGACACTCGTGCTGTCGCAATGCGTTACAGACAGTTCCCGCAATTTTACCTATGGAGCGGCTTAATAAGTGGGATCAACTTGCAGATACCGCTGCTGCTGATAACTCACTACTTCGGCGTCAAGATTGCCGGGTACTATGCAGTTGCGTATCGTATTCTGAATGCTCTTCCTTCGTTAGTCGGACAGTCTATTGGGCATGCGTACTTGAGTACGGCTATTCGCGAGCGCGATCACTTACCTGAGATAACCCAACGCTTGTATACTCGCCAAGTAGAAATGATAATGCCTTTTGTTCTTTTCTGTGGCATATTAGGTCCAGAAATCAGTCTGATCCTGCTTGGCAGCGGCTGGCAGGAAACAGGAATTATGATTCAGTGGCTAATTCCACTCGTGTTTCTATCTTTTGTGGTTAATCCTTTTACAGAAATTTTTACTCTATACGAGAAGCAGTGCTTCAGTACACTTTTTCAATCTCTATTATTTATTCAACGATTCGCGTCTATTGCACTGGTCGCTGCACTTGGCGGAGATGAATACTCTGCTGTCGGTTGTTTTTCGATTAGTGGTACATTATTGTGGCTTGGGCTGTTGCTCCTGCTTTTGCACGTCTGTGGGCTACCTGTGAGGACAGTTTTCTTACCAGGCAAACGAATGGGATGGTGGATTAGTATGACGGTTGTAATGGTGTTCTTTAAATATTCAGGATCAAAAATATCGTCTTTGATGTTCTTAATATTAATGACATTAATAACAATACTTTATTTATACAATACAGTATGGTCTGCGTTGTACACGAGCCTACAAACGAACGGAGGGAGAAGGTATAATTAACAGCGTTATGCATGAGGATCTCGCAAATCCGCACTGGTGGTCCAATGCTTGGCTAAAACACTATCGACGCTATATGAGCCAACCGAGCTACCAAGCGTACTACCTTTACTGTGTTCTTCCCAAGGGGGTTGGAACTATTTTGGAGCTCGGTGCTGGGAGTTTTCGAGATGTTGCGCAACTTAACAAATGGGGCTATCACTGTATTGGTACGGATTTCGCTACACAAGCTGTAGAAATAGCACGCAAACTTTACCCTCGTTGGGCACAGTGTTTTCAAGTAGAAGACGCCACAGCCCTCTCATTCGGGAGCGAAATGTTTGACCTGAGCTACCATAATGGCTTGCTTGTGTGCTTTAACGATAACTCAATGATTGAGCGGATTCTACAAGAACAGCGGCGCGTCACACGCCGTTGGATGGTCTGTACAGTTCACAATGCACTGAATAGCTCACTAAAGTGTCAATTTGCAGAAAAAGCGAAGCATGATCCCCTCTATCAAATTCGCTTCTTTGAACCAGATGAGATTACAGAGCTGATGCGTTCTTTATGTAGTCGTATAGACCTTTACCCATTCGGCTCTCTGTGGTGCAATCGACTCATCAAGTACTCTCGTAATCGCTTCTTGGTACGCTGGTACTATCGTCTAACCTATAGAATCTGGCAGTGGGAAACCTGTGAACGAATTATGGCGGTGGGATGGTTAGAATGACTAAGCGTCACGCGATAGTTTGCGGCGACTATATTAATGCATGGACCCTGCAGCAAGGATTGCGGAGTTTGAACTATCGGTCAACAATCTTACCTCGTTCGAAGTATAACGCAATTGATCAAGCATTATTAGCAGCAAGCACGCTATTTTTCACAGACGAGGCTGGTTGGGCGCGCGCGGCACAGATCGAAGTTCCTGCACATTTTCTTCCGAGAACCTACAATCCTATATTTGTAGACAAGCTTCTGTTAGCCTGTCATTTATGTGCGATTGGCGAGACCCCTGTTCCATTTGCTTCCTTTAGTTCCGATCTCCAAAATCGCATCTCACCGCCGTTGGTCTTGAAGCCCCGACGTTCTTGGGTCGGCTCGCGCAAGCTCCCACGAGGGATGGTATGTCTTTCAACGGAGCAAATGTCACAGGCAATCCGTGTATTGCAAAGCCATGGCATTAATCCAGATCTTTTACTTGTTCAGCAGTTCTTAACTGACGCCGAAAATTTATCTGTTGCTGGGTTTTATGACTTCCTGCAGCCCCATCGGAGTTTCTTCATTGCTACGCGTAAGGTCTTAGGAGACGGTGGCAACCTAAGCACAGGAGTGCTGGTGGAAACTGTTCCCGCGCCGAAGGGACTGGGTAAACGAGTCCAACATGTTTTGAACACCTTGGATTATCGTGGACCTTTTGAAATGGAATTTCTGCGAGACTCACGAACTGGTCAATACTATATTCTGGAGCTAAATCCGCGTTTTTGGATGCAGCATGGGTTATTCCTGGCAGGATATGAGAATTGCCTGATTCGTGCGTACCTTGACGATCAATTCACGATCCCGACCGCTACCGACGAGGAACTTATGTTACCTTATCGTCCGATGTTATGGATAGACCGAATCTTTTTGTTTTTTGCCTTGATGAGTAATAGACAAACGCTCTACCGGAGCTATCAAGAAGAAGTTCGCAAAGCACGGCAGAGAGGTTGTGTTGTCTACGGGTTCCCCACTTGGGGGCGGGCTGTGCGCTTCATAATTGGACGAACTGTTCGGTTCTTGTTTCGTTCGAGGTAAAATAAGTGAGATGAGGTCTCCAATTCTGCAGGTGACTGTACCAGAAACTTACTTACCCGAACGCCGTTACATTGTGCAGACACTTCTGTATGAATTCTTAGGACTACCAACAATCATCAAGCCATGCCCTACTACAACTACCGTGATAGAAGTTATCGGGCACCCAGCACGCTTAACCCTATCGGAGGGTCTATTCAAAACTCCTGAGAGTACCTGGCTTCATCCCGATTCGTTGCCCACTACTCCCTTACACAAGATAAAGGTGCGTAGTGAACTTCCTGAAGCGCAGTTATGTGAAGAAACTTTACCAGTACTCTATGGTAATTTTGAACCTTCTTGTCCCTTATTAGTAATTTCTGACAACCGAATCCATGTGAATCTTGACATATTGGGGAGCTGTTTTTGGATGCTAACGCGCTATGAGGAATGTGTGGTTAGAGAGCGAGACGCCTATCAGAGATTCCCTGCAAAGATGTCGTTGGCATACCGTGAGGGTTTTTTGAGCCGTCCACTGGTTAATGAGTACTTGGAAATTCTGTGGATCGCAATGAAGCGTCTTTGGAGCTTCCTTGAGCGTAAACCGCGTACCTATCGTGTGATTCCGACTCACGATGTGGATTGGCCCGCAGTGGGCTATCGAGTCCCGTGGATACTGGTGTTGCGTGGTGCGTTGGGTGATGTGCTCGCGCGACGCTCCTTCGGTTCTTGTGTAGGGCGCATTGGCGCAAAACTGCTCAATCAGTTTCACATCGATCCTGCAAACACCTTTGATTGGCTAATGCATCTTAGTGAAGCACACGGATTGCAGAGCGAGTTCTATTTTATTGCCGACCACACTTCAGGGATTCGAGATGGCGTTTATACCCTGAAAGACGATTACATTCAAGATCTGCTTTGTGCTATTCATAGAAGGGGACATCTTATAGGGCTGCACACTAGCTACGAGACATATCGACGCCCTGAGCAAGTGCTACACGAATTTAATCGGTTGCGTTCTGTGGTTCAGCATATAGGAATCCAGCAATCACACTGGGGAGGCCGACAACATTACCTAAGATGGGAAAATCCCCTTACTTGGCAAGCGTGGAACGATGCGGGCTTAGACTACGATAGTACCTTAGCCTACGCCGATTGTGTAGGGTTTCGGTGCGGTGTATGCTACGAATACCCTGTGTTCAATCTCAAGACGCGGCAATCACTTCGACTGCGTGAACGTCCTCTAATCGCGATGGACAGGACCCTGATCGACTACATGAGGCTTTCTTTCGATGAGGTAGTGGATACCTTGATTACTTTAGCAAACCGAGTCCGTCTCTTCGCAGGCGATATGGTACTGTTGTGGCATAATTCTTGTCTACTTACGCCTCAGCAAAAGGCACTTTATAATCGAGTGATTCGAGCCACCGTAGACGGCATGGTATAATTGCTGTGGGCAAGTGATGAGGTGCGTTACGGAGAGGCGGTTAGCGTATTTGTGCTTGCAAGCAACGCGCCAAGGGCAGGCGTCTTTTGCACATGTGCATGAAATCATCGCCGGCTTGAGAAAACGTGGTTGGCAAGTGGACTTGTTCGAACCCTCGTATGCGCGCTCCATAGCTGATCCTCCTAGTGTATGGAAGTTAGTTGCATTTCTCAGGGTTCAGCTCAGACTTATATGTGCGCTGCGATGCACCCGATACGATGCGCTCTATGTACGTCATCATCCTTTCGATGCTCTCTCAATTCGGGCATCAAAAAAGCTGAAGATTCCATTGGTTGTAGAGGTGAATGGTTCATACGAAGACTTATATATGGCATTTCCTATGATGCGCCCTATGCGCTGGATCGGCAATTCCATAATGCGATACGGGATACGGGAGGCTGATGTCGTGATCACTGTTACAGAACCTTTGGTAAACTGGGCGCTTCAAGAGCGTGGCGGACAACCTGTGATTTTGATTTCGAATGGAGCCAATACTGATTTATTCCACCCAGATGCCCCTGGTAGATTGCCGGGAACCATTCCGACCCCGTATGCAATCTTTTTTGGAGCATTAGCACCTTGGCAAGGGATTGAGACTCTCATCGACACTTTGCACCGATCGAATTGGCCGCCACAGCTACACCTACTGATCGTGGGGAAGGGCAAACTGCGCGATAAAGTAGAAAAAGCCACACGTCAAACCAATAGAATAGTTTACATCGACCATGTTCCTTACCAGCAAATGCCAGTGGTAGTACGGCACAGCCTCTGTGGATTAGCCCCTATGCATTGTATTGAGCGCAATCAAACAGGAGTAATGCCGCTAAAGGTTTTCGAAACACTTGCTTGTGGCGTGCCTGTGATCGTATCCGATTTACCTGGAATGTCAGACTTGGTGCGTCGTGGTAATTGTGGATTGGTTGTTCCTCCGAATAATCCTGTTGCCCTTGCCAACGCTGTGCGTTACCTTTATGAACATCCAGAAGTGCGTGCTGAGATGGGCAAACGCGGACGTGAGTTGATTGTACGCGAGCATTCATGGGATTCACGTGCTGAGGCGACCCATCAAATCCTACTACAGGTGTTGGCAAAATGATAGATTTGATTGTCTGGAGTGCAGTTTTTGTGGTGGTCTGGGCCATGGTCGTTGCGGGGCTTCACTGGAAGCAGATAGGGGTCATTACGCCGTTTTCTGGATTCCTCCTTGCCTCTATCGTCTTTGTGATGCCAGGCTTCATCTACTTTTATTTTTTTTACGATAAAGTTGAATTCGTACAGAATGCATTGCTGAATGCCTTACTGGGGCTGGCTGCGGCGACAGCTGGCGGGTTCCTCGCTGAGTCGCAGTTTATCCAGCCGTCTTACCAGCACTGGAAACGTCCACTTGGAACAATCCAGTGGTGTTACTCCCCACGCACTTACTTAATAACTGCGCTGACCACAATGGTTTTAGTTTCAACTTATTTTATTCTGTTAGGCTATATTCCTTTGCTCGAGGGAATTCGTATTTTACTTGCAGAAGGTTTCAAACCCGGATTAGTAAACACACCTCGTATCATGCGCGATATTTATGTAAACCCAGATGCACAGTATATTCCTTTGCAGGGAATGTTGGAGGCGCTTCGCTATGTTGGGATGATCATTGTATGTATCTGGTTTGTGCACTGGTATCGTATCGGATACCGTCGCCGTTTAGCCTTGCTAATCTTGTTGGCTGCTGTCTTCTGGTTGGTTGCCACAGGACAGCGATGGCCGTTGCTACATTTATTGGCTGCGTGTTTAATCTATTTTTCGGTCGTGCTGCCGCGTCGTCAGTTCAAGCGGATAGTCTTTACCGTTGCTATGGCTGGGATGCTTGTAGGTACAGTATTGACGGCGCTTTTAGGGCGAACAAACGAGCAGCTGACCTCTCTTCTTGAGGTTTTATACTTCGGTGGAGGTAGCCTTGTAGGACGGGTTCTCTATGGGAATGCTATCGCTCCGGTACTAAGTTTTGACCTGTTCCCCAATCGGTATTCATTACTCTACGGTGACTCCTACCTTCAGAATCTAATAAGTTATCTTCCAGGTCCGTACCCTAGCTTTCCTGTGACCTTCTATATGATTGTGATAGGTGATACACGAGGCTTCACCGCACCGCCAGACTTCTATACAGAGGCATACCTCAATTTCGGCTACATAGGCACGGTGCTGATTTCATTCTTGTTTGGAGTTGTGTTGGTGGGTGTCACGCGTATCATATTGCCGCTCCTCAAAACCTTGATAGGCTTGTCTTTGTATACGACAATGACGCTTTATCTCTCAATGACGAGCAGTACTGGGATTGCTTTCTTCGTTGGTTGGATAATCGTTGCGGGAGCGATTGTAGGGCTATCGCAAGTCATAGTTTTCATAGAGTGCTTTGGGCAGAATTTCAATACGCGCTTTGGGTGGAACTGGAGGGATACAACAAAACATCACCGGCTGCGTCTTTTAGAAAAAGAAGTGGTTCGAGAATGAAAAAAACACACGTAATTAAGCGGGTGGCGCTCATTTCGCCCTACGCGCCGAGCATTGTGAGTTTTCGCGGCGCGTTGATACGCGATTTGATCGCTCACGGCGCGGAGGTTTTCGTGCTTGCACCCGATTACACGCCAGAAATTCGGCAGGCGGTTGCTACACTGGGCGCTACGCCTATAGATTATCCATTGAACCGTACCGGGATGAATCCTTTCTTAGATCTCAGAACCTTAAGTGTCCTGCGGCGGATATTGCGTCGCCTACATCCCGATGTAGTGGTTCCTTATAATATCAAGCCTGTCATTTACGGTACGCTTGCCGCGGCGTTCGGCGTGCCCGTGGTCGCGACCGCAACAGGTGGATTAGCCGATCAGGTGCGTCAAATGAATGGCGTCCTGGTGCCCCCCAATGACCCCCACGCGTTGACGCAGGGAATCCTACAGGCATATGGTCAGGTGGTCATGATGCCCCCCGAATGGAACCCACAGATTATGGCGAGGGACTACTGGACGATGTATCAGTATGCCTACAGGGAGGGCTGCTGTCAATGAAGCGCATTCTACACATTGTGGGCGACTCGAAATACGGGGGCGGCTCGTATATTATTCTGCGTCTGGCGCAAATGGCGAAGCAACAAGGTTGGCAACCCGCTGTGCTGACCACTGATACTGTATTTCAACAGGTACTGAATGAGCATCAGATTCCCTCTATACCCTTGCAGTGCATCTGGCGCGAGATTAACCTTTTACGCGACTGGCAGGGCTACCGACGCCTACGCGCCTACCTTGCCCGAGAGGGCTACGATTTGGTTCATACGCACACCTCTAAGGGGGGGGTTATCGGTCGCGCTGCCGCATGGCATGCCCGAATTCCTGCGGTTGTGCATACCGTGCATGGCTTTGCGTTCCATGAGCAGAGCCGTCCATGGGCGATACGGTTCTATGCTGGTCTGGAGCGTCTTGCAGCACGCTGGTGCCATCGGATTGTGACCGTGAGCGAGTACCATATGCGCTGGGCGTTGCAATTGGGTATCGGAACGCCCCAGCAACTGCGTGCGATCCCCAACGGCATTGAGCCGCAACGCGCTGCACCTCAGAGTGCGCCTGACTCCCTGCGCCAACAACTCCATATTGCCCCTGATACGCGCGTGATTCTCAGCACCGGCAGGCTGGCAACCCAGAAAGGGCTGGAATATCTGATTCAAGCCGCCCGGTTACTGCAATCCGCTGACCTGCCGCCATTTGTGGTCTTGATTGCGGGCGACGGTCCCCTACGCCAACATTTGGAGCGTCAGGCATGTGCGGCGGGCGTGGGGAAACAAGTGCGATTTCTCGGTTTCTGGAAAGCGGTCGGGGATTTATTAGCGATTGCCGATATCGTGGTGTTGCCCACTTTGTGGGAGGGTTTATCGATTGCGCTGCTGGAGGCGATGGCGGCGGGGAAACCGATTATCACGACGACCATCGGCAGCAACCTGGAAGCGACGGACAACGGAAGCGCAGCCAAGCTCGTACCCCCCAAAGACCCTATATCCCTCGCTGACGCCATGCGCGAATGGCTGCTACACCCAGAACACGCACATCCCTACGCAGAAGCTGCCCGCCGGCGATTCCAAAAATACTACACTGAAGAAAAAATGCTGGAGAAGTATCGCCAGCTTTACTGTGAATTACTCTATGAAACCGACCGATCTGGTTCTGCGCCCTGCCACTGAGAACGATTTGGACGCTGTTGTAACAGTGCATCAGCATGCGTTCAAGGGCTTCCTGATGACACAGCTGGGGGCGCGTTTCTTACGGGGCTACTACCTATGCGTGCTGGAGTACCGCCAACCGATTTTTTGGGTGGCAGAATCCGATAGTAGGGTAGTCGGTTTCGTCGCGGGGTTTGTTAACCCTCCTCGGTTCTATGAGCAGCTCCGCCAACGCAAAAAAGCCCTTGCGCTCGCAGCGGCAAGCCACTTAGTATGGCGTCCTCACCTTTGGAAACGCGCCCTCACCAGCCTGCGCCGCGCGCATGCCATCGCCCACGATGCCGACATGCCTCACCTGGCAGAATTAGCCTCGCTCGGCGTGGATCCCCCTGCACAAGGTCGGGGTATCGGCAAACAGCTCGTATTCGCATTCCTTGACACTGCAGTTCAGCAAGGTGTCCACGAGGTTGTGCTGACCACAGACGCTCACAATAACGATACCGTTAATGCTTTTTATCAGAATCTGGGTTTCGTCTGCACGCGACAGTTCTGGCATACCCCAAGCCGCTTAATGAATGAGTACCGCTGGACAGTTCCACAGGTAGAATTAGAGGGACAGAGGTAAAGTGATGCGCTCTCGGACAGAATTTTTACCCTACGCCCTGCCCTCTATCGACGAGCAGGAAGAACAGGCGCTGCTGGAGGTGCTGCGCAGCGGCTGGTTGACCACGGGACCCAAAGTGCGGCAGTTCGAACAGGAGTTCGCTGCCTACACGGGTGCACCTTATGCCGTCGCGGTCAACTCCTGCACCGCGGCGATGCACCTCGTGCTGGCAGCCTGGGGCATCGGCGCCGGCGACGAGGTGATTACCACCCCGCTCACCTTCTGCGCCACCATCGAAGCCATTGAGTATGTCGGCGCAACACCTGTGCTGGTCGATATCGCCCCCCAAACCGCGAATATTGACCCGAATCGCATAGAAAACGCCATTAGCGCGCGCACGCGAGCGATTATGCCCGTCCACTACGGCGGCTTGCCCTGCGAAATGGACGCCATTATGGACATCGCTACACGCCGCAACCTGAAAGTGCTGGAAGACGCCGCGCACGCCTCTGGCGCGGAATACAACGGGCGCAAAATCGGAGCAATCGGGCATGCCACCGCCTTCTCCTTCTACGCCAACAAGAACATGACCACAGGCGAAGGGGGAATGATCACGACCCACGACGCCGAACTCGCCGACCAGTGCCGCATCCTGAGCTTGCACGGAATCAGTCGCGACGCTTGGAAACGCTACACCGCTGCAGGAAGTTGGTACTATGAGGTGCAAGCGCTCGGCTTCAAGTACAACATGCCCGATGTGTTGGCGGCAATTGGGATCTGCCAACTGCGCAAACTGGATGCGATGAATGCCCGACGCCAGCAAATCGCGGCACGGTACCACCAAGCATTCCGAGCAATGGACTTCCTGACCCCCTTTCCTCCCGAATTGCCTAACGATCGCACCCATGTGTGGCACCTCTATACCATTTTGCTCAACCTCGATGCCTTGCGCATAGGGCGAGACCAGTTTATCGAAGAGCTGAAAGCCCGCAATATCGGTGTCAGCGTGCATTATATCCCGATTCATTATCATCCACACTATCGCGTGTACGGCTGGCGCAAAGGCGACTTCCCGAATACGGAGTACTATTACGAACGCACGATTTCGCTACCCCTGTATCCCAGCATGACCGACGATGATGTTGCCTATGTGATTGAGGCGGTTCACGATGTGGGGACACGCTTCAAAAGATAGCATGCGCGAGACCCATTCCATGTACGAATGGCTCAAGCGCGGTCTGGATTGCGTCGTGGCAGGGGGCGGTCTGATACTCCTCCTGCCCTTATGGATGCTGATTGCGTTGCTGGTGAAGCTGGACTCACCAGGGAGTGTGTTCTTTGCCCACGAGCGCGTGGGGCGCTACGGGCGCAAGTTCAAAGTGCTGAAGTTTCGCACGATGGTGCAAGACGCCCCGAAACGCGGCGGCGCGATTACGGCAGGGCACGACCCACGCATTACGCGAGTGGGCAGAATCCTGCGCAAAACCAAACTCGATGAGCTGCCACAACTCTGGAATGTCCTCAAAGGCGAGATGAGCTTGGTGGGACCGCGCCCTGAAGTGGAGAAGTATGTCAACCTGTGGAATCCCGATCTGCGTGAGATGGTGCTGAGTGTGCGCCCTGGAATCACGGGGCTGACTCAAATTCGCTATCGCCACGAGGAAGCTCTGCTCGCCCAACAGCCTGACCCGGAGAGATATTACTGCGAAGTCCTGCTACCCCTCAAGCTGGCATCCGATGTGGAGTATGTGCAGCGACGCAGCCTCGCGTTCGACCTCTATCTGCTGGGGCGTACCGTCAGCGCCCTGTTTGAGCGGGAATAAACCCGTGAACCGCGAATCGGAAAAGTATGCCGCACTGCGAAGTAATGCCTTACCATGGCTGGCAAGAGTGCCTGTGCGTAAGCGACGGGAACTGGGAACTCATCGCGACGACACAGGTCGGGTCACGCCTCTTGCGCTTCGGTTTCGCGGGCGAGGGGAACCAGTTCTGGCTCAACCCCGACGATAGGGGCAAAACGGGGGGCGATGTGTGGCGCATCTACGGTGGACACCGCCTCTGGCATGCCCCGGAACACCCCGTTCGAACCTACGCGCCTGATAACGACCCTATCGAATGGGACTGGGATGGGCAGCGGCTGCTCTTGCGTCAGCCCGTGGAAGCACGCACAGGCATCCAAAAAGAGGTGGAAATCCGCCCCGCCGAGCATGCGGTGGAAATCGTGCATCGCCTCGTTAATCGCAATTTGTGGACGGTGCGCCTTGCAGCGTGGGCACTTAGCGTGATGGCGCCGGGCGGTGTTGCGCTCATCCCACAAGAGCCGTATCAGCCTCACCCGGACGCGCTGCTGCCTGTGCGCGTAATCGCGCTCTGGGCGTATACCGATATGAGCGACCCGCGCCTGTGCTGGGGTAAGCGGCTGATTCAGGTGCGCCAAAGCCCTACCGTGTCTCACCCCCTCAAAATCGGTATGAGCAACACGCTCGGCTGGATAGCGTATTGGCATGGGGAAACACTGTTTGTCAAGCGCTATCGGCATGCGCGAAGTGCGGTGTATCCCGATGGGGGTTGCAATACCGAAATTTTCACGAACGCTGCGATGCTGGAGCTGGAAACGCTCTCGCCACTGACCGAACTGCCGCCCGGCGAGGCGCTGGAACATACCGAGTGGTGGTCGCTTCATCGGGTGGGTGCGATGCCGGCGGAGGAGGCGGCGATTATCGAAGCACTGGCACGGTGCAGCGTAGCGCCCTTGCCTTGAGGAAGCCGATCTCTGCAAGCGCCGCTTAGTGCTTGCTTCGTGGGGGTGGCGCGGCGCTTGCGCGTATCACCAGTTCGCCTTCAAACAACCAGGTGCCGCGCAAGGTTTCGCCCGTCTCGATTTGATGCAACAGCGCCCGTGCCGCTTCCAAGCCGATATCGTGGATGGGCGTGCGCATGGTGGTCAGCGGTGGTTTCGCCAACTCGGCTAAGGCGATATCATCGAAGCCCACGACGGACACATCGCGGGGCACGCGCACGCCACGCTGGGCGCAGGCGTCCAACACCCCCAACGCGGCGTGATCGTTGGAGGCGATGATGGCAGTCAGGCGGGGGCGCAGTTGCAATAACTGCTGCGCCGCCCTAAAGCCCCCAGCCGTGTCGTATCCCCCTTGAGCAATCCAGTCAGGCTCCACAAGGATGCCATGCGCTGCCATCGCCTGTTGGTACGCTTCCAGACGCTGGTGTGCGCTCCACTGATTTTGCGGACCGACCACGAAACCGATTCGGCGGTGTCCGAGCTCAATCAGATACTCGGTGAGGCGACTCATCATTGCATGGCTCGCGCTGTCCACGCAGTAGAAACCTAACGATTCGGGCAAGACGCTGCCCACCACGACGCAGGGCACATGCACATGGTGGAAATAGTCCAGCAGGGGACTGCCCATTAGGGGGGCGACCATGATGATGCCGTCCACCGTGCCGTCGTCGATCTGGTTCCAGAGTGTGCGCGGGTTCAGGTCGCGCAGCGTAATGATTTTGAGGTGATACCCGTTTGGGGCGAGCTGTTCCACCACGCCATCCAGTACAGCCGTCACATAGGGGTTGCGCGTGAACACGGCGTGTTGCGGTTCGACCACGATGCCGATGGTATGCGTGCGTCGTGCGGCGAGGCTCCGTGCGATTCGGTTGGGACGGTAGCCGAGGCGTCGCGCCACCGCCAACACGCGCTCCACCGTTTCAGGGCTATGCAGCTCTAACTTATTGCTTAGAATATTGGATGCTGTGCCGATAGAGACGCCTGCTTCTTCCGCCAGTTGCTTTAGGGTAGGGCGTTTCGCACACCGCGCCGTTCTCACAGTCCAATTATACACTATGGCTGCCCACTTAGCCGACGCAAGACCTGAATTAACGCTTGCGTGCCCAGCTGCGCCTCGCCCGAACGCTCCAGATGGCAGTAGAGTTGGTGTACCAGCGCACTGCCCAGAAGAGGAGTCGCTGTTGAGCGTGCCTCGTTGAGCAGAATCTGCAGGTCTTTTTGCAGCAGTTTCACCATAAAACCAGGTTGGAGGTCGCCTTGGGCGATGCGTTTGCCGAGGTTTTCCATCGCCCATGACCCCGCCGCGCCCGAGCTGAGGGTTTCCACAGTAAGGGAGAGGTCTAACTCAGCGTGTTCGGCGAAGAGCAACGCTTCGGCGACCGCCAGCATCCCCACGGCGACGGCGATTTGGTTCGCAAGTTTCATCCGTTGTCCCTGGCCGCTCTCACCGACATAGACCACTTTTTTCCCCATCGTCTGGAAGACAGGCAGGGCGCGTTCGTAGGCGTCGCGGTCGCCGCCGACCATGATGGTCAATGTGCCCGATTCGGCGCCCCACTGTCCGCCTGTGACGGGCGCGTCCAGAAAGGCGACACCGCGCTGCTCGGCATACTGGGCAAGCTCGCGTGTGAGGCTGGGTGAGGTCGTGCCCATGTCGATAGCGATCGTATTCGGTGGCATCGCGGGCAGAGCAGCATGTTCGCCTGTGAGCCACACTCGGCGCACCGTCTCATCGTCGGGCAAGCAGGTAATTACTATGGTGCACTGCGCAGCCAGTTCGGCAGGTGTGCGCGCCTCGCGTGCGCCTAATGCCACAAGGGCATCGATGGGCGGACGGCTCCGACTGTGAACCATAAGGGGATAGCCAGCGTGTAGGATATGCCGTGCCATCGGACGCCCCATAATGCCTAACCCGATGAAACCGACCGTAGGAAGGCTCATAACTGTCAATTTTTCGATACACAGGCAGGAATTCCTTGCCCAAACTGTTCCTGCTTCATAGGAAGGGAACCCAAAGCGGAGAATTAGGGTATACTCCAACAGATGAGCGAGCTGCGGTCGAAGTGGTTGCGTCCGACAGCCTTCTGGCTGATTGCGTTCTGGCTGGGGCTTGCCCCGCTGGGCTATGTGTTGGCGCGTCCGTGTGCTTGCCACCAATCCGTGGCGGCGCATGCCTGCTGTGCGCAACAGACGCCACCCCCCACCAAACCCGACTGCAACCACTGCCAGCTCTGTCAGGCAACTCAACCGAACCCCGCTCTGATAACGGCGGGGCTAACTGTGCCTGAACCGAGCTTTGTCGCGGTGCTGCCTGTACCGTTAGAGCTGGAGCATGCTTTGCCTGCCCGCAGCGTGTTTCCGATTGAGAGAACATCCCCCATTCCTCCACCCCTCTCCCTATCCAGAGCGCCTCGCGCCCCTCCTGTGTAAGTATATAATCATGCCTGTCATCACCACATCATGTGGGGATGCGAATAGCGTTATCCCATTTCCGCGCTCGTTTGACGAGCACGACAACAACCATCACACAGGAGGAAAAAGCAATGACACGAATGGTCATCTGGACATTGATCGGCGCGCTGGCGCTAATTGTGGGAGCGAGCCAGATAGCGGCTCAACAGAAGCAGGAGATACGCACGGTTGCCATTAAGGTTAGTGGTTTGCACTGCGAGGGCTGTGTAGAGCCAGTGGTGCAGGGTCTGCGCAAGCTCAACGGCGTGCAATCGGCGGAGCTGGAGTTCAAGACCGCTGTTGCCATCGTACGCTACGACGAGGCACAGACCCCTGTGTCGCATATCGTGCTTGCGTTGCCCAAAATCCCGCACGCGATGGGACCGCGCTCGAACATGAAGTACGAGGGGCAATTGATGCTCACCCTGGCGAAGGGCGATGCGAAAAGGGTTGCGCAAGCGCTGGGCAAAGTGAAAGGCGTTGCGAAAGTGCGACAGGAGCGCAACACGCTGTTGATCGCGTTCCAGCCCGATGCCGCCGTGCGCTACGCCCAGATCGAGGAGGCGGTCAAGCAGGCAGGGGGTGCACTGGCGCCTGTCAAGCCCTCCACCTCTCAGAATCAGCATAACCATCACGGGCATCAACACTGACCACGATGAGGAGCCGTGTCCTGAGGGACGCGGCTCCTTATTCGGTAGGTTGCCTGAAAAAAATACATAGGAGGGCTTGGGATGCATACGAGGCATCATCACCATACCCCTGAGGCGTCGGCGCAAGCAGCGCCCGCCCATCAGGCGCATGCGCACGATAAGCACGCGGGACATACCGTGTCGATGTTCCGCAACCGTTTCATCGTCTGCTCGCTGTTGACTGTGCCGGTGCTGGTCTGGAGCGATACCCTGCAACAATGGTTGGGCTTTCGGGCGCCGCGCTTTGCAGGCAGCGACGCCATCGTGCCCGTGTTAAGCACAGTTATCTTCGTTTATGGTGGATATCCCTTTCTGCAGGGAGCGGTGCGTGAACTGCGCGCCCGTGCCGCCGGCATGATGACCCTGATTGCGCTGGCGATTAGCGTCGCCTTTCTGTACAGTCTGGCGACCACGCTGGGACTGCGCGGTATGCCCTTCTACTGGGAGTTGGTGACCCTGATTGACATGATGCTGCTGGGGCACTGGCTGGAAATGGCTGCTGTAGGCAGAGCGTCGCAGGCGTTGAAGCATCTGGTGGCGTTGCTGCCGCCTCTGGCGCACCGATTGGAGGGCGATGAGGTGCGTGATGTGCCGCCCAGCGAGTTGCGGGAGGGCGACCGCGTTTTGATTCGCGCGGGTGAGCAGGCGCCTGTGGACGGCATAGTGCTGGAGGGAGCCTCCAGCGTGGATGAGGCGTTTCTGACAGGCGAGTCGCACCCTGTGCCCAAACAGCCAGGCGATGAGGTGGTCGCTGGGTCTGTTAATCTGGAGGGACGCCTCATAGTGGAAGCACTTCGTGTGGGGGAGTCCACGACGCTGCATCAACTGATGCGGTTAGTGGAAGAGGCGCAACGCACTCGTAGCCGCTTTCAGGTGCTGGGGGATCGGCTCGCCTTCTGGCTCACGCTCGTTGCCGTGTTCGTGTCCCTGAGTACAGCCCTCGGATGGTATCTCGCCCACGCAGACTGGCAGTTCATCCTCGCTCGTGCCGTCACGGTGCTGGTCATTGCCTGCCCTCACGCGCTGGGATTAGCCATCCCGCTGGTGCTGGTTCAGGCGACGGGGCGCGCTGCACGCAATGGCATTCTGATTCGTAATCGGGAGGCGATTGAGCGTGCGTGCACCATTCAGGCGGTTGCCTTTGACAAGACGGGCACGCTCACCGAAGGGCGTCCTGTGCTCACGCAGATCTATGCGGAGGGCGTCGACGAATCCGAAGCGTTGCGCCTCGCCGCGGCGCTGGAACAGGGTAGCACCCATCCCCTGGCACACGCGGTGCTGGAAGCGGCGACCACCCGCCATATCGAAACGCCAGCCCTGGCCGAGTTCCGCACCGTGCCCGGTAAGGGGGTCGAGGGCACGATGAACCATATCCTGTGGCGATTGGGGCGACCTGAATGGCTTGCAGAAATCGGCATCGAACCCCCTACGACTCTTCAGCAGGGGCTTGAACAGGCGCAGCAGCGCGGCGAGAGTGCTATCGTGCTGTTCAATGAGCATGTTGCCTGCGCGGTTTTCACCTTTGCCGACAAGGTGCGCGAGGGGGCACGTCCTGCGATCGATGCCCTCCATGCGATGGGGATTCAGGTGATAATGATCACTGGTGACGCGGAAGCTGTTGCGCGCACTGTCGCCGAGCAACTTGGCATCGACCGTTGGTACGCCCGCGTGCTGCCCGACCAGAAGGCACAGATCGTTCGGCAGATTCGCGCCCAAGGGCTGCATGGGGCGTTTGTGGGCGACGGCATCAACGATGCGCCTGCCCTGCTCGAAGCCGATATTGGTTTCGCCATTGGCGCAGGCACAAATGTCGCTATCGAATCGGCGGATGTGATTCTGGTGGAGAACGACCCGCGTGATGTGGTGTTTTTCCTACAGCTGGCGCGTATCGGCTATCGCAAGATGGTACAGAACCTATTCTGGGCAACGGGCTATAACCTGATTGCCTTGCCGCTGGCGGCGGGTATCGCCGTACGCTGGGGATTGCTGCTCTCGCCCGCCGTTGGTGCGCTGTTCATGAGCCTATCGACGATTATTGTTGCCATCAACGCGCTGCTCATGCGCAACGTTACGTCAGGAGGGAATAGACGATGAAGCGATGGTTTCCGATACTGAGCAGTTTGGTGCTGCTGGCGGGGCTGACCTGGGGCACCTGGTGGGTGGTGCAGACGAAGCGCCCGCCGGGCGCGATGACCCCGTTGGAGGCGCAGGGGATGGACATGAGCGTGATGAAGCCACCCCGGGGCGCGTTCCCCGTAGGCGTCGAAGAGGTACAGCCACGCCCCTTCCTGCCCTCAGTCGCCTACCCCGCCACTTTCCGCGCCTATAATGAGGAGATTATCCGCGCCCGAATCACGGGCAAGCTGGTGGAGACACGGGTCTATCCGGGCGACCGTGTGCGTCCCGGTCAACTGCTCGCGCAGATCGAGCCAGAGGAGTACCAGGCGCTTGCCCAGAGCGCACAGGGTAGCCTGCAGGCGGCGCAAGCGGAGCTTCAAGAGGCGCAATCGATGACCCGTGAGGCGGAATCGGCTCTGCAGGCAGCCCAGGCGCGTCTGCAGCAGGCACAAGCCGAGGTGCGTGAAGCGCGCCAGATGCTGCAGGCTGCGGAAGCGGAACTGCAAACCGCCCAAACCGAACTGGAACAGATAGAGACCGCTATTCGATCCACCCAGGCAGAAGTAGAGTACTGGCAAGCCGAGTCGGATCGCCAGAACGCGCTCCTACAGAAGGGCTTCGTCTCCAAACGCGACGCTCAGGCGGCGGAGACTCGCCTCAAGCAAGCACGCGAGAGCTTGCAGTCGGCACAGGCATCCCGGCGTGCCCAGCTCTCGCGCATCGAACAGCTAAAAGCAAATCGTGAGGCAATGCGCGCTCGTGTGCAACGCGCCGAATCGGCAACGCGAGCTACCGAGCAGGAGGTGCAAGCCGCTGCCGCACGGCTGCAAGCCGTCCGTGCCCGACGCCAGCGTGCCGAAGCCCAGATTAAAACTGAGCAAGGCAAAAAGCGTGCCGCCCAACTGCAGGTGGATTACACCCGACTCGTCGCGCTGAATCCGGGCACGATTACCGAACGCCTCACCGAACCCGGCACGCTGGTCCAGCCCGGCGCCCCCGTGTTCAAACTGCAGAACACGAGCCAAATCCGCGTGCAGGCGAAAGTTGCCGAGCAAGACGCTGTCCGCATCCATGAAGGCTACCCTGTCTGGATCAAACGCTACGCCGAGCCGAACCGCATCTATCGGGCACGGGTCAGCGCTGTCTTCCGCGAAGCCGATCTAAACACCCGCACGATGATTGTGGAGGCGGTGCTGCCAAATCCCGATGGACGGTTGATGGTGGGCGAGTATGCGGAGGTGCGCATCGGGTTGCTGCCCCGCGCGGCATCTGCCATGACCGTACCTGTTCGCGCGCTGCAATATGACGAGTTCCAGCGACCCTATGTCTGGGTGTTGGCGGAAGCCCCACGCCCGCACCACTCTCATGCCGTTGTCTACACCTGTCCAATGCATCCCCAGATCGAGCAAAATCAGCCTGGAAAGTGTCCGATTTGTAAGATGGATCTGGTGCCGAAGGAGCAACCTGCCCAATATATTGCCCGCAAGCGGCGTGTGCAGCCGGGGCTATCGGATGGCGAGCGTGTGCAGATTCTGGACGGGTTGAAGCCGGGCGAGCAGGTGATTGTGTTCGGCTTCGGTACCCTTGCAGAAGGCGACCCTGTGTTTCCCACGGAGTGGACGGTACGAGGACCTGCGACCCTGACCCCACCTCAGTTCACTCCGACCTCACCCAGCCATGAAGGAGGGCATGGACATTGAGCCAGATGATATACTTACACGACGACGATCTGAGAGGGGTAGAGATAGTGCCCCAACCATTGCTGCCACCGTTGCGCGATCTGGGCATCGCCTGTCAGCAAGATGTCGCACTTGACGCAGCTGGCAAAAGCGAGGTGCAGCGCATCGGGCGTGTGCAACCGTGTCGCGGCTCTGATGTAAGCGGTTCGGATAAAGACTTCGCGACGAGCGGGAACCAGCTTCAGCGATTGGAAAAATATCAGAAACCGCTGCTGCAACCCCTGGTTTCCTTGTTGCAGCGGCTTGACCAGACACTCCATCAACGCCAGATTGCTGGAGTAGAGGATAGGCTCGTGATGTGCTTGCAATTGGGCATAAACCTGGGATGCATTCGGGGTATTTTCAACAAGATAGATGATGACGCTTGTATCCAGGTGAATTCGTGGTCTGTACTGGATGGTGCGGCGCAAAACTTTTACTCCTCAAAGCGTTTGTCCCATGAATCCCGTTCTGCCTGTAGATATGCGTCGACCTCCTCGCGTGAGGGTGGTGGTTCACCGGATGGAAAATTCCTATGGATAGCATTTAGCGCTTCCACTGCCAGTGCCAGCGAGCCTCTGGGTACCTGCACAGTTCTGCTGGTTCGTAGGAGCTACTGTTCCAGAAAGTCGCGCACCAGTTTCTCAGGATCGCAACGGCGCTGGGTGGCCCGCTCACGAAGCAGTTGCCAGTCGCGCTCATCATGCTCGATCGTTAACTTGGGCATGCTCTCACCCGAAGAGGATTATACCTGCCATGAGAACCTTTAACCTGATCGAGTGGAGTGTAAAGCATCCGTCGGCGGTGCTGGCGTTTTACACCGCGGTCATTGTATTGGCAATCTGGGCGGTGGTCGCCTATCTGCCACGCCGCATGATGCCCTATGTCGAAAGCCCCCAAATCGGCATCGTAACGCGCGCCCCCGGCTTGAGCGCGGAAGATATGGAGACCTACTACACCAAACCCATCGAACAGCGGATGACCGCCATCGCGGGCGTGCGCTATATCCGTAGCACCACGCAGGACGGTTATAGTATCGTCGTGCTGGAGTTCCCCTACGGCACGGAAATGCAGAAAAAACTTACGGAAGTACAGGCGCTGCTGACCGCCGCGCAGGATGATCTGCCGATGCAAGGCGCGAACACACAGCCTTCGTGGGTGCTGCAGATCGACCCGCTCAACCTGCCCGTGCTGACGCTTGCCGTGACGGGCGACCACCGCTGGACGCCTGCCCGCATGCGCGAAGTGCTGGAAAACGAAATCGCCGACCGCATCAAGCGCACCAGCGGCGATATCTACACCGTGTCGGTCTTCGGGGGCTACCGGCGCCAGTTGCAGGTGATTGTGGATCGCAATAAACTCGCTGCTTACGGCGTGTCTATTTTGGATGTGCAGCGAGCCGTTGATGCCTTCAACCTTGCGGCCCCGGCAGGACGCCTCACCGCAGGCGACCACGAAGCAATTGTGCGCCTTGATACCCTTGCACGCAACGCCGAGGAAGTGGCGAACTATCCTCTGAAAACGGTGGGGGACCGTGTGGTGCGTATTGGTGATGTTGCTCGCGTGGTCGATACTTTCGACGAGAAGCGCAGCGGCTACTTTCACCAGTGGCAGCAGGGCGGCAAGTGGCGAACGGATGAGGCGATCGCGGTCAACATTTTGCAGAACCCGTGGGCAAGCTCCCCGCGTGTGATTGAGGCGGTGATAAAGGAGCTGGAGGCGATCAAGCGCGACTATCCGGGGCTCGAATTCCACATCGCCTACAACAACGCCGAGTTCGTAGGTGTGTTGTTGCGCAACCTGTGGGAGGAGCTTTTCCTTGCGGTGATTCTGGCAGGGCTGGTGGTCTGGCTCTTTCTGGGCGAGTGGCGCATGACGCTGATTGCGCTCACGGCGATTCCCACTTCGATGGCGATGGCGGTGCTTGCGCTCGTGCCGATGAATATGAGTTTGAACTCCAGCACACTGATCGGCTTGCTGTTCGGTATTGGGCGACTGGTGGACGATGCGATTATCGATTTGCATGCGGTGCGTCGCCACATGCGCATGGGCAAAGATCCCGTCCAGGCAACGGTGGACGGCATTACGGAGGTGCGCCGTTCGGTGGCTGCCAGCACGCTCATGATCGTGATTGCGCTCATGCCGCTGTTGTTCGCGGGCGGGATTGTGGAACAGATGTTTATCGGGCTGGTCTGGCCGCTCATTTTTGGGCTGCTGGCGTCGTTTCTGGTCTCGATGACGCTCACGGCAACGCTGGCGTCACGATTTTTGCATGGGATCTCAGAACAGCCTACTCCTCTTGATCGCTGGTTGGTTCATCCGTTTCAGCGTGTGCTGGACCGGTTGGAACACGGGTACGCGCGGCTCATTCGCTGGCTGCTACGCCACCGTTTCGCGAACCTCATGCGCATCCTGGCAACGCTGGTGGTCGGTTTCGGCTTCTACTACTTCATCGGCAGCGAGATGATGCCGCTGGGCGATATCGGGCAGGCGTATCTGCGGCTGGAGATGCAGCCTGGCGCCTCTTACGCTGCCACTGAACGCGCCGTGCGCCAGTTGCAACGGATTATCGAGAAATATCCCGAGATTCGCCATGTCTCGTGGGAGGTGGGCGCCGAAGGGGGACCTGGCTACTATGAAGGCGCATACTTCACAGGATATGCCTCCATGCGTGAGAACACCGCTACCGCAATGATTTCGCTCACCTCAAAAGATGAACGCAAACGCGACCTATGGCAGATTATCGACGCCATTCAGGCGGAGGCGACCGCCACCATCCCTGGTATCCGCCTGCTCCAGATTAAGGAGATGGGCGTGGATGTGATGGCGACCGCCGCTGCGCCGATTCAAATTCTCATCTACGGACCCGACTTCGAAGTGACCAGTCGACTCGCCGAGGAGAGCCTCAAGATTGCCAAAGCGCAGGTGCCTGATCTATTCCAGCCGGGCACTTCGTGGACGATGAATCGCCCCCTCTGGAAGCTGCGTATCGATCTTGCCAAAGCGGCCCAGTTCGGTTTAACCCCCGAAGAGATTGCGCGGCAAGCGTTCTATGCGCTCAAAGGCGGCTACACACAGCAGTTCTATCGCTTCCCCGATTACGCCGACCGCCGCCAGACGACCATCCTCATCCGCTACGAAGAATCGCAACGGCTGCATCCCAGCGATTTAGAGCAGTTGTGGCTGGTGAACAGTCGCGGCGAAAGCATCCCCCTAAAAGCGGTCGCACGGGTAGAGTACGCCTTGTCGCCTACGCTCATCGAGCGCGATGGGCTGCGCCGCGTGGTGAGCCTGATGGGATATTATCGAATGGGGAGCTACAAGCCGCCAAGGGTAGACACGGACGGGGACGGGAAAGCGGAGGCTGCCCTGTTTGAGCTGTCAGGACCGCCACGCCCCTCGATGGATGTCTCGATGGATGTGATGATGAAGGCGATGGCGCAGCTCAACTGGCCTCCCCGCGAGTACGGCATGGAAGTGCGGGGCGATATGACGCAGATGATGGACTCGTTCCGCCGTATGATGGTCGGCTTTCTGGTCGCGCTGTTGCTGATGTACTTGGTATTGGTGGCGCAGTTCGGTGGTTTCCTACAGCCCCTGCAGATGATTTTCAGCCTGCCGCTGGAGCTATCGGGCGTGTTTATCTTTCTGTGGCTGATGAAGCAAGCGTTCAGCACGGTGTCGCTGCTGGGCATTATTGTGCTGACGGGCATGGACATCACCGCGGCGATTTTAATGATCGACATGATTCTGGTATTGCGGGCGCAGGGGATGCCGCGCGACGAAGCGGTGGTACATGGCTGCGTGGACCGATTACGCCCGATTTTAATGACCGTGATGGTCACGATTGCTGCGCTTGCCCCTGTTGCCTTCTTCCCCAAGATGGGCACCGACGCCTATCAGCCGCTGGCAACCGCGGTGATTGGCGGATTGTTGATGGGCACGATTTTGACCTTAGTGGACATCCCGATTATGCATACGCTGATAGACGACCTCTTAAGCTGGCTGCGATCCTTTGCCCAGCGGGTACTAAAAACATCGAATAATCAGGGTATCTGACACATCGCCTAATAAGCCCGAAACCAGCGCGGCGCCTATCAAAATCAACACAATCGGATTGGTGAACTGACTCCAGAAAATGACCTACTTGCCCTCTTGACGGGCACGGCGCAAGGTATTCGCCCCGTAGCGCTGCAGACGCTCCGCTGTACTACGCCTCCTCGCTCTTGTTATTGTACCGTATGGGTACAATCCATCGTGGATGAAGAAACACACGCTGTGGGTTGTGGGGGTTTTGCTGATAGGCGTTGCGGTCGCGCTACGGTTCTTGTATGGGACGCACGAGGACGCACATGAGCGCTTGCATGCGGAAGAGGCGCGCGCTCAAGCCGCGATCGAAGCCCTTGGCAACCTGCCACCAGAGCAACAGATTCTGCGGCTGAGGAATTACCTATCCTCCGATTCGCCTGTTGCGGTACGCGCCGCCGCGGTGGAGAGGCTGGCGCATCTGAGAACCCCAGAGGTGAGCGCGCTGCTGCGTGAAGCGCTGCACGATTATGCTTCGCCTGTACGGGTGCGTGTGGCGGAGATGGCGCCCCACCTCCCTCGCGAGGAAGCGAGTGCGTTGCTCCTCAATTGCCTGCTCGATCACGATACCGTCGTGCGCCAAACCGCCATCACCGCATTGCAAGCCATGCGTGAACGCCGCGCGGTCGCCACGCTGATGGAACTCATGCGCGACGACCCCGATGACCAGACCCAGCACATGGCGATGGGGGCGCTCCGTGCCATCACGGGGCAAAAGTTCTACGCTCGCTACACCGACCCACCCGAAAAACGCGCTCAGGCTCGAAAACAGTGGTTCGAGTGGTGGGCGAAGGCAAAAGCGGAATACCCCGCCCGAACGCCTCATCCACGCCACCCACGCCTCACCATGCCTGCGCCGAACCTGACGCTGAGCACGCTGGACGGGGAGACTATCTCCCTACGCAATCCGCCCAAACCGTTGCTGCTCAACTTTTGGGGCACATGGTGTGGCGAGTGCCAGCACGAACTACCGCACTTGATACAGTTTCACCGCAAGTATGGCAAGCAAGTTTTAGTGGTGGGAGTGGCGTTTGATGAACCTGAAGGCGTGCAGGGACTGCGTAAGTTTTGTCAGGAGAAGGGTGTCTCCTATCCGCAGGTGATGGGCGACGAGCGCATCGTGGATGCCTTCCATCTGCATGGCGTGCCCCAGACCGTGCTAATTGATACGCAGGGCGACATCCGATTCTGGTGGGTCGGGGAGCGCGATTTCGGTACGTTGGAGCGGGCGTTGCAGATTCTGTCCTCCACGCATTCGGCGGATGCCGTTGCGCGTGAGTAGACCGACAGGAATCGACGCAGGGACGCCGAAACACAAGTCTATGCCTCGCAACGGACAGAACGGTCAGACAACCCAGCGCGGTGTGTGGGACTATGCTCCCGCCCCCGAAGCGCGCGACATCGTGAAGATTCGCCCGCGTTATGGGCTTTTCATTAATGGCGAGTTTGTGGAACCACACAGCGGACGCTATTTCGAGACCATCAACCCAGCCAACGAGGAGCCGCTTGCCGAAGTCGCTTACGCCGACGCCGAGGACATCGACCGTGCCGTGCGCGCAGCGCGACGCGCGTACGAAACCGTCTGGGGCAAACTTCCTGGCAAGGAACGCGCCAAGTACCTGTTTCGGATTGCGCGGATCTTACAGGAGCGTTCGCGTGAGTTCGCCGTGCTGGAAAGTTTAGATGGGGGCAAGCCGATTCGGGAGTCGCGCGATGTGGATATTCCACTCGCGGCGGCGCACTTTTTCTACCATGCAGGTTGGGCGGACAAGTTGGAATATGCGTTCCCAGGGCGCACGCCGCGTCCGTTGGGGGTAGCAGGGCAGATTATCCCGTGGAACTTCCCTTTGCTGATGGCGGCGTGGAAAATCGCCCCTGCGCTCGCCTGTGGGAATACGGTTGTTCTCAAGCCTGCTGAGACGACCCCCTTGACCGCGTTGCTGCTGTGCGAGGTGTTTCAGCAAGCCGAGTTGCCGCCGGGCGTGGTGAACATCGTCACGGGCGATGGGCAGACGGGCGCACTGCTGGTGCAACACCCCGACTTAGATAAGATCGCGTTCACCGGTAGTACGGAGGTCGGCAGGCTTATCCAACGCGCTGTCGCAGGCACGCGCAAACGCCTCACGCTGGAACTCGGCGGCAAAGCAGCCAATGTGATTTTCGAGGACGCCGCAATTGACCAAGCGATTGAGGGGATTGTGAACGGTATCTATTTCAATCAGGGGCATGTGTGCTGCGCGGGCAGTCGCCTGCTGGTGCAAGAGAGTATCGCCGATCTCGTGATTCGTAAACTGCGGCGGCGGATCCAACTGTTGCGCGTGGGCGACCCGTTGGACAAAAACACCGATGTCGGCGCGATTAACTCACTGCCCCAACTGCGCAAGATCGAGAAGCCTGGTGCAAATCGGCATCCAAGAGGGCGCGGAGCTGTACCAGTGCGATTGCGTCTTGCCCAGCAAGGGCTACTGGTATCGCCCGACCCTACTGACCAAAGTCAGCACGGCGCATACCGTCGTTCGTGAGGAGATTTTCGGACCCGTGTTGAGCGTGCTGACCTTTCGCACCCCAGATGAGGCGGTACAAATCGCCAACAACACGCGCTATGGACTGTCGGCAGGCGTGTGGACGAACAAGGGAAGCAAGTATCTGGAGTTTGCCTCGCGCGTCAAGGCGGGCGTAGTCTGGTGCAACACCTACAACAAGTTTGACCCCGCCAGCCCCTTCGGGGGGTACAAGGAGAGCGGTTTTGGGCGCGAGGGCGGCGTGCATGGCTTGGCAGCCTATGTTGCGTTTTAGCAAGCCCCAGTTGAGGGCAATTTTCCCCCTTGAATTCGGCGTAGGAGTTGGGGTATACTTCTTCACACGCGCGTCCGTAGCTCAGTGGATAGAGCGCAAGGTTGCGGACCTTGAGGTCGGGGGTTCGAGTCCCTCCGGACGCGCCATTTTTCTCCTGCCCTCGTAGCTCAGTGGATAGAGCGCCTCCGTCCTAAGGAGGGCGTCGGGGGTTCGAATCCCTCCGAGGGCGCCAAACACTCGGAGAGGTGCCGGAGTGGCTTAACGGGCCCGTCTCGAAAACGGGAATCCCCCCAAAAGGGGGATCGTGGGTTCGAATCCCACCCTCTCCGCCAGAGAGACGCTATGCGCTGGACCGATACACATTGCCACCTGAACCACCCCGATCTGTACGCTGAATGGAGCGCCGTGCTGTTTCGAGCGCAGCAATCGGGCTTGTATCGCCTCCTCGTGATCGGCTATGACCTCGAGAGCAGTCAGCGTGGGATAGAGCTGGCGGAGCAGTCCGATGCCCTATATGCCGCTGTCGGTATCCACCCGCACGACGCCGTCCAATGCACCCGTGAAGCCCTCGTGGAGTTGCGTGAGTTGGCGCGTTCCCCGCGGGTGGTGGCTATCGGTGAAATCGGGCTGGATTTCTACCGCGACCTCTCGCCGCGCGAGGCGCAGTATCAAGCGTTCCACGCGCAGATGCAGCTCGCGGCGGAACTCGGATTGCCCGTGGTGATCCACTGCCGCGAAGCCTACGAGGAACTGCTGGAGGTTCTCTCGGAGTATCCTGCGGTGCGTGGGGTGTTGCACTGCTTTGCAGGCAGTGCGGAGCAGGCGCAACGGGGATTAGCGCTGGGCTATTTTCTGGGCATCGGAGGCGTCGTTACCTTCAAGAGCGCGGAGCCTCTTCGGGCGATTGTGCGCACCATGCCGCGCGATCGCCTGCTTCTGGAAACCGATGCGCCTTACTTGGCGCCGCATCCCTATCGTGGGAAGCGTAACGAGCCTGCGTATTTGCCCCTCGTTGCGCAGCAGGTCGCGGACTTGTGGGGAATTACTCTGGACGCGCTTTCGGAGCAGACGGAGGCGAATGTAAGGACACTGTTCACGCGCCTTAGCGACTAAGCCCCCTTGCTTCGTCCCTACCTTGCGAAAGGTAGGGAAGACCGTAGTCGCCTCAGAGGCAGGCGTTCTTCCCTGAGCGGTGGGCAGGGTGCGCGGGAAGGTACAATATTCGCCGCCATGTACGAGCTGCCGAAAACATACGATCCGCATCAGGTGGAGGAGAGGCGCTATCAGTGGTGGCTACAGCGCGGCGATTTTGAGGCGACCATCGCCGACGACGGGAGACCCCGCTACTGCATCACCATCCCGCCGCCGAACATCACAGGCTCGCTCCATATGGGACACGCACTGAACAACTCGATTCACGATGTGCTGCTACGCTGGAAGCGCATGCAGGGCTATAATGTGTTGTGTGTGCCGGGCACCGATCACGCGGGCATCGCAACGCAGAATGTGGTGGAGCGTGAGTTGCGTAAAGAGGGGCTTACCCGCTACGATTTGGGGCGCGAAAAGTTCCTGGAGCGCGTGTGGCAGTGGCGTGAACAGTACGGCAACACGATCCTCATGCAGTTTCGCAAGCTCGGCTGCTCGTATGATTGGCGCTACACCCGCTTCACCTTAGATCCCGAATATGTCGACGCCGTGCTGGAGGTGTTCGTACGCTGGTGGCAAGATGGGCATCTGTATATCGGGGAACGCGTGATTAACTGGTGCCCGCGCTGCCGCACCGCGATTTCGGACATCGAGTTGGAACAAGCGGACGAGGCAGGCAAACTCTATCATATTCGCTACCCGTTTGAGGACGGCAGTGGCTTTGTGGTGGTCGCCACAACGCGCCCGGAAACGATGCTGGGCGATGTGGCGGTGGCGGTCAACCCCGCCGATGAACGCTATCACGGACTCAGCGGGAAGCACCTGCACCTGCCGCTGGTGGGCAAGCGCATCCCGCTGATTGCCGATCCGTATCCCGACCCCACTTTCGGCACGGGCGCGGTCAAAGTCACTCCCGCGCACGACCCCAACGACTTCGAAATCGGACAGCGCCACAACCTGCCCCGACCCGTGATTATGAACCTGGACGGAACGATCAACACGGACGCGCTTGAGGGGCAGGACAACCCGTACCTACAGAAGTATCACGGCAAAGACCGCTACGAAGTGCGGCAGCTCATCGTGCAAGACTTGGAGGAGGCAGGCTTTCTGGAGAAGGTAGAAGATTACTCCGTGCCACTGGCGCGCTGTGAACGCTGCCACACGGTGATTGAACCCTTGCTCAGTGAGCAGTGGTTCTGTCGGATGCAGAGCATCGCGCAACCCGCTATCGAGGTCGTGAAACAGGGCAAGATTCGGTTCCTGCCCGAACGCTATGAGGAGATGTACCTCCAGTGGATGGAGACCATTCGCGACTGGTGCATCTCGCGCCAGCTCTGGTGGGGGCATCAAATCCCTGCATGGTACTGTGTGGACTGCCACCCTGAGAACTTCGAGGGGGAGGGGGTCGGGAATTATCGGCTTTTGAAGCGCGAAAGCCCCATTGTACAGAAAGACGCACCTGAAAAGTGTCCCCGCTGCGGCAGCCGTCGCCTTGTGCGCGATCCCGATGTGCTGGACACTTGGTTCTCGTCGGCGATTTGGCCCCACACCGTGCTGGGCTGGCCCCGCGAGACCGAAGAGTTGCGCCTGTTCTACCCGACTGATGTGCTGATTACCGCGCAGGAGATTCTCTATCTTTGGGTTGCGCGGATGATTATGACAGGGCTGTATTTCCGTGGCGAGATTCCGTTCCGCGATGTGTATATCCACGCCACCGTGCTGAACAAAGAGGGGAAGCGGATGTCCAAATCGCTGGGCACGGGGATCGACCCGCTGGAGCTAATTGAGAAATATGGCGCGGATGCCCTGCGCTGGTCGCTGTTGCAGCAGGCAGGGATGCAGCAATCGATTCGCTTTTATGAGGATCGCGTTGTCAGCGCACGCAACTTCGCCAACAAGGTATGGAACGCCACGCGCTTTGTGCTTATGAATCTGGAAGGTGCAGATTTGCCTGCCCTGCGTGCGATGGGGGCGCAGCCTGCGGACGCGCTCGACCGCTGGATTCTCAGCCGTCTGCAGCGCACGATTCAAGCCGTGCATGAGGCCCTGTCGCGCTACTGTTTTGACGACGGCGCGAATGCGCTCTACGAATTCATCTGGAGCGAGGTGTGCGACTGGTACATCGAAGCCAGCAAGCCACGCCTGCAAGACCCCGCACAGCGCACGCAAACGCAGGCGATGCTACTTTATCTGTTTGACCAGCTGCTGCGCTTGCTCCATCCGTACATGCCGCACATCACAGAAGAGCTGTGGCAAGCCATCGGCGCCACGGAGCATGAGCCGGCCTTGTGTCAGGCACGATTCCCCCAAGTGAACCCAGAGTGGATTGACCCCACCGCCGAAGACGAGATTGCCCAAGTCTTTGAGGTGATACGCGCGATACGCAACCTGCGCGCTGAGGTGAAAATCACGCCGGGAGCGCAAATCCCCACTGTGTGGCTGAACCCGACCGATTCCGAGAGTGCGGAACGCCTGCAGCGCCACGCAGCGATGATCGCGCATCTGGCGTGGTGTGCGCAGCTCTCGTTTGGGCAGCCGAACGAACGCGCACTGATGAACCCCACACGCGGGGCAGAGGTGTTCCTGCCCATCGCAGGGCTGGTCGATGTGGCGCGTGAGCGGGAACGCCTACAGAAGGAACTCGCGAAACTGGAAGGCGAGATCAAACAGATTCAGGCGCGCCTACGCAACCCCCAGTTCGTGGAACGCGCCAAACCCGAAGTGGTGCAGGAGACACGCCAGCAGGAGCGCGAACTGCTGGACAAGCACGCGCGTCTCAAGGCAAGACTGGAGCAGCTGAGCGACTGAGAACACCTTCGCAGGCGAACTCAGCGCACGAGTGAAGGCGCTGCCTCGACGGCAACCTGCCCTGACGACTGCCGAATTACCAGCTCGATCGGGAGATACTCGTGGACTGGCTCTGGAGGTTTGCCTTTTGCCAAGTCGAGCAATTTTTGCACCGCGCGTGTGCCCAGCTGCTCGAGGGGTTGGCGGAAGGTGGTCAGGGGTGGGTTGGAGAGCGCTGCGGAGGGCGGATCGTCGAAGCCAACGAGCGACACCTCTTCGGGCACACGCAACCCTGCCTGATACACGGTTTGCAACGCCGCCAGCGCGAGGTAGTAGCCCCCTGCAAAAATCGCCGTCGGTCCGTTGGGCAGGCGCAGCACCGTGCGAATCGCCTCACGGTTTGCCTCGTCTACCTCGTCTGCGTAGGGTGTGGTGAAAGTCCATATCTGCGATTCGGGGATGCCCGCTTCATGCAGCGCGTCGCGGAAGCCCCGCCAGCGGTCGCGCGAGTTAAAGGTCTCCAGCGCGCCGAATAGCCCAATAAATCGCCGGTGCCCCAGACTAAGCAGATGCTCCACACCGTGCCGCGCCGCGCCGTAGTTGTCGGTGTCTACAGTGGGCGTTCCCCACTCGTTCGAACTGGCGCCCACAATCACGACAGGGATCCCCCGCTGATAGAGGTCTTCCAACAGCGCGATATGTTCTGCAGCAGGGGCAATCGCCAAGACACCCACAAACTCCGATGAGAGGAGTTCCCGCTCAATCTGATCGATTTGATAGTCCAGCCACAGAGTGCGAAGCCCCAGGGGCGCGAGCGTGTTGAGAATGCTGCGCTGCACGCTGCTGAAGTAGAAATCCACCGACTGGCGCGTTCCCACGCCCAAACCCAGCGCCATCACAGTAAAGGAGCGCTGGAAGAGCGCTGGGGGCAGGTTGTCCGCAACGACCGTGCCCACTCGGCGCTTGCGCGAAAGGATCCCGTCGCGCGCCAACGCTTGTAAGGCGCGACTGACGGTTAGGGGGCTGACGCCCAGTTGTTCCGCCAGTACCCGCTCTGGGGGCAAGACATCGCCCGGTTTCCAGTAGCCCGTGATAATCTGTCGCTCGACCCACTGGCGTACCTGCACATAGCGCGGGGTTTCCGCATTGAACCGAATCGTCATCTTTCCACCGACAACCTTATGGTTTTAAGGCAGTCGTAGGATTATACCCTATGTTATAGTTATTTTTGTGCTATGCGGCGCGTGTCAGGGTACGCTACCTATCTGGCACGACTTGAGAACATGCACCAGTTCCCCATCCAGCGCCGTTCCGATCGCACGTTCCATAATCATAACAAAGCTATTTTAGGAATTGGCACGGCACAAGTTCGGTCCAGTGACAAGGCGGCGAGGCGAACGCGCGGGCTCGCCTCGCCTGGGGAGGGGCGCGTGTGAAGCGGACTTAGCCGTTTATGTCGCCGCGTGGGTTGGGCAGGGTGGGAGTGAAAGGCTGGAACTGGAAGGAGCGACTCACATCGAAGCCTGCCTGTTGCGCCGCGTCGCGATTAATAAAGGGACGCAAAGCGTTCACCGCATCGGCGATGGAACTCAACTGAAAAGTGCGTGCGAAGGCGTTGTCGTTCGGCGGGTCTACTGGCTCTTCCTGACCTGATAGCCCGCGCAAGGTCGTGAACGGCCCGCCATCCGCAGGGTCAACTTCCGTCGCCACAACGCGCGCCACCGTGCGATGGTCGCTTTCCACCGCCAGAATACGCGCCGCCGTGACCTTGAGTGCGGTCGTGGAGAGATCGCGCACGCCCACCAAGTACGCGGCGACAAAGGCTTCCTCCAGCGTTACCAGCGTATCCAGTGTTGTCTTAGCGTCGGTAAACATTCCTTGTGGAAAGTAAAAGGTTGTGATAGGGGCAGGCGTGTTGTTGCGCGCGGACATCAGTAACTGATAGTGCGCCATTTCCACCTGCCGCGCTGCCCGAAAGTAGTTTTGGTCAGATGCACTCAATCGTTGGAAGAAAGATGACTGCTCGATAATCGCTGTGTACATGGTCGTCGCCAGGGCCTCCGCAATCTGGGCTGCAGTAAGAATCTCTTCATCAGGAGTGGGCTGGCGCGTGTTGCTGCTGCTGCCCCCACAGCCACTCAATAGGGCACCGCCGATAGTAACCATTCCGAAGGCGCCAAACAATTTCAATAACTCGCGCCGACTCAAAGTTTCGTGAGTGTGCATGATTAGAACCTCCTCAAAGCTAAGAGTGGGTCTGGGCGATTAACGCCCAGACCCGAGCAGGCATGGGATTTAGTGTCGTCGGCGTCGGGCAAACATCAACCCCGCCAGACCGATTGACAGTGCTGCTATAGAAGCTGGTTCAGGCACAACCGCGATATCGCGTACGCGCAACGCAACGCCACCGATTGGCGATATCGGGCTAATCATGCCTGTGTTGAGGTTAATCGTGCCAAACCATGAGCGAAAATCACCCCGGTCGACATCGATAACCGCCACATACCCTATGTCCATCCCGCCCATCGTGAGGATATCGAATCCCAGCACTGAGCTGACATTCATCCCCAGCGAACCGACGGTTACCAAGCCACCTGCGTTCGGGGGATTTTGAATCACCAGAACATCGTGTCGGGCATCGATGTTGTAGAGAATCGTGCTGGTTGCGCCATCGAGGTTGTTGGTGTAGGCGGAGCCGACAATCCACGGCTGACGCCCAAAGTTGGGGTCGCCCGAATTATACATCAGGTTGCCATCAACCGCCACTACCATCCCTGTGTCTGGATGCAAGCGCAGGTTTTGACCTGTGTCGCTGGTAAGACGGATGCGGTCAACGACAGGATTGAAGTCGAATCCGAACTCCACTCCGTTAAGCGCAGGCGAGAACGGCATGCCGCTGCCGACAGTCATCGCCATCCCCGTCATCGGGTTAATCTTGTAAAGCCGATTCGAGCTGCCCACAGCGTACAGTTCGCGTGTGCGCGGGCGAAAGTCGATGCCCAATATCAACTCGGATGGCTGTGCCAATCCCGTTATCGGCTTGTTGCTCAAAAGCGCGGTCGGATCAGATGCATCAAAACTAATCAGACGATTATCCTCGGTGATACCGTACACCAGCTGTGCGTTGGCGCTCGTCAACCATGCGGCAAGCGCAGCCAACGCCACACCACATCGGACAGCCCCAAATCCAGTATAACGAGTTGGAACGGCGTTTCACTGAGTGCGCGGAGCGCGTCCGCCCCTGAAGCAACGCTGACCACTTCATACTGATACTGCTCTAAGAGACGCTTGAGGTTCTCTCTCAGAAAGGCGTCGTCATCGACGACAAGCAGACGGTTCATACAGCGCCCCTCCTGTTCTCGGCTGGCGTATTGGGAGATAGATTTCAAAAATCGTGCCCTGCCCCCGTTGCGAATGAACTTCAATCCGCCCGTGATGCATGTCCACCGTGCGCTTAACGCTAAACAATCCCAGCCCGAAGCCGTCTCTGTGAGTGGACATGAACGGTTCGAACAAACGCGGGAGTAAGTCTTCTGGGATGCCTTCACCAGTGTCGTGGACACTCAGGCAGACAGCGCGCTGGACGCGGCGAATGCGAATCGTCAGCACACCGCCTCCCATGGGGGTCATCGCTTTGATGCCGTTCAACACGAGGTTGACCAGCATATGCTCGAGCTGGTTCGGGTCGGCTTCAATTTTCGGTAGGCGTGGGGTGATCTCCAGTACTGTTTTCACTTGCGCCATCTGCGCCTGTGAAGCGACAAGCTCCAGCACGTGCTGCGCCAAAGTCGGTAAATGAACCGCCTCATACACCAGTTGTTGTGGGCGCGCATAAGACAGCAGACGATGAGATAGCACATTCAAGCGATCCAGCTGATGTTTGAGTTCGTGCAGCAAGCGATGCGGCTCGTCTTGATTAAGGTTCAACGAGAGCGCGAGCGAGCTGACGATATTGCGGATGTCGTGCGCCGTGGCTGCAGCAAGCGCGCCGACGACAGAGAGTTTTTCACGCTGTATCAACTGCTGCTGCATGCACGCCAACTCTTCGTACATGCGCTGTAGATGAGCGCGTAGGCGATGACCTTCTATGATTTGTACAACGAGATTTAAGATAGGCTCCAAATAGACGGCACGGAAGGCGTCGGACTCAGGCAGTTCGCTGCAGGCAATCGCGATGACGCCTGCGATCTGCTGCATATCGCGGTACGCGCAGGCGACGCCCCATGCACCGCCGAGCTGTCGCGCGAGCGGAGAAGGCAACGGCAAAACCGTCGCTGCCCCGCTCTCCAGTCGCTCCCAAAGTTCATGCCATGCGGGGAGCCGTGTCGGCATGTCGCGCGTAGTATGCGGCAAGGCGAACACGCCACGCAGCAGGTGATTTGATTCTTGCTTACGCACAATCGCGACGCCGCTAATCTCGCGAATCTGCTTCAACGACTCCGCTAACGCCTGCGCCAGCAGGGTCTCCTCCTCCAGCAAATTGGAATAACGCAGTGCACGGGCAATCGCGTCCAGCGTGCGCTGGGTGCGCTCCAACTGCTGGTTTCGCTCTGCCAAAGCGCGACGCTCTTGCGCCACACGCTCCTCGAACAACCGCTCCCGTTCCAATTCCGTGCTGACGCGCATCGCCAACAAGGCGACCAGCTCCTTATCCGCTTCGCAGAGGACATCGTCGTGACGACCGTCGATGATACAAAGCGTGCCTATCGGTTGCCCCTGATTATTGCGAATCGGCGCACCCAGATAGCGCGTCCAGCCCAGCCCAACCGTTTGAAAATGACAGAACTCGGCGTCACGGCGCACATCCTGTATCAATGTCACTTTGTTGGTGCGGAGGGTGCGAGCACAATAGGCGTCCTCTGTCGGCACACCGCATAATCCCTTCGCCCACTCGGGCGCGTTCGCGACATACTTGAAAGCAATTTGCCTGCTCTGATGTAAAGTAATTGCTGCCGTCGCACCACCGTAAAACGCGCTCAGCCGATCGGCGACGAAGCGGTAAGAAACTTCGGGGTCAGGGTGAAAGAAGGTACTCACCTCCAGCAAGAGCTGGCGGTACGCCTCCATCGTCCGGTTATTCTGACGCACAGCTGCTTTGCTTGCCATACCTATATTATATGCCAATCGCGCTCTAAACGCGAATGAACGCTGGATTAATTTCAGATGAACGCTGGGCGCTACGGAAAGGAGTTGCATAGGGTATCCTTTCACGCGGAGGCATTCATGAGTAACGAGGCGTTGATTGTCGCTGCTGTGCGCACACCGATTGGCAAAGCGCCACGCGGGATCTTGCGCCACACCCGCCCCGACGATTTGGCGGCGTTCGCGATTCAGGCGGTTCTGGCACGCTGCCCCGCATTAGACCCCAACGAGATTGAGGATGTGATTTTCGGCTGCGCGACGCCCGAAGGGGAGCAGGGCATGAACATCGCGCGTGTTGCGGCGCTGCGTGCCGGGTTGCCCCTGAGCACACCCGGCGCGACCGTGAATCGCTTCTGCGCGTCTGGGCTGGAAGCCATCGCGATTGCGGCGGAACGCATTCGCTCAGGCGACGCGGAGGTCATCCTCGCGGGCGGCGTGGAAAGCATGAGCCGTACCCCGTTTCTGGATATCCACACGCATCCGAACCCCACACTGTTTCAGGACGCTCCCAACACCTACCTAAGTATGGGGCTGTCGGTGGAGCAACTCGCCCGTAAGTATGGCATTACGCGCGAGCAGGCGGATGCTTTCGCCTTGCAGAGCCACCAGAAAGCCGTGCGCGCGCAGGACGAGGGGCTGTTCGACGCGGAAATCGCCCCGGTCCACACAGAGGTGCAGACCGTAGACGGGTGTGGGCGCCCCGTGCGGGAGCGCATGACGCTTGCTAAAGACGAGGGACCACGACGCGACACGAGTTTGGATTCGTTGGCGAGACTGAAGCCTGCATTTCGCCCCGATGGGTTGATTACTGCGGGCAACGCCTCGCAACGCAGCGACGGCGCCGCCGCCGTGATTGTGATGAGCGAGCGCAAGGCGAACGCTCTGGGCATCAAACCCATGCTGCGCTTTGTCGGCTACACGACCGCGGCGCTGACACCCGAAGACTTCGGCGTCGCACCGGCATATGCCATTCCCAAGCTGCTCCAGCGCGTGGGCGTCGCCCTCGACGCGATTGACCATATCGAGTTCAACGAGGCGTTCGCAGCGCAGGTGCTGGCGTCCAACGCGATTTACGCGATGCCGATGGAGCGGGTGAACCCGCTGGGCGGCGCGATTGCGCTGGGGCATCCGTTGGGCTGCACGGGCGCGCGGCAGGTTGCTACGCTCGCGTACGCGCTGCAACGCACAGGCGGTCGCTACGGCTTGGTCACGATGTGCGCCGCGCTGGGGATGGGCGCTGCAGGGCTGTTCGAGCGAACAGGCTAACCGCTGTCCGCACCGCAGGGCGGTTTATAATACGCCCGTATCCCTATTCAACGCGCCTTCGGCGAACCGCGTGGGGCGCAAGGGGGTGATGTCGAACGGCAACTCCATCCGCAGGATGAGCCGCGCGAGCAACTCACCCAGTGCGGGGGAGTGCATCACCCCATGCCCCGACGAACCGTTCACGAGGTAGAACCCACTTAACTCCGCCGCCTCACCCAGAATCACATGCTTGTCGGGCGACATCTCGTATAGCCCCGCCCAGCAGTTCTCGATGTCGATACGCGCGTTGCGGAGGCACGGCACGCGGTGGCGTGCCCGCTGTTGGACAGCGTCCAGCCACGCGCGCTCAAAATCCGTCTCAAAGGTCTGTTCATTGTGCACCGCGTGGGGATAAAGCAGGAGCACACGCCCGTCGCGCACGCGCAGGTGGAAGCCGTCATTCACATCGACGCTCATCGGCATCGTTTCGGGCAACTCGGCAAAGGGGTAGGTAATCGCCACCTGCCGTTTGAGTGGCTGTACGGGCAAATTCACCCCTGCCTGCTGCGCCACGATGCCTGCCCACGCACCCGCTGCGTTCACCACGGCGCCTGCTTCAATCCTCTCCCCATCCGGAAGCACGACGCCGCGCACCCGATCGCCTTCGCGCCAGACTTGGGCTTGCCCCACCCCGAATCGGAACGCCACGCCCAGCCGTCGCGCCGCCTCATAATATCCCTGGAGAATCTTTATCGGACGCATAAAGCCATCCAACGGGCAGAAGGTCCCCCCGATGAGGTCGTCCGTATAGAGCGCAGGGTTGAGTGTGCGTATCTCCTCGATATCGACCGCACGCGATTCGGGGAGACCTGCCTCGTGCTGCACCGCAAGCGCGTCGCGCAGGGTCTGTATCTGCGACTCCGTGCTGGCGACGAACAGATAGCCATAGGGGCGATATTCGGGGTCAACTCCGGTTTCTTCTCGGAAGCGTAGGAGTTTTTCGCGTGCCATCAGCGACAGGCGCACATTGATTGCGGTGCTGTATTGACAGCGGAACCCACCTGTCGCCTTGCCTGTACTGCCCGAACCGAGACTCGGAGCGCGTTCCAAGACGCCGATATGCCCTGCGCCGAGCGTCGCTAAGTGATAGGCGACGCTACAGCCAATGACCCCTGCGCCCAGAACAATCACATCGTACGCCATATGCCAAGTGTACCTGTGGGGTAAAATTTCTTTGATGGGTTCGGCAGGCAAAATTTTAGTGGGGCTGGGCGCGGTGCTGATCGTGGTCGGCTTGATACTCATTGGTTTGGAGCGCTTGGGCGTGCGCACTTGGCGTATGCCCGGCGACATTGCTATCCATCGCGATGGGTTCCATTTCTATTTCCCACTGGGCACCAGTATTCTCATCAGTCTCATTCTCACTTTGTTGCTCACTTTTTGGGCGTGGCTCACGGCGCGAGGACGCTGACGATGGATGCAAGCCTGTTTGACTACGAACTCCCTGAGGAACTTATCGCGCAAGAGCCTGTGGAGCCGCGCGACCACTCGCGCCTGATGGTGTTGAATCGCGCGGCGCAGACGATTGTGCATCGGCGGTTCTACGAGTTGCCCGAGTATCTGCGGGCGGGCGATACGCTGGTGTTGAACGATACGCGTGTCTCGGCGTGGCGGTTGCAAGGGCGCAAGCCGACGGGTGGTCAGGCAGAGGTGTTTTTGTTGCATCCGCTCGCCGATGGACGCTGGCACGCGCTGGTGCGACCGGGTAGACGCCTTCCCGAGGGCAGTCGCGTGCAGGTCGGCGATGTGCTGGAGGTGGTGATTGAGGGCAAGTTAGAGGGCGGGCTGCGTCTGGTGCGCCTGCTGAGCGACGAGCCACCCGAACAGGTGTTGCCGCGCATCGGGCAGGTTCCTTTGCCCCCGTACATCCATAAACAGCTCACCGACCCCGAACGCTACCAGACGGTGTATGCGCATCAGCCCGGCTCCGCAGCCGCGCCGACCGCAGGGCTGCATTTCACGCCCGTGCTGCTGGAACGCTTGCAGGCGCAGGGGGTCAACATCGTGTATATCACCCTGCATGTGAGTTTAGACACCTTCCGACCGCTCAAAACGGAGCAGGTGGAGCAGCACAAAATGCACGGCGAATGGTACACCATCACGCCCGAAGCCGCTGAAGTGATTAACACCACACGCGGACGGATTATCGCTGTGGGCACGACCAGCATCCGCACGCTGGAAAGTGCCGCCATAGCCAAGCGTACCGTGCGTGCCGGCTCGGCAGAGACGCATCTCTACATCACGCCCGGCTATGAGTTCAAGGTGGTGGACGCCATCATCACGAACTTCCACATGCCACGCACCACGATGTTGGTGCTGGTGAGTGCGTTTGCGGGGCGTGAGTTTGTGCTGCGGGCGTATCAGGAAGCGATTCGCGCGCGGTATCGGTTCCTGAGCTTTGGTGATGCGATGTTAATCCTATAAATGGCACGGGCGCGACCATGAGCAACCCGATCGCGCCCGGCGAGTTTACGCCCAGTCTTCGGTACGGATGCGTGGCGCACGCGAAAGATACTTACGCGCCTCTTCGGGCGTCATGCTGGGGTTCTTGTGGGACAGCCCGAACAGTTTGAGCATCTTATAGAAGGCGTCGGTATTGCGGATCAGCCCGTGGAACTCCTCTCGCCCTGCGCCGAGCGCAGTAATCCAGGTGTAATCGGCGGTATGTGAGGTGCCTACCCAGCCGTAGCCGTTGTAGTTGCTGAGGATTTCTCCCAGCAAGCCTTGTAAGTTGCGGTGCTGACGGTTCCAGATAGGGGGCAGATTGCCTTTCAGTGCGCCTGCGAGCGCGTTCGCCTCCTCGCCGTTAATCTCGATGCCGAGCTGCTCTTTGAGGACGGTGCGCACATCGTCCGCGCTGGTGGCGCTGCGCAGTTTGTTGGGCAGCTCCTCGAACGAGCATTTCGCATATTGCAACTGCGCCATCGCCTTGTTCGACTCCTGGTACTCGGCTCCCATGCCGTTCAGCCCCGGATTCGAGTTGCCGTGATCGCTGGTGATAATCATCAGCGTGTCGTCGCGCTTGGAAACGAACTCGAACACGACTTCGATGGCATCATCGAAGGCGAGTTGATCCCACATGATGCCCGCCGCGTCGTTTGCATGTGCCGCGTGATCGACGCGCCCGCCCTCTACTTGCAACAGGAATCCGTTCGGGGCGTTGCTCAGGATTTCCAGCGCCTTGCGTGTCATTTCGGCAAGCGTGGGCACGGTACGGCGTAGCGTATCGGAGTTGATATGGTCTATGGTGTAGGGCACATGCGAGTCGTAGAATAGCCCCAGCACCTTTTCGGGACGAGCATTGCTGAGGACCTGTTCGCGCGTGTTCCAGTAGGCGTAGCCTGCGTCTTGATAGGTTTTGAGGAGGTCTTTACCGTCGCGGCGGCGGTTCGGGGCATAGTGGCGCAGTCCGCCGCCCATCAGCACATCGACCACATTCAGATATTGTGGGGCGATGTCGTCCTCATCGTCGCGTTTGGGCTGCACGGCGGCGAATCCGGCAGGCGTCGCGTGCGTGATGCGCGTGGTGGTTACTAAGCCGACTTTTTTACCCGCCTGCTTCACTATATGGGCTATCGGGGTCAAGCGTGTGCCGTCGGGCAGCACATTGATTTGCCCGTTGAAAATCCGACTGCCGCTGCCCCATGAACTGGAGGCGGACGAAGAATCGGTCACCAGTGAGTTGAGCGAAGCCATATCAAAAAAGCCGAGCGTCGCGTCGGGACTCTGAAGCAGCTGATGCCAGAACGAGCCTTTTCCGCGCACCAACTTGCCCAATTCGTCCGCCAGCGACGGCACGCCCGCGCTCATGCCGTCGGAGACCATGAAGATAATATTTTTCACTCGTCCCTCAGTGGCGCGTCGCTGCTGAGCGGGGGCAAGTTTCGTTAGCGCCAGCCCCGCCGCACCTGCAAAGCCCAACCTTAGAATCTCCCTGCGTGTGTAGCGGTCGTACATAGTTCTCCCTCTCTATAAAGATACCCTGCGAAGTTTTAAGAGTCGGTTAAGCTAACCCCAGAGGAGTGCGATGCCCGTCACGGTCAGTGTGGTGAGGAGGTTCACAGCGTTGTTATCTATCCAGGGTATGCCGCGTATGGGGTGCGCTGGCGTGTTGCAGCAGCGACGCTTTTCGTGGGTTGCCCCGCAGGTGTGGCATCGGAACCGTGCCTGTAGGGTCGCCCCCAGCAGGCTATCGAGAAACATGCCTCCCACTCCCATTCCGAAAGCAATCCCGAGCGCCGTGCTATCGTCGAGGAGCGGTATGCAGAGCGTCACAGCGATCCAAGCGCCCATGATTCCCCCCAGCGTTCCGATCGCGCTCACGGCGCCCGATTCGCCCGACATAACGCGCCTGCCCGTGGTGATGAGGCGCGCCGTTGTGCTGAAGCGCACGCCGAATTCAGTCGCCCAAGTGTCGGCGTTCGCGGTGGCGAGGCTAACGGCGTAGCCCAGCCAGAATACCTCCGATCGTTCAGGATAGAGCAGAACGCCCACGCAGCACAGCGCAGGCGCCAAGCCGTTTGCCAGAACTTGGAACGCGGTGCGTTGTTCGGTCTTGTGCGGACGCCCGAAAACGCGCGGCAAGAGGCTACCGCTGAGGAAAAAAACGACCATCGGGACACTCGCCCACACGCCCCCGACACCGAACACCACCGTCCCAATCAACGCTGCCGTCAGTGCGCCGCCTGTTGTCAAAAGGCGCGCCCGGTGGGCACTCAGGGCAATCAGCCCCGCCAAACCCGCCCCTATCAACCAGCTCATTTGCTCACTCGTCCCGATACACAGCGGTTGTTCAGCAGGTAGAACCGCCAAAGTCGTTCCGTGGCTTGTGTGATGCCGATGCGCGGCGAGACGCCGACCTGACTGTCGGGCACAGGCTCACCCTCCCAAATCTGCACGCGCCCGGTAGTCAGGGACTCGCCATTGAGCGCGCGCGTGATGCCCAACGCACGACACAGGTTGCCCGGTCCTCGGCAGAGCTGCGTCCAATGTACCTGCCCGCGTCGTTGGAACATTGGTTCCAGCCCGATGGTTGGCTCCAGGGCGCGTATCAGCACCGCCTCGCCGATGCCTTCGGGTTGGCATACTGCGTTGAAGCACTCATGCACGCCGTAGATGAGGTACACATAGGCGGTACCGGGCGGTCCGAACATCGCGGCGTTGCGTTCTGTTTTGCCTCGATAGCTGTGGCTGGCGGGGTCGTGTTGCGTGTACGCCTCCGCTTCCACAATCCGCCCCCCGACCCAGTCGCGCTCGTGCCGAACCACCAGCCAGCATCCCAACAGCGCACGCGCGACTTCCACCGTCGGCTTCAAATAGAACGATTCGGGCAGTGGAATCCCCATACCGCCGCCGATTATACCGCCGAATGAGTTATAATTGCGCTATGAGGCGGATTGTAGGCTTTCTTGCGCTGATAATTGCCCTTTGGAGTTTCTCCAGCGCGCAGCCGGTTCGCTATGACGGCTATCAAGTCTGGCGGCTGACAGTGGAGAAACCTGCGCAGCTGGAGGAAATCCAGTCGCTTGTGCGCGATATTTGGATGGTGCGGGGCAAGACCGTCGATGTGTGCCTCTCTCCTGAAGAGCAGTGGGCATTGCGTAAGGCAGGCTACACGGGCGAGGTATTGATCAAAGATGTCGGCGCGCTTATTCGCCAGCAGCAGACCGATTTCACCCCGCAAGATGGTAACCTCTTCACGCGCTACCTCACGCTGGACGAGATTTACGCCGCGATGCGCCAGATCGCAGACCAAAACCCACGCTTAGTGCAGATGTTCGAAATCGGCAGGTCTATCGAGAACCGTCCCATCTATGCGTTGCGTCTCACGAAAGACCCGCGCCGTACCCGCGTGTATCGCGATCGTCCGCAGGTGGTTCTCAACGCGCTGCAACATGCCCGCGAATGGATTACACCCCCGACACTCCTTTACCTCGCTCAGCGCATGGTTTCGGAGTATCAGTCCGATATGCGCGTGCGCGAGTACCTCGATCGCTTGGAAATTTACCTCGTGCCTGTGGTGAACCCGGACGGTTATGTGTACACGCATACGACGCAACGGCTCTGGCGCAAGAATCGTCGCTATAACGGACGCAACGCGTGGGGGCAGCCGATTTATGGCGTCGACTTGAACCGCAACTGGGGTTACGGTTGGGGGGGCGCAGGCTCCAGCAGCAATCCGTCCAGCGATACTTATCGGGGAACCGCGCCTTTCTCGGAGCCAGAGACTTATTCCCTAAGCCGTTGGATGTTGGGGCTGCCGCTGTTGCGGGCGCATGTGGATGTGCATAGCTACTCGCAGCTCATCCTCTGGCCTTGGGGCTTTACCACCGATCTGCCCTCCTTCAACGCCGTGTTCGAGCGTGTTGGACTCGCGATGCAGACGGCGATTTTCAGTGTGCACGGTCAGAACTATACCGCGGGTCCTATCGCTACGACGATTTATCTCGCCAGCGGCGGCATGACGGACTGGGTTTTCGGCGTGCGTGGGGCGTTATCGTTCACCTATGAGCTCCGAGACACAGGACAGTATGGCTTCCTGTTGCCGCCGGAGCAGATTCTACCCACTTGCGAGGAGGTCTATCCTGCGTTTTTGGAGTTGTTTCGCTGGACGCTGCAGCGCGACTGGCGTGAGGAGTGAGACCGCTCACAGCGTGGCTTGCACTGATTCGAGATATTGCTGAACGACGGTGCGCGCGTCGCCGTCGGCGCGGAGCACCCCCTTATCGAGCCACAGAACACGCTGCGCCACATGCTGGATCGCCTTCATATCGTGCGACACGAACAGGATTGTGCGCCCCTCGCGCTGGAACTGCTGGATTTTATCGTAGCATTTCTGTTGGAATCGCGCGTCGCCGACTGCCAACACTTCGTCCACGAGCAAAATGTCGGCGTCGACATGCACGGCAATCGCGAAGCCCAGCCGCATCAGCATTCCCGATGAGTAGGTGCGTATCGGGGCATCGATATAGTTTTCGAGTTCGGCGAACTGCACGATGGCGTCGATGCGCTCGGCGACTTGTTTGCGCGTAAGCCCCAGAATCACGCCGTTGAAGTAGATGTTCTCCAGTCCTGTGAGGTCGGGATGGAACCCCGCGCCGAGTTCGAGCAGGGGTGCGACGCGCCCGTTAATCTCGATAACGCCTGAGGTGGGGCGATAGACCCGTGCGATGATTCCCAGTAGCGTGCTTTTTCCGGAGCCGTTCTGACCGATGACGCCGACCGTTTCGCCTTGGCGGATGGTAAAACTCACTTGCCGTAGGGCTACGAGATGCTCCACGCGCTTTGGCAGGAACGACAGAAGCAACCCCTTGAGCGACGCGTAGGCGTGGTGCGCGAGCTTGAACTCTTTGGTGAGGTTTTCGGCGCGGATAGCGACGGGGGCGATGGAGTGGGTCGCCTCCGCGCGCGTTTCAGAAGTCGCCTCCACGACCGCCTCCTCCGCGTCCTCCGGGGGCGCCTTGTTGTTGCTGTTGTGAGCGCGCGGGAGCGCGGCGCAGGCTATTGTCGATATAAATCGCCCAGCGGTAGCGTACCGTATTGCCTGCCCAGTCGGAGGCGATGATGGTCATGGTATGGCGTCCGTCGGGCAGGGGCTTCGCAGCCGTGCCCGCGCGCAGTTGCACCGTGATCTCGCCCAGCGATGGCTCGTACTCGACAGGGAGCGGTTCCTCGTTGAGCAGCCACTGAACCGTCGCGGGGTTGACGCCGCTGCCGTCGTCGCGGATACGCGCCGTGAAGTCCAACGGCAGCTGACCCGACATCATCTCGCCCAGCGCAGGCGTGGTGCGTATCACTTGCGGCGCGATTTGGTCGACCCAACCGAAGCCAAACATCGTCAGGTTGCCGTCGCTGGTGGCAACGACGAAGCCGTTCGGAGTAAATACCGGTTTACCCGTTAGCCCCAGGTAGGCGACGCGGCGATTATTCGCATCCACTGTGCCCTCAGGGGGGCGCAAGGTGTAGAGCCACTCCAGCTTGCCCTCCGGCAGCGAGTAGCATAGGATAGTGCCGCGCCGTGTGGCGAGCCAGAGCTTGCCTTGATGGATTTCGGGCGCGGTAAGCGGCTCATAGCGCATCTCGATGGGTTCTCGATCGCCGGTCACAATCTTGCCAGAGTGGTCGAACACATAGAGACGGTTCTCGCGCGTCACAACGGCGATGTAGTCGTCGTTGGCGGCGGGGGCAAGGCGAAACTCGGTGTTGAAACGGCGCGTCCAGCGTACCGAGCCGCTGTTCGGATTGATCGCAATCAAGACATCGTTGGAGGTCACATACAGGCTTCCGTTTGCGTACACGGGTTGCGCATCATAGTTCGGTGCAGGGAGACGGAACAGCCAGCGTCGGCGACCACCTGCGGTGTTCACCGCGTGAACAAAGCCGCCGTTCGTACCGAAAAAGAGCGTATCGCCCTGCTTGACGAGCTTGCCTGCGATGTAGTCATCGGCGCGATAGGGTTCCCGCCAGAGGGGTTCGCCGTTTCGAGCGTTCAGGGCATACACCTCGCCGCGTCCTGTGCCGATATACAGCACCCCGTCTTCCAGCACGGGGCGGGCAGTCGGCGCGCTTTCTGCCGTGAACGCCCAGCGCAATGCACCCGTCTCCACATCCAGTGCCAACACATTGCCGTTGCTTACACCAATATAGACCAGCCCTTCACCTTCTACAGGCTGACCGATAATCGTGGTGTTGAGCGGCGCGTCGGCGGGATATTGCCATTTCAAGGCGCCGTCTTCTGTATTGACCGCGTAGAGGCGGTTTAGGCAGGGGTAGTAAATCGTCTGTTTGCCAACGCCGGGCAGCGCGGGGTTATTCGGCGCCGCGTTTCCGAAGAAGCGCCACATTGCCGCAGGCGTCTGCGCCCATACCGCCGCCGCGATGAGACCGAACAACAACGCCCAAATCGTTTTTCGCATACCAACCTCCATGTTCGTTAGACGCGCGGGTTTCCCTGCTGAAGTATACCCGTCGTGGGGGGCTTGCGCTTAGGGGACGCCGACACCCAGCACGGCGCAGCAGGTATCCTATAGATTATGAGGCGATGGGTTGGGTTGCTGGCGTTGAGCTTGCTGTGGCTCTGCGCGTGGGCGCAAGAGGCGCCGCGCATTCTCCCGGGCGATTCCCTGCGGATTACCGTTGAAGGCGACGATTCGCTCTCACGGGTGTATGTCGTGGACGCTTCGGGTGCGTTTCGGATGCCGCTCATCGGGTTGGTGCAAGCGGCAGGGCGCACCCCGGACGAACTCGCCAGCGAAATCGCCCGACGCCTGCGCGAGGGGAACTTCTATCGCGACCCGAAAGTGGTCGTAGAAATCGCCCAGCGTGCGGAGGCGAAGGTGACGGTGCAGGGCGCCGTTCGGCGCGGCGGCGATTTCACTCTTCAAGCAGGCTGGCGGCTCAGCGACGCGCTCCAAGCCGCACAGCCCACCGACACGGCAGACCTGAGCGCGGTGCGACTGGAACGCCTGAGCGGGGAACGCTTGGTCCTCAACTTCCTCAAGTTTACCCAGGAGGCGGACGAGGGAGCGAACCCGATTTTGCAGCCCGGCGATCGCATCTTCGTGCCGCTACGCGCGGGGGGCAGAAGCGTATTGGTGTTGGGCGCGGTGCGTACGCCCGGCGCGTTTGAGTATGAGGAGGCGAAAACGCTGATTCAGGCGTTGGGCAAGGCAGGGGGCGCCCTGCCCGAAGCCGACACGACCCGAATCCAAATCCGACGCGCCAACCGCGCCGAGCCAGTCACTATTAATCTCAACACGCTTCAGGGCGATGTAGAGTTGCAAGGGGGCGACCAGATTACCGTGCCCTTCCGTTCCGCGCGGCAGTTTATCGTGGTGCGGGGAGGCGTGAACCGTGCGGGCATTGTCAACTACGCCGAAAACATGACGCTTACGCAGGCGATTGAGGCCGCAGGCGGCCCAAAAGCGAACGCGATTTTGGAGCGGGTGGTCATCCTGCGCCCTACCGACCGCGGGAAGCAACAGCGCATCACGGTCAACCTGCTGGAAGTGGCGCGCGGCACGCGCCCCGATGAGAAACTCCTGCCCGGCGACACGGTGGAAGTGCCCGAACCGAGCCAACGGCGCGCCTCCGCCGAGGAACCCTTGCGCATTATCTGGCTCATTCTCAGCATTATCTATCTGGTAACGCGGCGGTAGCGGTCTTCTCGAAGAACATCACATATTCGTGCCCGAACAGGTAAAAGTTGCCCTTGAGGGCACGATACCGCCATAGGCTCCGCTGGTTCCGTTTGCCGCGCGTCTCGTGAAAGTCTTTGACGCAGATGCTCTTGAGGCGAAAGCCGCACCGGCGTATGGCCTCCATCGCATAAAAGCCCAGCGGAATCCACTCGCCCTTTGTGTATTTGTCGCCGATGACCAGTGTGAGAAACCGCCCGGTCATCAGCAGCGGTGCGAAACCCACAACCACCTGCTCGAACTGCGCCAGAAACGCCTCCAAATTGGGCGCGTTAGACAGGTCGCGCGGGTCGTCGCTGAAGGAAATGATGTCGTGATAGGGGGGATGCAGAATCAGCAGGTGCGCCTGTTCAAAGCCCCATGCTTGGAGCTGGCAACGCACGCGCTCGGCGGTGTCGGGGTGGGTGCTGTCGCCTTGCAGGATGACTGTTTGCACACGGTGCGGGTTCGGCTGGGACTCGACGCGCTCGCGCGAATTCGCTGCGACGGTGGGGTTCAACTCGATGCCGATGGCGTGCCTGCCGAGCCGACGCGCCTCGATGAGGGTCGTGCCCAGTCCCGAAAACGGATCTAACACGCACTCGCCCTGCCGCGTGAACCGCCGCATCGCTTGATAGGGGATTTGGGGCGCGAAGTTGCCCCAGTAATCAGGCGCGTGGGCGCCGTGATTATCGCGCTTGCCCAGCAGCCACAGGCTGTCGGTCAGCACATCGTTGTACTCTCGCCAGCGCGACAGATTCAGGTCGTTAATCGGTTCACGAGCTGCCATCAGGGAGCGAGTATACCTGCACAGGTACAATTAGGGCGATGCACGCACACAGAAGGCAACAGCGGGACGCAACCCCACAGGATGTCGGGAGTCTACCGCACACGATTGCAATCGCGCTCCAGGAAGACCTGGGCACGGGCGATTGGACAACCGAGAGCCTGATACCCCCGGAACATACAACGCGGTGTGCGATTATCGCGCAGGCGGAAGGGGTGCTGTGCGGCGTGCAGGTGGCGCAGCAGGTCTTTTGGCATCTTGACCCCGAAATCCGTTTCACAGACTGTCTGTCCGACGGCGCGCCGCTTGTCTCAGGGACTGTGGTGATGCGCCTTGAAGGCAACACCCGCGCGATTCTCAAAGGGGAACGCACCGCACTGAACTTCCTGCAACGCCTGTCGGGGATTGCCACGCTCACCAAGCAGTTCGTGGACGCCGTTGCGGGCACGGGGGCGCAGATTGTCGACACACGCAAAACAACGCCCGGACTGCGCCTGCTGGAAAAGTATGCCGTGCGCGTTGGGGGCGGGCGCAACCACCGTATCGGACTGTACGACGGTATCCTCATCAAAGACAACCACCTGACCGCACTCAACGGCGATATTCGGGAGGCGGTGCGCCGCGCACGCCAGAACGCCCACCACCTGCTGGCGATTGAAGTAGAGTGTACGACGCTGGCGCAGGTGGAGGAAGCCGTTGAAGCCGGCGCGGATGGCATTTTGCTGGACAATATGCCGTTAGAGATGCTGCGCGATGCGGTGCGCCGCGCGAAGGGGCGCGTGCGGTTTATCGAAGCGTCCGGTGGGGTGAACCTACAGACCGTGCGCGCGATTGCCGAAACGGGCGTGGACTATATCTCCGTCGGCGCGATTACCCACTCCGCGCCAATCCTACCGATGCATCTGGAGTTCTGATATGCGCTGGCGCGAACTGTATGCGGAGTGGCAAGAAGCGGTCGACGAACTCGTCACCTTCAACGGCACGACGCTTGTGCTGGGCGCGACCGATGTGGGCAAGTCCACTTTCTGCTCGCTCCTGCTGAAACTACAGCAGCAAGCCGGGCGGAGCGTCGGCTTCGTGGACTTGGATGTGGGGCAGACGACCGTGGGACCCCCTGCCGCGTTTAGCGGTGTGTTGATTAACAAACCCTACGAGTTGCTCAGCGACCTGACGCCGAACAGCTTAGCATTTCTGGGCGATGTGTCGCCGGTGCGGCATGGATCGCTGGCGTTGGCAGGTGCGCGGCGTGTGCTGGATGATTTGGTCCCGTTGCAGCCCGACAGTATCGTGATCGATACCGATGGCTACATCAGCGGTTGGCATGGTCGGGCGTATAAGCTGATGTTGATTGACCTTTTGCGCCCACAGGCGGTGGTCGCTCTCCAGCGTGGGGGGGAACTGGAACCGATTGTGGACGCGCTGCGTCAGCGCGCCGACTGGAAGCTCTATGAGTTGCGCGTGCCCAAGAGCATTTTGCGCAAGTCGCCTGTGCATCGAGCGCAGTATCGCCGTACAGCCTTCGCACGCTATTTTGAGAAGGCGACCACGCATACACTCTCTCTCGATCAGTTCCGCTTCATCGGCAGGCGACTGGGTGCTGGGCAGCCCCTCTCGGACGCCCGAAAACGCTTTCTCGCCGACCAGATACGCGCCGAACTGCTCCATGCGGAAATGGTGGGCGATTCGCTCCACCTGATTGTACGCCAACCGCTCAGCGACGCGCAAATCGAAATGCTGATGACCCTCGCGAATGTGAATAAACTGGTGATGTTGCCCCAGTCAGCGTATCACAACCTGCTGGTGGGGCTAATTGACTACACGGGGCGTTGCTATGGCTTGGGGCTTATCGAATCGCTGGACTACAAGGCGCGCACGATAACGGTGCTGACGCCTGTGCGTTCGGTGCAGCCCGTGCGCTGGATACAGTTGGGCTACTTGCGCATCCTACCCGACGGCACGGAACTGGGCGAGCCGTTGCGGGAAGGGTAGCCTTCAGTGCAGCGCCACAAGGGTCGCGGAGAAGATGCATTCGTGTTGCTGAATCGCGTGCAGGGTCGCCTCTGGAGGCGCGCTGTCTAACTGAATCCGTGCGACGGCGGCTTCTGCGCCCGCGAAAATGATGTTCTCCGTCTCTTGGACATTGATGTTCGCCTCGCGCAGACAGTTGAACACATGCGCCAGCACGCCCACCCGATCTAAATGACGCACCACCAGCAGGTACTTCGCGGGTGAATGGTCGGCAAGGTTCACCACATTCGGCACGCGCCCTGTTTGCATGTAGGTTTGCACGATATGCACCACCTCGGCGGCGATGGCTTCCTGCGCCTGCTGCGTGGATGCGCCGATATGATGCGTGCCGTAGACCAGCGGGAGTTCCACCAGCGGATTGCGGAACTCGCCTTCGCCTGCGCTCGGTTCCCCCTCGAATACATCGAGTCCTGCGCGAATGCCCTTTTCCCGTATCGCCCATGCCAGCGCGTCCTCGTCGACGACTTCCGCGCGCGCCGTGTTGATAAAGTACGCTCCCTTACGCATCGCCTCGAAAAACGCGCGGTTGCAGAGGTGTTTCGTTTCGGGGGTGAGGGCGACATGCACGCTGACGATGTCCGCTTCACTGGCGACATCGAGGGGCGTGGCGCGATAGCCGACTCCGAGTTGCTCGGCGCGTTCGGGCGTGAGGGAGCGGCTCCAGGCAATCACGCGCAATCCGAACGCACGGGCACGAGTAATCATTTCGCGCCCGATGTTGCCCACGCCGATAAGCCCAAGCGTGCAACCAAACACCCCCCGCGCTTCGCTAAACTCTTTCTTGTTCCATTTGCCTGCCCGCAACTGCGCCACATTGTCCGGAATACGCCGATCCAGCGACAGAATCAGTCCGAACGCCAGCTCCGCCACCGCAATCGCGTTTTTGCCGGGGCAGTTCGCGACATAGATTCCGCGCCGAGATGCCGTGTCCACATCGATGGTGTTCACGCCGGCGCCCGCGCGAATCACGAGGCTCAAATCGCCTGCCTCCAGCATCGGCGCCGTGACTTTCGTCGAACGTACTACCAGCACATCAGGAGTGTGCGTACGAATCGCCTCGACCAGAGCGTCGTCCTTGAGGCTGGGGTCGTAAACCACCGTGCAACCCAGCGATTTCAGTCCCTCCAAGCCGCTCTGCTCGAACTTGTCCGCTACCAGAATCTTCATCGATGACCTCCTAAGGAGGAATTCGCGATTGGGGTGCAATCTCCTGTTGGGGTATTATAGTATACGGCTATTGGAAAATCTCTTTCGGAGGAATGCGTGTATGCGATTGGTCGAACGGCTAAAGGGCAAAATTCACATGGCGCGGGTCACTGAGTCCCGACTGGACTACATCGGCAGCATCGCCATCGATGAGGCGTTGATGGAGGCGATCGACTTAGAGCCGGGCGAGTTAGTCCATGTGTGGGTGATGGACAACGGCGAGCGCTTTCAGACCTATGTGATTCCCGCGCCGCCCGGTTCCGGCGAGATTGCAATCTACGGCTCGGCGGCGCACAAGGCGCAGAAGGGGCATCGCGTGATTATCGCCAGCTTCGTCCTGACCGACGAGTGGGTCGAACCCAAAATGGTGCTGGTGAACGAGAAGAACCAAATCGTGCAACACCTACCCTTCAAAGTGCAAGCAGTGCCCGTCGAACTCTCGTGAGGTATACTTATGGCGATGGAAAAGCCCTCATCCTTACGAGCGATTCTTTTTGATATCGACGGCACGCTCATCGATACGGTCGATTTGATTGTCAAGGCATTAGACTACACCTATCGGAAGCATTTGGGCGTTGCGCTACCGCGCGAGGAGATTCGCCGCTTGATTGGATTGCCACTTAAAGTGCAGATGCACTATCTGGACGACCGTGTGGCGGGCAATGCCCCCCATGACCTGATGGAAGCCGACGAGGTGGCCTACTACAAGGCGCATCGCGACCAAGAGCGCGTGATCCCCGAAGCGGTGCAGGCGGTACAAACCGCGTACCGAAAAGGCTACGCGGTCGCGCTGGTGACCTCCAAGAATCGCGAGGAGTTGCAGATTACGCTGCCGAAGCTTACGGTAGATGCCTATGTGGATACGGTTGTGACTGCTGACGACACCGAGCGCCACAAGCCCGCGCCTGACCCTGTGTTGAAAGCGCTGGAGCGATTGCAGGTTGCGCCCGAGCAGGCGATTTATATCGGCGACACGGTGTTCGACCTGAGTTGTGGGCGCGCGGCCGGCGTGTTGGTGGGTGCTGTTGCATGGGGAGCGCACTTGCCTGAAGACCTACGGGCTGCGCAACCCGACTATTATTTCGAAACGCCTACAGACCTCCTTAACTGGATTGAGCAGTTGCCCGTGATCGAAGACCATGCCAAGACGAAAGAAGACGATTTCCGAAACGGAGACCGCGCCGCTCGAATCGGCGCAGGCACAGGAGGCGACACCGGCTGAAGCAACGCCTTCCACGCCCACTCGACAGCGACGGCGCACAGTAAGCCAAGCTGCGCCGGAACCGACTGTTGCGTCCGCGTCTCCTCCAACCGAAGCGACTCAGGCTTCCGCACCTTCGGAGCCTTTACCTGCCGAAACGGCTCCTGAGGCGCCGGTGCTGGAACCAGAGGCGCAACCCACCAAACGCAGGAGGCGCAAAGCAGCTGCGCCGTCGGAGCCTGCACCGACGGAAGCGGTTCAGCCCGCTATTGTGTCGGCGCCTGAGGCAATAGAGGAAGCCCCTGCAACGCCTGTATCGGAGCCGGAGATGCAACCCACCAAACGCAGGAGGCGCAAAGCAGCTGCGCCGTCGGAGCCTACATCAACAGAGGCGGCGCAACCCGCTACTGTATCGCCCCCAGAGACAATAGAGCAGGCTCCTGAAACACCCCAGTCGGGGGCGGAGGCGCACCCCTCCAAGCGCAGACGACGCAAGAAAACCGAACCCGCTGTCAAGACGCTGGCATCGCAAGAAACACAACCCGCCGACGAGGCAGCAACGCTGGTAGAAACGGCGCCGATAATCCCGATAGAGGAACCAAAGCCGAAATCCCGTCGCACCCGCCGCAGGAAAAAATCAGCCCCAGAAGCCACGTATGCAGTAGATGGCGCGGCGGCGACCGTCGCCGAACCAGAACTTCCGCCCCCACCGCCGATACGCCATCCGCAGGTGCGCGTGCGGTTCCACAACGGCGTTCCAACCATTCATTTCGGGGAGCGCGTGTTTCAACCGCACTTTTTCTTTGGCAACCCCCACACCCCCGAAGCTGCAGTGCGTGTGCAACAGCAGATGCAACTCGCTGCCGAAGCAGGTATCCACCTCTACTCGCTGCTGATCCCCCTCCCCGTGCGCGAAACGGGAGCGATTGAAGCCTTTGACCAGATTCGCTACTGGACGGCTCTGGCGCGTGAGACCGACCCGGAGGCGCACATCTTATGGCGTATCGCGTTCGCACCGGTGGGCAAGTGGCAAGCCGAGTATCCCGAAGCCGTAATTCGTTTCGCAGATGGCTCGGTGGGCGGTCCCTCTATCTGCGCTGACCGCTGGTGGCAGGTGGCGAAGGAGCAACTGGTCGCGCTGATCCATCTTGTGGAGCAAGAGGATGAGGGCGGTGCGACTTTAGGCTACCATCTGGACTACGGCGAATGGTTCCTTTCCGAATCGGGCGGTTACGACACGAGTGAAGCGGCGTTGCAGGCGTTTCGCGAGTGGCTGCGCCGACAGTATAAACACGACACCGTTGTGCTCCGCGCCTGCTGGTTCAATGGCGAAGTGACTTTTAGCACAGCGACCTTGCCGCCCTTCCAACCAACCCTGCCGCATGGGCGCGTGAACCACTTTTACCACCCACGCCGCGAGGGACGCTGGATCGACTATCATCGGTTCCTGTCGGACATTACGGCGCGACGGGTTCTGGGGCTGGCGCAGGCGGTCAAGGAGGCGTGTCAGGGTCGTGCGTTGGTGGGCGTGCCGTATGGCTATGTGCTGGAGTGGAAACACCCCCATGCGGGGCATTTCGCCCTCGCGCAGTTGCTGCGCTCGCCGTATATCGATTTTCTCTCCGCGCCGCTGAGTTATCGCACACGCTTGCCGGGCGAACTGGGCGCAGTGCCGCTTCCTGTCGATTCGGTTAACCTGCACCGAAAGCTGTTCCTGTCGGAGGAGGACTACCGCACGCCGTTTGGCAAGGCGATGCGCCTGACCGACCCGTCCACAGGGCATCATCTTGCTTCTGTCCAAGCGGAGGCGACCCCCGACGACGACTACAACCCGCCCTTGCACAGCGTGCAGGCGGTGCAGCAGGTTCACCGGCGTTCGCTGGCGCAGTCGCTCACGCTGGCGCATGGCGAGATGTGGATGGACTTGTGGGGCGAGGGCTGGTTGGCGCATCCCGACGCTTGGAACGCTGCACGCCTTGCCCAACCCCTTTGGAGCCTGCGCGAGCGTACTCCAAAGACACCCCCCGAAGTTGCCGTGGTTGTGGATCCCGAAAGCACACGTTATGTGCGCACGGGATCGCCCCTAATAGACCAGATGGTCGTGCAGGCGCGCGAAGCCCTGCTGCGTAGCGGCGCGTCGGTCGGCTTCTATCTACTGGAGGACATCACGCAACAGGAGTTCCCGCCCAGCCGCGTGGTGATTTTCCTGAACGCATGGCGGATGTCGCGCGCGGCGCACGAAGCGATTCGTAAACGCCTGCAGCGCGACAGTCGCGTGCTGGTCTGGCTCTACGCCAGTACCCTGTTCCACGGGCATCGCGAGGCACTTGCCAACGCCCGCGAAACGCTCGGCGTCGCCATCGCTCGCCAGCCGTGGGCGAGCATGCAAGGCACGCAGATTGTCAACAAAGCCCACCCCCTGGCGCGCTTCCTCAAGACCGATAAAATCGGCATGGTGGAGCCTTGGGAGCCATCCTTCTATGCGATTGCCGAGGGCTGCGATGTGGTGGGCGAGTATATCGATACGGGATTGCCCTCGCTCGCCGTGTGCGACCACAAGACCTGGAAGGCGGTCTTTCTGGGTGAACGCCGCCTCACGACCGAACTGGTGCGTTCCTTGGTACGCTGGGCAGGTGGACATATCTGGCTGGATACCAACGACCTCGTACAAGCCCACTACCCGTGGTTGCATCTCCATGCGCGGAAAGGCGGTATGCGCACGCTGCAGTTCCCGCTGCCCCTAAGCGTCTACGACCCCAACGAGGGCGAGATCGTCGCGGAAAGCGTGATGGAGCATGCGCTCTATCTGCAAGAGGGTGAAAGCCGCCTGCTTTTGACCGCACCCCACGAGCAACTCCTCAAACTCCTGCAAGGCGAGCCGATTCAATTAGAGCCTTACTTCCAGCTCATCGAGACGCCCACGGAGCAAGACACCCCACAGGAAACCCTTGAGCCTGCCGCAGAGCCAGACTGGGAAGAGCCTGTGTTGGAGCCGATTTCGCCGGAGCATTCCCCCTTCGAGCCGATAGAGCCTGAGGTCATCGCGGAGGAGGCGCTCGAAGTAGAGCCTTCGGCGACCAGAGCGAGTGTGGAGAACGTTGCTGCAGAGCCGCGCGCGCGCCGCCGCGGACACAACCAGCGTCGCAAGAAGACGGCGCGCCCCGCCAAGCAAGCCAACACGCCCCCCGCTGAGAAGCCGATTATCGCCGTGCAGTGGCGACGAACGAGCGAGGACTCCTGAGATGGCGTCTGCCGAAACCCGCCGTATTATCCCCTGTCTCGATATCAAGAACGGGCGCGTAGTGAAGGGCGTGCAGTTTGTGGGGCTGCGCGATGCGGGTGACCCGGTGGAACTGGCGCGCCGCTATGACCGAGAGGGTGCCGATGAGCTGGTGTTCCTGGACATCACAGCGAGCCATGAACGGCGTGCGCCCGTGTTCGAACTCGCCGCGCGGGTGGCGGAGCAGGTGTTCATCCCCTTCACGGTGGGTGGGGGCATTCGCACCCTCGAAGACATTCGTGCTATTTTGCACGCTGGCGCGGATAAAGTCAGCCTCAACACCGTTGCCGTGGAGAACCCCGCACTGATTGCGCACGCTGCGGAGCAGTTTGGCAGCCAGTGCGTGGTGGTCGCCATCGACGCCCGCTGGAACGGCGCGTTCTACGAGGTGTACACCCACGGCGGGCGCACCCCCACCGGTTGGGACGCTGTTGCATGGGCGCAGCGTGTGGTCGCGCTCGGCGCTGGCGAGATTCTGCTGACCAGCATGGATCGGGATGGTTCCCAGGACGGCTACGCGCTTCCGCTCACGCGTGCCGTTGCCGAAGCTGTGCCAGTGCCTGTCATCGCTTCGGGGGGCGCAGGCAAGCCCGAGCATCTATACAATGCACTTACCGAAGGGCGCGCCGCCGCCGCGCTCGTCGCCTCGATTGTACACGACGGCGTTTACACGATTCGTGAACTCAAGGACTACCTCCACGCGCGGGGTGTGCCCGTGCGGCGGTAGGTTGGCTTGCCTCGGCGGCAACCAGTAGGCACGCATTCCCGCGCTACACCACTTCCGCTTTTTTCAGTTTGCCTTCGTACACTGGCTCCGCGAAGGCAAACGAACGACGCACCTCGCTGATGGTCACCTTCGAGATGTTTTGCTTGGGCGGTTCGTCTTCCCACAAGATTAGATAGCCGTCTTTCGTGAAGGCGACCTTAGTTTCCTCGTCGATGGCGGAGGGAGTAAGCTGGCACTCCACGACTTGAAGCAGTTTGTAGGGCAGGTACTGGCGCTTGAAGGTTTCCAGCGCGCCGCCTTGAATGCGGTACTCATCGATGGGCAGTTCTGGGCGAGCGCGTGCGAACAGCCCTACCTCCAGATGGTGTTCCAACAGGTCGATGTTGACGCCGTCTTCGCCCACCAGATGCTCGATTACGCTGGGATGCGCCTCGATAAGGTACGCCTCCACCTGCTCTTTGCGGGCGCGGGCTTCGAGGTCGCGTTCTATCCAGAGGCTCACGGTTTCGGGGGAGGGGATGCGTCCGCGTCCGTGGCAAGTGGGGCATGGGCGCGTCAGGCTCTCCGTTACGGATTCGCCCGTGCGCTTGCGGGTCAGTTCCACCAGCCCCAAGGAGCTGATGCGCCCGATGCGGAACCGCGCCCGATCGCGCTTGAGCGTGCGTTGCAACGCCTGCATCACCTGACGATGGTCGCTCTTGCGCCCCATATCGATAAAGTCCACCACAATAATCCCACCGATGTCGCGCAGGCGCAACTGGCGGCACACTTCCTCCACCGCTTCCAGATTCGTTTTAAGAATCGTTTCCGCCAGCGAGGTCTTGCCCGTGAACTTGCCCGTGTTCACATCAATGGCGGTGAAGGCTTCCGTCTCGTCGATGGTCAGATAGCCGCCCGACTTGAGCCACACCTTGCGCCGCATGAGGCGTTCCATCTCTTTTTCGATGTTGAAATGCTCAAACATCGGCGTCAGCTTATCGTAGAGGATGACGCGGTTGCGCAGGTCCGGGGCGATGACCCTGAGTACTTCGTGAACTTTTTCGTACTCTTCGGGGTCGTCTATCCAGAGTCGCTCGACCTCCGAGGAGAACATATCGCGCAGCACGCGGTAGAGCAGGGTTGCGTCGCGATGCACGAGCGCAGGAGCCTGCGCTTTGGCGATGTTCTCGCGGATTTGCGTCCAGAGCTGCGTGAGGTACTCGATATCTTGTCCAATCTCTTTTTCGGTCTTGCCTTCCGATTCGGTGCGCAGAATCAGTCCGAACCCTTGGGGATGCAGTTTTTCACCGATTCGGCGCAGGCGTTCGCGTTCATTACGGTCTTCGATTTTGCGCGACACACCCAGTACATTAGTATCGGGCATCAGCACCACATAGCGTCCGGGCAAGGTGATTCGGGTTGTGACGCGTGCGCCTTTTGTGCCGCGGGGGGCTTTGACCACCTGCACCAGGATCTCCTGCCCGATTTTGAGCAGCTCGCCGATATTGCGTTTACGCAGTTCGGAGCGTTTCAGCGGTTGGGGTGTCTCGTCGGCGTCGCCTCCTTCGGGCAGGATGTCGCCCACATACAAAAAGGCGTTGCGTTCCAGCCCGATGTTCACGAACGCAGCGTCCATGCCGGGCAACACATTCTGCACCACCCCTTTGTAGATATTGCCCACCACGCGCTCGCCCCGTTCGAAGCGCAGTTCCATGAGTTGACCATTCTCCAGCACCGCGATTCGCGTTTCGCGGGGCGAGACATTGACCAAAATCTCCCGAATAATCTTCTCGTTCGCGATAGCACACCTCCTGCTGCAAGCGATTCTTTCGGCATAAGTGTACCTGATGGGGTGTGTCTCACGGATGGGCACACGCACTCAGGAAGTTTGATTACCCTCACCCCTTGTCCCTCTCCCACAGCGTGGGAGAGAGGAGTGTCCTGCGCTTGGGGTGTTGGAGTGCTTGCACTTACTCCTCGTGCACAGCGTGGGAGAGGGGGGATAGCTTACGCAGTACCGATAATCGTCTTCGGGGTGCGCCTAAAAATGCTCGTTCATGAATCGGTACGCGGACGCTTGCGCGAGGAACGCTTTTTCGTCGATGCAGGCGTTTTCGCAGAGGAAGAGCTTTTCGCAGATGGACGCTTTTTCGCGGCGTCCATCGCTTTCTGACGCGCCATGGCGTCCACTTGCTCCATTTCGGGCAAACTGTTGCGCGGCACGGCATGCGGAATGACTTTAATTCCGCATGCGAGCGCTTTCGCGTTTTGCATCAGTTGGCGTAGTTTGGGGTCTTTGATTTGGTAGGCGCCAGCCCATTGGTTCACCAGCAGCTGGCTGTCGGAGAACCATTCCAGTTCTTGGGCGCCCGATTCGAGGGCGGCTTCCAGCCCTTTCAGCAAGGCGTAATACTCTGCTTGATTGTTGGTGGCGTTGCCTATCGCCTGATGCCCCGACTTAACAGTCGTTCCCGTCTCGTCTTTGAGCAGGTAGGCAATCCCAGCCGAGCCGGGATTGCCTAACGACGAGCCATCGGTATAGAGGTAGAGTTTCTTGGTCATGGTGTTCATCAATTATTGTGGGCATGGCGCTGTGCTACCACCGCCATGGGAGTGGGTGGGGGCTTCGCGCTCAATGGGCGCCCCCACGATGTTGCCCCATTCCGTCCAGCTGCCATCGTAGTTGCGCACATTCGGATAGCCCAGGAGGTATTTCAATACGAACCAAGTATGCGAGGATCGCTCCCCAATTCGGCAGTAGGCGATGATTTGCTTATCGGGCGTGATTCCTTGAGCTTCATAGAGGGCACGCAGCTCCTCAGGCGACTTGAAAGTCCCATCCTCACGCACCGCCTGCGCCCAGGGGATGTTCCGTGCGCCTGGGATATGTCCACCGCGTTGGGCGGTCTCCATCAGCCCGGGGGGCGCAATCAGCTCGCCGGTGTATTCCTGGGGCGAGCGCACATCGACCAGCGCAACCTCTGGACGGTTCAGACTCTCCAGTACCTGGGGGAAGAAGGCTCGTAATGACAGGTCTGGCTCCTTCGCATGGTACTCTGTGGGTGGGTAGTTCGGCACTTCCTTCGTGATGGGGCGTCCTTCCGCGAGCCACTTTTTGCGTCCGCCGTCCATAAGGCGCACATCCTCATGCCCGTATAGTTTCAGCACCCAGAATGCGAACGCCGCGAACCAGTTATTATTGTCCCCGTACAGTACGATGGTGTGTTTATCGCTTACGCCCAGCCCGCCCAAAGTAGATTCCAACTGCGCTTTGGAAGGGATGTCGCGCCGCACAGGGTCTTGCAACTGAATCTGCCAGTTTAGCCCAATCGCACCGGGAATGTGTCCTTGCTCATACGCCGCCGTATCCACATCCACCTCGACGAGGCGGATATTCGAATCGTTCAGATGCTCCTGAACCCAGTCGGTAGAAACGAGAACCGTTTGCATAGCCCAGCCTCCGACTGGATAGTATACCTATTGGGGGAGGCGATCATGCATATGGCGCCCTAGGTGTTGAAAAAAATGATAGGGGGCTGACCCGTAGGTCTGCCCCTGTCAGCTCCTTCCGTAGAAGGCGCGTGTGTATGAACCAATCGCAGGTTGAGTAACGCGATAGCGCGGGCTATGCGCGGCGACGACGCAATCCAACCAACCCTGCCAGACCTGCGCCTAACGCCAGCATACTCGCTGGTTCAGGCACCACCTTATAGCGAAAGACCACCCGCATGTAAGCCTCCTGGGTGCGCGTTCCAGGAAGGTTCAGTCCAAATACAACCCAGCGCAGGGAAGGACGACCCAGCGTAAAAATTAGGCAAGCCATAACCAGCAGTACGCCGTACCTGCCACGGGCGCGACCCAGAGGTTGTTCGCGTTCGCATTCGCAATGACCGCGTTCAAAGTAGCGAGATTCATCACTGGGTTATTCGGCGAACCTCCAAATCCTGGGCTGTCTACATAGACGACTTCCCAGTTGGGGGAGTTGGGGAGGATAGGCGTCCATGTGGCTCCGCCGTCCGTACTGGTGTAGCCGCCTAAGCCCCACCTTCCTGCGGCGAGATCCATCGCAGGAATGTAGATATAATCGTTCACCTGGAGCGTTAGGGAATAGAAGTAGGGGGTGGTCCAGCCGCCGTTGTGGTTGGCGACAAGGGTGGATGCCCCAGCCGCATTGCCCGTATACAGATCAAAGTCGTCATCGGCGGACACATACATCTGGAAGTTGACGGGGCTTGCGGAGGCAAGTCTCGCTGAAACTCCCAGACCTGACACTATCAGCGCAAGGGTCAATCCTCTCAGCGCAAGAGCGCTCATGATTGTTCGCAGATGCATAGTTAGACCTCCATTGTAGAGTGAATTTAGAGATGTCCCCCAAGAAGAAGCATCTCATATACATCATGACTCAGATTTCTCTCCAAAACGGACATTTCCGAGTCTGATGTAATGTAGCGCATAGCAATTTTTGTGCCAGAACCTCTTGTTTCAGCATTGGCGTGTGGATGGACGCGCATCCGAACACAGAATCGGTGCTTGGGGGGTTATGGTTCGTGAGTGCGGACCTCCTTAGCGATTGGCGGAGTGGGGCTGCTCGCTCGATAACATCCTATCCACCAGCACGACTTCATATCCCTCTCGTTTGAGGTAGTCCAGCAGCTGGGGCAGTAGGTCGATTGTCTCAGGGACCCCGTCGTGCAGCAGGATAATCCCGCCGTTGCTGAGTTGGTCTAATACGCGCTGTTTGAGAATCGCTTCGTTGGGGCGGGCGTAGTCGCCCGGGTCATCGGTCCAAAGAATCAGCCAGTACCCCAACGCGTTGGCGATTTCCGCTACGGTTGGGTTGTAATCGCCCCCGGGAGGACGGAATAGGTGGGGTGCGTGTCCTGTAAGGCTCTGGATCACTTCGCCACATGCCTTAATCTCCACAGCAATCTGCTCCGCCTCCAAGCGGGTCAGATTAACATGATGGTAGGTGTGATTGCCGATGGCATGTCCTTCTTGGTACAGGAGGCGCACCAAGTCGGGGTACTGTTCCGCCATCTTTCCGACCACGAAAAAGGTGGCTTTTACCTTGTAGCGTTTCAAGATTTCCACTAAGCGTGGCGTATAGTCGGGGTGCGGACCGTCGTCGAAGGTGAGCGCAATCCACTTGCGCTGGGGATCGCCGCGCAGCAGCTTGCGCACAGCCAGTCCCTGTTTACGCTCTGCGTCATCTTGTCGTTGCAGCTCAGCGAACGCTTTATAGACCTCCTTTTCGGCGCGCGCCACATACGGCGAGTCGGCGTGGGGGGGCGCGGCGCTTTCCCGCCCCGCCTCACGACATCCCGAAAGGGCGACAAGCATTATCATCACGCTCACACAACGCCCAACACTCATGAGTGTTCCTTCTTCGCCGCAGGCAAACGCTGTAAAATCTGGTTCAAGAGCTCGTTTTGATGCTCCAGATGTTGGATTATTGCTTCGATATACTGTTCGGCTTTCAAGTTTACCTCGTAGTCTGCTTGAGCGCGAAGCTCCGAATCGATGTTCAGCACATTTTGCCCGACCATCAATAGAGGCATCAGCAGAATCTGAATTAGGTTCGAGATAAAGAGCCACAGCACAAATCCTGGGGGTGGATCGAACCGCCACGCCGAAGGCGCCAGCAGGTTCCAGCTCAGCCAGAACGCGCTCCAGCCTGCAATTATAAAGAAAAACCCCATCGTGCCGACCCGCTTGGTGACAAGCAGCGCGAGTTTATTCATGGGTGAAAGTTGCTTATTCCGTTCATGCACAACATGGCGTATAGGATGTAAGCGTGTGCGTATTTCGCTCAGCGAAGGCAAGTGGTAGTGTGTCATTGTGATCCCTCCAAGATAGGTATATACCCTATTCGAGGCTGCCTAACAGACGCTCCGTGCGTGCAGAAACACAAGGTATACTCCATAGGGTATGTCCACGCATGAGGGAGCCAGTCTGACGCCTTTCTTGAATCGTATATTGTGGGGCGATTGTCGGGAGGTTCTGCCCCGGTTGCCCGACGCCTGTGTCGATTTGATTGTCACCTCGCCGCCTTACGCGGACCAGCGCAAACAGGTCTACGGGGGAGTGCATCCCGATCACTATGTGGAATGGTTTTTGCCGATAGCCGCGGAGCTCAAGCGGATATTGAAGCCGACAGGGTCGTTTATTCTCAATATCAAGGAGCGCGTGGTCAACGGCGAGCGGCATCCGTATGTGCTGCACCTGATTTTGGCGATGCGTGAACAAGGCTGGCTCTGGACGGAGGAATACATTTGGCATAAAAAGAACTGTTATCCGGGCAAGTGGCCCAATCGGTTCCGCGATGCGTGGGAACGCTTACTCCACTTTACTAAGCAGAAACAGTTTAAAATGTTTCAGGAAGCCGTTATGGTGCCGATGGGCGAGTGGCGCCACGAACGACTCAAGAAACTCAACCCGAACGATCTCTATCGGTTCAATTCCCAAGCAGGGAGCGGGTTCGGAAAGCGCGTCGCGAACTGGATTGGACGCGAATATGCCTATCCAACCAACGTACTCCATATGGCAACCGAATGCTACAACCGTTACCATGCGGCGACTTTTCCTGTGGATCTCCCTGCATGGTTTATCAAACTCTTCACGGAGCCAGGCGATTTGGTGTTAGACCCTTTCATGGGTTCTGGAACCACGGCGGTGGCTTGTGTACGCCTCGACCGCCGTTATATCGGCATCGAGGTCAAGGAAGAATATGTCCGCCTTGCGGAAGAGCGAATTACGAAGGAGAACGCTTTGCCGAACCTGTATACCTTTGCTGAGGATGGAGTGTCGTATGGACCCAAATGAGTTAGAACAACTCGTCAAGAAGTGTCTTGATGCCTTCTATGAGCGTCGCATACGCAATTTGAGTACTCTCAGCCTCAAACAAGTACTCAAGCGTAAAAATCCTTACCTCCTGCGGGCGATAGGGCTGCGTACAGCGGCAGAGTTGGTGGAATATTTACTTCAACTCCATACCCAAGCATCTGACGAGACTATCTTTGGTGATGCCTTTGTAGAGCCACTGGCGTTGGCAATAAGCCGTGGACATAAATCCAGTGCAAAAGGAGTTGACTTGGAAGTGGAAACCGAAAAAAGTTATAAAGCAATTGCCGTCAAGTCGGGACCGAATGTGTTTAATTCAAGCCAAACGGCGCGAATGAATGACGAATTTCAAGAGCTTTACAGACGGTTGAGACAACATCTTCAGCGGTTGGGTAAGCAGTACGACCCTGTTTTAGGGTGTTCCTATGGTAGAAGGTCTACGCAGCCGACGCAACAGCGACGATATCGCGTCGTCTCAGGTCAGGCATTCTGGGAAGAGCTTACGGAGGATCCTGATTTCTACTTAAAGATAATCCGCCTGATGAAAGACTATCCAGAGCAGCAGCGTAAAGTCTACCTTGAGGAGTGGGCGAAGGCGGTGAACTGATTCACGCGCGAGTTGCTCAACGAGTTCGCGGGTGAGGATGGCGCTTTGGATTGGGAAAAAAATTGTGCGTTTCAACTCCAGCCGGGGATAGGAGTGCTTCACCCGTTCCTGCATGGGGGCGGGGTATACTCACGCTATGCCAGAGGAGTTTACTTATCGGGATGCGGGCGTCGATATCGATGCGATGAACCGCGCGCTGGAGAGTATCAAGGAGAGTGTGCATCGCACCTTCACGCCAGCTGTATTGTCGCAGATGGGTTCGTTTAGCGGGATGATGGCGTTGGATGTGAGCGGTTATCGGCAGCCGGTGATTGTGGCGAGCATCGATGGGGTGGGCACGAAGGTGCGTGTGGCGCGCATGATGGGACAGTACCGCGTGTTGGGCTATGACCTTGTGGCGCATGGGGTGAACGACTTGCTGGTGCAGGCGGCGAAGCCCCTTTTCTTTTTGGACTATCTGGCGATGTCGAAGTTGGAACCGCAGGTGCTGCAGGAGGTGGTGGAGGGCGCGGCGGAGTTGTGCCAACAGTTGGGGATTGTGCTGTTGGGGGGCGAAACCGCCGAAATGCCCGATGTGTATCTGCCGGGTGAGGTGGATGTGGCGGGGTGTATCGTGGGGCTGGCGGAGTTTCAGCAGATACCGACCCCCAGCCGCGTTCAGGCCGGCGACGCGGTAATCGGAATCGCTTCCAACGGATTGCATACGAACGGCTACACGCTGGCGCGGCGCGTGTTTTTTGACCTGGCGAATATGCGTCTGGACGAGCCACTGCCCGAGGTGGGGATGACTTTGGGCGAGGCGTTGCTGCAGCCCCACCGCCCGTATCTGAACGCGGTTTTGCCCTTGCTGGAGGGCGAAACCGTTCACGGCATGGCGCATATCACGGGAGGTGGTTTTTATGACAATATCCCGCGCGCGTTGCCCAGCGATATGCGCGTCGTGATTGACCGTCGCAGTTGGGAAGTGCCGCCCCTGTTTACGCTCATTCAACAGTTGGGGAATGTACCCGACGCTGAGATGTTCCGCGTGTTCAATATGGGGATCGGGTTCGTTCTCGTCGTGGCGCGGGAGCGTGCGCAGGATGTGCTGACCAGTTTGCAGATTTCGGGGGAGCAGGCGTGGTTGATTGGCGAGGTGCAGCGCGGCTCACGCGAGGTGCAGATTATCTGAAGCAATGCTGGAATGGGATACGCGGCTGTTCTATTGGATATTTGAAGGGTGGCGTTCGGATTGGCTCACGCCGATTATGATTTTCTTCTCGGACGCGCTCAAGACGACCCCGGGTCGGATAGGCGTGTTGCTCCTTTGGATGTATCTTTTATGGCGTGGGGGCAAGGCGCGGGCGTTTGCCTTGTGGCTGATTCCGATGCTGATTCTCACCAATGAGACCTGTGATGTGTTGAAGGCGTGGGTCGGGCGTGAGCGTCCGTGCGTTGCGCTGCCGATCGACGCGATTACTGGGGATTTGACTTCGGGGTCGTTCCCGTCGGCTCATGCGGCGAACATGAGCGCGGTGGTGGGTGTTGCGACGGCGGTCTGGGGGCGCAAGGCGTTGCTTTCGCTATTTTGGTTGCCTGTGCTGGTGGGGGTGTCGCGCGTGTACATCGGGGTGCATTATCCGTCCGATGTGCTGGCAGGCTGGGTGCTGGGTTGGCTTTACGGTTGGGGCGCGGTTTCGCTGGCGGGCTGGATAATCGCGCGGCGACGCTCCACGCCGTCTGCTTCCAGCAGCGATTCAGGTGGGGTATAGGGCACGATTCGCGAGATGCCCCCCGTCATCGACACGCCCAGCCATTGCTGCGCGACCGCCGTGGTGATGGGGTTGTGCGTCACGATGAGAATCTGCGAGCTCTCTGCCATCTGTTTGAGGTAGTCCGCAAAGCGTTGCACGTTCCGTCCATCCAGCGCGGCGTCCACCTCGTCCAACACCATCAGCGGGCTGGGCTTGACCGTGCTGAAGGCGAACAGCAGCGCGATAGCGGTGAGGGCGCGCTCGCCGCCTGAGAGCAGTTCCAATCGCTGGCGGCGTTTGCCTGGGGGTTGCGCCTCGACAATCACGCCTGCCGACAGCGGGTCGCGCGCGTCTGTAAGGATGAGCTCCGCTTGACCGCCTTCAAACAGTTGCTGGAAACGCATCTTGAACGCCTCACGCACGGACTCGAAGGTGTTGAGGAACTGCGTGCGGGCGTGGGCGTCGATTTCGCGCAGTTGCTGCTCCAGCTGGGCACAAGTCTGTTCCAAGTCGGCGCGTTGGCGTTCGAGGTGGGTGTATCGTTCGTTGAGGCGGGCGTATTCCTCGGCGGCTGCAGGGTTCACTTCGCCCAGTTCGGCGAGGGCGCGCCGTATCCGTTCCAGTTCGGCGCGGGCGACAGGTGGCTTTTCAGGCAGCGGCGTTTCCAGTTCAGGCAGGGGTTCCTCGGAAGCGATTTGATGCCACTGGTCTTCAATCTCGGCAAGTTTCACCTCACTGCGGGCAATCTGTAGGTCGAGGGCGCGTTCGCGTTCGGCAAGTTGGCTCAGCTCGGCGCGCAGGGCGCGGATGCGGTCGTTCACGGCGAAGCTCTGCTCCAGCAAGCGTTCGCGTTCGGCGCGGCGGGCGTCCAGTTCGCTCTGTGCGTGTGCGATCTGAGCGCGGAGACGCTCCAGCGCAGCGCGGGCAGCGGCGCGCTGGCTCTCGATTTGGTTTAACTCGTGTTGCAGGCTCTGGAGTCGTGTCTGGCGGCTCTGGCGACGCTCATGCAGTTGGCTCAGAGCGCGCTGTTCGGTCTCTATCTGTCGTTGTACCTCGCGCCTGCGCGACTCGAGCTGGTTCATCAGGGCGCGCTGCTGAGCGAGGGCGCGTGTGAGCGTCTCATACTCGGTTTGCAAGCGTTCACGCTCGGTTTCCAGCGTATTCGGGTCCGCTTCGGGGCGTTGCTGGAGCAGGGCATCGAGTTGCGCGAGCTGCTCGTGGATGCGCTGAAGTTGCGCCTCGTAGTGCTGGATTTCGCGAGCGCGTTGCTTGTATTCGTTTTCCATGCGCATACGTTGCTGCGCGAGCTCACGCAGTTGACGGCGCATGGTATCGAGTTGGCGTTGGCGCTCGAAGTGTGCTGTGCGATGCGCTTCCAGCGTCGCTTCGGCTTCGTGCAGGTGGGTTTCGGCGGTTTGCAGCTCAACGCGGGCGCGTTCCAGTTCGGCTTTGAGCTGCAGCAGGCTGCTCCGTTCGTTGGCATATGCACCGCCAGTAATCGCGCCGCTGAGTTGCACCACCGCGCCGTCGAGGGTCGCAATCCGCGAGAACTCGCCTGCACGCTGTTGGCGGCGCAGTGCGCGCACAAGCGCAACGGCGTTTTCGAGCGTATCCACGATGAGTACCCGCCCCAACAGGTGGCGTACCGCAGGCTCATAGCGTGGGTCGTACTGCACTAACTCGGCGGCGACGCCGAGCATACCTGCTGTGGCTGGAACCGTCCTGTCGGTGCTACGCGGGGCAGTGATGAGGTTCAGCGGGAGGAAGGTGAGTCTGCCTGCGCGGTTCTGTTTCAGCCACTCTACTGCGGTGCGCGCCTCCGCTTCGGTGGGGGTAAGGATGTCGTTCACCGCGCCGCCGAGCGCCGCGCGGATGGCTGCCTGATAGGTTTCAGGCACTGTCAGCGCCGCGCCCACGGGCACAAATTCGCCTTGAAGTTCCCCTTTGCGCACGGCTTGCAACAGCGCGCGCACAGCGGGACTGGCGCCTTCGCCTGCCTGTAGGCTGGACTCTAAAGCGCGGACGCGGGCACGCAAGGTCTCTGTGGTGCGCGTGTGCGCTTGTGCCTCGCGACTCAGCTGCTGGAGCTGGCGCTCGCTGTGCGCTTGCTCCGATTCCCGCGCGTCCACGGCGCTTTGGAGTTCCTCTTCCTGCGCTTGCAGCGTTTGTAGCTCGGTGTGGGATTGCTCCAGCTCCGCACGCAGCTCGGTCAGGCGCGTCTCGGTTTGAGATGCCTCGTGGTGGAGTTGTTCGGCTTGGCGCAGTGCGCTCTCGCGTTCCGAGTGCTGGCGTAGCGTGGACTGATACGCGGTCTCCAAGGCGCGGCGTTGGGTTTCCAACTCTTTTGTCGCTGCTTCGGCTTGCTGAATGGTGGGGACGAGCAACTGCGCTTCGGCTTCTAAGGCGTGGAGTTCGGCTTGCAGCTCGGCGATGCGCTGTTGTCGTTCCGCTTCCTGTGCCTGCAGGCTTTCGGCTTCCTCGTGCAGGGTACGGGCAAGTTCGTGGAGAGCGTGTTCGCGTTCATCGAGGCGGTTGAGTTCACCCAGGGCACGCTCTTCGGCGGTGAGTTGGCTTTGCAGCACGGTGCGCAGGGTATCCATGTTGCTTTCCAGCTGCGCAATCGCGTGCCCGTAGGTTTCGGCGTCGGCTTCCTGCTCGGCGATGGCGAGTTCGGTCTGCAGGATGGTTTCGCGCAGGGCGTTGCGTTCCTGTTGGGCGTGTTGCGTGCGCTGTTGCAGGACAAGGTATTCGTACTGCAGGTACGCGCGTTCCAGTTGCTGAAGTTGGCGGCGCAGTTCGCGGTAGACGAGGGCGCGCTCGGCTTCGTGGCGGAGTGGTTCGCGCTGGCGTTCCAGTTCCCGCAGCACATCGTCCACACGCGTTAGGTGGAGTCGCGCCGATTCCAGATCGCGCAGGGCATCCTTGCGCCGTGTGCGGTAGAGCGCGACCCCTGCCACCTCTTCCAGCCAGCGGCGGCGCTCTTCGGGCGGGGCGTTCAAAAGCGCGTCGATGTCGCCCTGGCTCACAATCGCATAGCCGCCGCGTCCCAGCCCCGTGCCTGCGAACAGATCCGACAGGTCGCGCAAGCGGGCAGGGGTACGGTTAATCCAGCATTCCCATTCACCCGAGCGGTACAGTCGGCGGGTGATTTGCACTTCGTCGACATCCAACGGCAGCCAGCGCGATTCGTTGTTGAACCAGAGCGCGACTTCCGCCAGCCCCAGCGGTTTGTGCGCTGCCGAGCCGCTGAACAACACTTCGGTCGGCGTCTGCGCGCGCAGGGTGCGTACATTCACCTCGCCCAGCGCCCAAATCAGCGCGTCGACGAGGTTGCTCTTGCCGCAGCCGTTGGGACCGACAATCGCCGTGAGGTTCGAAGCGAGTTCGATCTCCACACGCTGTGCGAAGGTCTTGAAACCGTGCAGCCGTAGGCGCGTGAGGGCAAGGCTCATCGGGCGCGCTCCTTACGCCAGCAGGCTCGTTCCGTCCGAATCACAAAGATAAACTGTTCGACACACGGCGCTGAATTCCTACTGCTTCCTGCCAACCCATTCGCCAGTGGAGGGCAATCGTTGACGGCGCGGGGTATAATTTAGCCACGCTAAATGACAGGAGGTATCCTAACGAACTATGCGTTATCCGTGCTATATGCGCCTGCCGCACGAGCTGCAACAGGCGACGGAGATTGTGGATCTGATCGGCTACACGCCGTTAATTCGGTTGCGGCGGGTCACGCGCCACTTGCCAGAAGGCATCGAAATCTACGGGAAAGCGGAGTGGTTCAACCCCGGCGGCTCGGTGAAAGACCGTCCTGCGTGGAACATTGTGCGCACGGCGATCGAGCGCGGCGAGTTGCATTCGGGGAAACGGTTGCTGGATGCGACTTCGGGCAATACGGGGATTGCGTTCGCGATGATTGGGGCGGCGCTGGGGTTCGGCGTCACGCTCTGCATGCCTGCCAATGTTAGCCCTGAACGGAAGCGTATCCTCCAAGCCTATGGGGCAGAGGTCATTCTCACCGACCCGCTGGAGAGTTCCGACGGCGCTATCCGCAAGGCGCGTCAACTCTACGCGGAGAACCCCGACCGATACTATTACGCCGACCAATACAATAATCCCGCGAACTGGCAGGCGCACTACGAGACCACCGGCGTCGAAATCTGGCAACAGACTGAAGGACGCATTACGCACTTCGTGGCAGGGCTGGGCACGACGGGCACTTTCGTGGGAGTGGGGCGACGCCTGCGCGAGTATAATCCGAACATCCAGCTCATCTCGTTGCAGCCCGACTCGCCGTTTCACGGGCTGGAGGGACTTAAGCATCTGGAGACGGCTATCGTGCCCGGTATCTATGACCCGACTTTAGCCGACGCTAATCTTGAAATCAGCACCGAAGATGCTTATCGGATGGCGCGGCGCCTCGCACGGGAAGAGGGCTTGCTGGTGGGGGTGTCCGCTGCAGCGGCGGTTGTCGGCGCGTTGCGCGTCGCAGAGCAGATTCTGCAACAGGCGGAAGCAGACGGGGTGGAACCCCACGCCGTGATTGTGACGATTCTATGCGACAGCGCGGATAAATATCTCTCCGAGCGGTTCTGGGAGGATGAGACGCTGTGAAGTTGTGGTTGTCCCCCGAAGCGGAAGCATCGATTCGCGCCCACGCCCGCGAGGAGTATCCCCACGAGTGCTGTGGTGCGCTCCTGGGACGGGAAGAGGGGGAGGTACGCATGGTGGAGCAGGTGATACGCCTTGCGAACGAGCGTACCGATGAGCGCGAACGCCGATTCTATGTAAGTCCGCAGCAGGTGTTGATGGCGGAGCGGCGCGCCCGCGATGCAGGGTTGCTATTGCTGGGGTTTTATCATTCCCATCCCGACCATCCCCCTATTCCGTCCGAATACGACCGCGAACACGCGCTGCCATTTTACTCTTACCCTATCGTCTCCGTGAATCAGGGCGAGCCGACCGACCTGCGTTCGTGGCGACTGCGTGAAGATCGCTCGGGCTACGAAGAAGAGGTAGTGCTCCAAGGCGCGCCGTAGCGCACACCCCTCACCGAGTGGCTATTGGGCAACCCATGCGGGCTGGGCGAGCAGCGAGCGTTGCCACTTCAGGTAGTCGCGGATGGCGTCGGCGATGGTGCGTCCTGTGGTTTGGCTTATCTGGTCGCGGCTCCAGATACGGAAGTAGCCCAGTGCGCCCCGTGCCATCGGCGCGGTCGTCGCCACCTTGTAGGTTCGGTCTGGCTCCAGCTTTGCGCCTGCAATTGTGACGCTCACCACGCGCTTACCTGGCTCCGCCTTCGGGTTGAAGCGCACTTCGGCGCCTGCCAACTGGAGAAAGGCGTTATTTTTCTGCGGATACATCTCCAGCGAGCGCTCGAGGGCTTGTAGAATCTGTTCTCCGCGCAGGCTCAGGACGACCACCTCATCGTCGGGGTGCGCCAGCGCTTTGATGAGTTCGTCGGCAGTGAAGCCCATAGCGGGAACCGACGCCGACTCGTTGAAGAACGCCGCGCCCAGCAACGCCATCTCGGCGCCGGTTGCCGAGCGTATCGCTTCCACAATCGTCTGCGCAACGGGATTCGACCGCTCGCCCACGCTGCCAAGCGTCTCCCCCTGCGACAGACCCACCTGACCCCAGCCTATCGCCAGAGCCAGTCCAACCCATCCCAAAATCAATTGGAACCGTGTCATGATTTTTCTTCTTCCCGTAGCTGGATACGACGATCCAAGCCACACTGTTCCCGTGCTATCGCGGGGTTACTCCCGTTTTGTTTCGACGGGTGAACGCTGTGAAGCGTTCCACCTTAAATACGCTTCGATAAAGCCATCTATTTCACCATCCAGCACCGCCTGCACATTGCCCGTCTCATAATCGGTGCGATGATCTTTGACCAGCGTGTAGGGCTGTAAAACATAACTTCGGATTTGGTGTCCCCATTCTGCAGGGGCGACCTCGCCTTTGAGTTGGCGCATTTTTTGCTCCTCCTGACGGCGATAGTAATCCGCCACGCGCGCCGCCAGCACTTTGAGCGCGACCTCTTTGTTCTGGTGCTGTGATCGTTCGTTTTGGCACGAGGCGGTAATTCCCGTGGGGATGTGTGTTGCACGGATGGCGGACTCGGTCTTATTTACATGTTGCCCTCCGTGTCCGCCTGCGCGGAAGGTTTCGATCTTTACCTCTTCAGGTTTGAGCTGGTACTCGGTCTGCTCCACTTGGGGCATCACTTCCACCAGCACGAACGAGGTATGGCGTCGTTTATTGGCGTCGAACGGGGAGATTCGCACCAGGCGATGGACGCCGTGTTCCGATTTGAGTAAGCCGTAGGCGTTTTCGCCTTCGATAAGGACCCCCACACTGGAGTAGCCTGTCACGGTGCCTGGGGATTCGTCGACGATTTCCGTGCGGAAGCCTTTGCGTTGCGCCCAGCGCAGGTACATGCGCAACAGCATCGCCGCCCAGTCGCACGCTTCGGTGCCACCTGCGCCTGAGTTGATTTCTAAGATGGCGTTGTTGGCGTCGTACTCGCCGCTGAGCAGCGTCAGCAATTCCAGTTGCTCCACCTCGCGCTGCAGCGCGGCGATATGTGCGCTCACCTCTGCTGCGGTCGAATCGTCATACTCCATTTGCAGCAGGCTGAGCCACTCGCTCAGTTCCTCGGCTTGCTTTTGCAGTCGCTCGATGGGTTCAATTTTGTTGCGCAGGCGGGCGATGTGTTGCATCGTCGCTTGGGCTTCGGTGGGGTTCGCCCAGAACTCTGGCGATTCGCTCTCGCGCTGCAGGCGTTCCAGCTCCGACTTCAAGCGAGCGAGGTCAAAGATGCTCCCCGATCGCGTCCAAGCGTCGGCGAGCCTCCTGTATGGTTTCGTTCAGGGTGCGGAAGTCGATCATCGATAAGATTATACCTTCTTACTCCAGTCTCCGCAGCAACGCCAGTCCCCCCACGCCAAACAGCAGGTTGGGCGCCCAGGCTGCCAGCATCGGCGGCAGGAACCCGTAGTTGCCCAAGATTTGGAAGAGCAGCAGTGTGTTCCAGAACACGAACACCAATACGATAGACAGCAACACACCGACGAAGCTCCCTGCACGCGCCAGCAGGAAGCTCAGCACGGGGGCGCACAGCGCCAGCACCAGACACGCCACAGGCACGGCAGTCTTGAGGTGGTAACTCACTTCCAGTTGGCGCGTGTCCAGCCCGATTTCACGGTTGCGCCGTATCTGCGCGCCCAGTTGCGCCATGGTCTGCTCTTCGGGAGTGGGGGCGGCGAAGAAGTCCTGCAACGCCACCTGCAGGTTGATGACAAGGCGCGTGGCGTTCTGCACATCGGCGACCTTGCCATCGGGCTGGTAGTAATGCACGCTCGGCTCGTACAGCGTCCACACGCCATTGCGGTACTCGCCGCGCGGCGCTTTCACCACCAGCCAGCCGCCTTGCTCGCGCCGTTCGAACATCAGTACATCTTCCAAGAGAACCGTATCGCCCCGCTGCTGGGCAACGCCGATTCCCACCATGTAGTTCTGCGCTTTGATGACCGCGTTGCTGGTTAGGTTCGGTACGGGTGCGAGCAAGAAGATGCGGTTGCGCAGTTTGTTGAACTGCTGCATCGAGGGCGGCACCAAATACTCGTTGAGCGCGAAGTTTGCCCCCGACAGCAACGCACCCATCAGCACCATCGGCGCGAAGATTCGGCGCAGGCTCACGCCCGCCATGCGCAACACGGTAATCTCGCTATCGCGTGTGAGGCGGTTCACGGTCAGCGCAGTGCCCACCGCCGCGCCCACAGGGAGGCTCAGCACCAGCAGGTAGGGCGTGTAGTACAGCACCATTTGCAACACCGCCGCTACCGGAACGCCGTAGTTGAAAAACCACGGTGCATAGTTGAACAGCAGGTTGCCGATGAGCATCAGCAGAATCGCAAAGACGCCGATGCCCAACGGGGTAAGCATCTCACGGGCGATATACCGGTCCAGCCGTGTGAAGGGCGGCAGCGTGCGCAGACTCATGATTTTCGGATTATCCAGACAATCAGTCCCAGCGACCCCAAAAGCGTCGCCAGGATTGCCCAGAGTGCGCTTAGTCCCACGAGTTGCTCACGCCAGAACAGGCTCAGCGTCATCGCCCCCACGGCGATGGCCCACACGCTAATCGCTTTTTGGAACAGCTGACGGGGGATCCAGCGTCCCTGTACCAGCAGCGGTAAGAGAAGTTTCCCGCAACGCGCACAGCGCACCGCGCCCACGGACTGCCGCGCACCGCAGTTCATGCAAGGCGTATAGCCCAACGGGTGGGCGTTTTTCAGCTCGCCTTTCCACAAACTTAAGCGACGCTTCTCGTTCGCCGCCATCACGGGGGCAGTCTGAATCGCCTTCTCCAAATGATAAACTGCCTGCTCCAGCAAGCCATTTTTGTAGCACACCTCAGCCAGCTGAACGAGCGAGCCGTAGTTTTTGGGGTCAAACTCATAGGCGAGGCAGGCGCGCTCAATCAGTTCGGCATCTAACTGTGCGTGCGCCGCCCGATTGAGATAGGCGCGTAGCAGGGGCAATACAATCGCTCCGCCGCCCAACGCTACCAATGAGAACGGCGCCGCGTGGGGGAAAAGACGCTGTGCGCTGACGAACGCCAGAAGGAGCGCGACCACCGAGCCGATGATTGCCTCCCCCGTGGAAATATCGCCTGTGACCGCCCAGCTCACTAAGAAAAAAATCCACGCCGCCGCCAGCAGCCACACCAGCATCACCGTGACGATGGACTCCATATTAGCGCAATTCTACCTTCTTAGACGATCTGCATCCCTCGCGCCGAAGAGATAGGTTGGTCGGATGCGCATGCAGAGATAGTCCTTGCGCATTGAGTTTGCGTTTGCGTACGGATAGGTAGGTCGTCTTATGGTGATTAGAGCCTGCACGCCTTCCCAAACAGTCTCTAAATCGCCATCATGCTTGCCACTTCCAGTTTGCGTAGGTCGATGGTCTTCGTTGCGGTTTGGATGTATTCGATGGGCACGGCGACGAGTCGCCCGCCTTCCACGCCGACCATCTCGTTGGTGTGTCCGTCCAGAAGGCGTTGCACGGCGAACACGCCCAGTTGCGTTGCCAGCACACGGTCGAACGCGGTCGGTGCGCCCCCGCGCTGCATATGTCCCAGTACCAGCGCGCGCAGGTGATAGGGCGTATGCTCTTGCAGGAACTGTTTCACATCCTCTGCCCGCGCAGCGCCTTCCGCCACGACGATGATGCTGGAGGTCTTGCCGCGGTCGTAGCCCTCCCGCAACTTGTCCAACAGGTCCACTAAATCGTAGGGCACTTCGGGGATGAGGATCGCCTCGGCGCCGCCTGCCAGCCCCACCTCCAGCGCGATAAACCCCTTGTGCCTGCCCATGACCTCGATGACAAACACACGGTCATGGGAGTAAGCGGTATCGCGCACTTTGTCGATGGCATCCAGCGCAGTGTTCACGGCGGTGTCGAAGCCGATGGAGTAATCGGTGCCGGGAATGTCGTTGTCGATGGTGCCGGGCAGCCCCATCACTTTGACGGGGCTGATTTGGCTCAGTTCCACGCCGCCACGCATCGAGCCATCGCCGCCGATAATCACCAACGCATCGATGCCGTACTTATCCAAGACGGCTGCGCCTTTCTGTAAGCCTTCGGGTGTTTTGAACTCCTCGCACCGCGCCGAACGCAGGATCGTGCCGCCCCGATTGATAATCCCCCCGACGGAGAGCGTCGTCATCGGTTCGATTTCTTCCTTGAGCAGCCCTGCATAGCCCCGCTTGATGCCATATACTTCCAGCCCGTAGTAGATGGCGCTGCGCACCACCGCGCGGATGGCGGCGTTCATTCCGGGCGAATCGCCCCCGCTCGTCAGTATTCCGATACGCTTGACACTCATAGAACCCTCCATAGGGATTCCCGCTTCGCTCGAATGGCGGTGTTCAAACGAAGCGAGAAGCCTATCCTAAATCGATGGCGAACTTGGGCTTCCGTTTCTCCAAGAAGGCGCGAATGCCTTCTTGTCCTTCTTCGCTCACCCGCAGCTCCGCGATGCGGGCAATCGTCAGCGAGCGCAGCTCGTCGGCAGGAAGCACCAGCGCGGCATGGAGGAGCATTTTCGCCGCCGCGATGGCGTTCGGACCGTTCTGCAACAGGTTCCCCACGACTGCGTTGATCTCTGTATCCAACTGCTCCGCCGCAACGACGCGCTGCACTAAGCCGATACGCAGCGCGGTCTCCGCATCAAACCGTTCACCCGATATAAACAGGGCACGGGCGTGCCCATAGCCGATTTTGCGCAGCACATAGGGCGTAATCACGGCGGGGATCAAGCCAAGTTTCACCTCGCTGAAGGCAAACCGCGCTTCGGGGGTCGCGATGGCGATATCGCACACGGCGGCCAGCCCTGCGCCACCGCCCATCGCTGCGCCGTGAATGCGCCCCACCACAGGCTTGGGACAGAGATCGATCGCCTCGAACATGCGCGACAGTGCGCGGGCGTCGTCTAAGTTCTCGGTGAAACTGTAGTTCACCATTTTGCCCATCCAGTTCAGGTCGGCGCCTGCGCAGAACGACTTCCCCTCGCCCTGCAGAATCACCACGCGCGTCGCTTCGTCCTCGCGCAGTGATTCGAACGCCTCGGTCAGCTCGGCAATCAGCGTTTCGTTGAAGGCATTATGTACCTCGGGACGGTTCAGTGCGATGCGTGTAATGGGCGGCGTGCGTGTTATCGTGATGGTTGTCGCCATGGTTCCACCTCGTCGGGTTGCCAGCCGTATTTACCTACCAGAGGCACGAACATGCATTCGCCGAAGGTCTTGGCGCGGATGCGTGTTCCGTGCTTGGTTACGCGCGTCAGCAGTTGATACTCGCGCGACCCCAACGGCAACAGAAGTTTACCCCCATTAGGACTGAGTTGGTCAAGCAAAGGCTGAGGGATTTTGGGCGGCGCGCCTGCAGTGACCAAGATGCAATCATAAGGCGCGTAGGGGGGGAAGCCACAGGTGCCGTCGCCCATCACGAAAGTAATCGGGGGCAGGTTGAGGAATTGGAGATTGCGGTACGCTTGGAGCGTGAGACGCGGGAACCGCTCGATGGTGGTCAGGCGCATGCTCAGGCGACGCAGAATCGCCGTCTGATAGCCTGACCCGGTACCGATTTCCAGCACATTTTCATTGCCCGTCAGTTCCAGAATCTGCGTCATTTGCGCCACGAGCGACGGCTGGGAGATGGTTTGCCCCTCGCCGATAGGCAAGGCGTGATCGGTATAGGCGTAAGGGCGGTGGCTTTCGGGCACGAACAGGTGACGAGGCGTTTGGCGTATGGCGTCCAACACCCGCTCATCGCGCACCCCCTTCGCGCGAATCTGCTCCAGGAGCGATTCCATCTGCACCGCGTCATCGACGCCGTTATGGGGCATAGCCTATCGATTCGCAACGGGGGGCGTTGTTCCTGTCAGCCCCTTGCGAACGGGGCGCAGAGGGGGTCGCCCACCACCAGATCTTTCCAAAGGATGAAGGGGCTTGCCGCCCAGAGGCTCTCGGCGATGGTGCGTCCGCGCGTGTAGCAATCGAACATCATCTCCGCGCGGCACAGGGCAGCCGCGTAGGGCTCCGACACATACCCCTTGACCCCTGTCGCGCCCTGGGCGATCAGGTCTGCAATCAGCGACTGACCCTTATCGGTTACCTGAAAGGTGCGCGCGCTGGTGGAGACGGCCGTCTCCGCAATCGCGCCCGGGCGAAACCGTAGACTGCGATAGCTGAGTTTGTTGAACTTGTGGTCGTTGCTGCCCCAAGAGTAGTAGCCCATGATGTCGCGCACTGCCCCGACGAACGCTTCGTCCTCATCGAGGATGACTTCGAACCCGCGCTGTTTGAGCAGTTTCGCGGCGGCGCGCATGCTGTCGTTAATTACGCGATAGCCCCCGCTGTTGCGTTTAGGATCCAAATCTAAGACGAACACGCCGTTGGCGCGTCGCGCTTTCAGACTATTGTCGATAAGGTCGCGGATCTGTTGCATCGTGTAGCCGTCGAGGCGGGTTGCCAAGTAGAAGCCGTACTTGCGACGGGAAAATTGTTCGTTTTTGCCGAAGTAGGGGTTCAGGTTCGATTCGCGCGGCTGGCTGTTGAACGGGCGTTTGAGGGGGGCACACATCAGTGCACAATCTACCGAGAACCCCCCTTCGCGAATGCGCAGCGGCACGCCTTTCGTCAGCACCAAATAATCGACGCTCTGTTCCAATCCGCGCTGGCGCAGCAACTCCATCACGGGTTCCTCTATCGTGTCGCGGTATTCTGCCAGCGCGACCTCTTCTTGAGGCACGCAGTCGATAGTAAAGACATGCGTGTTCGGCAGCTGTCGCTTCTGGGCGTAATACTGCGCGATTGAGACCGAGTCGGGACTGCGGCGTGTGGCGATAACCACTACATTCCGAGCGCGTTGCATAGCGGGTTAATTATGGCATGCACAGCATGCGCACGCTGGGGTGATCAACGGCGCGCGAGAGTGGTTGAGTATCTATGCGTTTGTTTGAACATTCTCATAGCGCATTAGGGTCGCAGCCAAGCGGTCTCTGTTTCGTCTTCTTGGGGGGTGCGATAGATTTCGTCGAGGGCTTGTTCGTATGCCTGAATCTGTTTGCGGAGCGGTTCGAGTAGGGCATCGGTTTGGGGGGTCGCGCTGCGGGGTGCGGCGCTAAGCCGAATCGTCTCCATGAGCAGGTTCTCCACGCTGGTGGTAATCATCGTGCTTTCGTTTTCGAGCGTTTGGAGCGTGCGCTCCAGGTTCTGGAAGCTTGCGAGCTCGCGCGCTTTCTGGCGGTAGGCGCGTTGCAGCATGTTTTCTAAATGCCCGTCGCGATTACGCTCCAGTTTGCGCCCAATCGCGTTCAGTTCGCGTTCCAGCTTGGCGCGGTAGACGCGCCAGACCCATTCAGAGCGTTTGAAGCTGCCGAGCGTGCCCTCGCGTAGAGCGTCCAGGGCGACGCTCAGGTGGTCTTGCCATGACAGCCCTCGTCTCGCTTGACGCTCGATTTGCAGGCGCAGTCGGGTGGCTTTCTGGCGCAGGTCGGCGTCTTTCGCGAGGATTTCATCCAGTTCGGGATAGGCGCTTTTGACTCCCGTCATCTGTTGTAAGTTGGTTCGAATCTGCTGCGCCATGTGGCGCAGGCGTAAGTGTTCCTCGCGGTAGTGGGGCAACATCGGGGGCACACGCCTTGCCCAGAGCAAGCCAGCGACTGCGCCCCCAATCCCGCCAAATCCTATCAGCATCAACACGGTCAACACGCTCGCAACGAAGTTTGCGCCGCCTGTGAACAGGAGCCAACCCGTGGCGGCGAACACACCGGCGGCTGCGCCAAGTAACGCCCCCAATCCGACCCGTAGCATCGGTAGGATTATACCTGCGCACAGGTACAATTGGCGCGATGAAAATAGGCGTCCTGCAGGAGAGTTATCCCAACGAGCGGCGCGTTGCACTTATCCCTGCGCTGGTTGCCCAATACACAAAACTGGGTTTTGAGGTTGTGGTGCAATCGGGGGCAGGGGTTGGCGCATTCCACACAGACGAGGCGTACCGGTCTGCGGGCGCGACCGTGCTGCCCACGCGCGAGTCCGTGTTGGAGACGGCAGAGGTGGTGCTTACCGTCCGCACAGCCGGTGCAAATCCACACTTCAACGACGACCTACCCTCGGTGCGCCTAGGGCAGATATGGATCGGCTTTATGGAGCCGTTGTTCCGTCCGCAGGGCGTGGCGCAGTTGGCGGAGCGTGGCGCGACCGCGTTCGCGATGGAGTTAATCCCGCGCATTACCCGTGCCCAGAGCATGGACGCGCTCTCTTCGATGGCGACGGTGGCGGGCTATAAAGCGGTGCTTCTGGCGGCGAATCTCCTGCCGAGCATGTTTCCCTTGCTGATGAGTGCGGCAGGCACGGTGTCGCCTGCGCGTGTGTTTGTGATTGGGGCGGGGGTGGCAGGTTTGCAGGCGATGGCGACTGCGAAACGGCTGGGCGCCGCGGTGTCGGGCTACGATGTACGCCCTGCCACACGCGAGCAGGTGGAAAGCGTCGGCGCGAAGTTTGTGGAGATTCCCCTCGAAGTCGCTCAGGCGGAGACGACGGGCGGCTATGCCCGTGCCTTGGAGGAAGAGACGCTGCGCCGCCAGCAAGACCTGCTGGGCGAGCATGTGGTGAAGCACGAGGTCATCATCACCACAGCGGCTGTGCCTGGCAAGCGAGCGCCGCTGCTGATCCCGCGTCGCGTGGTGGAAGCGATGTCTCCCGGCAGCGTTATTATCGATTTGGCGGCGGAATGGGGCGGCAACTGCGATCTGACCCAGCCAGGGGAAACCATCCAGCATAACGGCATCACGATTGTCGGGGCAGTGAACCTGCCCGCCACCCTCCCTGTCGACGCCAGCATGCTCTATAGCCGCAATGTGTACAATCTGATTGCACATCTCCACAAAGTGGGCATGCTTTCGGAACCGAACCCCGACATCGCGGACGAGATTGCCCGCGAAACGCTGGTCGCGCATGGCGGCAAAATCGTGAACCCGCGCGTTGCGCAAAGCTTGGGATAGATTGGAGTCTCTTCAGAAATTGGTTGTGCGCGCCTATAATTTCTTAGGAACCTAACTACGCGCGGACGCGCCTAACGAGTAGGCACTGTGGATTGGGTACAATATCGATACCTATAACCGCGCGGAGGATTATCGATGAAGAAGATACTGGTAGTAGATGACGAACGGCATATCGTGCGCCTGATTCAGGTGAACCTGGAGCGACAGGGCTACAATGTAGTCACGGCGCATGACGGCAAAGAGGCGCTGGAAAAAGTCGCTTCCGAAAAGCCTGATTTGGTGGTGCTGGATGTGATGATGCCCTACATGGACGGTTTCGAGGTGCTACGCAACCTGCGTCGCAATCCCGAAACGGCGGAGCTGCCCGTGATTATGCTGACCGCGAAAGCGCAAGATCAGGATGTGTTTCGCGGCTGGCAAGAGGGCGTCGATATGTATCTCACCAAACCGTTCAATCCCCAGGAGCTAATTACCTTTGTGAAGCGCATCTTCCGCTCGCGTGATACGGGCGAAGACGGTGAAGGTCGTTATGAACTCTAACAACTCCACTCGCTGTTACTACGGCTGGCTGATTAGCGCGGCGCTGGTCACTGCGGCGGTGACCGCCGTGGCGATTATTCGCAAGTTGCAGGAGAAGCAGGCGCAGCCTGAGTATCGGGCGGAACGCGCTTACCAGCGTGGCGTGAAACAGGTGCAAGCCGTCGAGGAGCGCATTCCGCGCTGGTTGGCGGAGCGCAGCTGAGCCATCCTTTCGCAGGGCGACGCAGTCTGGGGCGCGCGTCGCCCTGCGTGTTCCCGACCCTGGAGGCAGAATGGCGGTTTCAGTCGTCGTGGGCGCCCAGTGGGGCGACGAGGCGAAAGGCAAGATTGTCGATCTGTTTGCCCAACATGCCCGTTATGTGGTGCGCTATGCGGGCGGTAGCAACGCCGGGCATACCGTATGCGTCAACGGTACAACCTACAAATTCCACCTTATCCCCTCAGGGATTCTCCACCCGAACACCACGGCGGTTATTGCCGACGGCGTCGTGCTGGATTTACGCGCCTTCGAAATCGAAGTGGCTGTCCTGCAGGAGCAGGGTGTTGACCTGTCCCGTTTGCGTATTGGATTGGGTGTGCATCTGACGCTACCGTATCATCGCCTGCTGGATGAGTTGGAAGAGGCGCAGTTGGAGGGGCGCATCGGCACGACCAAGCGTGGCATCGGTCCCACCTACGCCGACAAAGCGTGGCGTATTGGCGTGCGCGTCGCGGACCTGCTGGAGCGCGACCGTCTCGCGGCGCGTATTCAGCGTGTGCTTCAGCGGCGCAATCCCACCATACAGCGCGTGTACGGCGCAAAGCCTATCGATGCCGATGAACTCATCGCGGAGTTAACCTATCGCGCGGAGCAAATCCGCCCGTATGTGTGTGATGTGCCCCATTTGCTGATGCGTGCCGTGGAAAATGATGAGCCGATCCTTATGGAGGGCGCACAGGGCACGCTGCTGGACTTAGATTACGGAACCTATCCGTATGTAACCTCGTCCCACCCGATTGCGGCGGGGGCGTGTCTGGGCACGGGGATTGCGCCGAACCGCCTCACGGAAATCTGGGGGGTGGCGAAAGCCTACACCACGCGCGTCGGCGAAGGACCGTTCCCCACCGAGTTGGAAGATGAGACAGGCAACCGCATTCGCAATCGTGGGCGTGAGTACGGCACGACCACAGGCAGAGCGCGGCGCGTGGGCTGGCTCGACCTGGTCGCATTGCGCTACGCCGCCCGCGTCAACGGCTTCACAGCGCTTGCCGTCACACTGCTCGATGTACTCTCGGGATTCCCGACGCTCAAAGTCTGCGTGGCGTACCGCTACAACGGCACAGAAACCCGCGAGTTTATCGCCGATGCGCCTGCCTTGGCGCGTTGCGAACCCGTCTACACCGAGCTACCCGGCTGGAGCGAGGAGATTAGCCACTGCCGCACGCTGAATGACCTGCCTCGCAACGCGCTCACCTACCTGAAGTTGATCGAGGAGTATACAGGGGTTCCGGTCAAACTGGTTTCGGTGGGTCCTGGACGCGAGCAGACAATTTATGCGAATCCCTAATGTACTGGGCAGGCGACGCTTGCGCCTCGGCTCTTACATAGGGGAATGGGGCAAAACGGAAATCACCGACTCGCCAGCGGCGCCAACACAATCGTGAACTCACCTTTGGGCGGTTTTGCTTGCCAATGGACGATCGCTTCGCGGAGTGTGCCGCGAAACACCTCCTCGAACTGCTTGGTCAACTCGCGCCCGACGACCACGGGGCAGTCACCCAAGACCTCATAAGCGGTTTGGAGCGTCTTGAGGAGGCGGTGTGGGGATTCGTAGAATACGACAGGCGCGTCCTCACCCTGAATTTTCTCGAAGAGTTGGCGCCGTGCGCCCTCTTTGCGTGGGGGAAACCCCTCGAACCGAAATCGATGTGCGGGCAACCCCGCGACGGAAAGGAGTGTCGTGACGGCGCTTGCTCCTGGCACGGGAACCACGCGAATCCCCGCCTGGTGCGCCGCCTCCACCAAAGCGCCGCCGGGGTCGGAGATTCCGGGCGTGCCTGCGTCGGTCACCAGCGCCACCGACTCGCCCCGCTGGATGCGGCGGATAATCTGCTCGATGCGCCCTGCGCCGGAGTGCTGGTGAAAACTCATCAGGGGGGTCTCGATGCCGTAGTGCCGGAGCAGTTTTTTGGTATGGCGTGTGTCTTCAGCGGTGATGAGGTCAACGGTTTTCAGGGTCTCCAGGGCGCGGAGCGTGATGTCTTGCAGGTTGCCGATGGGGGTGGCGACCACATAGAGCGTGCCCGCCATGCTACTCCTCCCGTTTGAGCAGCAGTTTGTGGCGCAGGTCGCTCAGGCGGGTATATCGCAGGAACGCCTTACCGATTTCGGCGTACATTTTCGCCCGTGCCCACACGCCCCGCGCCCAGCCGAGTTTTTCCTCTTTCATGGTGTGCGTAACGCCCTCTACCGTTACCATCGCGACGGGATAGCGGTGTCGCCGAAAGTGGAGCGTGAGCGCGATTTCCACCCCGGAGCGCGTGCGCTCGATGCCCGGGATTTCGGTGAACAACTCCGCGTAGCAAGGCGCGTTGTCCGCTGATGTAGGGCACCAGAATCTGCGCCATGTCGGTACTCAAGCGTCCGCCGCGAAACACGCCAATGGACATCGCGACTTCACCTTCCAGCACCGGCTTCAGAATCCGCTCTACATGCTCAGGCTTCAGTCCGATTAGGTCGGCATCAAAAAAGATAATCACATCAGCGTCGGTGGCAGTCGCGCCGGCAAACATCGCGCCGCCCTTGCCCCGATTGACGGGCAGGTTAATCACGCGCACGGGTGGGGTGTTGGGGGTTGCTTGGTGCTGCGCGAACTGGAGCGCGACGGTCGCGGTGTCGTCGAGGCTGCCGTCGTTAACCACGATAATCTCGTGCAGGGAAGGGCATTGTGTCAACACGCCCAGCACGCGCTCGATGCGGGTCGCCTCGTTGTAGGCAGGTACAATCGCCGCGACTTTCACAGGCTGACCTCCCGTGCGGGCTGTTTCGTGACGCGCTCGATGTGCTTGCGTATCTCGGCGGCGCGTCGATCGGAGAACGGGTGCGTGCGCAGGTTCGTCTCAATCCAGCGATTGCCAATCTTCTCTTCGCGTTGCAGAATCATCAGGAACTTCAGCAGTCCGTGCGGGTCGTAGCCCGCTTTGTAGGTGTATTCCACCCCCAGACGGTCTGCCTCGTATTCGTGTTCGCGGCTATAGCGCAGTTGCATGAGGGCGTCGGCGATTTCGGCAGCGTCGCGTACACTGCCGCGCGTCACAGTAGCGATGAGAATACCGCGCCATAACCCTTGCGTGTATTGCTTATTCGCGTGCCGACGGTTCACATGGGCTATCTCGTGCGCCAGCACGCCTGCCAACATATCGTCGTCGTCCCCCACCAGAGTCAATCAGCCCGCGAAAGACATAGATCGGGCCGCCCGGCAGGGCGAAGGCGTTAATCTCTTTGCTCTGCGAGCACCTTGAACGAGAACTTGAAGTCCTTATCGCCTGCCACTGCCACGAGGCGTTGCCCGATGAGTTGCACGCGTTGTTGCACGGCGGGGTCGGGGTCAAGTTTGTAGGCTTTCTCGACTTCGGCGGCGACTTCCTGTCCGATGCGCACTTCCTCTTTTTTGCTCCAAGTTGTGCCGCGGCAGCCCGTCAGCCCGAACACCACCCCCAGCAGTATCAGCCCGAAGAACGCTCGACGCGCCATGTTCTGCCTCATCGTATACCTCCTGCAGGGGTATTATACCGTATGGGGTACGGGCGCGTAAATCGGTCTAAGGTGTTTCTCCACCAAAGGCGATAACCTGTGCCTCTTCGACAACCCAGCGTGTTTCGTGTTGAGTTAGGTGGAGGAGTGTCGCGCCTTTGCAAAATGGTGGCGATTGGCTAATCCAAACGCCGCTAATCTGTTCAGGCGGGTTAATGGGCGTATGCGAATGTCCCCCTAAAATCACATCCAGTTCTGGACATGCCGCCGCCAGCAGGCGGTCTTGCGCGATGCCGATGTGGGTGAGCGCGATCAGCAAATCGGTTTCACGGCGCAGGCGTTCTATCCACTGCTTCGCGGTTTCGATGGGCGATTCGAACAGGTACGCACTTAATGGGGCGGTCTTCATGCGCGGCGTTACCATTGGGACGGTTAGCCCGATGACGGCGATGCGCAAGCCCTGATGTATCGTCTGCCAGACGGGTTGTACGGGCAGCGGCGTCTCCGGCTGTTTCGTGCGGATATTGGCGCATAGGAGCGTGCAGGGCGCACCACGCGTTTTCGCCAGAAAGCCGCTCGGCGTGATATGGAACTCGCGATTGCCTATCGTCGCGGCGTCGTAGCCCGCCTGGCGCATCCACTCCCATGCTGGCTCTGGGCGAAGAGGGATACCGAGGTTGCCCGAGCGAATACAATCGCCTGAGTCGAGCAGCAGGGCGTGGTGGTGCGCCTTGAGTTCACGCAGGGTGCGCACGAACGCCTCGTTCCAGCGGTTGTGGGCATCGTTGGTATGGAGCAGGGCGATTCTCATCGGCAGGCGTCCATCCAAGCACTGATGACGGCTGCAGGGTCGTCCGTGCGCATCAGCGTTTCGCCCACCAGCAGCGCATGCACCCCTGCCGACCAAAGGCGGCGTACCTGCTCTGGGGTTTCGATACCGCTCTCGCTCACGCGCGTGACGCCTTCAGGGAAGTAGCGGAGCAAGCGGAAAGTGGTCTCCAGCGAGACCTCGAAGGTGCGCAGGTCGCGATTGTTCACGCCGACGAGCGTCGCACCCGATTCAACAGCGGTTTCCAGTTCCCACTCGTCGTGAACCTCCACCAGCGCATCCATTCCGAGCGATTCCGCGATTAGGCGCAATTCGTGCAGCTGCCGACGATCGGGCAACGCGGCGACGATGAGCAGAATGGCATCCGCTTCCAGCACTCGGCTTTCGTAGACTTGGTATTCCTCAACGATAAAATCTTTGCGCAGGGTGGGCAAGGGCGTCCGCTCGCGTGCGAGGCGGAGATACTCTGGCTTGCCCTGAAAAAAAGGTTCGTCGGTCAGCACGCTCAGCGCGTCTGCACCTGCTTCGTGGTATCGCTCTGCGATGGCGCAGGGGTCAAAATCCGAGCGGATTACGCCTTTGCTGGGCGAGGCGCGCTTGATTTCTGCAATCACGGCGATAGGGTTCGAGGTGCGACGCAACGCTTGATGGAAGCCTCGCGGTGGGGGCGTGTCGGCGAGACGCGCTTTCAAGTCGGGCAGGGGGAGAGTACGCTTGCGCGTCGCTATCTCCTCGCGTTTCGTCTCCAGAATGCGCTGCAGAATCGTCACATGTGCAATTATACCGACGGCGTTTCGTCTTGCGCCAGCAGGGGGTCGTAGAGCAACCTGCCGCAACTCTCGCAAGTGATGAGGGTATGTTCGTTCTGGAGGCGTTTGAGGGTGTAGGGTGTTAGCAGGGTATGGCAGACCGAGCAGGCTTTCTGTTCCACGACTGCCACCGCAGTGCCGCCCAGTCGCTGGCGCAGTTGTTCGTATCGTGCGAGCACTTCGGGGTCAATCTGCGCGACGAGTTCGGCACGCTCGCTAAGGTGGTACTCGATTTCCGATTCCAAGGCGGCTTTGCGCTGACGAAAATCTTCTACATGGGCTTCGTAGAGCCGCTCAGCATGCTGGAGGTCGCGTTCCGCCTCGTCGATGTCGTGCTTCATGGTCTCCATCTGTTCCCACACGCGGAGCATCTCGACATCCATCTCTTCGCGCATGCGTTTTGCCTGCTCGATTTCTTCTTGGAGCAGTTGCAGTTCGCGCGGGTTTTTAATACGCCCGGAGTAGAGGTCGGCTTCCGTTTGGCGCAACCTTTCGTCGAACGCTTGCAGGCGCAGCTCTTGGTCGGTGGCGATTGCGTGCAGTTCCTGATAGCGCACTTTGACTTGTTCCAACCGCTGGCGGGAGCGTTCGAGGGTGGCGCGGAGCTGCTCGCCCGAGTCCAGCTCCGCCACCGCGCGCCGCAGGCGGTCAATGTAATGGTCTAATGCCTGGAGGTCGCGCAACAGGCTCATCTGCGGATGCATTGTCTACTCCAGTAGGTAGGAGCGCGCCTTCTTCGTGATGGGCTTGCCGATATCCTCTTCTTTGAGGTGCCACACGGGCGAGCCGCGGTGCAGTTCAAAGCACGGATACGCGCTCAGCACGGACGCGGTGCGCTCACGGCGTGTGCGGCGAATGATGTTGAGCTCGTTGTGCAGGGTCAAAAAGTCCGCGCCGCGCGGGTGGTCGCGCATGAGTTCGATGAGCAGGTGATAGGTAGACATGGCGTCGGCTTGGCTCTGCAAATTGAGCAGCCGCTCGTAGCGTGACGCCGAAATCGCCAGCAGGGGGTCAACCTCGCCCGTGTAGCGGAAGCGATAGACATCGGGTTGGTCGGTACGCTCCAAGATGAAGATCGCCCCCGAAATCGGGTCGAGCTCCGCGAACTTATCGAACAGCCCATAAATGAGGCGGGTTTCGTGGTTCAGCCACACTTCGTAAGCATGGTCGTTCTCGTCGATGAAGGTCAGTTGCTGCAGGGGCGGTTCGTCGGGCAGGAATCCCAGCGGAATCTGGCACATGGGGATTGTGCCCAGATCTTTATGGGGTGGACGCAGCACGATTCGCAGCGAGTTCGGTATCTGCTCAGGGTAGGCGGGCGTTTCCTCGTCCAACACATCTTGTGCCCGTACATCCAGCACCTCGTCTCGCAGCGATTTAGGGTAGCCTTCAGGGTCAATCAGCACATCGTAGCGTTCACCGTTCTCGTTTCGGATGTCGGGCAGCTCAGGGAACTCGAACACGGACGGCACCGTGCGCACATATTCGGGCACATCGGTCTCGCGTCCGAAGCGGTCGTAGCCGAACCAGAGGAGCCGTCCATCGCTCCAGAGCGCGTTCACCAGCGTATCGAGGTCTTCGCGGAAGGTGCGGCTCTTGGGCGTGACTTCGAACAGCTCCTCCAGAAGTTTGGAGGCGCGTGCGATGCCCTTCGCCTTGAGCAAGTTCGTGACGATATGTTCCACTTCGTCGGGGCGCAGTTCCAGCGGCTGGGTCTCCTCCGCCGGCATCGCCTGGAGCCAGTCCTGAATCTGGGCTTTGGCGCTGGTGAGCCACTGTTGGACGATATCCGCGGGGTACCAGCTGCCGTCGCTGCCCCACACATACGCGCCTGAGTTCAGTACCGCTTCGAATAGGGCAGTGCCGTCGTAGGGGAACACCCAGCGCGGGTCTGGATCGAGGGTGAAGTACCAGCCGAGGAACCCTATGACGCGGTTCGGCACAGGTTCGCCCAGCTTTTGCAGGAACTGAACCGCGGCTTCGGGGCGTGTCCAATCCAGCCCTTGCCCCAGTGGCACATACCGCTCCACCTCGTCCCATTTCAGGTCGTTATAGAACAGGGCGTCATGCACGGCGCGTTCCCGCTCTTCGGGACGCTCCCACTCATAGGGGATCGGTTCAATCCAGTCAGGGTTGAACAACCACTCGCGCAAGCCGATTTGGTGGTCGGAGGTTATGAAGAGGGTCTCGGCATTGCGTGCCATCTGTGGCAGGATGGTTTCATAGTATTCGTAGGAGCGTCGGTATCGCTCTCCCAGTTCGTAGGCGATTGCGGTGCGCGATACGGGGGCGCCGGCGGCTCGCACGATGCGCTCGATCAGTGTCAGCGTAGGCGTCTGGCGTGATGATTTGCGATAAAGCGGCTGCCAGCGTCGCTCCTCTTGAAAAAACTTCTCGGGCATATTGAGCAGTAGGGCGCGCAACTCAGCCGAACTGAGCCCCAAATGCGCCACGCGCTCGCGAATTTCGTTCGTGCGCAGGGGCATCGGCTCTTCTCGCATGAACGCCTGCAACACTTCACGCGCCAAATAGTTCAAATCCAACCGCGTCGAGGTTTCCGTCGATACCATAGGCTTATCCCGCACAAGAGTATACCCAATATGCAGGAATAAATAGGCGTGCGGCATTCCCAAAGTGCAACGCCGGGATCCCCAACCAGCGCTCGCAGGCTTTGACCAGGGAGATAAAGAATAATCCCCCTCCCCTGTTGCGTGGGGGAGGGGGTACGGGGAAGTGCTTCGATTATTTCTCGAACTCCACCTTGACCGTCTTCGGCTTCGCCGACTCGGCTTTCGGCAAGCGCACCTCCAACACGCCGTTCTTGTAGACGGCTTTCACTTTGTTCTCGTCGATCGCGGTGGGGATGGTGTACTGCACCGTGAACTTGCCGTAGCCGCCCAGGCGACTGATATAGTGCGCTTGCACATTCTCGCCCTCAATCAACGCCTTACGCTCGCCCGACACCGTCAGCGTGCCGTTCGAAATCTCCACATGCAGGTCTTTCTCCGACACGCCGGGCGCGGTCACGAAGACCACGAACTCGTCAGGCGTCTCATAGACATCCAGCATGGGCGAGAACTCGAGCTCCTGAGCCGTCGCCAAGGTGGGACGCCAGTCAAAGAAGCGACCGAACAGTTCGTCCATCTCGCGTCGGAACTGCTCCATCTCACGGAACGGATTCCATCGCACCACAGCATTCTCCGATTCGCGTCGTACAGGTAGTCGCATCATCATCCCTCCTTGCTAAGTGTGTTTTTGGAAGGTCTCTTGAGTGCCTTCCACTCAAGTTTACGATTCAGGCGCCAAAAAGTTCCCGATTTGGGGGTCAGTTGCCGAAAAATCGGGCAGAATTTCGGCAATTAGGTATAATCCTTTCGCCGCGGTTGGGAGGCGAATCATGGCGTCTAAGCGAACGGCGATTGTGATGGCGGCGGGCAAGGGAACCCGCATGAAATCGGAGCGCCCCAAAGCGATTATCCCGCTATTAGGGCAACCCCTTACACGCTATGTGCTACATGCGCTGGAGGGGGCTGGCGTTGAGCAGATTATTGTGGTCGTTGGGCACGGCGCCGAAGCGGTCCGACAAGCATTAGGCGAGCGGTACACCTACGCGCTGCAAGCCGAGCAACTGGGCACAGGGCATGCCGTGCTGCAAGCCATCCCGTATCTTCCTCCCGACGCTGATTATGTTCTCATCGCGGCGGGCGACTCGCCCCTGATTACCCCGCAAGTGTTCCAGTCGTTATATGAAACGGCCTGTGCCACCCAGTCCGCGTGCGTGTTAGCCACTGCGCTGTTGGATGATCCGACAGGCTACGGGCGTATCCTGCGCGATGCGAGCGGGAATGTGGTGGGCATCGTCGAGGAAAAAGACGCTTCGCCAGAGCAGAGAGCGATTCGCGAAGTCTGCACCTCGTTCTATTGCTTCCGTGCCGATGCCCTGCGCGATGCTTTGCCGCGCCTCAGCAATCAGAATGCCCAAGGGGAGTACTATCTTACCGATGTGATTGGTATTTTAGCACAGCAGGGCGCACGCATCGGGGCGTGGCAGTCTCCCGACCCGACGCTGCTGATCGGTGTGAACAACCGCTGGGAACTTGCGCAGGCGGGCAACGCCCTGCGCATGCGCATCCTCAAACAGCTCTGTTTGGACGGTGTCACGATTGTCGACCCCACCACGACCTATATCGAGCCGACCGTGCAACTCGGGCACGATACGGTGGTGGAACCCAACACCCACCTGCGTGGAAATACCACCATTGGAGCGCGCTGCACGCTCGGACCCGATTTGTACCTACAGGACTGTACCGTGGGAGATGGCTGCCACCTGTTCCGCTCGCATCTTGTGCAGGCGCGCATTGATTCGGATGTCTCGGTGGGACCGTTTGCGCACATTCGACCGGGGACGGTACTCCACAAGGGCGTGCGCGTGGGCGACTTTGTGGAAATTAAAAATGTAGAGATTGGCGAAGGCACGAAAGTGTTGCATCTGACTTATCTGGGGGACGCAACGGTTGGCAAGGATACTAATATCGGCGCGGGTACGATCACCTGCAACTACGACGGCGAACGCAAGCATCGCACTGTGATAGGCGATGGCGTGTTTGTGGGGTCGCACGCGACGCTCATTGCCCCCGTCACAATCGGCGACGGCGCCTACATCGCCGCGGCAAGCCCGATTACCGACGATGTGCCCCCCGAATCGCTGGCAATTGCTCGATGTTATCAAACGGTTAAGGCAGGATGGGTGCGCAAACGGCGCGAATCTAAACAGAGCGCGGGAGGTACCGAACCATGAACAACGGGCAGGAAATTCTTTTGTTTGGCGGCAACGCCAACCCCGAGCTGGCAGAGAGGATAGCCGCGTACTTAGGACGACCGCTGGGAAAAATGATCTGCACGCGCTTTGCCGACGGCGAGGTGCGTGTGCAGGTGCTGGAGAGCGCGCGCGGGATGGATGTGTTTGTTGTGCAGCCCACTTGCGCACCCGTGAATGACAACCTGATGGAACTGCTGGTGCTGCTGGACGCTTTCCGACGGGCGTCCGCGCGACGCATTACCGCCGTGATCCCGTACTACGGTTATGCCCGTCAGGACAAGAAAATCAAGCCCCGAGAACCGATTACCGCACGATTGGTTGCCGATCTGATTACCCAAGCGGGTGCGACGCGCGTGATCGCGGTAGACCTGCATGCCGAGCAGATTCAGGGCTTTTTCGACATCCCCGTCGACCATCTTTACGCGGGACCGATTATCGCCGAGTACCTAATCTCGCAGGGCTATCAGGAACAAAACATCGTGGTGGTCTCGCCCGATGTGGCAGGTGTGCCTCGTGCCCGATCGCTTGCAGAAGCATTAGATGCGCCTCTTGCCATCATCGCCAAACGCCGCCCCGAACCGAACAAGGTGGAGGTGATGGAGATTATCGGCGATGTGCAAGGGCGTATCGCGATTATGATCGACGACATGATCGACACAGGCGGCTCAGTCGTGCAGGGAGCCGAGGCGCTGTTGAAGCGTGGCGCAACGAGCGTGATCGCTGCTTGCACCCACCCTGTGTTTTCGGGCAGCGCCTCGCAACGCCTCGCCGAATCGCCCATCGAGAAGGTCATCTGCACCGACACAATCCCCGTGCCACCGCACAAGCAATTCGATAAGCTCGTGCGTCTGTCGGTCGCGCCGCTCCTTGCTGAAGCCATCAAGCGCATCCACAACGACGAATCGGTCAGCGAACTGTTCAAAGACTATCGGTGAAACATATCGTCTCGGTGAGTCTTGGCTCCTCGAAGCGCGATAAGCGTAGTGAGGTCGTAATTGCAGGTGAGCCGTTTCTGATTGAGCGTATCGGCACGGATGGCGACTTGCGCCGATTCCAGCAGATGTTTGCCGAGCTGGACGGCAAAGTCGACGCGCTGGGAATCGGCGGCGCCGATTTGCACATCTGGGTCGGCAATCGCCGCTATACCTTCCGATCGATTCAGAAGTTGGTCTCGGTCGCCCGAAAGACGCCTGTGGTCGATGGCAGTGGTCTCAAGAACACGCTGGAGCGCGAGGCGCTGCGCTGGATCCAAGAGCATCGCGTGCTGGATTTCTCGCGGGCGACGGTATTGCTGGTGGCGGCGGTCGATCGGTTCGGCATGGCGCAGGAACTGGCACACCTCGCCAAGCGCGTGATTTACGGCGACCTCGTGTTCGCGGTCGGCTTGCCTATCCCGATACGCTCCTACCGCACCGTAGAGATTCTGGGGCGGGTGCTGCTCCCGATAATCACCCAGTTGCCGTTCCAGTGGTTCTATCCGACGGGCGAGAAACAGGAGAAGCGCACCCCACGCGCCGAGAAACTGTTCATGGAAGCCGATGTAATTGCAGGCGATTGGCACTATATCCGTCGATATATGCCCGACCAGATTCCAAGCAAGATCGTGATTACGAACACGGTGCGCAAAGCGGATATCGAGTTTCTGCGTGGGGCGGGTGCTGCGCGGGTGATTACCACGACCCCGGTGATTGAGGGCGAGACCTTCGCGACGAATGTGATGGAGGGGGTGATTGTCGCGCTGACGGGGCGTCCGCCCGACGCGCTCACGCCGGAGGACTACCTCAAGACGCTTTGCGAACTGGGCTGGTCGCCTGCGGTCATCGAGTTATAGAATCGGGGTGCGAAACGGGTATCGTATTGGTGATGGCGTCAGCAACCTGCGAAGCGTGTGATGCGCCTTCGGGGGCACGGCTGCTCTATCGAAGCGAGCATGCCCTGGTCTATGAGCGACGGTTCTACTCCGATGACCCGCTCGCAGTGCAGGAGTTCGACAGCGCATCGGGCTGGGCAGAGTTCGTGTTGAGTTTGCGCCCGCCTGACGCGGAACACCTGACCTGTCCGCGCACACTCCGCAGCGATGTTCGCTATCTGCACCACCACCTGATTGTGCGCTTTGCACCCGACTACTTGCGCGGTTTGCTTGCGCCCGATTTTGAGCGTGTGTTGTCCGAGTTGCGACCGTTCGTGCGGGGCGAGGCGCCGCTACCGCAGACGCTCTACCTGCTGGTTAGCAACCCGCTGTTGCATGGCGTGGTTGAGTCGCTGCTGACCCCGCCGCCCGTGGGCAGCCTGCGCCTGTTTTACGAGGGGAAGCTGCGCGAGCTGGTCGCTTTCCTGTGCTTTGCGGAGCCCGAGGTCATCGCCGCGCACGATGATACACGCCTCCGCGCCGCGCTGGAATACTTGCAGAGCCACCTAAGCGACCCGGACGCACTTCAGAAAGTATCCGAGCGGCTCTGCGTCAGCCCGCGCCACTGCCAGCGACTGTTTCGCGTGGCGATGGGGTGTTCGCCTTCAGAGTACCTGAGCGAGTTGCGCCTGCGTCGCGCGGCTATGCTGCTCACCAGCACGAACCTGAGCGTCTCGGAAATCGCGCTGGAGGTGGGGTATCTGAGCCTGAGCCACTTCTCACGCGTGTTTCGCGAGCGTTTCGGTAAGACCCCACGCGCCTTCCGCCAAGCCCCAACTATCAGCGTGGAGGATCTCCAAGTAAAGTGAGGCTTTTTCGAACGACGAGTCAAATTCCGCCTGCGCAGGGTATAATCCTCGCGAAGGAGGCCAATTATCGATGAAGATATTAGTTTCAGTGAAGCGTGTACCAGACCCTTACGCCAAAATCAGCCCGAACGCGGCAGGAACCGACATCCATCGCGATGGGCTGCAGATGGCAGTGAACCCCTTCGATGAGATTGCCTTAGAGGAAGCGATTCGTTTGAAAGAAGCAGGGAAAGCGACGGAGGTCGTCGCGGTGTCCATCGGCGGCGCGGAGTGTCAGGAACAGTTGCGCACTGCGTTGGCGATGGGCGCCGATCGGGCGATTCTGGTGCAAACGGATGCGCCTCTGGATGCTCTTAGCGTTGCCAAAATCCTTGCAGCGGTCTATCGTCGGGAACAGCCCCAACTGATGTTAATGGGCAAGCAAGCCATTGATATGGACGAGAACCAAGTCGGGCAGATGCTGGCAGCGATATTGGATCTCCCGCAGGCAACCTTCGCCTCAAAAATCACGCTTGAGGATGGCAGCGCGGTTGTGGAGCGCGAGACGGATAACGGCATCGAGACCCTCCGCATCCCGCTGCCCGCGATTATCACCGCCGACCTGCGCTTGAACGAGCCGCGTTATGTCGCGCTGACGGGTATCGTGCGCGCCCGTAGCAAACCGCTGGAGACAATCACCCCCGCAGAACTCGGTGTGCAGCCCCATGCGCGCGTGCGCCTGACCCATGTGGAAGCCCCACCCGCTCGCAAGGCAGGCAAGCGCGTGAGCGATGTCCACGAACTGGTGCGACTCCTGCGCGAGGAGGCGCGTGTCATCTAAATCGGAGGTGCCCTCATGAAAATTTTAGTGCTTGCAGAGACTGATGGCGGGCGTGTTTCGGAGAAGACCTTGCCCGCGATTGCGTTTGCACAACAGAAATCCCCCGACAACTTCACCGTGTTAGCAATTGGCGATAGCCTTCAGGGTGTAGAGAGCCTCACGGGGTATGGCGCACAGACAGTGTTGACGGTGAATCATCCTGCGCTGGCGAAACCGCTGGCGGAACGGTATGCCCCCGTCGTCGCGCACTATGCGCGACAGCTCGGCGCGGACGCCATCGTCGCGACCACCACCACCTTCAGCCGCGACCTGTTGGCGCGTGTGGCAGGGCTACTCGACGCGCCAATGCTGAGCGATATCACCGCGCTGGAGACCACCAACGGGAAACTGGCGGCGAAACGCCCCATCTACTCGGCGAACCTGATTGGTACTTTCGAGGTAGAGGGGAATCCCGTGGTGATGACTGTGCGCGGTCCGTCGTGGGGCAAGCCTGAGCCGAAGGGGACTCAGTCGCCCGTGCAGGCTGCCGAGGCGCCTGCGAACATCCCCACGCGCTCCGAGTGGATCAGCCTGCAGGGGGGTGGCGGCGGACGCCCCGACCTGACCCAAGCGCGCGTGGTGGTCTCCGGCGGACGCCCCCTCAAAGACCCTGAGACCTTCGAGAAATACATCGGCGGTTTGGCGGACGCGCTCGGCGGTGCTGTCGGAGCCACTCGCGCCGCCGTCGACGCGGGAATCGCCCCGAACGAACTTCAAGTCGGGCAGACGGGCAAGACCGTCGCGCCAGAACTCTACATCGCTGTCGCCGTCTCTGGCTCGGTGCAGCACCTGGCAGGCATGAAAGACTCTAAAGTGATCGTCGCCATCAACATCGACCCCGAAGCGCCCATCTTCCAAGTGGCGGACTATGGGTTGGTGGCGGATTTGTATCAGGTCGTGCCGGAATTGATTGAGTTGTTAAAAAACAGTAAGGGATAGCAGGAACTTTCACGGGGCGCGCTGCGTACATGCTTCTGCAGGGTCGGGTCGGTCGCCCACCTGTGTGAGGCGTAGGTTGGCTCCAATTGCCAGCCTTGCCAGCCGCGACGCGGCGCGCCTCGTTGCGCCCTTGAAGGCTGGCTCACGGTGTTCGCTGCTGATAGGGGGCAGTGGGGGACACTGCCAACCACGCCTCGCAAACAAATCCTTACCCCACTCCCACCACGAACGCTAACCCCCAACCTGTCCAACACAGCGTCTTCACAAAATTCATCACGCGCCAAAAAGTGGACGCGCGGGCGCCAAGGGATATTGCGCAGGCGAAAGGGGAGAACCGATGGTGGGCAGTGCTGGACTCGAACCAGCGACCTCTTCGGTGTGAACGAAGCGCTCTACCACTGAGCTAACTGCCCCCTGGTGCGCGGGGTGGGACTCGAACCCACACAGGCTACGCCCACATGGCCCTCAACCATGCGTGTCTACCAATTCCACCACCCGCGCGTAGCTTTCAAATTATACCTCAAGCAAATGAGGGCTTGTCAAGGGGGGAAGAGGGTGTTCGAAAAATCACCCAGAACCCCATCACCCATACACAACATACAATAAGACCACCAGAACTCTCCCCACCCAACACCTGCACCAAACCCACCATGTTCCACAACACAAACAGCCCCCACACCCATACATGAGCACCCAAAGCAGGGGTTGGATTGTGACAGCGTTTTTGCCCCCTCGCCAATCGCCCGACTGGAAGATGACGCAGCGTCAGTCCCTGAGCTTCTTCCATAATCAATAAAAACTTGCAGGGAAACATGCCGCTTTAGTATAATTAGAGCAGGGGGGATAACCATGAGTCGGCTAAGAGCCTATTCGATGCTCGTGATTGTGGCGCTGCTGGCGTTGGTATACGCTGTGGGCGTGCTGGTCTTTACGCATTTAGAGCTTGCCCATATCGCCCTCGCAGGCAGCGCGCTGTTCGCGCTATTTATCGTCGGATTGCAGTATCTGATTGCCCCGTATCTCATCGACTGGATCCTGAAGGTACGCTGGTCGCCTCCTGAGGCTATCAGCCAAGAATTCGCCGAGTGGTATAGACAAGTGTGCCAGCAACTGCGTATCACGGAGCCGCGCCTGGGCATTATTGAGGACGGTATGCCCAACGCTTTTACCTATGGGCATGGTCCGTGGAACGGGCGGATTGTGATTACTCGGGGACTGCTGCACACTTTAGACCCAGAGGAAGTAAAAGCCGTCGTCGCTCACGAGTTGGGACACATCCGCCATCTGGACTTCATCGTCATGACGTTGGTGCAGGCGTTAGTGCTGGTACTCTGGACACTCTACCTGATGGCGCGCCATCGGGAGCGAAGCAGTTCGGGACTGTATGTGGTTGTGGCAGCGTATGTCGGCTATTGGTTGAGTTATATCATCTCGCTGCTCTTCTCACGCGTGCGGGAGTATATGGCGGATTACGCCTCGGCGCAGATTATGCGTTCGGGCAATCCGCTCTCGCGTGCGTTAGTGAAGATCGCTTACGGCTTGGCGCACACCGCTGCCTTGCCCTCTGAGGAAACAGCCGCCCAGGATCAACAGGCGAAGCAGCCCGCGACTGCGACCGTTCGCGCTGTGGGCGCCATGGGGATTGCCTCGTCTGGCTCGATTCGCGCGGCGGTGGCGTGGCAAAGCCCCGAAGGACAGCCTGACCCTCAGCAGTTCGTGCGTGTAGCGCGGTGGGACCTCTATAACCCGTGGGCGAAAATTGCGGAGTTGGTCTCCACACACCCGTTGGTCGCCCATCGTGTGAAGGCGTTACAGGCGCACAACCGACTCTGGAACGCGCCGAACGAATACGACTTCACGCAGATTACGCCCGAAAAGTACCAGAAGTTGGGGCGCGACCTGATGCTGTTTGCGCTGCCGTGGCTGGGTGCGCTGTTCGGGCTGGGGCTGACCGCGGCGACACCGACCCTTGGCGGATTGTGGTGGTTCCTGCTGCCTGCGGTGGGCTGGCTGATGGGCGAATTCCTGCGCCTGCTGATGGTCTACCCAACCACTTATCAACCAGCCAAGGTCATCGATATGCTGGGGCAGGTGCAGGTGTCGCACTTGTCGCCGCAGCCCGTCGTGCTGGAAGGCGAGCTGACGGGACGCCTGGAAGCGGGATTCTTCTGGGCAAACGACTTTATCTTGCAGGACGAGACGGGCTTCGTCGCCGTAATATATCGCCAACCGTTCGGCGTCCTATTTGAAACGCTGTTCGGGATGCTCAGCGCGGCAGCGCTGATTGGCAAGCGGGTGCGTATCTACGGCTGGTATCGGCGGTTCGCAACGCCGTTTGTGGAGATCGACCGTATCGAGCTGCTGGACGGATCAGGCAAAGTGTTCCGCTGCTACCTGCGCCCGTTCGCCATCGGGCTGAGCTTAATAGGCGCGATGGGCTTGCTGATGCTGGGATTCATTGTGGGCTAACATCGATCGTGTGCGATGAGTCGCCTTTCACGGCATGGGCAGGAATGCCCATGCCTTTCCTTTACAACGAACGCAGCAAACCGCCGCTGCCCCCCTGTGCCCATAACACCAGCAACGGTAACGATTCAGGGTCAGCATGAGCCCTGCCCCCACTATAGCGCTAAAAGAAGTTATAAGCAAGATACGGAGTAGATCACTCATTTTTCAGTGTCCACCTCCAGATGTTCCAAGGTCGCGCCGTCGATCGCGATTACTACCTCGTCTCCTCTGTCGCTTAGCGATTTACCCCCACCCTACAGTCACTCCAATGCTGGCATCATCGCTGTATACAACAGGCTGGGCGCATTGCTCATACCGTCATCTCATCCCCCAGTTGCCTTGAGTGAAGCGTGTAATGCGATAGATCAAGCCTGCGGTTCTTGCAGGGGTCTTTGCCTCGTTCAACGCGTGCTGTTCCGCTTCAGTTATGCCCACTCGAGCCCATGATAAAGGGGAGCAAGGATGCCTAAGCCGCGGCACTACTTTGCTTGAACCCACCGCTATTCCCCATCTATCGCCCTAAAGCGCGTTGTTGAGCGTCTGCAGGACGCATTCCGCCCGCGACTGCCACGAATGGGGCGCAACGCTTTGCATCCGGCGCGCTATCAGCGTGGGATGATGTGCTTCTGCCAGCGCCGCGCTGACACCACAACGAAGTTCCAATCGGCTTGCTGCATCAATCGACGCTCCAGCGTCGCTTGTTGAGAGTTCATGGCGGTAAAATCGTCGAGACAATCCTGCTGGGCGACTGCGTTCCAATAAAGAAGGTAGGTATGGTATTATTTGGCTTTACGCATTTTTTTGCACATCCTCAGAGACTCAGGAGAGTGGATCGAGCAGCGTGGCGACGGCTTCAGTTACTTGTTCCACAGTAATGGTATGCACACATGCATCGAGTCGCAGGTGACAGCGTGTGGAAGTACATCCCGAACAGTAAGTGTTCGGTTCAACAGCGCAGTTAGGCACTTGCCACGCATGCCAGCGATAGGCAGGATAATCTTTGCGAAAGTGAAGACTCACGCAGGGGGTTCCTACTGCTGCCGCCAGATGCACGATGCCTGTGTCCACACTAATTAGCAGGCGCGCACCACGTAAGATAACGGCTAATTGTTCAATTGTGACTTTCCCCGCAAGATTAAGAGCATAGCAATGGGCATGAGTAGCGACCTGTTGGGCAAAGGGGATATCTTGCGGCGCCGCGGACCAGATAGGGACGAGGCGATAGCGCTCCGCAACCCAGTCGCTGACCTGAGCAAAGCGTTCAGGCAACCATTGGGGTTGGACTCCCCCTGTACTGAAGTGAATCACGGCATACTGGCGCGGCGGAATTTGCCGCAGAGGTATAGGCAGCGGCGGTTCTGCTGCAGGGGTGTATATCAGCGAATAGCGCGGGAGTGAACGCTTGAGCAAGACTTCAGCAACCGCGAGGTTCCACTCCACTTGGTGCGCCCTGACGGGAGGAATCGCCCTATGTGTGAGCAGCCATGCCATAGACGGTCGATGCTCTACCAACCCTACTCGGAGCGGAACGCGCGCCCAACGCGCAATTGCGGCATATCGGCGCGTGTCGGGACGTAGGATCAACAACGCATCCGGACGAATACGTCTCAAGCGTTGAACCAATCGGAGGTAGTCCAAGCCTCGTGGGCGAAAAGACACTCCGAGGAGGGAATCAATTACGGAGCTACCCATTACAACGGACTTCCAGCGTTGCCCCACCCACGCCTCTATCCAAGCATTCGGCAGAGCTTCGCGCAATGCCTGATAAACAGGCGTTGCCAAAAGCGTCTCACCAAGCTTGTCATCCGCGCGGATAACGATGACTTTATGGAGCGAGGACACATCGGGTGGCACTGAGCACCTCCTCCACTTGAATCGCCACCATGCATGCTTGATCACCCTCGTACTGAGTAGATTTATCAATAACAATATGCTTCTCGCCCACAGGACCATAGCGTCGCGCAGAGGTTGCCCCATATAATCCGACTACAGGTGTTCCCACCGCTGCGGCTAAGTGCGCGGGGCCTGTGTCGCCGCTAATCAGCGCGTCCAACCCGCTGATTGCCACAATCAGCTCATCCAGCGAGAGCTTGCCCGTCAGCACCAGCGGTTCGGTGTGCATTGATTGTCGAATCGTTTCCGCCAGCGGGATGTCCCCTGCGCTTCCCAACAGCACGATCCGCACGCCCTCTTGCTGCAAGGCGTCCGCCACTTGCGCATAACGTTCAGGAAGCCACTGCCGCTCGGGGGCACTCGCGCCCGGATTAATCCCAATCAGTGGACGCTCGCCACGCCAGCCCGCCCGCGTTAGTTTGTCGGGCAGGCTTTGGTACGCCTTCGGGTCGGGAAACAGCTCCAACCGCCAGTCGCTCGTATCGCAATCCAGCAGCTCCACCACCTTGCGGAAGTGGTCGTTCATATCGTGCGCGTTAGGGTCCCATTCCACGCTTGCCGTCAAGAGTTTCCCGAAAAGTTTCTTACGCACGCCATATCGCTTCGGGATGCGCGCCAGAAAGGTGTGGAGCGTCTTCTCGTCGCTGCGGTCTAAAATCACCGCACGGTCAAAATTGCCCCGATAAAGGTTCCAGATACTCAACAGTTTGCCACGCAGTCCCCGTGGACGAACACGCACCCATACCTCATCGACATACGGACAGTAACGCAGCAGGGAGTGCCCGCGCTCGCCCGCCTCGATGGTGATATGCGCTTCGGGGAATCGTTGACGCAACGCCCGCAACGCGGGAATCGTGTAAACGATGTCGCCAATCCCTGTGCGTGCAAACACGAAAATCCGTTCGCGTTTCCCTCTCACGGTCGTCCTCGTGCGCAATTAGTGTACCTCATAGTATCACACAAGAAGCCAGAAACTCTTCCGCACGCTCTGCAAGGGGATGAACCAGCAAATATCTTCGAAACCCTTGCCTTCGAGAAAAACCCAAGTAAAATAGTGTATAATAGAAGTGCGGGCATACGCCTGCGAAAGGAGGAATCGATGATGAGAGTCTATGTGATGGGCTTAACCGCGCTCCTTAGTCTCAGCAGCGCGTTGGCGCAATGTCTTATTAGCGACTTCGAAGGGTACGCGCTGGGTACAAATGGCGCTGTGCTCTTTCGACAGCCCAGCTTTTCAGGTTCAACCAGCAACTTTGTGGTCGCGGATCCGTGTAATATTCCCAATGGAGTGTTCAACTGCTCCGTTATTTCCGATGAGCAAGCCTTCGGCGGCACGCAGTCGCTCAAAGTCGCATGGCAGTTCCGCCTGAATCCGAACACAGGAGAACCCTATCCTAACGCGTGGGTTCGATTGACCACTTTCAACGTCCCTGCTAAACCGAATCCTGAAATCAATTTTGATCACAAAGTGCGCCTGCGCCTCTATGTGCCTTCCGAAACTCCCGATTTTTATCTGACGCTGGGTGTGCGCGAAACTGGCAGCAGCGTGGGGTGCGGCAATAACGGCGGCACCAGCGGAGGTATTGAGTGGATTGGCGCTACCAGTGCGCAATCAGGTCCCAGCGCGCCTGTGGGCAAACTGATTAATCAGAAGGATCAGTGGATCACTGTAAGTTTCAACATCCGTTGTGAGCCGATTCGCGGCTTCGCAGGCGCCACCGCTAACGGACAGCTGCAAGGGAATACCGGCACACTGGAGCAATTGGCGTTCACCCCAGTAGACCCAGCGCAGTTGGGTCCGTACATCGTCTATGTCGATGATGTGGAGACGATTGCCGTGCAACCGGGGGATGTAGACGATAACGGCTGCGTGGACGACGCGGACCTGTTGCTGGTATTGTTCGCGTTCGGTTCGGAGGGCTACAACGCCGCCGATGTGAACTGTGACCAAGTGGTGGACGACGCGGACCTGCTGATTGTGCTGTTCAACTTCGGTACGGGCTGCTAAGTCCCTCCGCGGCGACCTCGTTCCGAAACGGTGTGGGGGCTTCCTTGCCTTCGGTTCGGAATGGCAAGAGGTTTTTTGAGTGAGCCTCTCATGTCATCCCGAGCGCGGCGAGGAAGCTCATTTTTTCGGCTTTGTGGAGGGCGATAGGGTGACTTTCTCAGGTATACTTTCCGCACCGATGAGCAAGACCGTTGTGTTGGTTTATTCAGGCGGGTTAGACACGACTGTCTGCATCCCGCTGCTAAGGGAAGAGTACGGCTTTGAGCATGTTGTGACCGTGACGGTGGATGTCGGGCAGCCCCGAGAGGACATCACTGATGCGGCCGAACGCGCCAAGATATTAGGCACGGAACATTACACGGTGGATGCCCGCGCCGAGTTTGCTGCGCACTACTGCATGCCTGCCGTGAAAGCGAACGCCGACTATCAGGGCTATCCGCTCAGCACGGCGATTGCCCGCCCGCTGATTGCGCAAAAAGCCGCCGAAATCGCCCAAACGCTGCCCCGCGTGGACGCCTTCGCACACGGCTGCACAGGCAAGGGCAACGACCAGTTCCGTATCGAATTCATGCTGCGCACGCTCATGCCTGGCATACCGATTATTGCCCCCATGCGCGAGCGCAACATGACCCGCTCGGAAGAGATTGAATATGCCCGTGCGCGTGGCGTTCCCATCCACCAGAGTAGCGAGAAAATCTGGAGCATCGACGAGAACCTGTGGGGACGCTCGGTGGAGGGCGGACGGCTCGAAGACCCCAGCTACGCGCCTCCTGAAGAGATTTACCAGTGGACACGCAGCCCCCAAGAAGCACACCACGCACCACAAATCATCGAAATCGCCTTCGAGAACGGCGTGCCTACCGCGATTGACGGTCAGCCGATGGAGCCGCTCGTCCTGATTCAGTACCTGAACGAACTGGCGGGCGAACATGGCGTCGGACGCATCGATATGATGGAAGACCGCCTGATTGGGCTGAAGGTGCGCGAGAACTACGAGTGCCCCGCAGCTGTGACGCTCATCACGGCGCACCGCGCGCTGGAGGCACTGGTCGGCACGCGCGATGAACTGCGCTTCAAAGCGCAAGCCGACCGCGCCTGGGCAGAACTTGCCTACGCGGGACTTTGGATCGACCCGTTCAAGGAATCGCTGGAGGCGTTCATCAACAAAGTGCAAGAGCGCGTATCGGGCAAGGTGTGGCTGCGGCTGTACAAGGGCAGCGCGACGGTGGTCGGACGTGAGAGCCGTTGGGCGCTCTACGACGCTGCCGCTGCCTCGTTCGACGATAAGTCGTTCGATCAGTCCGAGATGAGCGGCGCCGTGAAAGCGCATGGCATGCCCGCGCGACTGTATTACCAACTCAAACGACGCGAAACGGGCTAAGGGGAGTCATTATGCAGCAATTTCGCGGGTGCAGGAGCCTCGGGCGGCGCACCGAACGCATAAAGCGCATCGGTGTGGGCACTTTGCTCCTGCTTTTGGCTTCGTGGGCATTAGGGCAGCCTTTACAAGTCTACACGCACCCAACGAAGGGGTTCCAAATCGCTGCGCCTAACAGCTGGAAAACCGACACCAGCAACCCCGATCTGCTGGTAGAATTCATCACTCCCGAGGACACAAGTTTCTACCTTAGCGTTGTTTACGAGCCAGTTCCGTTCGCAACCCCAAGCCCTTCCCTGTATAACACGGCTATGGAAAACTTCTTTCGTGAGTTTCGTCAAAGCCTTGCACAAGAGCTGGAGATAAAGCCTGAGCAAGTTGTTGAAATCGGACGGAACATCCATAAAGTGGGCAACTTGCGCGTGGCGACCTTGGATGTACGCGCCCCAGTGCCTGACGATTGGGTGTTTCGCGCACGGGTGCGCTTCGTTATCGCTGATCAGGGGCTTTACGCAATTACGCTTACAGGCGAAGAGGAGGAGTTTCAGCAAAATGAGACTCTGGTAAATCAGATTTTGGACAGCTTCCAACCCAAGAACCTGCAGCAGACGCCCTTCTCCATGCGCGCCTTGTGGATTGCGCTCGGCGCGGCGTGCGTGAGCGGCGTGCTGTTCACAGGGCTTATCCTGCTGCTGGTGCGTAAATTCTCGCGGTGAACGCTATGACAAACCTGTATCACCTGCCGTTAGGCGACGACGCGCCGTATGTGGTGCCTGTGGTGGTGGAAATCCCCAAGGGCACGCGCAACAAGATTGAGTACGATCCGCACTATGGCGTGTTTCGACTCGATCGGGTGTTGTACTCGCCCGTGCATTATCCCGGCGATTATGGGTTCATCCCGCAAACCCTCTCTGAAGATGGCGATGCGCTGGACGCACTGGTGATTATTACCGACCCCAGTTTCACGGGGTGCGTGGTCATGGCGCAGCCCCTCGGCGTGTTAGTGATGGAAGACGATAAGGGACGCGATGAGAAAATTATCGCCGTGCCGTATCATGACCCGCGCTTCGAGGAAGTGAACGAAATCACGGACCTGCGCAAGCACACCATACGTGAGGTGCAACACTTTTTCGAGGTCTACAAAGAGTTAGAGGGCAAACCGACTGCGATGCTGGGGTGGCATGGGTCGGTACGAGCGCGTGAGATTATCGTCGAGGCGCACGCACGATTCAAAGTGAAGTACGGCGTCTAATGCGTTCTTCGCGGAGGCTGCAATTGCGTTCCCCCCCAGTTTGGCACGAAAGTTGCTATAAGTTTCGTTAGATTGGCTCTCCGAGTTCGGGGCGTCGTGCTGCAGGGCGAAGCGTTTTACCGCGCAGGCAGTTTCGAACCGCACCACGAGACTGTTTCGCACTGCCTATCGACGCCCCGTAATTCACCTGACCCCAATTTCACCTGCATGAATTGCCCTGTAGTGTGGAAAATGCCCATCGGGAGGGATGCGACCGATGGCACGATTTTGGGGCATTCTTTGGGGAGCTTTAGGAATCTGGGGCTGTGCGCTCGCAGACTCAACACCTATTGCGCCGCGCACGCCAAGCGGTATGCTCTGGGCGGGAACCACTTTTCAACTGCGCGCTATTGCAACGGTGAACAATCAACTCACCACCCTATCCAGCGACGCCCAGGTGCAAGTAGGACAAGTCATTCAGTGGCAGTGGACGGTGGAATCGCCTATGGGGCAGTCAGCCGACCAGCGATCTGGCGCCGATCCAAACGCACGCGAGGCGTATTTCATCGTACGCCTGTCCAACGCGGGAAACGGATACGATCGTTTGGGGTTTAGCTTTGCCCAAATGGAGTACGCGCAGTCGCCCGCATGGACAGTGGAGCTTCGTGAGAACACTTTGAGCATGTGGCAAAACAGTAGAACGCTCCCCGAGGGGATGGGGAGCTTCCTTTCGCCGGGGGAATCGATGTTCTACCTACTCCGCATGACGCCGCCCGGCAGTTCGATTCCTACCGACGGCGCATGGGCGACGCTCACGGCGTATGCCAGCGACGGTTCCGCGAAGCAGATTTTGGGCGAGTTTACGGCGGGTGCGTTCCGCTCCGCCTCCATTCCTACACGCGCGTGGTGCTACGGGAATCAGGTCCAACATGTAGCGCCTGTTCTCTTTCAGGGACGCCTCTTTTGGATGGGAACCGACGCCACGAGCAATGATACGCGTATCTTTTGGGGGCGCGACCCAGTGGAAAGCACCCAAGGTAGTACGATGGGCAACGAGCGCCTCGTCTATGGGCGCGTTTTGCGCGGCTTCGTTCCGAACGGGTTCAGCGTATTGCTGGGCGCAGGCTGGTTCGTCGGGCGGGGCAATCAGTTGGTTCGTATCGACCTACAACAGGTCGTGAGCAATAACACGAGCAGCGACCCCTTCTCGGTAGTGCAGTTCCCCGCAGGCGTCACCCCGCGTTTAGATTTGGAGCCTCTGGTGTTCAACGGACGGCTCTATGTTGCGGGGAGCGATGGGCGACTGTATGCTTTTCGAGAAGATGGCGTGCGTGTGGGGCAAAGCGCATCCATACCCGCGAATTACGGCGCGTTCAGCACAAATCTCGTGCGTATTGGGCGTGCCTTCTACATCGGCACTGCGAACGGGTGGGTTGTGCAGTTTGACGCGCTTACGGGAAGCATCCGCACGGCGCGCCGCGTCTCTACCCAACGCATTCATAGCCTTGCTCCCACCTTCCTCGGGCGCCAACTGCTCGCCCGTGTGGGGGAGCGCGTGCTGGTGTGCCTCAATCCGAACCAGCTAAACGCTCTGTGGCAGCGCACCCTCGACGAGGATATCATCTCGCCCATCAGCGCCTCACCTCAGAGTGAAGTGGGCGCGGTGGTCACCCGGTCAGGATATTTGCTGGCGTTCCTCGCGCGTTCTGGCGTGAACTTGCCCTACTATCCCCAGCGCGTGTTTGATAACGAGACTCTCTCGCGCGCGACCGTCGGATTCGCACGCCGCGCCGACCGACGCGCAACCTATGTGTATGTGCTTGCCCAGCGCGACACAGGCAGCACAACGCAACATCAAGCGCTCTTCCGCGCCGTTACTTTGGAGAACCCGTTCAACCGCATCGAGTACACGGAATCGTCGCTCCATACAGGCTCCGAGTATCTACCCACGCTCCTCTTCACGGGCAACCAAAGCACCAGCTACTGCCTGATTGCTGCGCGTCGCGCGGAAAGCTACTGGGGTACCGTTGCGGCGATCCCGTTGCGGTAATGAGGGCTTCGAAGAGCGCAAGCCGCTCTTTTGTAAGCAACCGTGAGGCGGACTCCTGCACCCTGTACAAGGGTGCAGGAGTTTCTCGCCATCAAGTACCAAGGGACCAATCCGTTCGTGTGGCAGGAAAGCCGCTTTTCTTCGCTAAATTGGTCTCTATGCGCACGGTCGGGCTGTTGGGGATTTTTTTGTGGATAGCGGCGTGGAGCCAGTCGCCGATTACGCGGGCGGACTTGGCAGTGCGTCTGATTGAAATGGAGACCTGTTGGGAGGCGCATCGCGATTCGTTCGAGGCGCGTCTGCGTGCCACACGCCCCCTCTCTGAAGGGCTGACGGCGTTTTTCTCGGGCAGGTTCGACGCCCTCGCACGCAACTTGACGCTTGCCTGCGCTGTGCTTCGCTCCGATGCGCCTCCAACACCCGAAATGCTCTATGCGGGTGCGCTCGGCGTGCGCTTGCCGCATCTCGTTGAAAAGGAGGCTCTGGAGAAAGGCGAACAGGGGCTACGCCTCCAACTGTTCGAGTTCTACAACGCTGAGAAGCCCCAAGCGCCTCTGCAACTGCGCTGGAAGATCTTCCGACGCGGCGACACGCGCCCCCTGCGCGAAGGGATGCTGGAAAACCCTGAGCCTGGCGCCACAGCGACCTTACCCAACCCCGCTGCGGAGGGCGATTACGAGGTGCATTTCGAAATCCGACAGGGCGATCAACCCCTGCGCCAGTGGAAGCAAACCTTCAGCGTCATCGCGCACCTCGACGCGCGCATCGAAGCCCTGAACCGAGCCATCGAATCGCACGACGACGCCGATACGATTGAGCGCATGACCGTGCTGAACGCGCGCGATGTGCTGCAAAACGCGCAGAAAGGCGCAAGCCCAGAAACGTTCTATCCGCTTCTGCGCCTGCTGCAGTTTGCCGAGCGCATCGCCGCAGGCTGGGAGGAGGGCAAATCGGCGTGGCAGCCCGCCCCAGGCGACTATTGGATGGCGACCCTTAGCCGCGGGCGCACCGTGGCGTTCCGACTATTCATTCCCAAGCAGTTCAAACCGAACCAGCCTATCCCTGTGGTCATCGCTCTGCACGGCGCTGGGGGCAACGAGCATCTCTTCTTTGAAGGCTACGGGCTGGGCATCGTACTGAAAGAGGCGGAGAAGCGCGGCTGGAGTGTAATCGCCCCACGCGCCGAGAGAAACCTCGCCCATGTCGACGGCGCGCTGGAAGCTGTCCAGAAACTCTTGCCTGTCGACCCCAAGCGCATCTATCTGATGGGACACTCGATGGGCGGGGCGCACAGCTTCGCCGCCATCGCGCAGTTCCCCGACCGGTTCCGCGCCGCGGTCGTCTTCGCAGGCGCAGGGCAACCGACCCAAGTCCCTGCAGACCTGCCGATTCTCATGACCATCGGCGAGCAGGAACTCAGCATGCTCAAAACGAACATCGAAAACGCTTACCGCCGCTTGCAGGGGCTGAACCTCAAGACACTGGACTACAAAAAATATGACGGCTGCGACCACCTGATGATCGTGCGCGAGGCGATGCCCGACGCATTCGCGTTTCTGGAGCGCGCACCGACAAGATAGTCGCCACTTTCTGCGCTCTATGCCGTCGGGTAGACTTAGAAGCGGGGAGATACTATGTCGAGGCGACCGTCGGTGCAGCAGGAATATCAGCGCCAGCTGATGCTGCGTTGGATCACGACCGTCACTCAGTGGATGATGAGCGTCGGCGCGATACTGTTCGTGCTGGGGCTGGTGTATTTGCTTTATGCGGTGCTGTTTGCGGGGTTGGATTCGCAAACCTTCTCGGCGCAGGATCAGGTGCGCATTCGCGATAACTTGGGGTTGGCAGGCAACGCGCTGTTGCTGGGCGCAGGGCTGATTGTGATTGGGCTGGCGTGGAACTACTTAGAAGAGCCGATGGTAGGCGTCGTGTTGCTGTTGCTGTCGGTGGTGTTCTACTGGGGGCTGCCTTTCCTGATAGGACAGTTCAGCGCCCTGCCCGCACCCGATACATTGCGCGATTTCGCGCTCACGCGCCTCCGCAACACGGCGTGGGTGCTGTTCCCACCGGGGCTGGTGCTCACGGTGTTCGTCAGCCTCGCGCACGCGATGAAGCGGCTGCGCTACGGCGCCAGTCTGGATCAGACGCTCAAACTCGGCTCCGAGGTGAGCCAGCAACAGGTGCAGCGACGCTTCTTGGGCAAATGTTGGCAACTGCCCTATTGCCGCGATTATGTGCGCGAGCGTTGCCCGATTTACCACGCGCGACGCACCTGCTGGCGCGAAGGCGTCGGGTGTATGTGCGAGGAGAAGACCATCGCCATGGCGCTCAAAGATGTGCGCGTGAGCGACGACCCCGAGAAAAATGTAAAATATATCCCCCACAACACGACCCTCAGCAAGTGGGAACTGAAGCAGCGTTGCAACGAGTGCGTGATTTACAACGAGCACCAGCGTCAGAAGTATCAGCTCTTCGCGCCGCTGACAGTGGGCGCCGTTCTCGGAATCGCCTACTTTTTCCGTGGGCCATTGCAAGCCCAAGTGTTGAACCTGCTGGGGTGGCTCGATAGCCTGCTGGCGCGCTTCACGCTGATGCCCAGTGAGGCGCGGGAAGGCGTGCTGAAAGCCGCCGCGCAGACCAGTGAAGTCGCCTCACTGGTACTGTATGTCGCTTTGGTGATTGTCGTGCTGAGCTACGCACTCCGCACGGTCGAAACGGTGATTTTCAAATGGAAATGGTGAACGAACTGTTGGAGCAGGTAGAGCGTTTGGCGCAGTTGATGGCGCAGCATAGCGCGACGCGCATTGACCTGAGCGATGGCGCCACCCAGCTCATACTGACACGCGCCCCCAGCGCAGGAACCGCCGCGCACACCGACGAGATGCCTCCGCTGTTCCTGAGTGGCTACGAGCCCGGGGAACCCGCAAGTGAGGAGCCTACCGAAAGCCTCTGGCAGCCCCCAGCACTGCTGGAGGTGCGCTCGGAATTGGTAGGCTATTGCACGCTTGCGCCGATCGACATTGGCAGTACGGTGGCACGCGGGCAAGTATTGGCGACCGTCGAGGTGTTGGGCATCCCCAACGAGGTCGTTGCGCCGCGGCCGGGCGTCTTAGAGGGCTGGGCGGTAGAATCAGGGCAACCAGTGCAGTACGGGCAGGCGATTGCCTACCTGCGCCCCCTGAGCGAGGAGTGATTATCCCACCGCCAGCAGTCGCTTGCCGTCTTCGCTGCCCAAAAGCAGTTCGCAAGCGCGTTCGGGGTGGGGCATCATCCCCAGCACATTGAACCGCTCATTCGCTACGCCTGCGATATGATCGATGGAGCCGTTCGGGTTCCACGCCTCGTCCAGCTCGCCCGTCGGGCTGCAGTACCGAAAGATAATCTGCCCGTTGTCGCGGAGCCGTTGCAGGGTGGTGTCGTCGCACACATAGCGTCCGTCGCCATGCGCAATCGGCGCCTGAAGTACCTCACCCTGTCGATAGCGGCAGGTGAACGGTGTCTCGGCATTTTCCACACGAATGTGCACTGGCTTACAACGGAACTTCAGGCTCAAGTTGCGCGTGAGTGCGCCTGGCAACAGTCCCGCCTCACAGAGGATTTGAAACCCGTTGCACACACCCAGTACCAGCCCCCCGCGTTCGGCGTATTCGCGCAGACTGTCCATAATTGGTGCGAAGCGTGCAATCGCGCCGGGGCGCAGATAGTCGCCATACGAGAACCCACCTGGCACGATAATCAGCCCATAGGGGCGCAAATCGCGCGCGTCGGCGTGCCAAAGATACTCCGTATCGTAGCCCAGCACATCGTGCAGGGCATAGTACGCATCGCGGTCGCAGTTCGAGCCAGGAAACACGATGACGCCTGCCTTCATGGCTCTACCTCGTAGCGGTACTGCTCAATCACAGGGTTGGCGAGGAGTTTCTGGCACATCGCTTCAATCTGCTCGCGCGGGTCGCCGTCGGGGTGCAGTTCCACTTCCAGGTATTTGCCGACGCGCACACTGCGCACATTCTCGAAGCCGAGTTGCTGCAGCGCGTTTTGCACCACACGCCCCTGCGCATCCAGCAGCGCCGGCTTCAGTGTGATGTAGATTTTCGCTTTGGGCATAACAAGATTGTACCTCACGTCCTTGAAGCGAACGCCGACCCCGAAGGTACACTTGATAGCGATGACGGTTGAGATTGTCTCCATCGGCACGGAGTTGCTGCTGGGACAGATTGTGGACACGAACGCGGCGTGGCTCTCGGCGCGGCTCGCGGAAGTGGGCGTTGAGGTCTATCGCCGCACAACGGTAGGCGACAACCTGACGCGCATCGTAACGGCACTGCGCGAGGCACTCGAACGCGCCGACGGCGTAATCGCCATCGGCGGCTTAGGGCCCACCGACGACGACCTCACGCGCGAAGCGTTTGCGAACATCATGGGCGAGCCGCTCGTGCTGGATGCAGGCGAAGCGGAGCGACTGAAAGCCTTCTTCGCTGCACGGGGACGCGCCATCACCGAGCGGCAACTGCGCCAGGCGATGCGTCCCGCCAGCGCACAGCCGATTCCCAATCCCAACGGCACGGCGCCCGGGCTCTATGCAGAGTGGAACGGCAAGCTCATGTTCGCGCTGCCCGGCCCCCCGAACGAGTTTGTACCGATGGCAACGGATGCCGTGTTGCCGCGTCTTGCGGAGCGTACAGGTGGGCGCGTGATACGCTCGCGCGTGGTGCGACTTTGTGGCATCGGCGAATCGGACGCCGAAGCGCAACTGAGCGATTTAATCCTGAGCGAGAATCCGACGCTCGCGCCGCTGGCGAAACTGGGCGAAGTGCATTTTCGCATCACAGCGCGCGCCGACAGCCCCGATGTCGCCGAGCAAATGATTGCCCAGATGGAACACGCCGTGCGCGAGCGACTGGGAGCGTTTATCTTTGGCGTGGACGAGACCACTCTGGAGCAGGCGGTCGTGCAACGCCTGATCGAGGCGGGGCAGAGCCTCGCCGTCGCCGAATCGTGCACTGGCGGGCTTCTGGGGCATCGGATTACCAGCGTGCCGGGCAGCTCCGAGGTGTTTCTGGGCGGAGTGATTAGCTACAGCAACTCGCTCAAAGAAGCGTTGCTGGGCGTGCCGCGCCGTGTATTAGAAACGCACGGCGCCGTGAGCGAACCGACCGCGCGCGCGATGGCGGAAGGGGTGCGAGAGCGACTGGGCAGTTGGTGGGGCATCGGAATCACGGGAATCGCAGGACCGTCTGGGGGCACGCCCGACAAACCCGTGGGGCTTGTCTACATCAGCATCAGTGACCCAACAGCGACCGTCGTCAAAAGTCAGGTATTCCCCGGCGACCGAGCCACCGTAAAGTACCGCGCCACGCAGTACGCGCTCTGGCTTCTCTATCAGGGGGTGAAGCAAGGCGGATGCGACTCTTTATTGCAGCGTTGATTACGGAGGAGGTGCGTCGATCGCTGGCACGGACGCAGACGGCGTTGCAACAGGCGGCGCCCGATCGCGCTTTGCGTTGGGTTGCCCCCGAAAACTATCACATCACCCTGCTGTTTTTGGGCGAGCAGCCCGAAGAGCGTATGCCGACGATTGTGCAAGCGATGGAATCAGCAGCAGCGGGCGTCGCGCCGTTCAAAGTGGGCGTGCAAGGGTTGGGTGTCTTCCCGAACTGGAACCGCCCCACCGTGCTTTGGGCGGGCGTGTCGGAAGGTACCGCCGAGTTGACCCGCATCGCCAACGCGCTGGAGCAGCGCCTGCTGCCCGCGCCAACGGGCAAGGCGTTTCACCCGCACATCACGCTGGCGCGTCTCAAAACGCCCTGCCGCGACGCCGACAGCCTCAAAAAACGGCTCCACGACGCGGTGCAACGCCTGCTGCCAGCGCCGTTCGGAGCCTATGAGTTGCGCACCATTAGCCTCATGCAAAGCACCCTGACACCCGACGGCTCCCTCTACACCGAACTGGCGCAGGCGCCGCTGAACCACTAATCGAACAGTCGCCCGCTCAGCAAGTAGAGCGTCTGCGCGGCGTCTGCCCGACGCAGGGGCGCATCAGGCTGAAAACGCACCCCCTCCGGGGTGAACGCCTCTAAACCGTCCCAAATGGCAGGCGAGAAGCGACGCGCGTGCAACTGCGCCATAAACGGGAGGTCGGGGTCGTTGGCGGCGACATCCACGAACGGGGAAGGCTGCCCCATGAGCGGCTGCCAGGCGTTCGGCTCCAGAATCGCCATTGCCCGCACCAGCCAGCGCACGAAATCACGCCGCTTAATCGGCTCGTCGGGGTTGAAACGGCGGTTCTCTGTGCGCTCAATCACGCCTAGCAAAAATAGGTTCTGCACGGGCACGGCGTAGGGGTGTCCGAACAGCACATCGGTGAACGCCAGCCCTTGAAATCGCTCTTCGGGGAGATCGGGCTTGAGAGTGCGTAGGTGTTTCCATAGGATTCGCGCCGCCTCGCCCCGCGTGAGGGGGGCTTCGGGTTCCATCCGTTCGGAGGGGAAATAGCCCCGTGCCGCCAGAAACTGGATTGCCTCAAAATAGCGCGTCTCGGGCGTCACATCGGGGAAGTAGTAGATATACTGTCGGAATCGGCGCAGCAGTTCGCGTTGGATGTCGGCAGGTTTGATCCGACGCACCGAAACGCCCGTATACACACTCAACGCGGCAGCGACGCCCGCCGCTTGACCCATATTCATCCGCACAGGCTCCATGCGGAGGGTGCCAATCGCCACATGGCTCGCGGAAACACAAGTACTCACCAGCAGTCCCTCCACGCGCTTGGGCACCAGCACGCCGTAGGGCACTTGGTACCACGGCGTGTATTGGAAAATCCAGAACTCGCCCTCGCCCATGTGCGCAAGTTCAGGAACAGGTTCACCCTCTTTCACAATCACACGCCGCACCGCATGCGAATCCATTGGATAATCACCAATCGCGATGCTATCGGGACGAATACGCTCCCGCGCCAAGATAATATCCATCTCTTTGAGGAACACCTCGCCCTCGATGCGCCGCGCCTTGCGCACATACAAGATGGGAGGCAAGTGGTCGCTGTCGCGAAACTCGTCTTCTGCAAGCCCTAAATTCGGCTGTCCCAACTCCGTCTGGATGTAATACAGATAGCCCAGCACATGGTTTTTATACAACTGGTAGATTCGCTGTCGCTCTTCCCAGCCAGCAGTGGGGTAGCGATAGTTAACCTCTTGCCAAGTGGTGCCGTGCGGGTGCTGGTTCACCTCGAACTTGTTGCCCGGCGGAATGCGTCCATACAGGTACGCCCACGATCGCTCCCACGGGGGCGACAGCACATACTCCAGGCGGTTGTAGCCGGGCGGTGGGTTGCCTACTTGGGGGGTTGGGTAGTTCTGTACAATCATCAGGATGGCGTAGCCGGGGATGCGTCGGTCGCCCTTGCCCGTGCTGCCGGGCAGGAGGCGGTCGTTGAGGCGGTCGTAGTAAATCACGCCGGCGTGCGGCTCTTCGGGGCTGCGTGGTTCGCGCCCAATGCGGTACGGTGCGCCCGCCCACGCCGCAATGTCGCCCTCGGCAGTCGCGTCAATCACGACGCTGGCGAAGAACCGCCCGCGGCGCGTGCCGTCCAAACTCACGAACTCCACCCCTGTAATCCGATTGTCCTGCTTGAACACGCGCGTGGGACGCACGCCGAAGTAGAGATCGATGTTCGGCTCGGCGTAGACCATCTCCTTGATGAGCATGTTAGCGACCCACGGCTCGAAGTTCAACCCGTTGCGGTAGAAGTAGAGGCTGGTATCGTCGCCCCGCGCTTTGTAGTAGGCTTCCACGCGCTGGCGGAACTCCTCATAAAGCCCATTAATCCGATCGCGCTGGCGCACATCGGTCACGGCGACGCCGTTGGTAATCATGCCACCGAGCCGGTTCGTGGGTTCCATCAGCGCGACCTTGACGCCCATGCGCGCGGCGGTAATCGCGGCGCCGACACCCGACGCTGTGCCGCCCACCACCAGAATTGGGTAGCGTGCTTCGGGGGGCAACGCCCGATAGGTTCTGTCCACGCGCTCCACCGTCTCCGAGACGCGCCCGTCGGCATAAACCGCCTGCACGCCCACGCGATACTCGCGTCCCGGAGTTAGCCCCGTGAAGTCGTACGATTTCGCCGCCGCGCCTACCTCGGCAACCTGAGCGCCGTTCAGGAACACACGATAGCCAATCGGTGCTTCGCCGCGCGGGGACAACCAGAACAGGGTAATCCGCTCCGTACTGCGCGGAATCGCTTCCACCGAGCGCGGAACAGCTTGCGCAAAACTTGTACCTACAAACGCTATCCATAGCCCAACCAACAACCATCCTCGTTTCATAGCCCACCTCCTGCCTATTCGCTACGGGGAGCCTAAGTGTACCTGACAGGAAACGCGCTCTGCTTGGGGAATCTCAGAATCGCACGGACATGCCTGTCCGTGTACTTCAGGGGGAGATACGATGCAAACCTACACGGCAACGCCTGTGGGCGAGAGAGAGCGCATTCACGCGCTGGACGCCCTGCGCGGAATCGCGCTGTTAGGGATACTGGTGGTCAACATGGGTTTCTTCAAGGGGCTTAGTACTTTGCAACAGTTTCCGAGCAAAGAGAGCCTCGCACAGCCTATTGATGTGGCGGCATTTTGGCTGATTCAGGGGCTGTTTTCGGGCAAGTTCTATCCGATTTTCGCGCTTCTGTTCGGGTTGGGCTTCGGGTTGCAAATGAAACGGCTCCAAGCACGCGCAGTCAATCCGACAGGAGTGATGCTCCGAAGGCTGCTGACGCTCCTCATGATAGGCGTGTTGCACGGACTATTCCTCTGGACCGGCGATGTGTTGTTCATTTATGCCATCACGGGTATGGTGTTGCTGCTGTTTCGGAATGTGCGTCCGAGCGTCATTCTCGGGTGGGTGCTTGGGCTATGGAGCGTACACATGTTCCTGTGTCTAAGCTGTAGCGGGTTGACGCTCTGGTGGGCGTCGACGGGCGACGCCGCGCAATCGGGACAGGCGAACTTTTTCGCGGAGTCTATTGAGCAGGCGCGACGCGCCTATGCACAAAACAGCTACTGGGAGGCGCAGCGGTTCCGCTTCCTCGAGTGGCTGCTTATGCTCGCGAACGCCATCTTCTTCGCGCCGAATGTGTTGATCATGTTCCTGCTGGGGCTGTATTTCAGCAAAATAGGGGTGTTCGAGCAATTAGAGACACATCGTCGCCTCATGGGCTGGCTCGCCGTGGCGGGACTCCTATTGGGACTGGCATCCAACGCGCTGATTGCCACGCAACTGGTGAACGCGGTTCGCGCTGAGAACGAGTTGGTGCAGTACGGATGGCTTACTTTGAGCATCGTGGCAGGTCCGTTGCTCTCGTTAGGCTATATTGGCGTGTTTGGGGTGTTGTGGGTATCGCTGCCGGCACTGCAACGCTTGCTCACGCCCGTCGCGGCTGCAGGGCGCATGGCGCTCACGAACTACCTTATGCAGTCGGTGGTCTGTACGCTACTGTTTTACGGATACGGATTCGGCTTGCACGACAAAGTGAGTATTGCGCAGGGGTTGGCGCTGAGTGTGGTGATTTGGGCGGTTCAGGTCGGGCTGAGTGTGCTGTGGCTTTCGCGCTTCCAGTACGGACCGATGGAGTGGCTCTGGCGCACTTTGACCTACGGACAGCGGATAGCCCTGCGTCGGAGTTAAGACAATCCTGACGGAGGGTGTTCGAGAAAACGGAGAATAGCAGGGCGCACCCACAGTTGCGCCTCTACATCCGATGCCCTCTGTAGGGGCAGACCTGCGTGTCTGCCCCGTGCAAGACGTGTCTGCCCCGTGCAAGGCGTGTTGGTTCCTTGCAAAGGGAATTTTCGAACACCCTCATCCTGACGCCCGTTTTCGGTATCATTTCCCTGCTATCCTGATAGGAGGGGTGCGCTATGATAGACCGTATCCGCAAGAGCTATGAACTGGGTGAGTTGACCGAAGCGACCGCAGGCGATGACCCCGTGGCGCTGCTCCAGCGCTGGCTGGACGACGCCCTGAACGCCGAGACGATCGAGCCGAACGCCATGTGTGTGGCGACTGTTGACGAGCAAGGCAACCCCGACGCGCGGTTTGTGTTGCTGCGCGGGTTCGATGAGCGTGGGCTGGTGTTCTACACCAATAGCCAGAGCGCGAAAGGCAAGCAGTTGGCGCATCGCCCGTATGCGACGCTGGTGTTCTGGTGGGGTGCGCTGGAGCGTCAGGTGCGCGTTCGCGGGCGCGTGGAGATTGTTAGCGATGCGGAAGCCGACGCCTATTTCGCGACGCGCCCGCGCGGGCATCAACTGGCGGCGTGGGTCTCGCCCCAAAGCGAGCCGATTCCCGACCGCGCGTGGCTGGAGGCGCGCGCCGCCGCAGTGGAACGCGAGTACGAAGGGCGTGAAGTACCGCGCCCCCCGTACTGGACAGGGTATCGCGTTGTCCCCGACAGTTTCGAGTTCTGGCAGGGGCGTCGCAACCGCTTGCACGATCGCCTACTCTATACGCGCACGGCGAACGGCTGGCAACGGGTGCGCTTGGCGCCCTAATCACTCGGCTTCTCAGGGAGTTCGTCTAAGCTGTTCAAGCCAAAGTAGTGCAAGAACTTAGGCGTGTAACGCCGTACAGGATGGGCTTCCCCGGAGCGTCTTTGCGCCCGAGTTCCTGAACGAAGCCCGCGTGCCAGGAGGTGGCGCACCGTGTGACTACTATCGACGCCGCGCAGGGCGTCGATCTGCGCTTGAGTAATCGGCTGCTCGTAGGCGATAATCGCGAGCGTCTCCAGCGCGGCTTTGGAGAGGCGTTTCTGGGGCGGATTCAAGAGCCGCGCGATGTAGAAGGCATACTCCGGCTTCGTGGCGAGCTGGTACCCCCCAGCAATCGCCACCAGCTGGATTGCGCCACGCTCTGCCAACTCCGATTGCAACGCACGCAGTGCCACCTCAACCGTTTCCACAGGCTCGCCCGTCACTTCGCAGAGCGTCTCCACACTCAACGGCGCGTCGGCGACGAACAGAAGCGCGTGGAGGATGGACTTCAAATCTGGCTCGGACATCGGATTCCTGTTTACAACGGGCTGGGCGTTTCTCCTGCTGGATTAGGGGATTTGTGCGCCACCGCCGCAAGGCTCACCCCGAAGGGCAGGTTATAGCGCAGCAGGAGCTGGGTCTCCTTATCCAACAGGGAGACAAGAGCGCGATTCAACCAACGAGGCACTGGCACCACGGTTGCAGCGGGCTTGCCGGGACGCAGCCTGTCCAGCCACCGCGCGAGTGCAATCGCAGGCAGCAGCAGCCCCAGTGAGTAGGAGAGTTTGCGCACCTGAAAGCCTGCTTCGTGCAGACGCGCTTGCAACTCGCGCGCGGTGTAGCGTCGGTAGTGCGCCAACGCGACATCGTGCTTGCTCCAGAGCCAGCGATAGGCAGGCGTGCTGAGAATGAGGCAGCCACCCGACTGGAGCACGCGATACAACTCCCGTAGCGCAGGGCGCTCGTCGGGTAGGTGCTCCAACACATCGAGGGCAAAAGCGACTTGGAAGGTTTCGGAAGCGAACGGCAACGCCTCCAGCCGCGCTTGCACGACAGGCAATGCGCTCCGCTGGCGTGTGAGGCAGAGCGCGGCGCGTTCGACATCCACACCGACAGCGAAGCCTTGGTCGCTTAACTCCGCAAGTAGTGCGCCCGTGCCACACCCTGCGTCCAAAATTCTGCCAATCTGCGGGGGCGCATAGGCACGCATCAGCGCGAGCGCGAGCCGCCGACGCGCGACGAACCACCAGTAATCGCCCTCGCGCTGATACATCCGCTCATACTCTTGGGGCTGCATGCTCTGTGTGTTGCTGTTCCGCTGCCGACACAGTGTTTTGGAGCAGCATTGCGACGGTCATCGGTCCCACGCCCCCGGGCACGGGGGTGATCGCCGATGTCACGCCCGCTGCGGAGGCGAACTCCACATCGCCCACATCGCCTGGGCGTCCCTCGACGCGATTATAGCCGGCGTCGATGACGACAGCGCCCGGCTTAATCATCTCCCCCGTAATAAACTCAGGCTTGCCCACCGCTGCGACCAGAATATCCGCTTGGCGTGTGAAGGACGCCAGATCGCGCGTACGCGAGTGGCACACGGTCACCGTCGCGTTGCGGTTGAGCAGCATCAGCGCCATCGGCTTGCCCAGAATCACGCTGCGCCCCACCACCACCGCGTGTTTGCCCTCTATAGGGATGTCGTAGGCGTCCAGCAGGGTGATGATGCCCAGCGGGGTACATGCGCCGAAAGCGGGGTCGCCCGTGAGCAACGCGCCCAGCGAGGTGGGAGTGATGCCGTCCACATCCTTGCGCGGGGCTAAACGACGCAGCAACGCCGCCTCATCGAGGGGCTTCGGCACGGGATGCTGAATCAGCACCCCATGCACCTGCGGGTCGGCGTTCCATGCGTCTATCTGCGCTTCCAGCGTGGCTTGCGCAACGCTCGCAGGGTAGTGCTGCACAATCGAGCGAATACCGACCGACTCGCAGGCTTTTGCCTTCGTGCGCACATAGGTATGCGAGGCGGGGTCGTCCCCCACGAGCATCACCGCGAGGCAGGGGACGATTTCGCGTTGGCGCAGCACGGCGACGCGCGCTCTCAAGCGCTCGCGTATGCGTTGCGCGAGCGCTTTGCCATCCAGCAGGAGCGCGTTGGTTCCAGGCACAACGGTTCGAGGCAGGGACTCCATCGGCGGGATTATACCTCTACAGGTTCGCCAGCCGCTCGAAAATCCGCGCGTAGCAGCGCACGAGTTTCTTGAGGCTCTCGATGCTGATGCGCTCGTCGGCTTGGTGCGCCTCTCCGTCCCCTTCGAACGCTGCGCCAATCGCCACCAGGTTGGGCATCGTGCGGGCGTAGGTGCCACCGCCCATTGTGGTGGGCTGCGTCTCATAGTCGCCTGTCTCTTCGCGATACACCTGAAGAATCGCTTGCAAAAATGGGGTATCGGGCGGGATGTAGAGCGGTGGGGTGTGGCGCACATCGCTCAAAGCGAAGCCCGTTGCTTCCAGCGTGGGCTGTAAGCGTTCCTTGAGGGCGTCCAGCGACCAAGTCACGGGATAACGGATATTGAACACACACAACACGCGCTTGCCGTCGTAATCGAAAACGCCCAGATTGCAGGTCAGTGCGCCTGAGGCTTCGTCGGCGTGGTTAATCCCCAGGGCGGCGCCATCCAGCGACTTCGACCACTCCAGCACGGTGTGGAGCCACTGCTCATTATCGGGCAGGTTCAACGGCTCGATGGCTTCCAGCAGGCGCGTGACAGCGTTGATTCCCGCTTCGGGGTGGCTGCCGTGCGCCGATTTGCCGCGCGCGACTGCCCGCCAGCCTCCAGGGTCCGCGTGCCATTCCACGCCCTCAACGGTGGTGGTGGGTTGGAGGGGCATGTTCAACAACGCTTCGGCACGGTCGGGAACCATGTTGTGGCGTTCGCCTCCTCTCGCCCATACGACGTGCACCCCGTCGGTCGGCGCGACCGCTTTTTCCAAGTAGAGGTTCGCAATCCCCTTCTCGCCATAGATGAAGGGCCACCCTGCGTCGGGGCTTACACCCCATACGGGTCGCTCAGGTTCGTTTTCCATGTAGTAGCGCATGCACTCCCAGCGGCTCTCTTCGTCGCAGCCGATAATCAGTCGGACACGCCGCTTGAGGGGGACGCCCAGTTCCCTGAGCGCGCGCACGGCATAGATGCTCGCCAAAGTCGCGCCCTTGTTGTCGGTGGCGCCCCGCGCATAGATGTAGCCGTCGTGAATCTCCGCGCCGAAGGGGGGATAAGTCCAGTCGTTGCCTGCCGGGACGACATCGATATGGCTCAGCGAGGCCACCATCTCAGCCCCGTCGCCGAAGGTCATATCGCAGGCGTAGCCGTCAAAATCGCGCGGGTTGAGACCGAACCGCTGCCCCATTGCTAAGGTGACATCCAGCGCCTCGCGTACGCCGTTGCCAAAGGGCGCACTGGGCGCACGCTCGTCATCGTTGCGCACGCTGGGCGCACGCAACAACGCCTGAAAATCGCGTATCATCTCGTCGGCGTGGGCTTCAATCCATTGGATTAGCGCTTCACGATTCATAACAGGCAACTGATTCGCGGCGACGGCGTGGTTTCCTGCACAGGATACACGGCATCAGGCACGGGAGGGGGCGTGGCGGGAGTGTCCCCCCAATTGCGTCACGCCGCGACTCGGTCGCGTCCCGCCTGTTTCGCCTGATACAACAGGGCATCCGTGCGACGGAACCATGCATCCGCCTCCTCGTTGGGCTGTAGTTCGCTCACCCCGATGGACACGGTAATCCGAATCGGTTCCCCCTCAGGCACAGGCAACGGACTGCGTCGGATTTGCTCGGCTAACTGGTGGGCGATTTTTTGGGCGTCGCGGAGCGTGGTCTCGCGCATCATCACCACGAACTCCTCGCCGCCGTAGCGTGCGGCAAAGTCGCTCTTGCGCTTACAGACGCGCACGATGTGTTCGGCGACATGTTTAAGCACCTCGTCGCCAGTCGTGTGTCCGTAGGTATCGTTAATCCGCTTGAAGTGATCGATATCTAACAGCATCATCGTGGCGGGGTAGTTGAAGAGTCGGTTCAGCCCGACCGTATGGTGCAGGCACTCTTCGAAGGCGCGACGGTTGTAAAGCCCCGTGAGCGGGTCGGTTGTGCTTTCGCGACGCGCCTGCGCCAACTCGCGCATCAGGTGATGAACCTGTCCCTGGAGTTGCTGGAGGGTCTGTTGGTGGCGTCGTTCACGCTGTTCGAGAACCTGAGCGATAGACTGCAGGGTGTGTCGCAAGGTATGGATATCGAGGGATTCGGGTCGTTGCGTTTGCAGGCTCAGTTTTTGAACCTGTTGGCGCAGGGTAGCGTCTTCGTGGCTTTCTTCCTGGGCGATTTTAGCAATGGCCCCGAGCAGGTTCCAGACCAAATCGCGTAGATCGTTCAGGTGTCCTTCCACGAACTGCTGCTCATCGCGTCGCTGTTGTTGCACAAACGGGACTATCTCCGTGAGTTCACCCGTTTCGGCGCGTTGGCTGAGCTTTTGGAACGCGCTGCGTGTCTCGGTGCGCGTGCGCCTGTGTGTTTCGAAAGCGTACTCTCCGAGTAGCGTGAGTAGGGTCGCCAAAAGCGCACGCTCGGGAGGCGCATCGCCCTCCTGAGTGGAACGCCAAAGCCACAACCAGAACCTATTCACGCAGGATATTATCGGCAGGGATGCGGCAAAATATTGCGTGCTGCGGTGCGTTTTGGCTCGCTGGCGGTGATGTCTCCGCCAGCGAGCGTAGAGACTCGGCTACGCTTTGTGGATGCAGTGTCCTGCGGCGTCGTGGAACGCCTCCATCAACGCCTCCACCAGCGTCGGGTGCGGGTGGATTGTGTCCACCAGTTCATCTAAAGTGGCTTCGAGTTTGATTGCCAGCACGGCTTCCTGCAAGAGGTCGCTGGCGTGTTCGCAGCAGAGATGCACGCCCAGAATCTGCCCATATTTTGCGTCGGCGACAACCTTAATCAGCCCCTCTTTGACTCCTGCCGCCATGGCGCGTCCCAGAATACGCGGTGGGAACTTCCCGATTTTGAGTTCGTAGCCCTGTTCGCGCGCCTGTTTTTCAGTTAAGCCGACCCCCGCCACTTCGGGCACGGTGTAGACCACATTCGGCACGGCGCGGTAGTCCATCGCGCGGTTCGCCCCGAAGCAGTTCTCTGCGGCGACGATGCCCTGCATGCTCGCCACATGCGCCAGGGGGGCGATCCCCGTGATGTCGCCAATCGCGTAGATGTGCGGAATATTCGTGCGCATATACTCGTCCACCGCGATATACCGCTTGTTCATCTGAATGCCGACGGTCTCCAGTCCGATGCCGTCCACATTCGGCTTGCGTCCCACGCCAATGAGCACCACCTGCACATCGAACTGCTGCATGCCTTTGGGGGTCTCCACATGGCAGCGCCACAGATCGCCCACGCGCTCGGCGGATTTGAGCGTGCTGCCCGTGATGAATTGCACACCTTGCCTCGAGAGGGCACGCTCGGCTTCTTTCGCAACCTCCTCATCGAAGGTGGGCAGAATCTGCGGCATCATCTCAACGACCGTGACATGGCTGCCCAGCGCGTTGAACACGAAGCTGAACTCCACACCCACCGCACCTGCGCCCAAGATGAGCATGCTATCGGGCACAAAGGGCGCGTTCACCGCATCGTCGCTCGTCCACACATTCTCGCCTTCCAGCCCCGGAATATTGATTTTCATCACGCTGGAGCCTGTGGCGAGGATGATATGCTTGCCGCGCACGATGTCTTTGCTGCCGTCGGCTTTGGTGACTTCAATCGTGTGGGGGTCAATCAACTTGCCCGTGCCTTCCACGCTCTGCACGCCGTTCTTTTTGAACAGCATGCCGATGCCCCCGCGTAGGGTTTGCACTATCTTATCCTTGCGAGCTTGCATCTGGCTGAAATCATAATCCACAGCGCCTTCGATGAGGAGGCCCATCTCCTTCGCATGCAGCACCTGCTGATAGCGTTCGGCATGGGCAATCATCGCTTTGCTGGGAATGCAGCCCCAGTTCAGACAAGTTCCACCTAAATATTCGCGTTCAATACAGATCACGCTACCGCCATGTTCCTTCGCCAGTTGTCCAGCGCGGATCGCCGCGACATAACCGCCTGGTCCCGCGCCCAACACAACAACATCCGCTTCGTAATTCGCCATAGGTAGCCTCCTTAATACGCAGAAAGTATACCTATTGCCGTATCTCGGAGCCGTTGGAGATAAGGCACGCGCGGACGGGAACCCTCCACCGCTTCAGAGCCGTGGGACGGGTCGCCCGCCTTCCAGCCACAGGGGGATCGTGCGCAGGTTCGCAACACCGTGCTTATTGAGTTCCGCCTCTACCAGCACCGCCTGACGACTCAGCGTGGAACGGGGCGTGTGGATGAAGTTGCCCACGCTGTAAAACACCTGCGTCTTGCCAACGCGAGCATACCCCTGCACCCCATGGGGATGATGCCCCACAATCAAGTCTACGCCTGCATCGGCGAGAGTTCGTGCAATTCGCTTTTGCTTGGCGTTGGGTTGGGTTTTACCCTCGTCGCCCCAGTGGGGGATCGCAATCAGTACATCGGCGTTGTCTCGTGCTACGGGGAGTACAGGCAGGATATCGCTAAGGGTAGCCACGCCGGGCGTTTTGTCGCCCGCGGGGAAGCCTCGGGGCACGACCGCCGTGAAGCAGAGAATGGCGACTCGGATACTCTCAAAATCCACATACACGGGCTGCGCCGCCGTTTGTCGATTCGCCCCCGCGCCCGCCCACCACACGCCCGCACGCCATAGATGCTCCATCGTATCCAGCAGCGCGACCCTGCCATAGTCTACCGAGTGGTTATTGCCCAGCGAGACCATCGAGACGCCCGCCCGTCGCAACTGCATCGCCAGTTCGGGAGGCGCACGGAAGGTGTACTCTTTCTCCAGCGGCGCGCCGCGCACGCTGATACAACCTTCCATATTGAGAATCGTCCAGTCGGCTTGGCGCACTATCGGCGTGACCTTCTCAAACAGGTAGCCGATACCGCGTGCTTGAACTATCTGCCGCACGCCGTTGCTGAAAATAATATCGCCCCCGATGAGGATGCGCACGCGCCGTTCCATTCAGCCCTCCAACACCCGCAGATACTGCTCCACGATATGGTTCTCCTCGAACTGCTGGAGCCATTCAGGGGGGGCAGTCGGAATCCTGCCTTCCAAGCCTTGCAGGATTGCCTGTGTCAGGGCATTCACATCACCCACAGGCGCCAGCACGCCATATTTGCCGCCGTCTAAAATCTCGCGCGGACCGCTGGGGCAGTCGGTCGCCACCACGGGGCAGCCACATGCCATCGCCTGAATCAGCGCGTTGGGCAGTCCTTCGTAGCGCGAACTCAGCACGAACACCGCCGCGCGGCGCATGTACTTGAACGGGTTCGGCTCGTAGCCGGGCATCTGCACACGTTCGGCGATACCCAGGCGCCTCGCAAGCTGCTCCAACGCGGCGCGCTCCTCACCTTCGCCCAGAATCAAGAGATTGGACGGCGCCGACACTTGAGCAAATGCGCGGAGCAGCGTTGCGAAGTCTTTTTGGGGGGTCAGTCGCCCGACTGCCAGCACCACCTGCGGCGCGCCCTGCTGAAACCATGCATGCTCCACAGGCTCCTCGCGCAGGTACAGCAACGCATCCGTAATCACGGGATTGTAAATGCACGGCACACGCGACTGGGGTAGGCGTGTTAGGCGCAACAAATCCGCTTGCACCCCACGCGCGACGGCGACAACCGCGTCCGCCTGACGATAGAAACGAGCAATCAGCGCGGGCACGATGCGGTCTTTCCACTTCCCGGCGCCGCCAAACTCCTGAGTGGGGGTGTTCGCCTCACGCACGACGATCCGAGTGGACACACGCGCCAAGCGCCGCGCCAGGATCGCAATCAGGTTCGGTTGGCTGAGCGTGCTGAGCATCACATCGGGACGCTCGCGGCGCAGGTAGCGGGTAAGCGGCAACACCGTGCGCCAGATACGGTAAGTGCGTAAATCAACCTTCTGAACGGCGGCGCTGAGCTCCTGACGCAACGCGCCTTCGGGCTTCATCAGCACCATCTGCACCGCGTGTCCGCGCGCCGCAAAGCGATTGGCTAAGGTCACAAAGACGCGCTCCGCACCGCCGACCTCAAGGCTCACCGTAAACAGAGCAATCCGCATAGCGATTACACACGCACCGCAACGACCCGAAAGCTCTTCGCCCACCGCAAAGTGAGAGGCGTTAACCGCATCAGCAGGGCATTCGCAAGGCGCACAACAGGATTGCCCCCCGCGCCCCCAAAATAGGCGTAAGCGCGCGTCCGAAAACCGAACTGCTTCAGGTGATGCGCCAGTTCCATAGGGTGAAAGAGTCGCTCAAGGACAGCACCCGAGCAGGGATTCACAGGGCACTGCGTCGGGGCATAGAGTGCAGTGGGGGGCGTGTCGGTTTTCAGATAATGTTCCACTGCCTGCAAGATGATGGGGCGGGTCATTTCGACCAGGCGTGGGTTCGCGCCGTTATTGCCGTCGGCGATGATCAACACCTCACCGCGCCGTAGCCACCGCGCAGCGCGCTCCAGAAACCTATCGACATCGGAGTAGTGCGAAATCGCCTCGTTGGAAACAATCATGTCAAACGACTCGGGCGCGTAGTCCACAGCCTCCAGCGATGCCAGTTGCGCATGCACGCCACGCAGCTGAAAACCCTCAATCAGCCGTTGAAAAGTGGTCAGACGCGATTCGCTGATATCGAACCCGTGCGCCTCGCTCGCTCCCATCAAGTGCAGCACAATCAACTGCAGCCCCAAGCCGCATCCTGCGTCCAGCACGCGCTTGCCCTCTGGATCAAAATCCGCCAGCCGACACAGGTCATACACATAGCGGGTCTCCTGCTCACAGCCTGCGCGTGAGCGCAACTGCGGATAGTAGTTCCACAGTTCCGGGTCGTAGCGCATCTGATTTTCGGGGCGCGCCTCCTGTTCAAACAGTGCGCTCACCTGCTGGCTTACGATTTTTAAGGTGCGCATCCAAGTTTATTATACACGCTTGCGCTCCAGATGACCCGATAGGGTATATTCTTTTGGTGAAGTAGGTATGAGCCTGCGCGGAGTGATACGCGGACGCACGATTGAACTGGAGGAAGACCCCCACCTGCCCGATGGCACGACGGTGGAGGTGGAACTGCAGCTGCCAACCACGGAGCAACTCTTGGAACACCTGAAAGCCCTTTGGCAACTGCCCCCAACCGAAGCCCTTCCCTCTTTAGAGGAGGCGTGCCAGCAAGCCGCACAAGCCCTCGCGCCCGACCAAGCCAGTCGGCTCATCCAGGCGATGCGTCAGGAGTAACCCCGATGGTCTATCTGGAGTCGAGCGCGTGGGTCAAACGCTATGTTGCCGAAAGAGGCTCGGAGGTCATCCACAGCCTGTTGGCGTTCACGCAGGCGCAGTTGGGATGGCAAGTAGGCAGTGCGTGGCTGGGATTAGCTGAGGTGGTTGCTGTGCTGCATCGGCTGAGTCATCGGCAGGAATTGAGTCGGGTAGTTTTGAGTCGCTTGGTGCAGCAACTGTTCGAGGATCGGGCGGGGATGCGTCTACTGAGTTTATCGGAGTCGGATTGGGCAGGTGTAGTGGAGTTGGTGGTGCGGCACAGTTTGACGGCAGCGGATGCGGTTCATTTACAGGCAGCCATAAGCTGGCAGGGGAGGTTGTCGGATGGGCGGTGTGTCTTTGTCAGTGCGGATAGGCGGTTATTGCGAGCTGCAGCGCGTGAGGGCTTAGTGGCGTTTGATGCAGAAGTAGGCGATTGGGTGCATCTGCAAGCGTTGTTGGAAGGAACGAGTTAGCCGTTCTGTCTGCCTGTACGATGTTCAGATGCCCGTGTGCGAGCAGGAGTATGAGGATGGGGTTTTGCAGCAGAGTCAGGTACACTTGTTAGGTGGTAGAGGGATAGAAGCGGTGGTGGCAGTCAATCACGCGCAGGGCAATCAGGTGTCGCTTCGGTGGTTGCTGTACGATGGACACGGCAACTTGGTGTAGGTATGAGCCTGCGCGGAGTGATACGCGGACGCACGATTGAACTGGAGGAAGACCCCCACCTGCCCGATGGCACGACGGTGGAGGTGGAACTGCTCAGCGTAGGCGATTGCGCGGCTCAGCCGCAGAAACAGGTACAATCCCCCTTGCATGCGTGCGGAGCGATTGGAACCTGTTTTTGAGCAGATCAAGACACGGGGCGAAGCGGCGTTGATTGCGTACATCACGGCGGGCGACCCCTCGCTGGAACGCCTGCCTGATATTCTGCATCTGCTGCAGGATTCGGGCGTGGACATGGTGGAGGTGGGGTTCCCTTTCAGCGATCCCCTGGCAGATGGTCCCGTGATTCAGGCGGCGATGCATCGCGCGCTACAGCGCGGAACGACGCTGCCGCGCGTGCTGGAAGCTGTTTCGCAGGTGAGTGGCGATCTTACGATCCCCCTGATTGCCTTCACTTATTACAACCCCGTGCAGCGCTATGGGGTGGAGCGGTTTGCCCGCGACGCCATCCAGGCAGGCTTTACCGCGTGTCTGATGACCGACCTCCCTCCCGACGAGGCGGACGAATGGTTGCATTATGCGCGTCAATACGCTTTGCAGCCGATTTTTTTGCTGACGCCCACCAGCACCACCGAGCGCATTCGTCTCGTGGCAGGACGCGGGCAGGGGTTTATCTACTGCGTGTCGCGTACGGGGGTCACGGGCGCGCGCGATCAACTGCCTCCCGACCTGCCCGACCTTGTGGCGCGGATTCGAGAGCATTCGAGCCTGCCCATCGCGGTGGGATTCGGCGTGTCCAAGCCTGAGCATGTGCGCCAAATTGCGCAGATTGCCGACGGCGCGGTGGTCGGCAGCCAACTGGTGCGCTACTTGCACGAGTTCGCGGACTCGCCCCACTGGCAGACGGCGATCGGCGAGTATTTGCGAGGGCTGAAAACGGCGACGAAGGTTCGGTAAAGCGGTTGCTTGTTGTGCGTGTTGAAAGTACGCCGTGAGAAGTTTCAGGGCGCACCTCCAAGTACGCCCCACAAAAGAGTGTTGGGGCAGACAGAGAGGTCTGCCCCTTGAAAAGCTTTATCGATTCTTGCGCCGTCGGGCGATGAGACCTACAACGCCCGTTGCTAACGCGAGCATCGAGGCAGGTTCAGGAACCATCGCCAAGTTCTGCGCCCCGCTCGTGCTGCGCAGGAAGTAGTAGTAATCTGCCTGACCTGAAGTTGCGCTGAGCAGCGAGTTCGCGTAGCTCTTGACGGTCGCATCCGCCGTGTATTGGAAGGCGCCGGTGTTCAGATCGATAGAGTTGCCCAGCGAATGGTCGTGCGCAATCTCCCAGAGTGCAACCTGGAACGCTGCGCCCTTCTTGTTCAAGTTGGAGCCTGTAAGGAACGAATCGCGCAAGTGGAGCAACGCCCCTGCACGCCCGTAGGCAAGCCAGAGCTCGTAGGTGTAGGTCTGGTTCAGGTTCATCACATGGTCTAAGTCTACGCAGAACGCCCAAGTCTTCGGAGCGGTCGTCGGGTTCAGCACATACTCGCCGGCTTTCAAATTGAGCGTGCTGCCGTAGATAATCTGGGTATTGATTCCGGGTGATACCTGCGTGACTTTGAGCGTCACGGTACCGAGCTGGATTACTTTATCGTTATTAAACAGGGTAGCATTTGCAGATGCACTGTTGAGAAGAGCAACAATCAACCCAACTGTAGAGATCCCTAAAAAATATCGTTTTTGCATCGTCTTCCTCCTGACTGCGCGTTGCAGTCGAGGGGGAATTCAAGCACTTTATATGCCAAACGGTTTGTTTCCTGCTGGAGATTATGCGGGTTTTGGAGTTTGAACTGGCAAACTTGCGGTCTCACTGGCGGCGCGTCGGTGCTCGATGCGCTTGATGAGGTCCCAATCGGCGCGGAGCCAATAATCGCCGTAGGGTACCGCATAGGCGGGTAGGTTCAGTTCCGTGAGGGCGCGTTGTTCTCTCTCGTGGGCGTGGGCGGCGTCGGCGTCCAGCGAGTGGTCGTTCTCCACGAGGCTGCCGTCAGGGTTGCGCGACTCGTGACGAACGCGCATCGTGCCCTCGTCCAAGCGCACCTCGCTGAAGGTGTAGGCGCGAAGCGTGCGGGTGGACATATCCAGCACGAGGAATTTGCGGACTGGGGAGGGTTCATAGCCCGGCTCGATGCGCACGATGCCGCTCTGGAGCCAGTAAGGCAGGGCGAACTGCGCTATCTGGGTCAGGGTGAAGCGGGGTTGGTATTGGGCTCCTGCCAGCGCGAGCCGCCACTGCCTGCCCGAATCGAAACGGCTGCGCAAGTGCAGTTCGTAGACCTGATCGGGAACCAGAAATGCCAGCGCCTGTAGCCCCGCGTGCAAGAGGATGTGGGTCAAAGCGCTAAGAGCCTCCAGAAATCGCCAGCCACGCGCGGCTTCGGGAGGGAGGCACTCCAGCCAGCTCATGCGCTCAAAGTAGGTTCGCCCCCAGCGTCGCTGGTAGAGCCATGCTTCGGCAGGCGTCAGCACCAGCGCGGCTTGGGACGCTTGCCAAGTGAGCCAGAGCTGATACAGAATGGTCAGCAACGCGACGGCAGTCAGGACGCCCAGCCCCACCTGCGCCCAGCCTGGCAGTTCGTACCAGTGTGCCAGACGGTCGCCTTCGTGCCAAAACAGCCACCCCAGTAGCGACATCGCAATCAGCAGTCGCCAGCCGAAATTGCGCAAAAACTGGCGCATGCTCAGCGGACCCAGTCGCACGCCCACACCGTCGAAGGGGTCGTGAAGACAACGGGTACACCGCTCCTGCATCGGCTCGCAGCTTGCCCCGCATACGGTACATCCTATCTGAGGCACTACATACCCTGCGCCGTTCACGCCGTAAGAATTTACCTGCGCGTAAGCAATCTCCTGCAGGGTATACTCCTATGCTGATCGGAGCTGCACTATGAAACTGCACGAGTATCAGGCGAAGCAGATATTGAGCGATTTCGGTGTTCCGACACCGCAAGGAGAGGTGGTCAGCACGCCTGCCGGCGCAAAAGCCGTCGCCGAGCGACTGGGCAAGCCCGTTGTGGTCAAAGCGCAGGTGCTGATGGGCGGACGCGGGAAAGCCGGCGGCATCAAACTCGCCCAAACTCCCGACGAAGCCGCTCACGCAGCGGAAAGTATCCTCGGCAAGCGACTTGTCTCGCCCCAAAACCCGCAAGGACTCATCGCGGAGAAGGTGCTGGTCGAGGAAGCCGTCGAAATCCAACACGAATATTACATCGGGATCACTGTTGACCGCACCCCCCAGCGCAATGTGCTGATGGTCAGCAAGTATGGGGGAATGGATATCGAAGAGGTCGCGGCGCAACACCCCGACGCGATTGCAACCGTCGCGGTCGACCCGCTGCTGGGGCTGACCGACTACGCGGCGCGTGAGGTCCTTTATGCCGCAGGGATCCCCCAAGAGCAGATACGACCGCTGAGCGCTATCCTGAATGGTCTCTATCGCGCCTATATCGCCGTGGATGCGAATCTGGCGGAGATTAACCCCTGCGCCGTGTTGGCGGACGGACGCATTCTCGCGGCGGACGCCAAGATGACCATCGACGAGAACGCGCTCTATCGCCAGAAACGGCTGGCGGCGCTGCACGAGGAGAGCCTCGAAGACCCCATCGAAGCAGAAGCCAGCAAGCGTGGCATCGCCTATGTGCGTTTGGGGGGCGACATCGGCATTATTGGCAACGGCGCGGGCTTAGTGATGTGTACCGTCGATGAGGTGGCGCGCGCCGGCGGACGCCCCGCGAACTTTCTGGACATCGGCGGCGGCGCCAAAGCCGACCGCGTGCGCCAAGCCGTCGAACTCGTGTTGATGGATCCAAATGTGAAGGGACTCCTGTTCAACATCTTCGGAGGCATCACGCGCGGCGATGAGGTGGCGCGCGGCATGCTGGAGGCGTTCGAGACGCTGAATGTGCGGATTCCCGTGGTGGTGCGCCTTGCGGGCACGCATGCCGAAGAGGGACGCGCCCTGCTGCGGGGCACGCCACTCATCCCCGCCGAAACGATGCAAGAGGCAGCGCGGAAAATCGTGGAACTGGCACAGGCGCAGGCTGGAACGCCGAATTAGGGCGAAACGCTTGCCAGAAACCGTTGCATGGCGTCTTTCCACGAAGGCATCGGCGCCACGCCGGCCCACTCCAGCCGCCACGAGATGAGCGCAGAGTAGGCGGGACGCGGAGCCGGCGTGTGCCACTGCTTAAACGGCACAGGAGTTGGCTCGATGGCGAACCCCGCCGCTTGGAGCAGGGCACAAGCAAACTCATAGCGCGAGACAGGCTCCGTGTTCGTCAGGTGGTAGGTCCCGTAGCAGTCGGTCTGAATGAGTTGAAGCAAACGGTCGGTGACATCGGCGACATAGGTGGGCGAGCCAATCTGGTCGCTGATGACAGAGGGTGATTTGCCTGCACGCGCCTGCTCCAGCACGAACTGCGGGAAACTCTTGCGCTGCTTCCCGTACAGCCACGCCACACGCACGATGTAGTGGCGCGGGCAGAGCGTCCGCACCGCTTGCTCACCCGCGAATTTGGAACGCCCGTACACGCTGAGCGGGTTCTCGGCGTCGTATTCGTGATACGGCGCGCGCTTGCTCCCGTCGAACACATAATCGGTGGAGATGTAGACGCATAGCGCACCGATTCGTTGGCAGTTGGAAGCGATGACCTCTGCGCCGAAAGCGTTCACGCGATAGGCTTCCTGAGGCTGACGCTCGCATGCGTCCACATGCGTCATAGCGGCGCAATGGACGACGATTTCCGGGCGCAGGGCATCGAAGACAGCTCTGACGGCGTCGGGTTGGGTGATGTCAAGAGCAACCTCGTCTCCTTGCAGTCGCTCCGTAGGTGACGCGGAAGGCGCAGCGTGCGGGCGACGGGTCGTCCCCACCACCTCCAGATTCGCGGCGCGGAACCGTTCCACGACCTCCGCGCCCAGTAGACCTGATGCGCCCGTTACCAGCACCCGCATGCCCTGATTGCTACCCTCCCCAAAAAATCTTAGCCAGCGTTGCCAAGCCGATTGCCACGCGGTAGCCCACAAACGGCATCAGCGAGCGCGTGCGCAGGTACCGAAGGAGGAACGCGATACAGAGCCAGCCGACGACCATCGCCGTTGCGCTGCCCGCCAGCATCGGCGCAATCATCTCGGAGGGGATACCCTCTTTGAACAGTTTGCGGAACGACCATACCGCTGCGCCCAAGGTGATAGGCGTCGCTAAGAGAAACGAGAATCGCGCCGCCGCCTCGCGTTGCAACCCCAACATCAGCCCTGCCACAATAGTAATCCCCGAACGGGAGAAGCCCGGGATCAGCGCGAACGCTTGCGCAACGCCAATCAAGAAGGCTTCAGGAATACCGATTGACTCCAGCGTGCGCTCTTTACGCCCCAAGCGGTCGACGACCGCCATCAGGAGCCCCACGCCGATCAACAACCCCGCAATCATGGCGTATTGGGAGCGAAAAAACTCCTCGACGGGATTTTCAAAAAGCGCACCAACAATCGCCGCAGGGATACAGCCTACTACGATACTCCATGCGAGCCGTTTATCAACGGCATGTTCGGGACTTTTGCTGAACGCTGCGCTCGCGATGCGCGTCAAATCGCGCCAGAAGTAGACCACAATCGCAATCAGCGTGCCCACATGGAGCGCGACATCGAACATCAACTCCGCCTGCGGGTCGCCAATCTCCCAACCGAACCAGAAGCGCATCAGGATCAGGTGCGCGGAACTGGAAATCGGTAGGAACTCCGTCAAGCCCTGTAAAATGCCCAGCCAGATTGCTTGTAAAATATCCACTTATTGACCTCCTGTCCCGGTGCGCGGAGCAAGATTCTCGGCAGGTTCCGAGACCGCTAATCGGTGCACTTTCGGGCGCGTCCGCGCGCGACGCTGCTGCGTCAACATCACATTCCGAACGATGACCGCCACCGGCACGCCGAAAAACATGCCCATCAGCCCGAAAAATTTACCGCTAATCAACAACACGATAATCACCAGCACGGGATGCAAGTCCACGCGGTCGCCAATAATTTTCGGCATAATCATTTTATGCTCGATCACGAACAGGGCGGTAAGAAACAGCGTGAGTTTCAATCCCAGCCCCAAGCCCCCCTGAATCAGCCCGATGAGTACCACCGGCATGCCCGCCACCACGGGACCGATAACGGGGATGGCGCGTGCGATGCCCGCAAACAGGGCAAGCGTCGCTGCGTACTTGACGCCCATCAGCTGCAAGCCAATCCATGTAGCCACCCCGGCAATCACGCCCAAGATGAGTTGCGCCACGATGTAACCACGCATCACGCGGTTCGTTTCGTGCATCAGGCCCAGCACAAGACGCACGAAGCGCGGGGGTGTCCAGCGCAGGGTCTCACGCTTGAGACGATGCGAGTCAAACAGCAAGTAAAACACGATTACGGGCACGAGAAACAGCTCGACTACCAGATTAAGCAACACTCCCGTTCGCTGGATGGCGCCCTGAATGGTGGCTTGCAGGTCTTCGGTAGCTCGGTTAATCGAACGCAGGAGCGACTCGCGTTGCTGGTCCAGCCACTGCTGCGCTTGGGGGGTAAGGCTTTCATACCATGCTTGATAGGCTTTTTGCCAGTCGGCGGCGGTTTGGCTGATTTGTTCCTGATAGCGGGGCAGGTCGCGCAGGAAGTCGCGCGCCTCGTGCACAAACGGGGTGATGAACGCGACAGTCGCCCCGACCACCAGCCCGAGGAAGCCGAGCGTCACCACCAGACTGATTAGTCCACGCCACGCCAACGGCGCGACGATTTTGGGGCGCTTGGTGCTGAGCCAGTCCACCAGCGGAATCAACAGGTAGGCAATCGCGCCAGAGATGAACATCAGGCTAATCACATGCCGCACCGACCAGACGACATAGAGCGCGAGCGCAATCAGCGCCAGCGTCATGATAAGCCACAGGATGCGCATTGCCCAATCGCTTGGGGGGGATACTGTTTTCTGCTCCATCCGTGAGGCGATTATACCTGCTCCACAGGCTGAAGAGATAGCACTTGAACAAGCAGCACCGTTATGTTATCGCGTCCACCGTTGGCAAGGGCACGATCCACCAGTTTCCACGCGGCGCGGGTAAGCGGCTCGGAGCGAAGAATGGCTTCAATGTCGGCATCTTCTACCATGTCGCTCAAGCCGTCGGAGCAGAGCAGGTAGAGATCGCCCACCTGCAGAGGGAAGGTCTCGATATCGGGTTCAAACGGCTCGCTGGGGTCTTGCACACCGACCGCTTGCCGAATCACATTGCGCTGCGGGTGATACCGCGCCTGTTCGGGGGTGAGGATCCCTTGTTCGACCAGTTGCGCCACGAGCGTCTGGTCGCGCGAGAGTTGCTCGAACACGCCCTCGCGCAGGCGATAGCAGCGGCTGTCGCCGACTTGCAGAAGGATCCCTTCATCTTGCTTGAGAATCAGTGCGGTGAGGGTGGTGCCCATGCCGGAGCGCGAGGGGATTTTGCTCGCCATCTCGGCGATGTAGTGATGCGCCTGCAATGCGGCTTGCCGCGCGGCGTCCTGCGCAGTACCGCCGAGATGATAATAGGCGTGCAGGAACTGTTTCGCGGCGAGTTCGCTGGCGATTTGCCCCGCGTTATGCCCCCCCATGCCGTCGCACACCAAAAAGACGCTCCCACGCGCCGCGAGCAGGTGCTCCTCGTCTGGCTCGTAGAAGTCGAACTTATCTTCATTATTCTCGCGGGCATATCCGATTTCGGAGCGAGCGACGAACTTCACGCGCGGAATGACACGCAGCGGCTCTTGGGGGATGGCGCTGTTAAGTTCCTCCGCGCTGAACTCAGCGGTAATCTCATGCATTATTGTTTCGGTTCGTGGCGCGGCGTCGTCTTCCTGCCTACGCGCCCAGAATCTCTTGAATAACATCGCCGATATCGCCTTGCAGTCGGTTCAGCCAGTTGGCGGTGTCGTCAACGGTCGCGGCGATGGACTGCGCCGTCTGTTGCGAGCCTGCGTTGAACTGAATAAAAAAGTAGGCAGGGTCGCTGAACAGCGGCTCGATGCGCAGGTCGCAGATGTAGGGCGTCTCTTCGAAGGTAATGCGCAGCCCCAGTCCCCGCAAGCCGGGGAAGTAACTGCGCAGGGTGGGCGGTGGGATAGGCGTGAAGGCTTCTACCGTCTTCTCAAACGCCGAGCCGTTCGCGTCTTGGTGGGCGATAATCTGCAAAATCATGGGGAATCGGTCTTCCAACAGCAGGGTATCGCGTATCGCGCCGAGTAAGGTCTCTACGCGCGAGGCGGAGAACTGCGCTGGTATCCCGTCGCAGGTGTATTGGATTTGGTTTTCGTTGATGAAAATCGCCTCACGCGAGACAGGGTTCACCAGCGCGAGTGCCCCAGCAATAGGCACGGGCTGCGGGTTGAACCCTTCGCCGATGGCGTCCATAATCCGCATGCGTCGCACATCGTTCAGCGGTCCCACAGGCGCGTTCAGGTTCAGTTGTACTTGTCGGAACTCCAAGTTTGCCATCGATGTTGCCTCCAGTTGGTCTCGGCATAGATTGTACCTTGCGCGGCGGATTCAGTAAATGGGGGGCAACACATGCTTGGGTTGCACGCCTGCAGGCGCGACCAGAATCACATCCCACTCGGCGTAGTGTGGGGGGTGTTGCGCGTTGGGTTTCCAGCGCAGGCGGAGTTGGTAGTCGCCGCCTTTGAGAGGGGCGTCGCCCAACGGTATCCAGAGGCACTGATCAGCATAGCGGCTCACGGCGCGTTCTGACGAAAGCAACGCGACACCCTCGGCGATGGGTTTCGCCTCTGCGTCGGTGGGCTGAACAATTTGCCACTCTACCGTGCCTGTAGGGGCGCCGCGAACCGCCAGCCAAATCGTGTAGTTCTGCGTTTCGCGTAGGGTCAGGTTGTAGGTCGCCGACGCGCTCTCAATCGGCATCATGGCGCGGAGCCAAAGCGTCGCGCCGCCGCTCATCGCCTTATCGCGCCGTATCGTGCCGAACTCGTGCAGGCGTGCGCTCTCCGCCTCAATCCAACGGGAGCTCTGATAGGCGCGTTCGAACTCGAACCAGTTGGTGCGCACGAGGCTGAAGCCCTGCGCGGGGTTGCGCCGATAGACGCTGAGCGCGTTGTCGAAGTTGAACTTCAGCACGGCAGCGTCTTGTCCTGTAGGGTTGCCGCGCTTCAGCAACTCCTCCACACGCGCGACCCACTGCTCGACGCTCGTCTCGCACACCGGTTCGCTCTGGAAGCCGCGAATGCGCACGGGAACCGTGCCGACGCGCAGGCGCACAAGGTCGCCACGAACATCGAGCCGCACAGGATTGCCGTCCAAGTCGAACGCGGTGAGGGGGGCACGGTCGAAGCGACGCAGGGTAATCTCGCGCTCACCCTCGTCCAGCCACAGGCACAGTTCCAACTGGCGCGTGATTTGCAGGTTGCCCTGTGCATCGAGGGTGCGTACTTCCGCGCCGCGCTGGAAGCCGTGAATCTCGAACCCCCAAAGCAAGGGTTGCAAATCAGGCTGATCACTGGGGAGCCACCACCCGCTGCGGTACTGGCGGATTTGAGTCAGTCCCCACAAAGTAATCGGGAAGGGTTGAAACGCGGGCGTATCGGGCAGGGTATCGGTCTGCCGCAACGCTTGCCACGCCGTCTCAGGAAACCTCTGCGCGTCTATAAGCCAATAGAGGCGCTCAATTCCCATATTTCGCGCGAAGGTCTGGAACAGGCTGGCGCGTTCGGCGTCGTCGCCTGCCCACTCCGCGATCACCGTGTGTAAGGACGCGCCGATGCGTTCGCGTCGTTGTGTCTCCAGCAGTAGGTGTGTGCGCCATCCCTCGCGTTGATCCGCGGGGAGGAGCCATCCGGTGGGGAGCTGGGGGTCGGTGAACGCTTCGGGCGTGGGCAGCTCGGCAGGGTTCGGCGCGGTTTGCAACACCAAAAACTCTGCGTCGGGCGTGTGGTTGCGCAACGCGTTGCGCAGCCCACTCAGCAACCCACGCCATCGCTCCAGCAGGAACGCTTGCCAGTCGTTCCAGAAGCGGCTGCGGTTGCTATCCACCTCTTGGGGCTTAACCGAGCTGTCCAGCGTGATGAAAATCGGCAGTCCGCGCCCCTCACGCCAGAGTGGAATCAGTTGCGCTGCCTGCTCGTGCCGCTCCAACTTCACACTCACATCCCACGCCCGTTCCAGCTCGGTCAGGTCAGGATAGCGGGTCTTGAGGAAGGCGAGCCACTCGGCTTGGGCAAGCGATCTGGTCGGGAACGCGCTCAGGCTCAGTGTATCCCACTCGCTATGCACTATCCAGCCCTGAAAGTTTGTTTTGGGGGCGCGTCGCTGGAGCAGGCTCAGCAGCGTATCGCGGTAGGCATCCCAGCCGTCCCAGAGGTCGGGCAAAGCGTGTCGGCGCAGAGGATACAGCAACAGCACGCTCTCCGCAGTGTCACCGATGGCGGTGAGGGCGCGTCCGTTGCTGAGTTCGAGCGTCGCCTGCAGGCGTAAAAAGGGCGTCTCACGCGGGGAGACCACCAGCACGGTGCGTGTTGCATCGGGGATTTGGACGGTATACACCCCGTCGGGGTTGCCCGCGATGCGATACCGCTCGGGGGCGACTTGCCAGCCGTCGGTGCGTGGGAGGTTCGAGAGCCACAACCGCCAGCGCAGTCCTGAGTTCTCCGCCGCCTGCACCAGCGCGTCCCAGCGTTCCGGCGTGGGCAGTTCTGTCAGGCGAATGATGACTTCCTCCACGCCTTGCGCTTTGAGACGCGTGAGCGTCTCACTGAAGGTTTCGGGGGCGTAATCGATTGCGACGCCGAGCGTGGGCTTCGATTCGGCAGGCGTGGGCGTTTGGGCATAGGCGAGGGTGAAGAGGAGTAAGAGAACGCTCACCCTCGCCAAGGTTCCGATTCCCACGCGCATCGCCGTTTTCAACTCTCCAGATCCAACTCCTTTTTAAGGAGACGCTTCAGCACCTTGCCCGTGTTGGAGATGGGTAGTTCGCTGCGGAAGATCACCTCGCGGGGCACTTTGAAGTTCGCGAGGCGTTCGCGAGCGAAGCGGATGATTTCACGCGGATCGGGCTGGGTATCGGGCTTGGGTACGATGACGGCAATCGGGACTTCGCCGCGTTCGGGGTCGGGTTTGCCAATCACCGCGCACATCGCCACCGCAGGATGCTCCATCAGAACGCGCTCCACTTCGCTGGGGTACACATTAATCCCGCCCACGATAATCATATCTTTCTTGCGATCGACGATATACAGGTAGCCGTCCTCGTCGAACTTGCCCATATCGCCCGTGTGATACCAGCCGTTGCGCATCGCTTCAGCGGTCGCTTCGGGGTTGTTGTAGTAGCCGAGCATCACATTGCGCCCGCGCACCACAATCTCGCCGATTTCGCCGACGGGCAGCTCGTTGTCGTTCTCATCGAAGATTTTGATCTGAATCCCGGGCAAGGGGATGCCGACGGAGCCGATTTTGCGCACGCCTTTGTGGGGTGGTGGGTTCACGCTGGTTACGGGGGCGCACTCGGTGGGTCCGTCGCCCTCCAAGATGGCGCAGTTGAACCGCTGTTCGAAGGCGCGCTGCACGGGTTCTGGCATCGGCGCACCCCCTGATACGCAATATTTGAGCGCGCTGAGGTCGTACTCGCGCTCGGCAGGCACATGCAGAATCGCCGCGTACATCGCGGGCACGCCTGGGAAAAGCGTGATGCGATGTTTCTCCAACGCCTCCAGAGTCTGCTGGGGCAGGAACCGTTCCATGAGCACCGTAGTACCGCCCAGCCACAGGCAGAAATTCATACATACTGTCTGCCCGAACGAGTGGAACAGGGGCAGCACGGTCAAAAACCGCTCGTCGGGATTGAGCTCCAGCAACGCTTGGCACGCTTCGACATCGAACAGGATGTTGTCGCTGGAGAGCATCACGCCTTTGGGGAACCCCGTTGTGCCCGAAGTGTAGATGAACACGACGGGGTCGTTCTCACTGACCGGTGCAGGGGGCAATGGGTCGCCTTGCGGTTTCATAAGGCTCTCGAACGCGCGTACCCCTTCGGGCAGTTCACCCTCCGCACCGACGAGTAGCACGGTTTGCATGCTGGGGATTTCGGGTTTCGCCTGCAGCACGGTTTCCAGCGTCATCGGGAAGGTAACCGCCGCTTTGACGCCCGCATCGTTCCAGATGTAGGCGATTTCGGGGGCTTTGAGCAGTGGGTTCACCGGCACGGCGATGGCGCCCAACCGCCCCAACGCATGGTAGGCAATCACAAACTGCGGTAGGTTCGGCAGCATGATGCCCACGCGGTCGCCCGCCTGAATACCCAACTCGTCGCGCAGTCCTCGCGCGAAAGCGTTCACCGCGCCCCATAGCTGGGCATACGAAATCGGGTGGTCTCGGAAAATGAGCGCAGGCTTATCAGGATGTTGGCTTGCACCACGCTCGATAATTTGGTGTAGTAGCATCGTCGTTGACCTCCTCGCATCACCAGTTTCGCCACACAGGGCAAGATTCCTATCAGGGGGGTGAGGGGGAGCGTTTCTCTTACTCCTGTGCAAGGTGTACCGTGCGTGGGAGGCGCACAGCGTGCCAAGTGTCAAACAGCAGCAGGAACGCACCTTGCAAAACGACCGCGCCCAGACTCAACCCCGCCCAGAAAAGGAGCTGCCACATCATACGCGCCTGATACCTCAAAAACGCCATCGGAACAGTTATACCCGCTGCAGGAGGAACTGCGTCGGTGCTGAACCCTAACAGCGGAGGTCGATGATGCCATTCAAGCAGCTTGTGGAGAGGGTCACCCTAAACGCGGTTGAGGAATTGCTACGCTACGCGAAAGCGGTTCCCGCCGAAAAGTTGAATTGGCGTCCTGCGGAGCATGCGCGTTCGGTGCTGGAAATCCTGCAGGAATGTGCCGTGTTACCGGCTGCGCTGACAGCGTGGCTGCAGGAGCGTCCCCAAGCGCCGCCCCGCATGGAACAGTACGCGCCATATTGGGCACAGGCGGCGTCCCTCACCTCCCTCGAGGCGTGTGAGCAAGCCCTTCGCGAGAACACCCAAAAACTGCTCCAAGTCGCGGAGTCACTCTCTGAAACGGAACTGAGCCAGACCGCAGTCGCCCCGTGGGGAAGAACCTACACCGTGGCTGAGGGATGCCTCATTCACTATTGGAACCTGACTTATCATCTTGGACAGATTGCTTACATTCAGTTGCTCTACGGTGATACGGCGTTCCATTGACGATAATCTTGTGTAGTCGCATTGTTGTTGACTTGCTCACATTAAGCATTTCGCCGCACAGGGCAGGATTTGTATCAGGGCGAACGACGGTAAGCGTTCGCCCTGATACTTGCCGAATGAATGGAATGTGCAATACTTAAAGCCGGAGGCAGTAAAGATGAAGACGCTTACGATACAGGTGCCTGATGAGGTCTATGCGGCATGCGAGCGCATCGCGGCACGCACAGGGCGCACGGTAGAAGAATGCGTCATGGAGTTCCTGCTCAAACATGGTTCACGCCCTGCTCGAGTGCTGAGCGAGGAGCAGCATCGTCAGGCAAAAGAGCGGATAGAACGCTATTTGGGGGCAGGGTGTAGTGGCGACCCTTTCTCGGCGGACAGTGAGCGCATAGAAGAGGACTTAGTGCGTGAAGCCATGAACCTGCCCAAGGAGACGCCCTGATGCTGCTGGATACCTCTGGGCTGGTCTGCTGTTGTGACCAGAGCGAGAACCGCCATGCGGAAGCTACTCGGCTTTTTCGAAGTGCCCGATGGCGCCTAACCCACAGCTGCGTACTGGCTGAATTTCTTCCAGTATGCCGGGCACGCGGGCTCCATGTGGACATGGCTCTGGAATTTCTGCAATCGCTGATAGATGACCCCCTCACTGAGGTCGTTTGGGTGGATCAAGTGCTGATGGAAAGTGCTATTCAACTCTTACGCGCCCGCCCTGATAAAACCTACTCCCTCTGCGACGCGGTGAGCTTCGTGCTGATGCGCCTGCGCGGTACGACGGAGGCATTAACGACCGATCGGCACTTTGAGCAGGAGGGCTTTGTACGTCTGTTGAAAAGGCGAGTTTTTTGAACGCCTTCCACCCCCTTGACGCCTGAGTGTGTGATGAGGTACAATTCAAGCCAGGTCGGGGCGTAGCTCAGCATGGTAGAGCGCTCCTTTCGGGTGGGAGAGGTCGGCAGTTCGAATCTGCCCGCCCCGACCAATGCCACACTTTAGCCATTTTCCTCCCCTTAAATAGCCTCCCGAATCACCAACGACTCATTTGGCACGAAAGTTGCTGTATTGATGATTGCAACACGCAGCGGGGGTATTAGAAGGATGCATTCTTTGAGCGATTATGCTGGAACTGCTGAAATGGAGTGCTGGGGCAACGAGGCGCCCGAGGTGGAACCTGAAGTCGGACAGAGCCTGAGTGGCACTGCTCTGGACTCGATTTGGGGCGAGTTATTGCGCCGTCCGCTCTTGCAGCCTGACGAGGAGTTGGAACTGCTCCAACGCGCTCAGGAGGGCGACGAAGACGCGCAAAACCGCCTTATTGAGTCGAACCTGCGCCTCGTGATAAGCATTGCGCGTCGGTATGTTCGCCCCGGATTACCGCTGGAAGACCTCGTGCAGGAAGGTGCTATCGGACTGGTCAAAGCAATACGCAACTTCGATTTGAGCCGAGGGTTGCGTTTCAGCACCTACGCGGTTCACTGGATTCGGCAGAGCGTAGGACGCGCCGCGGACGCCCATACAAATATCATACGTTTGCCCAATCACGCTATCGATTCCCTGCGCAAGATTGAACGCACGCGCAACGAGCTGCGCGCGACTTTAGGCCGGGAGCCGACAGACGAGGAGATTGCAGCGCAATTGGAGATGCCCGTTAGTAAGGTGATCAAATTGTCGTGCTATGCCCGTGGGAACTACTCTCTCGAATACAAAGCGCGCGATGACCAAAGTACTCCACTGGGCGGATTGCTGGCAAGTCCCGAGGAAGCCGATCCCGAAGCCGTCGCAGTGGAGCGCGTGTGGGTTTCGGAAATCTTTGAGATTATCGATAAGCACCTCACCCCGGGCGAGCGATGGGCGATTTATCGCCACTTAGGGTTGGAGGTGAGCGAGATTCCGCCGGGTCATGCCAAGCGGCTTTCGCGTGAACGCGCTCGACAGTTGGAAAAGCAAGCGCTCACAAAGTTGCGTGCGCTCGCCCGCGAACATCTCGCGGAGAAATAAACTTACTGCAGTTTCACAATCGTTGCGTTAAAGCCTTTGCTTTCCATCTGCGATTTGAGCGTATCGGCTTTCGCTCTATCGCGTGTCACGAGTACCTGCACGCGATAGAGCGTTTTGCCGTCGCGCTGAAACGGAACGATGCTTGCTTCAAAGCCGCTGCTATGCAGTGCTTGAGCTGCGAGATTGGCGTTTTCGCGGCTCTCGTAGACTCCCACCTGCACGCGATAGAGTGCATTTTGGTGGGACGTTTCCGTTTCGGTCCGCGTTGGCGGTTGTGGCGCAGGCTGGGTCGTGGGCGGTTCGGTTGGAGCGGGTGCAGGCTGGGTAGTAGGCGGCTCGGTAGGTTCGGGGGCAGGTTCCGTCGGTGGGGGAACTGGCTCGTCGGGTGGGGTGTCGGGCACGAAATAGTCGTCGTCCGTTGCAGCAGGCGTCTGATCCGTTTGCGGCGCGGTTTCCGTAGGCGGCTTTGGTTTCCGTTCGCGACGCTTCCGTTGGTACTGTTCGTAATCGAACGGTGCGACCTCCCGCGAGCCGATAATTACGCCTGTCCCTGCCGTGACATCGGGTGAGAGCTTTTCGTAAACTTCGACTTTGGGCATCGGCTTTGCAGCGCTGGCGTCGGGTGGGGCTATGGAATCGCTTTTAGATTGCGCAGCGAAGCGTAGCCGAAGTTGTCCCTCTTCCGAGACCGTGATGCGGGGACCAATCAGGTAGTAGCCTATCGCCATGAAGATAAGGAACACAGCAACGCCTACGCCGAAAGTTTTCAGGAACCGGCGGATCGAGAACCCCTCGTCCTCACGACTGCGAAACTCTAACGGCATAGTGACCTCCGCAAAATTATAGCATGGGGCGCTTCGAATGGCACGAAAGTTGCTACACCGCATGGTGTGCGGTCATAGCATCTTGTCCCTCCCTCTCCGATGCGCCCCGGGTGTCCCTCCCCCTGGGGCGCATTTTAGCTGCTGGGTGCGGCGCGTGGGCGCAGGCGTTTAGCGGGCGCACCGCTCTCATCGGCGCCTGTTTCTGGGGCAACCACGGGTGGCTCTGTCGGGGCAGGCTCGGTTGTCCGCACAGGGTCTTCGCCCTCTTCATCCCGCATCAGCGCCAGGAACTCCTCACGCGAGAGGTTCTCGCGTTCCATCAACGCCTGCACGATTCGGTCCATCTTGTCGCGATTGCGTGTCAAGATTTCCTTCGCTCGCTGGTAGCACTCCTCAATGATGCGGCGCACCTCTTGGTCAATCTCGTAGGCGACCTGCTCGCTGTAGTTGCGGTCTTCCATGATGTCGCGTCCCAGGAAGGGGTTGCCGTGCCGCCTGCCGAAGGTGAGCGGTCCGAGCTTCTCGCTCATGCCGTACTCGGTGACCATAGCGCGGGCGATTTCTGTCGCGCGTTTGAGGTCGTCGTGTGCCCCTGTACCCACCTCGCCGAAGACAATCTCTTCCGCCACGCGCCCGCCGAGCATCGTGGTGATACGATCAAGCAGCGCTTGGCGTGAATAGAGATACCGGTCGCGTTCGGGCATCTGGATCGTGTAGCCGAGCGCCATCCCCCGCGGCAGAATCGAAATTTTATGCACGGGTTCCGCTTCCGGCAAGAGTTCGCCCACGATTGCATGCCCCACCTCGTGATAGGCGACCACCTCGCGCTCGCGCTTATCGATCACGCGATTGCGTCGCTGAGGACCCGCGATGACGCGATCGACGGCTTCCTCGAACTCTTCCATGCTGATGCGTGTCTTGTTGCGTCGCGCAGCGATGAGCGCCGCCTCGTTCACGAGGTTTGCCAAGTCGGCTCCGGTGAAGCCGGGCGTGCGCTTGGCGAGCACTTCCAAATCGACATCGGGCGCGAGCGGCTTGCCTTTGGTGTGGACTTCCAGAATCTTTTTGCGTCCCTCCACATCGGGTGGGTCGACGACAATATGGCGGTCGAAGCGTCCGGGACGCAGTAGTGCAGGGTCTAAAATATCGGCGCGGTTCGTGGCGGCGATGACGATGATACCCAGGTTGGGGTCAAAGCCGTCCATTTCGACAAGGAGTTGGTTGAGGGTCTGTTCGCGCTCATCGTGTCCGCCGCCAAGTCCTGTGCCGCGCTGGCGTCCGACGGCGTCGATTTCGTCGATGAAGATCAGGGCAGGGCGGTTCGCCTTGGCGGTCTCAAACAGGTCGCGCACGCGCGCAGCACCGACACCCACGAACATCTCCACGAAATCGGAGCCGCTGATGTGGAAGAACGGCACGCCGGCTTCGCCTGCTACGGCGCGCGCCAGCAGCGTCTTGCCACAGCCGGGCGGTCCCAGCAACAGGACGCCCTTGGGGATTTTTGCGCCGAGTTTTTGGTACTTCTGCGTGTTCTTGAGATAGTCTACGATTTCTGCCAGTTCCTGTTTGGCTTCCTCCACGCCTGCGACATCGTCGAAAGTCACGCGCGGAATGCTCTCGTTGTAGCGCCGCGCGCGCGCTTTGCCGAACGAGAACGCCTGATTATTCCCCGCCTGCGCCGACCGCATGAGCAGGAACCAGAACAGCCCCCCAATGAGTAAAATCACCAAAAACGTCCCCAGCATCTGGCTTAGATAATCGGGCACGCGGCTGTCTTCGGTGAATTTGAGACGGATTCCGGCTTCGGTCATCTGCTTATAGAGCGTATCGCGTGCGGAGCCTTCAGGGGGCAGGGCAGCGTGGAACGCGGCGCCGTCCTTCAGCGTCCCCACGAGCCGATTGCCCTGCACGGTCGCTTCGGCGATCGTACGCTGCTGCACTGCATTCACGAGGTCGGTGTAGGTCAACTCGCGTGCGCCCATCGGCTGCAATTGACGCAGGTATTGCATCAGGAGCAGCAACACCAACACAAACCCCACGATGGTCAAAAAAGTGCGTGCGTTCTTGCTCAACATACGCCTCCTGTGATTGCGCTAAGGATACCCAAGTTTATATAGACGGATTATCGGCGTTTGCCGTTCGCCCCGTCAGGGGCGATTCCTCACGCAATAGAGTATACCTGAAAAGTTCGGGGCAGGTTCCCGTATTTGTCAGGTTGGGTTGTGGAGACGGCGCAGGTATCGCGACTCCGAGCCGACGGAGGGATCGGCGTCGGCTTCGGGGTCGATCCCGCGCAACATCATACCTTGCCCGCGCGAGAGGTGCGTGGCGACGGTGGGGTGGTCGGTCGGGTCGCGCATCTGCACCAGCAGCGTCGTACGTGCTTCCGAAGTCGTATTGACCCCAGAGCCGTGAATCGTGAGGTAGTTAAAAACCACCACATCGCCCGCCTGAGCCGGGACAGGCGTTGCGCTCTCTAAAGGGTACTGCTCGATGGGCAGGTGCCAGCCCCCCTCGCGCTCGTGCGGAATCGGACCAAGTTTGTGGCTCCCCGGAACGACCAGAAGACAGCCTTTTTCCGGGGGCGCGTCGTCAAAGAAGAAAATCGCAGCGAGCATCGTGTGCTTCTCGTGGGGGAAGTAGGGGTAGTCTTGGTGCATCGGGAACGGCGCACCGCGTTCGGGAGGCTTGATGAAGAGCTTTGTGTGGTGCAGCTGGATGTTGGGTCCGATTAAGTCCGCGATGCGGTCGGTGAGGCGCGGGTCGCAGATAAGGCGCGTGAACGCAGCGCTGTGGAACTGCGCATTATGACAGTGCAAGAGCGTGGTGGGCAGGTCGGAGACAAGTTGCGCGCTCCCCCACTGGGCTTGCACCGCGCTCTCACCGCCGCGCGTCTCAGCAAGTCGACGAATCAGGGCGTGGGCTTCCTCGCGCAAGCGGTTTGCTTCCTCGCGAGTGAGGACGCCAGGAATGTGCAAATAGCCCTGCTCCCGATAGAAAGTCACCTGCTCGTCGGTGAGCGTGTATTGTTTGTCGGGTATCGCCATCGTTGGTCTCGGTGATTATACCTGCTTAGGCGTGGTCGGAGGCGAGCAGATGGCGCAGCGCATCTTCCAGATGGGGATATTGGAATCCGTAGCCTGCTTCGAGCAGTCGCTTGGGCAACACGCGCGACCCCTGTAGCAGCGCATCAGCGGCTTCGCCCAGCATCAAGCGCAGCGCGAACGCAGGCGCACGCACGAACGAGGGGCGCAACAGCACCTTGCCGAGCGTCTTGGCGAACGCGTTCATCGTGACAGGGTTTGGAGCGGTGAAGTTGAACGCACCTGACAATTCGTCCCGCTCTATCAGGAGCGCTGCTGCGCCCACCACATCCTCAATGTGAACCCATGAGAGCCACTGTTTGCCCGACCCCAGCGGACCGCCCATGCCGAGTTTGAACGGGGTGAGCATGCGTTCCAACGCGCCCCCGCCTTCACCCAACACCACCCCAAAGCGCATCAGGCACAGGCGCACACCTCGCTCTTGCACAGGCTGCGCGGCGGATTCCCACGCCTTGCCCAACTCGGCTAAAAACCCTGAACCCGGTGGGCACGACTCGTCGCAGGTAGTTTCGGGATTCTGGTCGTAAATGCCAATCGCTGACGCCTGCAGCATCACGCGCGGGGGCGATTGCAACTGCTGAACCGCCTGCGTCAACAGCGCGGTGGTCTTCACGCGGCTATCCCAAAGTCGCTGTTTCACCGCAGGCGTCCAGCGCTGGGCGATGGACTCGCCTGTCAGGTTAATCAACACATCCGCACCTTCCAGATGCGGTACCCAATCCCCCAGCTCTGTGCCGTCCCAGCCGAGGGCGCGCGCCCCTTCGGGCAACTGGGACTGGGCGCGTTCAGGAGCACGCGTGAGTATCATCAGATGGTGTTCCGATGCCCATGCCCGCACCATTGCCTTGCCAATAAAACCCGCGCCGCCGGCTATCACCATCTTCATAAGCGGATTCTAACCCCAAGCGATTCGTGCGTCAGTATACCTTGCGCGAGCGGGTATCATACACGCGACCTTACTCAAGGAGGAGACAATGCGGACAGGCATAGTTCTCATTACGGCAGGACTGATAACGGCGTGCGCATGGACACAGATGCGCGATGTACCGCCCGGGCACTGGGCGTATCAGGCGATTCGCGAGTTGGTACGGCTGCGCATTTTGGAAGGTTTCCCGGGCGGCGAGTTCCAACCTAATCGCCCCATAACCCGTGCCGAGTTCGCGCAGGCGATCGCCCGCGCTTATCGCGTGATCGAAGAGCGTATTCGTCAGCTGGAGGCGCGACTGAGTCCGCAGACGCCCCCGGATCAAACCCCACAACCAGCGTCCCCAGAGCGACAGGTTCAGGAGTTGCAGCAGGCAGCACGCGAACTGCTCCAACTGCGCAGCGCCGTCGAGAATCTGCAACGCCTCGCGCAAGAGTTTGAGCCTGAGATGAGTCAGCTCACGATTAGCATGCGTGACTTGCGACGCGACCTCGCCGATTTGGAGGCACGCATTCGCCGTGAGGAGCGCCGCGAGCAGCGGCTCACAGGCGACATGACCCTCGCCGTGTTCGGAACGCACAGCTACGACAAACGCAGCGCCTACACCCTGAACGGGAACGCCATCAACCCCTCTGGGAAATTCCTGCAAAGTGTCGGCGTGCTGCACGAGCTCGGGCTGAACATCGACATGCCCGTCAACGAACAGGTGGACGCGAAGGCGACCATCATCGTGGGCAACTATCTCCCCTACACACGCGAAGCGACCCGCTTGGCAGACTCGTTGCGCCTCAACAGAAACGCCTACACGGTTGGGGCAACGGATGTCGCTCTCTGGGAGGCGTATATCACCGCTCCCTTAGACCTCTTCGGAACGCGCGTGCAAGCACAGGTAGGGCGCGTGCCTATGAAACTCACGCCGTACACTTTCCAGCGAATCGAACCCGACTACTATCTGGATTTCGCACGCTATCGCGACCGAGCATACCGCGCGGACGGCGCACTATTAAGCGCCGCGTTTGGCAACCTCAGCGTGCAGTTGTTCAAGCTCAGCAGCTACGGTATCCGCTCGAACACGACGCGCTTTTTCCCCATCTACTTTGCGAACCACAACGCCTCGGTAAGTGCGCCTGCAGACCAACTGGCGGGAGTACGCCTGGACTATCAGTTCAACATCACGGAGTATCCCGTGCGCCTCGGCGCGACCTATTTCGCCGCGGGCGTTGGGCGGAATCGTACCTTCACCCACCTGAATAACACCGTGCGCACGGATGTCAACCGCGTGGATGTGCTGGGGTTCGACTTAGGCTCCCGTTTCAGCGATATTGATGTGCGGTTTGAGTACGCCGTGAGCCTCCTCCAACGCGGCGACAATCGTGTGGTCGGCAGTCGCAACAAGGCGTTCGATATCAGCGCGAGCTATCGCTTCAACGAACGCTGGGATGCGCTGATCGGTTATCGCGAGATTGAACCGTATTTCGTCGCGCCGGGCAACTGGGGGCGCATCGGCTACCTCTATAACCCATCAGACATAAAAGGCACTTACTTGAACGCCACCTATCAAGTGAGCAACGACCTGACCCTCCGATTAACGGCGGACTTTTACACTGGGACAGCGAAGCTCGCGTTCAACAGAGGCTATCAAGGAAACGACCGCCTGCGCCGTGTGATGTTGGATGCAAGTTATCGCTACAACCCACGCTGGCGGTTCAGCCTCACCTACGAGCATGTCGGCTGGGAAATTAATAGCTTCGCCCTCAACAACCAGCGGGGTAAGCCAGAGTGGAATTACCTCACGCTCCGCGCTGCCTACGATCTTGGCGAAAACATCGAGTTCAATCTGCTCTATCAGTACATCAACACCAACGGCAAAGGCGTTGCGTTATTGAGTGGCGGTCCCAGCCCAGCAGGCAACCGTGCGGGCGTGTTCGCGACCAACTTGGGATACAAGTTCTAAACCTGCCGTTGCTTATGGTTGACATCCGCGCCGTTGCACCTGCTTCAAGCGAGCTTGGGTGCGACGGCACGGACGATGTCCACGAGGCGCAGTTGGTATAATCCCTGCGGTGTCTACTATTCTACTGGGCGTTACGGGCAGTATCGCGGCGTATCGGGCGTGCGATGTCGCCCGAGAGTTGATGCGTGCGGGGCATACTGTGCGCGTGGTAATGACCCATTCCGCGACGCGCCTGATTAGCCCTGCCACTTTGGCTGCGCTCACGGGGAACCCTGTCGTGGTCGATGTATTCGACGAACCCGAGCCGGGGCAGATTGCCCACATCCGCTTGGCACAAGACTCCGACCTCATCCTGATTGCCCCTGCCACCGCGCACACGATAGCTCGCCTTGCGCTGGGACTGGCGGATGATATGCTCACCACGATTGCCCTGGCGACCCGCGCGCCGATTCTCGTTGCGCCTGCGATGAACCCCGTGATGTGGACGCATCCCGCTACCCAAGCGCATGTGCAGACCTTGCGCGCGCGTGGGGTGGAATTCATCGACCCCACCTATGGGGTGATGGCGTGCGGCGACGAGGGCTGGGGCAAAATCGCCGATACTCCCATCATCGTGCAGGCGGTGCAGCAACGCTTGCAACGCAAACACGACCTTCATGGGGTGCGGGTCCTCATCACTGCAGGCCCCACCTACGAGCCGATCGACCCTGTGCGATTCGTGGGCAATCGCTCCAGTGGGAAAATGGGCTACGCCGTCGCCGAAGCCGCCCTGGCGCACGGGGCAGAAGTGCAGCTCATTACCGGACCCACTTCGCTAACCCCGCCTGTTGGCGCCGAGGTGGTGCGCGTACAGACGGCGCAACAGATGTTCGAGGCAGTGCAGGCGGCTTTTGAGGCGTGTGATGTGTTCATCGCAACGGCAGCCGTCGCCGATTATCGCCCCGAACGCCCCCTCCCCACCAAACGCAAACGCCAATCGCAACGCTGGACACTCCCCATGGTCGCCAATCCCGATATTCTCGGCACGGTGGCGCAGCGTAAAGGCGACCGAGTAGCGGTCGGCTTCGCAGCCGAAACCGATAAAATCTTGCATCACGCGCAAGAAAAACTCACACGCAAAAATTTAGACCTCATTGCAGTGAACAATGTGCTGGAGCCAGACAGTGGCTTCGAGGTAGACACAAACCGCCTCACCCTTATTTATGCGGATGGGCGCGTCGTGCCGCTACCGCTTATGAGCAAGCGCGAATGTGCGGAGCAACTGATTCGGGCAGTGCGTGAAATCCTATTGCAGAAAGGTCGGCTACAAGCGTAATTCGCTCAGGGTAGCGGTCATCGGGCAGTTAGGTATACTATTCTGCGCCCATTCGCAGGGCAGGAGAGAGAGCCTATGGCGGAAGTGCGCTCGATTTTAGCGACCGACTGCGGTAGTACGACCACGAAAGCGATTTTGATTGAAAAACGCGGCGAGGAGTACCGACTCATCAATCGCGGCGAAGCGCCCACGACTGTCGAAGCCCCCTTCGACGATGTGACCATCGGCGTACTGAACGCCACCCGCGAACTGGAAGACCTCACCGGGCGACAACTCATCCAAGACGGCAAAATCCTCACGCCTCAGCAAGATGAGAAGCGGGGCGTGGATTTGTATCTGTCCACCTCCAGCGCCGGCGGCGGATTGCAGATGATGGTCATGGGGGTCGTGCGTCAGATGTCCGCCGAAAGTGCGCAGCGCGCCGCGCTCGGCGCCGGCGCGATTATTATGGATGTCATCGCCATCGACGACGGACGCAAGGACTATCAGAAGATTCAACGCTTGCGCGAACTGCGCCCGGACATTGTGCTTTTGTCGGGTGGGACGGATGGCGGTACCGTGACGCACTTGGTGGAGCTGGGCGAGCTGCTCATCGCGGCAGACCCACGCCCGCGCTTCGGCACGATGAACCTGCCCGTCATCTTCGCCGGCAACAAAGACGCCCGCGAGGAAATCCAACACCTGCTCGGCGAACGGTTCGACCTGCGCATCGTCGATAACCTACGCCCCGACTTGGACCGCGAGAACCTCGGACCGGCACGCGAAGCAATCCACGAACTGTTCCTGGAACATGTGATGCAGCAGGCGCCGGGCTATTCCAAACTGATGACCTGGACCTCCGCCGACATTATGTCGACTCCGAACGCGGTGGGCAAAATCATGGTGACCATCGCCGAGCAACGGGGAATCAATATCTTAGGCGTGGACATCGGCGGCGCGACGACCGATGTGTTTTCGGTGTTCGATGGCAACTACACCCGCACAGTAAGCGCGAACTTGGGGATGAGCTATTCTATCTGTAATGTGATGCTGGAAACGGGCATCCAGAACATCCGCCGCTGGCTGCCGTTTGACATCGAAGAGTACGAGGTGCGCAACCGCCTCCGCAACAAGATGATTCGTCCCACCACAATCCCCCAGACCTATGAAGACCTGTTGCTGGAGCAAGCGGTTGCACGCGAGGCGTTGCGCTTAGCGTTCATCCATCACAAGCAACTGGCGCGCGGTTTGAAAGGCGTGCAACAGCAGCGTACCATCGGCGAGGCGTTAGACCAAACCGAAACTGGCAAGACGCTGGTACAGATGATGACGCTCGATATGATTATCGGCAGCGGCGGCGTGCTGAGCCACGCGCCCCGACGCGCCCAGTCTGCCCTGATGATGATGGACGCCTATCAGCCCGAAGGCGTTACGATGCTCGCAGTCGACTCGATCTTCATGATGCCCCAACTCGGCGTGCTGTCGACAGTGCATCCTGAGGCGGCGGCGCAAGTGTTCGACCGCGACTGCTTAATCCGCTTAGGTTCCTGCGTCGCACCAGTGGGGCAGGGCAGAGAGGGCGAGCCGTGTCTCACAATTGAATACAACGGCAAGAGCGAGGTCTTCCGCTATGGCGAGTTGCGCGTGTTGCCGCTGGGGGTGGGCGAGACGCTCCAAGCAACGCTGCGCCCTGCACGCAACTTCGATGTCGGCGCGGGCAAGGGCAAACCCGTAGAAGCGACGCTCGAAGGGGGCGTGGTGGGTGTGGTGGTGGATACGCGAGGACGCCCCCTGCAATTGCCCCAAGACGACGCCACACGCCGTCAGAAACTGCTCGAATGGATGAGCGCGCTGGGCTTGCCGAAACCTTAAACCAAGCCCAGCATGCGCCGCGTGGGGTATCCTCACAACAGTTAGGGGGATGGGAAATTGAGCCTGTTCTGGAATTTGGTCGAGTGGATTGGCTGGATTTTAGAGATACTGTTCCACATCCACAGGGAAACACATTCGGGGATGGGGAGCGCAGAGGACGATCGGGGGCGCAAGCGGGCAAAGCGGCGTCCTTCGAGGCAACCGCGCCATTGCTAATCATTTCAGCGCGAGGCGCACAACGGTATACAACATCACCCCCACAAAAATCAGGCGCAGGACAAGGGTTGGCATGCGCTGGGCAATTCTTACGCCTAACCGTGCGCCGATCACTATTCCCAGCGTCGCAGGCACCACCGTATCGGGTTGCAGTTTGCCCTGCACAAGATAGAGCAACGCACTGGCAGACGCCGTCGCGCCGATGAGAAAAGTACTGGTGCCGATGGCGCAGCGCAACGGCGCTTTGAGAATAGTATGCATCAGGGGTACTTGAATGAGCCCGCCGCCGACACCCAAGAGCGCAGAGACAACACCCCCCAACGCCGAAAGTCCTACCGCGATCCCCCGCTGACGTGGGTTCCACACGGTGCGACAATCGGGACGGGGTTCTTGCGGAGGGGCAGGGTGGCGCATCGCCCAGAGCATCTGACTCAATACATAGAGAATTAATATGATAAACAGCCAGCGCACCACTTCTCCGGGAATAAAGCCAATCATCAAGCCTCCCGCAATCGCGCCGAGCAGCGTGGGGATGAGCAGCCGCACGCCGAGACGCCAGTCCACCAGCCCTGCTTGCAAGTAGCTCTGCACGCCCGCGCACGAGGTGGCCGCAACCGCCACAAGGCTCGCCGCAACCGCCTGCTTAATCGGCACGCCAAACAGCAGGGTGAGCGCAGGCACCAAAATAATCCCGCCGCCCAGCCCTAACAGCGAGCCGAACGCGCCCGCACCAATCGCTATAGGGAAAATCCACAAGGTACTCAACGCAAGTTTCTCGGAATACGCTCTGCTACAGGAGGTAGTGGCTCGAACGGCTTATGCGGCTCCGTCTGGTACCAATATGCCACACTGGAATAGTCGTTCTCTTGCAGGTTTGCATGCCCATGCTCGATGCTCACGCGAATCGACTTCGTGAACAGGATGGGGTCTTCCACATGAAACCGATACGAGGTACACTGACGACGGTCGGGGTGTTTCGGGTCGTTCTCTGGGATGGAAGCCCCGGCATACAGGTAGGCTTTGGGGTGCATACCCCACGCATGGCAGAGGTAATCTTCTGAGCCGGTGCCGTGCAGCGACGGGGGCCACGGCTCGCCGTCGATGAAAATCATGTCGTCGCCTTCACCCCACCAAGTGTACTCCTTGAGAACCTGTTCCTGACTGCCCAGTTTGCGGATAACCGGCAGTGGGTCGATATTGTCCACCGAGAGCACGCACCCGACATAGTGCCCTGCGCCTTCCGCGTCCAGGATCAGATAGTTCTCGGCGTCGCTTAAGTTAGGGGTGTCCAGCAGTTCCCAGTAGTTGCGCCGCTGCTCGAACAGGTTGCCCTGAGTGCCTGTGGTGTGATACTCTTGGCGGTAATGCGCATGGAAGCGCAGGACATGGTCGGGTAGGGGGGCGTCGTACTCTTCGTAGTCAATGTAGTAGTAGAATGAGCCGATTTCCGTATCGCACTCGTTGGTGACTTCGATCCGCGCGCCTGTTGAGAAAGGCATCGCGAAATAGCAGTTGAGTGCGATACCGCCGCCGTAGTTGCCTTCGTTGGCTTCGTGGGTAACCGTCGTAAACGGGAGCGACATGTAAGAACGCGCGATACCGTGTCCCAGCCCGAAAAAGTCGCCCAGCGGCGCCAGCACGCTGGGTTCCGCCTCGCCGTCCCAGTACATTTTGAGAACGGTCTTACGCAAATAGAGACGGTCGCGGCAGCCCACCGTGATCCAGAGATGGCGGATACAGCCTGCGCCGTGAATGTCCGCTAAGGTCGCCGTCGCGCCTTGAGGAATCGTCAAAAAGTCCCGATTACCGCCCGTTCGGTCCCAGCTGGAAACGCGCTTCGACCGCCCTGCGCGTCGGTAGACCAGCTTCGCCAACACTCCGGCGCCCTCGATGCCAGGTAAGATGTCCATAGCGAAATGTGCCTCCTGCACGATAGGAATTCGTGCTGCGCCTGAGAACTCCTGCGGATGTTTTTGGGGTATGCTTAGACTTCGGGAGATAGCCCACGGCGCCGTTTGGGGCGTCTGTTTGCGAGATTTCCTGATGATCATCCGAGAGGTTTTTTAAATGTCCACTTGGACAACGGCATGGAAAACGGGCGTTGCTGCCGCCGCCTATGCGCTTATGGCATGGGTGAGCATGCAGTTTGCCTATTTGCCCGACCGCAGCAGTTTGGTCTGGCTGCCCGCAGGGGTCGCGCTGGGACTGACCTATTGGTGGGGCTATCGGGTGGGGTTGCTGGGAACGGGACTGGGCGTCTTGGGGGTCGTTTATTTGGTCTGGCGAAAATGGGATCTCGCACTGCTCAGTGCCGTTCCTGTGCTAATCCAAGCAGGGACGGCGGCGACTTTGCTGCGTTCGATGCGCGTTGATCCACGCTTTCTTCACTGGCGTGATGTCGTATGGTTTACGGTGATTAGTCTGGTGACGGCGATCGTTTCGCCCTTCTTGAACACCCTTCTACGGGTTGAGTATGGCATTATCCCCTCTCAGAACTGGGCGCTTTCCGTTTTGCATCGCTGGATGGGCGATGTGATGGGGCATCTGATCGCTGGGGGTTTGTTGCTGGTCTGGTGGGACAACTGGCGTATGCGCAAACGCGACTATGCGGCGCTCATAGGACTGATCCTCTTGTGTGGGGTTTCCGTGTGGTTGTCGTTTTATCTGCAACGCATAGCGGTGCTGCCCGCCCCCGCGATGTCCGTGTTGTTGCCCGTGTTCGTCGCCGCAGCGTTTTTGTATCAGCACCGTGGCGTCACCCTTATCACCTTCGCCGCGGTCATCATGCTGGCAATCCAGGTGATGCACTGGAAAACTATTGAACCTATCGAACTGCGTGATTTCGTTTTCGGATGGCTGTTTATCTTCTTCACTTTTGGTACTCTGATGGCAGTCGCAGGCTCGATTGCCCAGCAACAGGAATATACGCGCCAAATTGAGGAGTCGCGCAGGAGACTGGAATTAGCCCATCAACAGGTTGAAAATATTCTGGAGAACGCTCCGACCGTTGCGATGCAGATGTATGATGAACAGGGGCGCATCCTGTTCTGGAATCGCGCTTCGGAAGCGTTTTATGGGTTCACGAGAGAGCAAGCCGAAGGGAAGACGCTAAGCGCACTGATTTTCACTCCCGAGGAACAGGAGGCGTTTCTGCAAGACCTCCAAGAGGTTGCCCGCACGGGCAAACCCGCCCCGCTTCGTGAGTGGCGTATTCGCACCGCCGATGGCAAAGAGCGTGTGATCTTGTCCTCGCTGTTCCCTATCCGTTATAACGAGGCAACCCGCTTCATTTGCGCGGATATCGATATCACGGAGCGGAAAGCGTTGGAGCAACGCCTGTTCCACGCGGAGAAGATGGAGAGCATCGGGCGTCTGGCAGGCGGTATCGCGCACGACTTCAACAATCTCCTTACCGCCATCATCGGATTTGCCGAACTCGCGCAGGCGCGCTTGCCCGCTGAACATCCCGTGCAAAGCGACCTGAAGCACATTATCGAGGCAAGTGAACGCGCCGCAAAACTGGTGCGCCAACTGCTGGGATACGCCAGAAAACAACTCACCCACCCCATGCCCACTGAGATCAACAAAGTCGTTCGCGAACTCCTGCCCCTACTGGAACGCACGCTCGATGAAAGTATCCGAGTCCAACTCCACCTGACCGACGCCGATACAACCGTCTTGATCGATCCTTCCCAGATTGAACAGATTATCCTGAATCTCGCTCTCAATGCACGGGATGCCATGCGCAACAAAGGCAGCGGACAGATCACAATTCGGACGCTACGCGCAACCTACAACGAGGAGCAACTACGCAACATTTCGGAGAGTGAAGACATGGCACCAGGCGAGTATGTTTGCCTACTTGTGGAAGACACCGGCGAGGGTATTCCCGCAGAGCTACGCGACCGTATCTTCGAGCCATTTTTCAGCACGAAGGGACTGGGCAACACGGGTTTGGGGTTAGCAACGGTCTACGGTATCGTGCGTCAAAATCGGGGATTTATCACCGTCGAGAGCGAGGTTGGGAAAGGAACCACCTTCTGCGTGTGCCTGCCTGCTTGGCAGGCATAGGCGACTCGGCAGGTCTTCTCTTCTAAAGGGCAATCTCTGTCGCACTCGCTCCGTACCTCCCCTATCAGGTATACTCGCAGGGTATGGCGACGCCTTTGTATGAGACGGTAGCAGAGTTAGACCAGCGTTATGTCTTGCCCGTGTATCGGCGGCAGCCCATCTTGTTCGTGCGTGGCGAGGGCGCACGGCTCTACGACGATCAGGGCAACGCCTATTTAGATTTTCTCGCGGGAATCGCCGTGTGTAGTGTGGGGCACTGCCACCCCCGCTTAGTGCAGCGTATCTGCGAGCAGGCGGGCACACTGATGCACACCAGCAACTTTTTCCTGACTGAGCCGCAGGCACGCCTGGCACAACGCTTGTGCGCCCTGTCTGGCATGGAAAAGGCTTTTTTCTGCAACAGCGGTGCAGAAGCGTGCGAGATGGGCATCAAAATCGCCCGTAAGTTCGCCAACGCTGTCAAAAAAACGCCTGACTACGAGATTCTTACGCTGGAAGGCAGTTTTCACGGGCGCACGATGGGCGCCCTCTCGGCGACGATGCAAGCAAAGTACCAGGAGCCGTTCCAACCGCTGCTGCCTGGTTTTCGCGCCTTGCCTCGTAATGACCTACGCGCGCTGCGCGACGCCTTCAGCGAACGCACCGCCGCCCTCCTGCTGGAGCCGATTCAGGGCGAAGGCGGTATCCATCCTATTCACGACGAGTACCTGCAGGAGGCGCGCCGCTTATGCGATCGCTACAATGCGCTCTTGATTGTCGACGAGGTGCAGGCGGGCTTTGGGCGCACAGGGAAATGGTTCGCGTATCAGCATGCAGGCGTCTTGCCCGATGTGGTCGCGGTTGCGAAGGGGTTAGGCGGCGGGTTCCCGGTGGGGGCGTGCTTGATGTGCGGCGTCGCAACCGAAGTCCTCAACGCCAGGCGAACACGGCACGACCTATGGCGGCAATCCACTTGCTTGCAGTGCCGCGCTCGCGGTGATTGAAATCATAGAACAGGAGAACCTGCTGGAGAATGCTGCTTGTGTCGGGGCGTATCTGCAGGAACGCCTGCGTACACTGCAAGCGCACGGCGCGCCGATTTGCGAAGTGCGTGGGCGCGGGCTAATGATCGGCGTGGAACTGACGCACCCTGTGGCGCGTACCGTGTTCCAGAACGCGTTGGAGCGACGCTTGATACTCAATGCCGTTGGCGACACGGTGTTGCGTATTGTGCCCCCACTGGTGATTACGAAGCGCGATGTCGACGAGGCAATCCGAAATTCTCGACTGGCAGTGTTTCAGGAGGTGTCGGTATGAATGCATTCCAAGTGGTGCTGCTGCTGTATGCAATCATTATTGCTGCGGGCGGCGTCATGGGCTACACGCAGGCACAGAGCACGGTCTCGCTGGTGAACGGGCTGATTGCGGCGGCGTTGCTGCTGTTAGGCTTGGGGCTGAGCTTTCGCAACCCCACGGCAGGCTTCGGCTTGGGCGCGGTGGTGGCATTGGCGCTGGCTGTGTTCTTCGCCTACCGATTCTTCACCACCGGCAAGTGGATGCCGGGCGGAATCACGATGATTCTCAGCGTGATTGCGTTCGCGGTGATGCTTTGGGCGCTGTTCAGAAGGACTTAGCGTGCCTGTGCCTGACCGCCTGCAACTCCGTGAAACCCTTCACAATCTCGCCTTAAATCCCTTGACATTCCGTCCGATAATCAGGTATCATATACTCCAGTGGAGGTTTTGCGCAGGCGAAATGGGCAACGACGCCCTTCCTCTACGCAAGCCCTCCCAGAGTCAGTTCGCTATGGAGAAGATGCTTAGCGTGGCTAAGTTTGTGCATTTTATCACAAGCGCGAATCGGCAGGAGGATTTCCCAGTCCTGTCGAACCTCGCGCTATTCGTACGAGGTGACCGTTATGGCACAGGTATTTCGGCGTCCTCATAATACAATAGCCCGCGTAGCTGTGGTAGGTGGCTTGCTAGCGATTGTCGGTTTAGCGGTCGGTGGCTCGGCGATTACGCGCTCGCCGTGGTGGACGAAGGTCGGCGAGCCGCCCGACCAGCCAGTTCCTTTCAGTCACAAGCACCACTACGAGGAACTGGGCATCGATTGTCGGTACTGCCACTGGTCGGTGACTCAATCGGCGCACGCGGGGGTGCCGTCCACCGAAGTGTGTATGACCTGTCACTCGCAAATCTGGACGAATAGCCCCTTGCTCCAGCCCGTGCGCGATAGCTATAACAACAACACCCCACTCGTGTGGAACAAGGTGAACAACCTGCCCGACTTCGTCTATTTTGACCACAGCGCGCATGTGAATAAAGGCATTAGCTGCGCCTCGTGTCACAGCGGAATCGAGAAGATGCACCTCACTTATAAGTCTCAACCCTTTGCGATGCAGTGGTGCTTGGATTGCCACCGCAATCCCGAGAAAAACATCCGCCCTAAAGAAGAAGTTTTCAACATGTACTACAAGACTCCCCGCACTCAAGAAGAGATGAAGGCGATGCTGGACAAGTACGGCATCCCCTATGACCCGAACAATATCCCACGCAACCAGTTGGAGTTGGGCAAGTTGCTGGTGAAGCATTACAACATTCACAAGGAGCAGTTGAGCGACTGCTCGATTTGCCATCGGTAAGGAGGAGCGATGGAAGCGACACGCAAGGAGACTCAAGGCGCAGGCGAATCATTTTGGCGGAGCCTTAGCGAGTTAGAGCAATCGCCTGAGTTTGAGGAGATTCTACAACGGGAGTTTCCGCGTCAGGCGTCGCCGTTGGGCGACTTTGTGAGCCGTCGGCAGTTTTTGAAGCTGATGGGCGCGTCGATGGCGCTGGCAGGGCTGTCGGCGTGTGGCTACAAGCCGCAAGGTCCTGTCATCTCGCGTCCCAAGACGCCGACCGACCGCACCGTGGGCGTCTCGAACTACTATGCGACAGCGGTGCTGACCAACGGCTATGCGATTGGCGTGCTGGGGCGCGTGTACGAGGGACGCCCTGTCAAACTGGAGGGCAACCCCGACCACCCGACCAGCCTCGGCGCGACCGACGCCATCACGCAAGCCCAAATCTTAGACCTCTATGACCCTGACCGCTCGCAGACCGTGCTGCGTTTTGGGCGTCCCGAAACTTGGCGCGCTTTCGATGCCGATGTACAGAACGCGCTGGGGCAACAAGCTGCGAAAGGCGGCGCGGGCATCCGAATCCTCACGGGACGGGTGGTCTCCCCATCGCTCGCCGCGCAGATTCAGAAGTTCCTGCAGACCTATCCGCAGGCGAAGTGGTATCAGTACGAGCCTGTGAACCGCGACAATGTGTACGAAGGCGCACGGATAGCGTTCGGCGAGTGGCTCAACCCTATCTATCGCCTGCGCAACGCGAAGGTCATCGTCGCACTGGATAGCGATTTTCTGTACACCGAGCCGGGCGCCGTACGCTACGCCCGTGAGTTCGCGGACGGCAGACGCCTCCGCGCTGGGCAGACCGAGATGAACCGCCTCTATGTTGCCGAGCCGATGTTCACCGTGACCGGCATGACGGCGGACGAGCGTCTGCCCATCCGCTCCAGCAAAATCGCCCGCCTCTTGTATGAGATGGCCACGCTGCTCGGCGCGCCTGTGCAGGCCACCGTTGAGGGCGACCTTACCAACACCGAGCAGAAGTGGGCGCAAGTGGTAGCAAGCGAGTTGGCGGCACACAAAGGCGAAAGCCTCGTAATCGTTGGCGAGGCACAACCGCCTGCCGTCCACGCCATCGCGCACGCCCTCAACGCGCACCTGGGCAACTTGGGCAAGACGGTCGTGTTCACCGCGCCGCCCGAAGAGAAGCCCGTGCTGCACATGCAACAAATTAAACAACTTGCAGACGACCTGAAAAACAACGCGGTCGAAGTGCTTATCATGCTGGGCGGCGTGAACCCCGCTTACAACGCACCCGCCGACTTGAACTTCAAGGATCTGATTCCAAAAGTGCCGTTCAGCGTCCATCACGGGATGTATGTGGACGAGACCGCCGTGCTGTGCACTTGGCACTTGCCTGAAAGCCACCCGTTTGAGGCGTGGGGCGATGTGCGTGCCTTCGACGGCACGGTTACCATTCAGCAGCCGCTGATTTTCCCGCTGTACCCCAACACACGCACGGCGTTGGAAGTCATGGCGCAACTGAACGGCGCGCCCGGTGAAACTTTCAAATTAGTACAAGACCACTGGAAACAAGCGAAGCTGGCGCCCGACGCGCAGTTCGATGGGGTGTGGCGCAAAGGGGTGCATGACGGCGTGCTGCCGCGCACGGCGAAGCCGATCAAGCAGGTCGCGCTGAAGCAGACGCCGCTCATCGTGCAATCGCCGATTTACGAGCTTGCCCCCGTACAGGCAGGCGTGAAAACCTACGAAGTACGCTTTGCGCCTGACCCCACCGTGTACGACGGGCGGTTTGCCAACAACGCCTGGCTCCAAGAGCTGCCCAAGCCCGTGACGCGCGTGTGCTGGGATAACTTGGCCTACATGAGCCTCAAGACTTTTGAAAATCTGGGGCTGCGCCGCAAGGGCACATGGGCGTTCTTTGAGGATGCCTCGTTTGTAAAAGGCGATGCGCCGATTGTAACGCTCAGCGTGAACGGTCAGGCGATGCGCGTGGCGGCGTACCCGATTCCAGGACACGCCGACGACTGCATCACGCTCCATTTGGGCTATGGGCGCACGCGTGCAGGCGAAAAAGGCTCGGGAACAGGGTTCAACACCTACCTGCTACGCACCTCTGATTCGCCGTGGATTCGTACCGGCGTGGAGGTCATCCCGCAAGCCGAGCGGTATCCCGTGGCGCGCACCGAAGAGCATCACCTCATCGACACACGCCAGAAAGGGGACATCCATTTAGACAGCACGCAACATCGCCCCATAATTCTAACGGGCTTGCTGGAGGAGTTCAAGCAAGACCCCGAGCTGAAAAACAAGCCGCACCGCAAGGGCTACGAGCGGAAGCATCCATCGATGTATCCGGAGCGGTGGACCTATGACCGCTACGAGAACCCTGACAACTATCGCTATGCGTGGGCGATGGTGATCGACCCCACCGTCTGCACGGGCTGTAGCGCATGCGTGACCGCGTGCCAAGCTGAGAACAATATCCCCGTCGTGGGCAAAGAGGAAGTGATGCGCGGACGCGAAATGCTGTGGCTGCGCATCGACCGCTACTTCAAGGGCAAAGTAGAAAACCCGCGCGTGTACCAGATGCCCATCCCCTGTATGCAGTGTGAGAACGCGCCGTGTGAGTTGGTGTGCCCTGTAGCGGCGACCGTGCATGACCACGAGGGGCTAAACGCGATGGTGTATAACCGCTGCGTGGGAACACGCTACTGCTCCAACAACTGCCCCTACAAAGTGCGACGCTTCAATTACTATCGCTACAGCTACATGAAGTCGCCTGTGCTCCACCTGTTGCAGAACCCCGATGTCACGGTGCGCGGGCGCGGTGTCATGGAGAAATGCACCTACTGCGTGCAGCGGATTAGTAAAGCGCGTATCTTAGCCAAGCGCGAGAACCGACGCATTCGCGATGGCGAGGTGGTTACGGCGTGCCAGCAGGCATGTCCCACCCAAGCGATCGTGTTCGGTGATATGAACGATCCTGAGAGCCGTGTACATCTGATGAAGCAGCAACCGCACAACTTCGCGATTCTGGGCGAGCTGAATGCCCGACCGCGAACCACTTACCTTGCCAAAATCGACAATCCGAACCCAGAACTCAGCGGCGCGGAGGCAAGCCATGCAACAGACCATTAAGGCAGAAATCAAGGAGTTCCCTCTATTTGAGGGGCAGCAGACCTACGAGCGCATCACGGATCAGATTACCAGCATCCCGATGGAGCGCCACCCGATGGCGTGGACAATCATGTTCGGGCTGGGACTGATTGGCGCGTTCGCGTTGCTGATGGCGCTCGTGTATCTGGTGGCTGTGGGTACGGGTATCTGGGGCATCAACCAGCCCGTCGCCTGGGGATTTGCCATTATCAACTTCGTTTGGTGGATTGGTATCGGGCACGCGGGCACGCTGATTTCCGCGATTTTGCTCTTGCTGCGACAAACCTGGCGCATGTCCATCAACCGATTCGCCGAGGCGATGACCATCTTCGCCGTGATGTGCGCGGGCATCTTCCCGCTGTTCCACACAGGGCGACCGTGGGTAGCGTACTGGCTCTTCCCCATCCCCAACTGGCTGGCGATGTGGCCTCAGTTCCGCAGCCCGCTGGAGTGGGATGTGTGGGCGGTGTCCACCTACTTCACGGTTTCCGTGCTGTTCTGGTACATGGGGCTGATCCCCGACTTGGCGAAGATGCGCGACCGCGCCAAGAGCCAAATTTCCCGCGTGCTGAACGGGATCTTCGCACTGGGCTGGCGCAACTCCGCCATCCACTGGATGCGCTGGGAGCAAGCGTACCTGCTGCTGGCGGGACTATCCACGCCGCTGGTGCTGTCGGTACACTCCATCGTGTCGTTAGACTTCGCGATTTCCATCGTGCCCGGCTGGCATGTCACCATCTTCCCACCCTACTTCGTCGCGGGCGCCATCTTCTCCGGGTTCGCGATGGTGCTTACACTCGTCATCCCGTTCCGAATCCTCTATCCCAAGCTGAAAGACTACATCACCATGAACCACATCGACTGGATGGCGAAGGTGATGCTCGCCACAGGCTGGATCGTGTTCTACGGTTATCTGTGCGAGATGTTCTTCGGCTGGTATAGCGGCAACCAGTTCGAGCAGTTCCTGGTGGTGAACCGATTCTTCGGCCCGTACTGGGCGGCGTACTGGGCGTTGATTTTCTGCAACGGCATCGTGCCCCAACTGCTCTGGTCGCCGAAAATCCGCCAGAACCTGCTGGTGCTGTTCATCATCTCGATTATCGTGAACATCGGGATGTGGTTTGAGCGGTTCGTGATTGTGGTGATGAGCCTGCATCGCGACTTCACCCCGTCGGCGTGGGGCATGTACACGCCCACGATTAACGACTGGTGGCTCTATCTGGGCACGATCGGCTTCTTCATCATGATGATGTTTGTGTTCGCGCGATTTATCCCGATGTTGGCGGTGGCGGAGCTGAAGGAGCTCTGGTACAAACTCTATCATGGGCACAACGGACACGGCGGTGCACACGCCCATGAGAGCAAGCCCACCGCACCCGTCCCGCAAGGAGGTGGTCAATAATGGCGCATGCAGAGACCACTCCCAAGCTCTACGGGATTATGGCGGAGTTCGAAACGCCAGACCAGCTGCTGGAGGCGGCGCGACGCACCCGGGAGGCGGGGTACCGTAAGTTCGACTGCTACACGCCGTTCCCCATTCACGGGCTGACCGCCGCGATGGGCGTCAAAGAGGCGAAAGTGCCCTGGACAGTGTTTACGATGGGGCTGCTCGGCGCCATCGGCGCGTTCAGCTTGCAGGCATGGACGAACTTGGTCGACTATCCGCTGAATGTGGCAGGACGCGACCTGCTCAGCTGGCCCTACTTTATCCCGATTACTTTTGAGGGCATGGTATTGGCGGCGGCGTTTGGCGCGTTCTTCGGCACGCATATCTACAACCGCATGCTCACCTACTATCATCCCGTGTTCAATGTGCCCCAGTTCGCTCGCGCCAGCTCCGACCGCTTCTTCGTCTGCATCGAAAGCCAAGACCCCAATTTCGACCGCAACAAGGTGTATGAGTTTTTGCAGTCGTTGAACCCGATTAGCATCGCGGAGGTGCCCGAGTGATGAAACGATACGCGCTTGGTGGACTGCTGGCGCTGAACCTGCTGGTGCTCACGGGCTGCCGTACCGATATGTGGGTGCAGCAGAAGGTTAAGGCACAAGCCAACAGCGAGTTTTACGCCCTTACTGACCCCGTAAAGGGCTTCGACGGCAAGATTTACGGCGACGGCTCACGCCCAATGCCCGAAAACACCATCGCACGGGGCAAACTCCAGGATCCGAACGACCCGTTCATCACGGGCAAGGACGCGCAGGGCAACCTGCTTACCAAACTGCCTCCGCAGGTCAAGCTCACACGCGAGCTCTTGAATAAGGGTCAGGAGAAATATAATATCTTTTGCGCCCAATGCCACGGTCGGGCAGGGGACGGCAAAGGCATGATCGCCTTGCGTGGGCAGTGGCCCCGACCCGTGCCCTCGCTGGTGCGCGAGCAGCTGCTGACCCAGCCGATAGGCTACTTCTTCACCTCGGGCAAATACGGCTTCGGCATTATGTACGGCTATGGCTCGCGAATGACCGATGAAGAACTCTGGGCAATAGCGGCGTATGTACGCGTGCTACAGCTCAGCCAGAACGCGAACCTGAAAGATTTAGCTCCCGAGGATATCGAAAAGCTGGCGCAAGCGGAACAAGCGAAACGCGAGCGTCAGCCACGCAATCTTGCGCAGGAGAACTAAGCATGGCAGCGACAACAACGGCACTCTCGGAACAGGAAGTTCGGCAGCGAATCACGCGGGGACGCCCCATCGCGCTGGGACTGGGGATTCTGGGCTTAGCCGTGTGGGCGTCTGGGCTGGCGACGAACCCCAAACTCGCCCTACAAGGCTATCATCTCGCGTTCTTCTACTGGATGGGCATGACGCTGGGCGGATTGGGACTCAGCCTGCTGCTCCACACCGTGCGGGGACGCTGGGGACTACCCCTGATTCGAATCTTCGAATCGGCGGCGATGCTGGTGTTCCCCCTGATGGCGATTGCGTTGCTGCCCATTCTCTACGATGTGTTCGTGACGCATGGCATTTTTGAATGGACGCACAAGGAGGTCGTCGTCGCCGACCCCGTTCTGCAAGCGAAGCGTCCATGGCTGAACGAAACGCGCTTTGCAATCGCTGCCGTCATCTATATCGCGATTTGGGCGTTCTTCGCGAAGCGGCTCTGGGACGGCTCGAAACAGGAAGACGAGGTCGGCAACCCCGTCAAGGCGGAGATCCTCTCGCGCCAGCGGTCGGGCTTCGCCGCGTTCGGAATCGTGGTGTTCATGCTCACCTTCACGCTGGCGATGGTGGACTGGGGGCAGTCGCTGCAACCCCACTGGTTCTCCACGATGTATGCCGTGATTATGGTGGCGGGCTTCGGATTAAACATGCTCGCGCTCGCGCTGTATATGGTGCTCTCGTGGCGCGACCTGCCTCTCTATAAGCCCATCGTCTACCACGAGGGCTACGAGGGCTACCGACGCGATTGGGGCAACTTCATGTTCACGCTCTGCGTGTTCTGGTCGTATGTCTCGTTCTCACAACTGCTAATTACCTACTCAGGCAACCTGTACGAGTTCACGCAGTTCTATCTGCGGCGCAATCTGGGCGGCTGGCAGTATATCGCGTACCTCATCCCGATATTCCAGTTCTTCGTCCCGTTCTTCTGGTTTATGGCGCCGCGCACGAAGTGGATTCCCAAACAGTTGCTCGTCGGCGTGATGATTGTGTTGGCGATCCGCGTCGTGGAGATTTTCTGGCAGATTAAGCCGATGTGGTCCGAAACGCTGAGCATCAGTCTTTATGATGTGGCGGCGTTCGTGGGCTTGGGTGGGATCTGGTTCTACTTTATGCTGGGCAACCTGCTCAAGCGCGCCCTTGTACCCAAGAACGAGCCACGCCTGCTGGAGGCGGCGCACTAAGGAGGTCATGCGATGGCAGACATTCTCAAACCGGTAGACCCTGAAGAGTTGGAACTCATTCAGAAAGAGCCGTACGAGGAACGCGACCTGTCGGTCGGGCGAATGACGCAGTTCCTCGCGCTCATCTTCTTCACAATGATCGCTACGCTCATCATCGCGTGGATAGTGTATCAGTGGGTGCTGCCGAATCAGCGCGCGGACCTGCCCTCAGTGCGTCCCGAGGCGCTCCAGCGCCAACTACCGCCCGAACCACGCGTGCAGGGCTTCCCCATGCGCGACTGGGAGAAGTTCGCCGCGGAAGAACAGCGCAAGACCACGACCTATGAAATCCTCGATGAGGCAACGGGCAAGGTGCGTATCCCCGTGGAACGCGCAAAGGAACTGATTCTGCAAAAAGGGCTGTAATAGTAAGTGGAGTGTGTATGACTATGACGACCTATAGAAACCGACTATGGACAGGGCTATTGGGATTGAGCGTGACGCTGAGTTGGGCGTCAGCGCAACTCTATCGCGGTCCCAGCGGCGAAATCGGCGAGACCGCCGCCAAAGAGCGCTATAAGAGTATCACCAGCCAAATTGGCATCGAGCAGAAGCTCGGTACGCAGATCCCGCTGGAATTGACCTTCAAAGACGAGACGGGGAAAACCGTCAAACTGGGCGACTACTTCGGCAAGCGCCCTGTGATACTCGTGCTGGCGTATTACGAGTGCCCCATGCTCTGCACCGTCGTGCTGAACGAGCTCACGCGCACAATGAACGCTTTGGATTGGAAAGTGGGGCAGGAGTTTGAAGTGGTGACGGTGAGCATTTCGCCGACCGAGACCCCCGAACTCGCCGCCAAAAAGAAGGCGAACTACGCAAAGGAATATAAACACGGTACCGCCGAACAGGGGTGGCACTTCCTGGTCGGTGAAGAGAAAAATATCAAGCGTTTAGCGGATGCCGTGGGGTTCAAGTACACCTACGACCCGCAGACCAAGCAATACGCGCACGGCGCCGGGATTATGATTGCCACGCCCGACGGGAAACTCTCGCGCTACCTGATAGGGGTGGAGTTTTCCGCGCGTGACCTGAAGTTTGCCCTCGCCGAATCGTCGCAAGGAAAAATCGGCAACCCGGTGCTGAGCGCGGTGATGTATTGCTTCCAGTACGACCCCTCCACAGGGCGGTACGGATTGGTGATTTTGCGCGTGATTCAGTTGGCGGGTATCATTACGGTGCTCAGTTTAGCGACTCTGATTGGCGGCGCGTTACTGCTGGAGCGACGCCGCAAGCAAACAACCGATAATTCAAGTGAGGTGAACGACTGATGTGGAACTTCCCATTAGTACCGCCGACGGCTTCCAAGGAGGGCGCGGACATCTCGCTACTCTATTGGGCGATTACGCTGCTGGCAGTGGTGTTTGGCGGCATCGTCTTGTTTGGGGTGATCTACCTCGCTGTTCGTTATCGAGCTGACAACAACGCGGTAGACCGCTCCAACGCGACCGAGAGTGACCTGCGCGTGGAACTGGCGTGGACGATTATCCCCCTGATATTGGCGCTCGTCATTTTCGGCTGGGCGACCAAGCTCTACGCCGACATCTACGCGCCGCGCGAGGGCTACTACGAGGTGTTCGTCATCGGCAAACAGTGGATGTGGCACTGTCAGCACCCGAACGGCGTACGCGAAAACAATATTCTGACCCTGCCTGCGGGGCGCCTGGTGAAGGTGAGCCTCATCTCGCAAGATGTCATCCACGCCTTCTCCATCCCTGCGTTTCGCGTCAAGCGCGACGCCGTGCCGGGGCGCTACAACGCGATGTATTTCACGCCCACAAAACCCGGAGAGTACCACCTGTTCTGCACGGAATACTGTGGCACGAAGCACTCCGAGATGATTGGCAAAGTGGTCGTGCTGCCAGAGGATGAGTTTCAGGCATGGCTGGAGAAAGGCGGTCAAGGCTTGGCGACCGCGACAACCAGCATGGGCGGCGGCGCAGCAGGCGGGGGGACGCTCACCCTCGCCCAGCAAGGCGAACAAACCTTCAAAGCGCTCGGCTGCAACGCCTGCCACTTGAACCCCAACTCCGCTGTGAAAGTGCCCGATATCACCAAAACTTGGGGCGGCGAAATCAAACTTGCGGACGGACGCACCGTCAAGGGCGATGAAGCCTATATCCGCGAATCGATTTTGAACCCCGGCGCGAAGATTCACGCCGGCTATCAAAACCTGATGCCCCCCTATCAGGGGCAAGTATCCGAAGAGCAGTTAGTGCAACTAATTGCCTATATCAAATCGCTTGCTGGTGACAGTGGTGGAGGTAAATAACTATGACAACGACAACTTATACGGGAACGGACAAGCCCAACTACCTGAACTGGAAAACGAGCGTCGCTTCGTGGCTGCTGACTTACGACCACAAGCGCATCGCGATCCTCTACTTGGTATCGATTAGCATCTTCTTCCTGCTGGGTGGGCTGGCAGCGGCGATGATTCGAATGGAGCTGGCGACCCCCAAGGGCGACCTGCTCACCTCCGATGTATATAACAAGATGTTCACCACGCACGGCGTGATTATGATCTTTCTGTTCCTGATTCCCTCCATCCCCGCCGTGTTTGGGAACTTCTTGCTGCCGCTGATGATTGGCGCGCGCGATGTGGCGTTCCCGCGCCTGAACCTGCTGAGCTGGTACTTCTTTATGGCAGGCGCGGCGTGCGTGCTGATTGCGCTGTTCCGCGGCGGCATCGACACGGGGTGGACTTTCTACACGCCCTACAGCAGCTCCTTCGCCAAAGGCGAGGTGAGCCTTGCGATAGTGGGGGTATTCCTTGCAGGCTTTGCGTCCATTTTTACGGGCATCAACTTCCTGGTGACGATTCACAAGATGCGTGCGCCCGGCATGACTTGGTTCCGCCTGCCGCTATTTGTGTGGGCGATGTACGCTACCAGCTTGATTCAGGTGCTGGGCACGCCCGTTGTGGCGATTACCCTGCTGCTGGTGGCAGTGGAGCGCACCTTCCGAATCGGGATTTTTGACCCGAACCTCGGCGGCGACCCGATTCTGTACCAGCACCTGTTCTGGTTCTACTCGCACCCAGCGGTGTACATCATGATTCTGCCCGCGATGGGTGTGATTAGCGAGGTCATCTCGGCGTTCAGCAAGCGCCGCGTGTTCGGCTATCACTTCGTGGCGTTCTCCAGCCTCGCGATTGCGATTATCGGCTTCCTTGTGTGGGGACATCATATGTTCAGCACGGGACAGTCGATATACGCGGGGATTGTGTTCTCCTTCCTAACTTGGATTGTCGCGATTCCGTCCGCGATTAAGACCTTCAACTGGATGGCGACCATCTGGAAGGGGCGCGTTCACTGGGATACGCCCATGCTCTACGCGCTGGGCTTTATGGGGCTGTTCGTAATTGGTGGTCTCACGGGACTGCACTTGGCAGCGATGGCGACCAATGTGCACCTGACCGACACCTACTTCATCGTGGCGCACTTCCACTATGTGATGGTGGGCGGCGCGATTATGGGCTATCTGGCGGCGTTGCACTTCTGGTGGCCCAAGATGACGGGGCGCATGTACCCTGAAGGCTGGGGCAAACTTGCGGCGCTGCTGGTGTTTGTGGGCTTCAACCTGACCTTCTTCCCGCAGTTTATCTTAGGCTATATGGGCATGCCCCGACGCTACCACAGCTACCCCGAAGAGTGGGCTACGCTGAATGTGCTGTCTACCGCAGGCTCTTCGGTGCTGGGGCTTGGTTACCTCCTGCCCGTGATTTACCTCACCTGGTCGTTGAAGTACGGGAAGGTCGTGACTGAGCGCAACCCGTGGGGCGCACGCGGGCTGGAGTGGGAGCTGGTGGATACGCCACCCGATCCTCACAACTTCGAGCGCACGCCCATCGTTACCCGACCTGCCTACGACTACAACCATCCCGAGGAGCCAACAGGCTTCGTGCCAAAGCCGCGCCCCGTCGTGGTCGGCGGCAAGGACGGCTAAATTGGGGCTTTTGTGGCTTGGACAATTCTGTCCAAGCCACCCCATGGAGCATAGCCAAGCAGCAACCGAGTGTGGTACACTTTCTAAAGGCGGAGGAGGCTAACTGACTGTGAGCGTACAGGAACTGCAGAAAACGGCGACGCTGGAACATACGGCTGACGGACACCATCACAGCGATGGTATTTTAGGCGAGCAATTCGAAACGCTCGAACAGCAAAACACTTCCTATTTGATAGGGATGTGGGCGTTCATCGTGCAAGAGGTGCTCTTTTTCGGCGCCATCTTCACCGCCTATGCCATCTACCGATTCAAATATGTGCTGGAGTTTACCCTCGCCCATCATGAACTCAGCGTACCGATAGGAACGCTCAACACCTTCGTACTGCTGTTTAGTAGCTACACGATGGCACGCGCCGTCCGCGCCGCGATGCAAAATCGTCATAAGAAACAGGCGTTCTATCTGTTCCTCACCTTCCTGTTCGCAGGCGTCTTTATGGTAAATAAGTATTTCGAGTACAGCGCGAAGTTCGAGCATCACCTCTTCCCCGGCGGGGACTACAGCGCGCACGCCGTCGTGGAGCACGCCCAAAAAATGGGCGAGCTGCGCGAAGTGGAGGAGAATGGACAAAAGTTTTATGAGTTAGGCAAGACGCGCGACGGTCAGTTCACCGCCTTCAAGAGAGTCACGCCCCAAGAGTTCGAACAGCGCACACGGCTGTTTTTCGGCTTCTACTTTGTGATGACGGGCTTGCACGGTCTCCATGTGCTCATTGGGATGATCATCATCGGCATACTCATCGGGCGCGCGCTCATTGACCACGCGAAAAATAAACCCGTCGCCGACTTCATGCCCGTAGAAATGACCGGACTCTACTGGCACTTGGTGGACATCGTGTGGATTTTCCTATTCCCACTGCTGTATCTCATCGGGAGGTAAACGAAATGGCAGGTCATGGCGAATCGCATGTGCATCCCGTGTCGCTGTATACGCGCACGCTGTGGTGGTTGATGGCGCTTTTGGTGGCGACGGTCGTCGCGGGATACATTCCGAATGTGCCGAACTGGCTGGGCGTCGTGATTGCGCTCACGATTGCCGTGTGGAAGGCGACAATCGTGATTATGAACTTTATGCATGTGCGCTATAGCGGCAAGTTGGCGTGGCTCTTTGCGGGCGCGGGGTTCTTCTGGCTGCTGATTATGCTCGCGTTTGCGTTTGCTGACTATGTGAGCCGTCCGTGGGAGCCGTTCAACGGCTGGCCCGAGTGATTGAAGCAAACCTGCGACACCGTTACCTGTACTCCTTTGTAAAGTCGCTCCAGCCGTTTGGCGTCAGGGTCGCCCAATACGGCAGCGGTGGTCGCGAGGCTGTCGGCAGTAATCCCATCACGCGCACGCACACGCGCTAAAATCAGTTGCGTTAGCCCCAGCCCCGTGCGCGGGTCGATGATATGCGCATAGCGCACACCGTCGATTTCCACATATTGCTCCGTGCTCCCCGAAGTGGAGACGGCGCCGTTTTTGAGAAACAGCCCATGAGGCGAATCGGGCAAATCGATCTTCCATCCGGGCGCGTTCGGGGGCGCGTCGCCTGCGACGATCTCTCCACCCATCTGGATCAGGGCGCGGGGTAGCCCGTGCTTCCGCAGTTCGCGCAGCGCACAGTCGCAGGCATAGCCCTTCGCGATACCGCCTAAGTCGAGTTGCATCCGCTCGGTTTTTAGGCGCACCGCGCGTCGCCGTAGGCTGAGTTCCATCAGCCGATAGCCTGAGCGCGCTTTGGCATCGCTTAGAATCGCGGTGTCGGGCAGTTTCCCCGTGCGTCGCGCTTCTCGCCAAAGTCGTACCAGCGGACCGACCGTCACATCGAACGCGCCATCCGTTTGCTGCGCCAGCTTTTGCGCTCGCCAAAGCACATAAAACAGCTCAGGGCTGACCTTTACCCATCGCCCCACGGCACGCTGGCACAGTAGGTTCAGTTCGCTATCAGCGCGATAATCGCTCATGCGCTCTTCCAGCGCGGTGATGCGTGAGTAGGCGGCGCGGCACGCACGCACCGCCTGTTCCTCACGCGCGGCGTAGACCACAATGGGTGTATCGACGCCCATGCGGATTTGGTTGAACTCGTACCGCTGCAACCCCATCGCCACTTGCAGGATACCTCAACGCACTCGAATCACACGCCTATCGGTGAACTCATCGCCGAAGAGGTTGCGCACCCGCACCTCGATTGGGTGGAACCCGCGCGGGAGCTCAGGGGGTAAGTTCGCACGCCAGAGATGCACCGCAGGGCTAATACCGGGAAGCGGGCGACCCGGCAGTTTGAACTCTTGCTCCTGTTGCTTGAGTGTCGCGTAGGCGGGGTCGGGGGTATCCTTGACCTGCTGCATGCGTATCCACGCCCCGCCGTTCACGCGCATCTCTACGGTGCAGAACTTCGAGCCGAAGAAGTAGTTCACCAACACGGGCGTCTCCCCCGTTTTTGCACGCTCGACCTCGTCCAGAGTGTAGATATGCATTTGGTAATCGGGCGGACGGCGTGCTGCCTGATACCGCACGCGATACCGAGAGCGGTTCACCTCCAGCCACAGGTAGCCATTCGGTGTGCCGTCGCGCATCGTGGTGTGGGGAATACCGATAGGGTCAGGCGCACCTGTCCACCAACTACCGCATACCGTCACGGCATTGATGTGGTGGTGGGGTGTGCGTCCTTTCCAGCCTGAGTCTGCACCGAAAAAGTGATGCTGCTGCACATGGGTATGCGCCGAAAACGAGAGCGTGTTCCGAAACGGCGCAAGCATCTCAAACACCTGGCGCCGCTCCGAGTCGGGCCACTCCCACATCGGAATATGCATCAGCAACACGATGAAGTCGTTGCGGTTCACATAGCGCAGGTAGTTGCGGAGGAACTCAAGCTGCCGCTCGCCTAAGCCTGCCACATAGCGTCCGCGCTGCTCGCCCTGGGCACCAATCCACACTACATCGTCCAACACAAGATAGTGCGTGCGACCGTACTGGAACGCGTAGTAGTTCGGCCCGAAGTGCCGATGCCATGTCTCGTCACTGTGCTGGTCATCAGGTGAGTCGTAATTTAGGTCATGGTTGCCCAAGACATAGTAAATCGGGATGCCGATTTGCCCCATCATCTGTGTGATAGCGGGGAACAGGGTCAGATTATCAAACACCACATCGCCTAATACGACGCCGAACGCCGCTTGCTTCGTTCCGATGAGTTCACGCACGACATCGCGTCCGATGTAGAACACTTCGGTCATATCGCGGGGTTGCGTGTCGCCGAATATCAGCGCCGTGTAGCGCTCCGACTCGCGCTGGGGATAGAGCGGGAAATCGACAGAAGCGGGCAGTTCCCCCGTCGGCGCGACGCCACCATAACGCACAGGGATAGAGCCTTTGGGCTTGTGAATATAATAGAAGCGGGGAACATTTCCCTCGGAGAGCGGTGTCATCCATCCACGCGGCTTAACCACGAACAGAATCGTGTCATCGTCTACGGGGAGGCGGTAGCGCCCTTGCCCGTCGGTCTTGACGACCTCACGCTGATTGGAGACCAGCACATTGGGTACGCCTGGCTCGCCTGCGTCGCGGATGCCGTTGCGATTGCGGTCATGGAACACGACGCCCGTCGCGAACGGCTGCGCCAACGCGCTCAAGGCAACACTCAACAACAGCCCTAAAAACCCAAAACGCCAAAAAGCGATACGCATGTATAAATGATACACGGTGCGCGTGTAAAAACGAGGTTAAACCCAAGATTTTAGCAAATCCGAACAGGCGGCAATCGCCATCCCCAGAACACTTTTCGGTTTCGCATCGCACGCTGATTCTGCCTCGCATGCTATACTATATCTGTTCAGATAAGGAGGCTATCACCGTTGGCAATTGAAATCATCCCACTTGGCGGCAGTGGTGAAATCGGCAAAAACCTTAACTTAGTACGCTGGAATAATCAGGCGGTAATCATCGATTGTGGCATCTCGTTTCCGGGCGAGGATTTGCCCGGCGTGGACTTAGTGATTCCCGATCCGGAGTATCTGTGGAGCATTCGCGACGAGGTGCAAGGCATCCTGCTCACGCACGGGCACGAAGACCATGTAGGCGCGCTGCCTTACATTTTACCGCGCTTGGGCAACCTGCCGATTTATGGCACGCCGCTCACGCTGGCGCTGATTGATCATAAGTTGCGCGAGCGACGCCTGAACGCCGACCTGCGCAGCATCAAGCCCCCAACACCGTTCCAAGTGGGCGATTTGACCGTTGAACCGATTCGCGTGACGCATAGTATCCCCGACTGCGTGGGCTATGCGTTGCGCACGCCCGATGGCATCGTGGTCTTCACAGGCGATTTCAAGTTCGACCATACCCCGGTCGACGGCGTGCGCACCGATTTCAATCACCTGGCGCGGCTGGGCGACGAGGGCGTGCTGCTGCTGCTCAGCGACTGCACCAACGCGGAGCGGAGCGGCTGGACGCCTTCCGAAAGCACCGTCAGCGATGCGTACTATACCCTCTTCGCCAACGCACAGGGGCGAATCCTGATTACCACTTTTGCTTCTAATATCCATCGTTTGCAGCAGGCGATCAACATGGCGCAGCTCTATGGGCGCAAGGTCGCGGTGCTGGGGAGGCGGATGGAGCAGAATGTGGAGATAGCCTACCAACTGGGCTACCTGTGCATTGAGCCGAGCACGATGATTAGCGCAAAGCAGATTGATGACTATCCCCCCGAGCAGATTCTGGTGCTGACGACGGGCAGTCAGGGCGAGCCGCTCTCCGCACTCAGCCAGATTGCCGCGGACGAGTACCCCCGCCTGAAAATCACCCCGGGCGACACCGTCATTTTGTCTGCCACGCCCATCCCCGGCAACGAGAGCCTGGTCTGGCGCACCGTGAACCGCCTTGTGCGACTGGGCGCGAAGGTGTATCACGACGGCATCGCACCCGTGCATGTGTCGGGGCACGCCAGTCAGGAGGAGTTGAAGCTCATGATTAGCCTGCTCAAGCCGCGCTACCTCGCCCCGGTGCACGGTGAGCCGCGTCATCAGGCGGCGTACTTCGAATTAGCACGGCAGATGGGCTATCATGATGCGCAGATGTTCCTGCTGGAGAACGGGAGTGTGTTGCGCATCGAAAACGGCGCTGCCACTTTGGAGGAGAAAGTGCCCGCAGGTAGGTTGCTGATTGAAGAAGGCGTGGAGGGTGGCGTGCCAGAAGCGATTATCCGCGACCGACGCCACATCGCACAGGAAGGCATCTTGGTTGCCCTGATTACCGTGCGCGCTCAGACAGGCGACCTCGTCGATGACCCCCAGTTCATCTTGCGCGGTTTTGAATGGCAAAACGAAATCCAGCCCGAGCTGGCGCGCGAAGCGGTGCAAGAGACTCTGGGCAAGATGGCGCCCGCCGAGATCAGCGATTGGGATAATATTCGCGAGGAGCTGACAATGGTGCTGCGCCGTTTCTGCCGTAAGCACCTCAGCCGACGCCCAATGGTTGTGGTCGTGGTGACAGAAGTCTGAACGGGAGGGGCAGGCGGAACGCTCGCCCCTCCCGGCTGTAAGTAAACTATCAGCCCTGAAGGCTTCGTGCTCCCATTTGCTTAGGGCGCGCTCTGGCAGGCAGCCTCATACATACGCGACTCAGGAAAGGGAACCTTCGGGCAGAAATAGTGCTTCGGTACGGTGTCCAGACATTGACCAATCCGCGCTTGCTGCGCCGTATGGCGCGCTCGGATCCACTTCGAATGCCCGTCGAAAAACTGAAAGTTCGCCCCGCCAGAGTGGACAATGGAAGGGCAGTCCACAAACTGGTTGCCTGCTATCGCGTAGAAATAGCCATCGTTGAGCGTTTCACCCTCGTCGATGAGCTGGATAAATTCCGCCGGGCGCTCTACCACAGGCTCTGGAATATAGGAGGCGACCGCGTTCATCGAGTAACTCAACTTCTTTTCACGCCCACGCCGGTCGGAAGGGCAGATATAGATGTCAGCATTCTTAACATAGGGGTAAATCACGCCTTTAGTAACATGACCCCATAGGAGCCAAATTCCGCTCACCGCGGAGTTGGGGTCAAAAGCATCGATCAGCACAGGGTAGCACGGTACCCACTGAGCTTCCAAACGCGAAACGAACCCTGTCATCCAACTCGGCCAGTCAGGCTGAGACCAACTTCCGGGGCAGTGTCCACCATCTCCCGGTCCAGGATTGCGCCCTTCCCAGTCGGCACGGTACATCACAAATGCCGTGCCTAACTGGCGTAAGTTCGAAAGGCAGGTCGTCTGGCGCGCTTTTTCACGCGCTTGCGCGAACACCGGAAACAGAATCGCAGCCAGTATCGCGATAATCGCGATGACCACCAACAACTCTATAAGGGTAAAGCCCTGTCGTCTCATGCTTGCGCCTCTGGGTTCTAAATCTAATTATAGCCTAAATAGAGTAAAACGAGTTTTTTGCCAAAGCCGAAATTGTCTGTCAGATGGGTTTGAAAAAGCCACACGAGCCGTTTTCCTCTCTCCCAGAGTGAGAGGAGGGCAGGGGAGTGGGAGCCTCTGAATTTCTCTCGAACCCCTATAAGGGGGCGATACGAGGCATTTTGTAGGGCAGTATCTCATACGGATACACGGCGGGCTGCAGTACCCGCCAATGCGAAGCCACTGTCGCGCTTAGATTTTGAACAGCGAAAACACGCGCTGAATTTCCAATTTTCTTGTCCGGTATTCGCCCCAAGGTGAGTCATGATACAGTGGAAACCAATCTGGAGGTGTTAAGATGATTCACGGACATCATGCTTACACAAAAGCGGCTGGATTAATCGTAGGCCTCGTGTGTGCCTTAGCAACTGAGATGCTCTTTGCCCAGGTAACGGTGACCGATGTTGGTAGAGTTGTCTATCCCTACCACTTAGCCTACCAGCCCGGTCGTCACAAGGTGGTTGGCGACAGCTTTGGTACTAATCAGGTTGTCACTCCGGACACAGACTTGTGGCAGCTTGATCTTTCAAACCCTGATACCTCGGGCACTCCCAGTAGCAATGTTTCTGGGTTCTCCAACCTACCTCGCACGCGCTCTGGTTGGTGGCTCAACTACCCGGTCGCCGTACAGCGCAATCTTCCGAACGGCTTCCAGCAAGATGAGATCTTTGCTTTCAGGCGGGAATGGAATAACAATGCCTGGAGGTACAATGTTGCGCGATATAGTGGTGATGGAAGTACAGTGAATCCCACTTGGGCAACGCTCACAGGTCTCAACGATATTGTTGAATCGGGAATTGCTTTGCACATCGACCATGTGGGATCGTGGAACCACGACCTCCTTTATGTAGCCGAGAGGCGCTCCGATTACAAAATTGCGAGCGTATTTCGGATCGACTCCAGTGGGAATGTGAGTTATGTTGCCGACCTACCGAATCCTGGACATCCTGACTTTCGCTTCCCTTGGCTGAGCGTACCGCGATCGCTTACGGTAATCCCGAACGATCCTCGATACGGCTCGCTCGCGGGACATCTGTTGGTAGCCCGCGAAGGGATGAGTGGAACACGCGACGATAATGTGAACATCCCGGGTTCCCCCCTTTACACGGTTAACCCAGTGGATAACTCGGTCACTGTTCATGGATATGTGCCAATCCGAATAGGTGGTATCCAGGTGATCACAGGAACCTACCTTCTCATCAGTGACTGGGGCGCAAACACGGTGCGCATGCTGCATGTACCAGACTTGGGCAACTATATCGGGCAACTCATCGCCGTTTCGACGGCGTCGGATGGTACCTTTGGCGGGCTTACCATAACTCCCAACCACACTCCAGGGCTGTACCTTCTCAACTACGATCCCAACACTGGATTGTGGAGTTCCCAGATTCTGGTAGACTTTTCAGCGTACGGTATCTACGGCAAGGACCTTTCTGTGACCTTTGTGCCAGAGCCTGCAAGCCTTCTGGTGTTGTGTGTAGGCTTAGCGGGCTTAGCGGCTCGGCGCAAGCCTCGGTCTCAACGGCAGTAGTCCGCGTGCTTGTTCGCAGGTGAGCAGGCGAGCTCGGCTCGCCTGCTTCCTCTCGCTTATTGTACGGCTTGTCGGCGAAACGACTCGCTGCTTCGTTGCTTCGTTGGATGCGCTTTTAGGCGGCGTCTGGGCGGTTTCACGCCACAAAACCATTGCGTTGAAGGGGCTATCCGCACGTGTTTTAGAGGAAACTCGCACCGTCGCGCCCGACAACCTTGCGGAACTGCTTTTGCTCCACGACGGCAAGCGCGTGTCGCTGACCCTGATGTTCCCTGGGCGCGGCGAGGCGCAGATGCTCCCTCCCATAGAGCGTCATGAGGGGATCCTGCGGGTGTTCAAGCCGAGCCTGCGCTATGAGGACGCCTATCCAACGGAAGACGCGCCCCCTGAATATTTCCTGTCCCCGACTCCGCGCCCCTCGCGCAAGGAAATTTTCAAACACCCTCCCAGCCTCCCATCCCCTTGACTTTCGCTTGCGTCATAGGGTATACATATGTATACCTTAGAGGTGATGCGATGGCGTTCAATGTGCGACGGTATCTGATTCGTGTACGCGGTGGGCAGCAATACCTGCCCGTAGCGGCGCGTCTGGTGTGGTTCCGTGAGGAGCATCCCGATTGGAGCATCGAGACGCAACCGCTGCACTTGGATTTTGAACATGGGATCGCAGTGTTCCAGGCGACGGTGAAAGATGCGAGTGGGCGCATCATCGCCAACGCCACGAAGATGGAGACGCGCAGCGACTTCGCCGATTTTGTGGAGAAGGCGGAAACGGGCGCGGTGGGGCGAGCGCTGGCGATGTGCGGCTATGGCACGCAGTTCGCCCCCGAACTCAGCGAGGGCGATGTGGCTACGGGACACATCGCGTTTGCCGACTCGCCTGTACCTGTGCAAGGCGAGGAGGTCAGAGACGATACATCCGTCGCGGAGACGCCTGCAGAGGCGATGGTCTGCGCCGAATGCGGTAAATCCCTACGCAAGCCCCAGTATGACTTAAGCATGGCGAAGTTTCACCGCCCGCTGTGCCCGAACTGTCAGCGTGCCATACAACGCGCCGTTGGGAACTGATGCGCTTAGACCGCTACCTCAGCGAGCGTCACCCCGAGATTAGCCGCACGCGGTGGCAGGAGTGGATTGAGGCAGGGCAGGTGCGCGTGAACGGCAAATCCGTCACGAAACCTGCCTACAAGCTCCATCCGAACGACACTGTGGACTACACTCTGCCCCCCGACCGACCACCCGACTATGATTTGAAACCCGAATCCATCCCCGTGCCCCTCGTCTATGAAGATGAGTTCCTACTTGTGGTCAACAAACCGCGTGGGTTGACGGTGCATCCTGCGCCGGGACACCCGCACGGCACGCTGGTCAACGCTTTACTGGCGCATAGCCCTGCGCTCTCGCAGGGTAGTGCGGCGTTTCGCCCCGGTATCGTGCATCGACTGGACAAAGACACCACGGGCTTGCTGATTGTCGCCAAGACGGACTTAGCGCATGCACGGCTCAGCGACGCCTTACAACGCCACGCGATTGACCGTCGTTATCTGGCTTTGGTGTGGGGGGTACCCCAAAATCGCCAGGTCTCGGTGCAATTGCCCATTGGGCGTCATCCCGTGCATCGGAAGAAGATGGCGGTTTGGGAGGAGTCGGCGGTGCTCCAGGGCAAGGCGCGCCCTGCCTGCACGCATTTCACAGTACACCAAGCATGGCGCGATTTTGCGCTACTCCATGCACAACTGGAGACGGGACGCACTCACCAAGTGCGGGTCCACGCCAGCGCGCTTGGGCATCCTGTAGTGGGAGACCCGCTGTACGGAGGCATCCGCAAGCCCCCGCGCGATTGCCCTCCGGAACTTGCGGACGTACTGAGGCATCTTCAAGGGCAACTGCTGCACGCCTACGAAATCGCCTTCCAGCACCCCATCACAGGCGAGCGGTTGGAATTCCGCGCTCCTCTGCCAGAGGATTTCGCGCATGTTTTAGGGGTGTTGGAGGCTTGCCGGCGGATTGAGCAGTGAGGCGACGAAGGGCAGCCCCGCAGCAGGTACAATTCCCGCGCGATGATTATTGACATCAGCGTTCCGCTCAGGCAGCCGATGCCGACCTATCCGGGCGATGCGCCGTTTGCGCTGATACCTGTGGTACGGATTGCCGACGGCGCCGTCTGCAACGGCTCGCGGCTGCAGATAGGCACGCATTCAGGCACGCATATCGACGCTCCGTGGCACTTCAACGATGCCGGCAAGCGGATTCACGAAATTCCCCTCGCGCGGCTGATTGGTTATGCCTATGTCGCCGACTTGCGAGGCTACCCGGCGATTACAGCGGAGGCGTTGCAAGCGGCGAACATCCCGCCCACGACCACGCGCCTGTTGCTGAAAACCGACAACAGCGCACGCTGGGCGCACGAAACCGAGTTCAACCCGAACCATGTCGCCCTCACGCCTGATGCTGCCCAGTGGCTGGTGCGGCGTGCGGTCGATGTGGTAGGTATCGATTATCTCTCTGTTGAACGGTTCGGCGCGCCCAAACCCGAAGTGCATCATATCCTCTGCGGCGCAGGGAAGATTATTATCGAGGGGTTGAACCTGAGCGAGGTCGAGGCAGGGGAATACGAACTGATCTGTATGCCCTTGTTGATTGAGGGTGCGGACGGCGCACCTGCCCGCGTCGCGTTGCGCAGCCTGCGCTAAATCTGGCAAATTTGACAGCCCCATTTACCCCGAAACTGAATTATAATAAGGACGCCACTTAGCGGTGGCAGAGCAGACCGCACAGCCTTGTTAACCCAACCTCCCTCTCGTGGAGCCTGCAAAGGCTCCACCTATTTTTTATGATTGACCCTTAAAGACATCGCCCCCCGCGGAATGCAGGGGGCGAACGATGAGAGGAGGCACAACAAGATATACTCACACCTTGCGACGACGGCGTAGTGCCATCACGCTGATAAGACCGCTGCCCAGTGCGAGCATCGACGCTGGCTCGGGCACAACCTCGAAGTTGTAGGTGGTGTACTGCCCGTTGAAGCCGAAGGTGATGTTATCCACCGCGCCTACGAAGGTATTTGACCACCCTGAACCGAAACCAGCATTCACGGAAATCACATAAAGGGTGGCGTTCGCGTTACTGGCGGCAGTCAGCCAGTCTGGAATCGTCTTGAGAACGGCGTTGATATTAACATTCGGGTCGCCGAAGCCCAGCGAAGCCGTCGCCCAGAGTTTGTAGTTGCTGGCAAAAATATCCTCAGAGACCCACTGGTCCGTCGGGACGGCGCCGGTTCCCTGATTGTAGGCGCGTTCAAAAATCAGATAGCCAATGTTGGTAGAGTTATCGGGGTTCACCCGCAGAATTCCCAATCGCAGCACCGGATGCAAGTAGTTGAGGGTGGTGGAGCTGGAGTCGCGATACCACTCATAGCTCAGATGGGACAACTGGTTCAGTGTGCCAAGTGCAGAAGCAGGGTTGAAAGGATTGGGCACGAAGTTGCCACCAACGTTTGCAGGGTCTACAAAGAATTCAATATCCGCCTTCGCCGGGCTGGAGCTACTATTGAAGTACACAGAGCCGTTACCGCTGCGGGCGTAGTTGGTGCGGATACCGACTTGCCCGTTGTTGCGAACATTATTGTAGCGCCAGTTAGGATCACCGAAGTCATAGCCCTGGTTTGAGGGACCCGAATTGGTGAAGAGGTCTCCAGGGGCTGAGTTCTGCGAGTAGACGGTAACGGTGCTTTGCGCAAACAGCGACGCGCTTAATACAATCGCGCTACAAGTAATCGCCAGTTTTACAGTGTTCTGCATAGTTACGAACCTCCATTCGTTAGGGATTCATGATGTTAAGACTCGAAACTGTTGTGGAACCGGACATGCAAGCAGCGCATTTCGTACCAATTCGCCCTTGATTTCCAAAAATTGGTATTTTTAAGGAAGGACTGGATGGTTCGCAGGGTACCCTATACGCATGTTCAGCGCACAACCCACCCAGAGGGAACTATTTCAGGCGTTGCGTGCGCGGGCGGCTATCCGCTATAGCGCGCCGCCGAAACTGGCGCTTGCGTTCTACTACGGCTGGTACGGCAACCCAGAGGTATCGGGGAAGTGGCTCCACTGGGAAGCCGTCGATGCCGAGCGCAAACAGATTGCCACATCCACGCATTACCCCGCGCTGGGGGCATACGACTCGAACGACCCGAAAGTCATCGAGCAACACTGTCGCTGGGCGCGTGAAGCGAAGTTAGACGGCTTTATCTACTCGTGGTGGGGCATCGGAACAGGCGAGGAGAAACCTCTTCCTCGCTTGCTGGATGCTGCCCAGCGCCACAGCCTCAAAGTGTGCCTCTATTACGAAGCCGTGCCGCAGCCGGGCGACCCACGCTCCGTACTGTCAGATTGGCGCTACATCCTGCAAAAATACGGAGTGCATCCTGCCTACCTGAAGGTTGAGGGGCGTCCTGTGCTGTTTGTGTATGGTCGTGCGATGGAGCAGCTGAGCTTAGTGCAGTGGGGATGGGTGCTGGAGACGATTCGCAAGGAGTTCCCACCGGGCGTTTGCGCCATCGGCGACTCGCTGAGTCGGAGCGTCGCTCGGATCTTCGACGGGATTCACACCTACAACCCCGTGGGGGTGTTGGTGGGGAAGCCGGTATCGGCGATTCGCGCCACGCTGGAGTTGCACTATCATGAGGCGTTACAAACGGCAGGCACGCTTGGGCGTATCGCCTGTGCAACCATCATTCCCGCCTACGACGACACCAAAATCCGCACGCCGGGCATCCGTACCGACCGATTCGAGGGCGAGGCGTACCGCCAGCAGTGGCAGGCAGTGCTAAACCTCAACCCCGATTGGACGCTGATTACCAGCTTTAACGAATGGCACGAGGGCAGCGAGATTGAGCCGTCGGTGGAGTATGGTGAGCGGGAGTTGCGTACCACAGCGCAGTTCGCCCCCCGCTTCCGCCAACTGGGCGAGCGACCGCGCATGGCGACGCCGCTTACAGCACTGCCCAGCGACGCCATCACAAACCTCCGCCAAGCGTGGCGCGGTGCCACCATCGGCTTGTTGCCCGATGCTCAGTCGGAAGCCGTGTTCTGGATATTGGATACGCAGCTCCCCGTCGAGGTTATAGAGCCGACCGAGATGCTTCAGCGTTTGACGCCTGCGCGTTATGCCGCGCTGGTCTACGCTGGAGGCGAGCATTATCGAGCCACCGTTCATTCTCCTGACGATTTTGACCGCGCGTTGCAGGCGTATCTACAGGCGGGTGGCATCCTATTGGCATTGCCCAGCGCGCCGTTTCCGTTCTACTATGCCGACGGCAAAGAGGCAAACCGCGCTGCGAAGTTCGGACTGCCCATCGCGGGCAGTTCGAGCCAGCCGAAGGCGGGCGTCACTGGCTTTGAGGCGCCCCCAGTGTCCGGGTTGCAGTTCCGCGCGAATCGTGCGCTCATTCCGGCTATGGGCGAGGAGCCGATTCCGTTTCCCAGCGGGGGCGATCTGCGGTGGCGTCCTGCGCTGCGTACCTTAGCGCCGCCTGATGCGACCTATACGCCCCTTGCCACTCTGTACGATGCCCAGAACCATTCTTGGGGCGAGGGCGCCGTTATCGTGCGGTTGTCTTCAGGGGGTACGGTTGGCTATATTTGGTTCCGGTTGCTGGAAACCCCCTACGCGCCGCTGCTACTGGAGGCGATGTTTCGGCTTGTCCGAAAAGGGTACGCCCATTCGGTGGAAGGCGATTAGAATTGTGTACTCCAAAACGGTAGGAGGAGGAGGGCAACCACGCTGGAGGCGACCACCACGCATGAAGCCAGTTCGGGTTCCACTTGAAACATCGTAGCGTAGACCGCGCTCACCATCACGGTGGGCATCGCGCTTTGAAGCAAGAGGGCGCGCGCGGCGAAATCGGGCAAGCCGATAAGGTGCAAGAGTCCCCCCATTAGCAGGGGCATGCCCACCGTTTTGAATACCACGATAAGAGCGACGGCTTTCCACCGCGCGCCCAGTGTACGCCAGCGAAGCATCCCTCCAATCGCCAGCAGCACTAAGGGGGTGGTGACTTGTCCCAGCCGTTCCAGCGTGAAGAGCAGGGGTGTAGGCAGAGGCCACTGCGTGAGCATCAGCCCATAGCCTGCCAGCGTCGCCCAGAACACAGGCATCTGTGCGAGGCGTTTCAGCCCCTGCGTCCCGTTGCCGTTTGCCTGACCCGCGTGCGCCAGCATCCGCGCGCCCACAAGGTGGATCATCACGCTGGTTACGCCCATATCGTAGGTCACGGCGGCGGCGATAAGGTTCGGTTCGTTCGGATAGAGTGAGGCGATGAGTGGCGTGCCCAGAAACCCTGTGTTGCTGATACTGCCTTGCACGGCGAGCAGCGTGCGGGTGGTCGGAGCCAGGCGCAATAGCCCGCCGAGCATCCACGCCAGTCCCATTCCCAGCCACACGGAGAACATCGCCACGCCCCACGCGCCCAGCAGGGTCGGCGAGAATGACGCCTTCGCTAACGCACTAACCACCAACGCAGGCAACGGCGCCAGCGACACCAGTCGCGTCAGCCAGAGGATGTTCTCCTCTGTAAAAATGCCCCCGCGCCGCAAACCGTAGCCCAGCAGCAACAGGAGCAGGAACATCACAAGGTAGTCGCTTGCCATGCCGTGAATAATCACAGGTTGCGTGGAGCGAACGCGCCACCGTGTGAACGCCTCTTCGGCGCATTAGCCCAACTGTTCCAGCCACGCCCGACTCTTGCTGTCCAGCGCATTGAGGTCGCGAATCTCGTAGCGGCTCCCGTCGACTGCCACGATGAGATAGCGCACGGGCGAAAGTTCATGCACATGATCGCGCCAGTTGCGCACATAGAACACGCGCCTACCGCGGTCGGTCTCCACATCCCATCGGTGTTGTCCATACTCTTCGGTAAGCGAGTAGACTTTCTCGATGACGGGCGTGAAGTAGCGACGGTCTAACTCTTCTTCCAAGATCTGGCGTGAGGGTTCGGGCATGCCGTCCAATGTACGGAACATCCCGATTTCTACGAGTTTGTCACGCTCCTCGCGGCGAAGCACACTCACATAGCCCTGTGCATGAGAGAGTGGGAACGCGCGGGCGAACTGCACATCTTCGTATACTTCGCCGTTGGGCAAGCGGATGCGCACCATCACACTGTCAGGCATGCGCTCGATCACCACGCCTGTGGGGTCTAACCATCGAATCGAGAGGTTCTGGGTCATAACGCGCCTCGCTGCAGTTTCGCTCCCTTGAGCGAAAGTATACCTCACCCCCCAGCGTGCAGGCGAGCCGTGTCCCTACCAAGTAGAGCTGGACTGTCTCATTGCTCTACTCGGTAGGCGAGGGCAGTATGGGCGCAAGGGTTTTATCTGCGCCAGGTGAACGAACGGGTAGCGGGACGCCCCCCGACACCCGTAGCCGAGCGTGCAGCGGTGCGCGGCGTGCTTTCTGCCAGCGTGCGCAGGTAGCCCTTGAGTCGCTCTAAATCGCGCACCTCCACAATCGCCAGATATTGCACGCCCTGATTGAAGCGCACGCCACTGACCCGATTCCGACGACAGAGTTTAGACAGTTTGCCCGCGATGACCCAGTCGGCAGTTTTTTCGTCAATCTCGTCGGTCAGCATCGGGCCGATGCGTCGGATCCATGTGTCAACGGGCTGCAGGTAGTGGTAGTCGCTTGGGTCGATGTGGCTCTCCAAATCGTAGAGCGCGACCATATCCCGAAGCACGAGCGAGCCGACTTTGGGTCCGATGCCCTTGATGTCCGTGATTTTCTCGTAAATTGGCTCCACGCGACCCGATTGCACAATCGCTTTCTGGATGTCCATCCAGATGTTGCCGATTTCGTCTTCAGCGTAGAGTTGCGCGGCGTAGCCTGCCAGTCCCTCGATCAACCCGCGGTTGAGCTGTTCGTTGATTTTACGCTGGTTCTCTTGGCAGACTTCCACGAAGGCGTTCCAGAGCTGTTCGGGGGCGTTCCCCGACGCCAGAAACGCGCTGAAGTTCGCCTTATCGCCCCGAAGCACCTTATCCAGTGCCTGCAGCGCGAACCCAGAATATTCGGCGCGGTCGTTTCCGCGCTTCGCGAAAGCGTAGTAGCCCAGCATCACCCGAAAGGCGTAGTAGGGGTCTGCTAACGCTTCGCGCACGGCTTCACTGTTGGGCAGCGGCAATTTCATCGCACGCGCCATCTGTGGGTAAAGCACCTCGCGCTGAAACTTGTCTGCCTTCTCGCCAGCCAAGCGATGCAGAATCGCCTCAACCTCCATCGGACTAAAGGTCGCCATCTTTGTTTCCTCCTGTCTGTTTTTTTGTCATAATTGTTAACGATAATTGCGCGATAGCATATACATGGAATAGCTCAATTGTTAGACGGCTCCGACCCCTCTGGGGTTGCTGCTGAAGTCCCGTGCGCGGGGCTTCCACATTATATTATACGGAATTTGGCTCGAAAATTGCACCCTTTGGTTGGCGTTTTATAAAGCGTGCCCCTACAAAGGTGGTTTATCGCTTAACAATCATGGCTCGAAGCCAAACAGAGCGTGTCGGGATTTGTCCTGCACCTTAGAGCGCCGCTTCGCCGCGTTCTTCAGTGCGGATGCGGATGGCGTCGCGGTAGGGCGAGACGAAAATCTTACCGTCGTCGGGTTGACCCGTTCGGGCGTGTATCAAGATGGCTTCGATAATCGGCTCCACCATGGCATCGGGCACAATCATCTCAAGGCGCAGGCGGATAGGCAAGCGAATTAGCGTCTCTTCACCCAGCCAAGTGTCGGTTGGAGGGCTATTACCGCAGCCACGCACTTCGCTGACGGTCATCCCCGTAAGCCCCAGTTCGTTGAGGGCAGTCTTGACCTCTTCCAGTTTGTGCGGACGGATGATGCAGTCGATTTTTTTCATGACGGCGTAATGAGCGTGGGGCAGGCGGCGAACTCCGCGCGTGTCTCAGGATAGTCCAGCACGTAGTGCAGCCCGCGGCTCTCTTTGCGGGCGAGCGCGCTGTGAGTAATCAGCAAGGCGCAGGCAGCCAAGTTGCGTGCCTCGCACGATTCAACGGTCGGGGGCAGGTTTCGATAGGCGGCTTCAATTTGCGCAGCGAGTGTCTCCAGTTCGCACCGTGCTTCTTGCAAGCGGGCGACTGTGCGCACGATGCCCCCCTTTTTTTGCATCATCTGGCGTATCTGCAGGCGGGCGGCATCCCAGTTGTAGGAGTGGTCTTTAACGGTCGCGGTAGATTCTATCGGAGGCAGTGGTACTGTGATACACGAGGGCTTCGGTTTGGGCGGCGGTTCGTCGAGTCGAGTGGTGGCGTGCAACGCCGCGCGTTCCGCGAACACCAACGCCTCCAGGAGCGAGTTGCTTGCCAGCCGGTTTGCTCCATGCACGCCGGTATACGCCACCTCGCCACAGGCATATAGGCGGGGCAGAGTCGTGCGCCCGTCTAAATCCGTCCACACGCCCCCACAGGTGTAGTGCGCTGCGGGCACAACGGGAATCGGCTCTCGGGTGATGTCCACGCCGTACTGCAGGCAGGTGTGATAGATGGTGGGGAAGCGTCGCTTTATGAATTCAGGATCTAAGTGTGTGATGTCCAGAAACACGCACGGGTCGCCCGTTTTTTTGAGTTCGGCGTCGATGGCGCGGGCGACGATATCGCGTGGGGCAAGCTCAGCGCGCGGGTCGTAATCGGGCATAAACCGATACCCGTCGCGCCGGCGCAGAATCCCGCCCTCACCGCGCACCGCCTCCGAAATCAGGAACGAAGGGGCATCGGTGTGATAGAGCGTCGTGGGATGGAACTGGATAAACTCCATGTTGCCAATCGTTGCGCCCGCACGCCAAGCCATCGCGATGCCGTCGCCTGTGGCAATCGGTGGGTTGCTGGTGTGTAGGTAAACCTGTCCGCAGCCGCCCGTCGCCAGCAGCGTTGCCTTCGCGCGTATCTCAAAAAGATCACCTGTTAGCGTATCCAGCACCCGCACACCCGCGCAGACACCGTTTTCCAGAATCAACTCCAGCGCTTGGTAGTGTTCCAGCACGGTGATGTGGGGGGTCTTGCGTGCTGCGATGAGCAGGGTGCGTTCGATTTCGTAGCCGGTATGGTCGGCAGCGTGTAGGATGCGGTTGCGCGAGTGCCCGCCCTCTCTGCCCAGCGCGATGCTGCCGTCGGGATTCTTGTCGAACTGCGCTCCCAACTCCATGAGCCAACGCACCATGCGCGGACCGTTTTTGACCAGCACTTCTACCGCTTCACGATCGCACAACCCGGCGCCGGCGTTCAGGGTATCTTGCAGATGCAGTTCCCACGAGTCGTCTGCGCCAATCGCGGCGGCGATTCCGCCTTGGGCGTAGTTGGTGTTCGATTCGGAGCGTTGCTTCTTGGTGAGAATGGCAACGGAGCCGTGGGGTGCTGCGTTAATCGCGAAGGTTAGCCCCGCAATACCGCTGCCCAGCACGAGAAAGTCATACTCCATCTTTGCCTCCGCGCGTTGCTTGACCGTTCACACAGAGCGCGTCTTCCGTTGCGTGATAGGACAGCACTGCGAGCTCCTGCAGGAACGAGACATTGCGTACATGGACATGCTTGGGCACGCGCAGGATGGTGGGGGCGAAGTTGAGGATGCCTGTCACGCCCGCTTCCACCAGCAGGTCGGCGACTTCCTGCGCGGCGTGCGCAGGGACGGCGATAATCCCGAGGCGTGCGCCAATTTCAGCGTTCACCTCTTTGATTCGGGCGATGTCTTGAATCACCAGATCCCCGAACGGGCGTCCGATTTTGACGAAGTTGTTATCGAACACCGCGGCGATACGCAGCCGATGCGCTTGGAAATTGGGGTAGCCCACCAGCGCGGAGCCGATGTTCCCTGCGCCGACCAAGAGGATCGGCTGCTCCTCGTCTAAGCGCAGGATGCGCTCGATGCATTGGATTAGTCCTGGCACCGAGTAGCCCACGCCAGGCTTGCCGAACTCGCCGAAATAGGAGAGGTCTTTGCGGAACTGTGCGGCGCTAATGCCAGAATGTTGCTCGATTTCCTGTGACGAGAGGGTTTGAATACCCGCCTCGTGGGCGTCCAGCAGCACTCGCAGGTAGATTGCTAACCGTTCTAAGGTCGGGATCGGCACGCGCGTTTCAGTCATAGGTATCAGAAGCGCATCGAGCAGGCGAAACGCCTGCTCGATGGAGGTTTACTGGACTTCCTCGATGAGCGCGAGGGCTTCTTCGAGTTCCAGCCCTTGGTTGCGGCGCAGGTCTTCGATGCGCTCGCCGATGAGTCGGAGCTTGCGCAGGGCACGCAGTTCGAGCTGACGGACGCGCTCACGCGTGATTTTGAGTTCCGCGCCGACCTCTTCCAGGGTGCGCTGATGCCCGTCATCGAGTCCGAATCGTAGGCGCACCACATCGCGCTCGCGCGGTTGCAGCTTTTCCAGAATCATATCGATTTGCTCGCGCAGGATTAGGCGCGCCGTGACATCTTCAGGTGTGGGCACGATGTCCTGCGAAGGGATGAACTCGCCCAGCGTGGCGTTGTCGCGCTCGCCGACGGGGCTTTCGATGGAGATTGGCTCCACCGCCGCTCGGCGAATCTCGCGCACGCGCTCCACGGACATTTTGGTTTCCGCCGCAATTTCCTCATCGGTTGGCTCGCGCTGCAGAATCTGCTGCAAGCGCAGCTCGGTCTTGATGACCTTGTTGATGAGTTCCGCGACATACACGGGGATTCGGATGGTGCGGCTGTTGTTGATGACGGCGCGGGCGATGGCGCGTCGTATCCACCAAGTGGCGTAGGTGCTGAAGCGGAAGCCGCGGTCGGGGTCGAACTTCTCCACGGCGCGGATCAGCCCCAGATTGCCTTCCTGAATCAGGTCTGCCAGCGAGATGCCACGGGAGGCGTAGCGCTTGGCGATGCTGACCACCAGACGCAGGTTCGATTCGATCAGGCGTCGCTTCGCCTCTTCCGCCTCTTGAATGCGTGCAGCCAGTTCCCAGACGGGGAGGTTGGCCGCTTTCGCCCAGTCTTCCTCGCTGACGCTTTCAGGGTCGATCTTGCGCTTCTCTGCTATTTGCTTGCGGATTTTGTAGAGCCGTTCCCCCTCTTGCACTTGCTGCGAGAATCGGATTTCCTCTTCTGGGGTGAGCAGTTGCGAGCGACGGCTCTGCAGCATCCAGAGTTCGATTTCGACGCTGTCTTCCTCGTGGGGGGTCTCTTCACCCACGCCGCCCCAGAAATCGACCTCCTCTTCGCCGTTGAGTTCGTCGCCTAAATCCAGCCCGCCCAGCCCCATAGCGGAGAAATCCTCCTCAAGGGTATCCAGGTCGTCTAAGTCGGATGTGTCCATTTCCAGGCCGAGCGGGTCGTCGTACAGCGCGTCCCGCCCCACCTTGTTCTGACGAGCCGTTGCCTGCGTATCCATCAAAATATCCATCTCCTCGTCCAATACGGGCACTTCAATAACACCTCCTGTTTTTATAGGGCGTGATTTGTGAAACCGTTCACAATCTCGCCTGTGCGTTCATTGCTATATAGGCGTTCGTATCCGAAAGAGTATACGATTCGCCTGTGCGCTTAGTTCCGTTCACCAGGGCGCTAACCCTTAATTATAACCCGATTCCGATGTTTCCTGCTGTTTCGGCGTCTTTTGCGCCCAGTTTCACAGGATGCCTGTTCCTTCGGCGGTCGCCCGCTAAAATTATAACAAGAATTCAGGCGTTTGTCAAGGGGGTAAGGGCAATATAGGGGGTCAATTTTCGCGAATTTACCCCTATATAGAGTGGAATGGGAAGGAGATTCCTCATCCCCAAGTTTTGGGGCGCGAGGTTCTGGTCCTGTTTCGAGCGCGGTGTGGGATGGCATGCCTGTGCTTCGGAATCGCCCCTACTGGCTACTCTTGTCGCAGGTAGGTTTCCAGTTTCTGGCGCAGGAGTTCGCGTGCGCGATGGAGCCGCGCCTTCACTGCTGCTTGAGTAAGCCCTAATTTTTCGGCGGTCTCTTCGGTTGAAAGTCCCTCGATGTCGCGCAGTTGCAGCACAGGGCGCAGAGAGTCGGGGAGTTCGGCGACTGCCTGTTGCACGCGCTCGCGCAGGTCGTTCTCGATGGCGATGGCTTCGGGGTCTTGAGAATACTGGTCGATGAGCTGGCGTAGGATTGTCCGTCCCTCTTCGGAGTTAAGGGGGTCGTCCAGCGAGTAGAAACGGTCTAAATCGCGTCGGGCGCGGATGCAGAGCCGTCGCGCAATCGTGTAGAGCCAAGTGGCGAAGTTGGCATCGCCACGGAACTGCTGGAGTGCCTTAAAAGCGTTCAGGAGGGCATCTTGGAGTACATCATGCGTGGTTTCGGGGTCGCCCCCACACGCTTTGAGCAGGGAGCGGAACACCTTATCGCGGTGCCGCGCCCAGAGCCTGTCGAAGGCGCGATCATCGCCTTGCTTCGCGGCCTCAATCAGATAGGTATCTTCGTTCATCGCTTGTTAATACTACGGGTTCGCGCCAAAAGTTTGCACCTCGCCTGCTTGCGGGGTAAGCGTTGGGTAGATAACGGTGTTGGCGTAGCGGCGTCGGTAGGCGCCGCCTGCGTTGCGTGCAAGGGTCTGCGCTTTTCCCAACGACTCCAGCCAAGCGGGCTTGAAGATTAGTTCCGCACGGTGATAGATTTCAGGATTGAGCGCATAGTCCCACAGGACGACGCGCTTACCTTGTTGAGAAGCGTTTTGTAGGATAGTGCGCCAATCGATTTCTGGGTCCAGCCAGCAGCTGGCGTCGACGGCTTGCGCTTTGCCGGCGGCATAGTAGCGGAGCCATTCTGCAAGGCGCGTGGCGGCGATAAGGATGTCGCCCTCGCGAATGCCCGCAGAGAATGCGTAGGCTTCTTGCCGTTCACCGTCGTGTTCATCGGAGCGCAGCGTCGCCGCCTTCATTAGTCCGAATACGAGCACGAGAAGGGCGAGCGGCGGCGCAACGAAGTTGATGCGTCGCGCGTCCTCCTCCACATAACTGCCCAGCCAGCCGCCCAGACCGACCAGCGCCCAAAACAGCGTCCATAGGTAAAACGCCTGCCGATCGCCTTGCCAGAGAACCAGAATCACCAGCGAGAAGAGCAACGCCCAGCCGCCCAGCCCGCGCACTGCGTCCACCAAGCGGTCAGTTGCGACGCGCTCTCCTGCGAAACGGAGCGTTATCAGCACGATGACGAAACTGAGCGCGAGCAGCAGAAATAGCCCCTTGATCAGCGTGATGAAGCCACCCCAAAGATAATACTGATACACATCGCGCACGCGGAAGGGCTGCCCAAGCGCGAGGATGGCGTTTTGCACCTGCTCGCCCAACATCCGCCAATACATCCCCGAAAAGCGTGGGACATCGATCGCACTGGCGCCTTCGCCGGTCCAGAACCATTCCACGAGGGAAGGTTTCGGGCGCGTCGCGCCGCTGACCTGCACTTCCGCAGGCAACACAGCGAAATAGACGACAAGGTAGCCAACCAACGCGACGCCGACGGCTGTGCCAAGTAGCGTTGCGCCTCCGCCACGCCGCACGGCAAGCGTGCCCGCCGCCAGCGCAGGAATCAACGCGAATAGGTTCACCAGTCCCAGTACGCCTGCTACGAACCCCAGTCGCATCCCGCCTGCCGTATCCAACTCGCGTGCCGCCAGCCAACGAATTACGCTAAGCCCCCACCACGCTGTCAGCATAAGCGACAGCGACGCCACCGGCAACATCGACGCGCTCACCCACGCCACATTCGCACCGTAAAACAGGAAACTTATCCAGCCGCACTGTCCCACGCTCAGCCCCACCAAGCGCAAAATCCGATACAGGATTAGCCCCGATGCCCAGATACTGAGCGCACTCACCGTCTGCGCGGCATCGATTAGGGGCATCACCAGTTTTAGCGGTAGCGTCACGACCCACAGCAGGGCAACCCCCAGCACGCTGTGCCCACTCCACCAGGTCGTCGAGACCCGACTCAAGCCTTCGGACACCGCTGCAATCTGACGAATCCCCTCGTAGTCGATATAGTACGACCGCAAAACGATGTTCAGAAGCGCATACAAGCCACTGAAGATCCACATCCCTATGGGAATTCCCAACAGTTCCTTCTTAAGCATAGGTTCACTCCGTGTAGGTGGCGATATGGCGCAGGAGATCCTTCACCTGTTCTCGTGTGGGTTGCACGGGATTGAACAGGATGGAACCGTCGGCGAGGGTCAGGTCGGTCAGGGTCTCCAAGTCGCTTTCGGAGACTTCCACGCCGACATCCAGCAGGTGTGCCGGGATCCCCACCTCGCTCATCAGTTGGCGCACCCGCAGCACGGCATCTTCAGCCGTGAAGGCTTTATCCCACATCCAGCCTTGCACGACTGCGCCTGGCAGGGGTACGACTTCAGCGTCTGTACTGGCATAGCCCATCACCTGCGCGATTTGTTCAAAGCGTGCGCGTTGGCTTTCGAGATTGAAATGCATTGCGACGGGCAACGCCAGGGCGCAACAGAGTCCGTGTGGCAGGTCGTACAGCCCCCCGATGGCGTGTGCCATCGCGTGGGCGAGACCGACCATGCTGTTGTTGAACGCTGCGCCTGCGATGGTGGCGGCGAACGCCATCGCCCCACGCGCCTCCATATCCTCTGCGCCATTTTGCACAGCGCGCGGCAAATAGCGTGTAATCAGCCGAATCGCCTCGAACGCGAGCATGTCGGAGAACGGGTTCGCCTGGAGGTCGACGATGGCTTCAATCGCGTGGGTAAGTGCGTCCATACCTGTCTGCGCAGTGGCGGCAGGGGGCAGGTTGCGTGTCATTTCGGGATCGACGATTGCCAGATGGGGCGCGAGGTATCGGCTCAGCACGGGCATCTTCTGATGTTTCGCCGTATCGGTGAACATCGCGATGAAGGTGACTTCGCTGCCCGTGCCTGCGGTGGTGGGGATGGCGATGAGCGGTTTGCACGGTGCGGGGATGGTATCCGTGCCTTCGTAGTCGCGCACACGCCCGCCATGCGTGCGGAGGGCGTTGATAAGTTTCGCGCTGTCCATTACGCTACCGCCGCCGACGGCGATGACGATATCTTTGTCTTGCGCTAAGGGAATCGCCGCCTCGATGCTTTCAATCGTGGGGTTGGGCACAACGCCTGTGTACACCTCGTAGCGCACGCCCTGCGCCTCCAGTTGCGCCGCCACGGGCTTGGTCAACCCCGCGCGATAGACACCCTCGTCCGACACAATCAGCGCGCTCGTCCAGTTGTTGAGACCGCATTCAAAACCCAAATTCTCCACAGCGCCCTGTCCAAACAGCAGGCGCGTCGGCATCTCGAAGCCGAAGATGGCGCTCAGCATAGCAACGACTCCGTTCGACTGCAGCCTCGTGATTCCTGCAGCGAAATAACAGGTATCCTATAGGCGAGGGAGAAACCGATGCTTATTCGCAAGCCGAATCGACTGATCGACGAAAAAAGTCCTTACCTGCTCCAACATGCTTATAACCCGGTGGACTGGTATCCGTGGGGGGCGGAGGCGTTCTTCAAAGCGCGTGTGGAGGATAAACCGATCTTCCTCTCTATCGGCTACTCTTCGTGCCACTGGTGCCATGTGATGGAGCGCGAGTCGTTCGAGAACCCTGCGATTGCCGAGATTCTGAACCGTCATTTTGTGAGTATTAAAGTCGATCGCGAGGAGCGTCCTGATGTGGACGAAATCTACATCAGTGCGGTGCAGTTGATGGCGGGGCATGCGGGCTGGCCGCTTTCGGTGTTCCTGACGCCGGAGGGGTTGCCGTTTTACGGGGGCACTTACTATCCGCCGCAGGTGTTTGCGGAGGTGCTGGCACGCGTGGCGGGCGTTTGGCAGACGAATCGAGGGCAGGTGTTGAGCGCGGCGGCGGAACTCAAAGCGGAACTGGAGCAGTTGGTGGCGATGCGCCATGCGGCGATGCGCGGCGAGCGTAGCCCCGACATCTTTCGCGGCTACAAAGCGCAGATGATGGAAGGGTTCGACCCGATTTACGGAGGCTTCGGCGGCGCACCCAAGTTCCCCCCAAGCACCGCGCTGCCCGTGCTCTTTTACCTGGGCGCCGAGTGGGACGACGAGGACTGCGCCGGCATGGCACTGATGACCCTGCTGCAGATGGGCATGGGGGGTATCTTTGACCATATCGGCGGTGGCTTCCATCGCTACTCGACCGATGAGCGCTGGTTCTTGCCCCACTTCGAGAAGATGCTCTACGATAACGCGCAATTGGGCTGGGCGTATGCCCACGCCTACACCCTGACAGGTGACGCCTTCTATGGCGATATTGCCCGACGCACTTTCGACTGGATGCTGCGCGAGATGCGCACTGCGGAAGGCGCGTTCGCCAGCGCCCTCGACGCCGACACCCCCGAGGGGGAAGGGTACTACTACACTTGGACGGAAAAAGAGATTTACGAGATTCTGCCCCGTGAGGAAGCCGACCTGTTCTGTAGGGTGTATGAGATTCAGCCTGAGGGCAACTATCACGACGAGGCGACGCACCGCCCCACCGGGCGAAACATCCCCCACCTGACGCAACCGATAGAGCAGCACGCGGAGGAGTTGAACCTCGATACGGACGAATTGCGCGAGCGATTGAACGATATTCGGGCACGGTTGCTGGTGGCTCGCCAGACGCGTCATGCACCCCGCCGTGACGATAAAATACTTACCGATTGGAACGGGCTGGCTATCTGGGCGCTGGCTTATGCCGCGGATGTGTTCGAGGAAGAAAGAGAACGCTACGAGCAGACGGCGGCGGAAACGGCAGAGTTCGTCTGGCAGAACCTGCGCGACACGAACGGCAGACTGCTACACCGCTATCGTGAGGGTGAGGCGAGTATCCCTGCGTATCTCCCAGACTACGCCTTCTACGGCATGGGGCTCATGGAACTCTATAGCCTGAACTTAGAGCGAGTTTGGCTGGAGCGCGCCGTCGAAATCGCTGACCAAATGATTGCGCGGTTCCATGACGCCGAACACGGCGGCTTTTACACGACCGACAGCGCACACGACCTGCTGATTATGCCCATCAAGTCGTATCAAGATCGTGCGATGCCGTCGGGCAACGGGGGCGCGGTGCAGTTCCTCGCGAGTCTTAGCACCGCGTTGGCGATTGAGGATCCCCAGCGAAGCGAGCGCTATGCGCAACTCGCCGCCGACACGCTGGATAGCTGCTGGGCGATTCTACGGCGTGCGCCTACGGCGGGAGACAGCCTGCTTTACGGCTACCTACTCTTAGAAGGCGACCTGTTGGAAGCCCCCGATCTGGAGATCCCTGAATCGGCGTATACCGAAACAGAGGAACAAGACGGTCCTGTGCGCGTCGACTTGCTTCCCCAGCCCGAGGGCTTGCTGGTACTGTTCCAAATTGAGGAGGGCTGGCATATCAACGCGGCGTATCCCCAAGAAGGGCGCATCCCCACCGCGGTCGAGGTCAGCACCGACTTACCTGTGCAGATAGGCGAGCCGATTTGGATGCCTCCACAACGCATTCAGTCGGGCAGTGAGCCGATCGAGGTCTACTACGGGCAGGCGGCGGCGTTGCTGCCCATCAGTGCCATTGAGACGAGCGACGCTACCGACGGCTATGTGCGGATTCTGGTGCGCTATCAACCTTGTACGGAGACGGAGTGCGGTCTGCCTGTGGAGCGGGTGTTTCTGATTCCGTTGAGCCTGCGCCCTCAAGATTAGTTGGCGGGGTGTTCTCGGTAGCGGACGGCTCAGGCTCGAAGGTGTAGTAGTAGATTCGGCGTCCGTCGGGCTTGGTTTCGGTGCGTTTGTGCATGCGCCATGTCATCGTCGCGCCTCCAGGGCTTGCCATGCGAGCGCGGCGCCCCCCAGAATCCCTGCGTCTTCGATCCGCTCTGCGGGCAGGATGTGACAATCCTGCAGCAGGGTCGGTAGCGCGTAGTCGCGCACGGTCTGGTGAATGGCTTCAAATAGCGGCGCGCCCGCTTTGGCAATCTGACCGCCAATCGCCACGATTTCGGGATTGAAAATATTGATAAAGTTTGCAATCGCGACGCCCAGGTAGGCGCCGACTTCGTGCCACAGGGCGATTGCCGTGGAATCGCCCTGTGCGGCGGCTTGGCTCACCAGCGCAGGCGTGATTTTGGCGGGGTCGCCTTCGGTCAGGGTATTCAGCAGGCTGGTGGGGTTGCGTCGCGCCGCTTCACGGGCAAGTTCGACAATAGCGTCGCGCTTGGCGTAGGCTTCGATACAGCCACGCGCACCGCATCCGCAGCGCGGTCCGCTAAAGTTCAGAATCGTATGTCCCAGCTCGCCCGCACCGCCGCCCAGCCCGACCAGCAGCACGCCACCTTCCCAGTGTGCGTTGCCCTGGACCTGAGGGCGCGTCAGCACCACGCCGCCGCCGATGCCGGTTCCCAATGTGAGCATGATCAGCCCGCGCGCTTGCCCACGCCCCACGCCGTAATAGTATTCGCCCAGCGCGGCAAGGTTCGCGTCGTTGCCCATCACGACGGACAGATTCACACGCGTCCGAATCGCGTCGGCTAACGGCACATCGCGCCAGACCTCGAAAATCTCTCCACGCATCTCCCCGAAGTTCGGCGCCCAGCGTACCACGCCGCGCGTCGAGTCGATATGTCCCGGTACCGCCATGCCAATCATTGCGGGTGCGACGCCTGACGCCGCAATCGCCTCCTGAATCGTCAGCACAATCTGTTCCAAGGTGATTTTGAAGCCCTCTTGCGCGCGTGAGGGATGCTGTACGGGAGGGGCAAGCAGTTCACCGGCACGGTTAAGCACCGCCGCACGCACATTGGTACCACCTAAATCCACGCCCACAACTGCTGTCGCCATCGACGGGAGTATACCTATTGAAGTGTTCGAGAAACGGAGCATAGCATGGCGTACACACAGGTACACCCCTACATCCGACGCCCTCTGTAGGGGCAGACCTGCGTGTCTGCCCCGTGCAAGGTGTGTCTGCCCTGTGCAAGGCGTATCTGCTTGTGCAAAGGGAATTTTCGAACACCCTCTGCTGGAGTTGACTTGCAGGAACTTTAATTGGAACATGGAATTCTATAGACGCCTCAATGGAGGGAGGCGTCTATGAGCCTTGTGGCGTGGTCGATTGGAGGAATCTGTTTCGGATTGGGGCTGGTTGCGGCGTTGATGGCGCGTTCCCGTGCGCCGATGTTTCCTGCGTTCGCGTTGCCTCTGGTGTGGCTGATTGCTTTGGTAGTATTCGGGCTCACCTTGCCTTCGGAGCCAGCGCCCTATTTTCAGCCGGGCAGCGCGCTGGGCTGGGGCGTGTTGGTCGCGTCGGGGTTATGGCTTACAGGCGCGTTTGTGGGGAGCCGGCTGCACTTTGAATGGCTCGGCGCGCTCCTCCCGATGAGTGCGCCGGTGTTGGCGTTGGTGTTCGCTCGCGAGGGGTTGCTGCCTGCGCTCTGGGGTGTGGGGATTGCCACCGGATTGATGTGGGTCCTGCTGGGGCGTGCGTGGGAATCGCTGGAGGGTGTCGCATTAAGTACCCTTGCGCTCTGTTGGACGACGGGGTTGGCGACCTTTGCGAGCGTGCCTCTCTGGTTCGGCGTATGTCTGGCGGGGGCAGGGGTGGCAGCGTTCGGTATCGCCACGCTGCTGGCGCGTGCAGGGCGTACCGGTGGGCGCTCCAGCTATGTTTTGCTCTTTGGTGGTTTCGCGCTGACCGCTGTGGGCTACCGACTGGCAGGCTCCGACGCGCCGTATCTGCAACTGGTGCTGATGACGCTCCTGGCGGCGACTCTCGCACGGGGCTTGTCGGGGAACGCGCTCTGGTCGCGCTTCGCGCTGCTGGTGTGGGTGGGGCTGCTGGCGGCGTCGTTCGCGACGATGCGCGGGTTCGGCTTGGCGGTGTGCGCCTTGATGGCTGCCTTGCACGCGCTGGTGATGTCTCATCGCGAGTTTACGCGCACGACTGTTCACGAGAGTGCGCTCTACGGGGCAGGTGCGCTGCTGATGACGACCGTGTTGGGGTTCCGCCTGTTCACGCTAAGCTATCCGCTGCGTGCGCCCCGTGCGGATCTCTATTCTTACTTTACTTTGGTGGCGTTCTTGATCGCGTTGGTGGGGCTGGGGGTGCTTGCGCTGTGGTGGAGCCAGCGTGGGGAGCGGTCGCCGTTGTGGCGGTCGCTGCTGGCAGGGTTCTGGGCCTCGGCGGCGCCACTGGCACTGGCGGCAATCTTCTCGGAGCGCGCCGCTGCAGGCTGGACGGCGGGCGCACTCGGCGCCGCGCTCAGTGCCTATCTCTACGGCAATCGCCTCTTCCATTGGATTGTCCCCCTGAGCATGCTGGGGTTAATCCTCGTGCTGCCGCTGGGGTCTCTCGCGGCGACCGTCGCCGATATGCCCCGCGCCACGCGCATGGGCGTCGCTATAGGACTCAGCGTCGCTCTGGCGATTACAGCGATTGCGATTGCCGTCGCCGAACGCGATATGGGCATGCAGGACGACCACTAACAGGTACAATTCGCGGCGATGCTGCACGCGCTGCACATCGAGAACCTCGCGATTATCGACCGCTTAGAGGTGCTGTTCACGGCGGGGCTAAATGCGCTCACGGGTGAAACGGGCGCAGGCAAGTCGATTCTCATCGACGCACTCAGCCTTGCGCTGGGTGAACGCGCTGACCCCACCATGATACGCGCAGGCGCGGAGAAGCTGCGCGTAAACGCCGTGTTTGAACTGCCCAACGACCCGGAGCTGCATGCTCTGCTGGACGAACTGGGCGTGGAGCCAGAGGAGGGGCTTCTCTATCTCAGTCGCGAGGTGCAGGCAAGTGGACGCTCCCTCGCGCGTATCAACGGGCAGCCCGCACCCCTCAACACTCTCAAAGCCGTCGGCGAGCGGCTGGTCGACTTGCACGGGCAACACGAGCATCAGTCGCTGCTAAAGCCCAACAGCCATCTGGAGTTTTTAGACCGCTGGTTGGGCGAGTCGGCACTGAGCCTGCGAGCGCAGGTGCGTGAAACGGTGCAGGCGTTGCGTCAGGCGGAGCGCGAACTGCAGGAACTCGCCGAACGCGAACGCGAGCGCGAGCAGATGCTCGACCTGTATCGCTTTCAGGTGGACGAAATCCGCAAGGCGAACCTGCAGCCGGGCGAGGAGGAGCAGTTGGAAACCGAGGAGCGACGCCTCACGCACGCCGAGAAACTCATCGCGCTGGCGGGGGGTGCGTACGACGCTCTGATGAGTGAAAACGGCGCCTACGACCAAGCCGCTCACGCGAGCCGAAACCTAACCGAAATCGCGCGGATTGACCCCTCCGTCGCCGAGTGGGGAGAGATGTTGGAGGGCGCGCTGGCGCACATCGAAGAGGTCGCTCGCAACCTGCGCGCCTACGCTGAGAGCATCGAGTACGACCCTGCCCGTCTGGAAGAGGTCATTGCGCGGCTCGAACTCATCAAACGGCTCAAACGCAAGTACGGCGACACCCTCGAGGCGGTTCTGGAATACGCCGAGAACGCCGAGTCCAAGCTCCACGCGCTGGAGACGCAGACCGAACGGCGCGAGGCACTGGAGGCGCAACTCGCTACCCTTCAGGCGCGCGCCGCCGCGCTAAGCGCGGAACTCTCCGAACAACGCAAGGCAGGCGCCCAGCGGTTCGCTGAGCGGGTGCAGGCATGCCTGCGCGATTTGGCGATGGAGCGCGCCGAGTTCCTTGTAGAGGTGCGTCCCAAGCCGCTCGATGCCACAGGAGCAGACAGCGTGGAGTTCCTGTTCAGCGCCAATCCGGGCGAGCCGCCGCGCCCCCTCAGCAAAATCGCCTCTGGAGGCGAGATGTCGCGCGTGATGCTCGCCCTCAAAACCGTCTTAGCCGATGCTGCGCCCGTGCCTACCCTCGTGTTCGACGAGATCGACGCGGGACTGGGTGGGCGCACCGCGCACGCCGTCGGCGACAAGCTCGCCGAACTGGCGCAGCACTGCCAAATCCTGTGTATCACGCACCTGCCCCAAATCGCCAGCCGGGCACGCCACCACCTCGCTATCGAAAAACAGACCGACGGAGACGCAACGCGCGTGCAGGTACACTCGCTGGAAGGAGAGGCGCGCGTGCGCGAAATCGCACGGATGCTCGCAGGGGAACCGACAGAGACCGCTCTGCAACACGCACGCGAACTGCTACAAGCGGGATGAAACAAGTTAAAGGTATAATCGCCGTACCGCAAAGGAGCGCAACGATGCAGCAGGGCTATGTAATCGGCGTAGATGTGGGAACCGCCAGCGCACGCGCGGGGCTGTTCAACTTGCACGGCAAACGACTCGCCATCGCCTCAGAGCCTATCCAGATTCACCGTCCTCAACCGGAGTACGCGGAGCAGTCTTCGGAAGATATCTGGCGTGCCGTGTGCAAGGTCGTGCGTCAGGTCGTGGACGAGGCGCGGGTGCATCCCGATGCAGTACTCGGCATCGGCTACGATGCCACCTGCTCGCTGGTGGTCTTAGGCGAGAACGACGAACCGCTGAGCGTCTCCCCGACGGGGGATCCGCAGTGGAACATCATCATGTGGATGGACCATCGTGCCATTGCGGAGACAGAACGCGCGAATGCAGGGGGTTATGAGGCGTTGCGCTATTCAGGGGGGGCGCTCTCGCCTGAAATGGAGCCGCCGAAACTCGCATGGCTGCGTCATCACATGCCCGAAACCTTCGAGCGTGCTGGGAAATTCTTGGATCTCGCCGATTTCCTCGTCTACCGCAGCACGGGGAACAATCTCCGCAGTGAATGCACGATGGGGTGCAAGTGGACCTACCTGCCTGCCGAGCGACGCTGGGATACACAACTCTTGCAGGACTTGGGCATCGAGTCGATTCTGGAGCGTGGGCGTGCGGGCGAGGCGATTCTGCCACTGGGCAACGCTGCGGGCAACCTCACGCCTCAAGCAGCAAGCGAGTTGGGGCTATCTACTCGCACACAAGCCGCTATTGGGATCGTCGATGCGCACGCGGGCACGATTGGACTGCTGGGAGCAGTGTGGGCAGGAGAAGCCACGCCGCGATTGGAGACACTGGAACACTCGATGGCGCTTATTGCGGGCACTTCGTCCTGCTTGATGGCGCTTTCGTCGCAACCGCGCTTTGTGCAGGGCGTGTGGGGACCCTACTACGGCGCAGTATTGCCCAACATGTGGATGAACGAGGGCGGGCAATCGGCAGCGGGCGCACTGATCGATTACACGCTTGAACACCACCGCCAGTACCCTGCGCTGGAACTCAAAGCCGAACGCGAGGGTATCTCTGTCTACGAAGCCGCGAACCGAATCGTGGATGAGTTGGCACAAGGATTGCCCTATCCTGCGCTGCTGACGCGCACCCTGCATGTGTTGCCCGATCACTACGGGAACCGGGCGCCGTATGCGGACCCTTACGCACGTGGCATGGTCGATGGTCTGACGCTGGACACGAGTTTGAACGCCTTGGCGCTGCTCTACTATGCGACACTGCAGGCGTTAGCCTACAACATTCGTGATGTGCTGCGTGCGATGAGCGAGGCAGGCTACCGAATCGACGCGATTTATGTCACGGGGGGCAGCGCGAAGAACCGCTACTGGCTACGCGAAACGGCGGACATCACAGGCTGCCGCGTGGTGGTGAACCGCGAGCCGGAAGCGGTGTTGCTGGGCAGTGCGATTCTGGGCGCGGTGGCGGCAGGCGCCTACCCCGATATCCCCCGCGCGATGCACGCGATGACCGCACCCGACCTCGTGGTGGAGCCGAACCCTGCCACCGCCGACTATCATGCCGCGAAGTTCGCCCTGTTCCGCGAAATGTACCAGCAACACCGTGCGCGGCGCGAGGCGATGCGGCGATTCGGCGCGTCGTAGCGCAAGCCCATGGTACACTTAGCACTATGGCGTTTCCAATTGCTGAGATCGTCGCGCGGCTGGAGGCGCGCTACGGTGTTCCAGAATGGAAACCGCGCAACAACCCCCTCGAGGAACTCATTCACTGCATCCTCTCGCAACACACATCCGACGCGAACTCCTTCCGTGCCTATCGGCTCTTGCGCGAACGGTATCCCACTTGGCAGGCGGTGGTGGAGGCGCCCACCGACGAGCTGGCGGCGACGATTCGTTCGGGCGGTTTGGCGAACCAGAAAGCCCCCCGAATCCAAGCCGTACTGCGGGCGATTCACGAAGCGCACGGCGACTACAGTCTGGATTGGCTCCACCAACTACCGACGCCTGAAGCCCGTAAGTTCCTGCTCGGTCTCCCCGGGATCGGTCCGAAATGCGCGGCGATTGTGCTGTGCTTCGCGATGGGGCGACCCGTGATTCCGGTAGATACGCATGTGTTTCGTGTCTCGTGGCGGCTGGGGCTGATTCCGAAATCGCTCGGTGAGGCGAAGGCGCACGACGCGCTGGAGGCAATTGTCCCCGAGCCGCTGGTCTATCGGTTCCATGTCGCGCTGATTCAGCACGGTCGCGCTGTGTGCAAGGCGCCGAACCCGCGCTGTGCCGAGTGCCCCCTGCAGGAGTTTTGTGCGTACTACCAGACAGAAATCAAGGTGCGCGGAAACCCTGACGGAAACGATTCGGACAACAAATCCTGAGCGGTACACGAGGCAAGGCGACATGTGCGCCCGAATGCGACCCTGCAGGAATCTGGGCGGCTTGCACGAATCCTTTTTATGGAGCAAAGACGATGGCTGTCGATACTTTGAGTAAGGCGTTCTGGCGTAGCGTGGAGCAGCATGCAGAGAAACCCGCAATGCTGGTGAAACGCGAGAAACAGTTTCGCCCCATCACCTACCGCGAGTTGGGTAGGCGCGTCTACGCCTTCGCCCGTGCGCTGCACGAACTGGGCGTGCGTCAAGGCGACCGCGTGGCGATTCTGTCGGAAAACTGTCCCGAGTGGGCAATCACGGACTGGGCAACGCTCTGCTTGGGGGGCATCACGGTCCCTATCTACCCCACCCTGACGGCGCCCCAAGTGGGGGAAATCCTCAGCGATTCTGAGCCGAAAGTGTTGGTCGTCAGTGATAAAAAACAACTGCGCAAGGCATGCGAAGCAGTGGAAGGCTCCGAGCGGAGCATACAGATGATAGTGATTGACCCCAAAGATGTCATCAATACGCCCACCTTCGATCAGATGCTCAATCAGCCGGGCGCACTGACTGAGAGCGAACTGCTGGCGATGGTGCAAGCCAGCCAGCCCGACGATGTCATCACTTTTATCTATACTTCAGGCACAACGGGCGAACCGAAAGGCGCGATGTTGACCCACCATAACCTCATCAGCAATATCGAGGCGGTGCTGGAGATTATCGACTGGCAGCCGACCGATTTGCTCTTATCGTTCCTGCCCCTTTCGCATGTGTTCGAACGGATGGCAGGGCACTTCCTGCCGATTTACATGGGGCTGACAATTGCCTACGCCGAGAGCCTGTTCACGCTTGCTAACGACATGCAGGAGGTCAAGCCGACGCTGATGCTGGGCGTGCCGCGCTTCTATGCATCGGTGATGGATCGGATTTTGGCGTCGGTGCGTCAAATGCCCCCGCTGCGCCAGAAACTGTTCTACCGCATGCTGGAGGTGGGCAAAATCTACTCGCGGTGCAAGCGCGAGGGCAAAAGCGCACCGCTCGGCGTCCAGATCCAGCATGCGATCCTGGACAAACTGGTGGCGTCGAAGATTCGCGAGCGAGTGGGCGGGCGGTTGCGCTACTTTGTGTCGGGCGGCGCCGCGTTGCCCAAAGAGGTCGCCGAGTTCTTCCACGCCTTCGGCATCCTGATATTGGAAGGCTACGGTCTGACCGAGACCAGCCCGGTGCTGACTGTGAACCCGCCGAACGCCCCGCGCTTCGGCAGTGTGGGCAAACCGATTCGAGGCGTGGAAATCAAAATCGCCGAGGACGGTGAGATTTTGGCGCGCGGTCCCAACATCATGAAGGGCTACTACAAAAAGCCCGAAGCGACCGCCGCCGCGATAGACTCCGAGGGCTGGTTCCACACAGGCGATGTGGGCTATATGGACAAAGATGGCTACCTCTACATTACCGACCGCAAGAAGGACATTATCGTTCTGGCGAACGGCAAGAATGTCGCTCCGCAACCGATAGAGAACCTGCTCAAACAGAGTGCGCTGATTCAGGAAGCTGTGGTGTATGGGGATGGAATGAGCGCACCTGTCGCGCTGATTGTGCCGAACATGGACGCCCTGCGCGAGTTCGCCAAGCAAGAGGGTATTGAGGCAGCCGACCCCGAAGCGCTCGTCAACCACGACGCTGTGCAGAAACGGTTCCGCCAAGAGCTGGAGCGCGTGAACCGGGAACTGGCAGACTTCCAGCGCGTGAAGGGATTCCGCCTGATTAGTAAACCGTTCACGATTGAGGGGGGCGAGTTGACGCCCACACTCAAAGTCAAGCGGCGCGTCGTGGCGGAAAAATACGCCGCGCTGCTGCAAGAGATGGCGAAGTAGGACAGGCGCTCCTTAGCCAAACGCTTTGCTGGGACGCAATCGTCCCAAACTACACGAGGTGCGATGATGCGACGACCCTTAATTGCAGGGAACTGGAAGATGAACCTCACGCCTTCGGAGGGCGCGGCGTTGGCGACCACACTGCGCCAGCGAATCGGCATGCGCTCGGATGTGGAGATTTTGCTCTGTCCGAGTTTTGTGGCGTTGCAGGCAGTGGGCGAGGCAATTCGCGGTAGTGAGATGAAACTGGGGGCGCAGGATGTGTTCTGGCGCGATGCCGGCGCCTTCACGGGGCAGGTCTCGCCCCTGATGCTCTGCGCGGTCGGATGCGAGTATGTGATTCTGGGGCACTCGGAAACGCGGGGACGCTTCGGCGTCGCCGACCCTGATTTAGACCCCACGATCCTCTCCTACTTCAGTGAAACGGACGCATCGATCAACCGCAAGTTGCGCGCCGTTTTGCCGCACGGGTTGAGACCGATTCTCTGTGTGGGTGAGACGCTCGCGGAGCGCGAGGCGGGTCAAACCGAGCGCGTCCTTCAAACCCAACTGGAGGGCGCGCTGCAAGGGGTGACCGCGGATGAGCTCTACGAGCTGGTCATCGCCTATGAGCCGGTGTGGGCGATTGGCACGGGACGAGTGTGCGAGGCAGATGAGGCGAATCGCGTGTGCGGCTTTATTCGCCAAACCCTGCGCGATCGCTACGGCGAGGATCTGGCAACATTGGTGCGGATTTTGTATGGCGGCAGCGTGAAGGCATCTAACGCGCACGCGCTGCTGCACCAGCCCGAGATCGACGGCGCGCTGGTGGGCGGCGCGAGCCTAAACGCCGAAGAGTTCGAACAAATTACCTACTGCGCACCGAAGCGATAGCTACGCTTTCGATGGGAGAATCGCGCGTCCCATCACAACATAGTCTGCGCCCCAGCGCAAGGCTTGCTCAGGTGTGGCGGTGCGTTTCTGGTCGTCGGCGTCATATCCTGTAGGGCGCACCCCGGGGGTCACAATAAGAAACGGCGGCGGCAAGTGCTTGCGTAGCAGGCGCGCCTCCTGCGGTGAGGCAATCACCCCGTTCAGCCCGGCGTCCTTTGCCAAATGTGCCAAGCGCAACGCCTGCGCACGCGGCGTGCGAGGGATCCCCATCGCACGCAACGCCGCCGTGTCCAAACTGGTCAACACCGTCACGCCCATCAACAGCGGGGGGTTCGGCACCATTTCTACAGAGGCACGGGCAGCGCGAAGCATCTCAACGCCCCCTGCGATATGCAAAGTGAGCATCCAAACGCCGAACTCCGCCGCCTGACGCACTGCCAACGCAACAACATGCGGGATGTCGTGGAACTTCAAATCCACAAACACCCGCTCGGCGCCTGCCTCACGCAGGGTCCGCACCACAGGCAGCCCATGCGCAAGCGTCAACGCGCCCCCAATTTTGAAGGCATAGACTTGCCCGCGATATTGTTGCACCCAGTCGCACGCCTGACCCAGGTTCGGCGTGTCTAAGGCGAGAATCGTTCGAGCAAGGACGGTCTCAGAAATCATCAATCGGATTGCGCCACGCGAATCGCCTTTTGGAGTTCCGCCTCAAACTTCCGCTCGATACCGGGACCGTAGCCGACTTGCACGAACTGCACCTTTCCCGTAGCGTCTATCAGCACGAAATGGGGGATGCCCCGCACTCGGTAGGCTGCACTGACCTCGCCTCCCGTATCCATCAGCACAGTGAAGGTGTATTTGTTCTGTTCGAGAAACTTACGAACGGTTTGCTCATCCTCTTTCAAATTGATAGTCAGGATATGAGCGTCTTTACCGTATTTCTCGGAAAGCTTCTGAGTGTGTGGGAGCGCACGGCGGCACGGGCCGCACCAAGTCGCCCAGAAATCGATAAACACGGGTTTGCCGCGCAGTTTGCTCAGTTCCACCGTCTTGCCATCGAGCGTGGTGAGCTTGAAATCGGGTGCTGTCGCGCCGATAGGTAATCCCTGCTGCTGCAACAGTGCATGGGCACCCAGTGCCGTCAACGCCGCTAAGGTAATCGACATCAGCCATCGTTTTCGCATGGTATCGCCTCCGAAGGAGAGTATACCTCCAAACAGCCAAGCATAGTGGGAACGGAAACGGTGCAGAGGGGATTTGGCTGCCGGGGGTGGATTCGAACCACCACTACCAGATCCAAAGTCTGGCGTCCTGCCCTTAGACGACCCGGCAACACAGAGTATTATACCCAATTGGGTATACTGCTGTTGCTATGGATCCGAAGTCGCCTGCAAATGCAGTAACGCAAAACGAAGAGCCAAGGAAACCCACGCAGATCGACTTTGAGGATATTCACCTGCGGGTGATTACCGTGCCCCTGCCTGCAGGCATTTACGGACAGGTTGTCGGACTGGGCAAGCGGCGCGTCCTCGCCACGCAGTACCCCGTTGAGGGCACGCTGGGGCAAAGCTGGCTCGATTCGGACAGTGAGGGGAAGGGAACCCTCCTGATGTACGATTTCAACACCGCCAAGACCGAGACATTGGCAAGCGAGGTGAGCGACTTCACCCTCTCACGCGACCATAAGACGCTGGCGTACCGTTCGGGCAAGCGATTGCGTGTGGTGCCCGCTGGCCAGAAACCCGATGAGAAGCAAGAACAAGCCCCACCCTCGCGCGAGAGCGGCTGGATTGACCTCAGCCGGGTGCGCTGCGCGGTTGTGCCCACCCGCGAGTGGCAACAGATGTATCGGGAGGCATGGCGACTGCAGCGCGAGTTCTTCTGGAGCGCGGATATGTCGGGCGTCGACTGGCAAAAAGTGTACGATCGATACTATCCCCTGCTGGAGCGTGTCGCCACCCGTAGCGAGTTTTCCGATTTAATGTGGGAGATGCAGGGCGAGTTGGGCACTTCGCACTGCTACGAGTTCGGCGGCGACTATCGCCAGCCCCCGCAGTATAGCGTCGGCTTCCTCGGCGCGGAGTTCGAATGGGATGAAGCGGCACAAGGCTACCGAATCGTGCGGATTTTGCAGGGCGACCCGTGGCTCGAAGATGCCGACTCGCCCTTGAACGAGCCCGGTGTGAATGCACAAGTCGGGGAAGTGCTTGTGGCGATTAACGGCAGGCGACTGACCCCAACTCTCACCCCAGGCGAAGCGCTCCTCCACCTCGCAGGGACTCCCGTGGAACTCACCCTGCGCAACGCCAACGGTGAGACGCGCACCGTGATTACGAAAACGCTCAGCGACGAGTCCCGATTGCGCTACCGCGACTGGGTACGGCGCAATCGCGAGTATGTACACGCCAAAACCAACGGGAAGGTGGGCTATATTCATATTCCCGACATGGGCAGTTGGGGCTTTTCAGAGTTTCATCGGGGCTATCTGGCGGAGATTGCCCGCCCTGCACTGATTGTGGATGTGCGCGCGAACGGAGGCGGCATCGTCTCACCCCTGTTGTTAGAGAAACTTGCCCGGAAGCGTCTGGGCTACGATGTGCCGCGCTGGGGCAAGCCCGTGCCGTACCCGTATGATTCGGTGATGGGGCCCATCGTCGCCATCACGGACGAACGGGCCGGCTCCGACGGCGATATGTTCAGCCACGCTTTCAAGCTCATGAAAATCGGCGTGCTGATTGGCAAGCGCACATGGGGCGGCGTGATCGGCATCTGGCCCAAGTCCGTATTTGTCGATCAGGGCTTGACGACGCAGCCAGAGTACGCCTTCTGGTTCTATGATGTGGGCTGGAATGTGGAGAACTACGGCACGGATCCCGACATTGAAGTGGACTACGCGCCACAAGACTACGCAGCGGGGCGCGACCCGCAGTTAGAGCGGGCGATTGCGGAGATTCTGAAGCAGATGGAGGCGAACCCACCTCGCTTGCCCGATTTCGAACCGCGCCCCAAGCGGACGTTGCCGACTGGGCTAAGCAAACGGTAGGTTAGCGCCCCACTTCCTGAATCTCGTAGCACTCGATGCGGTCGCCTTCCTGGTAGTCGGTGAACCCTTCCAGTGTGAGACCGCATTCGTAGCCGGCGGCGATTTCGCGCCGGTCTTCTTTAAGGTGGCGCAGCGTGCTGATTTTGCTCTCGTGGATGACTTCACCGTTTCGAATCAGGCGCGCGGGGGCGTTGCGCACCATCTTACCGTCCAGCACATAGCATCCCGCCACCACGATACCGCGCGAGAGTTTGAACACGGCGCGCACTTCGGCTGTTCCCAGAGTGACCTCTTTGAATTCTGGCTCCAGCAGTCCGTGCAGGGCTTTCTCTACCTCTTCCAGCAATTCGTAGATGATACGGTAGACGCGCACATCCACACGGCTGGCTTTCGCTTTCGTTTGGGCGTTGCTTTCCACTTTCACATTAAAGCCCAGCACGACCGCCTCGGCGGCGATCGCGAAATCGATATCGGCTTCACTGATGTTGCCCACATTCGCGTTGATAATTTTGAGTTCCACGCCTTCGGGTTTCTTCAGTTTCAGCAGGGCATCGCGGATTGCTTCCACCGAGCCGTAGGTGTCGGCTTTGAGGATGATGTTGAGCGTTTTGGTTTCACCTTCCTGCATCTGCTTGAACAGCTCCGTGAGGTTCACGCGGCGGGTCGGGCGTTGGACATCGGGGCGTTTTTCGGCTTCAAGGCGTTCTTCCACAATCTCTCGGGCGCGGGCTTCGCTTTCCACGCGCTCCACTTTGTCGCCAGCGACGGGCACCTCGTTCAGTCCCATCACCTCGACGGGGGTAGACGGCGTCGCGCTATCGACCTGTTTGCCGGTATGGTCGAACATGGCGCGGATTTTGCCCCAAGTTTTGCCGACCACCAAAATATCGCCGCGTTTGAGCGTGCCCTGTTGTACCAAAATGGTTGCCACAGGACCGCGTCCCTTATCCAACTTCGCCTCGATAACGGTGCCCCGCAGCTCGGCTTTCGGGTCGGCTTTCAGATCCGCCAGTTCCGCTACCAGCAGAATCATTTCGAGCAGGGTGTCCACTCCTTCGCCCGTGATGGCGGAGACGGGCACACAGATCGTATCGCCGCCCCATGCTTCAGGGATCAATTCATACTGGGTGAGTTGCTGCATGACGCGATCGGGGTTCGCTTCTGGTTTATCGATTTTGTTGATGGCGACGATGATGGGCACTTGGGCGTTTTTGGCATGGTTGATGGCTTCCACGGTTTGCGGCATAATACCGTCGTCCGCGGCGACGACCAGCACCACGATGTCGGTCACCTGCGCGCCGCGAGCCCGCATGGCAGTGAACGCTTCGTGTCCGGGGGTGTCCAAGAAAGTGATGAGCTTCCCGTTCACTTCTGCTTGATAGGCGCCGATGTGCTGCGTAATCCCGCCGAATTCGCGTTCGGCAACGCGCGTTTTACGGATATAGTCCAACAAACTGGTCTTGCCGTGGTCGACATGCCCCATAATCGTCACGACGGGTGGGCGCAGCTGGGGTCCTGTCACGGCGACTTTGATGGGGGTTGAGGCGGTGGGTTGCGGCGTCTCCCACTGAACGGTAAGCCCGAAATCGGCAGCGACTTTTTCAGCGAGTTCGGGGTCTACTTTCTGCACGGGCGTGAGTAGCTTGCCGTGCTTGGTCATGATATGTTTTTGGATATCGGTGGGCGCGCGTTCCATCGCTTCAGCGAGTTCGCGCACCGTCAGCTCGCGCGGGAGCACCAGCGTCTTCAGGTCGCCTGCCAGCTCCTGCGCCATCTCTTTGACGACCTGCGCCGTCTCCTCGTCTAAGCCATGCTGTGCTTCTTCCTCGCTCACGCCCAACTGCGCCAGAATCTCCTTCAGGCGTGCGGCGGAGACACCTAACTCTGCAGCTAAATCCCGTACCGTTATCTTCGTTTTCGCCATCGGCTCTCAACCCCTCATCAAGGCTGGGATAGATTATACCTGAACGAACACCTACGATTCTACGGGGTCCGATGCAAGTCGCACCGTTCCCGTGCAAATTACCCCCGCAAACGCTGCACATGGCAGGAATGCGATTGAGAAGAGCGAATCCCACAACTATGCGTATCATAACCTCTCCGTTGGCGTTTTTGGTAGGCGCATTTGTGTTGTTGGCAGGCGCAGCCGTTGCGCTTCAACAACCGAACCAGCTCAGTGAGCAGGAAATCAAGGACGGCTGGAAACTGCTGTTCGATGGCGAAAGCCTCAAGGGATGGACGGTCGCGGGTGTGGACGGCTCTTGGATCGTGGAAGACGGAACGCTCCACTGTACAGGCAAGGGCGGCGGTGGCATGATTTATGCCGACGGCGTCTACAAAAACTTCGAGCTCAAACTCGATTTCAAAGTGTCCCCTCGAGGCAACAGTGGCGTGTTTCTGCGTACATGGGACAAGAACGACCCCGTGAACACCGGCATCGAAGTTCAAGTGCTGGATAGCTACGGCAAGGAACAGCCCAGCAAGCACGACTGCGGCGCGATTTACGACATTCAAGCGCCCAGCAAAAACGCCGTCAAACCTGCGGGCGAATGGAACACCTACCATATCATTTGCAAAGACAACCTGATTGTGGTGTATCTGAATGGCGAGAAGGTGAACGAGGTCGACCTCAGCCGTTGGACGGAAGCAGGGCGCAATCCCGATGGCACACCGAACAAGTTTAAATACGCCTATAACACGATGACTCGACCCGGCTATATCGCGCTTCAGAATCACGGGAACCCGATATGGTATCGCAACATCAAACTCAAGCCGCTGGACTGAGCGCGGTCATGTCGGCGTCCGCATTAGCAGCCCCAAACTACGCCGAACGCCGCGCCCAACTGCGCCGACAGGTCTTCGGGGGCAAGCATCCGCCCGATGCCGTGCTGATTAATAGCCCCGCGAACTTGTACTACCTAACGGGTTTCACTGGCTCGTTTGGCGCGTTGCTGATGACCCCCGATACGGAGCGGTTCCTGACAGGGGGAATCTACGCGACGCAGGCGCAAAGCGAAGTTCTCGGCATCCCCATCGTGTTGAACCCGACGCTCAAGGAGTTCAATGCAACGCTAACAGAAGTTGTGCGCGAGTTGGGCGCGCGGACTTTGGGCGTGGAAAGCGGGAACTCCGTGGCGGGGGTGCAAGCGCTGCGCAAGGCAGCTCGTCGGGCAGGCGTGCGCGTGCTGCCAATTGGCACACCCGTAGAGAAGCTGCGACGGGTGAAAGACGAGTACGAGATCGCCCGCGTGCGTGACGCCGCCGCCCTCGCCGATGCGACTTTTCAACACATCCAGCGGCTGTTCCAGCCCGAAGTCGCCGAATGGGACATCGCGATGGAGATCGACTTTTATATGCGTCGTCAAGGCGCATACCCTGCCTTTGACACCATCGCCGTCTCGGGGGAGCGTACCGCGTTGCCCCATGGTAAGCCCACCGAACGACGGTTGCAGAAAGGCGACTTCGTGACGGTGGACTTCGGCGCCAAACTCAACGGCTACTGCTCTGACCTCACACGCACGGTCGTCATTGGCAAAGCCAGCGCGGAACAGCGTAGACTCTACGACGCGGTGCTGGAGGCGTTAGAGCGGTGCATCACTGCTATCAAGCCCGGCAAGCCGGGCAAACAGATCGATGCGATTGCACGCATGGTGTTGGAAAAACACGGTTTGGCGGACTACTTCGGGCACGGCTTGGGACACTCGCTGGGCATCTTGGTACACGACGGCTCGGGGCTATCATTCCGCGACAAGACGCCTTTGGAAGCGGGCATGGTGCTTACGGTGGAGCCGGGCGTCTATGTGCCCGGTTTCGGCGGCGTGCGCATCGAGCAAGATGTGGTGGTCACGGAGACGGGCTGTGAGGTGCTGACCCACGCGCCTGTGGAACTGATGGAGTGCGAAGGGTAGCGCCTGTAGAGCCTGCCTTTTGGGAGTACTACTCAGTAAGACGCCGGTGCAACGGCAAAAATGCCGTTGCACCAACTGCGGTGGGTTAGGCTTTCACTTGTTCTGCTTGGCGTTGCGCCTCTTGCACATCGACCTGCACGCCGGGTCCCATTGTGCTGGAGAGAGTGATTTTCTGCAGGTAGCGTCCCTTCGAGGTTGCGGGCTTTGCCTTGAGCAGCGCGTTGAGGGCGACCATCATGTTCTCCAGCAGTTGCTCCTCGCTGAAGGAGGCGCGTCCGATGGGCATGTGGACAATTCCCGCCTTGTCCACGCGGTACTCCACGCGCGAGGCTTGCTTGATTTCTTCCACCACTTTGGCGGGGTTGGGCGAGACCGTGCCCGATTTCGGGTTGGGCATGCGCGCCTTCAATATGCTGCCGACGCGGCTGATAATCGGCATCATATCCTGACCTGCGACGATGAGGTCGAAGTTCTTCCAGCCTTTCCAGCCTTTTTGGATTTGTTCCACGATATCTTCTGCGCCGACCATGTCCGCGCCTGCGGCACGTGCTGCGTCTGCTTGTTCTCCTTTGGCAAACACCAGCACCTTCTGCTTCTTACCGGTGCCGTGTGGTAGGTTCACCACGCCGCGTACCATCTGGTCGCTCTTGCGCGGGTCGACGCCCAGATTCACAGCCATGTCGATGGATTCATCGAACTTGGCAGTGGCGGTCTGTTTTACCTTACGAATCGCTTCAATCGGCGAGTAGGTCTGTTGTCCATTCCCGATTGCCTTTACCGCCTCCAGATAACGGTTGCTATGTCGCTGTTTTTTCGCTATCTTGCGTCCTCTCATAGTTGCCTCCTGTGGTCATCGCGGAGCGTTTGCCCCTGCCACAACGGCGATTATACCCGTTTGCGGCTCATTGAATAAGCAGGTGGGCGATTTCCGCCAGAGAACAGCGTTTAATCCACGATCTCGACGCCCATCGAGCGGGCAGTGCCTGCGATGATTCGCATCGCTGCCTCGATATCGTTGGCGTTCAGGTCGGGCATTTTGCGCTCGGCGATTTCACGCAACTGTTGGCGCGTGATTTTGCCGACCTTGTTGCGCAGTGGGTTCGCCGAACCTGACTGGATCCCTGCCGCCTGCCGAATCAAGTCCGACGCCAGCGGCTGCTTCACGATGAAAGTGAAGGTACGGTCTTTATAGACCGTAATCTCCACGGGCAGTGTTGAGCCTTTCTGGCTGGCGGTGCGCTCGTTGAACGCCTTCACAAACTCCATAATGTTCACGCCTGCTTGACCGAGCGCCGGACCCACGGGGGGGGCGGGCGTCGCTGCGCCTGCAGGCAGGTTCAACTTTATCACGGACACGACTTCTTTCGCCATAACCGATGCCTCCTACGAGATTTTTTCTACCTGGTCCACTTCCAGTTCCACGGGCGTCTCGCGCCCGAAAATGTTGATGAGAATCTTCACCTTGCTGCGTTCGGGGTCGACGCTCTCGACTTTGCCGTTGAAGTCGGCGAACGCGCCTTCAATCACGCGCACGGTATCGCCGGGTGAGAACGCAATGCGCGGGCGCTCCTTGCTCTCGATAATGGAGCGTTTGATTTCTTCGACCTCTTCAGGCGAGAGGGGCACCGGCTTGCCCCCCGACTCCACGAAACCGGTCACGCCTGGCGTCGTGCGCACGAGAGTCCAGGTCTCGTCGTCCAGGATCATCTCCACCAGCACATAGCCGGGGAACACGCGCCGCGTCACGGTCTGCTTCTTGCCGCCTTTGGTGCGCACCTCTTGCTCGGTGGGAATCAGCACCTGGAAGATGCGATCATCCATGCCTTGGGCTTTGGCGCGTTTCTCGATGGCGAGCTTCACTTTGTTCTCATGCCCGACCAAAGTGCGCACGACATACCATGCCGTTCTTGCGATCCCTATCATTGTTTCGCTCCTCAACGCCCAATCAGGTTCTTCTCGATAGTGTGTGTGAGATAGGTCAACACCCAATCCCACGCAGCGAACCAGAGTGCTGCCACTAAAACGAAGCCGAGGACGACCAGCGTCATCTGGGTCGTCTCGTCGGGCGTGGGTTTGACCACGCGGCGCCACTCCGACGCGATATCGTGGAACCAGTTGCGTATTCGTGCAATGAGTCCCGGGCGTTCCGTCTGCGTTTTCAGCGATGCCATCGTTTCTTCGCCTCTCCGTTAGATTGCGCGTCGAAAGGAAAGTATACCCCACGCTTTGCACGATTTTTCAATTGGTGGGGAAGGGGTTTCCTGTGAATTGACGCAGTAAGAACAACCCACCCGCAGGGCTTCAGTAATCGCCTCAAAACCATGACCAGCAAACGATACGCCGACGATGTCAAACAATTGGGGTGGCCGCCCTTCCGCGGGAGATTATGGCAACGCAATTATTACGAACACCTCTGGTGATGCCTCTAATATCTAACCCACCTCTGGGTGCGTGTCGTTGGGCATCGATGGGGATTAGACCCACCCACGGGCGCTAATCAGTAGGATATTGAGAAACCCTTGCAAGGTACAATTCCCCCGATGCAACGCCCGACGCTGGTGATTATCGACGGACATAGTTTGCTCTATCGGGGCTTTTACGCCACGCGCCCGCTGAGTACCTCTGATGGACGCCCCACCAACGCGGTGTACGCCTTCACAAACATGCTGCTTTCGATGCTGGAACGGTTCCAGCCCGATGCGATTGTGGCGACTTTCGATGCGCCTGCGCCTACCTTCCGCCACGAGGCGTTCACCGAATACAAAGCGCACCGCCGCGAGACACCCGACGAGTTCAAACCGCAGGTGGAGATGACCCAACGCCTCCTGCAAGCGATGGGTATCCCGACGCTCAGCGAGGAAGGCTTTGAAGCGGACGACCTCGTGGGCGCACTTGCCCGATACGCCACCGAACACGGCTACGATGTGCTGATTTTCACAGGCGACCGCGACCAACTGCAACTGATTAACGACCATGTGCGGGTGTATGCGCCGATCCGTGGCGTGTCGGAGCTGCAACTGTTCGATACCGACGCTGTGCGCGAGAAATACGGACTGACCCCGGCGCAGATTGTGGACTTCAAGGCACTGTGCGGCGACCCATCGGACAATATCCCCGGCGTGCCGGGCATCGGCGAGAAGACCGCCGTGAAACTGCTCCAGGAGTTCGGCAGTGTAGAGGTTTTGCTTAAAAACTTGGACAAAGTGGAAAACGGCAAACTGCGCGAGGCGTTGCAAACGCATCAGGAGCAGATACGCCAAAGCCGTATGCTGGCAACGATTCTGGACAATGCGCCCCTGACGCTCAACGAGATCCCACACCTTGAACTCACGCCTGAGCGTGTGCAGGCACTGAGCCGCGTGCTGGAAGAGTACGAATTCCGCTCGGTGTTAAAGCGCTTGCCTGCAATCTTGGAAAAGTTTGGCGCGAAACAGCCCTCTGTGCAATCGGTCTACGAGACTCTCACCCCCAAACTGATATCCAACCCCGACGAGGCAACGCTTGCGGGGTTATTGGAGGGCGACTCGCCCGTGGGGATGCGCCTGATTGGGCAGCTCAACCACCTGCGCGATGCGAGCGTACAAGGCGTTGCGCTCGCTGTTGCACCCGACCGTGCTGTGTGGCTGGAACTGACAAGTAGCCTATTCCTCCCAGAGCCTCTGACGCGCCTGTTGAGTGATGCCGAGCGCACGCGCATCGTGTGGGATCTAAAAACCGAGTGTTTGCTCCTGCGCGGTATAGGATTTGACGCAAAACCTGCACAGTTTGATGTGCTACTGGCTGCCTACTTGTGGCAACCCAGTCGTGCGACCTACGCACTGGATTGGCTCAGCGAAGACCTGCTGAACCTGCGCCTGCCCGACGCCGCCGAGGGCGCCCCCCTACGCCATGCGGCGGAAGCATCGGCACTGCTACAACTCCACCCCCCCCTGCGCGAGAGACTGGCACGCGAGGAGACGCTGCCCGTGCTGGAGCAGATCGAAATGCCTCTCGCACCCATCTTAGCGGAGATGGAGTGGCACGGGATTCGCGTGGATGCATCTTACCTGCAGGAGCTCTCCGCAAGGCTGGAGGTGGAAATCAACGCTGTCGCGCAGGACATCTACACGCTCGCAGGGGAAGAGTTCAATATCGGCTCGCCCAAGCAGCTCGGGGCAATTCTGTTTGAGAAACTCGGCTTGCCCGTGATCAAAAAGACCAAGACGGGCTACTCCACCGACGCGGAAGTGTTGCAGACCCTCGCTGCCGAGCATCCCATCGCAGCGTTGATAGTAAAATATCGCGAGCTGAGCAAGTTGCGCTCCACCTACGCCGAGGCGCTGCCCAAACTCATTAATCCCCTTACGGGGCGCATCCACACGAAGCTGAACCAGACTGTGACCGCCACGGGACGGCTCTCCAGCAGCGAGCCGAACCTGCAGAACATTCCCATCCGCACTGAGATTGGGCGCGAAATCCGACGCGCCTTTATCGCCGACCCGAACTACCTGTTGCTCTCGCTGGACTATTCGCAGATAGAGCTGCGCATCTTGGCGCACATGTCGGGCGATCCTGTGCTGCGGCAAGCCTTTGAGCGCGGCGAAGACATCCACACCGCCACCGCGTCCATCCTGTTCGGGGTACCCCCTGAGCAGGTGGATAAGGAGCTGCGTCGCCGCGCGAAAACCGTAAACTACGCCGTGCTGTACGGTATGAGCGACTACGGACTATCGCAGGAGCTGGGCATCAGCGTCGGCGAAGCGAAACAGATTATCGAGCAGTATTTCCAGCGATTCCCCCAAATCAAGGCGTTTACCCAGGCGATTCTGGAAGAGGCGCGCGAACGAGGCTATGTGCGCACCCTGCTCGGGCGCAAACGCTACATGCCCGAACTGCACAGCGCGAACCGCAACGAACGCCTCGCCGCCGAACGCGCCGCGATCAATATGCCGTTTCAGGGCACCGCAGCAGACATCATGAAGCTGGCGATGATCCGGGTCCACCATCGCCTGCCCGAAATCGAGCCGAAAGCGCGGATGCTGCTGCAAGTGCACGACGAACTGCTCTTAGAATCGCCTGACTCGCGCGAGTCGGTTCTGGAAGTCGCCCGCGCCGTCCGCACCGAGATGGAACATGCCTACGAGTTGCACGTCCCGCTCACTGTAGAAGCGAAGGTGGGACCGAACTGGCGCGATATGGAAGGAGTGTGAGATGGCATGACAACGCAGGCACTTATCTTGCAAGGCGATTGCTTACAGCGTATGGCGGAGCTGGAAACACAGGGCTACCGGTTTGCGCTCACTTTTCTAGACCCGCCATTTAATCAAGGCAAGGAGTACGCTTGTTTTGACGACAACCTGCCCGAAGAGACGTACTGGCGCTGGATGGAGGAGGTGTGTCGCGCCGTGCATCGCCTTTCAATGGACGGTGGTGCTGTTTACTTTATGCAACGCGAGAAAAACACGGAAGCGGTTCTGCGCGTGCTACGCGAAACAGGTTGGACTTTGCAGAATCTGATTATCTGGACGAAGCGCACTTCCGCCGTTCCTAACAGCTGGCGGTTCGGCAAACAGTACCAGATTATCGCGTTTGCGACCAAGGGACGCAAGCCGCGTTTGTTCCATCGGTTGCGTATTGATGCGCCTTTGCGACCCGAATATAAACACCCTCGCGAGGACGGGATGTTCCTCACGGATGTCTGGGATGACATTCGCGAGCTGACTTCGGGCTATTTTGCGGGTGAAGAGGCGATTCGGGACAAGCAGGGTGAGCGATTTCACAAACAGCAATCGCCTGTGTCGCTGCTGGCGCGTATCCTGTTGAGTTCCACGAACCCTGGCGATTGGGTACTGGATCCGTTTGCCGGCACAGGCACAACGGCGGTCGTGGCACAGCAACTCGGTAGGCATTCAGCTTCTGTCGAACTTGACCCACGCAATGTGGCATGCATCCGCTGGCGTCTGGAATCGCGCCGCGAAGCCGATTCTATCGCCTCCCTGAAACACTACTACCGTTTCACTCCTAATCTGGAACAAATCTGGGGCGAAGGCAACGACTGCTCCTCTTACACTGAGGGGCAATTTAGTCTATTCGAGAGGAGCGAGCCGTATGGGTGTGTTTAGATTGTACGCTGAAATAGCCTCTCATCTTGTTTTGAAACCCCAAGATTTGGATCAGATCAGCTTAGATGCGATGGCAGCCCTCTACTCGCCGTATGCTTATATCGGCAACCGGAAATCACTGAAGGAACTCGTTCTGGAGGAGGCAAAGCAACTAAAATCATGCCCAAGCCTTCAGGGCGAGCAATCCGAAGAGGAGTTAGCAGCTTGCTGGTTCGGCAGGAAGAAGTGGCAGACAGATTCGGGCGCGTTTCCAGATTTTGTCCTTGCTTACGAGAAAACAGGTCTCTTAGGTGATGGGGCACTATTGGAGTTAAAGGACTCTCGTGGGGCTGGAATTGCCTCTTTCAACTCCACGCTCCCTGCTGCCCGTAAACAGCTAAGAACGCTTGTCCCCCTCGTTACCCAAAGCGTTCAACGCTATGAAAAGTGCTGCCAGTGTGGACCTGACGAGCGCGACTGTTTCTATCTTATTCGTACGCACAAGCAATGTAGCAAACAGAGTCGCGTTTCGCTGGTTCACGGCACCTTCTTCGAAACTTTGCCGAACCAAGATTTGCTCGCTCATCTCTGGCAAGATGTCTTAAGACAAGCTAATGCCCCAGACGAACTGCTTGGGCAGATTATCCCTTACTTAGCTCAATTGGATCGCGCAGAGGTCGCGCAAACACGCCAAATAGAGAAAGCCTCAGTCAAGCCACGCCTGAGGATTATGAGTGAAATCCATGCCGAAGGCAATCCTCATACATACCCGGAAATCCCCCCGCGAAGTGTGAACCTTATTTTTAAACAGCCAGAAGGCATAGATGAAAACGGTCTGGTTGAATGGGTTTCCGATTGCTTTGGAAAAGATCGATGTGTGGTTCGCAGGTTGAACAAAGAGTTCGAGTTGGAGTTGAATTCGGCATTTAAAGCAGAAGTAAAAAAGATACACCATCGCAGGAACGGCATGCATATCGTTATACAAACGGTGGTGTAGGTCTGTTAACGGGGGGTATTGTGTATGGAACATGCCTACGAGTTGCACGTCCCGCTCACTGTAGAAGCGAAGGTGGGACCGAACTGGCGCGATATGGAAGGAGTGTGAGGGAAAGCCGGGCGATACTTATGCGTCCCCCTCCCCGCGGTAGGGGAGGGAGACACGCGGCATGTAACAATTACGCGGCTTCGATGTTGTACTCGTTCAGCACGGTGCGTACTTGGTTGATGAACTCGGACGGGGTCGTCGTGTTCCAGACGATGTATCCGTCAGCACCGGTTTCGCGTTGCCACTGGGTCGCTTGCGAGGCGTATTGACTGGGCACAATCAGGAAGAACGGGGTCTTCGGGGAGACATTGCGGATCTGGTTCACGAAGGTCTGCGCGTTGAAGTTATCGGTCTGTCCGGTCGGCGTACCCCAGAACACGAACGCGGCGCTCCAGTTGCCGTTCTGGAACTCGCTGAAGGTGCGCGTCGTATCGGGTGTTGTGCATACGTACCAGTTGGTCGGCGTCGTGGCGTCAAAGGAGCGCGTCAGCTCCGTACCGCCCGTAGCAAAGAACACTTGGCTCATCGGTGTAGTCCTCCTTCTATTGGGTTCCGTCCGCGAACCTGAGATAATTATTGGTATCGCGTCCCGAAATCTTTAGACGCCTCGTCAGGTACACTTTTTTTATTCAGTCGCTTCAGAGGCGAAGCCATATGCTCGGATTTTGCGCTCGGCGATGATGCCCCGCGTATTTAAGGGAGCACGAGTATGCGCAAGCTTTCGGAACTCAGGCAACGCATCGACCAGATCGACGAGCAGTTGCTCCAGTTGCTCAACGAGCGGGCGGAGCTAGCGAAGCAGATTGGCGAGATCAAGTCGCGCAACGACAAGCCTTTTTTCACACCTGAACGCGAGCAGATGATTTATCGCCGACTCCAGCAGCTCAATCGCGGGCCGCTCACGCAGGAACAGATTATCGGGATTTTTCGCGAGATTATTTCGATCTCGCGTGCGCTGGAGAAGGCTCCGACAGTGGCTTACTGGGGTCCAGAGGGTACCTACACCCATGCTGCTGCGCTCAAATGTTTCGGGCGCGCGGCGCACTATATTGCTGTGGAGAGCATCCCTGATGTGTTCGCGGCGGTGGAACAGGCGAACGCAGACTACGGGGTGGTGCCGATCGAGAACTCGCTGGCAGGTGTGGTGCCCGAGACGCTGGACATGTTCCCCCTCACGAACGCGCGTATCTGCGCCGAGGTCTATGTGCCCATCGCGCATCACTTGCTTTCGAAGGCGAAAAACACGAACCAGATTGTGCGCGTCTACGCCGGTCCCCAGCCGCTACAGCAGTGTCGGCGATGGCTGCGGTTGCACCTGCCCGCGGCGGAGATCATCGAGACCGTGCCGACCGCGCGCGCGGTGAAGTTCGCTGCGGAAGACCCCAACGGCGCGGCGATTGGCAACGCGCTCGCCTCCGAACTCTACGGCGTACCCATCCTGTGCGAGCATATCGAAGACAACCCCCATAACCGCACCCGCTTTTTAGTGATTGGCTACAACGAACCGGCGCCGACCGGCAACGACAAGACCTCGCTCGTGATGACCCTACGCAACCGCCCTGGCGAGTTGTATCACGCGCTGGGCGCGTTCCACAAGCACGGGGTGAACCTGACGATGATCGAGTCGCGCCCCAACCCGCGCGGGATGTTTGAGTACCTATTCTACATCGATATTCAGGGGCATCGTCAGGACGAGGTCATCAAGACCGCCCTGGAGGAGCTGGATCGGTTTGCGCGGGAGGTTGTGTTGCTGGGCTCATATCCCGCGGCGGAGTAGGGCGATACCACAGCAACCTCAGCCCGTTCAGCACCACGATGAGCGTGCTGCCCTCGTGCCCAACGACGCCGAACGGCAGGCGTAGGTTCGCAACGAAGGTAAGGATCACCAGCACGACGATCACGCCCGTCGCAAAAGTCAGGTTCTGCTTCAGCACATACATCGCGTGTCGGCTGAGCGCTACGGCGTAGGGGAGGTTATTGAGGTCGTTCCCCACGAGGGCAACATCGGCGGTCTCCAGGGCGACATCGGCGCCTGCACCCATCGCGATCCCCACCTCCGCTGCAGCGAGCGCGGGCGCGTCGTTCACGCCGTCGCCAACCATCGCGGTCGCGCCAAACTCTGAGTTGAGCGCGTGCAATACTTCCAGTTTCTCTTGGGGCAATAGGTCGGCATAGACACGGTCGACCCCAATCTGTTGCGCCACGGCGCGCGCGATAGGTTCCGCGTCGCCTGTGAGCATCGCCACGCACGGAATCCCCAGGTGGTGCAGGCGTCGCACGGCATCCGCGGCTTCGGGGCGCACCTTGTCCGCGGCGGCGGCGACCGCCAGGAACCGCCCATTCGCCCACACAATCATCGCCGTATTGCCAGCCTCACGCAGGGCTTGAACCGCTCGTTGCACGGCGTCGGGCACAGCCATATCTTCAAACAGGCGTAGGTTGCCAATTCGCGCCTCGGTGCCGTCGACCAGGGTCGCTCGGATACCCTTGCCGGGCACGGCTTCCGCTTGCTGCACAGGGCGCGGTGTGTAGCCGCGGCTCTCGGCAGCGCGCACCAAAGCCTGCGCCAGCGGATGCTCGGAACGCGACTCGATATCGATAATCGTTTGCCATGCCTGTTGCTCGATGGCGTCCATCGGAACGCCGTTGTGTTGCATGGGAACGAATTCAGTGAACTCCAGTTTGCCTTCGGTGAGCGTGCCTGTTTTGTCGATGGCGACGGCACGCACGGCAGCAAGCCGTTCGATGGGTTCACCCCCTTTGAACAGAATGCCTCGTCGTGCGGCGTTCGCAATCGCGCTGAGCAAGGTTGCAGGCGTGCTAATGACCAGAGCGCAGGGGGAGGCGACGACCAGCAGGGTCATCGCGCGGTAGAAGGCGTCTGCCCATTTCCAGCCCAGCATGGGCAGCCCCAGTGCGACCATCGCGGCGCTGCCAATCACGGCGAGCGCGTACCGCTGCTCGAACTGCTCCAGCCAGCGTTGGGTGCGTGCTTTCTGCTCCTGCGCCTGCTCGACCAGCTGCATGATTCGATGGAGCAGCGTTTCTGTGGCAGGGGCACGCACTTCGATTTCCAGCGTGCCGTTACCGTTGATCGTGCCTGCATACACGAGGTCGCCGACGGTTTTATGGACGGGCACGCTCTCGCCTGTGATGGGAGACTGGTCTACATGCGATTCGCCTTGTGTCACCACGCCATCTGTCGGGATGCGGTCGCCGGGGCGGGTCAGCACGCGGTCGCCTACTTGGAGTTCCTCGACGGGCACGGCTTCCACGCCCGTGGGGGTAAGGCGCAGTGCAGTGTCGGGCTGCAGCGCCATTAGGGCGCGCACCGCGCGTCGGCTGCGAGCCAGCGCGTAGTTTTGGAGCGTGTTCGAAAGCGAAAACAGGAACAGCAAGGTTGCGCCCTCGGGAGCTTCCCCTACAAGGGCTGCGCCGACCGCCGCCGCAATCATCAGAAAGTTCACATCGAGCCGCCGTTCGCGAAGCGTCTGGTAGCCATCCAGCACGCCAAAATAGCCACCTGCCAGATAAGCGACAGCATAGGCAAGGTTCGCAAACATCGCCTGTTCTTGCCAGCGTAGGAGTCCCCCGACGATAATCATGAGCAATGTCAGCCCCGAGAGCAGAGGCTCCCAGAACGCGCGGCGTTGCCAGAGAGGCGCAGGGCGTTCAATCGCCTTTACACGGCGCAGGATGCGGTCGGTCGGCTCTGGGGGGGCGTTTTCCTGCTCGATGGTGAGCGTTTCCCCATCGAATTGGGCGCGATAAGCAACGCCGTTAAGTTGCCAGCGCTTGCCGTGCTGTGCCACGCTGGGGCATGCTTCGCAGACGCCGATTTTGGGGTCGCGTAAACTGCAGGTCGGGATACGCACCCCCAGTTCGTACAGGAGCGGTTCAGCAACACGACGCGCCTCCTCTGCGGTGATTTGACGCGGGTCGTACTCCAGCTCTACAGAGTTGTCCTTGTAGCGATACCGAATGCGCCGCACCCCCCGGCGCGCAAGTGCGACTTTTGCCATCTCGTCGGCGCAGGAATCGGCTTCGGCGATGCGCTTGCGAATGTACCGAATCACACTCATTGTGCGCTCTCCTGTTGTTTGGCAGTGCCGTTCACGCGGCACTGAGGGCACAGACCATAATACACAATCCTTGCGCCTTGAATCTCGTAGCCAGAGCGCTGTTCGACCGCCTGCTGCACGGCGTGGATAAGCCCCTCGTCGAAATCGACCACACTGTTGCATCGCACACACACGAGGTTGATGTGGGGTGTCAGGTCGGCGTCGAAATGCTCCGCACCATCACCCGCGTCGCCCAGCGTATGCACCAGCCCCATCGATTTGAGCACATTCAGCGTCTTGTACACGGTCGCCAGGCTCAGGGTAGGGAACTGGGGCAGTAGCTGGTGATAGATCATCATCGCGGTTGGGTGGTCTTTGCTCTCGGCGAGGATTTTACAGATAGCCACGCGCTGCGGCGTTAACCGTAGCCCTGCTTGCTTCAGCCCAATGGTCAGTCGGTTCATACGCTCCCTCCTATGGAAAATCATTTTCTGAAGCAAATTATACTCCAAAGGAGAGGGAGATGTCAAGGGGTTTAGGAGGGTGTTCGATAATTCGTCCCATTTACCCTTGTGGGTATTTCCACACACGATAGAGTATAGTAAAATAATTGTACGGAGGATAGGCATGCGAACGATTATTACAACTACAGGAACATCGCTTATTAGCAACTACCGCAATAGCCTGGGGGCGACTGGAAAGTCTATGCCAACGCTTCAGGAAATACTGGGCTACCTGCGTGAAGTCTCCCCTGAACAGGCATCTGCCGAAACAAACTCACTTTCCCGGTTGCTTCAGGAAGGAGATGAGATTGTTTTTCTGCATTCTGAAACAGACGATGGTCGCCTATGCGCTGAAGCATTGAGCGAGTTCTACAAATCTAAGGGTTATCGTTGTATGGTTAAGGAGATTTCCAATCTACGTTATGGTGCGCAGCAGTTTAAGAACAAAGGGCTCCGATCGCTAGTTGCGGAAATGGCGCAAATCGTGCGCGAGCGAAAACGGCAGAAGCACGAGGTTCTTATTAATGCGACGGGAGGTTTCAAGGTAGAGAGTGCCTACGCGGTTCTGATTGGAATCCTATTTCAAGCGCCTGTTTATTATGTCCACGAACGGTTCGAAGACATCATCGCGCTACCGCCCATCCCTGTAAGTTGGGACTACAGCCTAATGGTAGATCATGAGGACTTTTTCGAGTGGATTCATGCAGACCTGCGTAGTACACACGAGGCGACATCGCGGCTGCAAAGCATACCGGACAGTGTGCGCATGCTACTCACTGAAGAAGATGGGTATTTGATGCTTTCGCCTGCTGGCGAAGCGCTTTGGGAAGCCTATCGCAGCCTGCTGAGCCTGCCAGGTCAAACTGTTTATTGGTCGGATCGAGCGCGTCGATATTATGAGAATCTGGACCCTGAAACTCAGAGGTCTTTTGATCGATTAATCAATCGCTTGTCGCGTCCGGGGTTACGCCCAGAATCCAATATCGAGCGAATGCGCAACAGCGACTGTCTGGTGTATCCGCGTGGAAAGAAGCCTGAACGGATTATCTTTTATGAGCAAGACGATAAGATTTACATCTGTGAATTAGCACGCCACAGCGACCAGAGTTACGAGCGACTGCTGAATAAGAATATCAATAGTGGCAACTACAGCGACTTTGAGCAAAAGATTTAGCCTGTCCGGAGCCACTCGTCTTATCTGCGAGCGAGCTGCTCCGGAACAGGCGATTTGGCTGCTCACCCTTCGCAGACGCGGCAGCTGAGCAGCAGCTCGCGGTTGAACTCCTGCGCCGCGTTGACGCTGTACTGATAATACAGCGACTTCACGCCCAGCTCTGCGGCGCGGAGCATGAGCAAGTTAATATCGCGCACGGGGGTTTCGGGATGGATCATCAAGTTCAGCGACTGTCCTTGGTCAATAAACTGCTGGCGCTGGGCGGCTTGTTGCACCAGTGTCATTTGCGAGATTTCGCTGAAGGTCTTGAAGGTGTCGCGCTCTTCATCGCTTAGGAAATCCAGATGCTGTACGGAGCCGTCGTGCGCGGCGATGTCTTGCCATACTTCGTCGGTGTCTTTGCCTCGCTCGCGGAGCACCTGCTGTAGGTAGGGGTTTTTGAAGGTGGTCTTCACCTTCGCCAAGTCTTTCACATGGTAGTTGCTCATGAACGGCTCGATAGAGGGCGAGACCTGTCCCAGAATGAACGACGAGGACTTCGTGGGGGCAATCGCCAGCAGGGTTGTGTTGCGCCTGCCGTAGCCCTTAAGGTATTCTGGCTCACCGAAGCGGCGTGCCAGTTCCATCGAGGCGTTATAGGCGCGGTCGCGAATCGTGCGGAATACCTCCGTGTTCAGGCGATAGGCGTCCATGCTCTCAATCGGGATGCGCTTGGATTGCAGCAGCGAGTGCCAGCCCAGCACGCCCAGTCCCAACGCGCGATGGCGCGAGGCAAAGTTATATGCCCGTTGCATGAACGGAATATCCTTCACGCGACGAATGAAGTCTTCCATCACCGCGTCTAAGAAAAAGACCATCGTTTCCACAGCGTCGGTATCTTTCCACTCGTCGTAGTGCAGCAGGTTCATCGACGAGAGGCAGCACACGAAACTCTCGTCGTTGCTGGACGGGAGCATGATCTCGGTGCAGAGGTTCGAGGCGTAGATGGTCTTGCCTAAGTCTTTGTATACCTCCACCGTGCCGTTGTTGGCGTTATCTTTGAAGAAGATATAAGGGATTCCGACTTCGGAGCGGGCTTGGAGCACCTTTGCCCAGAGGCGTCGTTTGTCGGCGTCGCCGTTTTTCATCTCTTCCAGCCAGTCGTTGCCTACGCAGACGCCCCAGTAGAGCAGTTGAATATCGCATCCCTCGCGCTGGATCCAGAGCCACTCTTCGAGGTCGGGGTGTTCGATATCGATATACGCGGCGCACTGTCCGCGGCGGGTGCTGCCCTGGCTGAAGACTTCAATCATGCGGTCGAAGAGCTTCGCGAACGAGAAACTGCCGTTGCTGGTTCCGTTGTCGCGGATGGGTGCGCCGCGCGGACGGAGCCTCCCAAAATACGCCGAGGTGCCGCCCCCCAGCTTGGTCATCATGCCCACTTCCGAAGCGGTGAATAAGATCGACGCCGAGTCATCCTCGATATAGCTGCCGTAGCAAGAGATGGGCAATCCGCGTCGCAGCCCGAAGTTCGTCCACACAGGCGTTGCGAGCGAATACCAGCCGCGTGCCATATAGTTGAAAAACTTATCTGCGAAGCCGTCCATGCCCAGCAGATGCTCCGCGTAGTCGGCAATTTCACGGATACGCTGTTCGGCTGAGACGCCTGGCAACAAATAATCGCGCGACAAGAAGCGGCGGCTCTCCTCGTTGAGCCAGTAGAATAACGGTCTCTCCATAGACGACGGCATAGTGATTCCTCCTGTGCTTGGGAATAGCCCCGAAATTGAACGATTCCTCGCTTCCACTCGGAATGACAGGGAATTGGGAACAGGCGTTCGCTGTCGTTCCGAGCGAAGCGAGGAATCTTGCTTGAGTTAGAACAGCTCCGCTTCGCTGAAGCTTTTCATCTTCTTGGAGTAGGTGATGCTTCGCTTGTTGAAGAAGTCGTTCTCTTTGGTAGCAAGCAGCTCCTCGTCGAACCAGCGTGTGGCGGCGAGGGCTTGTTCGTCGACGCGGAACAAGGGTTTAATGCCTACGCTGCGGAGCGAGTTGTTGAAGCGGTTTTTCAGGAATTCGTCCACCTGATAGCGGGGCAGATACTCGAGTTCGCCGCGCTCGAAAATCCAGTCTAAGATGCGTTGTTCGGCGGCGTAGGCGCGCTCGACCGCCTTCAATATCGTGTCTTCGGTCTCGGCGTCGAACCATTCGGGATACTCGTGCTGCAGGATACGCACCAGTTCCACGCCGAACATGCCGTGAATCTGCTCTTCCTTGCTGGTGGCTTCCACGATGTTGGACACGCCCTTGAATGCGGCGCGATGTTTATTGAACGCCATGATGATGAGGAATTGAGAGAAGAGCGAAATATGCTCCACGAACGCGGAGAAGAGCATCACGGTGAGGGCGAACTGGCGATTATCACTGCTGCGGATCCCCTCCTGTGCCTGCTGCAGGTACTGGATGCGATCCATGATGGCGGGGATACTGTGTATCTTTTCGAACTCACTGCTCAGTCCGAGCAGATCCAGCAGGTGCGAGTAGGCGTTGGCGTGGCGCACCTCGCTTTCGGCGAAGGTCATGCCCACCTCGGCGATTTCGGGCTTGGGCATGCGGTCGTAGATTCGCGCCCAGAAAGTCTTCACCGACACCTCAATTTGGGAGATAGCCAGCATCGTGTTTTTGAGGGCGTTGCGCTCGTGGGGCTCGGTGCGGGCATACCAGTCCTGCACATCGCCCGACAGGGAGAACTCGGTGTGCAGCCAGTAGGAATGGCGGATGGCGTCCCGGAACTTGAGCAGGTCGGGATACTCGTATGGTTTCAGATTCACCCGTTTCTCAAACAGCGCCATCGTTCATAACCCTCCATCTGTTGTAGTATTTCTCGCCAAAATGCGAATTTTCTCGCCTACAGCCACAACCTATAGCGGTACACTCCGTTGTGGATGCGTTCGCAGTATACCCTATCCGTTGACAGTGATGTCAAGGGTTTCGAGGGGCAGAATGTTAAATTTGCCCCTAAATCTGGGGATTTAAGAGGCGTTTGAGGTCAACAGGTACTACAGGATGGGGGCGGGCATGCGCCTAATCCCGTTCCGTTTCGTGTTCGGCTTCGGGTGGCGCGTTTGCGGGGGTGGTAGCGCTCGCACGAATTTCGGGGTGGCGTATCATGCCGCCCAGATGCGCGGTGTAGCCCATGACGCCGAACACCAGCGCGTTGGCGAGCCAAACCGCCAGCGCGCCCGTCAATAACCCTTTCGCGCTGCGCAGTCCGATCCCTAACGCTGCCGCAGCGAAGACTGACAGCGCCACGCCGCACGCCAGGGCAAACTTGCCCATCGTCTCGTGTTCCTCAATGAACGCTTTATCGACGCCGGGCAGGGGCTCAATCACATGCTCGGCCGGTTCTCCTGTGAGGTAGGCGGGGATGCTGGTCAGCCCCACCAACAAAACCGCCGCCAGTGCGGTTTTCAACAGTTCGGGGCTGCGCCGTATTAATGCCCAACTGAGCAAAAGCAGACTGAACAGCGTGCCCGTCACAGGCAGGTGATTCAACACTAAATGCCATTGCGCTTCATTCACTGGAACTTTTGCCTCCCCTCGTAAGTATACCTCTACGGCGCTTGAATTGGCGGCGCAAAATGGGTTATAATATAAAAGATGCTAACGCACGGACTAAACGGGTTCGATTGTGAGCGCTGGAGCACCGGCTCCTGGTTTGGCACGCGTGGGCGCTACCGTTGCCGCGTCTACGGGCGCGTGTCATGCTGGGGAGCCTGCGCGGGTCTGTGCGTATGGCTCCCCTATTTTATTCGGGGTTCAAGGAGGCTGCTCCACTATGGCTGAGGTACTGGTACTGAATCAGAACTTTGAGCCGTTGAACATTTGCACGATGCGCCGCGCCGTGAACATGGTGCTCACGGGGAAGGCAGAGGTCGTGCAGACGAACGGGCATTATGTCCGCACGGTGTCGGGGGGCTTTGAGGCGCCGTCGGTGGTGCGCTTACGTTATCTGGTGAAGCGTCCTCTGCCGCAGGTGCGCGTGAGCCGTCGCGCTATCCTCGCACGTGACAACTACACCTGCCAGTACTGTGGGCATGTGTCGCGTGATCTGACCGTGGACCATGTCATCCCGCGCAGTATGGGCGGCGGCGACACTTGGGAAAACCTTGTGGCGTGCTGCCGTCGTTGTAACTTGGTTAAGGGCGACCGCACGCCGCAACAGGCGGGGATGAAACTCGCGCGTAAGCCGCGTCGCCCCACCTTCGTGCCCTACCTCAGCCTAACGCAGTACGCGAAGGCGATCACGCGCGAGGCGTGGCGCGATTTCCTGCCCGTCTACGACGGGTTCACCCCTGGAAATCTGGATTAAAACGGTCGGTGCGACGGCGTCCACACCGTCGCACCGAATCACCGCATCGCATAGGATCCTCACTCGCTACCCCATGCCCATATTTCCTTCCATATCGCCCATCATGCGGGGCGGCGGCGCGCCATTTGGGCTGGGCTGGTACAAATCCACAGGCGTCCCGAAGCGCGGCTGCGCATAAGGCAGATGCGTACTCCCACGCGCCAAGATATGCAAGTAGTTCGCGCTATCGCCTTCGTAAGGGGCGCCGTGATTCCACGGAACCCACGAACGCGCGTTGCAGTAATGACACACGAACGACCGACGCCATCGCTCCGTTGTATGGTTGGGGTAAGACCGGTGCAGCAGGTGTCCGTCGAAAAACAGCACATCGCCCGGCTCCATCGGCACAGCAATCGGCGGCGGGTACTTGCGCACCACTTGCGTGAGTGTGTTCCGTTCGTCGTCCAAATGGCTCACATTTTCCACTTCGTGGAGGTCGTCAAAAGCATTCGCGGCGTGCACATGCGCGTAGGTGTTGTTCTGTGGGGGATAAATCGGCTCGAAGTGGGAGCCTGGCACGACCCACAGACAACCGTTGGACTCATCGGCAGGCTCCAGCGCAAGCCACGCACCAATTAGCGTGTCTGGGTAGGTCGTGATGTAGTAGGAATCCTGATGCCAGCCCTGTCCGCCCGTGCCTGGGGGGTTGTAGAACAGCATCGTCTGCAGCGCCAAGACATCCGGACCGATTAACGCCTCCAACACATCCAAGATTCGGGGATGGAGCAGTCCCCACTCTGCAACGGGATCAACCCAGTGCAGCTGGTGGACGCGGGTCCCCTTCGCGATTTCGTGGATAGAGGCGTTTTCGGGTTGCGTAGACGCCACACCTTCCCAGCGCGCCATCGCCCACTCGAGAAGGCGCTGCACATCGGCATCGGGCACGAGGTGGCGTACCAGCAGATACCCCATACGGCGATAATGCACATACTCGTCGACTTTGACTTTGTAGCGGTCGGCACGCTCCACGGCTTTGGGCAGATAGGGCATAGCAGTTTTAAGATTCGCATGCGACTCCAGCGATTCCTGCTTAGCGTCGCCACGTGCGTGCCGCGACCATCGTTCCGGCGCCTACCAACGCGCCAAGGTAGCCCGCCGTCGATGCGCCTGCGATACCTGCTGCTGCTGGTCCTATGACATAGCCTAACGAATAGACGGAGTGAAGCAGCGCGAGGCTCACGCCGCGCCGTGTGTCGGGCGCACTCTCAAAAGCCGCCAGATGCACCGCTGGGAAAGTCAGTCCGAACCCAACGCCATAGAGAATGACCACACTCCACATGCCTGTTGGGGCAGCGAGTAGGCTCAATCCGAGCGCGCCCACTGTGAGGCACGCTACGCCCCACAGGGCACGTCCCAGTGCGCCGCCCAGAAGTCCCCCGCGGCGCAGCGTTGCCATGAGCGCCATCGAAACGAGCGCCAGCAGCCCGAACAGCCGCCCCCGATAGGCCGCGTCGTAGCCCGCCTGCTGGAGCAATACAGGCAGGGCAAAGGTCAGCACGCCCATCGTGAAGGTCATTCCGAAAGTGAGCAGGTAGGCGGCGCGTAGGGTCGGAAAACGCCACATCTCAAGTGGGTGGGTCGACTCGCGTGGGTGCATTGGGCGGTGTGGCTCGTGCAGGAAGAGCGCTGCGACCCCGGCGATTACCATCAGCCCTGCCACGCCCCAGAAGAGTATCGGTTCGCCGTAGTTTCGGGCAATCACACCGCCAATCGGCGGCGCAAGCAACGCGACCAGCCCGATGAGCGCGCCCACACCGCCCATCGCCCCAGTACGGTTCGCGCGTCCGTACTCGCCCACCAGCGCGAAGAGAGCGGGCACAAAGACCGCACCCGTCGCCCCGTGTAAAGCGCGAAGAATCATCAGCCACTCCACACGCTGCGCCAGGGGATAGAGGGCAATCAGTAGTCCCGCGGCGAACAAACTGAGCGACATCGGCAACCGCCGCCCAAGACGGTCGATAATGACGCCCGAATAAAAGTTCGCCAGCAGGTTCGCCAGCGAATAGAGGCTCAACACTAATCCCGCTTGCGCGTCGGTGGCGCCCAGTGCGCGCTGAGTGTAGGGAGCAAGCACGGGCACAATAGCAAAAGTATCCAGAAACGCGACCAGAGCAATCCATGCGAGTGCCCAGCGCGCCGTCCACCTCGCCGCCTGTTGCGTGTCCGTCTCTGTTGGCATTCGAGGTTAAGGATACCTGCTGCGCCTCGCGTGCGGCGCAATTGAGGGAGCGCGGCTTTCGCGTCGCATGACCCACACGAACAACGGCGCACCGACCAACGCGGTAATCACCCCGACGGGCAGTTCCACAGGGCGTGCTAATGTACGCGCCAGCGTATCTGCCCATACCAGCAGCACGGCGCCGCCCAACGCGGAAAGGGGAATGAGCATTCGGTAGTCGCCGCCCACGGCGCGACGCAACAGATGGGGCGTAATCCAGCCCACGAACCCGATGATGCCCGCAACAGCGACGGTCGCCGCAGTCGCCAGTGCACCGCCCAGCAGGGTTATCCATTTCATGCGCTCGACAGGAACACCCAAATGGGTTGCAGTCTCCTCGCCTGCCGTATAAAGATTCAACGCACGCGCCTGCAACAGGAGTGCGCCACAGCCCATTAGTGCAGGCACACTCGCCCACTCCAAACGCTGCCAGTCGGCGTTGAGTAGTCCCCCCAACAGCCAATACAGCACCCGTGAGAGATCTTCGCCTGCCAACACCAGCAGCAAAGTGATGACACCCCACAAGCTTGTGCTGATAGACACCCCTACGAGCAAAAAGCTTGGAATGCGCAGCTGCCCATTCTGGCGGCTAAGAGCCATCGTAAGCCCAAGCGTCAGCAGCCCACTCAGGAACGCCAGCAGCGAGACCGCCCAACCGTAGCCGTGCTGATGCCAGCCCAGCAATGCACCTACCGCCGCGCCCACAGCCGCCCCCGACGAGACGCCAATAATATAGGGGTCTGCCAGGGGGTTGCGCAGCAGTCCCTGAAAAGCGCATCCCACGCACCCGAGCGTGCCGCCTACCAACGCCGCCAGCAGTACGCGCGGCAGGCGTAGCTCCCAGAGAATGAGGCGGACGGTGTCATCCCCGCGCCCGCGCACCGCCTCCCAGAAGGCAGAAATGGGCAGGGGCGTTGCGCCGATAAGTAAACTTGCCAGCAGGCTCGCGCCGAGCGCACCGAGCAGAAACAGTCCTGTCAGCCAAGCCCGTCGTCGGCGCACGGTTGCCCCTCAGATATGGACATAGCGCTGCGTCGCCCACCAAGCACACAGCCCTCCTATCAGTGCGCCCAGCGTCGGCAAGCCCATCATCACGATAGACGGGGGTAAGCCTGGAGGCAGGTCGTTCAGGAAGGGCCACTGGCGAGTCAGGTAATCAGACAGGAAGGCAGCGATCAACAGTGTGAGCGTCGCCGCCAGGATGCCGCCAACCGCGCCTTGAATCATCCCTTCCAAGATGAATGGCAACCGAATCGAGCGGAGCGTCGCCCCTACCAACGCCATCACCCGCACCTCACGCTGACGCGAGAAAATTGTCAAGCGTACGGTGTTGTAGATGAGAACCAACGCCGCCAACAGCAACATGCCCCCAGCACCCAGTCCAATCCACCGTACTAAGCGAGCGATTGCCAGCACCGTCTGCAGTTCCTGACGGCTGTCGATCACCTCTTCCACCAGCGGGGATTGGGCAATCCGCTCGGATACGGCAGGCAGTAGCTCTGGACTGCGCACCCGTACCGTCAGTTTGTCGGGCAGGGGGTTGGGCAAATCGGCGAGGTTTACCTGATCCGCGAGTTTTTGTTTTTCCTGTTCCCATGCGACCTCGCGTGGGGTGAGCGTGACGCGCACGATTTCGGGCATTTTCTCGAGCTGCGCCCTGAGTTCCAGTGCCTGCTCGCGCGTTGCGCTCATTTTCAAAAACACCTCCGCCTCAAACTGGCTCGGCAACGCTTGTGCGGCGGCATCCAGTTTATAGAGCGCCATCCCCGCGCCGCCCAGCAACATCAGCGCGATATAGGTGGTGCTTATCGCGGCAGCCTGCATCGTCGCGTTACGTGTCAGGCTCTCCCAAGTCTCCAGCAATACAAAACGCAGACGATCCATCATAGCATCACCGAGGCGTGCAGTCGGTCTAACTCAATCGGGTAGCCTCCGCGCGGCACATCGCTGATAATCTGTCCCCGGTCCATCGCCACGACTCGTTGGCACGCACGGTCGACAATTCCCCGATTGTGCGTAGAGACGATGACGGTAGCTCCGCGTAAGTTAATCCGCATCAGCAGTTCGATGATTTCCCACGAAGTATCGGGGTCTAAGTTCGCGGTGGGTTCATCGGCGATGAGCAAGGGCGGGTTGTTCGCGATGGCGCGAGCGATGGCAGCGCGTTGCGCCTCGCCGCCGGAGAGTTGGCTGGGCATCTGGCGTGCCTGTTCGTTCAGCCCGACCAGTGCCAACACCTGCGCCACGCGCTGGCGCACCGCGCTCTCATTGTAGCCGATAGCGCGTAAACCATAGGCGATGTTCTCCCATACCGTCTTGCGCGGCAGCAGCGGGTAATCTTGGGGCACGATGCCCATGCGCCGACGCAGGAAGGGCAGTTCGCGTGGCTTGAGGCGATGAAGCGGCTGCCCTAAGACCCAGACCTCGCCTTCCGTTGGGCGAGTTTCTCCGTAGAGCAACTTGAACAGCGTCGATTTGCCTGCGCCTGTCGCACCGACCAGAAACACGAACTCGCCCTTCTCCACGCTCAGGCTCACTCGCCGCAGCGCGTGTTGGTCCCCATACACCACGCTGACTTGTTTGAGTTCCACCATCGCACCTTCGTAGTTCGCCACCGCGTCTCCTTCTCCTACTGGAGCGGGAGAGGCATCGCGAAAATCGTTTCCTGCAGGGGGCGACGCTGTTATCCTGCGTAGTTCCTGCTGCGTCAACCCCCACATATGGGGAATTCCCCCCCAAATTGCCCCAATTCTTGGGCAAAGTGGGGGCAAAACCCTTGACAAATGCGTTCTAATGTGCTAAAATATTATACAGTGGAGACCCAGTGGTGGCTCAGTGGAGACTGGGTGGTGATTTACACCGATGGCGCTGTTTCAAGGTGGTAGCACGATAGCGGTCGACGATAAGGGGCGCGTGATTATCCCGATGCGCCTGCGGACGAGCCTGGGCGAGCGCTTCACCATGACGCGCGGGTTCGACGGCTGCGTGTTCGTGTTTACCACCGAGCGCTGGAACGAGCTGGCGCAAAAGTTCGAGCAAGGGGCGACTTTCGACCCGCGTAAGATTAAGCTGCAACGCTTTCTGTTTAGCGCCGCGGCGGAAGTGACCACCGATAATCAGGGGCGCGTGGCGATTCCCCAAGACCTGCGTGAATGGGCGAATATTGAGCCGAACTCGGAAGTGGTGATTATGGGCTGCGCGAACCGTGTGGAAATCTGGGCGAAGCATCAGTTTGACAAACAAATGGATGAGGCGCTGAGCAACGGGGTCGAGCTGATGCAGTACGCATCGGAGATAGGAATCTGAGATGCACAAGCCAGTGATGTTGCGCGAGGTTCTCGAGTATCTGAACCCGCCTGCGAAGGGCGTGGCGGTCGACGCGACGGTCGGGGCAGGGGGGCACGCGCGCGCGTTAGCGGAACGGCTCGGCGCCGGCGGAACGCTGATTGCGCTCGACCGCGACGCCGCCATGCTCGAACTCGCCCAACAGAACCTCGCTGACGCACCGTGCATTGTTCAATTCGTCCACGCGGACTACAGAAATTTACCTGAAGTATTACACGAATTGCAAATAGAGCAAGTGGATGCGATTTTGGTGGATATGGGGGTCTGCAGTGTGCAATTGGATGACCCTGAGCGCGGGCTGGCGTTCCGTTATGATGCCCCCCTCGATATGCGCCTCGATCGGGAGCAAGCCACCACCGCCTACCATCTGCTGCAGCGCGTCAAACTTCACGAGCTGGTTCGGATCCTGCGCGAGTATGGCAACGAACACTGGGCGAAGCCAATTGCGCGCGCGATTATCCGCAGGCGCGATCAAGGGCGGATGAACACCACAGGCGACCTTGCCGCCGCTGTGCTGGAAGCAGTGCCCAAAAAGTTTCAAGAGAAGCGCATTCACCCCGCCACACGCACTTTCCAAGCGATACGCATCGCTGTGAACCGCGAACTGGACGATTTGCAACCCGCGATCGAGGCGATGGCAAGCTGTTTAAAAATCGGCGGCGTGATGTGCGTGCTGGCGTACCACTCACTGGAAGACCGAGCCGTCAAGCACGCGTTTCGCAACTTGAGCCAACGCGCCCGCGAGCCAGTAGGCGTTGGCGGACGGAAATCGGAACCCAGCACCAAGCCGGTGTTGGAGATTTTGACCCCAAAACCGTTGGAACCGAGCGAAGCGGAGATTCAAGACAACCCACGCGCCCGCAGCGCGAAACTGCGTGCTGCCAAGCGCGTGGCGTAAGCAGAGGGAGGAGACCATATGTCCACAACGACACAACCGAAACCGAAGCTGAAGCGAGCAGCCGGGAAACCGCAGACGGTGGTCAAGCCCGCCCCACGCCCACGCACGGGGCGTCCGAAACCGACTCGGTCGCGCAGGGGTATCTTTTTACCCTGTGTGATCATCCTCGCGATGATTGCAACCCATCTGACCTCGCTGGCGATGTTGCACTACGAGAACGCGCGCCTCGTACAACTGCGCCGTGAGACCGACCGGGTAAAGCTCAATATCGAGAAACTGAGGGGACAGATTGCCGTATATACCGACGAGATTGCCATAAACCGTTGGGCGGAGCAAGCGGGGATGGTACGCGTCGAAACGCAGCCGGAACTCACCATTATCGGATTAGACGCTCCGACGATGCCCGCTGCGCCTGTGGCGATGCGCCCTGCCGAGTAGGAGACAAACGATGGCGAAGTCGATGCCCCATACTCGCCACGCACAGGTGCGCCTAAAAAAAGAAGATTTGCGGCGCATCGGGATCGCGCGCAGTATGCTTGCGGTGGGCGGCGCGGCGATTGTGGGGCGACTCGTCCATCTGCAGGCGTTTCAACACACTGCTCTGCGTGCTGAGGGCGAGCGACGCCGACAAGTGGAACGCCCGCTCCTTGCCACGCGCGGCGCAATTTTAGACCGTTTCGGTAAGCCTCTCGCCCAAAGCGAAATGCGCTGCCATATCGTTATCGACCCGATAAGCATCCGCGAGGTGGACGCCTTCGCGCAACTGCTCTCCCGCTACTTGGGTCAAGAGCCCCTTTACTGGCGCACGCAAATCTTGCAGGCGCAGGCGCAACGCAGACGCTACCTGCGCATAGCCCTCAAATCGCCGCTCTCCCGATACGAGCAGCTCAAGAAAGCGTGTCGGGAATCGTTCAAGCACCTTCGACGCGATGCGCGTCCCGTGATCAACCGTGAAGAGTTGCCGGCTCGCTCCTATCCGCAAGGCTCGATTGCGCCGCAGGTGCTGGGGCTGACCCAGCTGGTGGAAGATACAAAGCAGGGCAACCGCCTCGTGGCGACCAGCGGAATCGAGCGCAGCTACGACAATCGGTTGGCAGGCACGAACGGAATCGAACAAGGAGAGCGGACCCCTTACGGCTACCTCATTCCCGAAACGGTGCGCCAACGCATTGCCCCGCAAGATGGCAGCCCCGTACAACTTACGCTCGACACCGCTATCCAGCAAGCTGCTGAGGATGCTCTCCAGCAACTCTATCGCAAACACCGACCGAAAGGCGCATTAATAATTGTGTTAGACCCCCACACGGGCGATCTGCTGGCGATTGCGAATCGCCCTACCTTTGACCTGATCACGCGCGAAGGACTCCGTGCGCCGCGCAATAATACGAAAGCCGAGCGCGACCGCGCGATGGAACCCCTGCGCAATCGCGCTGTAGAGTTCCTGTACGAGCCAGGCTCCACCGTTAAGCCGTTGGTCGTCGCGGCGATGCTGGATGCAGGCGTCTGCGAGCCGACCAGCCGATTCTTCTGCGGCGGCGCGTATCTTGTGTCCAAAAAGCGCATTCGTTGCAGCGAGAACAAGCGACATGGCAATCAGACGCTGGAAGAGGTGATTTGCCACTCTTGTAATGTGGCGATGGCGCAGATTGGGCTTCGAGCCGGGCTCGAGGGCGTTTATCGGGCGTTGCAACGGTTCCGCCTGTTCGAGCCGATGCGCGCGGGCTTCGCCTACGAGGAAGTGGGGCGCACCATTCCCCCCGACAAAGTGCGCTGGGGCAGGGAACTGCGGGCGGCGAACCTTGCCTTCGGGCAGGGACTACTGACCACGCCGCTTGCGCTTGTCGCCGCCTATGGCGCACTCGCGAACGAGGGACGCTGGATTGCGCCCCGCATTGTGTTGGACCCACCCCTCAAGCGCGAGCCACCTCTGCAGATTATCGCCCCCGAACACGCCCGTCTCGTCATTCAAGGGCTGGTGCGTGCGGTTGAGGAAGGCACGGGGAAAGAAGCGCAGGTGCGGGGCTACTGGGTGGCGGGAAAAACGGGCACTGCGCAGAAAGCATTAGAAGGGGGGCGCGGCTATGCTCCCGGCAAGTACACCGCCTCGTTCGTGGGGATGATCCCTGCCGAGAACCCCCGCGCCGTGATTTTGGTGTTGGCGGATGAGCCTCAAAACGGCTACTACGGCGGCGAGGTCGCAGCCCCTGCGTTCCGACAGGTGGCGCAGTTCCTAATGTGGTACTGGCGTATCCCGTCCACGCGACGCGAGAACACGCGCACACCTCCGCCACGCAATACACGCATAGGGTGAGAAGATGCGACTGAGCGAACTGATACAAGGCTTACCCGTTCTCTGGGCGCAGGGCGACGCCGAGATTTCTGGAATCTGCGTCGACTCGCGTCTGGTGCAGCCTGGCGACCTATTTGTGGCGATTGTCGGGCGCACTCATGACGGACACCAATTTATTAAGGATGCCACTGCACGGGGAGCCGCGGCGATACTCGTGCAAGGAACTCCCACCCAGCAATCTCTCCCCCCGTGGAGCGAGGGGGTGCGGGCATTCTATGCGGTTCCCAACACCCGCGATGCCCTCTGGCGAATCGCTCAACGCTTCTATGGCGACCCCTCGCGTGCCCTGCTCACGATTGGCGTCACCGGCACAAACGGCAAGACCACGACCACGCATATGCTCCAGAAGATTCTCGTTGCGTGGGGCAAGCCGGCGCTGATTGTGGGCACGCTGGGCGCGTGGATCGACTACCCCGACGGCACGCGACTCACCCTCGTACCCGAAGGCGAGTTCACCACTCCCGAAGTGTACCAACTGCAATCACTTCTCAAGACCGCTCGCGAGCGGGGCGCGGGCGCCGTCGTGATGGAGGTCTCGTCGCACGCCTTAGACCAGCAGCGCGCCGACGGTATCCACTTCGACGCCGCCGTGTTCACTAATCTCACCCAAGACCACCTCGACTATCACGGCACAATGGAAGCCTACGCCGAAGCCAAGTTGCGCCTGTTTACCGACCTCGCCGAGCAGAGCGGAAAGCCGTTCAAGGCAATCATCAACATCGACGACGAGTGGGGCAGGCAATTTGCGGCGAAGGCACGGGGTGCGGTCTACACCTACGGTCAGTCTGAGTGCGCACAGGTTCGAGCGACGCGCGTCGAGTATGGATTGGACGGGCTGAAGTTTGAGATAAGGTATCAGTGGGCTGAGTGTGCCTTTGCGATTCCTCTGATCGCGCCCTACAATTTAAACAATGCGCTAGCTGCCGTTGCGACGGCGCTTGCGCTGGGCGTCCCGATGGACGCCCTTCAGCGTGGGTTGGCAGGGCTGGAACAAGTGGCGGGGCGATTCCAGCGCGTTCCGATAGAAGCTGAGTACGAGGTGATTGTGGACTTTGCGCATACGCCCGACGCTCTGCAGCGGGTGCTGCAGGCAGGACGAATGCTCAACCCCACGCGCTTGACCGTGCTGTTTGGCTGTGGGGGCGACCGCGACGCGACCAAACGCCCCGTCATGGGCAAAATCGCTGCCGAACTCGCCGACCGTGTGATTCTCACCTCCGACAACCCACGTACCGAAGACCCCCACGCGATCTTAGAACAGATTTTAGCGGGTGTGCCTGCCCCGCTGCGCCCCAAAGTCGAGCTGGTGGAAGTAGATAGGCGACGCGCTATCGAGTACGCTTTGCAGACAGCACAGGCAGGCGAACTGATTCTGTTGGCGGGCAAGGGACATGAGCCGTACCAGATTATCGGCATGGAGAAACTGCCGTTCAGCGATATCGAAGTCGCGAAGGAGGTTGCAGGAGCGAAGCGATGAGACGAGCGATGCGATTATCGGAGGTCATTCAGGCGACGGGGGCGAAATGGATTCCCCTAACACCCAATCACTCTGCCTCTGTGGGGGAGCGAGGGCTGGAGAGTGAGGCAATCATCACAGGCGTTGTCACCGACAGCCGCGTGGTGGAGCCGGGCGATTTGTTCGTCGCCTTGCGCGGCAACCGCACGGATGGGCACCAGTACCTGCAGGAGGTGTTCGAGAGGGGCGCGGTCGCTGCGCTGGTGGAGTATGTGCCGCTCGGCGCCGAAGAGATGCCTCTGCTGCGTGTACCCAACACCCTCGAAGCGCTCGGACATCTCGCCCGCCACTATCGCAGGCAGTTCGACATAACCGTCGTGGGCATCACGGGCAGCACCGGCAAAACTACCACGAAAGAGATGCTTGCTGTCGCGCTGGAAGCGGGCTATCCGAGCGCGGTGCATAAAAACGCAGGGAACCTAAACACGGAAATCGGCGTGCCCTTAACGCTGTTTGAGCTGGAGGAGTCGCATCGGTTTCTGGTGCAGGAGATGGCGATGCGCGGGCGGGCGCAGATTGCGTATCTGGCGGAGGTTGCCGAACCGCGCGTGGGTGTGATTACGCAGATTGGCTGGTCGCACATTGAGCAGTTGGGCAGTCGTGAGGCAATTGCGGAAGCGAAGTCGGAGCTGGTGCAATCGCTACCGCGCGACGGGATTGCGATCCTGCCCCGTGATGATAAGTTCTACGAGTTCCTGCGGAGCCGATGCGCTTGCGAGACCCTCTACACCTTCGGGCGTCATCCCCAGGCGCACGCGCGTCTTGCCGAAGTGCAGCTGGGCGAGGACTTCACGGCGGGCGAGGTCGTGTTGAACCTGCCGCACCTGCAGGCGCGGGTGTGGGTCGAGCTGCCGTATCTGGGGGAGCATCTGCTGTTGAATGCTACGGCGGCGATTCTGACGGCGGTCGTGCTGGGCGTGGAGCCGAATGCCGCCGCGCGTGCCCTGCGCTACTTGCAGATGCCCGAAATGCGCATGGCAATCCAAAAACAGCCGGATGGTTGGACCCTCATCAACGACGCCTACAACGCGAACCCCGACTCGATGCGCGCGGCGCTGCAGGTACTCCTGAACCAAATCCCTGCGCGACGGCGGATTGCCGTGCTGGGCGATATGAAGGAGTTGGGAGCCTACAGTATGCGCCTGCACTGGAGTTTGGGGCGATGGCTGGCAGGACAGGCGTTGGACTATCTGGTCTTAGTGGGAACCGAAGTGCTATGGACGGCGGCTGCCGCCAGGGAGGGCGGATTTCCCCCCAGCCGACTGTTGCACTTCGAGACGCCCCAGCAAGCGCGCGAGTGGCTTCTACGGATGGTGCAGCCGGGGGACTGCGTGCTGTTGAAAGGCTCGCGCGCGCTGGGGCTGGAACAGGTGGTGATGCGTTGACCCCGATTATGGCGTTTCTGGTCGCTGCGCTGACGGCGCTGGTGTTGGGCAAGCCGGTGATTGGCGGGCTGGCACGGATTAAGGCGCGTCAGACCATTTACGCCTACGCGCCTGAAACCCACCGCCCCAAAGAGGGCACGCCTACGATGGGCGGCTTTCTGATTATTTTGGGCGTACTCGCGGCGATGTTGGCGTGGGGCGTGGCGTATCGGGACGAGAATCTGGTGCTTACACTGGTAATTTTCGCAGGTGCGCTGTGGTTCGCGGCAATCGGGTTGCTGGATGACTACGGGATACGCCGTCTCACGGGACAGCGTGGGCTGGAATGGAAAGCGAAGCTGGGCTTGCAACTCATCGCAGCGGCGGTGAGCGTGTATATGCTGTGGCAGGCAGTCCCAGTACCGATGCGCACGATTCCAACGCAACCGCTCGCAGGCGATGGTGTGGGGTTGCTCGCGCTGGAGTTCGGCTGGGGCTACTACTTGCTGGCGGTGCTGTGGGTCGTCAGCTGGGTGAATGCTTTCAACCTCACGGATGGGTTAGACGGCTTGGCGGCAGGGCTGACGGCAATCGCGTTCCTACCCTTGTGCCGCGAGGTCGGCCGCCTTACGGGGGCGGAGTACGCGCCCATGCTTCTGGGAGCGTGCGTCGGCTACCTATGGTGGAATGTGCATCCTGCGAAGGTCTTTATGGGAGATACCGGCTCGATGTTTCTGGGAGCAAGTTTCGGGTTGCTCACGCTGCGAATGCTACTCTCGTCGCCGTCGTGGACAGGAGTCGCCAGCTACACGCTGATAGGGGGGGTGTTCGCTGTGGAGATTCTGAGTGTGGTCATCCAACTCAGCTCCGTCAAGTTGCGCAGGGGCAAGCGTCTCTTCAAGGCGACTCCGATTCATCATCACTTTGAGCTGCTTGGATGGTCGGAGCCGACGATTGTGATGCGTTTCTGGCTGGTGGGGGCGTTGTGTGCCGGTGCGGGGCTCCTGGTGAGCCAATTATAGCGCGAAGGCGTATTGCGCTTGGTTCGTCCAAGCCAAGAGAGAACTAATGAGCAACTTCGGCGGTAAACGCGTGGCAGCGATAGGTGCAGGGCGCAGCGGCTGTGCTGCGGCGGGTGCGTTGCTGCGTCGCGGCGCCCAGGTGGAACTCTACGACCGCAAGCCGCTCGCTGATTTAGCGCTCGCACAGCCGTTGGCAGATCAGGGCGCCGTCCTCCACGCCGAAACCGACGCGCCCCCAACCTTGCAGGGCTATGACCTCGTCATCGTCAGCCCTGGCGTGCCACCCAGCCATCCGATTTTTGCGCTGGCAGAGCAGGCGGATGTGCCTGTCTGGAGTGAAATCGAACTCGCCTATCGCATCAGCCCTGCGCCGATAATCGCGATTACCGGCACAAATGGCAAGACCACGACCACGATGCTGATTCACCACCTGTTGCGGACAATGGGGCTGAAGGTACGCCTGTGTGGCAACATCGCGGGCACGGAGGGCGACCTAACGCTCACCGAAGCCGCCGAAGCCGCCACACCCGACGAGTGGCTGGTCGCCGAGGTGAGTTCGTTCCAATTGCTGCACACGCATGCCTTCCGCCCGCGCATCGCCGTGATTACGAATATTCGCGAGGATCATTTGGACTATCACGGCAGTTGGGAAGCCTATGCTTTGGCGAAGGCAAAGATTTTGGCGAACCTTGGGGCAGGGGATTGGGCGGTACTGAATGGGGAGGATGCGGGCATCCAAAAAATGCTAACCCTCACCTCCCTCTCTTCGTCCCACCCGTCGCCGCACGAGAGGGGGCAAGGGGGTGAGGGCAAACCCTCAATTATCTTTTTCACTACAGCCCACCCCGTTGTTCCACTAAAAGACGGCACTCTCAACCTTGCGGAGGTGCCAATGCCCGCGCTTCGGGGCAAGCATAACTTAGAAAACGCGCTCGCTGCCGCCCATGTCGCTGCGATACTGGGCGGCACAGTGCAGCAACTGCGTGATGCGTTCGCTACCTTCAAAGGTGCGCCCCACCGAATGGAGTTTGTGGGCGAGTGGGCAGGCGTGCGCTACATTAATAATTCTATGTGCACCAACGCGGATGCGTTGGAGAACTCGCTTCAGGCGACTCCAAAACCGTGCCTTGTTATCGCGGGTGGTGTTGATAAAAATAACCGTATTCAGCAGATTGCCGAATCGCTCGCTCGCCACGCCCGCTTTGCTCTGTTGATTGGGCGCGATGGGCAGGCGATTGGCGACGCGCTCACCCGTTTGGGCTACCCAAGTTGGGAGTATGCCGCGACGCTGGAGAACGCCGTAGGACGCGGGAACGGTGCACGCGCGAGGGCAGGGGAGACGGTCATCCTCGCGCCCGGGTGCGCCAGCTTCGACCAGTTTCGCAACTTCGCCCACCGCGGCGAGGAATTCAAGCGGATTGTCGCGGAGGTGAACCGATGAGAAGCCTGCCAGCTACGGCGCCGTCCGTGCGTACGCATGGCGTTTCCGATACCGCCCCTACACGGAAAGCGCAGGTTCACAGCGCGATGCTCTGGACGCCGTTCCTACTGGCGCTGATTGGGTTGGTGTTTCAGTTCAGTGTTGGTATCACAGATCTCTTGCGCCCCAATAAAGACGGCGCCTTTCCCGATCTGCTGACGGCGTTGCGTCCTGCGTTGATGCAGGGCGCGTGGTTTGTCATCGGTGCGGTGGCGATGGCTGCCTGCCGTACGATTCGCGCACGGTTTTGGCTGGGGACGGCATGGCTCTGGTTGCTGCTGGGCTTTATGGGGCTGTTGTGGCTGACGGCGAAGCTCCCCGGTGCGCTTACTCTGAACGGTGCGACGCGCTGGGTGGGGATACCTTTTCCCGGAATAGGGATGATTACCGTACAACCTGCCGAATTTTTCAAACTGGCGACCCTGATGTGGTTTGTGTGGGCGTATAGCGCGGTGCGTCCCCGAGGAGTTTGGTTTGGTTCTGCTTTGTGGCTTGCAGGGACTGCGCTCATTGTGCTTCAGCCTGACAAAGATACTGCGGGGCTGGTGTTTCTCATCGGTTTCGGCGTGATGTTTCTGGGGGGGCTGCGTTGGGGCAATGTGATGCTGTGGCTGACGCTGGCGTGTTTGGGGGGTGTGTTGTTGACTGTTATGCCTCTGATGCTGAGCCATTTGCGCAACGAGCCCTTAGAGAAGCAGCCCGGCGCGTATGTGACGCGGCGCGTGTTGGCGGTACTCAATCCCCGCGCCTACGAGAGCGATATTGGCTATCAGATGGTGCGCGCGCAAATTGCGGTGGGCAGTGGTGGGCTGATTGGGGTCGGCTTAGGCGAAGGACGCGAAAAGCACCACCTGCCTGCCGCCGAGAATGACTACATCTTCGCGACAATCGCTGAAGAGACGGGCTTGGTCGGTAGCCTGCTGGTGGTGGGGCTACTGGGGCTGTTTGTGTGGGCGTGTTTTCGCAGTGCGGAGCGCGCTCCCACACGCTCTGCGCGACTCTTTCTGGGCGGATTGGGGCTCTGGGTAGGCGTTGGCGCGCTGATGAATATCAGCATGGCAATCGGGTTGCTGCCTACGATGGGCTTACCGCTGCCCTTTGTGAGCGCGGGTGGCTCGGCGTTGGTCAGCCTGATGGCAGCGGTCGGTATCGCGCAGTCGTTGATGCAGGAGGCGCCATGAAAATCGCAATCGCGGGTGGGATAACGGGTGGGCATCTGTTCCCTGCGCTCACAGTGGCACAGGCGTTGCAGGCGCGTGGGCACAGCGTGCTGTATCTCGGCGCACGGCACGGGATTGAAGCCCGTGTGCCGCTGCCCGTGCCCCACACGCTCCTTGAGATGGGCGGGCTACGCTCGACGAACCGCACCCCGTGGGCGGTGCTTTTGACCCTCTGGCGGGCAAGTCGCGCAGCGAGGCGCATCTTAGACGAGTTCGGCGCGGAACTGCTGTTCACCACAGGGGGCTACGCCTCCATCCCGATTGCGATGGCGTTTCTGAAGCGGGGCAGGGGATTGGTGCTGCTGGAGCCAGACGCGCTGCCAGGCAAGGCGAATCGGTGGCTGGCACGGCGTGCCGTGCGAATTTGCATCAACTTCGAAGAGGCTATGGCGACTTTCGGCGCAGAGCGCGTGGTGCGTACAGGCTTGCCGCTGCGTCCCGAAGTGTGCCAGCCCTCGATATCCCAAGAGGACGCACGCGCCGAGTTCGGACTCCACCACGAGCGGTTCACGGTGCTGGTGGTAGGCGGTAGTCAGGGCGCACAGGCGTTGAATGAAGCCGTGCTGAACACGGTTCAGTACTTGCCGTCGGGCGAGTTGCAGTGGCTCCACCTCACAGGTGAGGCACACTTTGAAACGGTGTGCGCGACCGCCGAACGATTAGGACTGAACGGGAACTACCATTCGCGTCCGTTCCTCCACGCACAACAGATGGGCGTCGCCTACCGTGCAGCGGATGCGGTCGTAGGGCGGGGTGGGGCAGGGAGCCTCACCGAATTCGCTATCAACGGACTGCCGATGATTGTGATTCCCTATCCGCACGCGGCAGGGGGGCACCAGCGGTATAATTGTCAGGCGTTGGCGAAGCGCGGCGCAGCGGTGGTCATCGAGCAGGCGGAGCTCTCCCCAAAAACGCTCTCGGAGCCACTGCTGACCCTGCGCGACTGCCCCGAACAGCGCGTCCGCATGCAACAGGCAGCACGCGCGTGGGCAATCCCCGACGCCACAGAACGAATCGTGCAACTACTGGAGGAGGTTGGGACATGTACACACCCACAGGCGTCCGTTTGACCACCCATCGCGAGCCGGAACTGACGATGCGGTTCCACTTTGTGGGCATCGGCGGGGCGGGGATGTCTGCATTGGCGCGTTGGCTGCGACAAAAAGGGGTAGCCGTCAGCGGCTCCGACTGGGTCGAGTCGCCAACGCTGAACGCATTGCGAGCGTTGGAAGTAGACGCTTACGCACCCCACGACGCCCAACGCATGGGGCAACCCGACTGGCTGGTTGTCTCGGACGCCATCCATCCCGACAACCTCGAAGTGATCGAGGCGCAACGCCGAGAAATCCCCATCTGGCGACGCTCGCAACTGCTCGGCTGGCTCCTGCGTGATTACAAAGTCATCGCCGTCGCGGGCACGCACGGCAAATCCACAACCACAGCGATGACCGCTGCCATCTTGGAAGCCGCAGGCTACGACCCTGTGGTTTTCATCGGCGCTGATGTCCCCTTACCCGAACCGTGGCAGGGCAATGTGCGGCTGGGGCGTGGCGAATGGGCGGTTGTCGAAGCCTGTGAAGCCTACGAGTCGTTCCTCGACCTGCAACCATACATCGCGCTGATTACGAACATCGAACCCGACCACTTAGATTATCACGGCTCTTTTGAGAAATTGCTGAAAAGTTTTGTGAAATTCGCTCAGCGCGTTCCACCCGACGGGTACCTGATTGCCTGTGGGGACAACCACGGCGTGCGCGAGATGGCGAAAATGCTCCACGGCGTCGGCGGGCACGAACGCCCCCCGATTCTCTACGGGCTGGGCGCACAGAACGACCTCGTGGCTGAGATTCGGGAGCGCACGCCGACCTATACTGAGTTCCGGGTGCATAGTAGCCATTGGCATTTGGAGGCGGAGCCATCTGTGCGCATTCCGTATCTGGGCGATCAGAATGTGCAAAACGCGCTGGGGGCGATAGGCATCGCGCTGCTGATGCAGATACCGTTCGGCACGGCGGTGGAGGCGTTGGTGCAATTTAGAGGCGTCAAGCGGCGCCAAGAGATGATTGGCGAAGCGATGGGGATCACCGTGGTGGACGACTATGCGCACCACCCGACTGAAATCCGGGCTGCCTTAAGCGCACTGCGCCAGCGTTTCCCGAACCGACGGCTTGTAGTGGTGTATCAACCGCACCTATACAGCCGCACGCGCGACCAGTTGCACGGGTTGATCGACAGCCTTAGCACAGCGGATTTCGTGGTCATAACGGATATCTATCCCGCCCGCGAGCAGCCCATCCCCGGCGTGAGCGCTGCGCTAATCGCCGACGGCTTACTGGAGCGCGAGACCCCACCCACGCTGTATGTGCCAATCAAAGAGCAGATCCCGCAACGCCTGTTGCCTCACCTGCGCCCCAACGATGTCGTGGTGGTGATGGGGGCAGGGGACATCGAAAAAATCGAGCCCATCCTGCTGCGCCGACTGGAAGCTCAAGGGCAAGCGCGACGGCTCACAGTCGCCGTACTGATGGGCGGCGATTCGCCAGAGCGCGATGTGTCGCTGCTATCGGGCTTGCGTGTGATGCAGGCGTTAGACCCTGAAAAATACTACACGGTCGCTGTCGACCCTGCGCTGTTTAAGGGTAAAGGCGAGTTCTGGGGCTTGCAGGAGCTGCTGACGCGCGAGCGTCCTGATGTGGCGTTCATCGCCTTGCACGGCAAACATGGTGAGGATGGCGCTGTGCAGGGGTTGCTGGAACTACTGGGCATCCCTTACACCGGTTCAGGCGTGCTGCCCAGTGCCTTAGCGATGAATAAACACGCCGCGAAAATCGTCTTCCGCGAAGCGGGGTTAGCGACCCCTGAGGGAATGCTGGTGAGCGACGGAGAAGAAGACACGCTGGAGCGTATCCGCCGACGGCTGAGGCTGCCACTGATGGTCAAGCCGAATCAAGGCGGCTCCACGCTGGGCGCCACGCGCGTTTTTAGCTGGGACAATTTGCCTTGCGCCGTGCGCAAAGCCCTCGCCTACGACGAGACGGCACTGGTGGAGGAGCTCATCGAGGGTGTGGAGGTTTCCGTGCCCGTGTTGGGCAGACGCGAACCGCAAGCGTTACCCCCGGTGGAGATCATGCCCAAGAGCGGCTACTACGATTTTCAGGCGAAGTATGTGCCCGGCGCCACCGAAGAGATCGTGCCGGCGCGCTTGCCCAGTAAGATGCTTCATCTGCTGCAAGAGACGGCGATTGCCGCGCACCTCGCGCTGGGCTGTCGGGGCATGAGCCGCGTGGATATGATTGTGCGCGAGACCACTCCCTATGTGCTCGAGGTGAACACGGTGCCCGGCTTGACCCCCACTTCGCTGCTCCCACGCAGTGCCGAGTCGGCAGGAATTCGCTTCGCCGAGCTCATCGAGCGCATCCTGAGAGACACTTTGGAGGGCGTATGAATCTGAAAAAGAGCGCAAAGGGTGTGAGAGTGAAAATTCGCAGCACGGGCTTCCCACCCGTTCGCGGTTCTCAATCGGCACGGGTGTCCTTGCCGGGTCGAAGAGGGTTCGCCCTGGGTGAGTCGCCCACGCGAGGACGCCCCAACCGTGCGGTCCCCATTCAGGAACCCACGGGCAAGTTTGCACTCACCTCCCCACCTGCGAAGCCACGGCATCGTCGGGCGGCAAAACGCAGCCCTGTCCGAAAGCTGTTTGTCTGGCTCTGGTGCAACGCCGAGCCGCTCGGTTGGGCGGCGGTTTTCACGGTACTCTCGCTCAGTCTCTGGTTCTCACCACGCACGCAACTCACACGCATCACGGTACAAGGCGTTCCTGCAGAGGCGCACGCCACTGTCGAGCAAGCGATACGCAGTCAACTGCGCACACCCATTGCCCTCTCAGACGCGCCGCGCCAGATAGAGCGTGCCCTGCACCAGCAGCCATGGATTGCGTTCGCCCAGTGGCGGGCAGCAGGCGTCGGCGCAGCAGAGCTCTCTATCGTTCCGCGTACCCCAGAGGTGCTGATAGAAGACGCAAACGGCACGCGAATCTTCGCCGACCCGACAGGATTCCTCTTCTCGCCACCGAATAAAAACGCACAGCCCGTGGGCGGACGGATCCGACTGGGGCAGGACTACCTGATGCCGCCGCAGGGCCGTTTTTTAGAGGGCGAGATGCGCAGGGCGTTGGCGATTTTACAGGCAGTCCACTCGCGCGTGGATGTGCGCAACCCACGCGCGCAGGTTTCCAAGACGCAGGGTATACGGTTGTGGCTGGAGCTCCATCGAGGCACAGCGACGCCGTTGCAGGTGCGCTTCGGCGACGCGAACGCCCTCGACACACAACTGCAGACCCTGACGCGCATTCTCGACACGCCCACTTACAAACTACAGGAGTGGGACTACATCGATATCAGCACGCCGAACGCAGAAGTCGTGAAACCGCGTTCGACGCCTTTAGGGGGTGAGCCGTGAGAGAGAATAAGCTTTATCAGATGGTGGTCTTTTTCGCAATCTGGCTCGTGGTGGGGCTACTGCTGGGGTTAGCTTTCAAGGAGCAGGCGCGCATCCGCACGGCGGAACTGCCCAGCGCGCGTTTGCCCGATCTCGCCCGCGCCTATGTGCAAGAGAAACGCTCCAACGCCGCGCTGGAAGAGGAAATCCGTCAACTCCGCCAGAAGATTAACGAGCTAGAAAACGCTTTCGCCAGCGGTACGAAGCAAACGCAGCTACTGACCCAGAGCCTCCAAGAAGCGAAGATGCTCGCAGGTTTGCTGGAAGTGGAAGGGCCGGGTATCGAACTGATCCTGCAGGACAGCAAGCGCAAACCCGCCGGCGACTCACCCGAACTGCTGCCCGAACTCTACACAATTCACGACTACGACCTGCTGCGGGTGGTCAACGAGTTGCGTCAGGCAGGCGCAGAAGCGATTAGCATCAACGGGCAACGCATCGTCGCGACCACAGCGATTCGTTGTACGGGCCCCGTTGTGTTCGTCAACGATGTGAAAATGGCATCCCCCTTCACGATTTTAGCCATCGGCGACCCCAAAACGCTCGTCGGCGCGCTGGAGATGCCCGGCGGCGCATTAGCCGACCTCAAAAGCGTGGACCCGAAAATGGTGCAGATACGACAGATGGACAAAGTCCGCATCCCCGCCTATGGCGGTGCGACCCAGTTTCGGTATGCGCGCCCTGTAGCACCCGAGGAGGTGAAACCGTGATCGCAATCGGTCTGATAGGGCTTCTCTTGGGCGTGGTGATTGCCTCGGTCGTGCTTAATGTCCCGCTCCCCGAAGAGTGGGCTGCCTATGTGTCGTTGGCGGCGTTGGCGGGGTTGGATACGGCGTTCGGCGGTTGGCGCGCCGCGCTCGAAGGACGCTTTCATCCCGATGTGTTCGTGTCGGGCTTTATCGTCAACGCACTGCTCGCAGCGCTGTTAGCCTACCTGGGCGACCGAATCGGCGTGGACCTGTTCCTTGCGGCGGTCGTCACGCTCGGCGGGCGGATGTTTCTTAATCTGTCTTTAATCCGCAGGTATTATCTCAACCAATTCGCGCTGAGAAGGCAACGATAATGACACGCATCACAGGGCTGGATATCGGCACAACGAAGGTCTGCTGCTTCACGGTGCAACGCGAAGCGGATGGCTCGCTGCAAATCGTGGGCTATGGCGTCGCGCCGTGTCGGGGCTTAAAGCAGGGACAAGTGGTCGATATGGAGCAGACTGTGCATGCGATCCAGAAAGCAGTTCACGAAGCGCAGACGATGGGGGATGTCGTCATCGCCGGCGCGGTGATCGGCGTTACGGGCGAGCATATCGAATCGATTCCGCGCCGCGCCGAAATTACTATCACCCGACCCGACCGTGAGGTGACCCAAGAAGACCTCGAGCGACTGCGTTTTCAACTACAACAAATTCACCTGCCTCCCGACCGCGAACTGCTCCACTTGCTCATTCGGCAGTATATCATTGATGGGCAGTCGGGTATTCTTAATCCGCTGGGCATGAGCGCGTCGCACCTGCAAGCGGAGGCGACGCTGATTACGGGCGGCGTGACTTTTTTGCAGAACCTGCGTCGTTGTGTGGAGCGTGCAGGGCTGGCAGTACAGGCGACGGTACTGGAGCCGTATGCTTCTGGGTTGGCGGTCCTAACGCCCGAAGAGCGCGAAATCGGGGTTGCGCTGGTCGACATCGGCGGTGGCACGACCGATATCGCCGTGTTTTCGGAGGGAAGCTTAGCGTTTTCCAGTGCGGTGCCGGTGGGCGGGAACAAAGTCACCAGCGATGTCTATATTATGTTTCGCTTGGCAGACCCACAAGAAGCCGAGCGATTGAAACACGAATTCGGGAGCGCGCTCGCCGAGCGTGTGCCCGAAACAGAACGGGTATCCTATCGCGAAATGGGAACTCACGAAGAGCGTCGGGTGCCCCGGCGTCTGTTCGTCGAAGTGATTGAGGAGAGGATGCGCGAGATACTGGAATTAGCCCGCGAGGAACTGGAGCGTTCCGGGTTGTATGACCGTTTGGCGGCAGGAGTCGTGTTGACTGGGGGCGGCTCCTGTCTGCCTTGCACTGCCGAGCTGGGGCGGCAGGTGTTCGGTTCACTCCCCGTGCGCATCGGCACGCCGCAACTGCAAGGGGCAACGCTGCCGAACGCGCTCCAGCATCCTTCCTATGCTACGGCGGTCGGGCTAACCCTGTATGGCGCGCAACTCTTTCCCGACGCGACAGAGATGCTCGCGCCCGCGCATCTATGGAAACAGATCGTTCAAACCCTAAAACGCTGGTTTCGAAGAAACCAATAACTCACAGTTCAGGAGAACCATCATGGCAAAGGAACGCACCCCTAATTCGGCTATCTTAAACGCAGCAGATCTGTCAGAGCTGCAGGCGAACCTGAAGGTTGTCGGTGTCGGCGGCGGTGGCGGCAACGCGGTGAACCGCATGATTGAAGTCGGCGTGGAAGGTGTGGAGTTCATTACGATGAACACCGACGCGCAGGTGTTGAACAAGTCCCGTGCGCCCATCAAAATTCAACTTGGCGTCGGGATTACCCGCGGGCTGGGGGCAGGCGGGAACCCCGAAACCGGACGCAGCGCCGCCGAAGAGAGCCGACAGGAAATCCGCAAAGTCTTGGAAGGCGCAGACCTCGTGTTCATCACCGCAGGACTGGGGGGCGGCACCGGCACCGGCGCTGCGCCCATTATCGCTGAAATCGCCCAAGAACTGGGCGCACTGACCATCGCAGTCGTCACGAAACCGTTCAAGTTCGAAGGACCCCGCCGCTGGAAAGTCGCAGAAGAGGGAGCGCAACTCCTGCGCAAACATGTCGACGCAATGATCGTGGTGCAAAATGATCGGCTTATCGGAGTCTCCGAACGCACCACCACAATGACCGAGGCATTCCGCATGGCGGACGATGTGCTGCGCAGCGGTGTGCAGGGCATCTCCGACATCATTACCTATCCTGGCGAAATCAATGTGGACTTCGCCGATGTCCGCACCATCTTCGAAGACGCAGGCACCGCACTGATGGGCATCGGCAAAGGGACCGGCGAGAACCGCTTAATCCAAGCGGTACAAGATGCGTCCTCCAGTAAGTTGCTGGAAGCCTCCATCTATGGCGCACGCCGCTTGCTGGTCAATATCACCGCAGGTGAGGATATCGGCATCTTCGAGATTCAGGAAGCGATGGAACTCTTGCGCCAGATGACCGACCAGGAAGATGCGAACATCATCTACGGACAAGTGATCAAGCCCGGCATGGTCGATGTGGTGCAGGTGACGGTATTGGCGACGGGCTTTCCCGAGGACCCGGGTCAGCATGCTGTAGTGATGCAGCCCGAGCCACGGCGCGAGCCGCACCCGCTGGATCCGAGCGGTCTCGGTGAGCGCCCTCATAACGCGGTCTCAGGAACACGCCCCGCAAACCCCGAACCGCCACGCGCGGTCACCCCACCACCCGACCGAACGAAATCCGACCCTACACGCCCCACGCGCGGAGACTTGGATATACCTGCTTTCCTCAGAAGGCGTGGGCAATAAACCCTACCCTCCTCCCTTATAAGGGAGGAGGGTATCTTTGTGGGAATACGCCCTCTGACCGTATTGCGCCCTGCCAAATACTGTTCAACGCCCTCGTTTGTCCCTTGTTGCATCAGGTATAATCTTCACCCGCGCGTGGGGTATCCTATAGGCGCGTTTAGAGAACTCAAAAAGCGAGGTGCTATGATGAACCACACTGTACTGCAGGAAGTGGAGCAGCCTTATCTGAAAACCGATGTGCCGGAGTTTCGTCCGGGCGACACAGTGCGCGTGCATGTGCGCGTTGTGGAAGGTGGTAAGGAGCGTATCCAGGTTTTCGAAGGTGTGGTGCTTGCCCGCAAGAATCGCGGCATTGCCGACACCATCACCGTGCGCAAGGTGTCCTACGGCGTGGGTGTGGAACGCACTTTCCCTATTCATTCGCCGATGGTCGCCAAGATCGAAGTGGTGCGCAAGGCAAAGGTGCGTCGTGCAAAACTCTACTATCTGCGCAATCTGTCGGGCAAGGCGGCGCGCCTGAAAGAGGACATGAGCCGCTGATGGAGCCGTTTGCACCACCCTCGGGCCCCCTGAACTGGATCGAGACGCTGGCGCGACTGCCCGTCGCTACCATTGTCACCGCGATGGCAGTGGCGATCGTGATTCGTCTGGGCGTCGCGCCTCTGCAAAGCCGACCCGCACGGTTTGTCAACAACCTGCTGGATGCGATTATCTACGCGGGCATCCTCGTCTATCTCCTCATTCGTCCGTACCTTGTGCAACCGTTCTATATCCCCTCAGAATCGATGGTTCCCACTTTGCGCGTCGGCGATGTGGTGATGGTGGGTAAATTCAGTTATCGTTTTAGCGAGCCGAAACGGTTCGATATCGTGGTGTTCCGCGCGCCTGACTGGGCGTTGAATCCGTGGCAAACGCCGGGCAAAACCGATTTCGTGAAACGCCTCATTGGACTCCCGGGCGATGTAATCGAGATCAAAGCAGGCGAAGGGCTGTATCTGAACGGCAAACTCATTGATGAGCCATATGTGAACGGCGTACCGCAGTACTCCATGAAAATCATCGACGGCTGGGTCTACGAGTATAACGATTTCGGCGACATCTGGAAAGGCGGCGAACATACTATGCGTCAGCCTGTGTTTGACGAGGCGGAGCGTCAAAAAGTGTTGCGTTCCCCCTCCCAGCCTATCCCGAAAGGAAAGTACTTAATGCTTGGCGATAACCGCAACAACAGCAGCGATGGGCATCACTGGGGCTTGCTCGACGCCGACCGAGTGGTCGGGAAAGCGTTGTTCGTGTTCTGGCCTCTGAACCGTATCGGACCGGCAAACCGCACGGAGTTGCCCAAGGTGGAGTAGTTAACCCACTACATTCTGGGGATGCCCCTCCAAGAACGCCTTGAGATTCTCCAGCGTGGTGTCTAAGATGCGTTCCACTGCTTCCTGACTGTTAAAAGCGATATGGGGCGTGAAGACCACATCGTCGCGCCGCAGCAACAGATGCGCCTGCACTACTTGCTTGAGCGTCTGCTCCGCGACGGGCATGCGCAACAGGGCAGTTTCCTCTTGGATATATTCCTCCCCCTCGATCACATCCAGCCCCGCGCCACCCAGAATGCCTTCTTCTAATGCCCACAGCAACGCTTCTGTGTCCACCACACTGCCCCGCGCCGTGTTGATAAGCAGCGCGCCGCGTTTCATTTTGCTTAGGGTCTCACGATTGATTAGATGATAGGTCTCGGGCAGCGCAGGCACATGAAGCGATACAATATCGGATTCTTTGAGCAGGGTTTCCAAATCGGTGTAGGTGAACCCCAAGACTTCTGCCAGCAGGGGATGGGGGCGTATGTCGTGCGCCAGCACACGCATCCCGAAGCCGCGCGCAATCCGAATCACATGCAGCCCGATATTGCCCGCGCCAATCACCCCCAGCGTCTTGCCGTACAAATCGAACCCGCGCAGGGCACGGATGTGAAAATCACCGCGCAGCCCTTGAAAGTACGCCGCATGCAACTTCCGCGAGAGCGATAAAATGAGGGCAAAAGTATGCTCCGCAACGGTATTCTCGCCGTAGTGGGGCACATTACACACGATAATCCCACGCTCACGGCACGCTTGCAGGTCGATATGGTCGTACCCTGTGGACATCGTTAGCACGAGGCGCAGGTTCGGCAACGATTCCAAGACCGCGCGCCCCAATTTCGTCCAGATGAAAACCACAATCGCCTCAAATTCGGCGTAGCGTGCCGCGTTTTCGGAGATGAGATGGTCGTGGAAAAACGCGGCTTGCACTTGATCGGCAATCTGAAGGCGTCGCAATCCCTGCTGCAGGTATTCCGGCTGCCAATCCTCCAAATCGAAAAAGGCGACTCGCATGGCGTTGTTATTGCAAGGTGACTTTTAAGATGCTGTTGCGCTCGCGGCATTCTCCGATCCAGCGCGAGCGCCCGACGACGTAGGTTTCATAAATGCTGACAGGTATTTCGCGTCCAAGCATACGCCGGGCTTCGGTGTAGGCGATGCGTGCGGCGCGTGCCGTGTACCAACGAGGCAACATCACACCCGCGTTCAGACGCACTGCCAGCGCGTCATCATCCGTTCGGACAACCTTGAAGCGCAGGGGCACATCCATCTGGCGATAAGCCGCAGTGAGGCGTTGAGTAAGGGCAGCGAGTTTGGCTTCCTCGGTCGCGTGTCGCTGCGCCTCAGCGCGGATTAGTGGCAACGCGTTTGCCCAGTTCGGCTCCGTGAAAGAGGACGACTCGCGCAGGAAGTTCTCCGCACGACGATGCTCGTAGCGTATCCAGCCCAGCAGCCCCAGAAACGCGAGCAACACAATCAGATAGGGCGCGTAGCGCGACCACCGTTTCATAGCGCACTCCTACTGAGCATTATACCGCACTTTTGCCGATAATCGAGACCATGCACACTTTTCGGCTTCGCTTGGCGCAACTGGCTCTGGAGAACTTGCCATTTGCCCGTTCCCAAACGCGGACGGTACTCGATATCAACGCCGCGGACGGCGCCACCACACAGTTTCTCCAGTACTACCTGCCCTACAGCACGGTGTTCGGATTGCGCAACGCTTTGGGCACGGCTCCCGGCATTCCTCTCGGACAGCGCTACCTCACCGAGTTGCCCAGCACATTTCACTGCGACTGCGTCATCGCCATCACAGAGCCGAATCAGCCTGTGCAAGCCTTATTGAGCCGCGTGGAAGCCGTCTCTGCCCGCTGGTCTGTAGTGATTGCACCGCTCAGCACGGCACAAGAAATCGATTGGCGCCAGTGGGAATACCGAATCCATTACGAAATTACTGAAGAACCCGAAGATGGCGTTATTTTGGTTGCGATACGCGATCAGGAGTGGCGCCGCAACGAAGTCACTACTCCGCGTGTGCTGATTGTCTCACCGGTGCGTCAGAAACCGACCATACTGAAGCATTTCCTGTTCGGTTTGCAACAACTGGATACGGCGGAGATCGAGACGGAATACCTTTTCATCGACAACAACGAGGATGGGCACTCCTCACAGATGCTTCGTGAGTTTGCGAACCAAACAGATGCCCCTGTGCGTCGGCTGCGGGTTCCTGTAGGGGAACCCTACATCCGTAACGAAATCCAGCACCAGTGGAATGAGAGCCTCATTTGGCGTCTTGCCGCTATCAAGGACGGGGCGCTCCATGCGGCGCTCCAGCATGGATTTGACTACGCTTTTCTGGTAGATAGTGACCTCGTGTTGCATCCTCAGACCCTGCGTCAGATGATTGCTTATAGGCGTGAAATCGTGTCGCAGGTTTTTTGGACATCCTGGTCGCCGGATCAGCCACCTCTGCCAAATGTTTGGTATACCGATTTTTACACGCTTTACCGAGTGAGTCGCTCCCAGCAGGTGCCACCCGAAGAGCAGCGTCGTCGTGCGGAGGCGTTCCTTAGCGCGCTGGCATTTCAGCCGGGACTGTATCGTGTGAGCGGGCTGGGGGCGTGTACGCTGATTACACGCAAAGCGATCGAAGCCGGGGTCTGCTTTAGCGAGCTGCGCGGGAGCATGCTAATGGGCGAGGATAGGCACTTCTGTCTGCGGGCGGAATCGCTGGGGTTTTCGCTGTTTGCCGATTCCACGCTGCCACCCCTTCACCTATACCGCGAGTCCGAGGTACCGCGCGTGGAATCTTATTGGCAACTGGTGAATTCGGGAGCGCAAGGCGCAGAACTGAACCGCCAGATGTTTCAGTTGCTCCTCGGACGACAGGTTCCTGCTGCCTAAAAAGGTATACTTTTAATGTGGACGATTTGAAGTTCTCGCCTGAAGAAGAGCAGGCTCTGGAGCGTAGTATCGAAGCGCTACGCCGGTTTCCTCGTCTGCGCCGCGCTATGATTGAAGCGCTGCAGATGGAGGAGCTGTTCGCTGTGCCTGAACGCCTGGATCGCCTCACAGAGGTGGTTCAGCAGATACTTGTACGCTTAGACGCAGTAGAGAAGGTCGCTCACGAAGCCAAGCAAGAGGCGCACGAGGCGAAGCAAGCCGCACTGGAAGCCAAGCAAGAGGCGCACGAGGCGAAGCAAGCCGCACTGGAAGCCAAGCAAGAGGCGCACGAGGCGAAGCAAGCCGCACTGGAAGCCAAGCAAGAGGCGCACGAGGCGAAGCAAGCCGCACTGGAAGCCAAGCAAGAGGCACGGGAGGCGAAGCAGATTGCCCTCGAGGTACGCGATCGGGTTGACAAAATGGAGCACCGATTGACGAAAGTAGAACAAAGTGTTGCCGAACTGAAGGGCGATTCCGAAGAACTTAAAGCTCGACGACGCATCCCCTCGGTGCTTGGGCGACACTTTAAGATTCTACGCATTTACGACTCCGAGCAACTCTACCCCTTGATTGGCGAGACCCTGGTTTTGGACGAGGAAGATGCTACGGAACTCCTCTATGCCGACCTGTTCGTTCAGGCGCAGACTAAAATGACGCGACAGGAATATTGGCTGGTGATCGAGGTTTCGTGGGGTGTTGGCGTCGGGGATGTGAATCGCGCTCACGAGCGCGCCGCCATTTTGCAGAAACACGGCTATTCGGCGATGGGCGTCGCGATGGGGCGCACTGTGACACGCGAGGCGGAGCGACGCGCGAAGGCGCTGGGTGTCCTGATCGCGCGGGATGGAACGCTTGTAGGAACAACGCCACCCCAGTAGCGCGGGCTACTCGCTCTGCGCTGAGTCGTCTTCCTTTTCCGACGGAAGTGACTCTTCAGGGTACATCTGTCGGACAATCGCCCCCAAAATGCCATTCACAAATCGCCCCGACTCCGCCGTGCTGTATTTCTTCGCCAGCTCGATCGCGTCGTTGATGACCACCTTGTAGGGCTGTTCGGGATGGTAGCGCAGCTCATACAACGCAAGCCGTAAAATATTGCGGTCAATCACCGCCATGCGGTCAATCGTCCAGCCGCGTGCGTACTGCTGTATTAGCGGATCTAACTCCGTTGGCTGCAAGCGCGTTGTGCCGTACACCAGTTCGCGCACTGTATCCGCATCGTCGGGTTCGAGCGCGGCGACGCTCAGCACCTCCTCGACGGCTTCTTCGGGGGTTTTCCCGCCGAGATCGATTTGATACAGGGCACGCAGCGCCCACTCGCGCACGGCACGGCGCCCTGGGGGCTTACCGTTCATCGCACGCCTCCCGTCGTCAGCATGCTCTTCAACAGGCGTGGCACAAATGGGGTGGAAACCTCGCCCCGACGAAACTCGTCGGTCGCGATAAGACGCAACAGGAAGTCTCGACAGGTAGATACGCCCGTGATGCGCGTTTCGTGCAGAGCGCGTTGCAAACGGGTGACTGCCATCTCCCGAGTGGGCGCATGCACAATAATCTTCGCCAGCAAGGGGTCGTAGTAAGGTGGGACACTGTAGCCCGTGTAGAGATGGCTATCGACCCGCACGCCCGGACCGCCCGGGGGCGTCCATTCGCTAATACGCCCTGTGGACGGCGTGAAGTCTTGCTCGGGGATTTCCGCCGTCAGACGCGCCTCGATGGCATGTCCGCTGACGTGGATCTCACTTTGGGTATAAGAGAGTCGCTCGCCGGCGGCGATGCGAATCTGCCACTGCACGATGTCGATGCCCGTAATCGCCTCCGTGACGGGATGTTCTACTTGGAGACGGGTGTTCATCTCGATAAAGTAGAAATTCTCTTCAGCGTCCACCAGAAACTCGATGGTTCCTGCGTTCTGGTACCCGACTGCCTGAGCGACTTTGACTGCCGCCTCGCCCAAGGCGCGGCGCGTTTCGGGCTTCAGGTTCGGCGCGGGGGCTTCCTCGATCATCTTCTGGTGGCGTGGGTTCTGAATGGAGCATTCGCGTTCATACAGGTGCAGCACATTCCCATGCTCGTCGGCTAAGATTTGTACTTCGATATGGCGCGGTTCAGGGATATATTTTTCGAGATAGACTTCGGGCGAGCCGAACGCCGCCTGCGCTTCGGATTGGGCGATACGCAAAGCAGGTATCAAGTCGTCCTCACTCATCACGCGACGGATACCCCGACCCCCGCCGCCGGCTGCTGCCTTGATAAGCAGGGGGAATCCAATTTGTCGCGCCGCGGCGACGGCTTCGTCTTCGCTTTGGAGTGCCCGTTCTGTACCGGGCAGCACGGGCGCGCCCGCCTTATGAGCGATTGCACGCGCTAAGGACTTGTCGCCCATCTTGGTAATCGCCTCTACGGGCGGTCCGATAAACTTGATACCCTGTAAGGCACATGCCTCCGCAAAGCTGCTACGCTCGGAGAGGTAGCCGTAGCCGGGGTGAACCGCTTCCGCGCCTGTGATTTGCGCCGCCATGAGGATATGGGGAATGTTCAGGTAGCTCTCCGTGCTGGGCGGCGGTCCGATACAGATTGCCTCGTCCGCAAGTTGCACATGCAGCGCGTCGCGGTCGGCTTCAGAGTAGACCGCGACGCTTTGTATGCCCAGTTCGCGGCACGCGCGGATTACTCGTACCGCAATCTCACCTCGATTCGCAACCAGTATCTTGCGAAACACAGTAGGCGTATTGTACCCGTTGGCGTGCGCACTCCGCCGTTTACTCACGCTTCCGGCTCCACCTCGTACCCGTTGAAGGTTTGGCTGATGGCGTCGATAAGCTCCTCGCCTTCCAAGACGCGTGCTTCGGCGACGGGGGGTGGCGGGGGTGCCTCTTGGGGTGGCGCTTCGTCGTAATCCAGCTTCACGGGGGCGCTGGGCATTCCCAGGGCGGAGCGTACCGCTTGGATAAGATTTTGCTCACGGCTGGGTTTCTGACGGAAAAACTCGTATGCCATCTGGCTGGCGAGAATCAGGCGAATCGTGCCGTTTGCAATGAGGACACGCGAGCCGCGCAGGTTCATCGCCCCTGCAGGGCTGCGTTGTCCTAACTCCTCCACTTTTTGACGCCAGAGCTGATTAGCGTATTCGGGGTCTGCACCTTCGCTTGTAGGCACGGTCGGTGTAGCGACTTGCTCTTGTTCGGGCGAGGGTACGGCAGTCGAAACAGCGGATTGGGCAGGAGTCTCCGCAGGGGGTGGGGGCGATGCCATCGCCGGCGCAGAGGACGGCGGGGGCGATGCTGTTTGCGGGGTGGGGGATTCGCAGGCGAACATCAGCAGGTAGAGTTCCAGAATCGCGCGGGGCGAGCCGGAACTGCGCATTTCACTAAGTGCGCCCGCCATCTGTTCCCACCAGCGGAGCAAGCGGGACACACCCGCACGGCGTGCCTGCTCCACCATCGCCCCCCAAACAGTAGGGTCGTACATCCCCGCTTGATCCTGCGCGTGCAGGGCTGCCTGAATCAGCATCCGCCAGTGCTGAATCAGCGCGTCTGCGAGCGTGCGCGGCTCGCGCCCTAACAGCATCTGCGCATCCAACAGGTTGAGTGCCTTGCCCGCGTCGTGGTTCAACAGCGCGTCGGTTATCTGCATCAAGGTCTCGTCTTCCAGCATACCGAGCGCGTTATAGACGGTCTGGGGAGTAATGACGCCGTCTTCGCTGAAGGCGATGACCTGTTCCAGCGCCGTCAACGCATCGCGCCATGAGCCGTCCGCCGCCCGCGCCACCAGATGGAGTGCAGCCGGCTCCGCACGGAAGCCCTCCGCATCCAGAACCTGCTGCAACCGTCTTGCGATGTCGGCAATCGTCCCCCGATGGAAGTCGAACCGCTGGCAGCGCGAGCGGATAGTTGGAGGGACGCGGTGGAACTCCGTCGTCGCCAGCACGAAAATCACATGCGGCGGCGGCTCCTCAATCGTCTTCAACAGGGCATCGAAGGCCTTCGCCGATAAGTCATGCACCTCGTCGATGATGTAAATCTTATAGCGTGCCTCCATCGGCGGGTACTTGGCGTTCTCGATGATGGAAGTGCGCACATCCTCGATACTGGTCTCGGACGCCGCGTCCATTTCGACGACATCGACGCAGTTACCCGCCTGAATCGCCTGGCAAAATCGGCACTGATTACATGGGTTCGGAGTGGGCCCCTGCTCGCAGTTGAGCGCTTTGGCGAGCAAGCGTGCGGTGGAGGTTTTGCCGGTACCGCGCGGACCACAGAATAGGTAGGCGTGCGCTATTCTACCTTGCTGAATCGCGTTGCGTAGGGTCACTGTTACATGCGACTGACCCATTAGCTCATCGAAGGTCTGCGCCCGATACTTGCGGTACAGGCTAATGTACGCCACGGCAGGAATTGTACCTGTTTCAGAGGCGCAAAATCTCCACTTGTTTCTCTGGCAGGGTGACTACAGCACAGGTGGCAGTGCCTGTGAGCCAGCCGCATACCTCACCTGGGTTTAACACAAGGCACTCGCCCACAGTGCGCAGCTCCTGTTGGTGCGTGTGCCCGTAGATGACCAAATCATAGAGTCCGCTGCGTGCAAACGCCTCCACGGGTTCTGGCTCGTGCACCATCGCGATGCGGCAGCTCTCCAGTTCCAAAAACAGCGGCTGCACTTGCACTTGCCCGATTTCGCTGATTCGCTTCGTCAGCCCCAACCGTTCGCCATCGTTGTTGCCGAAAATCCCCAACAGGCGGCAATTCAGGCGCGCGAGTTCGTTCGCTACAAAGGGCGCGACATAGTCGCCTGCGTGGAGCACCAACTCCACCTGCAAATCGTTGAGCGCCTCCACCGCGCGGCGGATGTGGCTCATATGGTCATGTGTATCTGACAGGACGCCGATTCGCATAGCCGCGGGTTTCTCTCTCCGTCAAGAGTTTCCTGCTATGCATCTACCTATATTAGTAAAGGTTCACAGGCGTCTTGCGCATAATCTTCTGATGTGGATGGAGGTCGCTGGATGGAAAATGCAAAACGATTCAATCGGTCGATAGTATTGACTTTGACGCTGATGGTTGGTTGCGCGACTGCGGTCGTGCTGGCGGTTAATAGTTGGTTAATCTACAGCGCATCGCGTCAGACCCTAATCACGGAGGCGCAGCATACGGGACAACGCATGACCGCTGAGACCGCGCGTCAGATGGAGATCTATTTGAAACAGTTTGCGAATGTGCCCACCGTGATGGCTCAGCGACAGCAACAGATAGGCAAAGACCCCGATCCTGCGATTATTTCTTTCCTGGCAGGTGTTCTTCAATCGCAGCCCAAAGAGGTCGTGAGTGCCTATTATGCTTACGAACATCGCTTTCCTCCAGACCCAATGCGTATTCCCATAGTGACGCGCTCTTCCTATCCCAAAGCTGAAAAGATTGCTGATGACTACGACCAGCATGACGCCCATCAAGAGTGGTACCAAAAACCCAAAAAGACGGGCAGGCTGAGCATCACCGAACCCTACTATGACGCGGGTTCAGTGAACACAACCATGGTCAGCGTCACCGTACCCCTATACGATAAGCAGAACCGCTTCTTTGGGGTAGCGGGAATCGATCTGACGTTGGATGGCTTGGCGGAGAAGACCGCGCAGTTGCGCTTACTGGGGGAAGAGTTCAAAAATCGCGAGTTTGCGATGCTCATCAGTGAGGGTGGCTTGGTGATCGCCCACCCAGACAAGCGACTGTTGCTACGGAAGGACTTCGCAGGCACGAAACTGGAACAGTTGCCTGAAGGCAAGATTGTGAGCAGTTCGCCGCGCGGGGTGCAACGCGCTGTAATCGGCGGGCAGCCGCGTTATCTGTTCTGGGAGACCGTGCCCTTAAGCAATTGGAAACTGGTGATGAGCGTTGAGGAGAGCGCTATTCTTGCACCGTTGGCAAGTCTACGCTCCCGCGCGTTCATCAGTACGCTGTTCGCTATCCTGCTGATGATTGCGCTGGTATGGACGCTCACGCATCGCGTGTTGCAACCAGTGCGCCAGATAACCGCTTGGGCGAAACGGGCCAGCGAAGGGCAAGGCGACCTCACCCAGCGGCTGAGCATCCAGCGTCAGGACGAACTGGGCGAGTTTGCAACTTATTTTAATCGCTTTATGGAGCGTCTGCAGCAGATGGTGTTGCAGGTGCGTCAGGCGAGTGCGCAGCTTGTTACCATCGTTCAGCAAACTCACCGCGCGACTGAGCAGTTAGCGCAATCGGCGCATGAGGTTCACCAGCTGGCAGCACAAACCGAGCAAGCCAGCAAGAGTTTCGTCGGCGAACTCAATCAAAACGCCGCCACAGTGGCGCAGTTCCGTGAAACGATTCAAGCGTTCGCTCAGCAGTCCGAAGAAACGGCGCGACTGGTGCAGCAAGGCGCACAAGTAATCCAAGAAATCCAGCGCGTTGTGCAAGAAGTTTCGCAAGGAGCGGAGCAGACAGCACATACGGCGTCTGAGGGGCTGGAATCGGTGCGCTTGATGGAACAGGGCATTCGTCAAGCGGCGACCCAACTGCGGACGGCGTCGGCGCAGACTCAACAGGTGGCGCACGCGGCTGAAGAAGGCGCGCAGACCCTCGCACAGACCGCGAACGCGGTGCGACAAATCGAACACGATGTTCAGCAAGTGGGTCAGGAACTTCAATCGCTGGCGGCGATGTCAGCATCCATTAGTGAAATTGTGCGCACCATCGAAGAAATTGCTCGCCAGACGAACCTGCTTGCGCTCAATGCAGCCATCGAAGCGGCGCGTGCAGGTGAAGCTGGGCGCGGGTTCGCCGTCGTCGCCGAAGAAGTGCGCCGACTCGCAGAACGCAGTGCCAATGCCACGCGCGACATCCAGCGTATCATTCAGCAAGTGCTGGAACGCACCGAAGCTTCCTTGAGCGCACTGCAAACCACAACCGAGTCGGTGAATGTCGGTGTGGAGCAAGCCAACACCGTGCAAGAGCGGCTCCAGCAGGTGCTGCAAGCGGTGCAGAGCATCGACACGCAGGTGCAGTCCGCCGTGCAAGCGATGCAGCAAGTGGAGCAAGATAGCCGTAATACCCTGGAACGCATCGAGGGCATCGCAGCGATTGCCGAGCAGACAAGCGCCGCCACACAGGAGATGAACGCCGAGATGTCGACGGTCGGACAGAACATGGCGCAAATCGCTGCAATGGCTGACGAGTCAGCACGCAACTCGGAAACACTGGCGACGCAAAGTCAGCAAATCGCACAAGCACTGCAAGGAATCACCCACACGGGGGCGACTATCACTCAGCGCGCCACGCAGTCCGCGCAGGCGTCCGAATTGCAGTCTCAAACCCTTGAGCAAGCACGTCAACAGATGCAACAACTCGGCGCAGTCGCTCAAGAACTGGAGCTGTTGGTAGCGATGTTCAAAGTGGACTCAGAGACTCCAACGCTTCAGATAGTGGACACTGCCCAGGACGCCGCGTAGGCATTTATCGACAAGTCACATGCCCCTCGCTCTCGGCATTCCGCCCGAGCGAGGGGCATTTACCGCAGAGCGCACCCTCGAGCCTATCCAAACCACTCGAAATAGTCGGGGCTGAGGTCTACCTGCACATTCTTGACTTGGGTGTAGAGCTCTAACAGACAGTGCAGTCCCAGCTCGCGCCCGAAACCGCTGAGCTTGTACCCGCCGTAGGGTGCTTGGGGAGGAATCATATTGTAGCAGTTGACCCACACCTTGCCTGCCTGTATTTGGTGCGCGAGACGCAACGCCTTGCCGATGTCTTGTGTCCAGACGCCTGCTGCTAAGCCGTAGTCGGTCATGTGGGCGAGGCGTAGGGCTTCTTCTTCACCTTCAAAAGGCATCAGCATCGCCACAGGTCCGAAAATTTCATCGCAGGCGACGCGCATCGTGGGGTGCACCTCCTCCAGTACGGTCGGCCGGAAGTAGAACCCTTTGTCAAAAGGTGGCTCAGTGATGCGCTTGCCACCTGTGAGGATTTTCGCGCCCTCTTCTACAGCTGTGCGCACATAGAACTCGGTCTTTTCGAGTTGCTCGCGTTTGTGCAGTGTGGCGAACTCAGTGGTGGGGTCTAAGGGATCGCCAATTTGCAGCCGTTGAGCGCGCTGTACGAAGGCATCGCGGAACCGTTCGTAGATGGGCTTCTCGACGAAGATGCGCGTGGCGGCGGTGCACATCTGTCCCTGCGCGAAGTAGTTGGCGAGCAGGGCATGGGCGAGCGCGCGTTCGAAATCTGCGTCGGCGAACACGATAAACGGCGACTTGCCCCCCAACTCCAACGAGACGGGGGCGATGTGGGTCGCGGCGTTTTGCATTACGCGCACCCCGACGGCTGTTGACCCCGTGAATGAGATTTTATGCACTTTGGGGTGCTTGGTCAGCAAGTTGCCGATGGTGCCAGGGGTGGGATCAGTCAGCACATTAAACACCCCCGCAGGTACGCCCGCTTGGTGCATGACTTCCGCCAGCATCAGCGCGGTGAGCGGGGTGGTGGGGGCAGGCTTGAGTACGATCGTGTTCCCCGCGGCAAGTGCAGGCGCGATTTTGATGGCAGCGAGCCAGAGGGGGAAGTTCCACGGGGTAATGGCGCCCACGACGCCATACGGTTCACGCCGTGTATAGTTTAGATACATCCCCGGTACCGGAATGGTCTCGCCCAGCGTCGCGGGTGCAATCCCTGCAAAGTACTCAAATACGGCTACCGTTGCGGGGATGTCATGTGCCATCGTCTCGCGTAGGCAGCGCCCCGTCTCCTGCGATTCGACGAGGGAGAACTCCTCGTAGCGTGCTTGAATCCCCTGAGCGACCGCGCGTAGGATTTCACCCCGCTCTTCGTAGGAGCGCGCCGCCCAATCGGGAAAAGCATGGTTGGCGGCATCCACCGCTGCATTCAACTCCGATTCGCCCGCAACCGCGCAAGTAGCAATCGCCTCGCCGTTGGCAGGGTTGCGCACCTCGTAGCGTTCGGCCGTGTCTACCCATTCACCGTTGATATAGAGCCTGTATGTTTGCATCGTCGCCACCGTGAATTAATTCGCCTTCCCGCGAGCGTCTCCTGCGCGCGGACACTTGATTAGTGGTATAATTCCTATGTATGCCGATTATTGAAACCGTAGAGCAACTGGCAGAGTTTCTGGAGCAGAATGACGAGTGGCGGCGCAAGCTTTTCGCAATCCTTGTGCCACGCTCGCTACAGCGCATGCCCGAAGATATGAACGAGTTCCGGGAGGAGACTCGCGCCGAATTCAAAGCCGTGCGTCAGGAGATGCGCGAGGGCTTTGAGCGCGTGGATCGCGAAATGCGCGAGGGCTTTGAGCGCGTGGATCGCGAAATGCGCGAGGGCTTTGAGCGCGTGGATCGCGAAATGCGCGAGGGCTTTGAGCGGGTCGATCGCGAGTTTGACAAAGTGCGTCAAGAGATGCGCGAGGGCTTTGAGCGCGTGGATCGCGAGTTTGACAAAGTGCGTCAAGAGATGCGCGAGGGCTTTGAGCGTCAAGGCGCACAAATCAAGAAGAACACCGACGACATTGCAGAGCTCAAAGGCTTGTCGCTGGAGACGAAATTCCGCAATCAAGCAGGCTCGTGGTTTAGTATGTATCTCAAAAAAGTGCGCGTTGTCTTACTGACGGATTTGGAGGAGCTGCTTCCCGAAGGGCAAACTTTTACCGAACAGGAAGTGCAATCGCTGAGCAATACGGATCTGTTTCTTTTCGGTGTCGACAAACGCGATGGGCGTCAGTGCGTGTATGTCGTTGAAGTATCGTGGGTTGTCGATGTGGGCGATGTAGAACGCGCGGTACAACGCGCACAAATCGTTGCGCAGCACGGATTGCCTGCTGCGGCCGTTGCCGCAGGACGCGAACTAACAGAAGGCGCACGTGAGCGAGCGCAACAGCTCGGCTGCGGATTATGGATTAATGGTCAATTCCAAGCAGAACCGATGATCATTTGAGTATTTCCAACTCAGGCTCTGGAAGAGGCAGACCTCTTGCTGGGATCGCCTCTAAACAAACTGAGGATTTTTGCCCCATTCTCTCTCCCGAAATAGCAGGAACCGCCGATGCATGGACGAACCCTTTTGCCGTTATGAAGCGGCTGTTTCTACTCGTAGGCTGGTTGACGCTATTTGTTTTCGCGTGGGCACAGGATACGCCTTATCGTCTTCCCGATGTGTACGCCCTGCGCGGGGCAGCGATTGTATCCAACACGGCTCCTCCGATTGAAAACGGCGTGATTGTTGTGCGTGATGGTGTGATTACTGCGCTCGGCGATAGCAGCACGCCCATTCCTGCCGACGCCGAAGTTATCGATGCAACGGGGCACACGGTGTACCCTGGCTTTATCGATGCTTTCAGCAGTCTGGGGATGCCCGCTCAGGCAAATGACCCTGCCTATGCGAGTTATGAACGCGGAAACACGCATCCCAACGCTCAGATTCGCCCCGAACGACAGGCGACCATACTGATGCAACCGGATAGCGGTCAGCTGTCGCGTTGGCGACGCGCAGGCTTTGTGGCGGCGCATATTGCGCCCCCACACGGTATCATGAGCGGGCAGAGCGCAGTGATTAGCCTCAACACAGGCTCCGCTGCGGAACTGGTGGTTGTGCCCCAAGTGGGGGTCGTGATGAATCTGCGTGGGCGCGGCGCGTTCGAGGGCGGTGGGGGCTACCCCAGCTCGCTGATGGGCGCGATTGCTCTCGTGCGTCAAACATTTTACGACGCGCAACACCAGCAGCAGGCGTGGCAAGCCTATCTGCGTGACCCCAACGGCAAACCCCGCCCCACCATGAATCGCGCGCTGGAGGCGCTGCAGCCCGTGCTGGAGCGAAAACTCCCTCTGCTCGCGATTGCCAATAACGCCGAAGACATCCGCCGCGTGTTGCGCATCGCCGATGAGTTCAACCTGAAGGTCGTAATTGTGGGTGGACAAGAGGCCGCCAAAGTTGCTGACGAGCTCAAGCGGCGTGATATACCCGTGCTGCTCAGCATGGAGATGCCCGAGCCGTTGCGTCGCTACGACCCGCTCAGCCCGCCAACGCTCACCAGCCTGCGGAATCGCGCCCTTGCCTACCAGAACGCTGCGATTCTCTACGAGAAAGGCGTGCGATTTGCTTTCACCACCGAAGGGCTGGGCGACCCCGAACGCTTGCTGCGAAACATCCGCACCGCCATCGCCAACGGTTTGCCCAAAGAGGCTGCACTACGCGCTTTAACTCAAACCCCAGCAGAGCTGTTCGGGGTTCAAGACCAATTCGGCGACCTCGCGGTGGGCAAGACAGCGAGCTTTGTGGTCGTGAAAGGCGAACTGTTTGAACCGCGCGCACGTATTGAGTTCGTGTTCGCGGATGGGAAGCGGTTTAAGGTAGACGACGCTCCCCAAACCGCTGCCACACCCACGCCCCCCTTTCGACGACCGCGCGATTGGGACGCCGAAAACACCGCAAATCTGCAGGAAGCCTCCTGTTGCTACCATCACGCACACGGGAGTACTCTGACCCATATGCAGAGTCATGACCATGAGGCGCATGCCTGCGAAGAGGAATGCACAGACCACCTCACAGCAGGTATGTCTCCGCGTCAAGACACCCCGCGTGAAGCAGGGATGCAACAAGGGGAACAGTCACAGGAGCGTGAGGGTCAAGGCGGCGCATCCGATGATACGCCTGTGCTACCGCGCGTTAAACTGACGCCCCTGATGCCTCCACCCGCCGATGAGCATAACACATGGCTGATACGCAACGCCACCGTGTGGACGATGGCGCACGACCGACCTCTCCCGAATACCGACGTGTTGGTTGTGGATGGCAAAATCGCGGCGGTCGGCAAAAACCTGAGCGCGCCTCCCAACGCCCGCGTGATCGACGGCACGGGCAAGCACCTCACGCCGGGACTGATGGACTGCCACTCGCATACCGCTATCAGCGGCGGTGTGAACGAGGGCACCAATGTCTGCACCGCTGAGGTACGCATCCAAGATGTGATCAACCCCGAGGATGTGAACATCTATCGTCAATTGGCAGGGGGCGTGACGGCGGCGCTGATGCTGCACGGATCGGCGAATGTGATTGGCGGGCAGAGCATCACCGTCAAGTGGCGCTGGGGCAAAACTGCCGAAGAGATGATTTTCAAAGAAGCTCCGCCAGGCATCAAGTTCGCGCTGGGCGAGAATGTAAAACGCTCGAACTTCCGCACGACCGGCTCGCAACGCTATCCTGCTTCGCGCATGGGCGTAGAACAGGTCATCCGCGAGCGGTTCCTCGCTGCGCTGGATTACAAACGCCACTGGGAGGAGTATCGCGCAGGGAAACGCTCGCTGCCCCCACGACGCGATCTGCAACTCGACGCGCTGGTGGAAATCTTGGAAGGAAAGCGACTTATCCACTGCCACAGCTACCGCCAAGATGAGATTCTGATGTTGCTGCGCGTGTGCGAGGCGTTCGGCGTGCGCGTAGGCACTCTGCAGCATGTGCTGGAAGGCTACAAGGTCGCCAACGAGATTGCGCGGCATGGTGCAGGGGCATCGTCGTTCTCCGATTGGTGGGCGTACAAAATCGAAGTGTACGACGCCATTCCCTATAATGGCGCCCTCATGTGGGAGCGCGGCGTGGTAGTGAGCTTCAACTCCGACAGCAACGAACTCGCGCGCCGCTTGAATACGGAGGCGACCAAAGCTGTGAAGTACGGCGGTGTGCCGGAAGTGGAGGCGCTGAAATTCGTAACTCTGAATGTCGCCAAGCAGCTCGGCGTGGACAAGTATGTCGGCTCGATCGAGGTAGGTAAGCACGCCGACTTAGCGTTGTGGAGCGACCACCCGCTGAGTGGTTACGCCGTGTGTGAGAAGACCTTCGTGGATGGCGTGCTGTACTTTGACCGCGAGCGCGACCGTGCATGGCGCGAGGAGCTCGAGAAGGAGCGTCAGGAATACCTGAAGGGGCTACGCGCCGAGTCGGTATTTGACGAGCGACGCCCTGAGCGCGAGGAGCGACGCGAACAGCCTGCCGAGTCGCCGCGCGGGGAAGGCGCGCCGAACTTCGCTGGCGTCTGGCAGGGCACGATTACGGGGGGCGACCCGCTGCCCCCCGAGGGAGTGCCGTTTACCCTGCGCATTCGTCAAGAGGGGGGACGACTCGTCGGTACGCTGGAGACGCTGCTCGGTTCGCAGGAGTTTAGTATCGCTGCGCCTACTGGCGACACGCTCACCTTCACGCTGGAGGCAGGTGGCATCAGCATCACCGTGAACGCTACAGTATCGGGCGACCGCCTGACGGGAACTATCAACGCGATGGGGGTGTCCTTCACACTCGAAGGACGCCGTATGCCGAATGTATAATATAGCCATGCGAAGGTGGAGTTGGTTGCTTGCACTGGCGTTGGTGCTTATCGCATGCGGACGCAAAGAAGAGGCACGCCCAGGTCAGACACTCCTCCAACAGGGCGTGCAGAAACTGGAGGTGCGCGATTACGCAGGCGCAGCAGTATTGTTCAAGCAGTATGTAGAGCAATCGCCGAACCTCACCGTCGCGCTACAGGCAGTCTACAAAGCGTATATGTCCCAAGCAAGCCGTCCCTACGCGCAGGCATATGAGTTTCTGGTACAGTACGAACCGCGCGCGAAGGAAATTACGGTGGATATCGACCGTGCGGGCTACTATCAGGTACTCGGCACGCTGGCGTTTCAAGCGGGCAGAAACGACGAGTATGCCCGATGGTTTGAAAAAGCGTTAGAGTTAGACCCCAATAACCATTTGGCGATGAACGACTACGCCTACGCGCTGGCAGAGGAGGGACGTGATCTGGAGAAAGCTCTGCGCTTGATACGCCGCGCGATCGCGATTAAGTCCAACATTGGTGCGTATCACGATACGCATGGTTGGGTGCTGTACAAACTGGGGCGATATGAGGAGGCGTTGCGTGAGCTGCGTATTGCCGTCGCGACTGCACCAGACACCGCTGATCTGCGTTATCACCTTGCTGCTGTCTATGCAAAGCTAGGGAGGAAAGATGATGCGCTGGTGGAACTGGAAAAAGCGCTGGCACTTCAACCGGGTCATGAGCCGTCGCTGAAATTGCGTCAGGAATTGACGGGTGGGGGAAGAGGGTGAAGGCGCTTCTTTCTGCCCTCTATCTCTGGTTGTGTTTCGTGGTTGCCTGCGCTGCCGAAATTACCCTCCCCTCGGTCGCGCTTTCGGGGGTGCCGTTTACCGTTTCAGGGAAAGATTTCTCGCCCAACGCAACGGTGCAGCTTCGCTTCGTAGGCTCAGACGGCAGGGAAGTCGCCGTTGTGGACGCGCGAGCGGACGCCAAGGGGAATTGGGAGCGTTCGGTGCGCTTGGAGTCGCTCGGCGCGCTGCGGTGCATATGGCAACCAAGCGAGGCCTCCGGGGAAAGCCGCCTACGCGTTATCCCCGCGTGGTGGAGCCTCTTGCCGCCCCTTGTAGCGATCGGGCTGGCGCTGTTGCTCCGACAGGTCGTGCTGGCGCTGGCAGGCGGAATCTGGCTGGGCGCATGGATGATTACCGGAGCAGACCCCTTCACCGCACTCCTGCGAATAGTGGACACCTACCTGCTCAACGCCTACGCCGACCGCAGTCACCTGCAAATTATCGGCTTCACGATGTTGTTGGGGGGGATGCTGGGTGTGATTACGCGCGCGGGGGGACTCAAAGCCATCGTGCGGGCGCTCAGTCGTCGTGTGCGCTCCGATTTCGGGGTGCAACTCAGCGCATATCTGATGGGGTTGGTGATTTTCATCGACGACTACGCGAACACGCTGTTCGTCGGTGCAACGATGCGCCCCTTAGCCGATAAGTTCCGTGTCTCGCGCGAGAAACTGGCGTATCTGATCGACTCCACCGCGGCCCCTGTAGCGAATCTCGCACTGATTGGCACATGGATTGGTTTTGAAATCTCGCTGATTGCCGATAGTTTCAAGGCGGCGAACATCGCGTTGGAGCCGTACTGGGCGTTCCTGCTGAGTTTGCCCTATCGATTCTATCCGATTTTCGCGCTGGTGCTTGTCGCGTGGATAATTCTGTTACGGCGCGACTTTGGGGCGATGTATCGGGCAGAGGTGCGGGCGCGTACAACGGGCAAGGTTTTGGCGGACGACGCATCGCCGCTGGCGAACTACGAATCGGCAGAACTGCTGCCACCAGACCATCTGCACGGCAGCCTCTGGAGCGCGCTGTTGCCCATTCTGGTCGCGCTCGGTGGGGCGCTGGGGGGGCTGTTTTACACAGGCTACTACGGCGCCTTGGACGCTGGCGAGCCTATGAGCCTGCGCGCCCTCCTCTCAAACGCCGACTCGTATGTGAGCCTGACTTGGGGCGCGTTTCTGGGATGTTTGGCGGCGTTTTTGTGTGTGGGAGCGACTCGGGCGCTGCGCTTGAATGAACTGTTCGAGGCGTGGGTTGCAGGTATCCGCGCGATGGTGCTGGCTGTGGTGATTTTGGGGCTGGCGTGGAGCATCGGCGCGATTTGTGAAGAGTTGCACACAGCGCAGTTCTTGGTGCAGGCGTTGCAGGGGGCGGTCAGTCCTGCGTGGCTGCCAGCGCTGACGACCCTCACCGCTGCTGCCATCAGCTTCGCAATCGGCAGCTCGTGGGGTACGATGAGCATCCTGATGCCGTTGGCGATTCCGCTGGCGCATAGCCTTACTGCAGGCATGGACGCGCCGACGCAACAGTTCTATCTAATCGCGACCCTCTCGTCCGTGTTAGCCGGGGCGACTTTCGGAGACCACTGCTCGCCGATTTCGGACACGACGGTGCTGTCGTCTATCTTCGCAGGGTCGGACCATATTGACCATGTGCGCACTCAGATGCCCTATGCGCTGGTGGCAGGGGTTGTCGCGTGGTTGATTGGCGATGTCGCGACGGGGTTCGGGCTGCCCGTATGGATTGCGCTGGTGTTGGGCGCGATTACTTTGGGGGTGATTGTGCGCGTGGTGGGCAAGCCGACGCCTGCGTACTATGGCGAGTCGTGAGCGCGACTACAAACCCCCGCGTGCCTTCACTTGGAGATAGTAGTTCACCAGGCTCGACACGAGGGTATCGGGTTCGGCATCGATGCAGTGGACGCCCATGCGTTCCAAGGTGCGCATCGCCGCGAGGCGGTCGTGGAGCGTCTGCAACGCGACGGCACGGCGATACAGTTCGGGGGCGGTACTCGGCGTTTGCCGACTCCATGCGTGTAGACGCGGGTCAGACACAGTAATCGCCACGCACAAGTGCTGTCGCGCCAGCGTACTCAGCGCATGTAATACCATCCGCGAAGCGTCTGGGTCAATCAAATCCGTAAATAGCGCAATCAGCGAGCGTTTGCGCCAGCGTTTGGCTAAGTAGGTCGTCGCATAGAGGTAATCGGACTCCACCAGTCGGGGCTGAACATCGTGAAGCGTCTCCACCAGTTTGCCGACCTGCGTCCTACCACGCTGGGGTGGGGTGAAGCGGTCGATCTCGTCAGCAAACACGAGTGCGCCCACCTTGTCATCCATCTGCACGGCGACATAAGCAAGCATGAGCGCAGTGTTCAGCACAGCGTCGAACTTGCGTTTCCCCTCCACCTCCGCCAGCATATTGCGTCCGGCATCCAGCATCAGAATCACATTCTGGCTCCGCTCGGTCTGGTAGTCGCGGACGATAGGTTTGCCGCGTCGGGCGGTGGCTTTCCAATCGATACGGCGGAACTCGTCGTCGGGGGTGTATTCACGCAGGGACTCGAACTCCGTCCCTTCGCCGCGCAGGCGTCGCTGACGGAACCCCATCTGCTGCAACCGTCCACGATGACGCAGGAGATCGTACTCACGCATCTGCAGGAGGTTAGGATACACAGGGGCGATTTCGCGGGCGGGCAGGCGATAATCACGCGCCGTTAAGCCGAATCGTCCCTCCACACGCAGAAACGCATCTTCAAAGCGTGCCTCGCCGCGATAATGCGGGGTGAGATGATAAGCGACCTGGGCGGGCTGGTTCGGCAGGAGTGTGAGCGCGAACTCCCTCTGGTCGTAGTCACAGAGTGGAGGCGGCTCATCGCGGAGGCGAGCGCGGCGCGGGGTCGTGAGCGAATGGGTTAATTGCAGTTCGATGCGATTCGCCGCACCCAACGACAGCACGCGCTCATGCATGCGCTGCACCGCAAAGGCGTCGGCGTGGGGCAGTGTGAACGCATCCACTGTGATCGCGAGGATTGCCAGTAGGTCTATGAGCAGGGTCAATCCCAACAGTTCGGGGCGGGCAGCGCCCAGCAAGGCAACCAGCCCGCCCAGTCCCAGCAAAATCCACGCGCGATGCGTCAGAATCATACGCGCTTATGTTAGAGGCGGATGTACTTGTAGCACTTGCCCAGATTATCCTCACTTGCGACGCCTTCCAAGTAGGGTCGGCAGCTGTTGAACGCGTCGCCTGCTGTCGTGCCGCAATAGCGAGCATAAGGGGTACCACTCACGCACCAGAAGTCGGGTCCTGTCCGTGCGACGAACGGAGGGTTGCCTGCGACTCCTGGGTAGAGATACTGGGCACCTGAGCCTGCTTGCCCCAACTTGCGCGCCTTCACCGCCTTCGCGTGCCCATCGACATAGTTTGCTTGAACAAACTCGTTATGGCGCGCACGCACCGGCACAATCAGAAAAATGCTGGAGTCGGTGGGCTTGCGGCGCAACATACTCCCGGAGCCGCTGAGCGCCAAATCGGCGTCAAAGTTAATGGTGGTCTCCGCGGCGAACTCCACCTCGGCGAGGGACACGGTGCCGCGGCTCACAGCAGGTGGATTCTGGTCGATGGGTGTGCGCCCCGGCGGGAGCAAGTCATAGTTGTACATATAGCTAACCGTTTCAGGCAGGTTGCAGGTCGGCATGTTCAACACCGCGCGAAAGCCGGCGTTCAGGTACAGCGCGTTCGGCTCGCTGGGGCACTTGGTGATATCGAGATTTTTGACATAGGGATCGATCGCGTCGAACAGAGTGAAAGCGCACTGTTGCCCGTTGCGGTTTACGGTGGGCGCGTACACCGCCATCGGGAACTTCTCGTCATAATCTTGGATATACGAGAGAGCGCCTGTCGCCATCTGCTTCAGGTTGTTCATGCACTGGGTCTGACGCGCTTTCTCGCGCGCCTGGGCGAACACCGGGAACAAAATCGCCGCTAAAATCGCGATAATAGCGATCACCACTAACAGTTCAATCAGTGTAAAGCCTCGTCGCATGAGTTCTTCTCCTCGATGGTTGTTTCTATGGACTCTGGAACTCGGTTCGCTGTTCCAGAAATTTTAAGGGTGCTCTGGTTAGCGTAGGGCACGATAGCAGGAACCCAGAGAGTCCTGGTCGGCGACGCCTTCCAGGTAGGGACGGCAACTGTTGAAGGCGTTATCCGCAGGCAGCCCACAATAGCGTGCATAGGGACCTGAGCCGACGCACCACAGCTCGTTGCGTGGAATAAAGGGCGGATTCGACGCTTGACCAGGATACAGGTAGTAGCAGTCCGTGCCTGGGTATTTGCGTCCCTTGACGGCTTTCGCATGTCCGTCCACGAAGTTCGCCTGCACGAACTCGTTGTGTCGGGCGCGGATGGGGATGGGGAAGCTGATGCTGGAATCGTTGGGTTGGCGCCGCATCAGGTTGCAGCTGCCTGAGAGGGCAATATCGGCGTCGAAAATCATCGTGGTCTCGGCGACCAGGGGGACCTCCGCCAGCGCGACCGTGCCCTGACTGATGGAACCTGCTCCTAACGGCGTGCGCCCTGCCCGAATCACATCGTAGTTGTACATATAGCTAATTGTCTCTGGCAGGGAGCAAGAGGGGTAGCCAAATAGGGCTTGGAACCCCGCGTTCATATAGAGCGCACGCGGGTCGCTGGGGCACTGCATGATCCCTGTGTTTTTCATATAGGGTTGGATTACATCGAACACCGTCATGACGCAGTTGCCGCCTCCGGTTCGCTGAGCAGGGGCATAGATTGCCATCGGGAACCGCTCGTCGGCGTCTTGGGCGTACATGAGTACAGCCGTCGCCGACTGGCGCAAATTACTCATACACTGGGTCTGACGCGCTTTCTCGCGCGCTTGAGCAAACACGGGGAAGAGTATCGCCGCCAAAATCGCGATAATGGCGATCACCACCAGCAACTCGATAAGCGTAAAACCGTTCCGTTTCGTATGCATGACTATCACCTTCGTGCGAGATACCCTATTATACATCAATCGTCTGTTTCCTGCCCAAATAGTGTGAAATTTGACTGGATGGTCAGTCATAGGCAAATTCCTCGTCGGCGCGGTAGTTGCCTGTGAGCTGCTTGACCAGTTGGCGCAGGAGGTCGTTGAGCAAAGAACTCGCGCCGAAACGGAACCGCTCTGGCGTGAGCCACTCTTCGCCCAGCGTCTCGTGCAGGAGCACTAAGTAGCGGATGGCGTCTTTGGCGGTACGGATACCGCCTGCAGGTTTCATGCCGACGGCGCGCCCTGTGGCGTCGTAAAAATCGCGGATCGCCTCCAGCATGACCAGCGTGGTCGGCAGCGTGGCTGCGGGTTGAATTTTGCCCGTGCTGGTTTTGATGAAGTCGGCTCCTGCCATGAGGGCGATATGCGACGCTTTGCGAATCGCATCGTAGTCGCCCAGTTCGCCTGTTTCGAGGATTACCTTCAGGTGGACGCGCTCGCCGCAGGCGTCTTTCACCTTAGCGATTTCGTCGAACACGCGCCGATAGTCGCCTTGCAGGAACGCGCCGCGATTCATCACCATGTCGATTTCGTCCGCGCCTTCACGGATTGCCCATTTCACATCCGCGAGGCGCAATTGAAACGGATACTGACCCGATGGAAACGCGGTTCCGACGGCGGCGACCTTAATGGGCGTGCCTTGCAGCGCCTCTTTGGCGACGGCGATAAAGGTGGGATACACGCACACGGCGGCGACGGGCGGCGCCGCGACGGTCTCCGCGCTGGGCATCCCTTCGCGTGCCGTGTAGGGGTTGCGTGCGCGACTGCACAGGCGGCGCACCTTCTCCTCTGTATCTGCGCCTTCCAGCGTGGTCAAGTCGCACATGCTGATCGCCAGACGCAGCGCAAAAATCTTGCTGTGCGTCTTGATGCTGCGTTTGCTCAGCCAGTCGCAGCGTTGCTGGAGCTCGTACGCGTTGACGGGCGGAATCGTGCGCCACGCTTGACCCGGTTTCGGAATCAATCGGCGCACCGCCGAGCGGTCTGCGAGATCCAAGCCCCGCAGTTCCCCGAAGGGCACGGGCGGCGCAGGTGCGCGCCTCTGAGTGCGAGTTAGCACAGGCATAAAACTAGTTTACTGGCTTTTTGTAGGAATTCCTGCCAATCCTGCGAACTGCAATCGGGTATGTTCTTACGAAGGATGGTCAAAAACGGTATCGATCGGTTAGAAGCATCCCTCGAGGAGTTGCGCTCGTTGCGTGTGGGTGTGATTACCAACCATACGAGCCTGACCATAGAGCGCGAACACTTGGTGGACAAGCTCCAGCGTATGGGCGTTCCGATAGTCGCGCTGTTCAGCCCGGAACACGGGATTCGCGGGCAACTGGACGAGAATGTGCCCGACGGAGTCGACGAACGCACGGGGCTACCCATCTATAGCCTCTACGGCGATCGGAAAAAACCTACCCAGCAGCAACTCGCCCATCTGGACGCGCTGATTTTCGATATTCAGGACATCGGCGCACGCTACTACACCTATATCTCCACGATGGGGCTGGCGATGGAAGCCGCCGCCGAACGCGGCATCCCGTTCTATGTGCTGGATCGCGTGAACCCGATTGGCGGCGCGGTGGAGGGACCGCTTGCCGACCCCGATCGGCTTTCCTTTACGGCGTATCATACCATCGCGTTACGGCACGGCATGACGGTGGGCGAGTTGGCGCAGATGTTCAACGCGGAACGCTCCATCGGCGCAACCTTGAAAGTAATTCCCTGCGAGGGTTGGAAGCGATCAATGACGCTGGACGAGTGCGGCTTGTATTGGATTAACCCCTCGCCGAACATGCGCCGCCTGCAGCAGGCATTTCTCTATATCGGGATTGGGGTCTGGGAAGCGACCAATCTCTCGGTGGGGCGGGGAACCGATACGCCTTTCGAGGTCGTGGGGGCGCCTTGGATCGATGGGCGCAAACTCGCGGGCGCGCTCAACGAATTGCCAACCAGCGCGGGCGCACGCTTCGTGCCGATTGTGTTCACGCCCACCGCGAGCGTGTACAAAGGCGTGGCGTGCCAAGGTGTATCGGTATTTATCACCCACCGAGATCTGCTGCGCCCGTTCGCGATGGGGCTTGGGCTGGGCTACTGTTTGCGCAAGCTCTATCCGCGCGAGTGGGAGGCACAAAAAGCCCTCGGCTTGCTGGCGAATCGCGAGCTGCACGCAATGCTGATGGACGGCGCAGACCCTGAACGGATGGTACAGCGTTGCACGCGCGATGTGGAGCAATTTACCCGCCGCCGCGAGCCTTTCTTGATGTATGCTTAGCGCATTCTCACAACTTGCACCTGCGCCCATCCCGATAAATAAATCTTTGGACAGGTTTTGCCGATAATTAGAGCGGAGGACGAAAGCGATGGCTTCACTACAGCGATTTATGGGCGTGGGTAAGCATCCTGCCTACGATGAGGCGCTGAAGTACTACGAAGAGGAACGCTTCAGCGAGGCAATCCCTCTCTTTGAGCGTGCCTTACAAGAAACTGATGACCCGACCGTGCAGAAGTTGGCGAGAGCGTATCTGGCGGAGTCCTACGCGAAGGTCGGCTACAAGCGCATCAATCAGGGCGACTGGGAACGCGCCTATAACTACTTCACGATGGCGACCGACTATGCCCCCCAGTATGCCGACTGGTGGTATCAGGCAGGCTATGCTGCTTATAAACAGGGAAATTACGAGGACGCCCTGAACGCGCTCCAAAAAGCCACCGAGATTAACCCCAGCTTTGCGCGAGCGTGGTTTCTGACAGGGCTGACTCGGTATGCGTTTGGGCAGCGGGACCAGGGCATCGAGACCATGCAGCGGTGGGCTATCCAGCTGGGAGTGAACCCTGACGATTTCGAGCGTGGACTGGAGCTTCATCGCAAAGGGCAGGCGAAGCAAGCCTGTCAGGAATTGGAACAGCTGTTGCACTCGGCGGAGGACAACTATGCCGAGTATATCCGCTGGGGCGACGAGGCCTATCAGAGCGGCGATTTGCAGACCGCCGAGTCGTGCTTCCGCCATGTACTCAATGCGCGTCCCAACTATGCCGATGTGCGCAACCGACTGGGTGTGGTGTTGACCGCGCTCGGACGCATCGAAGAAGCGATTGACCAGTTCATCGTGGCGGTGCGTATCAACCCGCGCTATGTGGAGGCGCATATCAATCTCGCAATCGCCTACTACGAACTGGGCTATGGGGAGCAAGCGAAAGCCCACTACCAGCAGGTGCTGGAGATAGACCCCAATCATCGTGTCGCGCGTGAGGCGCTGCAAAAGCTCGCAGCGTAGGAAGATAAGCGGGCGGTCTTGAGGGGGTGTTTATCCCCTCAGCCGCGCTGCTTCCTGAATATCTGCCCAGCGGTAGACCCAGAAGTTGCGCCCCGCGCTATTCATGGCGACGACCATCCCTGCTTGGAACGGCGCACCGAAGTTGAACGCGCTGGCGTCCAGCCCGTCGGTCGCGTCCGCGCCTGTTTGAACCGTCGCGATGGGCAGCGTTTGTTTCCCGTAGCGGGGGTAGATGTGGAGCTTGCTGCCGCCCTCAATTTGCTCGGTGCAGAGCAGGTAGCCGCCGCCGTCGGAGGGCGCGTAGACCGCGATGCCCTCTTGGTCGCCTTCGTACTCGGTTGCGAACAACGCCAACTCGCGTTCAGGCATCTGCGGACTCACAGGATACTTGCGGATCCCCACTCCTTCGTCGGCATAGTAGACATAGCCGAGTTCGCTATCCACGCACACGGCTTCAATCTCATTTTCGCCGCTGAACGCACCGAACGCCCGAATCAGCTGCACGCCCACCCTGCCGCTGCGTGTGGGTACAAGCCGATACTGGTGCAGATAGCCCTGTTTCGGACCCGACTTACGGGAGACGATGGCATGCACCTCACCGCGCCCTGCCTGATAGAGTGCGATTCCCATCGGCATCGCGCGTTCTCCCGTTTCGCCTACGAACACCTTTGCGCCTTCTGGGTCGGTAATATCCACAAGCCGTCGGCGTTGAGGGTCAATCCGAAAGATACGCAACCGACTGGCGTAGCGTTCCGTTGCGACGGCGATATCGATGCGCTCGCGTCCCAGAGCAAAGCCGTAGGCGACATCGATATTGTTGGGTTGGTCGATGTGCGTGATGAGTTGCCGCAATCGCCCGTTCAGGTCGAACACGCCGATGGCTCCTTTGGGCGCGCGCGCCTTGTTCGTGCCCAAGAGTATGCTCTGGTCCGGGTGGCGGGGATGAATCCAAATCGCGGGGTCGTCCGCGTCGTCAGGCAGTGGGTCCGTGCGCACAATCGGGCGCACCTCGAGCGTTCTCGGGGCGAGCAGAAACCGCATAGCGCGGCTTAACTTCGCCGTCCTACCCCTCCGTTCCTACCAGTTCACAGAAACGCACCTGCGCTGACCATAGTAGGAGAAGTAGATACAGCGATGTCGCTTACCGTATTCGTGGAGCTGGCGAACGAGGTCCACATCCTGCTTGCAATATTCGATGACCTTCTCAATTTGTCCCTCGTGGAACCAGCGCACTGCCTGCAGCCCGTCGCCACTTTTTGCGGCGCCCAGAGTCGCTTGCGCACAGGAGTCGAGCTTGACACGATGCCCCAGACTGCGATACAGTTCGTCCAGAATGTCGAGGCTCGGCAGCTGACGCAGGTCGCGTGTGGTGTAGGGGCGTAGCACGGTGTAATCGAAGCGTAAGATGTTGAACCCCACCACGAGGTCGGCACTACTCAGGTCTTCAATAAGCGCGCTCACTTCACGCTCCGTGTAATGCGCAAAGGCGCCGCGCCGGGTGCTGTAGGTTACTGCCACTGCCAACTCCATCCGATCGATGAAGTCCCAGCCTCCCACTTCCTCTGCCAGATACTTCGTCTCAAGGTCAAAATAGACGATGTTCATCATTAGCCCTCCTTGAATGGTGTGATTATACCAGTATGAATAAGATAATGTCAAGGGATGCTGAGACTGTTCAAAAAACGGAGAATAGAAGGGCGCAACCCAGGGGCGCCCCTACAGCCCGCCCTGTGCAATCGGTGGGGGCAGACCTGCGTGTCAGCACACTGGCGAAGGGAATTTTCGAACACCCTCAAGGGTAAGGGTAGCCATCCTACTGCGATTCTTCTTGATTAGCGTATCATGGTGCCGATGCCTTCGTCGGTGAAGACCTCGATGAGCAGGGCATGGGGGATACGCCCGTCGATGATGTGTGCGCGCGGGCAGCCATTTTCCAAGGCGGTGAGGCACGCTTGGAGCTTGGGGATCATCCCGCCCGAGACGCGCCCGTTTTCGAGCATGCGCCGTGCCTGCTCGCGTGTCAACTCCGAAATCAGCGAATTAGGGTCATCGGGGTCGCTGAGCACTCCGGGCACATCGGTCATCAAGATGAATTTCGAGGCTTCCAGGGCGCCCGCCAACGCGCCTGCGGCGAAGTCGGCGTTCAGGTTATAGGTTGCGCCGTCGGCTCCCATCCCGATGGGGCTGACCACGGGGATGTAACCCGCTTCCAAAATGGCGTGCAAGACACTGGGCTGTATCGACTCCACCTCGCCCACGAAGCCCAAATCCACCTCGCTTTCGAGCTTTCGTGCGCGGATGAGTCCGCCGTCTTTCCCGGAGATGCCGACGGCGCGCCCACCCTGTTGCTGAATCAGCGCGACGAGCCGTGGGTTCGTTTTGCCTGTGAGCGCCATCTCCACCAGTTCCATCGTCTCGGCGTCTGTCATGCGCAAGCCGTTGACGAACTGAGGCTGCTTGCCGAGCCGCTTCATGAATTCGGAGATTTCAGGACCGCCGCCATGCACAATCACGGGGCGGATCCCCACACAGTGCATCAGCACGATATCTTGCATCACTTGGGCGGCTAAGCCGTTTTCGCCCATCGCCGCGCCACCATACTTGATCACGAAAGTCGCTCCGCTCCACCTTTGAATATACGGCAACGCCTGAATTAGAACCTCAGCCTGTAATTTCGCTGCATCGGGTATGCTCATACGGTAGACTATTGTACCCTGTGAAGTTGATTACAAGGATAGGGTATAATAGGGCTCAAGCCGGAGTGGCGGAACAGGTAGACGCGCCGGTCTCAAAAATCGGTCTGGGGCGACCCAGGTGTGGGTTCGAGTCCCACCTCCGGCACCACAGTTTGTCCGTCGACAATCGCCGCTCAAGTCCTCTCATTGGCGTTGCTCCAAGAACCCCGTGAACTGCACCGCTTCTATCCACAGAGCCGACTGCAGGGGATAAGGTATAATGGAAGTCACCTACCAGCGCGGAGGGAAGGCATATGCAAAGGCGAGCGGTGGTGCAGGCTAATTCCGACCAGTGGGTTCAGTGCGCGAAGTGCAAGAAGATTCTCTTCCGCCCCGATTTTGAGCGCTCACTGCAAGTATGTGTCCACTGTGGGCATCATCATCGCCTGCGTGCGCGCGAACGAATCTTGCTCACGGTGGACCCCAACAGCTTTCACGAGACCGATTCGGAACTACGCCCTGCGGACCCTCTGGGATTCCCGGACTATGCCGATAAACTGCGCAAAGGCGCCGCGGCGTCAGGTGAGAGCGAGGCGATTATCACCGGAATCGCGCTGCTGGGGGGCTATGAGGTGGTGATTGGCGCGATGGATTTCGGCTTTATGGGGGGCAGCATGGGGGCGGTCGTGGGCGAGAAGGTCACGCGTTGTTTCGAGCGCGGCGCGGAGCGACGGCTGCCCGTGATTCTGTTTTGTGCTTCGGGTGGGGCGCGGATGCAGGAAGGTTTAATCTCGCTGATGCAGATGGCGAAGACGACAGCGGCGGTTGGACGACTACAGCGTGCGGGAATGCCGTATATCGCCGTGTTCACCGACCCCACGATGGCGGGGGTGCTGGCGAGTTTCGCCTCGCTGGCGGATATTATCCTCGCTGAGCCAGGCGCGCTGGTGGGCTTCGCAGGGCAGCGTGTCGCCGCCCAAGCCAGCGTCGGCAAACCACCTGCTAACTTCCAGACGGCGGAGTTCCAACACGAACACGGCATGATAGACCTCATCGTCCCCCGCAAGCAGATACGCCCCACGCTGTGCTCCCTATTGGAGATGTTGGTACCTACAAGCGAGGAGGCGCATGCGCGATGATGACGATTTTTGACTTCGAGAAGCCCATCAACGAGCTGGAGAGTGCCATCGCGGAGTTGCGCCAGCTGGCAGCGGAAAAAGGACTCGACCGTTCGCGCGAAATCGCCGAGCTGGAGGCGCAACGCGAACGCCTGCTTCGACAAATTTTCGCCCACCTGCGCCCCTGGGATAAGGTGCTGCTGGCACGCCACCCGAAACGCCCCTACGCACTGGACTACATCCGCCTGATGTGCGAGAGTTTTCTGGAGTTGCATGGCGACCGACTGGGCTTCGACGATCCCGCGATCGTGGCAGGGCTGGCAAAGTTGGGCAACTACAAACTGGTGGTCGTGGGGCAGCAGAAGGGGCGCGACCTGAAAGAGCGACAGAAACGCAACTTCGCGATGGCGAAACCCGAAGGCTACCGCAAAGCGATGCGCCTGTTCCGACTCGCAGAGAAGTTCCGCCTGCCCGTGCTGACCCTCGTCGATACGCCTGCGGCAGACCCAGGCGTGGAGTCGGAATCGCGCGGTATCAGCGAAGCAATCGCGCAATCGATGCTCACGATGTTCGATCTGACCGTACCCACGATTGCAGTGATTATTGGCGAGGGCGGGAGCGGCGGCGCGATTGCCTTAGCGGCGGCGAACCGCGTGCTGATGCTCGAACATGCCATCTATTCCGTCATTCCCCCAGAAGGCTGCGCCGCGATTCTCTATCGTGACCCTAACAAAGCGCCGCAAGCCGCCGATGCACTGAAACTCACTGCCGAAGATGCGCTCGAACGGGGACTGATTGACCTCGTGATTCCCGAACCGCTCGGTGCGGCGCATCGCGACCCGCAAACCACTGCGCTCAGCGTGCGCTCCGCCGTGTTGCAACAGCTGGATGAGTTAAGCGCTATAGAGCCGGGCGCGCTGCGCGAGCAGCGGTATCAGCGATTCCGCACGATGGGCGTCTTTGAGACCGCGCGATAGGCTTACCCACGCAGCATCTCGCGATAGAGGTTCTGCTGTTCGCGCAGCGCCTCGCGCTCTGGGTCGTAGGGGTCTACATGTATCGTGACCTCCGCAGGACGCAGGCGGTGTTCGATGCGTTTTTCGAGCTTGTCCGCCACATCGTGCGCTTGCTGCAGGCTCCAGTCATTGGGCAACACGATATGCACATCGATGTACCGCATCGCGCCCGCGCGGCGAGTGCGCAGATTGTGGTAGTTCAGTAGGTTCGGCTCCGAACGCAAGATCTGGTCAATTAATGCCAGTTCCTCTTGAGGGAGTCGATGGTCGATGAGTTCGTGAAACGCGCGCGTCGCCAGCCGCCACGCGCCCATGAAGAGCCACAGAGCAATCCCAATCGCTAAGAGCGAATCGAGGAACACCCAGCCTGTGAAGTAGATGACCCCCAGCGCTATCAGTAGCCCCAGACTCGTCCAAAAGTCGATCATCAGGTGCTGTCCGTTGGACATCAGCGCGAGCGAGTGCGTGCGTTTGCCCGTGCGCCACACATACTGCCCTACCACAAGGCTGGTCATCGTCGACAGCGCCATGACCCCAACGCCCCATTCAAGGCGCTCCAGTTCGCTGCCCACAATCAAGCGACGCACCCCCTCAACCATCAGGTAACCCACGATGAGGATGAGCAGGATCGATTCGCCGAAGCCGGCAAGCGTTTCCACTTTGCCGTGACCGTAAGGATGTTGCTCATCAGGGGGCGCTGCGCTGATGCGTACCCCCAGATACGCGAAAAGCGAGGCAACCACATCCGTCGCAGAATGCAGCGCCTCCGAAAGCAGGCTCACAGACCCTGTGAGCAGCGCGGCGACCAGCTTCACCCCAGCTGCCGTCAGATTATAACCCAGCGACACAACCGCCGCGCGACGCTTAGCGAGTTCCTCTTCCATAGAAAAATGGGGCATCGGCATAGAAACTATACCCCAGCCACGCCTTGTTTTCATAGGAATCAGGGCAGGAATTATCTCTTCACTCTTGAACCGCTTCAATACTATGCAGACACGGGAGAGCTTTCCTTGGGTGATTCCGTTTAACAGCCCGTCGCAGGGCGTGGTGGACTTCCGGTTCTTGATTGACCACACCCCTGCAGGAGCGCGGGGCTGGGTTCGCGTCGGCGCTGATGGACATTACTACCTGGGCAATAAACGCATTCGGTTCTGGGGCGTCAACATCACCGCGGGCGCGTGCTTCCCGACGCAAGCGGACGCCGCGAAGATGGCAGACCAGATTGCGCAAGCGGGCTTCAACATCGTGCGCTTCCACCATATGGACGCTTTCTGGGCGACCCCATGCCTGATCGACTACGCATCGGGTGGGTCGCGTCGCTTCAACACGAATGCGCTTACGCAGTTCGACTATCTCTATGCGCAGTTGCGCCAACGCGGGGTCTATACGAACCTCAACCTGTTGGTGAATCGCCGTTTCCATGCCGCGGACGGACTGCCACCCGAGATTGAGCAGGTGCAGGATGTCAAGGCACAGCACGCGATTGGCTGTTTCTACCGCCCGCTAATCGAGTTGCAGAAAGAGTATGCGCGGCAGTTGCTCACCCATCGCAACCCATACACGGGGCAAACCTACGCAGAAGACCCCGCCGTCGCGATGGTGGAGATTAATAACGAGAACGGTTTGATACAGGGCTGGATGTCGGGCTTTCTGGACAGCGCGCCTGTCGTGTTTCAGAACGAGTTGCAAGCGCAGTGGAACCGCTGGCTGCGGCACAAATATGCCACGATTGATGCCCTGCGCCGAGCGTGGGGAGAGCGCAGCGAGCCGTTAGGACAACAGATGTTCCGCAATCCTCGCTTCACGGAAGGACTGCAGCAGTGGGTGCTGGAGCAGCACGGCACGGCACGCGCTACAGTTAGCATCCAACCTGATGGACCGAACGGCTCGAACATTGTACAAATACAGATTATCCAGACCAGTCCCACGGCTTGGCATGTGCAGTTCAACCAGGCGGGGCTACGCTTCGAGGCGGGGCGGCTCTACACACTCCGCTTCTATGCGCGTGCCAGTCAGCGACGCTCCCTCGGAGTTAATGTTGGGCAAGCGCATGAACCCTGGCAGCTGCTCGGCTTCGCGCGTGAATTCGTGGTGGACACCGATTGGCGTGAGTATCGGTTCAATTTCGTCTTGCCACTTGGCGACGAGAACGCCCGCGTGAACTTCGACAGGCTTGGTGAGCAGGCAGGCGAGATCTTTTTTGCCGATCTGTCGCTCACCCCAGGAGGCGAGCTGCGCTTTCTGCCCGATGGGGATGTGTTAGGCGAAACGCGCGTACCGATTATCATGCATCGCCAGCGCAACGAAGCGCCTCCAGCAGCGCTACGCGACTGGCACGAATTCCTCTGGGAAACCGAGCGCAACTACTGGCGGGAGATGGCAGACTACATCAAGCGCGAGCTGCGCTACAAAGGCGTTGTGTTCGGTACGATTATCGGCTGCAGCACGCCCCACCTGATGGCGCAACTCGATTCCGTCGATGGGCACGCCTACTGGATGCATCCCGAGTTCCCCGGCGCAGGTTGGGACCCGAATAACTGGTTCGTGCGCAACGAGCCGATGATTAACAGCGATCAGGCAACACTGCATCGGCTGGCGTTGCAGCGTGTGGTCGGGAAGCCGTTCACCGTGACCGAGTATGATCATCCTGCGCCGAACCAGTACGCGGCGGAGGGCGCGCTGATGTTGGCAGCGCACGCGGCGTTGCAAGACTGGGATGGGTTGTTCCTGTTCGATTACGGTGCTTCGTCGGGCGAAGGGCGCATTAACGCCTATTTTGAGCAGCGCACTCACCCTGCGAAGTGGGGGTTGGCTCGGGCGTGTGCGGCGCTATTTGTGCGTGGGGATGTGCGACCTGCGCAGAAGGTGGTCTGCGCGGCGCTCACGCGCACGCAGGAACTGGATGCCCTGCGTCAGGTGTGGGCGTGGGGCTTGCCCGATGGCAGGTTCGCCCAACTGGATGGCAGGGCAATTACACTCCACCGCGTAGCCCTTGCTTTGGAGCCGAGCCAAATCCCTATGGGCGCGTTGCAACCGCGCGAAGTATCGGCGCCTTCGGGGCTGCGCGTGTCGGATACGGGCGAACTGCTTTGGGATCGCACGCAGGCAGGACGGGGCTACCTGCTGGTCAGGTCGCGCCTGTCCAAAGCAGCGGTGGGCTTCATCGGCGGGCGCACGCTCGATCTGGGCGACAACTTCACCCTCGAGGTGCGCGAAACGCCGCTGAACGGGTTCGGCGTAGTGGCGATAACCGTGCGGCAAGAGAAGCCGGTCTGGCGCGCTGTCCTCACAGCAATTAGCACGGCGGAAAACACGGGCTGGAACTTCCGCGAGCTGGGCGATAATCGCGTCACCGTGGGCGCCCAGTGGGGAAGCCCACCCACGCGGATTGCGGTACCTACAATCACACTCCATGTGCCCTATCCCGCATCGCGGATACGCTGCTGGGCATTAGGGGAGAACGGCGCACGCGGAAGCGTCGTCCAGGCGACCCCGAAGGGCAAAGACCGCGCCGCTCTGGAACTCAGCCCGAAATACCGCACGCTCTGGTACGAGGTGGAAATACGCCCGTAGCAGGTACACTTCTGTTGCATGCAGCGGTGGACTCTGGAGTGCCGTCAGCTGGGCAAGCGGTTCGGCGAGCGGTGGGTGTTTCGCTGGCTGGAGCTGCAAATTCACTCTGGCACGATCCTGGTGGTGCTGGGGGCAAATGGTTCCGGCAAAAGCACGCTGCTGAAGCTCGTTGCAGGGTTGCTTGCGCCGTCTGAAGGCACGATAGAACTGCGCTGTGAGGGCAGTGTACTGGTGGATCGGATGCGCCTACTGGGCTGGTGCGCGGCGGACGGGGCGCTCTATCGGGAGCTCACGGGGTACGAGCATCTGCGCTGGTGGGCGCAGACGCGCGGGCTGCCCGATCAGCACGACGCGCTGATGGCGCAGCTGGAGCGGTTTGAACTGGCGCACCGCGCTCACGATTGGGTACGCGCTTACTCGACCGGCATGCGCCAGCGATTGCGTATGGCAATGGCGACCTATGGCGAGCCGCCGCTGTTGCTGCTGGATGAACCCGATGCGGGGTTAGACCCGTCGGGCTTACAGTTGTTAAGGCAGGTGTTGAATGAGCAAACCCGTCGTGGAGTCGCCCTCTTCGCGACCAATCGCGCCGAGTGCGCCGCGTGGGGCGACCTCGCGCTGGAGCTGGGCGCGTGAAATCCGCGCGATATGGTTCAAAGACCTGCGTCAGGAGTGGCGTCTGCGGCAGGGAGTGCTGGCGTCGCTGCTGATGGGGATTGCCACGGTGGTGGGTGTGGGCTTCGCCGCGCTCGGACAGACACTCTCCGCAGGCTTACAGGCAGGACTGTTCTGGGTGGCTATCCTGTTTGGGATGTTTCCTGCGCTGGCACGCGGGTTCATCGTGGAGGAAGAGACGGGTACCGCCGACTTGCTGCGTGTGGCAGCGCGTCCGACAAGCGTGTTTTGGGGCAAGTGGCTCTTTCACGCGACCCTGTATCTCTGCTTGAGCGCGCTTCTCGTGCCGCTGTATGCGTTGCTGGTTGCGCCGCTGACAGGTCGCTGGGACGCCTGGCTGCTGCTGTGGCTGGGCGGAGGGTTCTGCTTAACGAGTGTGTTGACGCTCTGCGGGGCGTTCGTGGCGCAAACGGCGGTGCGCGGCGCCCTCTTAGCCGGGCTGACCTTTCCGCTTCTGCTGCCGCTGATCCTGATGCTGATTGCTGGCTCGCGTCAGGCGATTGAAGGAAGCTTCCCCACCGAACCGCTGCAGGGGGTATTCGGCTACGCGCTCGCGCTCAGCGCAGGGGGGGCATGGATCTTCGAAAAAGTCTGGCGAGAGTGAACCCCTATCGCCCGCTCACTGGCTCCGTACCGGTCAACCCTTCAAACGACTCGCCGGCGTGGGGATGGGTTTTGTCTTCAATCGAGGGACCCCAAGTGTTCTGAGCGAAAGGAATCTCCTCGCCGCCCAGAGGGAAGTCCTTGCGCAGGGGATGCCCCACCCAGTCATCGGGCATGAGGATGCGCTTCAAGTTCGGATGCCCCTCGAAGGGAATGCCGAACATATCATACACTTCGCGCTCCGGGTAGTTCGCGCCCTCCCAAATTCCCGTGACCGAGGGTACACTCTCCCCATCGTCCACACGCACCTTCAGGAACAGACGCTGGAAACTCACGGGCGAGTAGAGGTTGTAGACCACCTCAAACCGCTTCGGCTTCTCGCCCTTCTCCCAGAAGGGCAGCCAGTCAATCGCAGTGATGTCGCTTATATACAGGTAGCACAGTGTGGGGTCGTCGCGCAGCAAGCGGCAGACATCGAGCAAGCGCTCTTTTTTCACATAAAGCCATGTATCGCCCCGGAATTCGTAGACCTCCTCAACGGCGTCGGGGTACTGCGCCACAATCTTTTGGTACTCGATGCGTTCACTCATCGGCTCTCTCCTGTCAAGGCGGTGGCAGGCTCGGGTTTCGCTGGCTCTACTGCAGGCTGGGAGGCGGGTTTCAGCCGACGATGCTCCACGGGATCTTCCCACTCGAGCGCGCCCTTTTTCCACTCGTAGAGAAAGCTCACCAGCAGCAGGAGCGTGAACACACCTACCACTCCGAGCGCGAAGCCGCGCACCTCGTCGGGCATATCGCGCAGCGCAACGAAAAAGGGATACAAAAAGGCGATTTCCACATCGAAGATGATAAACAGCATCGCGGTCAGGTAGAAGTGGATCGGGAACCGTTCGCGTGCGCTGCCGACGGGCGTGATTCCGCACTCATACGGCGACTCCTTAGCGGGTGTGGGGCGTTTCGGACCCAGCAGCCACGAACCGCCCACCATCACTGCGGCGATCACCGCGGCGATGGCAAACAGGATCAATAACGGCAAATAATCGCTTGGCATGACGAAGCAAATTATACCTGCTGGGGGAATCGCGTCGTGAGATTCGATAGCCCTTGGAGCAGTTTGCTTGCTGCTTGGGAGCTGTACTCATCCCCCTGTGGTATAATACCCGTGATGGCGATGGGCGATTCGTTCTCGTTCATTCGTGAGGGTTCAGAGCCAGAACCGCGTGAAGCGCGCCCTGATGGGGGATACAAGCCCGCTACGGCGGAAGAGGCACGGCGACGCGGTGATGCCGCACTGCGACAAGGCGAATTCGACGAGGCGTTCCGATACTATAAACTCGCCATCCAAATGGATGGCGCCAATAGCGAACGCTACTTGCAGTTGGGGGACGCCTACGCTTATGCCGATCAGCCCGCTCGCGCCTTAGCCTATTATCAGCGCGCCCGCAAATTGAACCCGCGCGACCCTGAGCCTTACTTCGCGCTGGGCGAAATCTACCGACGCTACGGACGCTACGACGCCGCCATTGCGCATTTCAAACGCGCTATAGAATACGGCGCAAACAACGCTTTCGTGCAGTTCAAATACGCCGAGGTGCTGGCGCTTAGCCAGCAGTATGCGCAAGCCGTCGATGCAGGGCGCGCCGCGGTAAATCATGAACCCAGCAACGGCTTCTACCGCTTCTGGCTTGCCGACCTACTGGAGCAACTGGGCGATGTGGAAGAGGCGATGCAGGAGATGGAAATCGCGACCCTGCTTAACCCCGAAGACGACTATTATCATTTCCGCTACGGGCTGCTGTGCATCGAGAACAACATGCTCTCTCGCGCTGTGGAGTGCTTCCAGCGTGCGCTCGCACTGAAACCCCACCGTCCGCTCTACCTGACCCTGCTGGGGGATGCCTACACGCTCCTGAACGAACCCCAGAAGGCTGCGATGGCGTATCAGCAAGCCGGCGAATTGGACAGTTACGACCGTGCCGAGCTGCAACGCGCTCGGCGGCTCGCTGGGCTGGATAACGGAAAACTCCAGCCCGAACCCGAAGACTCTTCGCACTGAACTATAGAACCGAACCTAAGTCCACCACGAAAATCTCACGCTGTTCGTTGGTGAGGACGAGGCGCTGGTTGTCGATCCACTCAATCGCTTCGCACTGCTTGCCGTTCTGTAAGGGGATCTGCCTCGCCTTGCCCTGCGTGAGGAACTTATCCCCACGCGCAGGACGCTCAAAGAGCCAGACGGACTGCTGGGGTGCTTGGCAAAGTACGGCTAACCTGCGCTCATCAGGCGACATCGCTGCCGCCGTGACCCATCCGCCCAAGTGACTATGCGCATCGACCAGAGTGAGCGTATTGAGGCGATCGGTGTACTGTGTGTCGAGCCGATAGAGCTTGGTTCCATTTTCGGGTGTGCTGAGCTGGCGCGGGGCGCGGTGCTTGGTCAAAAAGTAGAGCTTGCCCTGAAATACGAAGATGGCTTCGCAATCATAGTGCCACACATCGCCCGGGAACGCCTTTTGGTCGGGGTAGACGACGGGGAGCCGTTTGAGCGCGTGCGCTTGTAAGGTGGTTTCGGGGTTCGGCTCTTTGACCACATACACCGCCAAGTCGCGCCGTGCGTTGCCGTTGTTGCCCGTATCGGCGATGTAGAGCGTGTCGCCGTCACAAGCGATGTCTTCCCAGTCGATATTCACCGCGCCTTCAATCTGGATACCTTCGTAGGCGACGGTGGGGTCTTCGGGGCGGTCGGACGAGTCGCGTCGAGAGATAAAAGGCGGCACAACCACGCTCCCGTCCAGCCGAATCGGGAAGATACGGGCGCGGTCGCCGCTGTCGTTATGAACCCAGTAGATGTCTCCATAGGTACGGCTTCGGGCAATCCCACTCATCTCATCGATGGGTTTGTGGTTCACCACTGCGTGGGGCTTCAGCGATAATGCACTCTGCGCCTTACTGTGCAAGGAGGGCATAAAGGTCATCGCAACCGTTACTCCCACGATTCCGCCCAGTAGCCAACTATAAAGCCGCCCTATCACGCGCTAAGTATACCTGGGCTGCGGTTAAGTGGCGATTAAGGAGCCCCTTACTTCACACGCTTCCACTCCCACACTTTGAGTACCTGCTCTTTGCTCAGCGGCGGGATCGGAAGGCGAATCACATGAGGGGGAGACAGAGTAATCCCTACGCGCCCCCGACGCACTGTACGAGGGAGCAAGTCGAGACGCGCTGCCAATAATATAGATTGATTACTCCGACCCAACTCATAGGTCACCACAGGCAGTGGGTAGACATGTCCTTGCTCATCTTGCAGGAAGCAGAAAATCTCATAGTCGTTATAAAAAAATCGTGTCTTTGTCAAAGTAGCACTTTGCCAATTCGGATGTGCTGGGATATGAATCAGGAGAACGGGCGCTTTGGTGTGCACCTGCCACACATCTGCCCTCGCTGCAGGGTGTATCATTACTGGAAAATCCTGATTCAGTTCGGAAGACAGCGGGACCTGGGCGGGGCGAATGCGATACCGGTCTGCCTTAGAAAGATCTACCTCGAAGACCTGATTGGCTCGCTGAAAGACACCCAGTACACGGATAGCGACGCCGTACTGTGTCGTGAGCGCGTTGAGGGGCGTGTCGGCGCCTGAATGCAGGGGAATCCAGCCCGAACGCCATGCTTTGGGAACACGCGACCTGACTTCCCCAACGCGGTAGAACTTTGCGCAATAGACCCAGTATGGGTAGTGCCATGGGGGAGCTTGCCCAGTTTCATAACGGTTGCCAAACGGGTCTTCAAGCCATACTTCGGTCGCTCCCCAGTTGTTTGTACGCCTACCGGATTCATAGAAGTTTAGCCGCCCGACTATCCTGGGCGCAACATACTCCTTATTGTCAGGCATGATGACAATTTCGTCCTCCACGATATCCAAACGCACCAGTTCCACCTCGAATTCAGAGGTTTTCGCACGCGCGGGTAGTGGGTGAGGCTTTAGGGATGGCACAGGGCGCGAAACAAACGGCGGATTGATTAAAAGACGGCGACCGCTGTTACGATTCGGAACTGGTTCGAAATCAAGCCACACAGGCTCCGCATCCGCTGGCAAGTAAGGGAGCTGAACGCAGAATATTTCCTCTCTTGAGTTCCACAGGCGTGGCGCCCACTCCACTTCAACGGGGATGAACGCGCCCTTGTGGTCGACGAGACGCGCTGTTAACGTTCTCCGTGTATGTTTTGGATTCGGAAAACGCCGCTGTAGCCATACGTACATCCTTGGTTCTGGAGTCGATATAATCAAATCCGATATTCCCTGATACGGTTCCACTAAGCGCAACCTTGCAAACCTTGCACGCCAAAAGGGAGGGGTATAATTGTGCTTTGTCCCCCGTGTGATGCCGACCACGCGCACAAGAGAACCGTCCTCCATGCGCACCCACCCCTGTGCGGCATTGCGGGACAACCACCCAATGACTGCTATCAACACCAGCCCGATACCCAACATCCAACCGATGGTGCGCGGCTTCATAGTAAACATAGATTCTCACAACCGTGTGCGGCTTCCTGCTCTCCATGGGCGGCGTGCCCGTTGGGGTAAACTTGTAGATTTGCGGAGATTGGCAAAGATGACCTACGAGCAGGCGAAATCGATGTGGCAGGCGTCTCATCCGCCGCAGCACTACTTGACGATTACCGATTTGAACCCGCGCACGGCGCAAGTCGTGTTGCAGTTGGCGCATGCGATGAAACGCGCCACGCAAGCAGGGCAGGAACTGTTCCGTTTCACGCGCCCAACTGCACTTGCGCTTATTTTTGAAAAGCCTTCCCTGCGAACGCGCGTCACCTTAGAGGTCGGGCTGTATCAGATGGGTGCGCATGGGGTCTATCTCACGCAAAGCGACATCCAGATGGGCAAGCGCGAAGCCGTCATGGACATCGCGCGTAATCTGGGGCGTTGGGTGCAGGGCGTGATAGCACGGGTCTTTTTGCACACCGCGCTGGAGGAACTCGCCCGCTTCTCGGAGGCGCCTGTGATTAATGCACTGAGCGATCGCGAGCATCCGTGCCAGGCGTTGGCAGATCTGATGACGATTCAGGAGCGCAAAGGAACAGAGCCTCTGACACTGGCGTGGGTGGGCGATGGCAATAATGTGTGTCATAGTTTCACCTTGTTGTCGGCGTTGTTGGGGCATCGGGTGCGGATTGCGACGCCTGAAGGCTACGTGCCGGACGAATCCATCCTGCAGCAGGCGCGCGCGTTCGCGGCGCAGTCGGGGGGCACAGTGGAACTGCTCCACGACCCCCGTGCGGCTGTGGCGGATGCCGATGTGATTTATACCGATGTGTGGGTCTCGATGGGTTTTGAGACCGAGCGTGAGGCGCGCATGCGTCAATTCCTGCCGTATCAGGTGAACGAGTCGCTACTGCGCTTGGCGAAGCCCGACGCCATCGTGCTGCATTGTTTGCCAGCGCGTCGCGGCGAGGAGATTACCGACGCGGTGTTGGATGGAGCGCAATCGGCAGTGTGGGATCAAGCGGAGAACCGCCTGCATACGCAGAAAGCACTGATTGCGCTGATGCTGGGTGAATAGGCGGGCTACTTGGTGCCGACGATGTTGGTGAGAATGACGGCGCCGCCCGCGTCGCCTTCCACATTCACCATCGTGCGGAACATGTCCAACACCCGATCCACCGCCAGAATCAGCCCGATGCCCTCCAGCGGCAGGTTCACTGCCTGAAGCACGATAACCATCGTGAACAGCCCTGCGCTGGGGATGCCCGCTGCGCCGATTGCTGCCAGCGTCGCCGTGAATAGCACGATAATCTGCTGCGTGAGATCCAGCGAAATGCCATACGCCTGCGCGATAAACAGTGCAGCGACCGCCTCGTAAAGCGCCGTGCCGTCCATGTTCACCGTCGCGCCAATGGGGATACAGAACCGACTGATATAGCCGGGCACTTTGAGCTCGCGCTCTACGGTGCGCATCGTCACGGGGAGCGTCGCGGCACTGGAGCTCGTGCTGAGCGCGGTAATCATCGGTTGGGCGATGCCGCGCAAGAATCGCCACGGTGGCACCCCACCCAACAGCCATACCAGCAGCGGCAACACAATCAAGCCGTGAACTGCCAGACCACCCAACACCGCGCCCATATATTTCGCCAGGGGGGCGAACACCTCAACCCCTGCCTGCCCAATCGCGCGCATCAGCAACAGGGCAACCCCCACCGGGAGCAGGTACAGCACCCAGCGCACAATCACCATCGATAGCTCCAACACCTCGTTGACGAACTGCTTCACAGTCTGCGCACGGTCGCCCAAGAGGTTCAACGCGATGCCCACTATCAGGCTGAAACTAATAATCTGGAGCATATCCGTCTGGGCAAGCGCATTAATGGGGTTCGCGGGGATAATATTGCGCAAGAGGTCGGCGAAAGTGGGCGGTTGGCGTTCCTGAATCTCTTTAGGCAGTTCCACGCTTTGCAGCACGGCGCCGACGCCGGGATCGATAATGTTCACGACGAGTAGTCCCAGCGCGGCGGCAAGCACGGTGGTGGTAGTATAGTAGATGAGTGTAATCCCACCCAGCCTGCCCAAGTAGCGCGTATCGAGCCCCGCCGCCGCCGTAATCAGCGAGGCGACCACTAACGGCACGATGACCATCCGCAGCAGACGAATAAAGAGGTCGCCGCCCAGCGACACGGTCTCAAACAGCGGCGACTCCGCGCCACCCGCGCGATTGAGCAGCAAGCCCCCAACAATCCCTATCAGGATGCCTGCCACAACCCAGCGTATGGAGACAAACTCCCGTTCGCGTTCCATCAGAAGGTGAGGTTCGACGCGGTCGGGCAGATTCCCGCTGGGCGGGGCAGCGCGTTCACCCTGCTATCTCGAACGCCTCGATGAGCGTGTTGTTTAGGCGATAGGCTTCCACGCGCAGGGCGCCGCGCACAGGCACACGCACCTTGAGGTAGCAGTAGGTCTTCTCGCGTTTCGCCGTCCACGGAGTGGGCTCGGGGGCAAGGTCGTACAGCGAAACGCCGCCCCCACCGCAAGTTACATAGACTACGCCCGCGCCTGCCCGATACCGATTGCCTGAGCGTACGATCGCCTTGCCCCCACGCATCGGATACATCCGCTCGTACACATGATCGTGCCCGTGAATCACTAAGTCGACGCGGTAGCGATCAAAGAGAGGCTGGAACCGCCGAATCATTCGTTCGTTGTTGCCCCGTCGTAGTGTAGAGCCATAAAGCGGATGGTGCGCAAACACCACCAGCCAGCGGACGGCGCGGTCCTGGCGAGCGCGTTGCAAGGCGCGTTCCAACCACTGGTACTGCGCTTCGTTATCGGGTTCGTTGCTGTTGAACGCGACGAAGCGGGCGTTGCTGAGCGTGAATTCGTAATACTGTCCCTTGTTGGGCATCGCGAAGCGCGTCTCGGCGGCGATGTAGCCGATGCGCTGTTCGCCGATACGCTCGTTCTCGTGGTTGCCGAAGCACACCATCACGGGCACACGCGCCGCCAGGAATTCCAACTGCTCCAGATAGGTATCCCAGACTGGCTGCCGCCCGTTCGCGTACGAGAGGTCGCCCGCGATGAAGTGAAAAACAGGGTTCAGCGCCGCCACATTACGGGAGTTCTGCACGCTAAAGCGTGTTGTACCGTGATCCGCGAACGCGGTGAAGACGAAGTCGTGGAAGCCACGCTGCGGCGTGCGAAAGGTATAAGCGCGGGAGAAACCGCCCTGCTGGCTGCCGACGCGGTAGTAGTAGCGTTGACCGGGCTTCAGGTCGCCCATCAGGGCGCGATAGAGGATGCCTGTCTCATACGGATAGCTCACCCGTTCCGCAGGGACGCGATGTCCCAGAGCAGGGGTCTCGCCATACTCGACGACGGGGTTCTCGGTGGGGCGTTGGGTTTGCCATGTCACACTCATTTGCGTGCCTACATCTGCGCCGAACGCCAGTCGCAGCTGCTTCGGTTCCGTGTTCATAGCGTATGCAGCAGTTCGCGTTTGCGACGGGGAGTCCTGCCGCGTTCACGATTGCCTAATGCTTTTTCTTGAGAATCGAGATCAGCAGCCATACGCCCAGCACGGTTGCCCCCAAGAAGCCAATTATCGTGAGGGGAGTGCCGAACGGGATGTCGCGTGTGACGGGCAATAGCAGAGCCAGCCCGACGATGAACGCCGCAACCAGTATGCTGAGCGACAGACGGGTGATCATCGCGTCCAGTCGGTCGAGCGTCTCTTGGGTCGCGCCGATTTGCGCCTCCACAGGCACTTTGCCGCGTTCCACGCTCTGCAGCCACTGCATCAGCATCGTGGGCATCTCGCGCAAGAGATACCGCCAGGTGTCCAACTGCTCCAACACATCCTGCTTGCTCAGGGTTGGCAGCCACGCGGTCTTACTGAGCTGACGCACGAACGGTTTGGAGACCTCGAACAGGTCATAGTCAGGGTCTAACGCCCTACCGATGCCCTCCAGCATCACCAGGGTTTTGCCCACAAGCCATAAGTTGCTGGGCAGGCGCAGGTGATAATGCCGACACAGCTCGGTCAGGTCGTTCCAGAACTCGGTGAAATGGCTCTCTTTGAGAGTGCGCCCACGATACTTGTTGATTATGCGTTCTGCGGCGCGAGCGAGTTTCGTGCGGTCCGTAAAGCGTGTAAACGCCCCCATCCGTGCGAACACATTCAGAATCGCGTGGGTATCCAGTCGCACAATCGCGATATACAAGCGCGCGAGGTTGATGCGGTCGTCCTCGTTCAGCACGCCCACCATCCCGAAGTCCAGCACGCCAATCCGCCCGTCGGGCAGCATGAGATAGTTGCCGGGGTGAGGATCGGCGTGGAAAAAGCCGTCTTCCAGCACCTCTTTGATAATCAGGCGCGAAGCGATTCGGGCGATGGCGCAGGTATCGTGTCCTGCAGCACGCAGCGCGTCCACCGCGTCGATTTTGATCCCCTGCAAACGCTCCATCACCAAGAGGCGTTCTGTGCAGTATTCCTCGTAGAACTGAGGGATAAGCACGGCAGGCTCGTCGGCGAAGTTGCGTCGGAACTGCTCCGCATTGCGCCGCTCACGCCGATAGTCCAACTCGTTCAGCAGGGTAAAAGCGAATTCTTCGGCAACGGTTTCGGGGTCATACAGTTCGCCAAGCTGCGTGCGCTGGGCAAGGCTGGCTAAGTCGTGCAGGATTTCCAGATCCAGCTCTACGATTTCGCGAATGTTGGGGCGTTGCACCTTGACGGCGACGGGAGTACCGTCACGCAATTCAGCCGCGTAGACCTGCGCGAGCGACGCGGCGCCGATGGGTTCCGGGTCGATGGTGGCAAACACTTCTTCGAGCGGGCGTCCGAGCTCGTGTTCGATGACGGGGCGCATCGCTTCCCACGGTTCGGACGGCACATGGTCTTGCAGTTTGCGCAACTCTTCGATGAACGGCTCTGGCAGCAAGTCGGAGCGGGTGCTGAGGATTTGTCCCAGTTTGATAAAGGTGGGACCGAGTTCTTCCATCGCGGCGCGTAGGTGTTGCGCGGGCGATTCGAGCGGTTCTTCAGGCGGGCGGAGCTCGCCTTTGCTCAGTGAGAGTCGTCGGTGAACGCTTAGGTACTCCAGCGCGCCGCCGAAGCCATGCCGCGCCAAAACACTGACAACCTGCCTATAGCGCTGCAGGCTGCGCACGCGCCGCGTAATCGGGCGCATCGCTTACTCCTGCGCACTGGTCTCAAGCTTGTGCAGAATCGCGTCGAGTTTCTTTTCGATCGCTTTTAGGTCGGCATGGGTGGGCATCTGGAGTTCCTTGAGAACTTCCTGCACCTCTTCTCGGATCAGTTTGCGCAGGGCGTTGCGCTCACGCTCGCCGCGCTTGAGGAGTTGCTCTACCATGTCGCTGGCTTCCTCGCGCTGTGCTTGACCGCGCTTGACCATTTCGTCCACCAGATTCTGCGCCGTCTCGCGCGTCAGTGAAACCGCACCCAGCCCAAGCAGCATGCCCTGTTCTAACAACTCGCGAATCGTTGTCATCGTTGTGTACCTCCGCGCGAATTATACCGAGTGCGGGGCAAAGGGTTGTACTTTTTTGACCAGCGGGTATACTATCGGCAGTTTAGACCAAGGAGGACGATTCGACTTGCAAGTCAGGATGGCAGATTTAGGGAGCCAGTACCGTCGGATTCGGGATGAACTCGAGCCGATGCTGCTGGAGGTGCTGGCGAGCGGGCGTTATATTCTGGGTGAGCATGTGCAGGCTCTGGAACATGAGGTAGCACAAGCGTGCAACGCCCGCTATGCGATTGGCGTGAGTTCGGGCACGGATGCCCTGAAACTTGCCCTGCGCGCTGTAGGGGTGCAACATGGTGACGAGGTGATTACGACGCCCTTCACCTTCGTGTCCACAACAGAAGTGATTGTGCAGCTGGGCGCCGTCCCCGTCTTTGTGGACATTGACCCCGAAACCTACAACTTAGACCCCAACCTGGTCGAGACGGCGATTACACCGCGCACCCGTGCGATTTTGCCTGTGAGCCTATATGGGCAATCGGCAGAGATGCGCGCCCTGCGTGAGATTGCCGACCGTTATGGGCTGTGGCTGATTGAGGACGCCGCGCAAGCAATTGGTGCGCGCCACTACGAGGAGCCGATTGGCGCGTTTGCCCACGCAGCGACCCTCAGCTTTTTCCCCACGAAGAACATCGGCGCGGCTGGCGACGCCGGCATGGTCATCACGAACGAGGAACCTATCGCCTACAAGGTGCGTAGCCTGCGCGTGCATGGCATGAACGGTGGCTACTACTACGAAGACATCGGCTACACGGCGCGTCTGGATGAGCTGCAGGCGGTCATCTTGCGGGTGAAAATGCGCTACCTGAATGAATGGACGAATCGGCGACGGTACCACGCGGCGCTCTATCGCACGCTCCTCGCCGACGCCCCCCTCCAGTTGCCCGTTGTGCGACCCTATAATTACCATGTGTATCACCAGTTCACGGTACGCACGCCTCAGCGAGATGCATTACGGGACTACTTGCGCGCGCGCGGTGTGGAAAGCGCGGTCTACTACCCACTGCCGCTGCACCTGCAGCCTGCCTATCAGTTTCTGGGCTATCGCGAAGGCGACTTCCCGCATGCCGAGCGCGCCGCCCAAGAGGCGCTGTCGCTACCTGTGCATTCCGAACTGACGGAGGATCAGATCGCGCTGGTGGCGGAGACCGTGCTGGAGTTCGTGCGCTCGGAGGCGATGGCAGTATGAAGGCGATGATTCTCGCGGCGGGGGTCGGCTCACGCTTAGACCCCCTCACCCGCGCCCTCCCGAAACCGATGGTTCCAATCGTGAACCGACCTGTGATGGAACACCTGGTCAATCTCCTCAAGCAACATGGCTTCACCGAAATCATGGTCAACTTGCACTATCTGGGCGACCAGATTAAGACCCACTTCGGCGACGGCTCGCGCTGGGGCGTGCGGATACACTACTCAGAGGAGGAACAACTCTGGGGCGATGCGGGGAGCGTCAAACGCTGCGAGGAATTCTTCAACGACACTTTTATTGTCATCGGCGGCGACGACCTCACCGACTTAGACCTCACCCGCCTCATCAAGTTTCACAAGGAGAAGAAAGCCCTTTGCACCATCGCGCTCTCGTTGGTGGAAGACCCGTCGGAGTATGGGATCGCCCTTTTGAATGAACGGGGGCGTATCACGCGCTTTCTGGAGAAGCCCAAGGGCGAGATGATTTTTTCCAACGCCGCCAATATCGGAATCTATGTGCTGGAGCCCGACGCACTGGAGCTGATTCCGCGAGGTGCGCCCTATGGCTTCGGGAAGAATCTACTGCCCCTACTGATTGAGCGCAAATTGCCCCTGTACGGTTTTCTCACCTCCAGCTACTGGAAGGATGTGGGCAACCTCAAGACCTATCAACAGGCGCACTGGGATGCTTTAGCCGGGCGCGTGCAGCTCCAGATGCCCTATCCTGAGCAGCGCAAGTTCGTGTGGATTGGCGAGGATGTGCACATCGCCGATGACGCCGAGATTGGCTATCCCGTGATGATTGGTTCAGGCTCGCGCATCGAGGCAGGCGCGCGCGTGCTGGAAAACAGCGTGATCGGCGAGGGTTGTGTTGTGGAAGAAGGCGCAGTCGTGCAAGAGAGTATTCTCTGGGACGGTGCGGTCGTGATGCGTGATACGATGCTGGTGCGCTGTGTGGTCGGGCGCGACTGCAAAGTGAAATCGAATGTCGCTATCTTCGACGGGGTGATTGTGGACGCGAAGCAGCGGGTGCGCAAGTAATGGTCGGGGCGCCCGGACTCGAACCGGGGACCTCCTGCACCCAAAGCAGGCGCGCTAACCATACTGCGCTACGCCCCGAAATAATAAAATGGTGCGCAGTGGAGGATTCGAACCTCCGACCCCTTCCACGTCAAGGAAGTGCTCTACCTCTGAGCTAACTGCGCACGCCAAATGGTGGAGCGGAGGGGACTCGAACCCCCGACCTCTAGAGTGCGATTCTAGCGCTCTCCCAGCTGAGCTACCGCCCCACGAGCGAAGTAGATTATACCACACCCCCGACCGCGATTTCAAGAGGAAGGGGGTTCAAAAAACCGGTGATGGGGAATTGAAGGGCGCACACGCAGGTGCGCCCCTACATCCGACGCCCTCGGTAGGGGCAGACACACAGGTCTGCCCCTTGCAAAGAGAATTTTCGAACACCCTCAAAGGCAGGATACCATAAGCGGATGTGGAAATTCTGATCCCACCATGCAGGACGATCGAACTCCCGCACTGCCCCCACTGCTGAATGTGGGGTTCTATAACTTTGTGCTGACGGACAAAATCGTCGCGTTGGTGCGCATCGACTCGGCGCCTGTGAAGCGACTGGTGCAGCAGCTGCGACGCGAGGGCACAAAGCTCATCGACGCCACACAGGGACGACGCACCCGCTGTGTGGTGTTCCTCAGCAGCGGGCAGATTGTGCTGTCCGCGCTGACACAGGAAACGCTCGCCAAACGGCTCAGCCGACCCGAAGCCCTCTTTACCCCAGAGCCCACAGAGGAAGAGCTCCCTGAAGAGGAGCCTGCAGAGTGAGCGCGAGCAGGGTACCGACTGTGGACGCACTCCGTCAAGATGCTGGCATGCTGCCACCATCCCACAAAGGGTACACTTATAGCCAGTGGCGCGTATGACAAGCAGGCAAGGGATTGCGCCGCCGACATCGCGAAAATCCCGCGTGCGGCGAGTTATTTGGGCGTTCTTCTGGATGGTGTTCTGGTTGAGCGGGCTGTTGCTCGGCAGTGCACTGGGCTATCTGCATTTTGCCAGCGAAGGCACAATCAGCCGCGCCGTCGTCGCCTACATCACCGGCGAGACCAAACCCGAAAACGCTTTCCCCGGTAAACGCAAACTCACGATTCTGGTGGTCGGCGCCGACGAGAATCGCGATAACCGCAAACGCATCGTGAACAGCATGGCGCGCACCGATACGATTATGGTGGTGCAGGTGGACTTTGCGAACCAGCGTATCAATGCCCTCTCCATTCCGCGCGATACGCTGGTGCGTATCCCTGGACACGGCTGGGGCAAAATCAACTCCGCGCACGCCCTCGGCGGACCGAAACTCCTGGTGGAAACCGTCAGCACCTTGCTGGGGAACCTACCCATCGACGAAGTGGTGATTGTCAGCTACAAAGCCTTCGAAGAAGCCATCGATGCGCTGGGCGGGGTCACGATTGAAGTCGAGAAACGCATGCGCTACCATGATAACTGGGGCGACCTGCATGTGGACTTGCAGCCCGGTGTACAGCACTTGAATGGCAAGCAGGCACTGGGCTATGTGCGGTTCCGACATACCGACAGCGACTTCCACCGCATCGAGCGTCAGCAGAAGTTTCTGCGTGCTGTGAAGGAGCGACTGAAGGATCCCAATGTGTGGGTGCGCGCCCCGCAAGTGCTGGCGGCAGGACTGCGCCATACGCGTACCACGATGGAGTTTGAACAACTCCTTGCACTGGCACTGTTCGCACGTCAACTGCGCGACGATCAAATCCGTACCGAGACCCTGCCTGTGCGCGACGGCGTTGGCACAAGCCTCATCGTGAAACGCGAGGAAGCCACGCAACTCATCCGAGAACTTGGTTTCTGGGATACCGACACCTACTCTTACGCCCGATGAACCGCTACGGACTCACACAACTGGAAAAACTGGCAATCGCCGTTGCGGTGCTTGCTGTGTTGGCGATTCTGGTTCCGCTCTATCGCCAACTGGTCGACATCAAGCGCACCGCCGACTGCCAGTCGAACCTCAAGGACATCGCCACCGCGATTAGTCTGTATCAGTTGGACTACGGGAACACGCTGCCGCTGGCATACTACGCGAATCCCGATGGCTCGCCGCAGACCGATTCCGCAGGGCGCCCCTTGACTTGGGTACTGTGTATCAGCAGCTATATGAAGCGCGACCTGCAACGCGCTCTCAGGTGCCCTGCTGACCCAACCGGTGGCAGCACCGTGATTACCGACCCACGCGACAGCAGCAAGACGCTCACCCTCTCCTATGGTTTTTATGCGCCGCTTTCCGCCGTGCGTTTAGAAGACTTACCGAACCCAGGGCTTAGCGCTCTCATCGCCGATAGCCTCGCGGGGGGGCAGTATGGCTCGTTGGATCCGAACCCGCTGCTGGGGGGCAACGACGGCTTTGCCCTCACTTATGATGATGCTCTGCTCAAGCCGACAGAGAACTCCCGCTATGTGGTGCGCCTTGCGGTGTGGCGGCGGCGTGAGGACATAGGCTGGGAACCCGATAACCTGCGCAGTTTCCACGGCAAAGGCGTGAATGTGCTGCACGCCGACGGGCATGTCAGCACACGCGTTCCGAGCATCCTCATCCTACAGCGCGATACACAGGGCAAATTGGAGCCGCCGTGGACGCTGCCCGAACCGCGCAAGAAAGATAAGCCGTAGGGGGCGGTTCCCACAGGGTACACTCCTGCAGATGCCCGAACCGAGACACCTCTGGCAACTGGACGCGCATACCCAGCTCACGGGCGTGCTGGGCTATCCGGTGCGCCATTCACTCTCGCCTGCGATGCACAACGCCGCGTTTCGGGCACTGGGACTGAACTGGGTCTACCTCGCTTTCGAAATACCCCCTGAGGCTCTGCCGCAAGCGATTGTAGGCATGCGCGGGCTGAGAATTCAGGGGCTGAACTTGACGATTCCGCATAAGGAGGCGGTGATACCCCTACTGGACGCGCTGACCGATGCCGCGCAACGGATACGCGCCGTGAATACGCTGTTTTGGGAGGGGGGGCGACTGGTCGGCGACAATACCGATGCCGAAGGCTTCCTGCAGGCGCTGCGTGAAGCGGGCATTGAACCTGCAGGACAGACGGTGCTGATTCTGGGCGCAGGTGGCGCGGCGCGGGCGGTCGCCTACGCCCTGCACCAGCAGGGCTGCGCGCTAATGCATTGCGAACCGCACTCCCGAACGTGCCACGGCGCTCGCGCAGGCGTTCCAAGCAACGCCAATCGCGATGACCCCGGACACGCTACGCTCCCTAATCCCACAATTGGATGGTGTAGTGAACTGCACCTCGCTGGGGATGTCACCCGACCCCGACTCCAGCCCACCGATCGATTGGGAGGCGCTCCCCGACACCGCGTGGGCATGTGATTTGGTGTATCGTCCCCTGCGCACACGATTCTTGCAAGACGCACAGAAGCATGGCATTAGAACGATTGATGGACTGGGCATGCTGATCCATCAGGGCGCGCTGGCGTTCGAACGCTGGACAGGGCAACCCGCCCCCCTGTCTGTGATGCGCGAGGCGGCGATGCAGGCACTGAAGGGTTAATAAAGGAAAAGTTGGACGGAATATTCCAGCACTGTCAGAGAATGGGCAATATGACTTTTAACAACACGCTTGTAAAGCAGATCGCAAGCAAGGTTGGCTTCGGAAATCCTTATGACGCGACGAAGATAGATACCCGCGAAATGTTGCCACCTTCAATCACTGGTGCGGGATACTGCGTTGCACACATAGGAAAAGGTGAACACCGTTTCATCCCCGAACTAAAACACTGGTTTCATGATTTTGAACCAATCCAGGATGATGAGCAAGTCGAGTGGCGCTACCGTAAGAGCTTGCTCAATGACCTTGACCGAGGTGAGGCAAGTGTCTTATCGCTGGCTCTAAATCAACATGTATTGCACGACTTCATTTATGAGGATGTCGTCGCCTCGCCCAGAATCTACATTCCAGGTCGCACACGAACCAACTTAAGCTACTGGGTTGGCAGCACTCATCTGTCGGCACAAGACCAACAGTTAGAGATGGATCTCGTGTTGGAGTATCAGGGCACAGTGACGGTTTTGGAAGCAAAAAGCAGGTTCGTTTCTAATTTCGCAATCTACCAGATATTTCACCCTTTCAAATATTACTACGAGAAAGCTCAAGCTAAAAATATTAACATTGAACACATCAACGCTTGCTATGTGCTAAAGCAGACCTCGCGCAAGTCGGTTACTCGGATACGCCTGTATTTGTATGAATTCACTGACCCTGATCGGTTAGACTCTATAAGGCTTGTGCGTAAGGCAGAATATACCCTTCGTCGGAGGTAGGGACAGCAATGGCAATTCCTGAACACTTGTTGGATACGGTGTACCTGGGTGATGTGATGGAGCTGATGCGCCAACTGCCCGATGGCTGCATCGATATGGTCTTCAGCGACCCTGACTATAATGTAGGTATCAAGTACAATAATAAGTCCTACACACGCTCGTTTGAAGAGTATATCGAATGGTACATCGAACTGGCGCGCGAGTCGCTGCGCGTGCTAAAAGAGGACGGGAATATGTTTTTCATCAACTACCCCAAGCAAAACGCTTACCTGCGCGTACGCTACCTCGACGAAGCCTGCTACGATGTGCAAGACTATGTCTGGATTTACAATACGAATGTAGGACATAGCCCGAAACGGTTCACTACAGCGCATCGGAGTATTCTCCACTGCCGAAAAAGCCCAAATAATAAGTTCTTCAAAGATCAAGTTGCGCAGCCGTATCAGAATCCCACCGATAAGCGCATCCGTGAGCGCATTGCCCAAGGTCAGAAAGGACGGATGCCCTATAGTTGGTTCTATTTTGACCTTGTGAAAAATGTGAGCCGAGAGAAAACCGTCCACGCCTGCCAAATCCCCCAAAAGCTTTCCGAGATGCTCATTTTGAGCGGTACTCAGCCGGGGGATGTGGTTTTAGTTCACTTCGGCGGGAGTGGGGCAGAGTTGGAGGTTTGCCAGCGTTTGGGGCGTCATTTCGTATCGGCGGAGATCGACCCGGCGTATCACGAAATGATTCTGCACCGCCTGCGCACGGGGCGTATTCAGGAGGAGTACCGTTTAATCAAGCGCACGGTACGCTCGGAAACGCTTGCCATCCAGCCTGCCCTTTGGAACGAGCCTTAGAGCGACCATTAATTGCCAGATTGTCAAGGCGGTCTGCTTCCCACCGCGGCGACTCCATAGGGGAACGCTTCGGGGCGTCCAGCGATACTTGGGCGTGTCGCCTCTGAGAGCGTTGGGCGTAGTCATAGGCGAGCGCGTGCAGCTTGCACCGACGCCATCCCAACGCGTGCTGTGGCTCGTCTTCGCAAGACCAGTTGCCGAATCGCTGGTAGTAGGCGTAGAGCACTCGTGCGCTAAGCCTTCTGTATCGGCGGTGTGGTTTGTCCAGCGCTGCGCGATGCACTGCAGATGCGTCAGATACGCTTCCGCCGTCTTCATCGACCCACTCTTATGATCAGGTACGACGCACCGAGGGCGATTCCTGCTGGGCGATAGTTTGATTATGCATCGGTTTATAATGGATAGTGTGCAGTGGAGGAGGCTTGGCTATGGTTGGCAGGGGTACGGCGCCTGATGCGGTGTATAATGAGCCTTAGAGCGGCAATTAGGATGCCCAATTTTGAGAGGATTGAGGGCAACTATCGTATTCGTTTCAGTTCGAGAGTGTTGGCGGAGGAGTTGATGGTATAGGTGTACAAGCGCGGCGTCTCCACATCAATGGTCAGTGGCTGTGAGTATGGAATCTGGAATGTAAAATTAGGAAATGATGGAATATTTCGTGATAACTTGAAACCAATAGCGATAGGTGTTATTGTGAATGGGTTGCGTACCCTCGTCTGCGATGCGTACATAACGCCCGAAGTTGCCATCTGCGCTATCCAGTAGGCATAAGTATTTACTTGACTGATTGTTTCAGCAGTGATTGATTGTCTCTTCAACTCAATTACGATTGCTCGGACACGACATCCAGTGTCATCTCTTGTCAACACAAGAACATCAGACTTCTCGCCCCCGATTCCAAAAAGTACTTGATTTGAGAACCACTCGATGGTTTCATTACAGGGTATATCGAACACCCGTAGCATCTGCTCCCCTCTTTGAGTGAGGTTGTGTATTAGCCAGAACTCTAAAATTGTTTCATAGAGTAGTTTGCCTTCTGCATTATAGAGGTGGGATCTCCCCCATCTCGAAAATAGGATGTGTCCCTGTAGTGTTGCTTTACAACCTTCGCACCAGGGTTCTCTCTCCTCAAGCTTAGAGACTGGACAGCGGCACTTTGGGCAGCTACCTAGAATGACAGAGTCGTTATATGCAAGGTGGGTGCTTAGGTCTTCATAGGGAAGCGTATCTACTTTCCACTCTCCCAGAAAGCCGCGTTGATAAGGAGGCTCGTCGATGCGTCTTCGGTAAAAGAAGACGCGTGTCCCTACCTCTATGTTGGATAAATCTGCTAAAATACTAAAAAATTCTTTAGTGTATTCGATCGTTTGGTTTTGATAATTGTACTTAACAGGGTACTTGACCCCGGCGGTCAGGTACGCCAGATGGGCATCCTGAGAATACTTGTCAATTACGAGCACTACAGATTTGGGTTGCGTCATCGCATCACCATCAGATTTCGTGGTTGCTGTTTGCCTTTTGAAGCTTCTCCAGCAACCGCTTACGGTATCGGATAGGTCGATTCTTTACGAGAGATTTGCGCGTAGGCGACTTATGGAAGACGAGAATATATGAGTGAACATTCATCGCCTGATACGGCTTGGCGCCAAAGGGGCGAAATCCGCCAGAGCGATAGTATCGCCATACATACAGATCGAACAGCTCCAGGCCGCGCTCTTGCATCAGAAATATTACATCTGAATGTAGAGGTAGTATAACGCGGCTCCTGGCGATTCGGTAATCCGCCACGAATATCGCACAATATCGGTTTGGCTTCAGCACGCGCACCATTTCGTCGAATGCCCGCCCTAACTCGTTCAGGAAGATGTCATAGTCGCTTATGGTGCTGAGGTCAGCCTCCCGATCGGAGTAGCGGATCATGTCAGCGTACGGGATATCTGTGACGATGGCATCGGCGCTTTGAGACTGGAGCGGGAGTTGTCGGGCGTCTGCAAGGATACAGAACTGTTTTTCGATAGGGGGCGGCGATTCGAAAAGGGAACCTGCTTGAATTGCTTGTAGTTTTTTCTGCGTAATTTCCAGTGCCGCAGGGTTGATATCAATGTTAATAGAGCGTCGACGCCTAAGCGCACACTCCACAGCTACTGTACCGCCGCCTGCAAATGGGTCCAATACAATCTCATCTTCCGCGCTCAATCGCTCTACGAATTCGCCCATTACTTGGGGCAGGATCTTTGTGGGATAGTCGTAGAGATTATGGGGAAAGGGCACACTTGCTTCACGTCCCAAGTCGATGACAGACTTATATCCCACACGTCCCTGAATTGGCTCTCGCTCTGGCTTCATAGTGGGAAGATTCTTCAGGTTGTTCTCTATTCCTGTCGCTCGCGCCGTCTGGTCGGATTATTTAGAAGCGGTCAATACCTGCCAGAAGGTGCGGGCATACTGACGCGCACGGGGGTTGCGCCCCAAGGTGAGCAGGATGCCACTCACCCCGATCCCCACACGAAGCAGCGCACCCAGTTTATTGAGCCATCGGCACACACGTGCCTGCCACGCGCCGTGAAACTTCCGAAAATAGCGCTCCTTGCCCCGATTGTAGTAAATCACCATCGCGGCGCGTTGGGGCTCGCCACTTGCCCCTAAGTGATGCACAAACACCGCATTATGCACATAGTAAATCTTACCCCCCAATTGGCGAATGCGATAACAAAGGTCGGTATCCTCGCAGTAGAGAAAATACGATTCGTCAAAAAGGGGGAAGGGGCGACGGAGCATCATACAGGCTCCCATGACCTGCTCGGTCTCTATGGTGCTGCTGAAGTCCCAGTAGGTACGCCAGTAGCCGCCGAACAGGCGCGTGCGTGGGAAGAGTTTCGCCAGCATGCTTTGCTCACAGAACACCCACCAGAGCGTGAGTTCGCGCGCGCAGGAGGGCTGAATGCGTCCGTCAGGGTAGCGCAGCTGCCCCCCACATGCGGCGGCGTCGGGGTGCGCGTCCATAAACGCCACGAGTCGCTGGAGCGCGTCGGCTTCCGCGCGGATGTCAGCGTTCAGAATCAGGGCATAGCGTCCCTGCGCTCTCTGCAAGCCTTGATTGCACGCCGCGCCGAAGCCCCGATTGTCGGGGTTTGCAATCAGTTTCACCTGTGGAAAACACTCCGCGACCATCGACGAACTGCCATCGGAGGAGGCGTTGTCGACGACGATAATCTCTACTGTGGGGGTGGCATGCGCCTGGGAGGGGGGAGCGTTTTCTGCAAATGCGTGAGCCTCTGCGCTAAGGAGCGACTCTAAACACGCACGCAGCAGGTCGCGTGTGTTGTAGCAGACGATAATGATCGAGAGGTCGGGACGGTTAGTCATCGACGAAAGCAAGGCGCAGCTGATAGGCGTAGCCGTTTCGGGTGGGGGCGCGTTCGCACGCGACGACCCGCGCCGTGCGCTCGGAGGCGCCCGCCAATCCGCGCAGCGCGGTGGGCAGCTCCAGACGAATCGATTCGTGGACAGAAGCAGGTGCGGGGGCAATCAATCGCATCCCGCCTACACTCACATCGCGGGCCCAGCCAATCCACTGCTCGCGTTGACACTGAATCACGACATTGACTTCGTCGGGGAGCGGAAGCCGTTCGTGCCGACGCCGTTCGGTGCGCTTCCAGCGATGCACAACCCGAGCGTGCAACACCGGCAGGGGGCTCGTCTGGCGTCCCACAAACTGGAGCGTGGTCTCGAACACACCCGCAGGTGTTTTCAGGCACAGCTCCGCAAAGGCTCCCGTCGAGAACGACACGGGCAATCCGTGTTGCAAGGGAGGGATAATCAACAGCGTCTCGCCGTCTATCCCTGCAAGCAGGGTGGTATACCGTTTGCCCTCGCAGAGGATCTCCATACGCTGCCCCGCTTCAAGAACAGGGCAGTTTTCAAGGGGACACAGACCCCAGCGTCGCCCGGCGAGTGCAATAATCAGCCCTCCCAGCAGAGCAAGCCCCAAACCGATGCCCAGCGAAACGAGATCGTTCATAGCTGGCGTTTCGGAAGCGCGTGTTTCGCCGCCTCCAGTTCCCGCATCGCTTCGATGCGCAGCAGGCTGGCGCGCTCTTCCTCCTCCGATCGACGCGACAGCACATATCGTGCCATATGTTGCGCTGATTGAGCGAGCATTTGACTGGCAAAGCGCACATGCGCCACCAGTGCGCGCGTGGAATCGTTGGGGTCTGCCTTCTCCAGCCACTGCCCGATGTTCAGTGCGGTCAACACAGCGCGTTCACTGCGGGGGCGCAACTCCGCCCAGTTCGGGCGGGGACTCGTCGCCAGACGGCGCACATCCAACAGCTCACTGGAAAGGTCTGCGAGCAACCCACTCGCAATTTGGAACCACAGGGCTGCCCGCTCTTCGGTGAGGGGCATCGATTCTGACGGCAGTCGCTCCAGTGCCCGTTTCGCACCGCTTAGTAGGTAGCGGCGATATGCCCATTCTGCCGTGTCTTGCTCCGGGATGGCTTGCAACACGCGCTCGGCTGCGACGGTATCACCGCTTTCGAGCAATAGGTCAAAGAGCGCGAGGCGCAACGCGACCGATTCGGGCTGCGTCTTCAACGCCTCTTGTAATCGGGCAATCGCGGCGGCGGGGTTGCCCGCGTCGCGAAGAAGTTGTACCGCTTCCAAAATAAACCGTTCCTCGCGTGGGAAGAGTTGCGCCGCCCGCGTGAGCTCTTGCTGGGCTTGCTCTGTCAGGTTCAGCCGCCGATAGAGGCGGATTAGCTGCATCCGCAGGTCGGCGTTCATGGGGTCGGCGTTCACCGCCGTGCGCAGGAACGGTAGCGCCTCGAGGCGTTTTCCTTCACCGAGCAGCTTTGCTGCCTGCTGGTAGGGGGTCTATCGGTGGCGGTGTGTCGTCGCGGGGCGGTGCGACTGCCGCGGGAGTCTTCACCGACTCCGCAACGCGCGGCAACGCGCCCCAGAGTTCGCTATCCAAACGCATCGCCACCGTGCGTCCCAGCGTCTGTAGCGCGGCGATTTCGTCTGTGCGTCCTGCGCCTGTTGCCAACTGTTGGAAGCCTTCGCTTTCCCACACGGGTGCGCGCTTACCCAGTTCCCAGACCAAAATGCGATACTCATACTGCGACTTCTCGGGGGGGCGTGTGCAGCGTACCGTCATCACATAGGTCGCGCCCCACGCCCGCGCAATCTGAGCGCGTAGGGCGGAGTTGGGAGCCTTAAGCTGTTCTTCGCTGAGATCGCGTCGCTCCGCGAACGAGCGCACCAGAGGATGATCGGGACGATACCACGCCACCTGTACCTTGCGCAGCTCCTCAAGAAAGGGCACAAGATACGGCTTTAGATCGATGTTTGGGTCGTAGGGCTGGTCTTTGTGGGTGATTGGGGGTGCGGGGTCTTGAAAAATGAGCAATAGCGGTTGGGAATAGAGTGTCGTGATGCTACAAAGCAGCGCCAAGACGAGCCACAAACGCACGAATCGCTTCACTCCGCGCTTCAAGAGAGTGCCATTCCGAGCAGAGTGAGTTCTCTGACCGATGGCTACTGCGCTCAGTTCTCCTCGTTGCATAGGAGTAGTCCATTTTGGCACGCGGCAATACCCTGTCGTGCGGCATCAGCATCGCGCCCTGCTTGGATTTGTCGCTCATACTCGGCGATGGCTTGTTGAAAATAGACGCGCGCGTTTGCCTTCTCACCGAGTCGCAGGTAGCAGATGGCGATTTGCTGGTATACCTCTGCGGGGTTTGGCGCGTTGGGCAGCGCCTGTAGGTACGCCTGAATCGCTTCGCGATAGTTGCCTGCCCGTTGGTGGTTCTGCGCCTGAGTGAGGGCATCGTTGCTGGAGCGACTTGGGGTGCGTTGCGTGTTTTGCCCCTCGCCCACGCGCTGGACGCGAATTTCGTAGACGCCGCGTTGGGTCTCTTCCACCTTCACATCGGGCATCACTTCGCTGTTCGTGTCGGTTTTGCTGGGAGCAGGTGGGGGTGAAGGTTGGCGATCTGCGCTGGCGTTGCTGTCGGGCGCAGGTAAGGTGGGGATCGTGCCACGTGGCGGCGGTGGCGTGTCGGCGGGTGCAAGTGCGACACGCGACGGGTCTACCATCACGGGCGGAACCACCGTCTGCGGGGATGTGCTTGGTGCGGGCGTTTCCTGAACGGGGGGTGGAATAGCAGGCGGTTGCGTTTCGGGGCGCGGTTCTGTGGGGGCACTCGCAACCGCTGCTGGGGGCGAACTGGGCGCAGGAGCTGTCCAGCGCATCATCAGAAATAGCCCCATCAGCAGAATCATCCCCGCACCGAGAAACGCCAGCACCGCAGGCAGCGCTTCTATCCAAAGGGGACGGTTGGGTGCAGGCCGCGCCACAGCGTTCCGTTGCCGACGCAACGCTTCCAGTCGCGCGCGCTCCGATACGCTCAAGGGATTGACTGCCTGCACGCGCTCATAGGCGTCTATCGCCTCGCGAATCTGCCCCCGCCGTTCGTGAATCAAGCCTTTCAGCGATAGGGCAGGCGCGTAGTTCTCGTTCAGAGCAAGCGCACCCTCGCATGCCAGCAGCGCCTCCTCCAGACGCCCCTGTTCATATAAGCTCATCGCCTCGTGCATCAATCGCTCCACCTGCGCGTTTACATCCGTCTTGCCGTTGACCAACATACGCCTCCCCGCTGCGGTATTGTACCTCTTTTAGACGGCTTGCCGAATTAAGCGTGGTTCCATCGCGAATCGGCAGGAACGATTCGCCGCATGTCGAATCCTACGAACGGGATTCCCACAGAACATGGAGGTTAGCCGAATGATTATGAGAAACTGGATTCGCTGGAGCGCGCTGGGCGCGCTAATGACTCTGGTTTTGGCGACGGCGTCGGCGCAACTGGAAAACGCCGCTGCGCGACTACGCTTCGGAGCGTACTTCCCGTCGGACACCGACCTGCAGGCGTTCAACAAAACCTGGTTCGCGGTCGGGTTGACCTTTACAACGGAAGGCGTGCCCTTGCTGGGCAGCGATGCGACCGAACTGAGTGCAGACCTGTTTACGCACCAGACAGGCGGTTCACGCGGCGCGATTACCTGCCTGCTGGCAACGCAAGTGTATGAACAGCCCGTCGGCGACACCGATGCCCGTGTCCAACTGCGGCTGGGTGCGGGGCTGTACATCGTAGATACCACAGGACCAAGTAAAAACATCTTCGGCGGGCGCGTAGGACTGACGCTCTGGTTCAACGACTCCTATAGCGTGGAACTGAACTATGATATAACCGACCGCTTCGGCGCGAACCGCGATCGCGCCAACGGCTTCTCGCTCACGGTCGGCTATCAGTTCTAATGGGCGCGCTGGCGCGGCTCGTGCTAATGACATGGCTCGTCGCGGGGCTACTTACCGCCTGCGGCGAGCCTGAATATCCCATTCGGCGCACGCTGCGACCAGGTGACCAGTGGCGCTACTCGCTCCAACTTCAAGGCGAACTGCAAGGACAGACAGAGACGCTGACCCTGGAGTATGTCGACACCGTTCAAGCGATAGAACCCGACGGCAGCGCCATCGCCGAACGCACGCTCCAAGTCGCCCCTGCGCAGCTCAAATCGCTGCAGGCAAGTATCGGTCCCTTTGGAACACTGAAGCCACGCACCCGTTGGAAACTCTTCCCCGATGGGCGCGAAATCCCGCTGAATAAGGATGCATTTCTCGTGGGGGCGTTCACTTATGCGTATCCCGATCGCCCTGTGCGAGTGGGAGCGCAGTGGGGGCGCACCGACGGCGTGGGGAGTTTACAGAGCAAATATCTCTGCCGATTCGAAGGGGTGGAGGCGCTGGAAGGGGTGCGTTGCTACAAGATTCACACTCAGGTAGAACCGATGCCCGACTCCTTGCCCCAAATGACGGGTGAAATGACCGTTTTTGTGGACGCTGAACGCGGTTGGGTGCGCCAGATTCAGGGTACAATAAAGATGCGAGCAGGCGAGTTGGAAGGAGTGTTTCAACTGCGACTTCACGGCAAGCCTGTAGGGGAACAACGATGAGAGAGCGACTGTGCCCTGTGTGTCAAATTGAACTCAAGCCGCGTGTGCATTTAGGAGTGACCCTCGATGTGTGCCCGGCGTGCGCGGGCATCTGGTTCGACGAGGACGAGTTAACGCGCCTCCATCAGTTGGATGAGGAGGTTCTGCCGCGCATCGATGCCCTGTATCAGCCGCAGGTGACCTCCTACGACCCGCCGTGGGAACGGCTTTGCCCCAACTGTAGGCAGCCCCTACGCCCCTATAACTACCTCTATACCTCTAACATACGGCTCGATACTTGCGAGCAATGTGGCGGCGTGTGGGTCGACAACGGTGAACTGGAGGTGATGCATCGGGTGCTTCAGGATGCCCGTGCAGCAGATATCCCGTCTGAAGCGAAAGCGCAAGTCGCCTTGGCGGAGATTGAGGCGGAGCATCGTGAAACCGCGGATCGGCTCCACTTCTGGAACGGGTTGTTCCAGTTCTTGCGTGCGCGTCCCCGATTCCCAATATAACTGATGAAGGAGCCAATCCGTCCGGGGGTACATGTCGCCGCGATCACGCCATTTACTGCAGAGGGGAGCATAGATGCTCCCTATTTCGCACGCCTGCTGGCGTATTTTGAGGCGAACGGGGCGCAGGGTGTCGTGGTCGCGGGGTCCACGGGCGAAGGACCGTCGCTGAGTGCACCCGAAAAATCACAACTCTATGAGCTGGCAGTGCAGGCAAAAGGCAATTTGCAAATCACGGCGGGCGTGTTGGTTTGTAGTCTGGACGAAGCACTGTATCTGGCGCGTCAGGCTTATAAGGTGGGTTGCGACGCGCTTATGGTTGCCCCGCCATTTTATTATTCCGCAGGCTTGCATGGGCTGATTAATTTCTACAAGGCGGTGCTGGACGGCAGTCGCCTTCCTGTGATCCTCTACAACATTCCGCAGCGCACCCGCCATAAAATCACTCCCGAACTGATCAATGTACTCCTTGAGCATCCCAATCTACTGGGCGTTAAAGACAGTTCGGGTAGTGTGCGCTCGTTGAATCAGTTCGTGAAGTACATTCCGCGTCTGCGTGTTTGGGTAGGCGAGGAGAAGTTGCTCCTGAAGTGTCTCCAGCGGGGCGGGGCAGGTTCAATAAGCGGTTTGGCGAATGTTTATCTGGCGCGTATGGCGCGTCTGTGCGAGGCGTTCCGACGCGGCGAGGCGTGCGACGGGCTGCAGTCGCTGATTGACACTGCCGCGGATATTATCGACGCCTTTCCCGCTCCTGCGAACTTCAAATTTGCCCTGACCCTTGCCGGATTCCCGGAGACGCATGTGCGCCCGCCTCTTGTGAACCTATCCTCAGCGCAGCAAGCCGTCCTAAAAGAGCGGTGGATTGAGCTGGACTAAAGCGGCTCAGTCCAGTATCTCATAGCGCGTGTTGCGGCGTCTCGGAACGAATCCCGCCGCGCGGATGACACGCTCGATCTCCGTCGCGTTCAAGATGAACTTGGAACCCTGCGCCGAGACCACATTTTCTTCAATCATAGTAGACCCCATGTCGTCGATGCCGTAGCGCAGAGCGACGGTGATGACTTTCGGACCCTGCGTGAGGATGCTGGCTTGCAGGTGGTCGAAGTTATCCAGCATCAAGCGAGCGACGGCAACCGTGCGCAGGTATTCGGCGGGGGTGGCTTTTTTGATGTGGAGCAGGTCCGTGCCCTCGGGTTGGAAGTTCCAGCAAACGAACGCGGTAAAACCGCCCGTCTCGTCTTGAACCTCGCGCAGGCGAATCAGATGTTCCACCCGATCTTCGATGGTCTCTACATGTCCATACATCATGCTCGCTGTGCTGCGCAAGCCGAGCTGGTGCGCTTCACGCATAAAATCGAGCCATTCCTGCGCCGTGTCCTTGAACGGTGCAATCTGCTGGCGCACGCGGTTTACCAAAATCTCGCCACCAGCGCCCGGGACCGAGTTCAACCCCGCCTCCTTGAGACGCAGGAGACACTCACGCACGCTCAGACGCGAGATGTGCGCAATATACAGAATCTCCGTTGGCGACAGTCCGTGAATAATCACTTGTGGGTAGTGTTGCTTAATTAGCCGGAACAGATTCTCATAATAGTCAATTTTGAGTTTGGGGTTCAGTCCGCCCTGAATTAGGGCTTCCACGCCACCCTGTTGCACCAGTTCGTCGATTTTTTGCAGGATCTCTTCGTCGCGGAGCAGGTAGCCTTCGCTGTGGTTCGGCGGGCGATAGAAGGCGCAAAACTTGCAACGCACCCAGCAGACATTGGTGTAGTTGATGATACGCCCAATCACATAGGTCACATAGGGTTGTGGGTTTTTCCGCATACGCACATAATGCGCCAACGCGCCCAGTTCAGGCAGGTTGGGGTGGTGGAAGAGGGCAACCCCGTCTTCGAAACTCAGTCGCTCGCCTGCGAGCACTTTCTCTGCGATCTGCTCGAAGCGTGAACGTTCCACTCGTACAGGCGTTTCTAACATGGGTTGTGATAGCCTCCGAGACGATTATACCCTTTTTGCATGGGGGGCTCTAAGGCCACGGGTAAACCGGCGTCTCCACGCGGTAGAGGAGCGCTAAGAGTGCCCAGACCGCCGCCGAGAAGAACTCGCCGAAAATCATGCCTAAGAAGAAGGGGCGCACCTTGCGGTAGAGCGGCATTCCCCCGTAGCGTAGGAGTGGCGCCTTGATGAGCCATGCCACCAGCATCGAGAACCACAGCACAATCACGCCCCAAGTCGCGCTCATCGCGAAGCCAAGCGGATGGAACGGGAAACCCGGCAACGCCGAACGCCCCCACGCCAGCAACAGCGTCATCACAAAGCCCAGCCCGAAAAACAGAGGACGAAACGCAGGTACGGGCGTCTCGCTGCCCGAGGGGGTCATAAACGGTGCGTTCTCCCGAAAGAACTGCGTCGGCTGGCGCTCGTACACATAACCGTACAGGTTAAGCGCGCCATAGGTATAGGGAAGCCAGAGTTGGAACGCGAACGCAATCCCAATCGCCGCGATGATCCCCACGCCCAGCGTGAGCAGGAGCTTCCGCTTGTGCAGGCGCGTCTCTTCGCTGAGTTTCTGCGCGTCCAACATCCCTGTAATGGGAATCCCCCGCAAATCCCGAAACAGCGCAGCGTCCAGCAGCGCCATCGTCGTCAAGTTGCGCGGCGACAGTAGCGAGTACTTCTCCATCGTCATCACATCCATCGGCGTGAAGCAGCCTTCCGTAATTAGCAAGCCCCCCTCCGCCGTGCACCGCGCCATCACCAAGCCCTGCACCATCAGATAAATCGCGAAGACCAACGCCGCAACCCACCAGTCCATCCCCGCCCACTGCGCCCAGAGCAGGATTACGAGAAACGAGCCAACCAGCCCCCAAAACGCCCAGCGATAGGACATTAGTTCACTGCCAGGCGGAGGTGGGGGTGCATCGCCTTTAACAACCTGCCACACATACTGTAAATGCCGTCGCGCCGAGTACAAGACATAACCCGCGACCGCGAAAAACGCTCCCGAGCAGAGCCACTTCACAAACCCTGCCGCAGCAGCGTGTTTTGCCGTCGTCTCGAAACCGTAGGTCAGCCCCAGAAACTCGAACCCCTTACTCAACAGGTAGAAAAACCAGAAACTGAACAGGAGTTCCGTAGGAATCAGGAAGAAGAAGCCCACCGCCGCGAACGAGAGATAGAGCGAGAACATCGTCATCTGGTCGTAGGGGGGCGTGGTGAAGTAGTCTTTGAGAGGGTAGACCAGCGTGATTTCGGGAATGGTGGGGATGTTTCGGTGCAGTCCGTTCAGTGTAAACACACAAATCGGCAGCAACGCGCCCAGCCAGAAGGCACGATTCGCGAAAAACTCACCCCCGCGCACCAGCTCCAAAGGCAACTGTACCAGCGGGAACGCGAGCCGTTCGTTCTCGACCCATTGCTTGCGCAGCAGCACGCTGATACATAGAAACGCCAGAAACACCGCGCCAATCAGAATCAACCAGCGTGAAGTGGAGGCGATCCACGCACCCCATGGGATTGGCTCGCCGTAGGGAATGCGCTGGTAGAACCACTTTACAAGCGGTTCCGGCTGAGGCGCGGCGGGGTTCCACGGGAACAGCAGAGGATTGAGGAAAGGGAAGTAGAGCTGCTTCCAGTTGTTGCCCTCCGCGTAGTAGCTCACGCCGACCTGCAGGGGCAAAAGCCGCTCCATCACGCCGCGGGAGGCAATCATCGCACTGAAAAGCATCATGACAAACACAACCGCCAGTTCGGGCGTGCTTAGCGCAGCGCTCGGACGAAAACGCGCCGCCAGTCGATTCATCAGCACGCTCACAAACAGCAGCGCGATTACGGCAGGGGGAAGCTGCATCATGCCAATCTGAATCGTTTGCGCCACCAGTTCTGCCGCTGCCACAATCACCGACGCTGCCGCCGAGCCGATTATCCCAACGATCAACGCGCGCCCGACGCGAATCGGCGGGTAGGTTCTCTCCGCCTGCGCCGCGCGTGGTTCCGTGAGCAAAGCCATCGGGGGACGAGATTCGTCGGCGCACCGCAGATTCCTGTAGCAATAACCACAGGTTTCTGAAGTTATAGCGCGCGAAGCGTGCAGGCTTTAATAGGCTCCTGCCAAACTGAGGTAGACGAACCCACGCTTCCCGTAGGCGAGGTCAAGGCGGATGAGACCAATGGGCGAGGCGAACTGTAGTCCCGTCCCCACGCCCAACCGCACCGGGACACGCGATAAGGCGTCGACGCTGTCCCATGCGGCGCCAGCGTCCACGAATAACACCGCCTGCACGGCTTCCATCACAGGGAACTGGTATTCCACGCTGCCCACCACCATACGGTCGCCGCGGAACTCGTCTTGGGCGTATCCACGCAGCAGGTCGTAGCCCCCAATCCAAAACAGTTCGCTGAGCGGAACCCCGTCGGAGCCTGCCCCTGCGACGCCACGCATGGCAAGCGTATGCCCATGCCGTAGCGGGATGTAGTAGCGCGCTTCGCCTACCACCCGTGTAAATCGGAAGTCGCCGCCGAGCGTACGCTCCGCAAGAACCGTCGCGTAAATGCCGGAACTCGGGAACCGACCTTCGCGCGTATCGTAGAGTAATTGCACGCCGATTGCATCGAATCGCCCACGGTTGGCAGTGCGCACGGTGGGGCTGAGGAGCGAGTCGGGTGCGTCGTCGTAGTCCACACGGTCGGAGCGATAGCGCAGGCGCAGTTCAAAGAGTTCGCGCCAGTCGAATCCAAGATACGCCGTCACGCCGACACGCCGTTCATAGCGCCGCACGGTGTCTAAGTCCGCATAGAACACGGGGTAAAACGGTGCGCGATCGTACAGTTCAACGCCGAAGTTGAAAGCCCCGGGCAGGGCGCGCGGCGCTTCGTAGCTGAGCGCATAGGACGGGCGCATGGCTTCATATTCGCCTGTGAGGGGGTTGCGCACCTGATCGCGTTGCCACTGCAACCGTGCCCTATGCCCCAACCCGGCGACATTGGTTTCCACCACTTCCGCATAACCTACGAAGCCTTGTTCACTGCTATAGCCCGCCGCCACCGCGAAGTCGAGCGATTGCTCCTCTTCCACTTGCAGGAGTAGCTTTGCAACACCGACCTGCTCGCCCGGTTCCGCGCTGAGTTTCGCGTCGCGCAGGAATGGAAACCGCCCGAGCCGCTGACGCACCCGCTGGAGCCGTTGCTCGTTGTACACCTCGCCAGGGCGGATTCCAATCAGTCGGCGCAGAACTTCCGTGCGCGTGCGTTTATTACCTTGCACCTCGATGGAATCGATCACGCCCTCCGCAATCTGAACGGTCAGCACGCCCGCGTCATCGAGGGTGTAGTCCACCACACGCGCAAGAGTGTAGCCGCGCTGACGGTACCAGTCCTCAATTTGCGCCAGTGCAGACCGAATCGCCTCGGGAGTGGGTGTTGTGCCTACAAGCGATTGCAGCGGCGCCCCCACAACTTCGGGAGATGCCGCACTCACCCCCTGCAACTGCACGGAACGCACCAGCGTCTGCCCGAAAACACCCGCAAGAAGCAGGCTTAGCCAAAACACACCCACGGCTCGCATGCTCTTATTATAGCCCATGCGCTATAATACATGGGGCGCGCGATGAATTTCACCCAAGCGGTTCGGTATGTCCAAAGCCTTTCCATACAGGGCTGGCGGTTGGGCAACGCCCGATTCGAGGCGTTTCTGGAGCGTTTAGGCAATCCTCATCTCGAAATCCCCTGCGTTCACATCACAGGCACGAACGGAAAAGGCTCCACCACCGCATTAGTGAGTTCGATACTGCGTGCTGCGGGTTATCGCGTGGGAGCCTACATCTCGCCTCATGTGTTCGATATTCGCGAGCGAATTCTTCTCAACGGCGAGATGATTCCCAAGGAACTGTTCGCGGAAGGCGTCGCGTCGATGCGTCCGATGATCGATCGACTATGCGACACGGAGTACGGGCAAATCACGGAGTTCGAGATTAAAACGGCGTTGGCGTTCTGGGCATTTCGGCAGGCACAGGTGGACATCGCCGTGTTGGAAGTGGGGCTGGGCGGGCGCATGGACGCGACCAATGTGATCATCCCCGAATTGAGCGTCATCGTAAGCATCGGTTTAGACCACACAGACCGCTTGGGTCCCACCCACAGCGATATTGCTTACGAGAAAGCAGGGATTATCAAGCCGGGGCGTCCTGTGGTGAGTGGCGCGTTGCATCCGGACGCTGCCGCGATGATTGCGCAGGTCGCCGCCGCACGGCGTGCGCCTTTGTATCCCGTTCTCCTCCACGGCGTTGACCTTCCTATCCGTGCGATGCAGCCGTTTTTCTATTCCCCGTTGCCTTCGCCCACCGACTCTGCAGTGCGTGTGCAACATGGTAAATGGGAGATTGCCTTGCAGCCCTATCTGATAGGGGATTATCAGCGTCATAACACGGCGTGCGCCGTTGCGACAGCCGTGTTATTGCGCGAGCGTGGCTATTCGATCTCCGATGAGGCGATTGAGCGTGGCGTGCGTGAGGCGCGCTTGCCCGGACGCTTGCAGGTCGTCGCGGAATCGCCGCGCGTGGTGTTGGATGGAGCGCATAACCCCGATGCGGCGGCGGCGTTGGCGAAGGCACTGCCACGCTTATTCAAGTACCGGCGCCTCATCCTCGTGTTCGGCATGCTCGCCCCCCACGAACCGCAGGATACCTTAAAACACCTCCTGCCTCTGGCTGATGGAGTCATCTTTACCACCATTGCCAGCCCTCGCGCCTATACCGCGCAAGCCCTGCTCCAAAAAGCACGCCAATGGTTGGAAGCGAATCCGCGCCGCACGATGCCGACCCTCTTCGCAACAGAAAACCCACAGCAAGCCTTTGAACAGGCACGGGCAATCTCCGATGTGGACGACTTGATTCTCGTCACGGGGTCGCTTTATCTTGTTGGCGAGTGGGAATGCACTCAACAAGGCGTTCTCTCACAAGGTACAATTGGACTTGATGTACCGAACTGACACGATTGCCGCGATTTCCACTCCGGTGGGTGAAGGTGGGATTGGCATCGTGCGTATGAGCGGGGCAGAAGCCATCGAGATTGCGCAGCGCGTCTTTCGACAGGGCGCCCTGAAGCCTTTGCAACCCAATCGGGTCTATTTCGGGGAGGTGGTTGACCCCGACACGGGTGAGATGCTGGATCGTGCCCTGCTGATACCGTTCCGTGCGCCGCGCAGCTACACGGGTGAAGACATCGCCGAACTGCACTGCCACGGCAGCCCCTATCTTTTGCGGCGAGTATTGGATTTGGTCTGTCGTTTGGGCGCACGCCTTGCGCAGCCGGGCGAGTTCACGATGCGTGCCTTTTTGAACGGCAAAATTGACCTCGCGCAAGCGGAAGCCGTTGCCGACCTCATACGCGCCCGTTCGGAGGCTCAACTGCGTAGCGCGCTCGCCCTGCATACGGGCAAACTCTCTCAGAAGGCGCAATCGCTCAGCGACGCGCTTTTGAGCCTGCTCGCCACTGTGGAGGCGCATCTCGATTTCTCGGAGGAGATCGGCGAAATAGACCCCGATGCGCTGTTGCCCCGATTGGAGCGCCTTATCGAGCAGTTGGATGCGCTCTTGAAAGACGCCCATGCGGGACGAATGCTGCGGGAGGGGGTGCGTGTGGCAATTATCGGACGCCCGAATGTTGGCAAGTCGTCGCTGCTCAACGCGCTCTTGGGTGAGGAACGCGCCATCGTCACAAATATTCCGGGCACCACCCGCGACACAATTGAAGAGAGTTTCCACATCGAAGGCGTGCCCATCGTGATCCTGGATACGGCGGGCTTGCGCGAGAGCCACGATGTGGTGGAGCAGATTGGGGTCGAGCGCGCCCGACGCGCTGCGGAACAGGCGGATCTCATCCTGTTTGTCTACGACCTGACCGCACCCGATAAAGAAGTCGATATGCGATTGCTTGAGAGTTTGCCCCCAGAGACGCCCAAGGTGATTGTGGGAAACAAGGCGGATTTAGCAGGCAGCGCCACGGCTAACCCCGTCCTTTCAGAAGGGCAAGGGAGCAGCTTGCGAGTCTCCGCACTCACGGGGGCAGGGCTGGACTCGCTCAAGCACGCGATTCTGGAGACCTTGCAGCTCCAAAAAATCGGCGAAGAGACCCCGCTGTTGACTCACCAGCGTCATATCCACGCGGTGCAGGAGGCGCGGGAGCATCTTCGGCACGCGCGCGAGGCGTTGCTCCAGCGCGTACCGCCCGATTTGCTGGCGGTGGCGTTGCGCAGTGCATGGCTTGCCTTGGGCGAAATCACAGGCGAAAACGCCGATGAGGCACTGGTAAACCGTATTTTTCGGGACTTCTGTATCGGGAAATAAGCCCCCTCAATCCTGGAGGAAAGTGCAGAAAACGGCGTAGGTGTGGAATAACTCCCCTGCGGTAAGCAGGTGAAACCATGCGCGTGTTGATTGCAGAAGATAACGCGGTTGCGCTGAAGGTGTTGGAGCGTAACCTGCGCCAGCTAGGCTATGAGGTTGTGAGCGCTTCCGATGGCGCTGCGGCGTGGGGAGCATACCAAGCAGACCCAACGCCCATCGTGATCACCGACTGGGAGATGCCCTTGATGAATGGGCTGGAACTGTGTCGCGCCATTCGCGATCACGACATGGAACAGTACACCTATTTGATGATGCTCACCGCGCGCGGGCAGAAAGAGGATAAACTCGCCGCGTTAGATGCAGGGGCGGACGCGTTTCTAAGTAAGCCGCTCGATCTCGCCGAGCTGCAGGCAAACCTGCGTGTCGCGGAGCGTATTTTACAAGCCGAAGCTACCCTGCAAAAACAGAAACAACAACTGCAAGACCTCAACGAGGAACTTCAGAGCCAAAACGAGAGCCTCCAGCAGTCCTATCGTCTCATCGAACACGCAAACCGACGCTTTACCGAGCTGTTTGAGCATGTACCCGTCGCTTGTTTCACCGTGGATTTAGAAGGCATCGTACACGAGTGGAATCTTGCGGCGCAACAGCTCTATGGCTACACGAAAGAAGAAATTCTGTTCCACCCGTTCTATGAAAAGGTGTTTCGGGGTGCTGCGGCTTCCAAGCTGCACGAGATGCTCCATCGCGTGATGCAAGGGTCTATCATCACAGGCGTGGAGGGGGAAGACTACGATAGCGAAGGAAACCGCCATTATGTGCTGCGGAGTGCATTCCCTATCCGTAACGCGTCACGGGAGGTTATCGGGGCAATTGTTGCCGTGGTGGATGTCACCTATCGCGTGGAGTATGAGAACCAGCTCAAAGCATTGAACCTCAGGCTGCAAAACCTCGCGGTGACAGACGGCTTGACGGGGTTGAATAACCATCGAGCGTTCCAAGATTATCTGGAAGAGCAGTTCCGACAGGCGATGCAAAGCAGGCGACCCCTATCCCTTATCCTGATGGATGTAGACTACTTCAAGCAGTATAATGACACTTACGGACATCAGGCGGGCGACGAGGTATTGCGGAAGGTCGCGCAGATTCTGAAAGAGCATGTGCGCGACGGCGACCTGGTGGCACGCTATGGCGGTGAGGAGTTTGTGATTGTGTTGCCGCGCACAGACGCTGAAAGCGCGGTCGTCGTGGCAGAACGCCTGCGCCACGCGGTGGAAGCTGCCGAATGGACGCACCGCCCCATAACGGGCAGCTTTGGGGTTGCCAGCCTGCGCTATGATATGGAGACCCGCCAAGAGCTCATCGAAGCCGCCGATAGAGCGTTGTACCAGGCGAAAAAGAAGGGACGCAATCGCGTGGAACTCTGGGATTATCGGATGCTTTTCCAAGCAGCATAACAGGAAAATTCATCTCGATCGGGAACCTAACTACCAAATAAAGAGGTCAGAGCCATGATGAATCGAGTGCAAGCGAAGACGCGCGTGGAAGTCAAGGCAGCCCCGACAGCGAGCTTGGGGCTGAAGATGCTCGCGCGTATGCTTCCCCTCAATCAAGAGGAACTCCAAAAGCTCATCGAGCAGGAGCTGGAAGAGAACCCTGCCCTCGAAGCCTCGGACGAGGAGCGCGTGCGAATTGTTACCCCCACACCATCCCTTATCTCGCTGGATGCCGAAGCGCCTCAAGCGGGGGATGAAGGCGACTTCGAAGACTGGCTGGAAACGCGATTGGCAATCCCGCCGATGGAGCTTAAAGACCATGTACTCGGACAACTCCGCTGGATGGTTCCCCCAGAACGCTGGCATATTGCGGAGTATCTCGCGGAGTCGTTAGACAACCGCGGCTACCTCCCGTTCGAGGTGGAAGATATCGCCCTCTACTTGAATGTCGCGCCAGAGGAAGTGGAAGAGGTCATCGCACAGCTGCACCAGTGTGATCCACCCGGCGTAGGCGCCCGCAATTTGCGGGAGTGCCTATTGCTCCAACTCGATTCACTTCAAGAGGCTCCTGAATCCTACGACCCTGAGATTTTGGAATGGACTTATGCCGTTCTTCGCGACGGGTTCGAAGAGTTTGCGCGGGGGCAGTGGGAGAGGCTCCAAGGCAAATTGCGCCTGAGTGAAGACGCCTTGCACGAAGTGAAACGCTTTATCCGAAACGAGTTGCGCCCCTACCCCGCAGGTGAGCTGGATTCCTCCCTCAGTGAGCAGGGCGCGCCGTTGGAGCCTGATATTGTGGTGCGTGCATCGCAAAACGGTCTGCACATTGAGATTCGTGGCGTGCCGAGCGATTCCCTGCGCCTTAGCCCTGCCTACTTAGAGCAAGCGATCCGACTGGGCAAGGGCAGTCTGCGGTGTAACGAGCATGAACGCGAACATATCCAGCACTACCTGAACCGTGCCCGTGTTTTTTTACAGGCGCTGCAGCAACGCTACCAAACACTCAAGCGGATTACCGAAGTAATCGTACAACAGCAGTACGGTTTCCTGATGACCAGCGACGCACGGTTTCTGCAACCGATGACCCGCGTTGAGGTCGCAGCAGCGACGGGCTTGCATCGCTCTACTGTGGGGCGCGCTGTGCGCAACAAGTGGTTGCAGCTACCCAGTGGGAAACTCGTGCCCCTCGATGTGTTCTTTGACGCCTCGTACCGAACCGCGCTCCTGATTGAGCAGATCCTTGAGACGCACGAAAGGGACGGGAAACGCCTCACGGACGCGGAAATCGCTGAGAAGCTCGCGGCGATGGGTATCGAGGTCGCACGACGCACTGTTGCCAAGTACCGTCAGCGACATAACATCCTTTCGTCTCACTGGCGCGAGCGGCAGCGGCTGGTCGGCTAACGCTCCATCGTCAGCACCTGAATCATATTCGTATTGCCCGGCACATTCACCGGCACGCCTGCTGTGAGTACGACGCGGTCGCCTCCTTTGACCAAGCGCGTCTGTCGGGCAGCAATCATCGCTTGGGTGGTCATCTCGTCGGTCGTGTTCACCCGCGGGATTAGCAGTGGTGCGACGCCCCAAAGGAGGGTGAGCCTGCGCCAAAGCGGTTCGTTATCTGTGAGCGCGAGGATTGGCTGATAAGGGCGGAAGTGCGACACCCAGCGCGTTGTGCCGCCGGAACTGGTGGGTGTCAGAATCGCTTTCGCACCGACCATTTGGGCGACCGTACAGGCGGCGCGTGCGACAGCCACGGTGGCGTTCCCCGCCGTGTGTGCGTCCAGCTCGCCGAGTTGTAAAAACTCCAGATGCTCTTCCGCGACCTCGGCGATTCGCGCCATCCAGCGCACTGCCTGCGTGGGGAACGCGCCGACCGCCGTTTCGCCCGAGAGCATCAACGCGTCCGTGCCGTCCAACACGGCGTTCGCCACATCCGTCGCCTCCGCGCGGGTGGGACGCCCTTCGTGAATCATGCTCTCCAGCATCTGCGTGGCGGTAATCACCGGTTTGGCGTGCTGGTTACACAGATGGATAATCTGCTTTTGGAGAATCGGCACCTCCGCGAGGTCTACCTGCACGCCCAGGTCACCCCGCGCGACCATAATCCCATCGGCGACCTCGACGATGGGCTCCAAGTCGTCCAGCGCAGCGGGCTGCTCGATTTTGGCGATAACGGGTATGTTCGCACCCTGCTCGCGTATTAGGGCTTGTAGGTTCATCACATCCGTGACGGAGCGCACGAACGAGAGCGCGACCCAGTCTACGCCGGCGCGAATCCCTTCTAACAAGTCTTCACGGTCTTTGGGGGTCATGGAGGGCAGGGCGAGCGTGCGATGGGGTAGGGTCACGCCCTTTTGCGAGCGCAACTCGCCGCCTTCCAGCACGACCGCCTCGAGACGGTCAGACTCGACGCGCGTGATTTGCAACTCAATCGCGCCGTCATCCAGCAAGAGGCGATCGCCCACACGCGCCGCGCGGAACACCTCCGCCACCGGCAAAGGGATCGTCGAATCGGTCTGTTGCTCCCCCAGGCGGAACTCGACCGTCATGGAGGGCGCGAGTTCCATCGGCGCACTTAGAGTCCCGATGCGGATTTTAGGACCGGCAAGGTCTAATAAAACGCCGAGCGGGATTTTGTAGGTCTGCTCGGCGTTGCGGATCCATTCAATCCACTGGCGACGGGTGTACCAGTCGCCGTGGGCGGCATTAATACGAAACAGGTTCGCGCCTGCCTCCACGAGGTCATAGAGTTTCTCTTGCGTGTCAATTGCAGGACCCAGTGTGGCGATGATTTTGGTGCGTCGCATATTACTCCCCGTACAGCCCAAATGCCATCGTGCCAGCGTAGACGGCGCTTTCGCCGAGTTCTTCTTCGATGCGCAGCAAGCGGTTATATTTCGCGGTGCGTTCGCCGCGGGCAGGCGCACCCGTTTTGATTTGTCCGGCGTTGGTCGCCACCGCGAGGTCAGCGATGAAGGTATCTTCCGTTTCGCCAGAGCGATGCGAAATGATTGCGCTATAGCCGTTGCGGTGCGCCAGCGCGATCGTATCCAGCGTTTCGGTGAGCGTGCCAATCTGATTGAGCTTGATGAGGATGCTGTTGCCGCAGCCTTGCTGGATGCCTTGCGAGAGGCGGTCGGGATTGGTCACGAACAGGTCATCGCCGACGAGTTGCACACGCGAGCCAAGGGCTTGGGTTAGCATTTGCCAGCCCTGCCAATCGTCCTCGGCTAAGCCGTCTTCTATGGACACGATTGGGTAATCGCGCACGAGTTCCTCGTAAAGTTGCACCATTTGCTCGTTGCTGAGGGTACGCTCTTCGGCGCGTAGGATGTAGTAGCCGCCCTTGTAGAGTTCGGTTGCCGCGACATCGAGCGCGAGGGCGATCTGACTGCCGGGTTGGTAGCCTGCGCGTTCGATGGCTTTCATGAGCAGATCTAGGGCACGGCGTACACTGGTTACGGCAGGTGCGAAGCCCCCTTCGTCGCCAACCGCTGTGCCGTAGCCTTCCTCGTGGACGACTTTTTTCAGGTGATGATACACCTCCACGCCCCAGCGCAGAGCTTCCGAGAAGCTACGCGCGCCCAGCGGCACAATCATGAACTCCTGAAAGTCCGCACCCCCTTCCGCGTGTTTGCCCCCATTGAGGACATTCATCAGCGGCACGGGCAATACATGGGCGTTCACGCCACCCAGATAGTGATAGAGGGGCAGCCCACACGATTCGGCGGCAGCGCACGCGACCGCCATCGACACTCCCAGAATCGCGTTTGCACCCAGTTCGGACTTATTCTCCGTGCCGTCCAGCGAAATCATTGTCTCGTCGATGGCACGCTGCTCCAGCGCGTCCATCCCTTCAAGTGCCGGTGCAATCCGCTCATGGATATTTTCGATGGCTCGCTCCACGCCTTTGCCGAGATAGTATTCTGGGTCCTCATCACGCAGTTCCAACGCTTCGTGTGCGCCTGTCGACGCGCCCGAGGGAACCGCTGCGCGTCCGAAGGAGCCGTCTTCTAAGTAGACATCGACTTCTACGGTCGGGTTGCCCCGTGAGTCGAGAATCATGCGTGCGGTAATCTGGTCTATGGTCGTCATCGCCTTGCTCCTGTGGGGGCAATTATACCGATTGCGGACATAGGAGCTTTTGCTGACGGAGGGGGCAGGGGGGAGGCACGGGCGCGATGCCCGTGCCGAATAAGTTAGGGATTCTGGGGCGGGGTCTCCTTCTTCTCCTCTTTTTTGTTCTCGTCTTGCTGTTTCTGGTCGCGTTTCGTCGCTTTGTCCCACTGTTCCTGCAGGTTCTTAGGCAGAGCGTTGCGGATTTCCTGCAACATCTGCTGATTAACCTCCTGCAGGCGACGCGACCGCTGGTCGGGCGTGAGCGAGTTGTCCTGCGTGATTTGTTGGCGGATTTTGTTATAGCGTTGCACTATCTCGCGGATTTTCTCCATCTGCTCGGGCGTCAAGCGCATATTTGCTAAACTGCCGAGCGCAGGCGACTGTTCTTCCAGCAGTGCCTCGAACTTTTTGAGTTGCTCTGCGTTCAGCACGGAGCGAATGAGGCGCACATACTCCTCACGCGCTTGACGCAAGCGGGCGATGCGCTGCTCGGAAGTCAGCGAGGTATCCCGGCGCACCTGCTCGCTTCGGTCGTTATATTGCTTCCAGAGTCCCTCGATGCGAGCGCGCTGCTCTTCGGTCAGGTTCAAGCGGGTCGCTAAGTTTGTAGGAGCCAACACATCGCCTCGCGCAGGGGTGGGCTGCGCCTGTACAGTAGGTCCTTTAGAGTCCTGTCCGGCGGGCGTCTCCTGCGCACCCATCGGCGCAAGTGTTGCCATCAGCAAAGTGGTTAAAAGTAAGCCTAATTGCTTCATCGTTATCTCCTCCTGTAGGGATGGTCTCCCTCTCAAAGTATACCACAGTTTTGGACGTTTTGGGGGTAGCGCGTGTTGCGAACTTTGGGTGGGGTAGAATCGTATAACTACTGATGGCGCTGGAACGGACGGCTTCGACTGAGGGTTCACCGCCTTTGGCAGCCTATGGGGCAGTGTGGTTGTTGACGCTGGCAAGTGCGCTGGTGGTGCAACTCGCTCGTGTGACGGAGTTTTCCGTTCTGCCGTTTGTTGTGATTCTCACGCTGGGGGTGCTTTTCAGCGCGTGGGTGAGTCGGATGCCGCTCTCGGAAAACACGCGGTTCGTGTTCGGTTTCTTGGACGGGGCGATTGCGCTGTTGTGTATCACGGGGCAGCCATTCCTCAACGAGCTGTTCGGCTTTACAACAGACAACTCGATAGAGGTCTATCTCAGTCTCTCGTTTCTATGGTATTTGTGTTTGCGCAGCGCGTTGATGGTCACCATCGGTGCGCTGGTTTTCCAGAGCGTGCCCGCGCTGGCGCTGTTTGGGTTGATTGCGACCTACATGCTGGCGGCGCAAATCCTGTGGCTGTTTGCGCTCTTGTTGCTGGCGATGCTGTTTTTGATGTTGGTGAGCCATCGGATGGAGTGGGGGCGCCCATTCGAGGCTGTGGAGGCGGGCTATGCGCTGCGTACGGTGTTCACGACTTGGATTGTGGCGGGTGCGGTGGCGTTTATGGCGTCGCCCCTGCTTTCACTCACGATTGGTCAGCTGATTTCCACCGTGGTGGTGGGGATGCCTTTCCGCCCGAACACGCAAGGGCAGAACATGCAAGCGATGCCTCCCGAACTGCAAGCGGGTGCAGGCGCTGCCTCGCTCAGCAAGATGGAGGTGATGCGCGTGCGGCTCGAGGGCAAAGTGCAGCCCCCCTATTTGCGCATGGATGTATACAGTTTTTACACAGGACGAGGTTGGAATCGCGGGCGTATGTTCTATGAGGAGATGCTAAGCCCCCGACCCGGTGTTTTTGTCCCTGCGCGCCCGTTGGAGGCGCCGTCCGCGCAGCAGGTTTCGGTGACCGTGCGCCTCAGTAGTGGCTGGCACAGGAATCTGTACTTGCCCGGCTACCCAATTGAAATCCAGGCGCCTCTTGGTCAGCTCTACATAGTGCGCCCTGGTGGAACCGTAGTGAGTTATCAAGCACTGAGCGCGGGGGAAAGCTACACGGCGCGGACTTATTGGCTTCCCGACGATCCCGACCTCCTGCGCCAAGCGCCCCCGGCTTCACTGCGTCTGCCGTTCCAGATGCCCGCTCATCTGCGCACTCGGCTGCCCGAAAACGCGCCACGCACGCGCTTAGCCGAGCTGGTTAACCAGCTGACCCGCCAACAGCCGACCCAGTACGACAAGGTGATGGCGCTTATCCGATACATCGAGCAGAATACACTGTACAACCTCAATGTAGAGCCATACCCGCCCGATGTCGATGTGGTCGAGCATTTCCTGTTTGAAGCGAAGCAGGGCTACTGCGTGGAGTTCGCCACCGCGCTGGCGGTGATGTGCCTCTATGCCGATATCCCTGCACGAGTGGTTTCGGGTTTCATTTTGCAGGAGCGCGACCCAGAGACGGGTGAGTATATCGTGCGTGAAGAGCATCGCCACCTGTGGACAGAGGTCTATTTTGAAGGGATTGGCTGGGTCGCGTTTGACGCCACGCGCAATGCGCCCGAGGTGGGCGTCGAAGCGCTGGCGGAGCAGCAAGCCGACGAGGCGACCCATCAGGTGCGTCGCCAGTGGCTCCAGCGTATGGTGGACATGTTGATTGCCACGACGGTGCTGGCGATCCTCTATTTGCTGCTTGCGCCGCGTCTGGGCTGGGCGCAGCGAACGCCGATGCGCCGTGCGCAGAAGCTCTATCAGCAGCTGGTGCTCGCGTTGCGATTTTACGGCATCGATCCCCCTACTACTGGGCAGACCCCACGCGCTTATCTCCAATCTGCCGTTGAGGTTCTGCGCCAAAAGGGCAGCAACGCCGCTCCGCTCTTGGAAACGCTCCTGCCTGCCTTACTGGAATACTTCTATGCTGCTCCACAACGCAGCGCGACCTTGGAACCCGAAGTCACCCGCCAAACAGTGCGTGTTCGAAACCAAATCCTGCAGGAACTTGGCGTGCGACGCCTTATCTTAAGGCTCGTAGAGTTAGGACGGCGCAAGGTCTATGGCAGTTAAGAAATACGGCGAACTTCGAGCGAGTGATTGGCGCACCCCAGCAGTAGTCTATCTACTGGAAGGAGAAGAACCTGTGCTGCAGCGCGAGTGGTTGAACCAGTTGCGCCGCGCTCTGCAGATTCCAGCCGGCAGCATCGACGAAGCCGTTCTGGACGCTCGCGAGACGCCCGTCGCCACCCTCATGAGCGTTGTGCAGACGATTCCGATGGAGTCCGAGCGACGCTTGGTGCTTTTGCACGCGGTTAACCGCTACAGTGCGGCGGAGTTGCAACGCCTTACGCAATGGGTGGAACAGGTTCCGTCGTTTGCGTGCCTGGTGTTGCTGCCCACTCCTACGGAGGAAAGCGAGGGCGCAAAAGCCGCGTGGGGTGCGCTGGTGAAAGCCGTCGAAAAGCACGGTATGGTCATCAAACTCACCGCACTGACAGGAGCGACTCTGACCCGCAAGATGGTGGAAATCGCTCAGGAATCGGGCAAACGGTTGCGTGCTGAGGATGCCGAGTATCTGCAAACGCTGGTAGACGGTGTCGCTGAACGCGCCCTGGCGGAGCTGGAGAAGGTAATCCTCTTTGTGGAACCGCACAGCGAGATTAGCCGTCTGGATATTGATAGGGTCGTGAGTCCTTCGCAACAGGCACAGGTCTTCAAACTGGTCGACTCGGTCGTGGCGCGGGATGCGCGGGCGGCGATGCGCCAGCTCCGACTAATGTTTCAATCCGGGGCGCGGGCTGAAGAAACCGCACTCAAGACCCTCGCGCTCATCGCGCGGCAGTATCGCCTGTTGTGGGGCGTGCGCACGCTCATGCAATACCAGCAACCTCTCAAACAGCCCAACCGTGTCAGTCTCGAAGTCGCCCAGAAGCTGCCCAAAGACCCCGATGTGCTTCAAACACTCTCTCGGCAGGCGTTTTTGCAAGATCGGCTTGCCAAACAGGCAGAGCAACTTAGTTTCGCGCAGCTCTGTCAGGCGTTCCAAGCTATCGAGGAAGCCGATCTCGCGCTCAAGGGGCTGCGCCCCAGTGTGAACGCTGCCGAAATTATGGAAAGACTCATTATCAGGCTCACTACGGACGGCGAGCCGGCGCGTCCGTCCTACATACAAGGAGGTTAGAACATCTGTGGCGAAGCGTGTGGCGGAGAACCCGATTATAACGCCCGAAATGGTGAAGCCTTCAGAACCGAACCTGGAGGTGGTGGGGGCGTTCAATCCTGGTGCAACACGATACGGCGATGAAGTGATTTTGCTGCTGCGCGTGGCGGAGCGACCGATTCTGGACGACCCCGATCTGGTGGGCGTGCCCGTGCTGAACCTAAACGGCTCAAGTTCGCAGCGGCTTGAGATTTTGACCTTCCCGCGTCATTCACCGCTGACCGACCTGAGCGATCCGCGTGCGGTGACCTACGAAGGGCGCGTCTACCTCAGCTCCATTTCGCACCTGCGCCTTGCCCGTAGCAAAGACGGCATCCACTTCACGGTGGATGAGCAGCCCACCCTGTTTCCTGAAACGAAGTACGAAGAGTATGGTATCGAGGACTGCCGAATCACGCAGATAGAAGGCGCGTTTTATATCTCCTACACAGCGGTCTCGCGGTACGGTATCTGTGTGGGGATCGCCCGCACGGAAGACTTCAAAAGTTTTCAGCGATTGGGGCTGATACTGCACCACGAGAACAAAAATGTGACTTTATTCCCCCGCAAGGTGAATGGGCTTTATGTGGCGATGCATCGCACGGCAGCGTCGGCGTTCAACGGACCTAATATGTGGATTGCGTATTCGCCGGACCTGCTGCACTGGGGCGATCACCAGTTCCTCATGGCGCCGCGCATCCACCACTGGGATTCGAGGCGCATCGGCGCGGGCGCGCCGCCTGTAGAAACGCCCGAAGGCTGGCTGATTGTGTATCACGGAGTAAACGCGAAAGACGGCTACTGCGCGGGGGTTGCCCTGCTGGATTTGGACGAACCGCACAAGGTTCTCTCGCGCTCGCACGAGCCGTTGATTGCCCCCTCGGAGGACTATGAGGTGAGCGGCTTTTTCGAGCGCGTCGTGTTCCCCACAGGGCTTGTCCCGATGAACGATGGGCGCTGGATGGTCTACTATGGCGTCGCTGATCGTTCTGTTGCTGTTGCAGAAACCACGATGGACGAACTGCTCGCCGTGGCGAAGGGTGAGCCTGCACTGATGGGGGCAGGGTGCTAATGCCGTTATACTTTGACTTTTTTCCACCCGCCGTGCTTAAACAGGGCAATCATCAGCAGCCCGCTGAAGCCTGAGCTCAGAGCCATCGCCCACCACGCGCCATGGGCATCCCAGCCCAACACGAAGGCCAGCAGATACGCCAGGGGCACCCGCACGACCCACTGGGTCAGGAAGGTCGCCAGCATCGCCTTGAGCGAATCGCCCGCACCCTGCAGCGCGCCCGCCAGCGTCATCCCAAACGCCAACAGCGGCTCGGTGAGGGCGTTTATACGCAGATACGCGACCGCCAACGCCCGCACTTGCGGATCCGTGGTGAACAACGCCGCGAACTGTTCGGCAAGCACATAGAAAACGACCGCCATCGTGGTCATCACAGCGCAGGACTGCCACGCTGCCGTCCACCCGAATCGTTCGGCGAGGCGTTCGTTCTTTGCCCCTAAGGCTTGTCCCACCAGCGCGGAAGCCGCGATGGCAAACGCGAAGCCGGGCATAAACGCGATCGACTCCGCCGTCAAGCCGATGGGCAGCGCCGCGACCGCCGCCGTGCCCGCTGCGGTTGCCGCCAGAATACCCGTGAACATCACGGAACTGGTGGTGTAGATAAAAGTGCGTGCTGAGGCAGGCAAACCGATACGCAAGATTCGTCGCCACCATTCCATCACGGGCAGGGCAGGGACGGCTAACTCACGACGGGCACTGAACCACTGCTGGCTCCAGAGCATACCCGCACCTGTCCACAGCGAGAGCGCCATCGCCATGCCCGCGCCCTGAATACCGAGTTTGGGAAAGCCGAAATTGCCGAAAATCAGCACATAGTCGCCCACGACATGCACAATCGTCGCGGCGATGCTGGCATACATCGGCGAGCGTGTATCACCCAAGCCCCGAAAAGTGCCACTTAGCCCCATCATGATAAAGCTTGCAGGCGCGCCCAGCAACGCCCAACCCAGAAACAGATGCGCTTGTGTGTCCGCGCCCGGTTCCAAGCCATACCAGCGGATAATCTGCGGCAACAACAAATATCCCAGCGCACTGAACACCACTCCCAGCGTCAGCGCGATTCCCAGCGCCTGTCGCGCTGCTGTACGCAGGCTACGCTGGTCGTTCGCGCCCGCCATCCGCGCCACAATCGCCGTTGCGCCGGTGGAGACCGCCATCGCCAGCGCCATCGTAAGAAACAGCAACTGGCTCCCCACGCCCACCGCTGCCAGCGATTCCGCGCCCAAACGCCCGACAAAGATACGGTCGAGGAAGCTGTTCGCGGATTGCACCACCGAAGCCGCCATCGTCGGCAACGCCAAACGCCAGACGGTGCGCGCCACGTTGTCTTCGGAGAGCAGAGACGCCTCCGAAACGCCCGATAAACGCATGGTTTTCATAGCACACTTACGACTGTCCAAAAAAACCTTTATTTCCGGACGGTTCCAACCCACGGAGCCGCTTTGGGCTGATTGTGATACGAATTGTTCTATCTGGGGCTACTGCCGTGCCCTGATTATACCCCTTGAGGCGTCGGGTACCCTTTAATTATGCGTTGGGGCTGGATTTTGGGCGACGGTATTGCGCTGACGCTGTTTGTGCTGGTCGGTCTGCAAAGCCATGGGACACTGGACGAATACGGTTTGCAGCGTAGCTTACCGCCGTTTTTGGTGGGTTGGTTTCTGACGGCGTTGCCGCTGGGGGTCTATCGTGCCCAGCCTCCGAAATGGGCGCTGCCCGTTGCTTGGGTGTTGGGCGTGACGGTCAGCATCGCGTTGCGCAACCTGCTTATTGGGCGCGGACTTTTGGGGGCGATCAGTCCTGTGTTTTGGGGCATCTCGTTCGCGGGTGTCGCACTATTTACAGGGCTGCCCCGACTGTTGGCTTACCTCATTCACAGGCGATATCAGGAAGCCCTAACGAGGTAGTGTTCTGCGATGCAACCACGCGGCAAGCGTCTTTGGCGTATCGCGGCGGCGCTCTTAGGGGTGCTACTCATTTCGGCGAGCATTGTCGGTGGCTGGTTCTATCACGAGACGCGCCCGCTTAGCGCCAATTTTCAACCGCAGCTGGTGCGCCTGCGCGCACCTATGGATACTGATACCCTCGCGCGACGCCTTTATGAGCGCAAACTGGTGCGTAATCCGCGTTTACTCAGTTGGTGGCTCCAGCGCAGGGGCAAAGCGCAAATCGCGGCGGGCGACTATGAATTCAGCCCCAACCAGAGCATGTTCGAAATCGCGGATATTCTGATTCACGAACGCTTCACACGCAACTGGGTCACCATCCCTGAAGGGTGGACAATCGCTCGCATCGCGGAACGTCTGCACGAGCGCGGTGTCGCCGACAAAGAGGAGTTTCTACGACTCTGTCAGCAACCCCAGCGGTTCAAGGATATCGACATGCCCCTGCCTGAGACTTTGCCTTTGGAGGGCTATCTGTTTCCCAGCACCTACCGCCTACCGCCCGGCACAGGCGCGGAGCAAGCCATTCGCACGATGCTTAACACGATGCGCCAGCAGGTCTACCTGCGCTACAAGGATGCCATGCAGCAGCGCGGTCTCAGCCTGCACGAACTACTCACCATCGCCTCCATGATAGAGAAGGAAGTGCTCCATGACGATGAACGCCCGCGCGTCGCCTCGGTGATTTATAACCGCCTAAAACGCAACATGCCCTTGCAAATCGACGCGACGGTGTTGTACGGCATGGGCTACTGGAAGGAGCGCGTGCTATATAAAGATCTGAAGCACCCCTCGCCCTATAATACCTATCTCAATCGGGGGCTACCGCCAGGACCGATTGCGAACCCCGGTTTGGCGAGCATCCGCGCCGCGCTGGAACCTGAATCGACCGAGTATCTGTTTTATGTCGCGCAAGCGGACGGCTACCACCGTTTCTCCCGCACTTACGAAGAGCATCTTCGCGCCATCCGTGAGATTCGCCAAACGCGGGAGACGGGTTCGGAGTGAAACTGCAAACGGCGTGCATGTGTATCAATGGACAGTCAGGGCGATCCATTCGTGAAGTGCGCTCAAAACCCCCAGAAACGCGGGATGAGCAGCGTCGCCAAGATCCAAAGGAAGATATTCAAGGGGGCGCCTACCCTCAAGAAGTCGCTGAACTGATACTGCCCGACCCCAAAGACCATCGTGTTGGTCTGGTAGCCGATGGGTGTCATAAAGCTGGCGGAGGCGGCATAGGCGACCGCGAATAGGAAAGGACGCGCGTCGACGCCCAACGCTGCGGCGACTTCGATCGCCAAACCCGCCATGAGTACCGCGGTTGCGTTGTTCGACATCACCTCGGTCAGTAAGGAAGTGAACAGGTAAAACCCTGCGAGAGCGATTATCGGTCCCAACGCACCCAGCGCACCGATGAAGTTGGTGGTCAACCAGCGTGCGGCTCCGGTGACTTCCATCGCCGCGCCCAATCCGAGCATCGCCCCCAACATGATGAGCAGCCGCCAGTCAATCGATTGCACCGCCTCATCTGGCTTCAAGCATCCCGTAAGCACCATCAGCAATGCACCTGTCATCGACGTTACCGAAGTCGGATACAACCCCAACGAGGCAACCACGACGACTCCCACCATAATTAGCCCCGCCGTTAACGCTTTGAGTGGGCGGGAACGCGCCATCTCCAGTTGTGAGACGAGAATGAAATCGGGTAGACGCAGCAGTTCGGGCAGCCGATCGCGCTCTACCTGAACGAGGAGGGCGTCTCCCGCCTGCAGGGGGGTGTCCGCGAACTGCTCCAGAGCCATTTCCTGACGATGGCGCAGCGCCAACACAGTTGCCCCGAAGCGGTTGCGGAACCGACTACTCTTGAGTGACTGACCGACCAGCGCGGAGTTCGGAGTCAGCACTAATTCGACTAACAGCGGCGGCTCTGTAGGTGCTGAATCCTCGGCAATCATCTTCAAACCATACGCGCCTTGAAGCTGCTGCAGACGCTGGAGATCGCATCGCACACGCAGAATATCCCCCTCCTGCAAGACGCGATCTGGTAAGGGAAGTAGGCGCACCCCGTTGCGCCAGATATCTAAGACTTCAATCCCCAGATCTTTCACGAAATCGGCGTCCATGAGCCTGCGTCCCACGGCTTTCGATTTTGCAGTTAGCTCGACTTCCGTGATATACGCGCTGAGGCGATAGGCATCGGTAGGGTCGGCAGTGGGGCGTCGGTCAGGCAACAGGCGCATGCCGACCGTGAACAAGTAGGTCAGCCCTACGGCAGTGAAAATCAACCCCAGCGGTGTGAACTCGAACATTCCCAGCGGCGCGATCCCGCGTTCCTGCGCCACACCGTTCACGATGAGGTTCGTGGAAGTACCAATAAGCGTACACACCCCGCCCAACATAGAGGCGTACGAGAGGGGGAGCAAAAGGCGCGAAGGACTGAGCCGCGCGGTCTCCGAAATCGCCAGCGTGAGCGGAATAAACAGCGCAACGACCGCCGTGTTATTTACAAACGCCGACAAAAACGCCGCCAGCAGCAGCAACGCCCCTATCGCCAACCAAGCCACACGCCGCGCCAACTTTTCCAAACCCCGTGCGATCCAACCGATGAACCCTGTGCGCTGCAGACCTGCGCTCAACACGAACATCGAGGCAATCGTTATCACAGCATCGTTGCTGAAACCGCGCAAGCCCCGCTCAACAGGAATTAGGCCACTGATCAGCAGAGTCGCCAGCAGGATGAGCGCAACAACCTCAGGGGGGAAGCGGTTGCTGATAAACAACGCAATCGCAGCAACCAGTAAACCGAGCGTGAGCGCAATCTCAAGAGTCATAGCAATTTGCTCTCGGCGTCGTTGATCGTCTCAAAAGGCTTACCCATCGGCGCAAAAGTATACCTCTTTCGGATGCGGTGAGGTATACTCTCTTGGCAAAAACAGGAGGCGACGATGGCAGAACTCTTGGCTGCGCAACTGGTGCGCGATATACCGAACTTTCCGGAACCGGGGATTATCTTCAAAGACATCACCCCCGTGTTGAAGCATCCGCAGGCTTTAAAGGAAGTCGTCGATCTGATGACCGAGCATGCGCGTCAGCTCAAACCCGATGTGATCGCGGGGATCGAGTCGCGCGGGTTCGTGTTTGGCATCCCGATAGCGGTCAATCTGGGATTGGGCTTCGTGCCGGTGCGTAAGTTGGGCAAATTGCCCGGCGAGAAAATCAGCGAGGAATACGCCCTTGAATACGGCACGAACACGGTGGAGATCCATACCGATGCGGTCGAGCCGGGTCAGCGCGTGGTGGTCATAGACGACCTGCTGGCGACGGGGGGCACGGCGAGCGCGGCAGCCCGACTCATTGAGCGGCTCGGCGGTACGGTGGCTGGCTTTGTTTTCCTCATCGAACTCACCTTTCTGGAAGGTCGCAAGCACCTGCGCGGCTACGATGTGTTCTCGCTCATCGAATACTAAACGGCGATGACAGTGCGCGAACGGTTGGAGCAGCTGGAGTACCAACTCCTCGCCCCCTACGCGACCAAGAGCGCGGACTCACGCGGGCGACCTGTTCCGGAGCCGCCTGACCCCGTGCGTACCGCGTTCCAGCGCGACCGCGATCGCATCATCCACAGCAAAGCCTTCCGCCGCTTGAAACACAAAACGCAGGTTTTCTTAGACCCCAACGAAGACCACTACCGAACCCGACTGACCCATACGCTGGAGGTGGCGCAGATTGCACGCACCATCAGCCGCGCCCTGCGCCTCAACGAAGACCTCACCGAAGCCATCGCGCTGGCACACGACCTGGGACATCCCCCCTTCGGACACACAGGTGAGGAAGCGCTCGACGCTGTGCTGCGTAAGTACCTCCCTAACGCCCGATTCCGTCATTACGAACAGAGCCTGCGCGTGGTGGACTGCATCGAAAAAGACGGCAAAGGGCTGAACCTTACCTACGAGGTGCGGGATGGCATCGTGGGGCACTCCAAAGGACGGGCAGACCTCACTGCCCACGAAGCCGACAAAACCGTGCATCTGGAAGCCGCGGTGGTGCGCATTGCAGACCGCATCGCCTACCTGAACCACGACCTCGACGACGGCATCCGTTCAGGGCTGCTCAGCCCGAATGACCTACCGCGCGACCTTATCGATTTTCTTGGGGATACGCACAGCGGGCGCATCGCACGCATGGTGATGGATGTGGTGGAGCAAAGCGACGGCAAACCTGTCGTGCAGATGAGCGAGCCGATGCTCCAAGCAATGAACCACATGAAAGAGTTCATGTTCGAAAACCTCTATCACCATCCCGATGTACAGCGGGAGCGTGAGAAGATGACTCGGATCCTCCAGCAGATGTTCGAGTATTATTTTGACAATCCGCAAGAGATGTCCGAGAAGTTTCGTCCGACGGAGGACACGGTGGAAGCGCGAGCGCAGGCAGTGTGCGACTATATCGCGGGCATGACCGACCGCTACGCGCTCTATAAGTACACGCAGATCTTTTTACCGCGCAACTGGGGAGGGAGTGCCCCATGAGGCTCCGATGCCGTCGGTGCGACGCGCCGATTACACTGGACGACTTCATCTACATCGCCTATCACACCCACACCATGGGCGCGAACCGTGTGGAGGTGCATTTCCAGTGTGGGCAGTGTGGGTATCGCACGGAGCGGATGCTGAGCCAAGCCGCGTGGGATGAGCTGATTCTCAGTTATTTGGAGAACGACGAACGCAGTGTGGACGAATGGATGGCAACGGAACAGCTCGGTCCAATTACAGCCGAAGAGATCCGCGCGATGCGTCGTGCGCTGCGCTCCGAAAATGTGCTGGAGAGCCTACGCGAATGGGAGCGTAGCCGCAACGAAGGGCAGGTGGATTAACGACTAACTCTCTATCTGCTGGAAGAAGGAGGGGTTATTGCGCCAATCCTCGCGTACTTTGACCCAGAGTTCCAGAAAGATTTTACGCCCCAACCAGAGTTCCAGTTCTTCGCGGGCGCGTTGCCCAATTTTTTTGAGCATTTTCCCCCCTTCGCCGATGACGATACCCTTGTGCGTGTCGCGCTCCACATAAATCGTCGCCGCGATATAAAGCACGCCGTTCGGACGCTCCTCCCAGCGTTCGATAGCGACGCCAATCCCGTGGGGCACTTCTTGATAGGTGTAGAGCAGTGCCTTCTCGCGGATAATCTCGGCGGCGAAGAGGCGTTCGGGCTGGTCGGTAATCTGCTCCTGGGGGAAGAAGGGCGGTCCTTCGGGCAGGTATTTGAGGATGATGTCCAGCAGTTTGTCGCAGTTATGCCCTTTGACCGCGTTTGTCATCATCCAGTCGGCGTGGTTGGGCACGAGCTGCCAGTATGCCTCGGTGTTCGGCTTCACTTTTTCGGGGGGCAGTTTGTCCATCTTGTTCAACACCAGCACGATAGGCGCACGCGCCTCTTTCTGGAGGAGCTCCGCAATCTGTTTATCCTCCGTGCTGGGCTGCTTGGAGGCGTCCACTACAAATAGGATCAGGTCCGCATCAGGAAGTGCGCCAACCGCGTCTTCGACCATCCGCTCGCCGAGCTTGTATTTCGGCTTGTGAATCCCTGGGGTATCCACAAAGACAATCTGTGCGTCCGAGCGGTTCAGGATGCCCAGGATGCGTCGGCGTGTAGTTTGCGGGCGCGGCGAGACGATGCTCACCTTGCGCCCCACAAAGTGGTTGACCAGGGTGCTTTTGCCGACATTCGGCTTCCCAATCACTGCCACGAAGCCAGAACGAAATCCCGTGATAGGTTCACTCATGGTTCTCTTCGGCGGGTGCGCCGTAGAGGGTTTTATCGGGACACGGTTCAGGGGCGCGATCGGTGCGGGCGATAAACCGCTCCATATCGCGCAGGTCGTGGAAGTTCGGACCAGTCGCAATTCGCAGCTCACGCGCCGTCATTTCGGGGTGGGCGAACACCATCACTTTCTTGCCTTTCGCTCGAAGGGTTTCTACCAGTCGCTCGAAGTTGCCATCGCCACTAAGAATCACACAGACATCGTAGTGATCCAAAGTCAGCAGCGCGTCCATCACGATATCGACCGCTAATTCGATGCGCTCCCAAGGCAGCTCCTCGCGCCCCTCGCCGCAACAGCCTTTGATGGGGCGCGTGCGTAGCACATAGCCCGAATGCAGCAAATAATCGTGAAAGGTGGCATCGCGCCCCTTTGCGTTGGGATCTACCGCCGTGTAGTAGTATGCATCCGCTACTTTCATACCCAGGGTCGTCCGAAAATAACAGAGCAGCTTGCGATAGTCAATAAACCATCCGAGTCGCTTCTGCGCATAATACATATTCGCGCCGTCAACAAAAATAGAAACCCGCTCCAATAGAGTACACCTCCTATGGATAACTGAAGTTAAAGTATACCCTACAATGCGCAGCGCTCAGGGCGAGTCGCCCGATTCGGCTTTTTTGACGGCATGTCCGCCGAAAGCGTTGCGTAGCTGTGCGAGGAAGCGATACTGAAAGCCCTGTGCGTCTTGGCTGCGGAACCGTTCGTGGAGGGCGAGTGTGATCAGAGGCGCAGGGCTGCCGAGGTCAATGGCCTCGTGTGCTGTCCAGCGTCCCTCGCCCGAATCGGCGACATAGGGCGCAACCTCCGTTAGTTGCGCATCCTCTTTAAGGAACCCTGCAATCAGGTCGAGCAGCCAGCTACGGATGACAGTGCCATAGCGCCACGCTTCTGCCACGGCGGCGATGTCTATCTGAAACTCTGACTTGCGGCGCAAGAGTTCGAACCCTTCGGCGTACGCCTGCATAATCACATACTCGATGCCGTTATGAATCATCTTCGTATAGTGCCCTGCGCCGACAGGACCTGCATGCACCCACCCTTTGTCAGGAGCAGGAGCAAGGTCGCGTAAGAGCGGTTCAATCTGCGCAATGACCTCCGCGTCGCCGCCTGCCATCAAGCCGTAGCCGTTCTCCAGCCCCCAAATGCCCCCTGAGACGCCCACATCGGCGAAACGAATCCCGCGCACCGCCAGCCGTTCCGCATAGCGAATCGAGTCTTTGTAGAAACTGTTTGCCCCGTTGACCACGATGTCGCCTGCTTGCAAGAGCGGCGCGAACTGAAAAATCGCTGTCTCCGTTGGCTCGCCTGCGGGATACATAAACCACACGATGCGCGGGGGGTTCAACGCACTCACAACTTCCTCGGGGGTGTACGCAGGCACAATTCCGAAAGGCACATGTTCATCGACGGTCGCTTTCGTGCGCGAATAGCCCACCACACGATGCCCTCGCTGCACCAGACGACGCGCCATGTTGCCGCCCATACGCCCTAACCCAACAATTGCCAGTTCCATCGGAGCAGAGTATACCTCTACGCAGGCAGGATTCACGCACAGGCAGGCGAAAAAGTGGCTATGCGACGAATGCGTTTTATCGGATTGATGTTGCTGGCGATGCTGCTGACACCTCTGTGGGCGCAGAAGAAACCGCTGGACGACTATTTCCAGCGACCTGAACCCGCCTATCGTTGGGAGCGGCGCGATGTGAAGCGCGTTGACGGCGTTACCATTTATACGCTGTTCATGGTTTCCCAAACCTGGCAGGGCATCGAGTGGGATCATTTCGTGCAGGTGTTCTATCCCGACAAGCCGCGTTTTCCCCGTTTCGCAGGGCTTTACAACACAGGTGGTGTGCCGGACGCCGCAGACGAGGCGATGGGGATCCATCTCGCACGCGATTCGGGGGCGCCGTTTGTTATCCTATACGGTATCCCGAAGCAACCGCTTTACAATAACCTGTACGAAGACGCGCTCATCGTTTATACTTGGCAAAAATTCATCGAAACGCGCGACCCCACCTGGCCGCTGCACTTCCCGATGGCGAAGGCGGTGCTGAAGTGCATGGACACGGTTCAGGCGTTCCTGCGGGCAGAGCGCAAGCCTGTCGTGGAGCGGTTTCTGGTCACAGGGGCGTCTAAACGCGGCTGGACGGCGTGGCTGGTTGGCGCAAGTCAAGACCCCCGCGTCGCGGGAATCGCCCCGATGGTAATTGATGTGCTGGATTTAGCCAAGCAAGTACCTCACCATCTGGAGTTCTACAAGGGTAAGCCGAGCGAGCAGATAGGCGACTATGTGGCAGGCGGGATGCTCCAGCTGCTCAACACACCGATTGGCAAGCAGCTCATCGAGCTGGAAGACCCCTACAGCTATCGCGACCGCTACACGATGCCGAAACTAATCATCAACGGCACGAACGACCGCTACTGGGCGCAAGACGCGTTGAACCTCTACTGGGATGGGCTGCCCGAACCCAAGTGGATTCTCTATGTGCCCAACAGCGGGCATGGGCTGGATGATCGCTCGCGCGTGTTTGCGACGCTGTCGGCGTTTATCCAATTCCTGGCGCGTGGGCGCAAGTTCCCCACGATGCAGTGGACGCTGAACGAGACGCCCAAAGGGTTGGAAATCCGTGTTACGAGTCACCCTGGAGCGCGCGAGGCACGTATGTGGTTCGCCAGCACACCCGACTATGACCTGCGCGAGTCGCGCTGGGGGAGCATGCCGATGACGCCCACGCGCGACGGGTGGCAGGGCTTCTTGGAGCGACCCCGCCGCGGACGCGCCGTCGCCTATGCGGAACTCGTGTTCGACCTCGACGGACGCCTGTTCACCCTCACCACGCAGCTGAAAGTGTTGGAGGCGAATCCATAAAGTGAATCGCTGGCGCAACGAACACACCTTTGTTGCGCCAGCGATTCGGCAATCGCTATTGGATCTTCGTTTGTATTCACGGCAGGAATACCACGGTGGGGTTCGAACTACACCGCAGGTGATACTATGGCGCAGCAAACCCTTACTCGGCGGGAGTTTTTGAAGGCGTCGGCAGGCGTCGCGGCGTTGGCGACCCTGCCTGTGGAACTGTTTGCCCATGCACAAGGCTCTGATAAACTGCGCGTGGGGCTAATCGGCTGCGGTGGACGCGGCACCGGCGCTGCGATTGACTGCATCGATGCCCACCCCAGCGTGGAACTCTACGCAATGGGCGATGTGTTCGAGGATCGGCTCAACGCTTCGCTCAAAGCGTTGGAGGAGGAGAAGAAAGACCGCCTGAACATCGGGAATCGCAAATTTGTTGGGCTGGATGCGTACAAAGGCGTAATTAGCAGCGGCGTCGATATCGTACTGCTTTGCACCCCCCCTGCCTTCCGACCGATCCACTTTCGTGAAGCCATCCAAGCGGGCAAGCATGTGTTTATGGAGAAGCCCGTCGCCGTGTGTCCTGCTGGGGCACGCCTGATGTTCCAAATGGGCGAGCTGGCGACCCAAAAACGCCTCAGCGTGGTCGCGGGCACACAACGCCGCCACGAACCGAACTATATCGAGACCATCCAACGCATTCACGACGGCGCGATTGGCAAAATCGTCGGCGCCGCTTGCTACTGGAACCAAGGTGGGCTGTGGCATGTCGACCGCAAACCTGAATGGAGCGATGTCGAATGGCAACTGCGCAACTGGCTCTATTTCACCTGGCTCTCAGGCGACCATATCGTGGAGCAGCATATCCACAACATTGATGTCATCAACTGGGTGCTGGGAGCGCATCCCATTAGCGCGATGGGGATGGGGGGACGCCAAGCACGCGTGGAACCCCACTACGGACATATCTACGACCACTTCGCGGTGGAGTTCGAGTATCCGGGCGGTATCAAGGTGCTTAGCATGTGTCGCCAGATCGACAACTGCGCGATTCTCATCGGCGAGCGCGTGTATGGCACGGAGGGTACCGCCGATCCGTCGGGCAGTATTACCGCAGGCGGCGCCACTTGGCGCTATGATGGAGTCAAGCGCAGCGGCTACAAAAAGGAGCATGAAGACCTTGTGAACGCCATCCGCAATGGCACCCCGATCAACGAGACCCGTGCCGTAACGGAAAGCACGCTCGCGGCGATTATGGGGCGCATGTCGGCTTATACGGGCAAGGTGGTTACTTGGGACTTCGTGATGAATACCTCGCAGCTGAACCTATTAGAACGCGCGGAGAAGCTGGAGTTCGGACCGATGCCGGTGGACGAGGTCGCTCTACCGGGCAAGACGCCGTTGGTGTAGCGGGTATCCTTGCGCGTGTGGGTTCTGATACTCAGCGCACTGGGCGTACAGCTCGGAATACTCTTATATAACCTTGCCTATTGGCGCGGGCGTCGGTTGTTGATGGACGCCCGCGCCCCACTCGGAATCGGGTTGAATATCGCCCCATGCACCTCCTACCTCCGAGCCGAAGGCGGTCCATCGCCGACACTTTCCATACTTATCCCTGCCCGCAACGAATGCGCGAGCCTGCCCCACCTGCTGGAGAGCCTTGCTCCTCAGCTTAGCCCTGAAGTGGAGTGCTGGGTGTGCGATGATGGCTCGGACGACGGAACCACCGAATGGCTGGAGCAACACGCGACGCGGTTGGGGGTGCGCTGGTTCCGCAGTGCGCCGCGTCCTGACGGCTGGGTGGGCAAGAATTGGGCGTGCTACCAACTTGCCGCGCGGGCGCAGGGTGAGTGGCTGCTGTTTCTGGATGCTGACATGCGTTGCGCGGTGGGATTTGTGAATGCACTGCGTCGCTATTTAGCGCAGACCGACGCGCAGCTGGTGAGTGCGATTCCCACCTTCACGCCAAGTGGTCTCCCTGTGGCGCTGCTGAAACTGATGGTTCCGTTCTCGGTGTTCACGCTTTTGCCGTTGGGTTTGGCGGAGCGTCATCCGAATCCTGCGTTCGCGTTTGCGAATGGACAGGTGATTGCGTTGCGCAAGACGGACTACGCGCGTTGGTTGCCCCACTTTTTCGTGCGCGGGACGGTGTTGGAGGATGTGGCGTTGGCGGCGTTGGTGAAGCGACATGGGGGCACAGTACGCTTACTGGATGCGCGGGCGTGGCTGCGGGTTTCAATGTATCCGACGCTGCGCGAGGCGATGGACGGCTTCGCCAAGAATGCGGTGGCGATCTGTCGTAGTGTGCCGATGGCGGTTTTGGTAGGGGTGATGCTTGCGTTGGTGTATCTTTATCCACTGGCAGCGTTGTGGATGCCTGCGCAGCGCGGGCTGGCGACCCTTGCAATCGGCTCGGCTGCGGTAATTTTCGGGCTGTCGGCGCGGGTGGTGGGATTACCGTTTCGGTTGGGTTGGCTCTATGTGGGGAGTGTGGCGTTGGGCTTGCTGACCTTGGGGCGGTCGGTGGTATGGTATCGGCGAGGCGCAATCGTATGGAAAGGGCGGGTCTATCGGGCATTGCAATAGGGCTGCAGCGGCGATTTGTGGACTGGTTGATTGCGCGGAGTTTGCGCGGACATTTTCGAGCCGTGTATGTGCGGGGTGCGTTCCCCGATGAGCAGAGACCGCTTATTCTGTATGCCAATCATCACTACTGGTGGGACGGGTATCTGGCGTATTGGCTGCTGCGCTCTTGGGGACGGAGCGTAATTGTGTGGATGGAGGCATATCGTCGGTTTCCGCCGTTTGGAGCGGTTGGCGCGATGCCATTTCCTGCGAATGACGCAATCACACGGGCGCGTACGGTGCGACGCACACTGGAGGCGTTGTGCTCACCCCAGACGACGCTGTTGCTGTTCCCTGAAGGCAAGTTGCACGGCGACACGGAGCGGATTTTGCCGTTTCAGCGGTCACTGCACTGGTTGGCCCGTCAGGTTCCCGAAGCGCGGGTGGCGCCGTTGGCGATTTATATTGAGCCGAGTTATCACCAGTATCCGCGTGCCTATTTGGGGGTGGGCGCGCCGTTTCAAGGCGATCTCAGGGATGCGGAATCGTGGCTCTGTGCCGCGGCGGAGACGCTACAGGCGGAATTGGCGGTGTTGCGAGCCGATGCGCGTGGTGCGGTCGCAGAACCAGAAATCGTGGCGCAGGGGTATCGAGTGTTGCTCAGGGGGCGTCTTTCGGTGAGTGAGCGGTTTTGAGCAGCGCGAGCGGATGCCCCGCAGAACCTGCGTGCGCCTCATTATCGCCTCTTAGGTATCCTGTATGCCGATGCGCATGATACAGCCGAGTGGCTCGCGAGCGGATGCGGATTTAGAACGCGACTACGCCCACTGCCAGTCGGTGCAGCGGGCGTATGGCGTGAGCTACTATTTCGCCACGCGCTTTTTTCCGCCCGAGATCCGCCGCGCTGTGTATGCCCTGTATGGATTCGTGCGCTCTCCCGACCAGTGGGTGGACTGCCCTGACGAAACTCTTGCTGTTGCTTCCCCTCTCTCGCGTGCGGAGAGGGGGGCGTGGGTGAGAGCACAGTTAGACTCTTACGAGCGTGACCTCATTCGCGCCGTGTGTGGTGAGCGTGTGGAGTCGCCCTCGCTCCGTGCGTTCGCGGATGTTGTGCGTCGCTATAAAATCCCCTTGCGCTATCCACTGGAGTTTCTGGATGCGATGCGGATGGACCTGAAACATGCCCGCTACGCCAGTTTCGAGGAGTTGCAAACCTACACTTGGGGCAGCGCGTCGGTGGTAGGAATCATGATGTGTTATATTCTGGGCGCGACCTCAGCAGAGGCGTTGCACTACGCGGCGACGATGGGACTGGCGATGCAGATGACCAACTTTCTGCGAGATGTGGGGGAAGATTGGCAACGCGGGCGGGTCTATTTGCCCCAGGATGAACTGGCACGATTCGGCATTCGCGAGAGGCAGATCGCTCAGGGTATCGTCGATGAGCGCTGGCGTCGGTTTATGCAGTTCCAGATTGATCGCTGTCGTGCCCTCTATGCGCAAGCGGAGCAGGGAATTGGCTTACTGCCCCGTGAGGTGCAGTATCCTGTGCTGTTGGGGGGTCGTTTGTACGCACGCATTCTCAACGCAATTGAGCGCAATCGCTATGATGTGTTTCGTCATCGCGCACGCACTACCTATGCCGAGAAGATGGCTATCGCGGTGAGAACCTATGCCGAATGGCGCGGCTGGTAGGGCAGGATGAGTCGCTAAAGTGCGCCTTCGGCTTGAGAGAATACGCCCCGATATGGAATAACCCCATGTGGAGGCGTATCGGGCGGCATGACTACGATTATCGGGTTCATTATTGTATTTGGCGCGGTGTTCGGCGGTTTTCTCATGCATGGGGGTAAAATCGCCGCACTCATCCAGATTTCGGAGTTCATCATCATCGGTGGCGCGGGGATGGGCGCGCTGGTGGCGTCGAACCCGCCCAGCGTTATCTCGCAAATTATCAAAGGCGTGCTGGGGCTACTCAAGGGCAGCCCCTATAGTAAAAAGGAGACCTTTCTGGAGTTGTTGCAGGCATTGTTCGCGCTGTTTTCCCTTGCGCGTAAGGAAGGACTGCTTGCGTTGGAACAGCATGTGGAGCGTCCTCAAGAAAGCTCGCTGTTCCAGCAGTATCCGTTTTTGCTCAGCAATCACCATGCGCTGGACTTCCTGTGCGACACGATGAAGGTGGTGCTGACAGGAGCGGTGGGCGCGTTTGAGCTGGCGGAGTTGACCGAGACCGACCTTGAAAAACACCACGAAGAGGTGATGCGTCCCTCGCACGCGCTGAGTAAAATCGGCGATGCGATGCCTGGTTTTGGCATTGTCGCGGCGGTGTTGGGCGTCGTGATTACGATGGGCTACTTAGATCAGGGACCCGAAACCATCGGGCATAAAGTCGCTGCGGCGCTGGTGGGTACTTTTCTGGGCGTGTTGTTGGCGTATGGCGTGTTTCAGCCGCTCGCCGCTGCGCTGGAGCATAGCGCCCACGCGGAAGCGCAATATTATCAATGTATTCGGCAGGCGTTGATTGCGTTCGCGCGAGGCGACGCGCCGCTCACTTGTATCGAGTTCGCGCGACGCAGTATAGAGCCTCATGTGCGCCCTGGCTTCCAGGAGATGGAGGAAGCCGTCAAGGGTGGTGGCTCTGCACAAGCGGCGTAGTGAGGTAAGACGATGGCAAAAGAGAGCGGCGGCGAGATTCGAATCGTCAAAAAGAAGAACGCAGGGCATGGGCACCACGGCGGGGCGTGGAAGGTCGCTTATGCCGACTTCGTGACGGCGATGATGGCGTTCTTTATGGTCATGTGGCTCATCGGCATGGACGCAAAGACGCGCCAGGCAATCGCTGCCTACTTTCGCGACCCCGTCGGCTTTATGCAAGCCGTGCGTGCCAAAAGCGAGGCGGTGTTCACCATCAACGACTCTGTGCCCCCTGGCGGCAAAAATACGCCCAATATGCCTCGCGCCGCAAAAGACGGTAAAACCGCACTCAAAAAAGACCGCCAGACCGAACGCAAGGAGTTGGAAGAGTTCAAAAAGTATGTCGAGACCGCGCTTTCTAATATCCCAGAGCTATCGCGCCTCAAGGAGTATGTGAAAATAGAGTTTGTCAAGGAAGGCTTGCGGATTGAGTTGCTGGAGGGCAAGGAGCCTGTGTTTTTCCAGACGGGGAGCGCGACGGTGACGCCTGCAGCGCGACGCTTGCTCCAGATTATCGCACAAAAAGTGGGCAAGCTGGACAATCGGGTAGTTGTGGAAGGGCATACGGACGCCCAGCCTTATCGCTACGGCGGGGGCTATTCCAACTGGGAGCTGTCGACGGACCGGGCGAACGCGGCGCGGCGTGTGTTAGAGGCAAGTGGGCTTTGGAAAGGGCAGGTGGCGGAGGTGCGTGGCTACGCCGACACCCGCCTGCGCAATCCCCAAGACCCATTTCACTACTCCAATCGCCGTGTCTCGCTACTCATCCCGTATGCCTCTGAGACGCCGTGAGACCCAAAGCGCACGGTGTGCTGTCCTACAGCCGAATTGTTTCCATTCGGTATTCGATCCTGCGTTGCTTGCACCAGAGTTCCGCCGCGCTGCGTTTGCGCTTCACATCGTCGCTATCCAGACGGCTGGGGTCTTTCACCTCAATCAGGGCAACTTGTCCATCCGTGTATTCCACCAGGAAGTCGGGTACATAGCGCCGTTGGCGTCCCTGGCTGTCGACCCATGGGATGCTAACCCCGTGGCGCTTCATCCATTTGGCGACGCTGGGGTCTTGTTCCAGACGCTCCATCATGCGTCGCTCGAGGTCGCTGTCGTAAACTTCAAAGTTCCATGGGCTTTTTGTGGGGTTTTGGAAAATCCCGCGTTTACTGATCGCCATACTCTACGATTCCCTCCACCAATCCCGGCACGCTTTGTATTTTCTGTTTGACTTGGGGCAGAATTCGCCACACGATTAATAGCTGCTCGCGTGTGGCAGCGCCCAGTGTCTCGCCGTCCAGAAACTTTTCGCGAATGTGTTCAATCAATGCCTGGTACACAACGCCCTTGTATTCGATAGGCGCGTAGCCTGCCTTATCGAGCAGCTCCTCTGCGATTTCCAGCAGCCGTCGCTTAATCGCGTCGCGCAGTGTATCATCATCTAATTGAAACGATGACCGATAGGTCTCGCCCTTCTCGCGCAGGAGCTGCGGCGCTGCGGTATGCGATTCCCACCGGTTCTCGCTTAACTCCTTCCCGATGACCTCTTTGATATCCACGCGCGTAATCTCTAGCCCTTCCAACTCGTATTCAATCTTACGCAGAGCATCTTTCCAATCCCTAAGGGGTTGAACCTGAGTTTCCGAGATTGGCACAACGAATTCCTCGTCATCGGAAAAGTTCGGGTCGGGGTCGGGCACGCGAATGACCAAATGCGGTTTCGTAAGTTCTTGCTTGGGCAGTGGTGGAGGCAGGTCTTCGGTTTCGTCAAATAGGTCTTCGATAGAGACATTTTCTCGCTTTTTGGCGTTGAACATATCCCACAGCCACTGATGCTCCAGCTTTGGGTGGTCAACGATGGCGCAGATTTGGGGTTCGCTGGGGTCGATATTTTTGCCGCGCACGCGCCGTAGCCCGCGTCCAATGACCTGTTGCCCGTAGACCTTACTGCTGAACTTACGCAGCAGCAAAATCACGCCCACTTCGGGCACATCCCAACCCTCGCGCAACATAAGCACGCTCACGACGGCTTTGTAAGGTTGCCCTGAACGCTGTGCCTTGCCCAGTTCTTGTGCTTTACGCCGTTCCTCCTCGTCGCTCCGCTCTGTCACCAGTAGCGTTTTGACCTTGAAATAGTGATTGAGGGTATGGGCGGCTTTTTCAGCGTCGGCGATACACACCGCGACCACGAACAGAATGGGCTGGTAGCGTCCTTTGGCGCGTCGCTCCTGCTCTTCGAAGCGGCGTAGGGCGATTGCCATCTGCTGGCGCATTGGTTCGTCGTCGGTGACCCACTGGGTCGCGCTCAGTCCGAGACGATCTACCTCGTCCCAGTCGATTTCTTCCACACGCCGCCGTTCGCCTGTGCGGGCATCGGTATAGGTCAGTTCTACTGTGTCGATGCTGGGCAGGTACACGACGGGCGTTTTGATGAGCCCATCAGCGAGGGCGTCCTGCACCGTGTATTCATAGATGAGGTCGCTGTCGGGCGTCTGCCCATCGGCGCGTTCGGGCGTGGCGGTGAGGTCGATACGCAGGCGTGTTTTAGGTTTGAGGCGTGCAAGCGTGCTATCCCATTCGGGGGCAGGCGAGTTGTGCGCCTCATCGTTGAACAGCACGAAGTCGGGGCCGTTCATTAGCGCCGAAAGATTGCTCTGCCCAACCGTGTTGCTGGTGTAAAACTGATGGATGTTGCCCAGCACAATATTGGAGCTGAATAAGTTCGCCCAACCGCCCGTATTGCCGCCGCCGAGGGTGGTCAGCACCAAGTCGCCTGCCTGAAAGTCGGCGTCCTTGGGGATCAGGTCACGGTCTTTGAAGACCTTACCCCCCTCAAAGTCTGCCTGTAAGCGGTCGCGTACAATCAAGTTGGGGCATAGAATCACGAACTTATGCACTTCGTGGGCATAGCGCAGCCATGCGATGATTGCCGCCATCAGCGCGGTTTTGCCGCCGCCTGTCACCAGGTTTACCAGCAGTCCATTCCTGCCAATCACCTCTTTGCCCAATATCTCGTGGGCATACACGACTCGCAGGAACGCTTCCCACTGGTGTCGCCAGAGCGTGCCCTCGCGCGTGGCGAGGTCGTTATCAGGCGCGGTCAGAAAGTCGATGTAGCGGTAAGTTTCGGGCTTGACCCCAGGATAGCCCTCGCGCCGCCACCGCTCAAACTCTTCCTCATACGGTGTGAATCGGTTCAGCATACAACACCCTTTACAGAGCGCGGTGTTTCCCACGCTTGTTAACCAAGTATACCGTACCGTTCGGCATCCCGTTGGCTAAGTTGACGATGGCTTCTATGTGATTCACCAGCCACTTGGCGCGTTCCCATCGCCCCAGGTGGTCCCAAAATTGCCCTAACAGGATGACCCGTGCGCCCATCGCCTTCAAATCCGCTGTGGTATAGCCCCGTGTGGTTTCGTTGCGGTCGCCCGTGACAATAACAAATCCCTGCTGGGTCGCCTTAGGTATCCACTGGTTATCAGGCAAGCCGCTCCAGCCGCGCTGCCGAATATGCGCCATTTCGACAAGACGCGACTCGCGGTTAACGAATTCCACCAGTCGCTGCGAGATATTCTCATCGAAAAGTAGTTTCTTCACAAGCGATATACAGCGTTGTGCCAAATTTTACGCGCTCAAGCGCCACTCGCCCTCGTAGCGGACGGCTGCGGAGATGGATTCGATAGGTAGATCAAAGTAATCCGCAACACGCTCCAAATCATGTTCCTGCTCCCAGAGGGCGTAGATGACGCGCGTGGGTATCGCATGCTCGGACACCACGGGTTCACCGCCACGAATGGCTCGGTCTAAGTAGACTTGCCGTGCGTACTGTGGTGGATAGTATCTGCGCACATGGTCGTCCTCTATCTCTATTTGCGTTGCCAGTGTTTCAGCGAAATCCGCCACGAGTTGCCCGATATCGGGTCGGCGCAAGATGTGTTCCGTCTCGCGCACCAGCAATTCACGCCCTCCCACCAGTACACGCCTGCGCGTGAACGGATAATCGCCCACTTCTTGCGCCAGCGCCTCCGCTGTCGCTCGCACATGGGGCAATGAGACGCCCAGTGCCACAAACTCGCGCACGAACATCAGTTCGATGAGCTCGGGGAAGGAAAGCACGCCCCGCTGATGAGTATGCGACTGCAGCACAGGCGCAGAGTAGCCCTGTCCCCACTTCAACGGAAACAGGTAGCCGTCCGCCCAGCGCGCCACCCGATGGGGCGTAATCCCCAGCAATCGCGCCACCTCCGCATACGAGTAGACGCCATAGCCCAGCCCTGGCTTCACTTGTTCACCCATCACTGCTGATTATACACTACAGTAGCCGTCAACTCACCGCAATCTCTTCTGACCAGAAGCCTTCGCCGCCCTTGTCGTCTTGCACCTTGCAGGCAACCACATAGCGCCCTGCACATGGGAACTTATAGACCACAGGTTCGGCTGCCTTCTTAAGCGCGTAGCCCTGCGCACTGCGGAACCGCCTGCCGTCGTAGTTGAAGTCCCACTGCACATTGATTAAATTCGCGCCTGGGTTCTGCACCGTTGTGTCGCTAATATCGAACTTGTAAGTGAGGGGGGCGATGCGTTTGTAGGCAACCGAGACCAGCGGCGGCAACACGAAGGTGAGAAAGTTCTCATAGTCGGCGTGGTCGGTGGAGAGGCGAGTGATATGCTCGCGGAATCGGGGTGAATCGATGCGTATCAGCTCCAGTCGGATGAAGTGGATGTCGGTATTTTGGCGGGCGCGGAGTTGTTCGGCGGCTGTTTGGGCTTTGTGGTTGAACGCCCAGCCCAGCATGATGCCGTCGCGCAGGTTCGCCTGCTGATAGTGTGGCGTGCGGCGGATGGCGTTGGCGAACTGCACCACATCCTGCGGTTCCACACGCCGCTTCGGGTCTGGCTCGCACACCCACACGGGCACGCTCCCTTTGAAGCCATGAATCCCGGCAAACTTGTTTTCTGGGCGCGCCCCAAAGCACCGCAGGATGAAGGCGCGAAACTCGTTCGGGGGCATTTTCTGCAAGCGTCGCGCCTCATACACGCCCCAGTATTCAATCGTGAAGTCGGGCGTGGGGTTATCGGTGGTCAGCTGCTCCGCGCCGCGAACCAAGCGATCAGCAGTGACCGCAATCGCCACGCGCGACTGATCGCACGCAATCCACCGCCTGCCCAGACGCTGCGCCACCGCAGGCGTCGTGCCACCCCCACAGAAAAAGTCTGCGACAATATCGCCTTCCTTCGTAGAGGCTTTGATGATGCGTTCAATTAAGGCTTCGGGCTTTTGGGTGGGGTAGCCAATGCGTTCTTTTGACATAGCGTTAATTTTGATGTCCCAAACATCTGATGGAATTTTGCCCTGAGGCATAGGTTTGCCTGCTTGCCCACCCTTTGTGTATCGCCATAGGGTCATCTTGCTTTCATAGGGAACCAGAATATTTTCCGAGTAGAAATTATATTCATTGGTTTTCTTGTACCAAAGTATGCAATCGTGTTTCCTACCGAAATACCGTTTGCTTCTCGCCCCATAGTCATAATGCCATATAATTTCATTCAAAAAATTCTCATACCCAAAAATCTTATCCATTTCCACTTTGATGTAGTGGCTGGCGTGCCAGTCGCAGTGGACATAGATGCTGCCTGTCTTTTTCAGTAGGCGTTTCATTTCGTAGAGGCGGGCGTTCAGCCACACGAGGTAGCCGGGCATTCCGCCCTCCCAGATGTCGTTGAAGGAGCGCACCTCGTTCTGGTCGCCGAAAATCACATTGTATTGCCTGCCCGAGAAGAACGGCGGGTCGATATAGATGAGGTCGATGCTTTCGCTGGGCAGTTGGCGCATCACATGCAGGTTGTCGCCCCAGATAAGTCGATTGGGCGGCAGGTTGGGATTGCCGAACGAGACGCGCTCCACGATTTGGAACGGCAGGCTGACGCGCGGGTAGAGCTTGTAAAAGCCCTTACGCCGATCCCAGCCGAGCGGCTCTTTTTCGACGGGAACGCTTCCGAAGCGCACAGGCGGACGCCAGAACTCCTCCTGTTCGGGCAGCGGTTCTGGCTCGGCATCGGTTTCGATCGGTTCGGTGAGTTCTGGTTCTTGCTCCAATCGTTCCTTTTCTGTCATAGTGTTTATACTGTTCGGCGAGGTATTGAAAGTTCCTCTCACTTAGAATGCTGGTGCGACGCCCTCGGCGTCGCACCGAAGGGATTTAGGGAATGAAGTTCGTGTCGGGTTTCACGCGCCGAGTGAAGGCTGCCAGGAGACGCGCGGCGTTCTCCACATCGTCTAAGTGAAGTAGCTCGCACGGGGTGTGCATGTAGCGCAGCGGTACCGAGACCAGCCCAGTCGCCATGCCTGCCTTGTTGAGTTGCATCGCGTTTGCGTCGGTGCCAGTGCCGCCGCCAGCCGCCTCCAGCTGGTAGGGGATTCCTTCCGCTTCGGCAGCTTCCACCAGCATCTCGAACACGCGGGGGTTGATGTTCGCGCCGCGACAAATTACGGGTCCTTTGCCGGGGCGCAGTTCGCCCACGCGCCGCTTGTCTACCGAGGGATAGTCGGAGGCGTGCGTCACATCGACAGCGATGCCGACGGGTGCGTCGACGCCGTAGGCGCTGGTGCGCGCGCCCCGCAAGCCGATCTCCTCTTGGACAGTGGCGACGGCATACACCGCGGCGGTGGGACGGTCTTCCGATAATAGGCGCAGCGCCTCCGCCACGATAAACGAACCCATTTTATTGTCGAACCCACGCGCGGTGGCGAAGCCGTTCTGCAGTTCTTGGAACTCCACGGCAATTGTCACCGGGTCGCCGATGCGTACTTTGGATTGGGCGTCTTCCTTGTCCTTCGCGCCGATGTCGATCCACAGGTCGTGCAGTTTGGGGGCTTTCCCGCGCTCGTCGTCATCGAGCAGGTGGATGGGTTTTTTGCCGATGACGCCGGGGATGGAGCCGTGTTTCGTATGTACCAACACGCGCTGCCCGACAGGGATCACGGGGTCGTGTCCGCCAATCGGACCGAAGTAGAGGAAACCTTCCTCGGAGATATACTTCACGATGAATCCAATTTCGTCCATATGCCCTGCGAACATCACGCGTGGCGCGCCCTGTTCGTTGAGGACGGCGATGGTGTTGCCCATCACATCGGTATAGACGCGGTCGGCGAACTCACGGGTGTAGGCGCGGTAGACTTCTGCCGCGCGTTGCTCATAGCCCGAGGGGGACGGTGCGTTCACGATAGCCTTCAGAAACGCCAACGATTCTGCTCTCATAGGGTCTCTCCTGTACGGTGCATCAGGTTTGCCATTTCGATGGCGCTGAGGGCGGCTTCGCTGCCTTTGTTGCCCATCTTACCGCCTGACCGCGCCAGCCCCTGCTCAAAAGTGGCGTCGGTCAGGATGCCCAGCGCGATGGGTTTGCCCGTTTCCAGCATCAGGTGCATGAGGGCGGAACAGACCGCGCTGCTGATGTGCTGGGCGTGGCTGGTCTCCCCTTGAAGTACCGCGCCGAGGCAGATGAGGGCGTCGTATTCGTTGGAGTGGGCACACTCCCGTGCCACCACGGGGATTTCCCAACTGCCGGGCACGGTGTAGATATCGATGGCGTTGGGGTCTGCGCCGTGTCGCAAGAGGGTTTGGATGGCTCCCTCCTTCAGGCGGTCGGTAATTAGTTCGTTGTAGCGGCTCACGATAATCGCGAAGCGTAAGCCCTGCGCGTTCAGGTTGCCTTCGAAATGGCTCATCAGGCTAATTTATACCCGATGAGCGACCTGTTTGAGGGGGGAGGGGCGCACACCCGCGCCCCTATGCAAGGCTTATTAACCTTTCAACGCCTCTGCGCCGCCGACCACTTCGGCGATTTCTTTGGTAATCGCCGCTTGGCGCAGGCGGTTCATAGTGAGCGTGAGTTCCTGAATCATTTTGCCTGCATTATCGCTCGCCATCGACATGGCGGTCATACGCGCCCCGTGTTCGCTCGCGCTGGCTTCCAAAAGTGCCTGCAGGACTTCCGTTAGCAGGTAGCGCGGCAGGAGGCGTTGGAGCAGTTGTTCTGCCGAGGGTTCGAACACGAAGTCGTAGGTTTTGCCATCTTCGTCGCCGGAGGGCGGCTCGATGGGCAGCAGGGGTAGCACGGTGGGGCGCTGCGTCACGGGGTTGATAAACTGCGAGTAGATGAGGTAGACGCGGTCGACGGCGCCGTTGATGAACATCTCTTGGACGGCGTCAGCGACTGCACGGGCGTCTTCCAACCCTGCGCCCGCCGTGGGCATCGAGCGGTAGAACGCAATGTCATAGCCGCGCTTGCTGAAGAACTGGTAGCCCCGTCGCCCGATGCAGAGCAGTTTCACCTGTTCTGGGCGCAGCCCCCTATCGCGAATGGCGTTTTGGAGGGTACGAATGAGGTTCATGTTGTAGGAGCCACACAGTCCGCGGTCGGAGGTTGCCAGCACAAAGCCGTAGGTGCGTGGCTCGCGTTTTTGCAGCAGCGGATGGTCGGGTAGTTCGCCGGCGCGTCCGAGTTCCTGCAGTACATCGTGCATGCGTTGGGCGTAGGGGCGCGCCGCCAGCACGCGGTCTTGCGCCCGTCGCAGGCGCGCTGCCGAGACCAACTTCATCGCCCGCGTGATTTGCTGGATACTCTTCGCGGCGCGTATCCGCGCACGCATCCCGCGTAGTGTTCTCATGCGATGCCCTGCTCCTTCACGAACTTCGCTTTATACTCTTCGATCGCCGCGCGCAGCGTGCGCTCGGTGTCCTCGTCGAGTTTCTTCTCGCGTCGGATTTTCTCACCGAGTTCGGGATACTTCTCGCGCATATAGGGGTGGAAGCCTTCCTCAAACGCACGCACCTTCTCGACGGGGAGGTCGTCCAGGTAGCCCTGCGTGCCCGCGAAGATAATCATCACTTGCTCTTCCACGGGCATCGGCGCGAATTGGGGCTGCTTCAGCAACTCCTGCAGGCGCAAGCCGCGCGCGAGCTGGAGCTGGGTGGCGCGGTCTAAGTCGGAGGCGAACTGCGCGAACGCCTGCACCTCGCGGAACTGCGCCATCTCCAGGCGCAGGCGACCTGCGACCTGCTTCATAGCGCGGATCTGCGCGTCGCCGCCCACGCGGCTCACCGAGATGCCCACATTAATCGCGGGGCGGATACCTGCGTAGAATAGGCTTGGCTCCAGGTAGATTTGTCCGTCCGTAATCGAGATGACATTGGTAGGGATGTACGCCGACACATCGCCTGCCTGCGTTTCGATGATAGGGAGCGCGGTAAGCGAGCCACCGCCGTACTCGTCGGACATTTTCGCGGCGCGCTCCAGCAGGCGCGAGTGCAGGTAGAACACATCCCCCGGATACGCCTCGCGCCCTGGGGGGCGACGCAGCAGCAGCGACACGGCACGATACGCTTGCGCGTGTTTCGATAAGTCATCGTACACCACCAGCGCATCCATACCGTTATCGCGGAAGTATTCCCCCATGGCGCAGCCGGCGTACGGGGCGATATATTGCAGACTGTTCGGGTCGCTGGCGGACGCCACAACAACGGTGGTGTATTGCATCGCGCCGTAGCGTTCCAGAGTGTCCACAAAGCGCGCCACGGCTGCCATTTTCTGCCCGACCGCAACATAGATACAGTAGACCGGTCTCTCTTCGGGCGATTCGTGAGTGTATTTCTGGTTGATGATGGTGTCGAGAATAATCGCGGTCTTGCCCGTGGAGCGGTCGCCGATAATCAGTTCGCGTTGCCCGCGTCCGATGGGAATCATCGCGTCGATTGCTTTGATGCCTGTTTGGAGGGGCTGTTTGACGGGCTGACGGGTGATGACGCCCGGCGCAATCACATCGATACGGCGGTACTCTTCGGCGACGATGGGACCCTTACCGTCCAGCGGTCGTCCGAGCGCGTCCACCACACGCCCCAGCAGCGCTTTGCCGACAGGTACTTCCGCGATGCGTCCCGTGCGTTTGACGGGGTCGCCCTCTTTGAGTTCCTCGTCCGAACCCAACACAATCACGCCGATGCTGTCCTCTTCGAGGTTCAGCACCATGCCCATCACTTCGTGAGGAAACTCCAGCAGTTCGCCCATCTGCGCGTCGGGCAATCCGTACACGCGCGCGATGCCGTCGCCGACTTGCAAAATCGTGCCGACGCTTTCCGCGACGGGCTTACCGTCGGCGGTCTCTATTTCCTTCGCTAAGATGCTCGTAATCTCTTCGGGTCGGATAGCCATAATCGCACCTCGCTTTACTCTGTGTTAGCGACGCGCGCCCCGCGCCGCTCAATTTCCAGCATGATATGGTCGCGCAGGCGGTCTAACGCTCCGCGCAGGGTTCCGTCAATCTGGTAGTCGCCCATCTGCACACGCACGCCGCCGATGAGTTCGGGATTCACCTCGTAGTTGGGAATAATTCGTTTGCCTGTGCTTTGCTCGAGCTTTTGCACGAGGGCGTTCTGCTCGGTTTCACTGAGCGGGGCTGCGGACTCGATCGTCGCGCGCACCACGCCCTGATAGGCTTCCTGAAGGCGTTGGAACTCCTCGCAGACCGCTTCGAGGAACTTCTCGCGCCGCTTTTCGACCAGCAATTCTAACAGGCGTAGGGTGTGAGGTTGAACTTGTGTGCTGAACGCTTCGCGCAGGCGGGCGACTTTGCGGTCGCGTGGGATCAGTGGGCTGTAGAAGAATGCACGCCACTCGCTCGACTGCTCCATCAGCGTGCGCAGCGACGCCAAATCATCCGCGGTCTGCTGGAGCAGCTGCTGCTTGAGCGCGACTTCGAACAGCGCGCGGGCATACCGTCGGGCGACGCGAATATCGACCATTCAGCGCACCTCCGCCGTTTGAATAAACTCTTGCACGAGTCGGCGATGGCGTTCGTCGGTCATTTCCTCGCGCAGCAGGCGTTCGGTTGTGCGCAGGGTCAGTTCCGCGACATAGGTTTGCAGTTCGCTGCGCAGTTTCTCGCTTTCCAGCTTTGCCTGCTCTTGGGCGCGGGCGACGATTTCGTCCGCTTGGCGACGGGCATCGGCGACGATTTGGTCGCGCAGTTGCTGCGCCTCGCCGACGGCTTGCTGGATCCGCTCGCGCGCTTCGGCTTCGATTTGCGCCAGTCGCGCTTCGTACTCGCTGCGCAGTTGCTCCATCGCGCGACGGTCGGCTTCGATTTTATCGTAGGTCGCGTTAATGTCCTGCCGTCGCGCTTCCAGCATCGCCTCCAGCGGCTTCCAGAAAAACTTGGTCATCACCCACAGCAGCACGAGGAAGCCGACCAGCTGGATAACCAAGATATTGAAGTCGATGCCAAGGAGTTCCAGCAGTCCGCCGCCCCCGCCTTCTGCGGCGCCGAGCAGGTTTGGTAGATACGAGTAGATATCGAACATCGCCTATAAACCTCCTGCGGGGGCGACGCACGCCGCCCCCGACTAATCGTTTACTGACCGACGGTAGGCAGGCGTCCCTGCAGCAGGAAGAAGATAACGAACGAGAACAGCACGAGCGACTCGATGAACGCCAGACCGATAATCATACCCGTCTGAATGCGTCCTGCCAGTTCGGGCTGTCGCGCCATCCCTTCCATCGCGCCCGCAACCGCGCGTCCTTGACCCAAGCCTGCGCCGATCACCGCCAGCGGCAGACCCAGCCCAACGGCGAGCGCCAATCCCATCAGATAGAGTCCAGTACCTACTTCGAATTGCATATCCGCTATCCTCCTTGTTTAGTCGTTCAAATGCTCCGCGCTTCCGTGCGGAGGTTCTCCTCTCGTTTGAGAGGAAATCTTCCTGTGGCACAAGCATTATTCCGTGCCTTTTTAGGACACAAGTGTCCAAGCCTTTAATGCGCATGGGCGTGTTCGCCGTGATGTTCCTCGTGGTGTTCGGTCGCCAGCGCCAGATAAATGAGCGTCAGAATGGAGAACACAAACGCCTGCACAAACGCCACCAGCACTCCGAGCAGCATCACCGGGAATTGGATGGGCAAGGGCAGGTAAATCGCCTTGAAGATAGGCATCGCCAGCGCGGTAATCAGCGCCATCGTGACCTGCTCCTTGCCAAACATGTTGGCATACAGACGGATGGAGAGCGATACCGGCTTTGCTAACTCACTGACGATTTCGATGATAAACAGCAAGGGCGAAAGCAGCACAGGCACTTCGCCCCACCGTGCGAAATGCTTTAGGTAGCCGATAATCCCACGCGCCCGTATCCCCTCGTATTGAACATAGATAATTACAATCAATGCGAGGGCAATCGTCGTGTTGAGGCTGGCGGTGGGAGCGATGCCCGGAGGAATTAAGCCCATCAGATTGCTGAACAGAACAAACAGGAAAATCGTGCCTGCGAGGGGGACATATTTGCGCCCGTGTTCGCCCACAACGCTCACAGCGAGGTTATCGAAGAATTCATAGATGACCTCGGCGAGGTTCTGCAGGCGGCCTGGACGCTTTTGTAGATTGCGCGTGGCAGCGAATGCAAAGACCAGCAGCGCCAGCGCCGCGATGCCCGATAGCACAGAAAAAACGGGCGGTGGCACATGCGCTCCGATGCCCGTCTGAGTCAAAAGCCAAATCGTGTTCAGCTGTTCCTCCACTGATGTGCGTCTCCTTCGCCTTCCTTAGACGCCACTATTATACCCGCTCTTTCTCCTGCGCGTCAAGGGGGTGTAGCGGCATCACTTGGCTTTGCCCTGGAGCGTCTCTGAGAAAGCGTCTTGAAATAGGTGTAGCAAACCGACTGTATTCACAAAGTAGTTGCATGGGTTTTCTTTGAGTGCGTCCACTATCTCTTGACGCTGATGCGCGAGTTTCGTGTTCTCTGTGGCGCCAGCAAGTAGGTTGAAATAAAGCCCATCGAGAAACGCTATGTAGCGAACGGGCGATTGCCTGCCCTCCTTTTGCCGAATGTAGCTGATCAGCTCCGCTATCTGCTTATTCTGGGCACCGCCTGGTTCTTTGATGTGTTTTGCCTCTATCACGAAGACCTTCTCCCTCACCTTCACCATGAGGTCAGGAACCTTTTTCTGATACATTGCTCCAAATTCGTATTTGGCGTGCAGGCTCTGCATAATCTCGCGAAATAGTTCCTGTTTGTTGCTGCTCGGTACGAACTGACAGAGCTGACATGAGACAAAATCTGTGAGGCAGCTCACGGTAGGCACTTCCTTGCCAATCGCTTGTTGCAAGATTTGCTGGAGCTTCTGAAAACCTGAAACTCCCTGTGAACGTGCTTTTGCACTGTCGTAGAGAGCCTGTTGAATCACAGGAGTGTAGCCCAGTCTATCATAAAGCCTGCGTCTGTGTTCACAATAGTTCTCAAGGGCGTTTTCAAGCAGTGTGTATCGCTGCGGGTCGTCGGAAATCTTAAGGTAAATACTGAAGGTAAAATCCAAGCATTTCCAGTAAGCGACAAACTCGGTGTATTGGATCTTATCCACGCTGCGCAGGAGAGCGTCGATTTCGATCAACACTCGCCGCCTCGTTTCGTTGTTCTCGCCTAACTCTTTCAGGACGCAATAAGCAGTAATATGCTCTCTCAGGCGATTCACTGCTTCCAGATAGGCACTATCTTGGACAATAATCTCATCGCGACCGTAAACACTTTCGCCTGTTATTTCAGGGTGCGTAAGGGAGAGAACCCAATACTCGATATTCTGCTTCATAGGCATAGTCGCAGGTTGCCACTGTTCCGAAAGCTCTCCAAGAGCGCTATCACTTTTTCTGCATCGCGCTCGTTCACAGCCTCTCTAAGCGCCTCACGCTGTGCAAGCGATATGTCACAATACGGAAAAGTTTCTATCAGCGCTCTTGCTTGAGAGAGTCCCAGATATTTGCGTGTGTATGCACTTTCGGAATATTTGTAGGTTGTCAGGAATTCGCTATCTGTGCGAGAGCGAAAATGCTCGAGCAGAAGGTTGAAATAATCGCGTAGCAGAATCACATCCTCATAGGGCAAGGTCGGCTCCAGAAAGACATGGATCGGATGAGTACGGTAGGGCGATCGAGTGATTACGATTCCATCCGCTTGAAACACCTCAGGGATTAAATACAGTCCAGCGCGTCCGTCTGCTGTTCCAGTGTCCAGAGTGCGCACAAAGAGCGGATTAGCCCGTACACGAGAGAAAAGAACCTCATCTACTGGCGCTGTGAATCGGCGGTAATCCCTACCCGTGAACTCATTCGCATCCACAAGACAGAGACGGTGTTCTCCTGGGTGTTGCTCCACTGTCGATTGATACAGGTAGTATTCCACCCTGAGAGGACGGGAGGCGCGAAACTGCGTAGTAAACTCCTCAAATTCGGCACCTGCACGGTAGTGATAGGCAGGCGAGAGGCGGTACAAGCGTGATTGTACCGCATGGTTGATTTTCAGCCCTTCGAATGTCTGCACTTCGCGAGCGGGTTTTGTTTTGCGCCTGAAAAAACAGACTGCCACATGCACGCCCGTATACTCGAACAAATCCTTCTCCAGAATAATCGCCTTTTCTATCGCGTAGAACGGCAGGAAGTCATCGCGGATTTTGTTAGAGTTGGAGAACCCAAACAGAAAGTTGGTGGGAATGATGTAGACCATGCGCGGTAGATTGTGTCTCAAGTCGTTGATGAGCGCAATTTGATATAGGTCCTGATAACCCTCGTTCATGCCCTTGAAATAGTGTAAGTATGGTTGTGTCTCAGGGTGCTTGACGATATACCCCAGGTAGAGATAGGGGGGATTTGTTACATGATAGACCGGCAGGCGGCTGTCAAGAATTTCAGTGGGATAATGCGCGAGCGTATCCTGACAGCGGATGTTCTGACGCGCAACCTGTTCAGGGATTCCCAACTGAATTGCTCGCTGCACACACCGCTCCACCATTTCTGGCTGTATATCATACAAAAAGATATGCTCGCGAAAGAACTCGGTACGTTCTTCGTGAGGCGTCTGTTCCAGCAGGGGGAAGATTAGGTCGCCTGCGCCTGCAAACATATCTACCCAGCGATAGTGCGTACGCAGGGGCATCAGTGCAGGCAGCACATAGTCCTGAAAGACCTGACTGGGCGTAAGATGCTCACCTAAAGCGCGCCGTCGTTTTCGCTCGCTTGCATTACCTATCATTGCCTGCGTCCCTTCCTCAGAACCTGCTGAGACTGCCGCGCTGGTTGCTAACGCATCGTAGGTGTTCGGTGGGGCAGACTTCCTCCACTGATGTGCGTCTCCTTCGCCTTCCTTAGACGCCACTATTATACCCGCTCTTTCTCCTGCGCGTCAAGGGGGTGGGGTTCGGGTACAATCCCTCGCGTTATGGGGCTGAAACGCATTTGGCAGGGTGTGGTGCGGGGCGCGGAGAAGGCAGCACAGCGGATTCCTGCCGTGCAGCGGCGGTTGGAAGCGGAGTACGCACAGGTGGAGGCGATGGTACGATCCAAAATGCGCCCCAAACTGGAGACGCTGCCCGATTTTGACCAACTGCCTGAACAGGGCATTCCTCAAGAGCAGATTCTGGAGTGGCTTCAACACTTGCGTCAGCAGGAGACCCCCGTCTGGGAACAGGGGCGCGTGTCGGGAACGGTCTATCACGGCGGCGCCGAGCATAGCGCGTTCCTGAGCCAAGTCTACGCCCTCCATTCCCAAAGCAACCCCCTCCACGCCGACCTGTTCCCAAGCACGATTAAGTTCGAAGCGGAGATTGTGCGGATGACAGCGAACCTGCTCAACGCACCCGCTACAGATGACCCCGAACAGCAAGTGGTGGGCACAACCACTTCAGGAGGCACAGAGAGCATTCTGCTGGCGATGAAGACCTACCGCGACTGGGCGCATGCGGAGAAGGGAATTACCGAGCCAGAAGTCATCGCCCCGGAAACGGCACATCCCGCCTTCGATAAGGCGGCGCACCTGTTCTGTATCAAATTGATTCGCACCCCCGTCGGCGACGACTTCAAGGCGAACTTGGAGGCGATGCATCGGGCGATCACGCGCAACACGATTGCGCTGGTCGGCTCCGCACCGGGCTATCCGCACGGCGTGATTGACCCCATCCCGCAGATCGCGCAGATGGCGAAACAGTACGGGATAGGGATGCATGTAGACGGTTGCTTAGGGGGATTTCTGCTGCCGTTTATTGAGGCGTTGGGCTACCCCGTGACTCCGTTCGACTTCCGAGTGGAAGGTGTGACCTCCATTTCGGTAGACCCGCATAAGTACGGCTACACCCCAAAAGGGCTGTCGGTTGTGTTATATCGTGGGCGGCGGTTGCGACGCTACCAGTATTTCACGGCAACCGACTGGCAGGGCGGTTTATATGCCTCTCCGACCTTGCCAGGCAGTCGTCCCGGCGCGTTGAGCGTGGCAGGCTGGGCGGCAATGGTCTCTATCGGTAAGCAGGGCTATCTGGAGTGCGCTCGCCCAATTATGGAGACCGCCAAGCAGATACGCAAGGGGATTGAGCAGATGCCCGAACTCAAATTGATGGGCGAGCCGCTGTTTCTGATTGCGTTCACCAACGCGCAAGAGAAACTGAACATCTACCAGGTTTTCGATCAGATGGCACTGCGGGGCTGGCGTCTGACGGCGTTGCAGCGCCCGCCCGGATTACATTTCGCCGTTACGATTCGCCACGCCCAGCCGGGCGTTGCTGAGGCGTTCCTGCGCGACCTGCGCGACGCGGTGGACTATGTTAAGGCGCATCCCGATGAGAAAGGGGAAATGGCGCCGATTTACGGCATGGCGAACTCGTTGCCGTTTCGGGGCGTGGTGGACGAAGTGCTGAAGCGCTATCTGGATGCGCTGTACGATTGAAGGCTCACCTACGCGGAAGCGTCTGCCCGTTTTTATTCAGGCAACGGCTTACCATGGGTTTCGGGCGCGAACAGTAAAATGATCAGCCCCAGCAGGAACACACTCGACAGAATCGTCGCCGCCCACTGAATGCTATAGAGGGCAGTGAGCAAACCGAAAGTATAAGGACCCACGATAGCAATATAGCGTGCGACATTGTAGCAGAAGCCGACGCCCGTGGCACGCAGGCGGGTGGGGAACAGTTCGGGGAAGTAGACCGCATAGCCCGCAAAGAGGGATGTCGTGAAGAAGCCCAGCAATGGGTACAGCAACAACGCGCGTTCGAACGAGGTCGTTAGGAAAAAAGTCGCCGGCACGACTATCAGGCACGCGATGAAAGTGAGCGCAAAAGTGGGTCTCCTCCCGATGCGTTGTGCAAGGATTGCCCAGCCGAGCATCCCGAAAAACGCGCCGACCTGTTGTAGCATCACGGCGTAGGTTTTCTGCTCTTCTACACGCTGGTTCAGCGCAGGGTCGCCTTGCGGGTTGATGGCTTGCTTGAGCAGTTCGGGCGACCATGTGCCAATTCCCCAGAATCCAATCACACCCACCGCCGCCAGCCCCACGCCGACAAGTGTGTGGCGGCGCCAGCGTGGGTCTTGGAACAGTTCGGCGAAGGAGCCGAGTTTTTCGCCAATCGCGCGGGCGCGATGCCAACTCTCAGGCTCGCGTACAAAAAGACGGATGACGAATACCAGCAGGGCAGGGAGGAAACCGACCGCGAACGCCCAGCGCCAACCGAGGTTCGGATTCGCGCCTATTAGTAGATAAGTCACCGCAGCGAGCAGGTTGCCAATCGCCGAGCATGCTTGCATAATTCCGAGCGCGGTGGGGCGCGCATGGTTGGGAAAGGTCTCCGCGACCAGCGCCGCGCCTGCTGCGAACTCGCCGCCAATTCCCAACCCCACCAGAAAACGCAAGATGGCGAACTGTTCCCAGGTCTGCGCCAGCGCACTCAGCCCGGTAAACCCTGCGTACATCAGCACGGTGATCATCATCGTGCGCGTACGTCCCAGTTTGTCGCCGATAATGCCGAATAAGAATCCCCCCGTCGCCCAGCCTGCGATGAAAATCATCTGCACGATCCCCGAATAGTACGCCACTTGCTCTTTGGGGGCGTTGGGACCCAGCAGCTCGGTCATGGCGGGCTGACGCGCCAGCACATAGAGCCACTGATCCATCGTGTCGAACAGCCAGCCCAACGCGGCGACGGTCAGCACGAGCCAATGGTAGCCCGTCAGCCCGTGATACCAACGCTTCGGGCGCGCTTCGGGGTCAACCGACATTTAGAGCAATCCCGCTTGTTTGAGGATAGCCGCGAATTCAGGATACTTGTCAATCTCGGCGCGGATACCCTGCAGCTGCGCCTTCGCCATCGCGCCCATCGGACTGTTGCTAATAGCGCGTAGCTGGCGCACCATCATCTGGCGCGCACGGGGAGTAACGAACTGGTTGAACGAGCCGAACATCGTATCTTGCACCTGCACCTTCCAGCCGTTCTCGGTCTTTTTCAACACATAGGTCGGCTTGATGGTCTCCACCTTGCCATCGATGGCGACCTCCATCACGACCTTTGCTTTTGCCGTGTCGCCTTCGACGGAGATGGACTCAATCGTGACCTTTTGTGTTTGTCCCAATGAGGCATCAAGATAGCCTGGGTAGATGGCGCGCACGGGGTCTGCGCCTGCCATGTTCGGATTCATCGCCGCCGCTGCTGAAATCATGCCCACGATTGCACCCGACTTGTCTATATACTGCTCTACTTTTTGGGTGTCGTTGGCTTTTGCCGCTTCGAAGAATTGGTTCAGCGCATACTGGGGCGACTTCGTGTAGACCAAGAAGTACCACGCGCCGACGCCCAGCCCTGCCAGCAGCAGGAGAACCACCAAAATCCCTAAAACCCGACCCGATTCGCGTTTTGCCATAGAGTTCACCTCGCGGGGACAGTTCGACGCGAGGGAAAAAGCTCCTGCTGCGTGGATGCGGGTCTAACCGAACCTTCCGCGGATGTAGTCTTCCGTCTCTTTTTTGCTGGGGTTGGTGAAGATTTTCTCAGTGGTGTCAAATTCGTGCAATGCGCCCATCAAAAAGAAGCCTGTATAGTCGGAGATTCGGGCTGCTTGTTGCATTCCGTGGGTGACGATAACGATGGTGTAGTCCTTTTTCAGCTCGGTCAGGAGCTCTTCGATATAGAAAGTCGCGGTGGGGTCAAGGGCAGAAGTCGGTTCGTCCAGTAGGATTACTTCGGGATTGACCGCCAGCACGCGGGCGATGCACAGACGCTGCTGCTGCCCGCCTGAAAGCGCCAAGCCAGACTGGCGGAGTTTATCTTTCACCTCGTTCCATAACGCCGCCTGACGCAAACTGGTTTCCACAATCTGATCGAGAATCCGCCGGTCGCGAATGCCGTGCATGCGAGGGCCATAGGCGACATTGTCGTAGATGCTCATCGGAAACGGGTTCGGCTTCTGGAACACCATGCCCACACGCTTGCGCAGATCCACCACATCGACATCGGGGGCGTAGATACTCTTACCGTCTAAAGTCACTTCACCTGTGATACGCACGCCTTCGATCAGGTCATTCATGCGGTTCAGGCAGCGCAGAAAGGTACTTTTGCCGCAACCCGACGGACCGATGAGCGCGGTGATGCTGTTTGTGCGGATCTCGAGATCGATATCTTTCAAAGCGTGGAAATCGCCGTAATAGAGGTTCAGTTTGCGTGTGGACATGCGCGCAGGGGGCGTCGCCTGCGCACTTGAGGTCGCCGATTGCATCTCTTGAATCACTCGCTCCACCGAATTAAAGGATACCTGCTCCGAATGTTAAGCGCGTGTTAAAAGCGTTCCCACGATGGGTAAGGCATGCCATACTATTAATCGATGCGATACCTGCGTTCGTGGCGGCGGCGGCAAGCCCCGCTCAATATCGACGATCCGAATGCGTTGAAGATGGCGCTGCAGCAACGCGAACTGGAGTTGCAGGAGGCACGACGCGTCATCCACGCCCTGCAGCATCGCCTGGCCGACCGCGAAGCCGAAATCGAGGCGTTACAGCGCATCAGCGAAGCTACAGGCAGCGCACTCGCGTCCGAGAGCATGCTCCAGTCCATCGCCGAAATCGCCACGCGCATCACCGAGACCGACATCTGCCACATCTTTTTGTACGACGAGACGCGCACCGAGCTGATTTTGCGTGCGGCGACGGGTGAGGACGCGCGCTATGTGAACCAAATCCGCCTGCAGCCGGGGGAGGGCATCATCGGCTGGGTGGCACGGGAACGCAAACCCGTCGCTATCGCTCGCGAAGCCTACCGAGACCCCCGCTTCAAACTCTACCCCGACCTGCGCGAAGAGGCGTATGAGAGTATGCTTGCCGTTCCTCTGCTTGCCCGCAACGAGGTGTTTGGCGTGATTAGCGTGCGCACCCGTGCCCCCAAAGAGTATCAGCAGGACGAAATCCGCCTGCTTTCGGGTATCGCGAGCCACCTCGCCGGCGCGTTGAACCAACTCAGCCGTATCGAACAACTGGAGCGCACCGCCACGCAGGTCGCCACCCTGTCGGAAATCAGTCGCACGCTCACGGGCAACCTCTATCTGGAAGAGGTGCTGCAGCTACTCGTGCATATGACCGCGCGCACGCTGGGCTACAAAATCGTGACCGTGATGCTGCTGGATGAGGAGAAAGGCGTGCTGGAGGTCAAAGCCACCCAAGCCGAGAGCGAGGAGTACCGCCAGAAACCGCCCCTGCGCCTGGGGGAAAGTATCGCGGGGCGCGCCGTCGCCGAAGACCGCATCCTCGTCGTGCCCGATGTGCAAGCGCACCCCGACTATCGCTTCCCCGACCTCGCCAAGCGCGAAGGACTCCACACGATGGTCTGCGTCCCCCTGCGCGTGCGCGAGCAGGTCATCGGCGTGCTGAACTGCTACACCGACCGCCCCCACCTGTTCAGCGACGAGGAGCTGCGCACGCTGGAAGCCGTCGCCAGCCAAGCCGCCCTCGCCATCGACCACGCCAAACTGATGGTGCGCAGCGCCATCCTGCAAGAGATGCACCACCGCGTGAAAAACAACCTGCAACAAATCGCCAGCCTGATGCGCCTGCAAATGCACTACTCGCGCTACAAGACCATCGAAGAGGTCATCCACGACAGCCTCAGCCGCATTTTGGCAATTGCTCAGGTACACGAACTGCTCTCGCGTGAGGACTTGGACATGGTGAGCCTGCGCAAGATTGCGTCGGGCATTCTCCACAACACCAAGCAAGCGCTCACCCCACCAGGCAAGCACATCCACTCGCGCGTGGAAGGCGACGAGGTGCTGCTGCCTTTGCAACACGCCACCGCCGTCGCGCTGATTCTCAACGAGCTCATCCAAAACGCCATCGAACACGGCTTCCGCGAGCAAGAAATCGGGCACATCGAAGTGCAGGTGTGCGAAGTCGAAAACGAAATCACCCTGCAGGTCGCCAACGACGGCGCGCCCCTGCCCCCCCACTTTGACCCCAGCAAAAGCAACACGCTGGGGCTGAAGATTATCGACAACCTCACGCGCGGCACCCTGCGCGGCAAATTCACGATGGTTAGCGAAAACGGACGCACGACCGCCACGCTGGTGTTCCCTAAACCGCACAGCTGAGCGGGGGATGCTTTCCAACCACCTTCAACGCCAGAAACGATAACCTTGACGACGGAAACGATAACCTTGACGACGGAATCGATAACGTAGGCGATGGAAACGATAACCTTGACGACGGAAACGATAACCTTGACGACGGAAACGATAACCTCGACGACGGAAACGATAACCTCAACGACGGGGAACTTCCTAACCCTCGATCGGACACATCATAGCAGGAGATGGCGATGCCAGGTGGAACACCAATCCCTATAGGAGGCACAGTGATGGCACGCGACTATATTCCAAAGAGCGACCAGGACCTTCTGGCGTGGATGAACAACTTTCTGACGGTGCTGAACGCGAACTTGGCGACCTTCGGGCTGGTGGCGGCGGACTTGACCCCGCTGACCAACGCCCGCAACGACTTCCAGACGAAGTTGGGCGCCTTTCAGAACGCGCTGATTGCCTACCGCACGGCGTCGGAAGCCAAAACCGACTCGCGCGACGCGGCGGAACGGCTCTTCCGACAGATGGCGCAACGGATTAACCGCCACCCGAATATGACCGACGCGCTGCGGGCGAATCTGGGCTTGAATGTGCCCAAACCGCGCCAGCGTCGGGGCGTCGGTCCTGAAATCCCTGGCGTGCGGCTGGAGGTGGATGCGGGGCGCGTGACGGTGCATTTCGGCACGAACCCCGACGACGAGACCCGCAACGGCAAGCCCGACTGGGCGATTGGGGCGAACATCTATGTGCGCGCGGAGGGCGAGAGCGACTATCGCCTGCTGGCGTTCGACACGGCAAGCCCCTATGTGTGGGAATATCGGGGCGCGCCGCAGCGGTTCTATTTTCGGGTGGCGTATCGGGGCACACGCGAACGCGACCTCGGCACGCCCAGCCCCGAAGAAGCCGTGACTTTGGGAGGCTAACCGAACCAATAGGGAAAGGGGGCAGACACGCAGGTCTGCCCCCACTCGCATCGGTCTTCGTGGCGCAGAAGGCGCAGGGGAGGCGCGCGTTAGCAACGCCGACGCCGAACCAGCAGCCCCGCCAGTCCCGCCCCTAACGCCAACAGGCTGGCAGGCTCCGGCACCGTATCCAGCAGGAACGCTTCCCTGCGTCCAGTGGCGGCGTTGTAGCCCTGCCCCACAATATAGCGTCCGTCGGGCGAGATGGCGTAAGCAGCCACAAGCACTGAGCCATTGGTGAGCAGGCTGGCGTAGGTGCTATTCAGGTCTTCCATGCCGCCCGACGCCGTCCAGCGAAAGGCACGGCTTGCCCGCTGGCGTTTTGTGCCCAGCCGACCACCACCGAGCCGTCCGCAGAGACGCCAACGCGCAGCGCTCCCAGCACCGCCCAGCGTGCCGAGATTCTGCATCCCGCCCGATGAAGTCCAGCGAAAGGCACGACCATAACCGCGCTGGCAGTGAATGTGCCAGCCGACCACCACCGCGCCGTCCGCAGAAACGCCATACGCACAGCTCTCATGCACCGCCCAGCGTGCCGAGATCCTGCATCCCGCCCGATGAGGTCCAGCGAAAGGCACGGCATAGCCCGCTGGCGTTGTGTGCCCAGCCGACCACCACCGCGCCGTCCGAAGAGACGCCATTCGCATAGCTCAAACCACCTCCCAGCGTGCCCAGCCAGGTCAGCGATTGCGCACAGACACGGGTGCCTGCACCCAGCACCACGCTCACCAACACGCTCAACACAAGCCAGATACTGCGCTCTCGTTTCATCGTTCTGAGCCTCCTTTTTTGGTATTGGGTTTCTGATTGGGAAAGGAAACCCCTTCCCATTGGCGGCGCTTCCCCGCAGTCCCAAAGCCCCTGAGAGGCCATCGCCCTGCAGCAGATCCACTGTCGTGGAAGACCACCGCGCCGCCGCGACCACGCGGCGTCCACTGATTGTTTGTCTGTTTTGGGCAACGCGCACCCCGCATTGCCTCTCGATTTCATTATACTCCTTAAAATTCATCAAAAACCTGACCGCTGAGCGGGGGATGCTTTCCAACCACCTTCAACGCATGCCGAAATCCGAGAGAACATGCTACCGATTTGGTGCGCCCGTGAGCCGCGACATACACCTCTTTTTGAGGGACATGCTGGATGTGGGGGATGCCATCGCCGCGTTTACGCAGGAGAGGAGTGGGGTATGATTCCAACACGATGCGCACTTTGGAGGAGGTTCGGTTCATCCTGCGGCAGCACCAGCAGGAACATCTTCAGATAGCGGGTATCTTATCACTATGAGCGAGCAGCCGTTGGATGTGGAAGTGGTCGTGTTCCCAGCGGTGCTTGCACGCACCGCCTGTCCCATAAGGTACACTTGAACCCGATGCTGGGAGGAACTGACCGTTGAGAGGTGTGATTATCGCAGGTGGGTTCGGCACGCGGTTGCGCCCGCTCACTTTGCGCCGCCCGAAACCGTTGATGCCCGTCGCCAACCGCGCGTTTCTGGAGTATCAGGTGGCGCAACTCAAAGCCGCAGGCGCGGACGAAATCGTGTTCGCTACGAACTACCTTGCCGACCGAATCGAAGCGCACTTTGGCGACGGCAGTCGGTTCGGCGTGCGGATGCGCTATGCCGTAGAACGCGAGCCGCTGGGCACAGCAGGCGCCATCCGCAACGCCGTCGAAGGCTTACCCCCCGACCGCGCGATTGTGTTCAACGGCGACATCCTCACCGATTTCGACATCGGCAGTATCGTGCGCCGACATATCGAGAACCGAGCGCAGGTCACGCTCACCCTCTACCGCGTGCAGCGACCGCACCCCTACGGAGTGATTCAGGTCGCCGAGGATGGGCGCGTGCAGGCGTTTATGGAACCCACCGAAGAGCAGAAACGCGCCGCCGATCGAGGCGAGCCGATGGAGGGCAGCGACTTCATCAACGCAGGGATCTATGTGATGGAGCCTGAGACGCTGGCACGCATTCCCCTGCGCCCTTGCTCGATTGAGCGTGAGTTCTATCCGCAGATTCTGGCGGAAGGTGTGCCCGTGTATGGGGTGGAGGGCGTGGGCTTCTGGCTCGATATCGGGCGCCCCGCGCAGTACATTCGTGCCACGCGCGCCCTGCTCAGCGGCGCGGTCAAGACCGCTCTACCCCCTGCAGGACGCTGCACTGAACACGGCTACTGGCTTGGCTCGGAAGTGGAGATTGCCCCCGACGCCGAAATTGAACCCGGCTGCCAAATCGGTGACAATGTCACTATCGAATCGCGTGTGCGGCTCAGCGGCTACACGGTGGTCGGGGCGGGATGCGCTATCGGGGGGGGCAGCACGTTGCATGGCTGTATCTTGGGCGAGCGCGTGCAAATCGGCGACGGTTGCCAGTTGGTAGACTGCATCCTCGACGACGAGTGCGTAATTGAACCCCATGTACGCCTACGGAACGCCGTGCTGGGGGCAGGCTCGAACGTCCGCGCTTATAGTACTGCCGAGTAGTCTGGGCGAGCCATTCGTTGAAAGTACTCGTCTTTGTGCCACGGAGTGGCAGGAATCGCCTGCTGAACCGCCGTATCTATAGCCAGGAGGCGAGAGCGTGGACGAACCGATTAAGCGTTCCGACGCTGTAGAGAAGGAACTGACCCAAGCAGTGATTTACGGTATTGTCGGGCTGGTGGCGTTGGCGCTGACTTTTCTGTTTTGGCGATATGGCGGGATGTTTTACTCGTTCTCTTGGGGGTTTGCACTGATCTGGCTCGGCGCGTGGGGCTATGCAGGGTGGTCGTACTACAAAACCACCAAAGTCCCTGCCTACCCGGTGGAGTGTCCCTTCTGCCATAAAGAGACCATACTGGTTGCGCCGCCTCAGATGGACTTCACTTGCGAACACTGCCTCAAGCGCGTGCCGATTGAGAACGGGCGCGTGATGGAGGTGATTGCGGTCAAGTGTCCCCACTGTGGCTCGATGGAGCAGGTATCAGTGAAGGCGGCGGCGGCGATCTGTGAACAGTGTCAGCGTGAGTTCCCCATCCGCACAACGGGGCGCGTACCCGTTGGAATGCCCTTGCCCCAAGACGACCCGACGCCGTACGAGTTGGTGCTATTGGGGGTAGATCGTCTCAAAGAGGAGCAGGCGATTTTGGCGCTGGAGCGGTTTTTAGACCTGAACCGCCCCGATGTGAAGAAACTGTTAGAGACGGTTCCCGTAACACTGCTCACGAACCTGCCCCGACGGAAGGCAGAGAGCCATGCCCGCGAGCTGAGCGAGCAAGGCGTGCTGGTGGAAACGCGGCGCATCGAAGACCCCAACCGCGTGCCCACGCCTTGGAATTAGCCGGGCACAACGGGGGCTACTCTTCGATTAGTCGGTGGTACCTGCCCATCCAGTAGGGGAGGAGGAATGCGCTGCCGTCGTCTTCACGCCTGCCCCGCGGGTCGCCGCCGTCCAGTCGGTACGGGTTGCCGTTCCAGCGCATTACGACGCGCTCGCTGTAGGGCACAATCTGCACCGACTGCCACTCACCAAAGCGTCCTTTGCTGGTATCCAGCGTGATGTCGAGCCGATGACTGTTGCGGCACTCCCAGTTGCGCAGGTCGAGGGGCCACTCCTGCAGCGTCTGGACCGCCGCTTCCACATCGCAAGGCTTGCCTGTAAGTGCGCCATAGATGAAATTGAACAGGGGACTCCGCTCCGGTCGCTCAATCTGCCAACTGCGCTCCAAACTCATCAGCCAGAGACGCCGATAGTTGGGGTTCGTCTCGTAGAGCAGGAAGGGATAATAGCACAAAAACGCCAGCTGGTCATCGGAGTGGTTGATAGAGTAGGGGGGGAGCATCTTTTGCGTCACGGCGTTGAGGAGATAGTGGTGTTTGCGAATCAGCTCCTCATACGCCTGCTGGTACTTTGCGTCGCCTGTGATGTGATAAGCCACTTTGAGGTGCGAGAGTAGGGAAAGTGAGTTTAGCCCACGCTCTTCTTCCCAAACGGGGTCGTCGTTAACCGCTTCGGGATTGAAAATCGCCCAGCGGGTGGGTTTTCCGTCTTTGTCGATGAGTCGCCAGTTGTTTTGCATCAGGTGGTCTGTGACGCGCCGCACCACACCGCGAATGCGCTCTTTTTCGGCATCATCGGCGCACAGGTCGTAATAGACCGCCCAGATAAAGTAGTGCCCATCCAGTTCGTCGGAACTGGTGTCGCCTTTCCAAATGAAGTTGGGGTCTACGGGCGATTCGTGCCATTCGCCCGTAGATTGGTGGTAGCGGGTTTCGTCTTTGCGGATGATGCTGCGAGCGGGGAAGCCGGGAATGCCTGTGAGCCGCTCCAGTTCCAGCAGAGCGTTGAACGATTTGCGGGCGCGCTCGCGGGCGGCAGGGTCTTTTGTAGTGGCGTATTGAAACACCTGCGCGGCGCAGTAAACCGCCGTCCACAGCCCGTCGTTATCGCTCGCCTCGATTTTCCAACTGTCGGGATCGTTGGGGTCGTCCCAGTCGCAGTTGGTCACGAAGCCATTCCGATTGTGGCGCAGGGCGATGAGTCGCTCATAGTGTTCCGCTTTCTCGCGCAGGGTCATCGTCACCGATTCGATACACGCGACGCCTTTATCGGTGGCGATCCAGGCGCGGTTCTGGGCGTCGAGAGCGATGGCATACACTTGGTTGCCCGGTAGCCAGCGTTTGCCCCAGAAGTAGCTCCATTTGCCGTCGCGCAGTCGGCACGCGCCCTCGGGCGTTCCTGCCCAGAGGTCGCCATTCGGAGCGAACGCGAGGCAGCGAATGAAGCCGTAGGGGGGAATCAGTTCGGTTGTGGGCGCGGCGGGAACCGTGGGGACGCCGTCATACACCTCGCGTGCAAGGAACCAGCCCTCGCCATCGCTGAGAATTAGTCCCGACCGTGCGCCTATCCAGAGGTGCCCGATGGCGTCGCTGGCGGCGCAGAGCCAAACATCGTCGTAATAGCGCCCCCGATTATCGCTGACCTCCAGCAATCGCCACTGCCCGCCCTCCAAGCGATAACAGCGCCGTTCTAATTCTCCCTCAGCAAACGCGAAAATGCGCCCGCGCGCGTCTTGGTGGAACCAGCGGAACTGCCGATTAGCGGGTGCGTCGTAAGTTTCGCGGATGGAGTCGCCCTCGTAGCGCAGGAGCCGATTTGCGGTGAGTAGCCACCACCCTCCCTCGCGCGCTGGCTGTAGCCCGATGAGTTCGTCGTCAGCAGTATACAGCAAGCGCGTCTCACCGTGTGGCGTAATCTGATACAGCGACGCGCCCCCAATTCCGTACACGTTGCCTGCGTTGTCGGTCGCAAGGGCACGCAGGGGCTGGGTAGAGCCAACACGCCACTGATTAGGCTGACCGAGGAGCGCAACGGCGACGCCTTTGGAGGTACCCGCGTAGAGCCGATCGCCTGCAATCGTAATCGCCAGCACAGGCGCATCCGGCAACCCATGCTGAACCGTGTAGTAGACACTCCGATCCTGTAGATAGGGCTGCAGTTTGTAGGTCGGCGGTTGCATACTCAATAGTCCTGTCGTGAGTAGGGTTTCGATAAGCATCGCTCGTCTCCTGCCGGGCAGGCAATTTTCGCCCGTGCAGGTGCGACTCCTGCCGAGGAACCCCCTCATGGTACAATCTGTAGGGGAACACCGATGAAGACGCGAGTGAACTTTCTAAAGGAACTGCTGATACGCAGCTACGAGGGCAGCCCATGGCACAGTTTCAAGACCGCTGTGCGCAACCTGAGCGAGGAAGAGGCGCGTTGGATTCCGCCCACGGGCTACAAGGGCTATCGCTGGGCGGACGGCTCGATCCTGAAAATTATCTTCCACCTCGGCGCGGATAAACTGGTGCAGATTTCAACCGCGTTCGGCGAAGGGGGTGTCGACTGGCAGGCGATGGAGCATCGTTTCCGCGCGATGGGGGGCAATTTGAACGCCGCGCTACAGATTGCACAGGAAGGCTACGAGACCACCCTCGATGCGCTTGCGCCCCTGACCGACGATGACCTCGAAGTGGAACGCCCCTACTGGGGCGGTGGACGCATGCCCACAGGCGACCTGTTTCTGATGCTCGCGGAACACGATGTGTATCACGCAGGGCAGATTATCTACATTCGCGGCTTATACGCAGCCCACCATGGGAAGTGAGGGTCAATCATGAATAAGAAAACAGTTCGCGATATCGATGTGCGTGGCAAGCGCGTGCTGGTGCGCGTGGATTTCAATGTGCCAATGCAGAACGGTCAGATAACGGATGATCGACGCATTCGTGAGTCGCTGCCCACGATTCAGTACCTGCTGGAGCAGGGCGCGACGGTGATTCTGATGTCGCACTTGGGGCGCCCGAAGGGACAGCGCACTCCGGAGTTCAGCCTCCGTCCCGTTGCCGAGCGGCTCTGTCAGCTGCTCAGGCGACCAGTGCAGTTCTTTGACGACTGTATTGGCGAGGTGGTGGAGCAAGGCATACGCCAACTGCCCCCGAACTCCGTTGCGCTTCTGGAAAATGTGCGCTTCTACCCGCAGGAGGAGGCGAACGACCCCGAATTTGCCCGTGCGCTGGCGCGGTTGGGAGAGATTTATGTGAACGACGCTTTCGGCTCCGCGCATCGGGCACACGCCTCCACCGAGGGCGTGGCGCATTACCTGCCTGCCGTCGCCGGGCTGCTGATGGAAAAAGAGTTGCGCTATCTGGGGCAAGCGCTCACCCACCCCGAGCGCCCCTTCATCGCGATTCTCGGCGGCGCGAAGGTGCATGATAAAATCGGCGTTATCCAGAACCTGCTGCCGAAAGTCGATCGGTTGCTCATCGGCGGTGGAATGGCGTTCACTTTCCTAAAGGCACAGGGCTACGAAATCGGTAAGTCGCTACTGGACGCGGAGAGCTTGGAGTTCGCTGCGCAGATGCTACAGCAGGCCGGCGACAAAATCGCGCTCCCGACGGATGTCGTGGTGGCGCCTGCTTTAGAGCCGAATGTGCCCGTGCGGACCGTTCCTGTAAGCGCGATACCTGCGGACCAGATGGGGCTGGATATTGGTTCCGAGACTGCCCGCGCGTTTGGCGAGACGGTGAAATCGGCGCGTACGGTGGTCTGGAACGGTCCGCTGGGCGCGTTTGAGACTCCCCCGTTCGAGCAGGGCACACGCGCCGTGTTGCAAGCGTTGGCAGAGTCGGGCGCCGTTTCGATTCTGGGTGGGGGCGATACCGCAGCCGCGGCGGAGCAACTCGGCTTTGCCGACAAAATAACCCACATCTCCACCGGCGGCGGTGCGTCGCTGGAGTTTCTGGAAGGACGCGTTTTGCCAGGCGTTGCCGTATTGCAGGACAAGTCATAGGGTAAAATGCACAGGGGAATCACTTGGATAGGACGGTGAAGGCAGCAATTTGTCCGTTTTTATGGCAGGAATCGGCAAAATGCTGGCTTATTTAAGGCAGAGGAGGTTTCGTATGCGACGAAGCGGTTTCACTTTGATTGAGCTATTGGTCGTCATCGCGATTATCGCGATTTTAGCGGCGATTCTATTCCCTGTGTTCGCGCGGGCGCGTGAAAAGGCGAGACAAACCCAATGCGTCTCTAATGCCAAGCAAATCGCGACCGGCGTTTACATGTACACCCAGGACTACGACGAGACTCTGGTTCCCTTTGCATATGGGTTCCCTTACAGTCGTCTTCGTTGGCCGAGCTACGATGATCCAAATGTATTGGTCAACTGTCCGCTCCACACCTGTCGTTGGCCGGGCTTACTCCATCCGTATATCAAGAATCATCAGATTTATCGCTGCCCGAGTTATTCCGGTCCGTATGTCTTCAACTGTCCCAGCCCAACGGCTGGACCGTTTTGTCAGATGTCTTACGGCGCCAACTATGGGGAGCGCTATGGCGTTTTGAGGATTGCTTGCATCAATAATAACTTGGTCAACTCCGCGTCGCTCCCTGAGATCCCTTCACCAGCTAATGTTGCCGTGATAACGGACTCGAACGGTTCACTGCTGTTCTTCAATCCTCAAGATTGGCCGTTCAATACAAACTGCGACACAGATGACGATATTCCTGACATGAATGCTGGTTTGGGTAGCTGCACGGACAAGACGCGCTGGTACAATGTGGCAGGAGCGCGGCGTCATGTTGACGGAATGGGGGTAGTATTTGCGGATGGGCATGCGAAGTGGGTTCACTATAAACGGTTCTTAAACGACCCGCAGATGTGGGGCGCAGACATCCCGCCGCGAGCCCCCATTCCCAACGCTCCTCAGTGCATGTACTGAGAGAAGACTGTGTAAAGTTGGGCGTGTCGTACTAACTGCACACAGACAAGTGGAGACTACAACCTTCCACTTGTCTGTTCTTAGGGGCTGTTTAAGAAGGTAGGTGGGGTATAATCACGGTATGAGTGTTCAACCAACCTATCCGTCAGACCCAACGCCCCAACAGTGGGACATCATCGAACCCGTCCTCAAACGCGCCCTCTATGGACGCAAACGCAAACCCATCGGCGCACCCCGACGATACAGCCTCTACGACCTGTACCGAGCCATGCTCTATGTGCTTGTCAACGGCATCCGTTGGCGCGACCTCCCCCGCGACCTGCCCCCGTGGCAAACCGTCTATTACCACTTTCGTCGTTGGCAAGCGTTGGGGGTGTTTGAACAAGTACAACACGCGCTGGCGGCAAGGTCGCGTCGGCGGGAGCGACGCGGACAGCCCAAGACGGTGGCGGTGGACAGTCAGAGTGTGCCGACCACGCAAAAAGGGGGGTGCGTGGGTACGACGGTGGCAAGAAAATCAAAGGGCGCAAACGGCACATAGTGGTGGACTCACTGGGGAACTTGTTAGGGGTGATGGTGACGGGTGCCGATGTGTCGGATGCGCGTGGGGCGTATGGGGTTTTGGACGGGGTGTTGGGTCGGTATCGTTCGGTGCGGGTGGTGATAGCGGATAGGGCGTATGATCGGGAGGGTTTGTTGGAGTGGTTGTTGGGGTACGGCATGCCGTACCCGTACTTGTTTGTCTCGGTGTTGGGATGTGTTGTGTGAGGTGGAGGAGGCTTGGATTTGGCTGTCAGGGATACGGCGGTTAATGCGGTATCTTGCAAGCAATGGTTTCTAAACAGTCTCTAATGTGTCGGGTCCAGTTAACTCGCTCTTCGGTATTTCTGGGCGTCACGAGGGGCACAACATTACTTTCGCTGACGGACACAGCAAATGGTATCCGCTTCGTGCGACCGAGTCGTGGCTCACACAGACCGACCCGAATCTGCGCCTCTCGTCAACTCAGCATCGTGGCATGGTGCAGGAGCGTGTGAGTTCCGGTGCCCAGAACTTCACCTGTGTTAACTACAACCCTGCGGGCGTTCATTGGAACCCGATGGTCGCTTACCCAGGCGATAATCCGTCCATTGACCAACGCTGTCAACCGACGATGTAGTCGCATATGGGGGGCTATGCCCCCCTATATTCTGAAGGAGTCCGTTATGAAGAAAGAGATCCCGACTTGGGCAGTGATTGTGGCTATCGTGCTGGTACTGGGCTTAGTGGGCGCATGGTATTTCTCGAACACAGGGAAGGGAAGCAGGGATACGGTGGTGGAAAAGACCTTCGGCAGCGAGTCGAACCCGTTTGGCAATCAAGCACCACCCACGGGCGTACAACCAGGCACGGGCGCAAGTGGTCCTTAGGAACGAATTGCTCCCTGTGGAAGTCCGGTGAGACGCGCCCCGCTAAATCAATCGGTTGCGTGCGGCGGCGCTGAGCGGAGCGTCGATAAAGGCGTAGACCCACGCGAGGAACATCATCAGCGCAGCGAAGAGTTGCACCCCGCTCATCCCGCCGCGCACGCGCGATGGGTTTACTAAATACGCCAGCAGGTTATAGATGAAGTCACTTCCCCCGGGCGTGGTCAGGAAGATGATAACCCCCACCACCATAATCCCCAAAATAACGCCCCCTTTGACGAACTGTCCGTTATAGAGTTGTCCCACGCCTGGCATGAGCAGTGAGAGCAGGAACGCCAGCCCCGGATTGCGGGGAAGAGCGATCGCGTCGCCCGTACCTTTTCCTTCCAAGGCGCGCTCCCACTGCTGATATTGCTCTTGCTGGCGTGTGAGTTGCAGGACGGCTTCGGCATATTTCCGCTCGACGGGGGCGTTGCTGGGGTCCAGCTCGTGCGCTTTTTTATAGGCGTCGTGTGCGCTTTGCCAGTCGCCTGCTTCGCGCTGGTAATCGCCCAGCAGCTCCCATACAGCCGCGTTCTCGGCGTCCAGCTCCAACGCTTGCTGGAGTAGTTCTTTTGCTTTGCTCCGCTCGCCGCGCACCTGATGGATATGCGCCAGACGGAGCAATCGCTCAATCTCTTCCCGTTTCGGATCTAGCTCGCTTCCGAGGTTCATCGCTCGTATGTTCCCTGAGACTCTCAATCAGTGGCGCGTTCTGCCAGAACGCCTCCAGTCCATAGTGCTGACGCGCTTCCTCCCGCATGATATGCACCACCACATCGCCATAGTCCAGGAGCACCCAAGTCGCCTCGCGGTAGCCCTCTACGCGCAGGACGCGCTCGCCTTGATCGCGCAGGGCGTCCTGGATCTTATCCGCGATGGTACGGATATGCACATCCGAGTTGCCACTGCACACGATAAAATAGTCCGCGATCAGGGTTTTGCCGTGTAAATCGAGCGCGTTGATGCGCTCTGCCTTGGCGTCTTCTGCTGCATTCTGAATCATTTGACGCTTCTGTTCCGTTGTCATATCACTCTGGCTCCCGATACAGCCGATGTTGCTGGATATATTCTATCACATCTTGGGGTGTCAGATAGCGAATCGATCGCCCTGTGCGCACGTGCTCTCGGATATTGCTTGCGCTGATGCCCATCGGGGTCATCGGTACCCGTTGCACGCGCTGTCGGATGGGTTCCGGGAGTTGTTTCAGCGTCTTCCGCAGGTCGTAGTTTGGACGCACACCCACCAGCAGGTGGCATTCGTGAGCGATTAAGTACGGCTCACGCCAGTCCATAAAGCCCTGCAGCGCGTCGGCGCCCAGAATGAGAAACAGCTCCGCTTCGGGGTACTGTTGGCGAATGACGCGCACGGTATCGACCGTGTAGGAAACGCCCCCACGCCTAACCTCTATCTCGGAGATTTCGAAGTGGGGGTTGTGTTGCACGGCGAGGCGCGCCATCTGCACGCGGGCTTCCGCCGCGCTGAGTGGTTCATTGGTTCGAAACGGCGACACGGAAGCAGGCACAAACAGCACACGCTCCAGGTTCGCCGCCTCCCGTGCCTCTTCCGCAAGGCGTAAGTGTCCGTAATGCACAGGGTCAAATGTGCCGCCGAAGATCCCCAGACGCACGCGTTTGAGGTTCGCTCCGCGCGGCGTTTTTCCTATCAATATTGCGCGAAGGCATGGGATAGGGTATACTTTCTATTCGTAGCCTGCAGGCTACAGGGGGAGCTGCCATGAATGGGTATCGATTAGATTTAAATGATGTCGTCCAGCATCCTGGACGGCGCGTAGAGTACCCGATCGAAATCTGGTTGGAGCGGGAAGAGGCTCCCCCGCTGGCGGAACCAATTCACGGGACGCTGGTCGCGGAGAGCGGTGGACGCATTCTGCGCCTTGCAGGTAGGTTTGAAACCATTGTATGGCTGGAGTGCGGACGCTGCCTTAGCTACTTTCAGCTGCCCGTCGCGTTCGAGATTCACGAAGAGTTCCCCTTAGTGGGCACTCCTGCGGGCTTGAGCGCGTATGGCTACGCCGAAGTGGAAGATCGGGACTCGTTCCCCGTGTTCGAGGGGAACTATCTGTACGCCGATGATTTGCTACGGCAATATCTGTTGCTGGAGTTGCCGATAGCGCCTGTATGCAGGGCGGATTGCAAGGGCTTGTGTCCGACCTGCGGGCAGAACCTGAACGAAGGCGCTTGCGACTGTGCGCCACGAGCGGGACATCCTGCATTCGAGGCGCTGGCGCGCGCTTGGTATAGCGAGGAGTAAGACAAGGAGGCAAACGATGGCAAACCCGAAACGACGACATTCGCACGCGCGGGGCGCAAAACGCCGCACGCACTATAAACTGGAGATGCCCGGCTTGAGCCGTTGCACCCACTGCGGCGCGATGGTATTACCGCATCGCGCTTGTCCCGTGTGCGGCTACTACAAGAAGCGTAAATACGAAGCGGCGATTACGGAATCGGTGCCCACTGACGAGTAAGCGATGCGTATCGCCGTCGACGCGATGGGGGGCGATTATGCCCCTCAAGAAATCGTAGCGGGTGCGCTGGAGACCGCGCGGCAGGTGAGCTTTGAAATCCTGCTGGTGGGTGATACTGCCCAAATCGAACCGCTGCTGCCCAAACGCGGACGCCCTGCGAACCTGCTCGTCCATCACGCCTCACAGGTGATTACGATGGACGACGCGCCTGTGATGGCGATTCGGCGCAAGCGCGACTCGTCGCTGGTGGTCGCTGCCAAACTTGTCAAAGAGGGCAAGGCGGACGCACTGGTGTCGATGGGCAACACGGGCGCGGTCGGGGTCACGGCGAAGCTGCTCTGGGGTGGGCTGCCCTATGTTGATCGCCCCGCCATCGCGACGGTACTGCCCACTTATACGGGGCGGTGCGTATTGCTCGATAGCGGCGCAACGGTCGACTGCTCCCCGCGCCACTTGCTTGATTTCGCGCTGATGGGTCAAATCTACGCCGCGCAGGTGCTGGAAATCCCCAACCCGCGCGTCGGATTGCTCAACATCGGCGAGGAAGCCACCAAAGGCAACAGCGTCACCAAAGAAGCGTACCAACTCCTCCAGAGCCAGCTTGGCGAGGAGTTCGTGGGCAACGTGGAGGGCAAAACCTTCTTTGAGGGCATCGCCGATGTGGTGGTGTGCGACGGGTTCGTGGGCAATGTCTTTTTGAAGACCAGCGAGGGCGTGGCGGAAATCGTGTTGAAGGTCGTCAAGGAGGAGCTCACCCGCAATGTGCTGAATAAACTCCCCCTCGCGCTGCTGCGACCGGCGTTCGGGCGCATCAAACGGCGGCTGGATTATCGGGAATGGGGTGGCGCACCGTTACTGGGCGTGGATGGGGTCTGCATCATCGGGCATGGGCGCTCCGACAGCTACGCCGTGCGCCAAGCGATTTCTGTGGCGGCGCAAGCCGTGGCGAATCGGCTCATTCCCACGCTCCGCCACGCGCTCACCTTGCTCCACCAAGAAAAGGAGGGCTAACACGCGGTGCGGATCACCATTCTGGGCTGTGGCACATCGATGGGCGTGCCGCAACTGGGATGCCGCTGCGCCGTCTGCACCTCCTCAGACCCACGCAATCACCGCACCCGACCCAGCGTTCATATCCAGCACGGTGAAACGCAGATTCTCATCGATACGCCTCCTGAACTGCGTCTGCAACTCCTGCGCACGGGATTAGACCAGCATCTGGACGCCGTGCTGATTACCCATACCCATGCCGACCACATCATGGGGTTGGACGATCTCCGCGGCTTCACCCTCTACACGGGACGCACCGTGCCTGTCTACGCCGAACCCAGCGCGTTAGACGACCTTAAGCGCGTGTTTCGATACATCTTTTTCCCGTACCCGCCTGGTGTCAGCACCCCCCAGATCGAGTTCCGCGAGATTAATGGCGTGTTGCAAATAGGCGACCTCACCATTGAGCCACTGCGCGTATTTCACGGGGAGATGCCTATCTTAGCGTTTCGTATCGGCGCATTTGCCTATGTGACCGATGTGAGCTATATCCCTCCCGACACTTGGGAGCGGCTGCACGGATTGAAATTGTTGATCCTGGACGCTTTGCGCCGCGAACCTCATCCCACCCACTTCCACTTCGAGAAGGCGGTGGAGGTCGCCCTGCAGCTTAAGGCAGAGCGCACGCTCTTCACGCACCTAACGCACGATTTGGACTACGAGTCCACCAACGCCGCGCTGCCCGATGGGATTGAACTGGCATATGACGGGCAGGTTGTAGAGCTGAAAACATCGTCTGGGGTTTCCTAACACGCTATGCCCCCCTGAGAGTTCGAAAATTCTCTTTGCGCGGGGCAGACACGCAGGTCTGCCCCTACAGGTCGTTGTGTAGGGGCGCACCTGCGGGTGCGCCCTTCTATTCCCTGCCACGCGATTTTTCGAACACCCTCGTGCCCCCCTTGATATTTAGCCACGCTAAAGGGTATATTTATGGAAAATGGCAACCGCTACTGTTGTTGAGGAGCCGATGCGCAGGCAGGCGCGTCCAAGACCGACCGTTTTGATTGTCGGCAACCCGAATGTGGGCAAAAGCGTGCTGTTCCATAAACTGACAGGACGCTATGTGACGGTATCAAACTACCCTGGCACAACGGTGGAGGTCGCGCGTGGGTTGATGCGCTATCGTGGACGCGAATTCGTGATTATCGACTCGCCTGGCATGTATTCACTGATGCCGATTACCGATGAGGAGCGTGTGGCGCGGCGTATCTTGCTGCGCGAACGTCCCGCACTGGTGCTTCATGTGATCGACGCCAAGAATCTCGCTCGGATGCTGCCGCTGACGATGCAGTTGGTGGAGACGGGTGTGCCTGTTGCGGTGGTGCTGAATATGATGGATGAGCTGGAGCGCGCTGGGCTGAGTATCCAAATTGATACGCTGGCGCACCAGTTAGGCGTGCCTGTGCTGCCGACGGTCTGCCTCTCAGGGCAGGGCGTGGAAGCTGTGAAGGAGTTAATCTATGAGCGTCTCACCGCCGCCTGCGCCGACCTACCCACCCGCGATTGAACATGCCATCGCGCAAATCGGCGAGCTGCTGCGCGGCGACTACGCGCTCAGCTCACGAACGATGGCATTGCTACTGCTGCAAGGCGACCCCGAAATCTGGGATGAGGTCGAGGCGCAGGAGGGCAGGGGAACCGTCGAGCGGATTCGCAGCCTCAAGGATACATTGGAGCAAATGAGTGAGACGCCCCTCGCGTGGCAGATTGAGCAACAGCGGCAGCAGTGGGGTCGGCAAATCGCGGCACAGGTCACGCAAGCAACTCGTTCGCCACGCCCGCAAACCCTTGCCGACTGGATAGGTTGGCTCTGTATGAATCCGTGGACGGGATTTCCCATCCTCGCGCTCGTGCTTTATTTTGGACTGTATCAGTTCGTGGGCGTGTTCGGTGCCGGGACGGTCGTCGGATGGATTGAAGAGGATCTGTTTGGGGGGCACATCAATCCGTTTGTGGAGAATCTGGTGCGCTCTGTGGTTCCGTGGACGCCGATTCAGGAGTTGTTGGTGGGGGAGTATGGGGTATGGACACTTGGCGTGACCTACGCCATCGCGCTCATACTGCCGATTGTGACCTTCTTCTTTCTGGTGTTCGCTCTCTTGGAAGACACGGGCTATCTGCCCCGTTTGGCGATGCTGATTGATCGAGCATTCAAGTCGCTGGGGCTGAATGGGCGGGCAGTGATTCCCATCGTGCTGGGCTTCGGTTGCGATACGATGGCGACCGTTGTGACGCGGGTGCTGGAGACGCGCCGCGAACGGATTATCACAACGCTCTTACTGACTCTGACGATTCCCTGCTCGGCACAGTTGGGCGTCGTGCTGGCGCTGCTGTCGGCGTATCCGTTGGGCTTGGCGATTTGGGCAGGGGTGATTGTGCTGGTGTTTCTGCTTGCGGGCTGGCTGGCGGCGCAGGTGTTGCCCGGACGCGCCACGCCGTTCTATATGGAAATACCCCCGATGCGCTTGCCGAGCCTGTCGAATGTGCTGCTCAAAACGCTGGCACGGCTGCAGTGGTATTTCATGGAGGTGCTCCCGCTGTTTTTGATTGCCAGCGTGCTTATCTGGGTGGGGCAGTTGACGGGGCTATTCGATTTGGCACTACGCTTACTGGCGCCGCTCACACGGTTGCTGAATCTGCCTGCTGAAGCGAGCGTAGCGTTCCTGTTCGGCTTCTTCCGACGCGATTACGGCGCAGCCGGATTGTATGACCTCCACGAGAAGGGGATGCTCTCAGGCAACGATATGCTGATTACGGCAGTTGTGCTGACCCTGTTTGTGCCGTGCGTGGCGCAGTTTCTGGTTACGATTAAGGAGCGCGGCTGGAAGACGGCGCTGGGCATGTTCGCAATTGCGATGACCGTCGCGTTTGGTGTCGGGTTCGCGCTCAGTCGACTACTCAGTGGGTTGGGGGTGCAGGTCGGATGAGATGCAGTTTTTGCGGGCACGAGTTGACCGAGGAAGGTATTGAAAAGGCGTGTCGTGGGTGTGCGGCGTTCGGCGGCTGCCGACTCGTCAAGTGCCCGCGTTGTGGCTATGAGCAACCGCAGGAGCCGAAATGGATCAAGAGCTTAGTCGAATGGGCACGGCGGAAGCGGACGGGGAGAGCGCAGGACGCGCCCTCCCATTGACGCAGCTGCCGACAGGCGCCCAGGCGCGCATCGTACGGGTCGTCCCTGACCACGATGGGCACTGGCGCAAGTTAAGCGCGCTGGGCATCGTGCCCGGCGCAAGGCTCTACTTGCAGCAACGCTTCCCGACCTACGCCGTACGAGTGGGGCTGTCTACAATCGCCGTGGACGCGCAACTCGCGAGCCTGATTTATGTGGAACCGATCGATACTTAGCACCGGTTCTCGGTGGCGCGCGTCCACCACACACGGACAGGGATGTCCGCGCTTCGATTACCAGACCTCATCGAGTGCGTCGCGCAGCAGGCTATAAGCCCCCACGAGACAGGCAACGGCAAGAGCCAAGGCTAAGGCTGAAACCAATCGATCCACCTCCCCTTCTGGACTGCTGAATCGATTATGCCACGCTTGGCAGGGGCGCGTTATGATGATATTACGGGAATTAATCAAGTTTCCCCTCCCCACAGTAGCGGAAGAGGGGAACAAGGAATGAAACAGTTCAATCCCACCTCTCCCATAGGTCGGGACGCTGAGTGCGGGTGTACTCTACCGAGGAGCAGAAGGTGTTATTGTTCCGCTCGCATTCGCTCTCAGGTAGTCCGTAGAGCGCTTCAAACGGTGTGGCTTTGGTGTGCCCGTCGGCGTAGGTCACGGTGACTTGCCGTTGGTGGCGTCCGTGAGGGCGTTGATGGAACGCGGGGGGGAAGCCTGGCACGGTACTGAAACCGTAATGCTGCCACTCAGTACGCATAAAGGGCGAGTGAACGACATTCATATAGAACCCTTGCTGCTCCCAGAGCGGACGACTTTGTATGCCCGAAGGGACACCATCCATCACCATCACATGGTTCGCTGGGGCAGAGAGTTGCGCCAGAGATTTGCTTGGCGGGAACACTTGAGGGGGGAAAGAGCAGCCGGCGGAGAACCCCATCGGCGAGGGATACGCCGCACCGTAGCCGACGCGCCCTTCACAGAGAAGACGCCGCCCCGTCGCCGAATCGGGATTGGCAATCGGCTTCGCCGAAGGACAGCGGGAGTACAGATTATCTTTGGAATACGGCTGGAGCCAATACAAATAGCCAATGGAAGTACAGCTTGTATAGCCGCCCCCACAAAATCCCGGCGGAGGGATCAACTGGTTCTCAGCAAGTGGGAAGGTCTCGTCGTAGTCCTGCACATACATCATCGCAGCGATGCCGATTTGCTTGTTCTGGCTTAGACACTGCGTTTGACGCGCTTTTTCACGCGCTTGTGCAAACACAGGGAACAGAATAGCGGCAAGGATTGCGATAATCGCTATTACCACCAGTAGCTCGATCAGTGTAAAACCGCGTCGCTTCATCATCGTTGATCACCAGCGCGATTATACCTCATTTTCATAGGGTAAAGTGCGTTATACCCTTTGGAAACTTTTCGGGGTTATGGCGCGTATTCTTGATAGAAAAAAATGCCGGGGCTTTTCAGCCCCGGCTATTGGGGGGTGAGTGGTCTGTGTGTGTCAGTAGGGGGATGGTGAAGTCTTCTTGCCGTTTTTCTCTTCAGGGATTTCCGCCACGAGCGCCTCAGTGGTGAGCAGCATCGACGCGATCGACGCGGCGTTTTCCAGCGCAGTGCGGGTTACCTTCGCCGGGTCGATAACCCCTGCCTCGATCATATTCACGAACTCGCCCGTAGCGGCGTTGTAGCCCTGACCGTGCGGCAATTCCTTAACTTTCTCGACGATTACGGAGCCTTCCGCGCCGGCGTTATGAGCGATTTGGCGCAGTGGCTCTTCGAGAGCGCGGCGGATGATGTGGACACCGATTTTCTCGTCGCCTTCCACCTGCAGCGTATCGAGTGCTTTGATCGCGTTCACCAGCGTCACGCCGCCACCGGGTACGATGCCCTCTTCCAGCGCGGCTTTGGTGGCGTTGATCGCGTCTTCAAAGCGCGCTTTCTTCTCTTTCAGTTCGGTCTCGGTGGCAGCGCCGACTTTGATGACCGCCACGCCACCCGCGAGTTTCGCCAGACGCTCCTGCAGTTTCTCGCGGTCGTAGTCGGATTCGGTGGTCTCAATCTGCTTACGGATTTGCTGGATGCGCCCTTGAATGGCTTCAGGTCGCCCCTTGCCGCCGACGATGGTGGTGTACTCTTTCTCGATGACCACCTTCTCGGCGCGACCGAGTTGGTCGAGTTTCACATTCTCCAGTTTGATGCCGAGGTCTTCGGTGATAAAGGTACCGCCTGTGAGGATAGCGATGTCTTCCATCATCGCTTTGCGTCGCTCACCGAAGCCGGGGGCTTTCACAGCGGCGCACTGGAACACGCCGCGCAGTTTGTTGACGACCAGCGTCGCCAGCGCCTCGCCTTCCACATCTTCAGCAATCACCAACAGCGGGCGCCCTGCACGCACCACTTGCTCCAACACAGGGATTAGATCCTGCGCCGCGCTGATTTTCTTCTCGTAGAGTAAAATGTACGGCTCTTCCAGCACGGCTTCCATGCGCTCGGGGTCGGTGATGAAGTAGGGGGAGATATACCCACGGTCGAAGCGCATGCCTTCCACCACCTCGAGCGTGGTTTCCGTACCTTTGGATTCTTCGACGGTAATCACGCCGTCTTTAGTGACCTTTTCGATGGCGTCGGCGACGACTTTGCCGATTGCGGGGTCATTCGCCGAGATAGTCGCCACTTGCTCCACAGCGGCGCGCCCTTCCACGGGCGTAGCGGTCTCTTGAATGAATTTCACCGCTGCTTCGACCGCTTTATCGATGCCGCGTTTGACATACATCGGGTTCGCCCCGGCAGCGACGGCTTTTAGCCCCTCTTTGAAAATGGCTTGCGCCAGCACTGTAGCGGTGGTCGTGCCGTCGCCGGCGACATCGTTGGTTTTGGACGCTACCTCGCGCACGAGTTGCGCGCCCATATTCTCAAAGCGGTCTTCTAATTCAATCTCTTTCGCGATGGTCACGCCATCGTTGATAACGGTGGGAGAGCCGAACTTTTTCTCTAAAACGACATTTCTACCTCGCGGTCCGAGAGTGACTTTAACTGCGTTAGCGATTGTATCTACGCCTCGCTCCAGCGCCTGTCGCGCTTGCTCAGTATATAAAATTTCCTTCGCTGCCATCGCTTGCTATCACCTCCGTGCGTTTAGTTCTCCAAAATCGCTAAAATATCGTCTTCGCGTAAAATGATATACTCTTCGCCACCGATTTTGATTTCTGTACCACCATACTTCGAAAAAAGTACCTTATCGCCGACTTTCACGGCAAGAGGGACGACCTTTCCATCGTCCATAATGCGTCCTGTGCCCACTGCCATGACCTCGCCCTCCTGAGGTCGCTCTTTCGCAGTGTCGGGCAGGATAATCCCGCTCTGAGTAGTTTCTTCAGCGGACTTGGGTCGTACCACGACACGGTCGCCAATCGGTTTCAACATTTCCACAACACCTCCTTCTCCGTAGGTGATGCTGCATTACTTCATAAATTTAGCACTCGCGCCGAGCGAGTGCTGAAAGCGATTCATTTATACCCTATGGCAACAAGGTTTGTCAAGGGGTAAGGGGGTGTTTGGAGCGAATTCGGTGGGAATTCCGTATTTCTGCGGGGCAAGTGGGATTTCCCAAGCCTATTTTCGGCGCGTTTTAGGGGCAAGATATGCCGCGCAAAAACCGATAATGTGCTTGGTTTTGGAAAATCTTTTCGGGAGTGGCGTCATGCAAAACTGGGCACAGGCAATACTATGGCTGAGTGCGGGGTTATATGGTTATCTTATCGTTCATCATGGGTTGCAAGCCTCTCTCTCAAAAGAGCGAGTGCGCAACCTGTGGCTGATTGCCTTCTTGATATGCTGTCTCATTTTCAGTTTTGTGGATGTACGAATGTATCAGCCGACTCCGCACCCCCCACAAAACGCCTATACCTATGCGATAGGGCAGTTCTTGACCTCTTCTCTATGCGCCGTGTTGTTTGTTCATTTGATGAACGATCTTCTGAAACTGGGCATTCAGCGTCTGATGCGTGCGTTGTGGTTGATTACGCTGCCGCTCCCTGTGTTTGCTTTGCTGGGCTGGATTGTGCAGCCGAATTTTGAGGCGCGCCCGATTCTCTTAGGTGGCTACTATATTCAAGGGGATAGCACCCCACTGGGGCTCGGCTACTCTATAGTGTACTTGCTTGCGTTTCTGGGGAGTTTTGCTGTTGCTTATCGGCGATGGCGTTGCTACGGGGCGCAGGATCGGATATTGCTGGGCGTGCTGAGCCTGATGATCCCGTTAGTGACCGTTGACATGCTTGTCTACTACGGGATGGTCGCTTTCCTGCCCACTTGGAACTACAACTACTGGGTGGTCTCGCTGGCGTTCTCGCTGCGGCTCAATGCGCAGATTTACCAGCTGACCCACGATTTGGCGCAGGCGAACCTTGAGCTACAGAACGCCTACCGGCAAATGGTGGAACACGAACGGCTTAGCACTATCGGGCAAGTTGTGCGGGGCATTATCCATGACCTGAAGAATTTTTTCAACAATGTACAGTCGCTCTCGGATGTCGGAATCATGCGCGCGCGCAAAGACCCCCAGTTCGATTCGGCACGCTACTTTGAGAATATCCGCAACGCCACGCAGCAGGCACACCAGTATCTGATGGATTTGCTGGCGATGACTCACGAGGAGGGCGATGTGGAACTCGATGAGGTGGTCCCTGCACAGGTAGCGCGTGAGGTGGAACGATTATCGGGGGCGCGTCTGCTGAATCCACCGATACAGATTGTCAACAACATCCCGCTGAACCTGCGCATGCGCGCCGACCGCCGCTACCTAATGCAACTATTCCTGAACTTGACCCTGAACGCGATTCAGGCGATGCGCGGTTGGAACGGCGAGCGGCGGATTGAGTACGATTGGGTCGAGCATCCCGAGCAAACAATTCTGGTCATTCGGGACACGGGTCCGGGAATGCCCCCCGAAGTGCGCGATCACCTGTTTGAGCGTGCTATCACCACGAAGCAAGGGGGAAGCGGGATCGGGCTGATGTTGGTGCAACGCGCGATCGAGAAACATCAGGGCGTGATTCATGTTCAGTCCGAAGTCGGGCAGGGAACCACCTTCGTATGTGTGTTTCCGGCGCCGCCTCTCTTAGAGTCGGCGCCCAACGAAACCGTTGCCAGTGTTGCATAGCACGCAGTACGCCCAAGCAGGTATAATCCACCTACTGTTTGCTATGCACGACGCAACTCAGCCGGTACCTGCGCTGCCATCCCGTCCGAGCATAGGGCACGGTGAAGACTGCCCGTGCCAAGAGTATGTCCTCAACACGCGCTCCCTGCGTACCGTCTCCAGCGGCGCGGATATCTGGCACCGCATCGCCAACTGGCAGAAAGCAGGCTACACAATTGTAATTGCGACCGACAGACCCACTCAGGTTCAGAAGGCTCTGGAGACGCAGGGGGGTGAGGAGAGCCACATCCTCCTTCAAAAAGGCAATCTCGGCGGGGGCTTCGTGTGGGACGCCCAGAAGTTCGTGCTGATTACCGATGCTGAACTGTTTGAGAACCGTCGCCTGCGCTTGCCTCCACGACGCTTTAACGAAGGTGTGCCTATCACCTCGATTATGGATTTGCAGCCGGGCGATTATGTGGTGCATATCTATCATGGGGTAGGTGTCTTCAAGGGACTTACCACACTGGAGCGCGAAGGGGTCAAGCGCGAGTACCTGCTGATTGAGTATGCCCATCCCGACCGGATCTTCGTGCCTGTGGATCAGTTAGACCGTATTCAGAAATATATCGCGCCTGACGACAGACCGCCTGAAATCAAGCGCCTCAGCAGCACGGCGTGGGCACGCACCGTCGCCAAAGCCCGTCAGAAAGCGAAAGAGGTTGCCGAAGAGCTAGTGCGTCTCTACGCTCTGCGTGAGAAAGCCACCCGCCCGCCCTACGGCGAGGACACCCCGTGGCAAGCCGAGATGGAGGCGATGTTCCCCTACATCGAGACCGAGGGACAACTCCGCGCGATTCAGGAAGTGAAGGCTGATTTAGAATCGCCCCATCCGATGGACAGGCTACTGATTGGCGATGTCGGCTTCGGTAAGACGGAGGTGGCGATTCGCGCAGCATTCAAGGCGATTATGGCTGAGCGACAGGTCGCCCTGCTATGCCCTACTACGATACTGGCGTATCAGCACTATCAGACCTTCAAGGAGCGGTTTGAGCCGTTCGGGGCGCAGGTGGCGTTGCTGAGCCGCCTCATTACCCCCGCCGAACAGAAGCGTATTCTGCACGGGCTTAAGACAGGTGCGATCGATATGGTCATCGGCACGCATCGGCTCCTCTCTGCAGATGTGCAGTTCAAGAATCTGGGGCTGGTGATTATCGACGAGGAGCAACGCTTCGGCGTGATGCAGAAAGAGCGATTCAAAAAACTGCGGGGTACCGTGGATGTGCTGTCCATGAGCGCGACGCCCATACCGCGCACGCTGTATATGGCGCTCACCGAGATACGCGACATGAGTATGATTACCGACCCACCCCCAGGTCGGCTGCCGATACGCACCGTCGTTGCGCCCTATACCGATTGGATGGTACGCGAGGCGATTCTCCGCGAGTTGCAGCGCAGTGGGCAGGTGTTCTATGTCGTGCCGCGCATTCAGGGGATCACGCATGTCGCGGAGCGGTTGCAGAAACTGGCGCCCCACGCACGGATTTGCGTCGCCCACGGTCAGATGCCACCGCAGGAAGTGGAGAGCATCGTGCTGGCATTTTACCATCACGAGTACGATGTGCTGGTCAGTACGACGATTATCGAGAACGGGCTGGATATGCCCAATGTGAACACACTGATTGTGGAAGGTGCGGAGCGATTCGGCTTAGGGCAGTTGTATCAGTTGCGGGGTCGTGTGGGGCGTTCTGACAGACAAGCCTATGCGTATTTTCTGTTTCGGACGGGCAGGCTGACCGAAAAAGCCGAGGAACGCTTGCAGGCGTTGCGGGAGTTCTCGCATTTAGGCTCAGGGTTCGCGCTGGCGCTGAGGGATTTGGAAATACGAGGCGCGGGCAACTTGCTGGGCGAGGAGCAGCACGGCGCGATGCGCTCGGTGGGGTTGGAACTGTATCAAGCGATGTTGCGCGACGCGATACGCCGATTGCGCCGTGGCGAAACGAGCTGGAACCTCGAAGCCCCCGTGCAAGAAGACCTGCCCGACGCGAGCAAGTTGCCCGTGCACGCCTACATTCCGCACGACTATATCGCGGATGTGGCGCAGCGACTGGGCTACTACAAGCGGATTGCAGGCAGTCGCACACGCGAGGAACTGAAGTCGCTGGTGCGGGAGTTGCGCGATCGGTATGGCGAGCTGCCCGTCCCCCTAAAGAACCTCATTCGGCTGATGGAGCAGCGAATCCTCGCCTATGGACTCGGCGTGCAGAGCATCTGTGTGGAAGACAAGCGGCTGATACTCAAGTTCAAACCCGATCGCAAACTCAAGGCGCGCTGGCAGCTGGCGATGCAGAAGGCAGTGCCCGGCATACGCACCCAACCCGATGAGATTACCGCGCCCCTGGGTAAACATCCGCTGGAGACGCTGATGACGGTTTTGGGAAAGTTGAAAACGATTATCGAGAACGATAGCCACGCGCCGGGTGGCTAACACTTCCGATTCGCTTGCCAAGTACCTCGGTGGTTTCAAGACCGAAGAGGGCTATTCAAAGGCGTGTCGCAGGAATTAGGCGTTCCAGCAGGTACAATACCGCTATGAAACGCTTTCTGTCGCTGAGCCTGAGTGTGCTGTTGCTGTTTGCGTGGGCGGATCGACCGCTCTGGGTGAGCCGCGCCGAGACGATTACGCTGACCGATTTACGCGCTCACTTGGAGTTTATTGCTTCGGATGAGTTGGAAGGGCGTGATACCCCCTCGCGCGGTCTGGATCTCGCGGGGATGTATATCGTGTCGCACTTGCAGCGTTGGGGCGTGAAGCCTGCCGGTGAGAATGGAACGTACTATCAAACGCTCACCTATCGCGTTGATACCGTCAATGTGAGCGAATCGCGCATTCAGCTTGGAGGGCGCAGTTTTGAATATGGCGTGGGATTTGTGGCGCGTGCAGTCCCGCTAAACACAAGCGCACCGCTCGTCTATGTAGGCTACGGTTGGTCAAACCCCTCCAAAGGCATAGACCCCTACGCGGGCTTGGAAGTGCGCGGCGCCGTGCTGGTCGTGCAGGCAGGCTACCCGAAGGAGGTCATAGAGTTGGGTTTCAATGCCGCCGCGCAGGCGGGCTGGCTTTCTCCAGAGCAAAACGCCGAGCAAAAAGGCGCGGTGGCCATTGTGCGCATCGACCCGACCGACATGGGGCGCATCGAGCGTATCGCCCGCGCGTGGAGCCAGCGACGCGCCGTGGAAGGGTTGCAACCGATAAGCAACATCCCCGTGATTGTCGCCTCACAGCCGCTGTTGGAGGCGATTTTTGCAGGCGAGCCGATCTCTGCGGCGGAACTCATCCAGCGCGCCGACAGCGGAGAGCCTGCCCCCTCTTTCGCGCTGAATCCCGACAAGCGAATCGCAATCAACCTTAGCGTACAGACCCAAAAAGAGGTCGCCCGAAATATTGTTGGGGTGATTGAGGGTTCCGACCCTGTGCTGAAGCAGGAATATGTCTCAATTGGGGCGCACTTAGACCATGTGGGCATTGCCCGCAGTGGGGAAGACCGTATCTATAACGGCGCCGACGACAACGGTTCGGGGAGTGTCGCGCTGTTGGAGATTGCGGAAGCGTTTGCCACAGGCCCGCGCCCAAAGCGTTCTATCCTGCTGCTCTGGTACGCCGGTGAAGAGAAAGGCTTGCTCGGCTCGCGCCTATTTGTGGAACGCCCCACTGTGCCTTTGCAGAATATCATCGTGAATCTCAACTTAGACATGGTGGGGCGCAGTAAATCGCCCAACGACAACAATCCCCGCAACCGCTACTTGTCGGGACCGAACGAGGTGTATGTGATTGGCCCCAACGTCGCCAGTCCTGACCTGGGCAAAATCCTCAACGCGGTGAACGACCAGTACCTGAAGATGACGCTGAACCCGATGTACGACTCCCTCAACCATCCGGAGCAGCTCTACTTCCGCAGCGACCACTACAGCTTCGTGTCTAAAGGGATTCCTGCGGTCTTCTTCTTCAGTGGTCTGCATGAGGATTATCATCAGGTCAGCGACTCGGTGGACAAGATTGACTTCGACAAGATGGCGCGTGTGGCGCGTACGGTGTTTGGTTTGGCGTGGGAGTTAGCCGACTCACCCGAACGCCCCGCGCGGGTGAAGTTGGAGGACTTACAGCGTCGGCGATGAAACCGAGTGCAGAGGCGTTGGCGCAAGCAGCGCAGGCGTTGCAGCAAGCGTTGCAACGCCTGCACATCCCGTTCGATGAGGCGCAGTTCGCCTGGGTGGGGATCCAGCCGCTGGAGTACAAGGAGCATGCGGGCGACGCGCCTGGGATGAACTGGCGTGGAGTGACGCGCTATAGTCTGGGACGCCCGCCCTATGTGGAAGCGCGATTTGCGTTGCGCTACTTTGAGATTGCGCCAGACGGCTACTCCAGCTTGGAGAAGCATGCGCATGTGCATCTGGTCGTAGTGATTCGCGGGCGGGGACGCGCACTGGTGGGCGAGCGCGTGGTCGAACTTAAGCCGTTCGATATTCTCTATGTGCCGCCAAACACGCCGCACCGTTGGATAAACCCTTACAGCGAGCCGTTTGGCTTCCTGTGTCCTGCGGACGCGGAGCGCGACAAACCGCAGCCTGTCTCGGAAGCCGAATGGCAGGCGTTGCGTGCGAATCCGGAGACGGCGCCCTATGTGTTTTAGGGGTTAATGCGCAACGGCTCCTCGCCTTTTCGAATCCAGCCGCGTTGTCGCGCCAGCGATTCGCGCCCGGGGTCGGTTTGTACCCGTTGCAACTCTGCCTGAAGCGTGCGCTCCTGTTGCCGAAGCGCATACAACTCCTGCTGGAGTTGCGCAGTCTCTTGGCGCAACTGACGCCACTGCGTGTAGTGTCGCACTGTGCGAGGCGTAATGTTAATGGCTAAAGCCAAAGCCACCAGCCAGAGCCCAAGGCTCCAGCCCCGATATGACCTCCCTGTACGAGCCATGTCTCCGCTCCGTTGCCAAACTATACCACAGGCTGTATAGAATTCCTGCCAGTTTTACAACGGATTGGGGAGATTTAGTCCTAATTTGCGCACGCATAACTCTCTAAATTCGCACTCGGCGCATTCTGGAATCCAGTGCGGATTCAACAGGCTCCAGTCTTCCTCCAGAATCTGTTCCACGAGGCGATTGAGCAGTGCGCGAAACTCTTCCAGAGTCTCTGCGCTGAGCGATAGGGAGACTTTTTTGTTCGGGCGCAGGGCATAGATGGCGATTTTCAGGGGGCGGTCGGGGTAATGCTCTTGCACGAGCAGTGCGTAGCAGTGCAACGCGAATTCGTTGCGCACCTGCTCCTCCGATACCTGCGAGCGTCCGCTTTTGTAATCGATAATCTCCAGCGTCCCGTCGGGGTATTCGTCCACGCGGTCGATGCGCCCGATAAGCACATAGCGTCCCATGTCCCGGCGTAGCATCCGCTCGGTGAACAGCACGATGGCTTCCGCAGGTTGCTCGCGTTGAGTCTGATAGTATTGCTGCGCCAGTTCCAGCCCTGTTTGTTTGAATGCCTCGCTCTGTTCGGTGGTTTCGAAGCCCGCGTGGCTCCAGAGTTGGTGGATGGCTTGGTGGAACTCGTCTGGCGAGAGTTTTTCGGCGCCGCCCGCACTGTGAAAGTACTGCAACGCGCGATGCAGGTTCGTGCCGAACGCGAAAGCGGGGTGCTGACGGCGCATCCATTTGCCATACGGGGTCATGTACGCCCAGTGATACTTGATTCGACAGGTGAGATAGGTGGTGAGTTTCGTGGGGCTGAAGGTCGGCTTACGCATGGAGGCGCTCCAGAGTGTGTAGGCGCAGCGCGCCCGTGTTGGCGAGCGTGAAGAGGAGTTCCACTTCCGAGAGGGTGAACTCGCGCGGAGTCGCCGTAAGCAAGGTCATCACGCCGAGCGTGCGTTCGGCGACCTGCAACGGCACGGCGAGCGCAGAAGCGTATCCGCCGGGGAGGGGTTCTTTGAGATTCTGCGGGTGCTGCGGTAGGTCGGGCGCGGCGATGGGCGCGTTGAAGGCGTACACCCAACCCGGCAGGCTATATTGCGCGTCGGGAGTGTGGCTCAAGAGGGTTTCTGAATGTGGTTCCACATAAGCGGGCGTCAGGCGGTCTGGTTCCCGACGACTCGGCAGATAAATCACCGTGTAGTCGTGGGGGATAAGTTCGTGCGCCGTGCGACAGAGCAGGCTCAGCACCTCACGCAGGCTGTGCGTTTCACCCAGTTGCAGCGAGAGGTCGTAGAGTTTTGCCATGTGCTGGGCGCGTTGCGCCGTCTGTTCGAAGAGCAGGGCGTTGGAGAGGATGAGCGCGATATGACCCAGCAGTGGGGAAATCCAATCGAAGGCATCGGGCGTATCGGCGGGGATGGCAAGCGCGAGCAATCCCAGCGGCTGTTCGTTAAGCGTGAGCGCGTAGACACGATAGGGGCGTCCTGCCCAGTGCTGCTCCGTCACGACCGTTTTCCATTCGGGGGGAAGGGTGGCAATGTCTATCCGTGCGGGCAGAGGCGACGCGCCGTATTGGAGCGCCTGCAGCAGCACCTGATGATTCTCGTCGTAGAGCCATACGCCGCCACCTTCAGGCGCCGCTTTTCGCATCAACGACTCTACGGCTTCCAGAGCGCGTTGTAGGCTGAGTTCGGAGCCCAGTCGGTTGGGCAGTCGACCGAGCCATTTGAGGGCACGCTCACGCTGTTCTAACTGTTGCCTTGCATGGTTCAACCGAGCGAGCAACTCTAACGGCGTCGCGAATTGCGCAAGCAGCGCACGATGGGACGGCGCATAAGGCTCGGGGCGATTGAGCAACACGAGCGCACTCAGGGGCAATGTGGGCAACGGCACAGCAAGCCCCGTCATGATGGCGCCAAGTGGCTCTTGATGTGTTTGGGCGTGGTACTCCCAGACCTCGCGATGCAGCAGCGTCGGCTCCAAAATCGTGTCTTGGGAGCGTAATCGGAACCCGTGGAGCTCTGTAGCGCGTTCCCCGACAACATAAGCGAACTCCACCTGTTCACCACGGGGGTCGGGGAGTAGCAAAATCCCTCGCTGCGACTGGGTCTGCTCTACCAGCCAGCGCAGCGCGTTTTCAATCGCCTCGCCCGGGGGCGCGCCCTGTTCCAACCCCGCTAACCACACGCCCCATGCAGGCTGCTCTGCATAGTCCAAACCAACGCTTGCCTCCAGTGGGTAAATTGTACTTCAATAGACGGATTCCTGCTGAGTCGCTCCGAAGCATATGGTTCAAAGGCTCAGTCAGTCCCCTAAAAATGGGGAAATAGATTCCTATCCAAGCCGAAGATCGGGTAATATTTCACACGGGACTTGAAGCACGGAGGTATTGAAGTCATGCAATACCGAAAGGCTTTCTGGTGGTGGACACTCATCATCTGGGCGTTAGGTATTGGTGCGCCAAGTTGGGCGCAGTTAGTAGAAGACCGTATCTTGGCACGCGGAGAAGTGCGCTCTTACAGTACCTCGTATGCCTACAATAATCGCGTCTATGTGGTGACCAGCAGCGAGGTGATGCTGGCGATTTACGATTTCAGTGGCGCATCCCCGACACTGCGGGGACGCTTGAACTATCCCGGCAATACCCCAAGGCAAGGAATTAGCATCCTGGTGGAGGGCAACTATGCCTATGTGCTGTATGTAGCCACGAGCGGTCCGAGCGATAATGTCCGCCTGGCAGTGGTCGATGTGTCGGACCCCGACATGCCGCAACTCGCAGGCGAATTAGCATTCCCCAGCACCGACCCGTTTTATCTCAACTTCGCGAAATCGGGCAACTTCCTCTACCTGTTTCCCTACGAGGGGAACTTCGCTGTGGTGAATGTTTCTAATCCAGCCAATCCCACGCAGGTGCGTTTAGTGAACGCGACCGCTGCGGGGGGAGTGGTCGTTGGCAACCGCCTTTACACAGCAGAGCCGGCGAACGGGATTGGGGTATGGGATATTAGCCAACCGGACAACCCGACCCGAATCGGCTCGGTAGGCGCGGGCACGAATGTACGCCGCGTCACCGTCTCCGGGGGTAAGCTTTACGCGCTCAAAACCAGTAATCCCCCCCTCCAACTCTATATTTTTGACTTAACCAACCCCGACTCTCCCACGCAAGTGGGCGCCTACGCCACCGAGCGTGTGTCAGGGCTGGCAGCCGTGGGGAATTTCGTCTTTCTGTCGGGCTATGAGCGCGGTACGGATGTGGTGGATGTGAGTACGCCCTCCGCTCCTACTTCGGTGCGCGTGCTGACCTATAGCGATGTCCAAAACGCCGACCCCCTGTCAGGCAAGGTGTTGATTCAAGGACAGTCTATCTTGGCACTGTATCACCCCGCGACTCAGGGAACGAACATTGTGACGTATCCCTACCCGCTGGCGGTGGTGCAGCAAGGCACTACCGTTTTCTATGCCGAAGAGCAGCGATTGACCGCGCTGGACATCACGAACCCTTCTATGCCCACAGTACGCGGCACAGCGTTCTTGCCGTTGCAGCGCACCTCGGGTACCGATTTAGCGCTCATCGGCAGTGGGCGCGTGGCGGTGGCTATCAACGGCGTACTGCATCTCTACGAACAAGTAGGCAACTCGTTGAACCTCCTCTTTCAGGACGATCCGGGCGGTTTTTCGTCGCCGGGCTTCAGCGATCGTATCCGACTCGGCAGCGCCGCTTTTTTAGCGATGGCGACCCGACAGAACCAGATCCAGATATACGATATTTCGAACCCTACCGCGCCCCAACGCGCTGGGAGCATCTCCCCCGCCACGAAAAATTTTGACCTCGAGGAGAACACGCTTTACCTTGCTGTTAGTGCAACCCCGCGCTCGCTACGCGTGTATGATCTGACCGACCCTAACAACCCCGTTCAACTTGCCAGTGTGGATTTGCCTCAGTCGCAGTTCATCAGTGATGTTGCGGCTGGCGGCGGTTATGTACTCACGACCGACTGGCAAGGCAATCTCGCTTTGGTGGACGCACGGGTACGCACCAACCCGCAGGTTGTAGCTACCTATTCACTCAGCGGTGTTTCCATGGTGCAACTGGGATATGACCCTGCAGTGAATGTGTTCTACGCCTACGATGGGAACAATCGTAAGGTCTTTCTGTTCCGCGTATCTGATTTCCCGACCCTGAATCCTGTGGCAATGACCCTGAATCGCCGTATGTATCGGCTCAGTTTCAATGGCGAGCAGGTGTTGGGCGCGGGGCGTGAAGAGGGATTGGTGCTGTACCGCAATACGCTCTTCGGGGGGCCGACGCTTTCCGTTTCGGGACTTACCCCTGCCCAGGGCGCAAACCAAGGGAGTTTACGCGTCGCGATTACGGGGGCAGGGTTTGAGCCTGGGGCAACGGTGCGCTTAGAGCGCGGTAGCATGCAAATTCTTGCGACGGATGTGGAGTTCGTCAGTGCTACGCGCCTTAACGCTACCTTCCAGTTCAACGGCGAACCTGTGGGCACGCAGTGGGATGTGGTGGTGCGCTTACCGAACAACTCGGAGGCGCGTTTGGCGAACGGCTTCAGTATCGTGGAAGCGGTTCCCAACATCGCCACGGTGTCGCCCGGAGGCGCACGCCCGCTGTCCACTTTCACGGTGACGATTACAGGGAGCCTGTTTGTGCCCGGCGCTCAGGTCACCTTGCTGCCTCCCACGAGCGTCTCGGTAGACCCCCTCAACGCCACCAGTGTCGAGTATCTGTCTCAAACCCAGATCCGCGCCACCTTCAACTTAGCACCCTATCAGCAGATAGAGAGCAACAGCGACACGCTGACTGCCCGCCTGCAGGTACGCAACCCGAACCAGCAGACGAGCAACTTGGTGAACTGGGTCCTGCAGTTCCCAGCAATTGATGTGTCGGCAAATGTACGCTCACTGGAGCTGACACAGGATACCCCTAACTTCACGGTGGAAGTCGAGGTGACCAATGCCCTCGACTCCGAGCCGCTGCGTGCAGAATATCGCGTGACGCTGCGGGGTGGGCAAGAGCATCGTATTGCGCCTTCACAAGTGCAGCCGCTAGGCAATCGACGGTGGCGTTTGACCTTCCCGGCGGAAGGCGCCCTGCCCAGCAACTTCGCCGATACGGGGAGAGTGTATATTAATCACATGGGACGGCGTGACGATGCGCTGTTGACCCTCTACCGCCCCTATGCTGCACGGATCAACTATCCCATTCAACAAAACAACCTCACAAGTCCCGTGCGGCTCTATCTCCAAGTCACGAACGACTCCCCTGCGGTAACGGTGGTTTTGCGTCAGGGCGATCGCGTCATCGAACCGAGCAGACTTTCGCGCACCCCAGATGGATGGCTGGTGGGCGTCACGCAGATAGAAGCCCAGTTCCCCATTCGTCTGGAGGATCTCGGCGACTGGACAGCAGAGGTACGCTATAGCGAGACTCAGGTTGCGCGTATTGAAAACGCCGTGCAGATTACGCGCGGGCGACCTCAGATAAACTCCTTGTCTCTTACATCGAGACTGTCGTGGCAAGAGTCGCACCTCGTTACGATTCAGGGGAGTTCGTTTGCCCCCGTGATGCGCGTACGCGCGGTGATTAACGATGAGCAGAGCGTCGTGGATACGCGCGTTATCGAAGCAGACGAGGTGCAAGTCAACGAGCAAGGCACTGAGATCAAGGCACGCTTCCGCTTCGCCGACCACCTGCGCGATACCGCTTATATGCGTTATGAGGTCTACTCGCCCTATACCGAGACGGCTACAGCTTATGACTATCACCCGATTGGTGTCCCCAAGATTGAACTCGCGCTCTGGTCGGTTCCTTCCTTCTTCCGTGCGGGGGCAGGCGATACCTTCACTTTCAGAATCAGCACAGGCGCGCTACCCGAGGCGCCTGTGCTTGTCTTTACAGTTCCTGTCAGTGAGCAAGATATTGATTCGGGACTGTGGGATATGGAGTATCGCATCGAGGAGTACACCTCTTGGGCGAACCGCCGTGTGATTAGCAGCGGGCGTCGCGAGCTGACCCCCGAAAACACCTTGTTGATTGCCCAGCTCTCGCCGATACCTCCCTTTGCGGTGCGTTATGTAGATGTGTATGTGCGTTTTGTTGCACGCGGGCGCACTTCCATCGAAACGCCCGTTCTACGCGACTCGCGATCGAGAGTCGCCCCAATAGTCGTAGTTCTTGGGGCAGCGACAATCCTTGCTGTTGGCTCCTATGTGCTTCAGGCAGGATGCGACTTTTTCAGCAGCTACAACCTCCAATTGACGGGGGCTGTTATGGACGCTCTTGATTCTGCAGGGGTAAGTCAAGCGGGGGCGTGGGCAGACTGGCTCCTTGACCGCGACAATGTGCGACGCCTGATGGATTTGTACACGATGGATCGCAAGAGTATCTTTGAGTACATGCTGACCTCTATTGGACAGGAGGCACTGAGCGCCGGCGGAAGTGCTTTGCAACAGGCAGCTAAGGATGTTGGCACACGCGTGTTGAGGAAAAAGCTCAACCGCTACAACATCCCCGAAGAGATGATTGACCCGCTCGCCGATGCGTTCGTACGCGCGTATGAAGGCTACAAGCAAATCGGTGAGGCGTCCGATCCGAACAGTGTCGCAGCAACTTATCAAAACGCAGTTAACGAACTCAATGGGCTGCTGCTTCAGTATGCCTTCAACGAAAATGTACTCGAGCCACCAGACGGCATCGATCTCGCAAACTACTTGCCGAACACTTATGGCATTATCCTGAATGTAGGGTTGTCTACCTTCCTCAATACCGCGTCGAGATGTTTGAGCTTGGCGCGCGCTGCGGACCGTCTTTTTGATCGCCTGGAGCCTCCTGCCCCACGGCGCGTCCGAAACTCGTGGGATCCCAACGAGAAGCGTGGCAGCGTTGGAATCGATGGGTATGTGCGCACGGATAGTACGATCGTCTACGAACTGCTGTTCGAAAACTTAGCGACGGCAACGGCAGGAGCGCAGGAAGTGCTTCTTGAGGACACACTGCCCGAATCGCTGGACGAATCGACCCTGCAGTTTCTGTGGGTTCAGGTGGGGTCTCAACGCTTGACCCTGCCCGAGAACACCACCACGCTCAACCACACGATTGACCTGAGTCCGCAGTTGCCCGTGGTTGTGCGGGTCACCAGCAACTACGATTCAGCGACGCGCAAGCTCAGTGTCCGACTCAGCGGTATTGACCCCAGGACGAACAGTTATTATGCGGAGGGCTTCCTCCCACCGAACCAGACTCCGCCGCAGGGCGAGGGCAAAGTAGTGTTCCAAATTCGCCCGCGCAGTAATGTGGCGTCTGGCACGGTGGTCAACAATCAGGCAGTAATTACTTTTGACCCGCACCTGCAGGCGAATCCGCCCATCGTGACCAACACCCACACCATCACGCTGGATGGGCAGCCGCCGCAGGTGGTGGTCGAAGTGCCTGCCAGTGCTGTCCCCGAGACGAAAGCGCGCTTGCGTTGGAGCGCCTCCGACGATGCCTCTGGCGTCGAGGAGGTGGAGATTTGGGCACAGGAGGGCGAGAACACGCGCCGTATCGGATTCACCCGTGCGGCAGGCGCGCGCACGGAAAACGGCGAGGTACTCATCCGTGCCCGACGGTTCGGCGAGGAAACGCGTCTGTTTGCCCGCTCGCGCGACCGCGTGGGCAATGCCAACTCGCTACAAACAGAACCCGTCGCCGCCATTCGCATGGGGCAACCGCCGCAGTTCCGCGCAGGCTTGCACCTCATCGGGATTCCCGTGTTGCCTGATGCGAACAACCCGCAATCGCTGTTCGGGTTCCAAAACAACCAGTGGGCAACCTATAACCCTGTCACGGGGCAGTATGTGCAATATCCCGACGCGGGCGCTGCGCCTGTGCCCGGACGCGGGATTTGGGTGGCGCTGCCGAACGCCGTCCAGCCGAACCTTGTCGGCACGCTGCCGGACCCTGAATCGCACTACCTAATTGACTTGCAACCCGGCTGGAACCTGATTGCGAACCCGTGGACGGAGCCGCTCGTGTGGCATCGCGAAGCGGTGCAGGTACGGGTGCAAGGCGTTGCACGCCCCTTGAGCCAAGCCGGTGAATTCGTCGAACCCTACCTGTGGGGCTGGGAGCCGAACCCCAGCAACCCCACGCAAGGACGCTATGTGCTGGTCTCCGATGCGCAACTTCTCCCTGGTATGCAGACCGCGTTGCAACCGTGGCAGGGCTACTGGATTTACGCCCACCAAGCATGCACCCTGGAGCTGCCCACACCCGAGGAAGCGGCGCTCTTTACAGGGCTAACGCGCCGCTACACCACGGAGCGGAATGGTGGCTGGAGTTTCCGTATCGCTGCGCACTTGGGCGACCAGTACGATGAGGTGCTGCTGGGCGTTTCGGGGAATGAGCATGGGCTGCAAGTCGTTGCCCCGCCAGACCCGCCCACACGGAGCGCGTATAGCGGTGTGCGATTGCGCCTGACACGCGACGGTACAGCAATGGAGGCGGATATCCAGCCCCGCGCGCGTCGCGCACCGAGCTGGACATTAGAGGTGCACGTCCCCCCCAGTAGCGACGAGCGTACCCGCACGCTGCTGATCACCGCGCCCGACTTGGCACGCCTGCCGCGCGGCGTGAACCCTGTGCTGCGCGACACTCAGACAGGTGAACGCCGCTTCTTGCGCAACAGTACAGGTTGGCAAATCCCTGTGCCCTCCGAGGGGTTGACCCGCACCTACGAGATCAGCCTCATCAACACCAGCCGCTTGGTGCGAATCATGGGCGTGCAGGTGCAATCAAATCGCAGCACGCATCAGTATACGGTGCAGTTCACCTTGTCGGACAGCGCGCGCGTCAGCGTGACCGTGCAGGTAGGTGGTCAGGCAGTGCGCACGCTGGAGCAAGGGCGCAGCCGCAATCGGGGCGTGCAGCAGGTGGTATGGGACGGGCGCGATGCGCACGGACGCGCCATGCCCCCAGGCAACTACCAAATCGTGATTCAAGCGGAAACAGACGACGGTCAAATCGTGCGTGCGGTCGCGCCGATTACACTCACGCGCTAAGGAGGTCACCCATGCGACGCCAATGGCTGATTGGGAGTCTCGCAGTATTGCTCACGGGCTGTGGGGGGGGCGGGCTACCCCCCGACACAGTCCCGCCCGCGATTAGCAACATCGCGCTCGAACATACTGGCAATGGCGTACGCGCCCGCGCTACCGTGCAAGACGCCGAGACGGGCGTGGCAAGCGTCGTCGTGCTGGCGACGGTGGGCACAACCGAGCAGACCATCGCCATGCAAGCCGAGGGCAACCACCAGTATCAGGCGACTCTGCCCGCGAACACGGTGCGCGTGCGTATCCGTGCCCAAGATCGCGCAGGCAACACTCGTGAAACGGGCAATATTACCGCACCGCCCCCGACGCCGCCGTTCTAAGCCGCGCTGTAAGGCTCGGAAGGAAGCATAGTAGTAATCCCTTCCGAGCCATTATCCCTTAACACCCGCTACCGAAGTTGAACAGCACGGTCAGCAGGTCGGCGTCGTCGACGATTGCGTCGCAGTTCACATCGGCGAGGTTGAAGCCCGTCGCGCCGAAGTTGAACAGCACCTGCAACAGGTCGGCATCATCTACGCAACCGTTGCCGTCCACATCGCCGTTGGTAATAAGGCACGACACGAACCAGAAGCCGCCCGTCATACGGAACGCGCCGCCCGCGAGTTCGTTGAGTGAGGTGGCGTCAGGCTGACCAATCGTGCCGCCGAGTTCAAAACTCCCGCCTGTCGCGAAAGTGATGCCGCCCCCGTCGATTGTCCACCAAGTTAGGTCATACCCACCGCCCGATTGGGCGTTGGCGCACAGTAGGCTCAGCAGCAAGGCTGCCGAGAGGTTCAGACACTTCAAGAGTGTTTTCATCACAAATGCCTCCTTACTGAATGTAGTTTGCCGAGAGGCAAATAATTTTGCCTCTCAGCGTGGCGAGTTTTAGGGTCTACCGATGACCACGACGCCCGAGGTGCCGCTGCGTTCCAGTCGCATCGCACGCCACACGCGGAATCGCTCGTTGTAGTTGCCGGGCACAATGCGCACCGTGCCGCCCGTCGGCACGCAGAAAGTGCCCTCGTAGACCGTGTTGAACGGATTGGCTGAAGCGCCGCGCTCGCTGTCGCCTGCATTATTAGGGTCGCCCGCCACCGCACGGTTCACAAAGGTCGGGTTCGCCATCTCAAAGATGTACCAGCGGATAGTCGGGAATGCCAGATCCATTCGCCCCCAGCCAACCCACACAGGGTCGCCGCTGGTAGGACATTTCCAAATGGGGTTACCATTCGCGTCGTTCCCTGCAGTCTCGGCACAGGAGCAACTGCCTCGCACCCGAAACGCGCTATCCAGTCCTGCTGAACCCGAAGAACCACCTTCGATAGTACCATTTCCTAAAGACACTTGGGACGACCACAGGCTGCGCCCGCAACCGCCCCAGGTACCGTCGGTGGTAAAGAAAGTGATTCGCTTGAATGTTCCACCAGGATGATGCACTGCGCTGCCGCTGCTGCCCGATGCCCAGCTATTTGTATCCCAGCCGAAGTAATAGTTCCCTGCGGGCGGCTCATACAGCCCCAGCAGCGTCCAGTCCGAGTCTGCATGTTGTTTGAGTAGCAGCGCCCCGATAGTGCGCGGCACTGAGTTGAGACTGGGTGGGGTCCCGTTGCAGGTTGCGGTCTGGTAAAACCAGTAGGCTTCCATCCCGTGAGCCGACGCCTGCATGCTGATGCAGTGCTGGGCGGTCATAAAGATTGGGGAAAAGTCTGTGTTCGTCCGATTGAGCAATTGCCCCGTACAGAGGAACCAGCCGCTTCCTTCGGGATACAGGATTCGTGCTACGCCTCGCTTAATATCGTTATAAGCCGGGTAGCAGGTTACATCCAGATGACAGCCCAGTTCGGCGGGGGTGAAGTCAGGTTCAATGCCCGTGTACATGCAGCCGACGGCGACGATCTCAGGTACACGCTGGGCGTCGACGCCATCGGGCACAAACACTTCAATCCCTATGGTGTCGCTGTACCATAGGGTAGGCGCCCACCATTTCTCCTCCTCGTCGGGGTACGCACGAGCGGGCAGAACGGTCTCGCCATTCGGGTCGTAGATATTGATCTGAATGTCGGGGTGGGAGCGTCCTTGCAGCTGCAGGCGCAGCCCGACGGCGTTTTGGGAGCGAAGCTGCACATGCGCGACCCAGCCTGCTACAGACTGTCCTCCGCCTTGCACGCGCTGCCACTGGGCACGGGCAATTAGGTTCGGAGGTGCATCGATGGAGTAGCCCACGACCAGTCTCGGTTGTGCAGTACTGTCGCCATCTGAGCCATTGCCCCGGTAAGGGATCTGGGTAGGTGGCAGGGTAATCTGCGTGGGTTTCGCCTGGGGCGCCACCAACTTCGGGGGCTTGGCGCGGACACTTTCTTCCGCTGGAGGGCGCATGGCTCCGTCCAAGAACGGCGCGTCGCCCTCTTGAGCCATTCCAAAACCCATCAGCAAGACACAGCATCCTATAAGCCAGCAGCGTTTCATTCTTGCACCTCCTTATTGCAGGTTTACCAGCACCAGCACCATGCCCGTTTTGCCCTTTTCCAGACGGGTCATTGCTTTGCCGAGGATGGCGCCGTGCGCACGCGCCTTGTCGCGTGCCACCATGGCATAACCCGGTCGGTCCGCAGTGGTCAGTAAATCGCCCGGTTCAATCGCGCACTCGGTCGCATCGGCATAGACCCACACGCGCCCGCTCATGGCGATGGGAGTATGGCTCTCGCTGCCTTCGAGGTTGCCCAAGATAATGCCTTTGGACAGCCCATTCGCGCCGGCGACCACGCCCGCCACGCGCTTGTTATAGGCGCCCCGCGCCTTGCGCAGGTGTCCGGGGTGATCGGGGTCAATCTCCACGACCATGCCAGGTTCCACAGTGTCGGTGGTGGGGAACTTCTCGGCGAGGTCCGCGCCCGTGATTTCCAGCACCTTCACCGCCACCGTGCCGTCGCCGCGAATGCTCATAATATCGCCCGCCGCGCTGTTCCAGAAGTTGAGACGGTCGTCTGCCTGGGTGGAGCCGATTAACCCCGCAATGTGCCACTTACGGGCGGTGTTCGTGTTGGTGAACTCCAGTCGGGCGAAGTCAGCAGCCGTTTCGTGCAGGCGCAGAGTAGCGTTGCCGGTAGTGGTATCGGCGACGACATTCAGTTGTGCGGTCATTACGGTTGGTGAGCCGATACCGACCTTCCCCGTGTTCGTGTTATAGATGTTCGCACCGCTCACTGCCCAAATGCTTGCACCTGCAGGTAACGCTTGCCAGCTGGCGTTGCCACTGGCGTCGCTGGTGAGAACATGCCCTGCTGTTGCACCCGTAGGCAGCCGAAACGCTTTGGCGGTCAGCAGTCCGCTGCCGAGGCTGATACTCACCTGCGAGGCGCCGCCCCCCAAAAAGTGGAAGGTATCGTCGCTGTCGCGGTACTGCAAGCCCCAGTCGGTGTAATCAGGCGAGTGGGTAATCACCATTCGGTTGGGGTTGCTGACGCCGCTTTGGAACATATTTATCTGCGTGGCGGTGTTCGCATAGGGGGTTGGGGTGAGACGCACACGCGGCGAGAGCGTCGTGCCGCCGACCTGGATCTCCAAATACCGCTCCGCGCCGCTCCACACACTGGCAGGCGCGTTCAGCTGCACAGTAAACAGCCCGTTGTTGACATTGACGGTCACCGCGCCGGAGTTCCACAACAGCGTTCCGCCGGTTAGCGCGTCGTAAATCCGAAAGGTCATCGATTGGGACGGGTTGGTCAGGGGCACGCCTCCTTGACGCAGGAACCCCTGATAGGTAAACGCTTGCGAGACGCCTTGCGCCAAGGCGCCGCTCATCGCCGAAAGCGCAAAAATCACGCTAAGCCCGAAAGTCTGTAACCGATTGCGCATCGTTAACCTCCTTTGCACGCCCGTCAGGAGCGTACACAATCATTATACAGATGAGGTCTTACGAGACTCTTACATGCTCAGATCGGGAGCGAATTTTTCAGAATTTGACATTTTTGGAGTGCGAAAGCGCGTCCCATGGACTGGTTGAGTTGAATCGCCTCTTCTACCGCCGCGTGGGCGCGAGGAATTTCGCCGTGTTGCGCATAGGTTTCGGCAAGGTAGAGCAGGGTCGTCGCCTGCCATGGGCGCCAGTGGAGTGTTCGCCAAAACTGAAGACACTCTTGCAGTTCCTGCAGGGCGTTTGGGTCGCCTGCGCGAGCGCGCAAGTAGGCGTAGTGAGTCCGCGTGAAGTGCTTTCGGGGGAGGTCGTCTTCGTGTTCACGCAGGCGCACGGCTTCCGCAGCGTAACGCAAAGCTACATCCAGGTTGCCCATTTCGGCGGCGCACAGGGCTGCAATCTCCCACATCATCGCGCCCAAATGCCAACGCTGGTGGAGTTCAAATTCAGCCGTTCGGGAGAGCGCAAGCTGTTGCGCCTGCACGCAACGCCCCTCCCACCGCCACAATAACGCCTGCAACCAGTCGGTAATGTGTTTAGGCAGTCCCAGTCTGCTTTCTCGCTCAGCGCAGTCGTTCAGGATTTGCTGCGCTTGGGCTAACTCGCCTTGTTGCAAGAGGCAATAGGCGCGGTAATGCATGGCTCCGTTCAAGTGCAGGGGCGTGTTGAGTTGGGCAAAGAGTTGTTGCATCTCGTCCAGATAACTAAGCGCACGGGTATAGTCCCCATGCAGGATGAGCTGTTCGATGAGCGCGTCGAGTGCGTTGCCCAGTAAGACAGGGTCTCCCGACTGCTGTGCGAAGCGCACGCCCTCCTCACGCCATGCTATTATATTCTCTATCGGCTCCAGATAACTCCACAAGTAATGGATTGCATAGTGTAGTTCTGGCTGTTCTGGGCACGGGTAGAAGCGACGGAGTCGTTTCCAGTAGCGCAGAGCTGTGGGCTTATCGCACATGATTAACGCCGCTTGTACAATCCAGTAGAGCGCCCAGCCGCGCCGTTTGTCGTGCTGTTCCGCTTGGGTCAACTCCCTCACGGTGGACATAACCTGACGCCCCTCTCTCTCCTGGAACAGCAGGCGCGCCAGAAGCAGGCGCAAATCCGCTGTATCGCGCGACGACAGCTTGCCCTTATCGAGCCAGTGTTGGAGGCGGTTTAGGAGATTGTCGTGTAGGGGGCGCAGATAGAGGTAGCGCTCGACGGCACGCAAAAGGCGGATAGCTTCGTGGTATTGCCCCGTGCGCTCCAGTAGGTCCAGCGTGTGCAGGAGCGGTGTACGGTAAGAGTCCCAGAAACTGAGCCATTCGGTCAGGCGTGGCGTATACGCCTCCTCCGCACGGCGTAGAGCGGTACGCAACATCCAAGCGCTCAGGCGCTTCTCGGTGGCACGGCGACGGGCATCGCTGAGCAAGCTCTGGGCGTATTCCCGCACGATTTCCAGCATGCGATAACGCGCTGGCTCATCGCTAACGCGCTCGATAAGGCTTGCCTCCCGCAGGGTCTCCAGAACCTCCATGAAGCGTTCTGGGGGCATGCCGACCGTTGCCTGCGCGAGTTCGATGTCCCAAACATCGGGCAAAAGACCCAACTGCGCAAATGCTCTTCGGGTATCGGGGGGCACAGTAGCCAGCGTGGCTTCCAACACGCTCAACATCGCGCGGTGGCGTACCTTGATGTCGCCTCGTCGTGTCTTTAGCCACTGGAGGCGACTGTGAACGCGCTCCAGCAGCTGCTTCAGCGAGAGCGTGTTCAGCCGCGCCGCCGCCAGCTCCAACGCAAGTGGAATGTTGTCCAAATAACGACAGAGTTCTAAGATCAGACGGCGATTCTGTTCCGTCAGGCGAAAATCATAGCAGACCTGACGCACCCTGTCCACAAACAGAGTCAGGGCAGGGCAATCCATGTCGTCGGGACAGGGCAACGGTGTGAGTGGAAAGAGGGTTTCACTCTCAATACGCAACGGTAGGCGTGAGGTAATGCAAAGACGCATCTCGGGAACGGTGCGCAATAGTTCGGACACAATCAGCGCACCGTCGGGGAGTAAATGCTCGAAGTTGTCCAGAAACAGAAGCGGGCGATACTGGGCACTGTAGCGGCGTAGAGATTCAGTTAAATGGTTTGTTGCTGCCAGTCCCAGCGTCTGCACAATCATAGGGACAATTTGCTCTGGGCGCGTAATTGCGGACAGACAAATCCAGTGGACGCACATTTGCTGGGAGGCGGCGATGCAGTGCGCCACTTCCAACGCGAGCCGCGTTTTGCCCATACCGCCCAGCCCCGTAATCACAACGCAGGGAACCGTGGAATCGGTCAGCAGTTGCATTAACTGTACGGTTTCCTCTTCGCGCCCGATGAATCGGGTGCGTGGCAGCGCAGGGAGCGCAGGAGGCGTTGTGAAGACTTCGGAGGGTTTTTCCGAGTTTTGGGGCAGAAGCGCGGGCTTGTCGGGGCGCGTTTCTGAGAGAGAGACAGCACCGTGGGGGTGGTTTATGCGTCCGCGTTGCGCCTCTTCGGAGAGGGCAACGATGCGCGGGGGTGGTGGTTCGCCCGTGAGTCGCTGATACTGCTCCATCCACGCGATACTCAAACGCGCTGCCGTTTCATATTGACGCGCCTGCAAGTGCAGTTCGATCAAACGCGCCGACAAATCACAGTCTAACGGGTTGAGGCTCACCGCATGCGTGAGCCATGCCCGTTCCGCTTCAGTGTTCCCACGCGCTGCATCAAACCGAGCTAATTGTTTCAGCGCGTTCAGGCATTCCGCTTGCAGTTCAGCCGCTTTGTCCACGACCCAAGAGTCGTAGAGACCCGGCAAAAAATCACCTTGATACAGGCGTACTGCAAAAGCGAGGCGCTCGTACTGCTGCGCGGGATCCGAAGTAGCGAGGGCAAGCTGGATTGCTTGTTCGAATTCTTGCACATCCGCCAGATAAGAGCCTGCTCTGAGACCAACCCACCGTGAATCCGCCTCGATGACTGAAGGGGTACCAGGAATGTCCAGCACGTAGCGCAGGGAGTGAAGCGCAACACTGAGGTTATTGCGGGCGCGCTCGGGTTCCATGTCGCCCCAGAACAGATCAGCAAGCACCTCCCGCGCAAATCGATGGGGCGGGTGAGTGATCAAGTAGCCCAGCAGCGAAGTCGTCTTCGCTGTGCGGAAACGATTAACCCGAAGCGTGCCCAGACGCGCCTCGAACCCTCCGAATAGCTGAAAATACCATCGAGTATCGGATAAAGACATTTCGCAGAACGAATCAATTATACCATTAATAGGGATGTTGTAGGAGAGCGTTTTCGCCTCGTCGTAACCTTCAATAGTACGGTGTGCCATCGAGCAGCCATAAACCAGCTTACACTCAGAACGACACCATCCACCTTCCCCCACCTCAACAGGCTCTCACCGAAAAACCTCCTAAGCTGCCTGCGCAATCCACTCACGGTCAGGTACAATTCCCCTGATGCACTTGGATGAGGCAGTGGAGCGGTTTCTGACGCATCTGAGCGCGACGCGCTCGTCCCATACGCTCAAAGCGTATGGGACCGACCTTGCGCAGTTTGTAGAATACGCTCTGGGCGCAGGAATCGAGCAGGTAGAGCATCTAAACGAGCGGCTGGTGCGCAGTTGGATGGACTCGCATCGCGCCGCAAGTCGCCGTACCCGTGAGCGGAAACTCGCCTGTCTGCGTGCGTTTTTTAAGTTCTGTCGGGCGATGGAGTGGTTGTCGCATGACCCCAGCGCAGAGATTGCCTTGCCAATCCAGAAACGTCCCCTGCCGCGATTTCTCACGGCTTCGCAAGCGGAGCAGTTGGTGCAACAGCCCGAGCCCGAGTATGACCCTCTGCGTTTGCGTGACCGCGCGATTTTGGAGATGCTGTATGCGACGGGACTGCGTGTGAGTGAGTTGGCGAGCTTGGACACCACCGCGCTCGATTTGGAGCAGTCGGCGGCGCGTGTACGTGGTAAGGGGGGCAAGGCGCGTATTGTCTTGTTCGGGCAGGCGGCGCATGAAGCGCTGGTGGAATACTTGCAACGCGCTCGCCCACAGATCTTGAACCCCGATAAGCCCACACGCGCCCTGTTCCTGAACGCGTATGGCGACCGACTGACTGTGCGCAGTTTGCACCGAATCGTGAAACGCTACGGCAAGCAAATCGGCGTGGACATCAGCCCGCACACCCTGCGCCATTCATTCGCGACGCATATGCTGGACGGGGGCGCGGACTTGCGCACGGTGCAGGAATTGCTCGGACATAGCCGACTCACCACGACGCAGATTTATACGCATTTGACGCTGGATCGGCTCCGTCAGACCGTCAACCGCGCTCTGCCCAGCCTGAGCCTGGAGGAGGAAGAATGACGACATCCATGCACGCGACCACTGTTTTAGCCGTTCGACGGGATGGACAGACCGCTTTCGCCGCCGATGGGCAGGTGACCTTCGGCGAGGTCGTGATGAAACATACCGCGCGGAAAGTGCGCTGGCTCTATCAAAACCGCGTGCTGGCGGGGATTGCAGGCTCCGCCGCAGACGCGCAGGCGCTGATGGACCGATTCGAGGCGAAGCTGGAGGCATCCGGGGGCAACCTGCGCCGTGCGGCGGTGGAGTTTGCGAAAGACTGGCGCACCGATCGCGTGCTGCGCCACCTAAACGCGCTGATGGTGGTCGCCGACACCGACACGATGCTGGTGGTCGCTGGGGATGGAAATGTGTTGGAGCCTGACGAAGGGGTGGTGGGCATCGGCTCGGGTGGTGCGTACGCGCACGCCGCCGCGCAAGCGTTGCTGAAACACACGAACTTATCCGCCCGCGAAATCGCCGAAGAGGCGCTCCGCATCGCTGCCCGTCTCTGTATCTACACGAATGATCACATCACCGTCGAGGTGATAGAGAGCCGATGACGCGCCTTGTCCTGAGGGTGCTGCTCTTCCAAACCCTACGTGTGTTCGTGAACAGTCTGCGCCGCGCGTTTGGCAATCCCGTACGCGCGGTCCTTACCTTGCTGGTGATTAGCTTCGTGTTGTGTGGATGGGGTGGGGCGATCCTGGGCGCGATGATAGAGCCAGCGCGCGGCAAAGCGCCGACCCCTGAACTCCCGCCCGAGGCGCTCATGGCGCGCTTGCTGGGCGTGATACTGATTATCCACTGGTTTTATGTCGTGTTCACCGTGATTCCTTCCGTCTTTCGCCCCGCGCAGATCCTGGTGCAGGAAAGCGATGTGCATTACCTGTTCACGACACCGCTCAAGCCTCTCACGCTGTTTCGGGGGCTGATTCTGATACGGGGGCTGCTGGGGGCGCTCTTTTTTATGCTGCTGTTGGTCATCTATCTGCTGATGTTTAGCGGGGCGAACCTACGCATGATGGCGATGGCGCAGCAGCCCGCGGTCGGCGCATGGGCGCTGCTGATTTACCCGATGTTGTACCTGATGGTGTTCACGACCGCGCTCTTGGGAAGCATCGCGCTGGAGGCGATGGAGATTTCGGGGCGCAGTCGCCGACAGCAGTGGGCATGGGGGTTAATTCTTTGGGCGGTGGCATGTGTGGCGACCGTTGGGGGACGCATGTGGGTGATGCGTACCCAAATTGCCGATCAAGGGTTCGGTACGCTTGTCGGTCAGGCGGTGGATTGGCTGCCCGCGTATCTCTTGCTGTTGCCCGTGCGTGCGCTGGCGGATGCAGCGCTGGTTCTTTACAATGGTTTTACGCCCGCGCTGGGGTTTGGGTTCGTGTTCTGGCTGACAGGCGTGCTGTTGGGGAACCTTGCTCTGATTCGCTATCAAGACAGGCTCTACGAGGTGGGTGCGCTGCTGGCGCGTCGAGGCACCCAAGCGCGCGCAAGGCAACGCGACCCATTCCGCGCCTATATCGAGCGTAAGGCGGAATCAGCATCCCGCAAACCGCTCCGCACCCTACGCTGGCTGGAGCGGTGGACGCCGCGCGGCGTGTGGGCGCTGCTCTGGCGGGACATGCTCATCACATGGCGCGCCAGCGGTTGGGGGAACCTGCTGACGCTTGCGATCATCGGCGTAGCCCCGATTGTGCTTATGGGACTGGTCAAAGTGAGTGCGAACCCCGAACGCGACCTGCGCGTTGTCCTGAGGGTTCTGTATAGCGTTGCCCAGGCGACGGTGGTGTTCTTCGTCGCTATCGGGGCCTACTACAGCATGACCGATATGTTGCGTCGTGTGGAGTGGCAGAAGCCGTTGCCGTTCTCGCCGCGCGCGGTGGTAGCCGTTGAATCGCTGCCGACCGTGATCTTCTTCGCGTTGGCGCAACTGCTCACGGTATTGCTCGCCAGCGGATTGTTTCCGCAGGACTGGCGATTCTGGCTGAGCGCGAGCCTTGTGGCGATTTCTTGGTGTGTCGTGCTGCAGATGGCGATGCTCTGGATTGCTCTGGTGAACCCCGACCCGACGGATTACACCCAGCGATTGTTGACTGGGGTTCTGATGGTTCCTGCACTGTTTTTCAGCGGCGCACCCGGACTGGGAATTTGGATATTGGGCATTGCGTTGCAATGGAATCTGCTCTTGGCGGCGGGATTTGCGTTCGCCGCGAATCTGTTTGTGGGGTTGATCCTAACGGCGGTGAACAGTGCGCTCTATGAGAACTTCAGTCCTGTGGAGTAGCATGGCGGAGGCGACGCCCCCGCCATGTCGTGATTGGTAGCCCCCGTCTCAGTCGGCAACCTCGCCGAAGAAGGCTTCAACAGGGATCAGCCCCATCTGCGCCGCGCGCCGGAATGCTTTCACACGGTTGTTCACATTGAGCTTCTCGTAGATGTTTGCTAAGTGGAAGTCCACCGTGCGCTTGCTCACAAAGAGCGCGTCAGCCACCTCTTGAGAGGAGCGTCCCTGCGCGATCAGGCTCAGCACCTCAATCTCGCGCTTCGTCAGCCGCGGTTTGCGATCTTGCCATTTCCCTTGGCTCATCGTTGTTTCACCTCGTTCCGTGAGATTTCGCCGCCCGCAAGGGTGGTATTCCATATCCCCGTGAAAATTTCACAGTCTCGCTGCTTCATCAGGTGGTGATTTTGACTGCGATTCGGGGCAGGAGGTTCTGTGCATGGACAGGTTTCTACTGTTCCACGAGAGCGAGGCGTGCGCAATTTGGTATAATCCCCCGTGTTCATCGACGAAGCGGTGGTCGAGGTCGAGGCGGGGCGGGGCGGGGACGGCTGCGTCTCGTTTCGTCGTGAGAAATATGTCCCGCGCGGCGGACCTGACGGCGGCGACGGGGGCGATGGCGGTAGCGTGATTTTCATCGCCGATCCGAAACTCAGCACGCTGCTCGATTTTCACTATCAGCGTCGATACAAGGCAGAGCGCGGGGGACACGGCAGCGGCAGCAACCGCAAAGGGCGCAACGGGAAGTCCATCACACTGCGGGTGCCCCTCGGTACGCTGGTCTACGATGCTGACACAGGCGAACTGCTGGCGGATATGGCGCGTCCGGGTCAGAAATTCGTCGCTGCGCGGGGTGGCAAGGGGGGACGGGGCAACGCACATTTCACGACGCCCACTCGCCAGGCGCCGCGATTCGCCGAAAAAGGCTTGCCCGGCGAAAAACGCACTCTCCGACTGGAGCTCAAGCTAATCGCGGATGTGGGAATCGTCGGGATGCCCAATGCAGGCAAAAGTACCCTAATTAGCCGAATCTCCGCCGCCAAGCCGAAAATCGCCGATTATCCCTTCACGACGCTTGTCCCCCATCTCGGCGTCGTGAAATATCAGGAGCAGAGTTTTGTGGTCGCCGATATTCCGGGGCTTATCGAGGGTGCGCATGCTGGCGTGGGGCTGGGTCATCAGTTTCTGCGCCATGTGGAGCGGGCGCGGCTCCTGCTCTATCTACTCGATGTCTCGCCGTTTGCGACAGAGCCGCCGCTCAAAGCGTTCGTGCTACTGCGCCGTGAATTGGAACTTTATAAGCCTGCGTTGGCACAGAAGCCCGCACTGGTCGCACTGAACAAGATCGACACCCTCCCTCCGAACGAGCGTTCCAGCGTCGAGGCGGTGCGATCGGCTTTGGAAGCGCAAGGATACGAAGTGTTCCTAATCTCTGCCTACACGGGTGAGGGGCTGGAGCCACTCTTGGCGCGTCTGGCGCAGCGTGTCGCGGAACTTCCGCCTCCAGAACCGTTTCTGGAGCCTGCCCCTGAAGTGGTCAAACCGCAGCATCAACCGACGCGCGTTTACAAAGAGGGCGATGTGTTTATCGTAGAAGGCACTCTGCCGTTAGAGATTGTTCAGCGCACCGACTTCGGCAACCATGAAGCGGTTTTGCGCATGCAGAAACGGCTCAAAGGGCTGGGGATCTTCCGACGCCTGCAAGAACTGGGCGCACAGGAGGGCGATACGGTACGCATCGGCGATGTGGAACTGGAGTATACGCCCGATGTTTAATAATAGGGGCACCTATCCCCCAAAGAAGCTGGTTAAAACTGCACCCCCAATCCATAGCGTCCCGTAGGCAATCGCACCGAACCGCAGCCAGCAGCGCACAAACAAGGGGTTGCGACGACGATACCACTCGGCAAGACCAATCGCCATGCCCAAAGTCGCAAACTTCACGGCGAAAAATGCGCTCCAACTGATTTGAATGAACCAATTCATTATCGGGTTGAACTCGGTCGCATAACCCTGCGTGACGAACCAGTAGGTGCTGAGGGAGTCGGCGATGACAAGCAGGATCAATCCCCAAGTCTCCTTATGAAGCATACTGGAACGATAAGCAACTTTTGTGCCAAAGGGGTATAATCGTTGCCGATAATATATGGGGCATCGTTTGGGCAGATCGCCCAAGAAGCGGATTGCATTCGGTTGGTACGGCGGCAAGTTTAGTCATTTGGAATGGCTGCTGCCGCTATTGCCAACTACGCACCACTACTGCGAGCCGTTTGGCGGTTCAGCAGCAGTGTTGTTGAACCGCGATCCATCACCTGTAGAGACTTACAACGATATCGATGGGGAGGTTGTCAACTTCTTTCGAGTCCTTCGTGATGCTCCTGATGAACTGATTCGCCGAATTGCGCTGACCCCTTTTGCACGGGAGGAGCTGGAGATTGCATGCCGCGACGCCACACCTGATGATCCTATCGAGCGTGCTCGGAGGTTTTATGTGCGTGCACGTCAAACTCGCACGGGGCTTGCACAGAGCGCTACCCCAGGGCGATGGGCTTACTGCGTGGCAACCAGCCATGCTGGCGTCGCAGGGGCATCTCGCGCTGGTTTGGTGGAATTGAAGCCCTATTCCACATCGCCGATCGCCTTCTCAGGGTACAGATAGAACACTTAGACGCGCTGGAGGTCATTCGAAAGTATGACAGCGAACAAACCCTGTTTTACTGCGACCCTCCCTATGTTCACCAGACACGCGGTGATGTTCGCGCTTATGCCTACGAGATGACTGATGACGCCCACAGACAATTAGCCGAATTACTCCATTCTGTGAAGGGCAAGGTCGCAATTTCGGGCTATCGATGTAAGCTAATGGACGAACTCTATCATGACTGGTATTGCACTGAAGCGCCTCCGCGCATCTGCCACTCGGTTAAGCAACTCCGTCAGGAGTTGTTATGGACGAATTACGATCCCCAAGAAGTCATCACACAGAATCGGAAGAGCCGGGAGCAATCCTCGAACGGTGCTACAAAAGTGCTATCGCTCGATCTGAACCTCTGATTGATGACGAACGCTACGGAAGTTTTGCGATTACTCGTTTCTTTGCGCAAACAACAGGAACAAGCTATTCAAAAACGACTTCAGCGAATTACGATTTCCGATAGGGAACTTACTGCACAACAGATTATTGAAATCATCTCGGCGCACCTACAAATGCCGCGTTCGAGTCGTCTGCCAGTGTTGATTATTGCCGCTGTGTACGATACGGTGAAAGATCTCATCGGTAAACAATATACACGATTGTTGCCTCACACGGCTGCTGATAAGCCCTCTCAATCGCTTGGAGATCTGGAAATTGGAATCACAAGTCACTTAAAAATATATGCAGTATATAAAATAAAAGCGCGTGCTATTAGTCAGGACGATATCGATAGCGCAATTCATAAAATTACACCCTATAGCGAGCCTCCTAAGAGGCTGTTTAGGAAGGTAGATAGGGTATAGTCGCAATATGAGCGTCCAACCTACCTACCAGTCTGACCCAACGCCCCAACAGGGGGTCATCATCGAACCCGCCCTCAAACGCGCCCTCTACAAACGCAAGACCCATCGGCGCACCCCGACGATACAGCCTCTACGACCTGTATCGTGCGATGCTCTATGTACTCGTCAACGGCATCCGTTGGCGCGACCTCCCCAGCGACCTGCCCCCGTGGCAAACCGTCTATTACCACTTTCGTCGTTGGCAAGCGTTGGGGGTGTTTGAACAAGTACAACACGCGCTGGTGGCAAGGTCGCGTCGGCGGGAGCGACGCGGGCAGCCCAAGACGGTGGCGGTGGACAGTCAGAGTGTGCCGACCACCCAAAAAGGGGGGTGCGCGGGTACGACGGTGGCAAGAAAATCAAAGGGCGCAAACGGCATATAGTGGTGGACTCGCAGGAGAACCTGTTCGGGGTGATGGTGACGGGCGCCGATGTGTCGGATGCGCGTGGGGCATATGGGGTTTTGGACGGGGTGTTGGGTCGGTATCGTTCGGTGCGGGTGGTGATAGCGGATAGGGCGTATGATCGGGAGGGTTTGATTGGAATGGTTATTGGGGCAAGTGGGAGGTGGGTTTTGTGGTTGTGTGCCGCGTCGTTGGTTGGTGGAGCGGAGTTTTGCGTGGTTGTTGTTGCTGTCGTCGTTTGTCTCGGTGTTGGGAAGTGTTGTGTGAGGTGGAGGAGTCTTGGATCTGGCTGTCAGGGATACGGCGGTTGATGCGGTATCTTGCAAGCAATGGTTCCTAAACAGTCTCTAACTACCATCCTCATGAGTGGAGCCCTATCTACTCTGGAACTCAGTAGAAATTCAAAATCCTCTTTGCAAGCAACGAACTCGAAGCGTCCGCCTTCTCGACACAGTATTTTCAGGGTTATACCCACATCAACCAACTCCCAAGCAATCTCCTCATTCGGTAAACGCCGAGTTGTTCCTCTATTCGATAGAGAGCCTTCGCACCCACTAATTGGCTTAGGATAAGCCAATTAGTGGGCTGCACGGATAGTTCTGCAGCTACTCTTCTCGATGCTCGCAACAAATCGTAAATACGCCAACCTATCGTAAGTACTACCACTGCAACCAGAGACACTATCACCAAGATCCAAAAATAGACGGTTTCCATGCTTTCTGCAACACATTTGTTATGCTCCCCCATCAACGACATCTCCACGCTGCATCTCTCGTTCGTAATCTGCGAATGAAAGACCATACTCCCGCAGAACATTTGATACATAACAATTTATATGACCCAAAGACAGCAAGAGATGATGCGTGCCTATCCAGTCACACCGATGCCTGCGGGCAATCTTCCAAGACTCGTCTATCATTTGCTTCACCGGAACAGACAATTTCGGTGCTCCAGAAAAACTACGCCGGGGTAAATGTCTCAAATAAATCTCTAATTCCTTCTCGACTTCTGCGATCGGCACCCTCAAACGCTCCAAAATGATCTTCGCTGCCGACGGACGAACACGAAGAATACTCAGGGCAAGATGCTCAGGCAGCACCTCAGGATGGGCATCGCGCCGCGCAGTTTGAGCTGCCTCCCAAAATGCACGACGAAGCTGTTCCGAGAAAGAGCTCCACATCCCTTTCCCAACAACCATGTCACGGAATTTGTGTATCAATTTAAGTAAGTTTTGTAAAATTAACATGCTCATTTCCCCCTATAGACCTATGTGCCAAGGTGCTGGCCATAGATTGTATACAAATTCACCAGCACGCCGATACCAAGAAGGCGGTATCCAGTTATCCGCTATGTGGTCACCTATCGTCCATCCACCTACCGCTACTATAATGCATAATCCTACTACTCCAGCACCACGGGCACCTGCTCCGATGACTCGTCCAGCTGATCCAGGAGGATATTTCGGGAAATTACGGAAGGGCGGGTTTCGCAGCTCTGGCGGCATGTCAGGGAAAGTGGGATTTTCCCACAGCCACCATTCCTCAAATGGTATTCCACCATAAAGTGTACCAGATGGATCTATGTAATTGATTGGATCATTCACACAATACCCATACCCATTCAGCGTGAGCGGGGCACACACAGAACCCAGCCACGGGTCTGGTTGCAAGAACCTGCCCACCGCAGGGTCGTACCAGCGCACGCCGACCTTCACCAAGCCGCCCGTCTCGGTCAGCTCGTTCCGATACAGCCACGCCCCGTTCCAGTCATAGACTTGTCGCATCCCGTTCACCATTTTTCAGAGTTTCAGAGAAAGACGGAGTTAAGGAACCTCGCTCAGTTCATCAAGCACTGCTTCAGGAGTCTTGCGACCTTTATCCGTCCGATCAAAGTCGGCATCGAAACTCACAATATCTAACTGATTTAAAACCGCCACAGTGTACTGATAGGCATCGTCAAAATCTAAGTTGAACTGGATCTGATACTTGACGAGATCCAACATCACTCTGGGCGGTACGGAAACCAGATGCAGATACCCGCTCAAAAGCATATCCTCGACAAACTCCAAAAATACATGGTGCAGATTTGCGCGAGTGAGTATCAGCCCAATCGAGTGGAGCGAAAAGTCGGACAGACAGAGAGTGTTAGACGGCGCTTGCAGAAGCAACGCACGCACTTCATCGGCGCGTGCTTGTAAAAGAAGTCCCTCCAGCAAAATATTACTGTCCAGGAGATATTTCATGGCTGGGTTGCATTTCCGCAAGGCGCCACTCATTCGCCCAGTGTTGTAGTTCCACAGAGGTATAGCGTTCGCGCAGTGATTGCGCCCCTCCCCACCACTTGAGGGTTGGACGCGCCAACGGGTGTGAAACGCGCTTTGCCAGTAAGAACTCCACAAAGTCGCGCACCTCGCGCTGTAGCTCAGGCGAAAGTTCCTCAATCAGCTCATGCAGTGTTTTCATCGTTCCACTCAGTCCTTATGATACCCTGCTGAACCGATAGGCTCGCACTCAAGTAGGCAAGGCTCGTTCCAAAGAGCAGCCAACGCGCAATCGTGCTGCTCGGTAGCTCCACATCTTTGAACACGGCGGCACAGATGAGAACTATCCCCAAGACAAACCCCTGAATGTTTGTCCAGGTTGAGAACCAACGAGGCAGCCGAACTGACCGAACTGCTTTATACCCAGGCAATCCTACCAGTAAACCGATGACTCCCAAAACTAACAATCCGATGAAGGCAAACAAAACTCCCTCAGAAGGCGGTAGTAAACCCCTCAGGATAAGGAGTATCCACGCGAATGACCCCGCAGCAAAAAATAACTTTTCCAACTTGGTATACGAGATCGCACTACGGAAAGGCACCATAGAGGCTCCCAGAGCTAATAGTATGATTCCCCCAAGGTCATTCATCGTTCCCACCAGTAGTCCACGCCTCCTCGGTTGCGCCACTATTCACGAAGGTTATCTTCTCTTGCGATTGCTCCATCATACTATCTCGGATACTGAGAAAACTTCCAACTATAGTACTTGACTCGCAACTCCGAGTTTCTATCACCTGCTTCCATGAGCTTTAGACAACGGCTTGGGAGCATCAATATCCCTGCTGTCCCAATAATGTATGTCACAGGATTGGGATTAATCAAGACGCCCAGAACACCACCTATAGAAACGAGTATACCTCCTATATGCTCCCACACCTCAAACTCAGATTTACGGTAAGCTTCTACGTATGGATTAGATTGCATCCCACTCGGATCCATCTTATTCACGGGGTCATTCACACAGTACCCATATGCATTCAGCGTGAGGGGGGCATACACAGAACCCAGCCACGGGTCTTGTTGCAGGAACCTGCCTGTGTAGGGGTCATACCAGCGCACGCCGACCTTCACCAAACCGCCCGTCTCGGTCAGCTCGTTCCGATAACCCCAAGACCCGTTCCAGTCGTACACCTGTCGCATCCCGTTCACCAAGTCGCCGAAAGCGTCGGTCATCGGCGCATTCGCCGACGAAGCGCCGATTCCTGCCAAGTCGCCACGCAAACTCCAGTGCAGGTAGTCGTTCCCGCGCTGGTACAGCCCCGCACCGAAACTCTGCACTACCCACGCGCCGCCGTTCGCACGCTCGGCAAGCACGCTATCTCCTGCGCCGTACAAGAACTCTTGCACATTCGTACCCAGCTGCGCCTTTACACGACGCCCTAACCCATCATAAGTGTAAATCCAGCCGACAGTCGCACCCTGACGCTTCAAACTCACCAGATTGCCCTCCGAATCATAACCCAACTCCCAAGTCGCCCCGTTCACACGACCCAGTAAGAGGCTGTTTAGGAAGGTAGATAGGGTATAGTCGCAATATGAGCGTCCAACCTACCTACCAGTCTGACCCAACGCCCCAACAGTGGGCGATCATCGAACCCGCCCTCAAACGCGCCCTCTACAAACACAAACCCATCGGCGCACCCCGACGATACAGCCTCTACGACCTGTATCGTGCGATGCTCTATGTACTCGTCAACGGCATCCGTTGGCGCGACCTCCCCCGCGACCTGCCCCCGTGGCAGGTGGTCTATTACCATTTTCGTCGCTGGCAAGCGTTGGGGGTGTTTGAACAAGTGCAACACGCGCTGGTGGCAAGTTCGCGTCGGCGGGAGCGACGCGGGCAGCCCAAGACGGTGGCGGTGGACAGTCCGAGTGTGCCGACCACCCAAAAAGGGGGGTGCGTGGGTACGACGGTGGCAAGAAAATCAAAGGGCGCAAACGGCACATAGTGGTGGACTCACAGGGGAACCTGTTCGGGGTGATGGTGACGGGTACCGATGTGTCGGATGCGCGTGGGGCATATGGGGTTTTGGACGGGGTGTTGGGTCGGTATCGTTCGGTGCGGGTGGTGATAGCGGATAGGGCGTATGATCGGGAGGGTTTATTGGAATGGTTGTTGGGGAAGTGGGAGGTGGTTTTGTGGTGTTGCCGCGTCGTTGGTTGGTGGAGCGGAGTTTTGCGTGGTTGTTGTTGCTGTCGTCGTTTGTCTCGGTGTTGGGATGTGTTGTGTGCGGTGGAGGCGGCTTGGATTTGGCTGGCAGGGATACGGCGGTGGATGCGGTATCTTGCGAGGAATGATTCTTAAACAGTCTCTTATTGCCGTATTCTAAAAAATCCAGCTTTTAGCATGCCGCGTGGAAAAGTCTTTACATGACCGTCCACCAATAATACATTACTTGCGTCATTGTGATAGCAAGCTACAGGGGTAAAGCAGAGCACCAAACCACCTACCTCGACGCATCTCTCTTCCTCGTAGTGGCAAGGAATAGCGGCGTCTGGAGAAGCACCCAGAAAAGTGGCACTGAAGGCAGGGGAATGAAATGTGCGACTATAAGGATTTTCAACAAGGAGCACCGTTTGTGCTGGTTTAGTTATCATCGATTCGTGAACATCAATGCGATCTGCACCCAAGTCAACATTCATGGCATAGCTAAGGCGCGTCTCGGCAGCATAGGGATCAGAAGGGCACACATAAACTGCCGGATCCTTTACATAGGGGTAAAGGGATCCTTGTTCTGGTAAATAATGGCAGCGCCCAGGAACGTAGGCAACTGTACAAGGAGGTGAAAGGGCTACCCACATGCCTCGTCCTTCTGCTAAAATATTAATGGCGCGAGGGAAATAGCCATCGTAATCCTGTACATACATACGGAAAGCATCCCCCAGTTGCTTCATGTGGCTTATACAAGCCGCGGTGCGCCCTTTTTCACGCACACCAGCAAACACGGGAAAGACAATTGCCAGAATGACAGCGATAATCGCTATCACGACAAGAACCTCTATTAATGTAAAAGCTTTACAGTAAAAATCGTGCCTCTTGCCATCGGCGAACATAGATTTTTCACCTCCTTAGAGACTTTGTGTCCCACTCCTGCAGTATCTTTTGAGCAAGCTGGCGGATGTCGGGATCAGGATCTTGAAGCATAGATCGCACATGCTCTCTGTGAGCAGGGCCACCAAGCTGCTGAAGTGATCGGAGCGATGCCCTCCTCACATCAGGGTCTGAATCCCGCAAACGCGAAATAAGCAAAGGCACATCTTTTGCCGAGCCAACATACCCAATACCTCTACATACTGCAGTACGTACAAATGCATCAGGGTGATTAATGGCTTTTCGAAATAGTTCCGCAGCGCGTTCCTTTCGCTTTGGATCCTTGACATACCACAATACGACATATGCTTTAGCACTGACAAGAACATCGGGGTGTTGTGTCAGTTGAACCACTTCTTCGAACTCGCTGTCAGTGAGTTGACCGGTCTCTGAGGACTTCTCTAAAAGGGTCATAACACGTGTCTCATCTGAGGAGAGTCCTTTAGGTGGCGCGGGCTTTTGCTGGCGGCAAGAAACAATCACCATCGTCACCAATAGTGTAAATCCTATCCATCTTGTCACATTTCTCCACTGCATCGCTGTTCACCTCCTATAGCTAGAACTCTCTTGGGCAAGGTTTGCCCAAGAGAGTTGCCGGGGTGCCTTACTACTGTTGCCCGATACACTGCTTTTGTCCATTAACAACACAAGTGCGGATGAGATATTGTTTCCGCCGTATTCGGGGATACAGCACCAGGATCTGTTACAGCAGTCGATGACGCATTGGAAACAATCTCCTGGTTTAGGATAACTGCTGTGGCAGGATTGCCCACAAGCATTCCCGTGGTCGCAACACTCGCAGCCAGGGGTTCTAACTGCTCCCCCCCACTGGACTCATGGTCAGGATCGCTGCGATTATTACTGTTGCAATCGTTAGCGGCGTCAGCGGTAGAAGCCAACTTATCGATCGTTTCATCATCTGTCACCTCCAACTTAGAGTATGGAAGCTTCCGTTTTTGCGGATTTCCGCTATTAATACCGACACGACCCTGTAAAAAGGTTGTGTCGAACCCGTAAAATTCCGCGAGGCGGCGCTTGATTTCGTGATTGTATCGTTTGGCAGTGCCTAAGGTGATGCTCATTTTTTCGGCTGACTCTCGTATGGTACAACCGCTCTGACGAAGCTGGGCAAAATCTCGCAGATGCTTGGGCAACTGCGCAAGGAAGGCTTCCTCGTCAAGAAGCTCTGTAACGAACTGTTCGGGGCTTGCAACGGCGGCTTTCGGTAAAAACACTGATGCTTGTTCTAAAAGCCTTTCCCGGCGGTTCTGTTTGCGCTTGAACTCCACCGAGACATCTTGGGCCTTTTGTCGCAGGAGCCCGAAATCGGGTGACGGCTCCTCCCACGGGTAGGCTTTGTGCCGATGCTGGTATCGCTCAAAAACCTCCCACACGCAATCTTCAGCGTCTGCTAACGGCAGTCCTTCAGACTGGCGCCAGCGACACACGAGGTCAAACCAATCTAACAGCTCTGACATGGGTATCTCCCTCCGCATTCGCTTTTGAAAAGCCCACAGGAAGTAAACACCCTTTGCAAAGTTAGACGAGGATACCTCATTTTCATTACTGCAAGCGAAAAAAGAGGTCAAAATGAGCCATAATAAGAAGAAAAATAGGAAAAGAAAAATTTAGAAAATGTTCATTTAAAAGATTTTTTGATAATCTACAAAAATCCAGTCAGCCTCTATTCAGGGCGACGACGCGCCATAGCTAACTGCCAAAGGGGTATAATCGCGCTGCTATGGATGCCCGTACAATTTATCAGAATCTGGAGAGTTGGCACAAGGAGACCGCGTTATTAGGCTCTATCGCGGGCGTGTTGGGCTGGGATCAGCGGGTGATGATGCCCCCTAAAGCGGCTCCCTACCGCGCAAACCAACTGGCGCTGCTTTCGGGAATGATACACCAGCGGAATACCGACCCACGCATCGGCGAGTGGCTCAGCCAACTGGAGCAAAGCGACCTGACTCAGCCCCCGGATAGCGTAACGGCAGTGAACATTCGTCAGTGGCGACGCGAATACGATAAACTGACCAAGCTGCCGACCGAGTTGGTTATCGAGTTTACACGCACCACGAGCCTTGCCGAGAAGGTGTGGGAGGAAGCACGCGAGAAGTCGGACTTCCGCCTGTTCCAACCTCATCTGGAGAAAATTGTCCAATTGGTGCGCGAAATCGCTGAGCTGCTGGGCTACGAGCGCGAACCGTACGATGCCCTGTTGGATGAGTATGAGCAAGGCATGACGGCGCAGGAGGTGGAGCGCCTGTTCGAGCCGCTGCGCCGCCATACCCCTGAACTTGTGGCGCAGATTCAGAACGCCCCGCGCCGTCCGAATACCAGCATCCTGCATCGTCATTACCCACGGGCTGCGCAAGAAGCCTTCTGCCGACTGATTGCCGAGTCAATTGGCTTCGACTGGCAACGCGGACGCTTAGACCCTACGGTTCACCCCTTTGCCACGCGCCTGACGCCGGGCGATGTGCGCATCACCACGCGCTACTATGAAAACTTCCTAAACCCCTCGCTGTTTGGCACGATTCACGAGTTGGGGCACGCCCTCTATGAGATGGGACTGCCAGACGAACACTGGGGAACCCCGATGGGGGCAGCGACCTCGCTGGGGGTGCATGAGTCGCAATCGCGGATGTGGGAGAACTTCGTGGGACGCAGCCGCGCCTTCTGGGAGTACTTCTACCCAACGGCACAGCAGCACTTCGATGCGCTCAAAGAGGTCGCGCTGGACGATTTCGTGTTCGCTATTAATGCGGTACAACCCTCCACGATTCGCGTGGAAGCCGATGAAGTTACCTACAACCTGCATATCATGCTGCGCTTCGAACTGGAGTTGGCGCTGCTGCGCAACGAGTTGCAAGTGGCAGACCTACCCAGTGCGTGGAACGAGCAGTTCAAAGCCTATATGGGTTTTGAGCCGCCTAACGACGCCGAGGGCGTCCTGCAGGATGTTCACTGGTCTGGTGGGATGATTGGCTACTTCCCGACCTACTCGTTGGGCAATCTGTATGCGGCGCAGTTGTTCGAGGCGGCGGAACGCGATTTAGGCGACTTGCACGCCCAGTTCCGCGCAGGGCAATTCACGCCACTGCTGGAGTGGCTCCGTGAAAAGGTGCACCAGCAAGGGCAGCGCTATCCCGCGAAGCAGCTCATCGAGCAGGTGACGGGCGAGCCGCCCAGTGCGCAACCCCTATTGCGCTATTTCGAACGGAAATTCGCCCCCCTGTACGGATTGTGAGGGCGCCGTGTGGGAAAATCGTGTATAATATGGGTTGGGAGGAAATAGCGTAAGAGGCTCCTTTCCGGGCGACTTTCCTCCTCCAACCCCACCACACACGGGAGGCGCGGATACCCCGCCCGCGCCTCCCGAAACGTGGCAGCTTACATCCTAAGACTCTTTGAACCCTCCAAAAGGTTCCCTAAAGCGACTTCAAGAGGGGTAAAATTCGGTTCAGATAACTACCTTGCAGGGCATGGATGGATATTGAAGATAGACTAACCCTGTGTTTGAAAAGGCGCGATTGGGGCAGGCACGCTCTGTCGTCGGCTTAATGGCAGGCACTTCGCTGGACGGCGTCGACGCCGCGTTGGTACGTATCAGGGGTTCGGGCGAAGCGATGGAGGTAGAAACGATTGCGACTCACCATAGCGCCTATTCCACCGAAGAGCGGAGTGGGCTGCTTCGCCTGATACGTGAGGGAAATTTAGCCGACCTGTGCGTCTGGGATGCCTATCTTGGGGAACGATTTGCTCAAGCAGCACAGGAACTCCTCGAGATTGCAGGGAACCCTCCTTTGCAATTCGTGGGTTCGCACGGGCAGACCGTGTGGCATGCGCCTGACGGGGAGGTCATGGACAAACCCGCTCGCAACACTTTGCAAATAGGGCAGCCCGATGTCATCGCAGCGCGCCTGGGGGTTCCTGTGATTGCCGATTTTCGCACGCGCGATATGGCATACGGGGGGCAGGGCGCGCCCCTCGTACCGATTGTGGATTGGCTGCTATTGCGCAGTGCAACGGAACATCGGGTCGCGCTCAACTTGGGCGGCATCGCGAATATTACCGTACTGCCAGCAGGGGGCGCGCCTGAATCGATACAGGCGTTCGATACCGGACCCGCCAACTCGCTCATTGACTTGGCTGTGCAGTGGGGTACCGCCGGCGCACAGACCTACGACCCCGACGGTACATTGGCAGACTCAGGAGCCGTTCATATGCCCTTGCTCCACTGGTTGATGGCGCATCCTTATTTGCATCAGCCGCCGCCGAAATCCACTGGGCGTGAACTGTTCGGTGAGGCGCTGCTGGGCTCGATCCAAGCGCAGTTTGGCTGCCTCCCGTTGCCTGATCTGGCGGCTACCCTGACTGAGTTTACCGCGGCTTCGGTCGCTGATGCACTGCAGCGGTTCGTATTGCCCCAGTATCCCGTTGCTCGGGTGATTGTGTCAGGGGGTGGCGTGCATAATCGTTCGTTGCTCAGGCGACTAAGGGAGCGTTTGTCTCAAATCGTGTTCGAATCGTCGGCAGAGTACGGGATAGACCCCGATTTCAAGGAGGCGGTGGCGTTCGCGGTTTTAGCAGACCGCTTTGTGCAGGGTTTACCGGCGACATATCCCAATACCACGGGCGTGCGCCAGCCCACCTTGGCAGGTAAGCTGGCGCTTCCGTGATTCGGGGCGATTACCGCTTCGGGCGGAACTGCGGTTTCGGGATGTCCTCTTCCGCAGGCTCCGTTTTTTCGGGTCGGGCGGGACGGTCGGGGCGTCGGTCGCCGCGAGGTGGGGCGGGGCGTCGGTCGCCGCGAGGCGTACCGCTGGACACGGGCGTCGCCACTGCGCTCACTGCGCTCAATTCGGTGGGTTGCTCCAGACCGCGCGTGGTGAGGTTGATGCGCCCCATATGGTCGATCTCCTTGACACGCACGCGCAGTGTGTCGCCCACTTTCACGACCTCGTCGGGACGGTTCACACGCTTATCGGTCAGGTCGCGCAGGTCTACCAAGCCCTCTTTGCCGGGCAGTACTTCCACAAAGGCGCCGCGGGACATCAGGCGCGTCACGCGTCCCGTGTAGACCTCACCGACGGCGACTTCTTTGGTGAGTGCTTCGATCATCTGGCGTGCGCGTTCACCCGATTCGCCGTCTGGCGCAGCGATATAGATTTTGCCCGTCTGCTCGATTTGGATTTGAGCCCCCGTCTCAGCCGTGATTTTCTTGACGGTCTTGCCGCCTGGTCCAATCACTTCGCCAATCTTGTCGGGGTTGATCTCCATCACGAAAATGCGCGGCGCGCGCGGCGAGACCTCGGGACGCGGTGCGGGAATCACTTCCAACATCTTCTGCAGGATAAACAGCCGTGCTTCGCGCGCACGCTGGAGCGTCTCTGCGATAATCTTATGGGGCAAGCCCGGGATCTTCAGGTCCAGTTGGATGGCGGTGATGCCGTTTTCTGTCCCTGCGACCTTGAAGTCCATATCGCCTGTGGCGTCTTCCATGCCTTGAATGTCGGTCAGGAGGACATAGCGATCTTCGCTTTCATACACCAGTCCCGTTGCGATGCCTGCCACAGGGGCTTTGATGGGCACGCCAGCGTCCATCAACGCGAGCGTACTCCCGCAGGTACTTGCCATCGAGGTGGAGCCGTTCGATTCCAGTACCTCGGAATAGAGCAGGATCGCATAGGGGAACTCCTCTTCTGGGGGGATCATTCGCTCGAGAGCGCGCTCTGCGAGCATGCCGTGCCCGACCTCACGCCTGCCGGCGCCGCGTAAGGGGCGTACCTCGCCCACACTGAACGGCGGGAAGTTATAGAAGTGCATGTAGCGTTTGGTCTCTTCCTCGCTCAGCGCGTCGAGAATCTGCGCTTCTTGCAGCGCGCCCAGCGTGCAGGTGGTGAGCACCTGTGTCTGTCCGCGCTGGAACAGACCGCTCCCGTGCGTGCGAGGCAGTAGTCCGACAGCGCAGGAGATTTCGCGAATCTCGTGCGGCGCGCGTCCGTCGGGACGCTTGCCTTCTTCCAGAATCAGCTTGCGGACGGTCTCTTTGATGACCTCATCGACCGCCATGCTCAGTTCCAGTTCGCGCCCTTCATAGGGTGGAGGCGATTCGGGGTCGGGTGGGGTGTTCATCTGCACAACGATTTCGTCTTTGAGTTGGCTCAGCCCTGCCTCTCGCGCGAGTTTATCGGGATTTTGGATGGCGTCTTTGAGCGTATCGCCTGCAAACGCTTTCACCGCCTCTTTGATTTCCGTGGGTACCAGGTAGAGCGGCACTTCTGCTTTGGGCTTGCCCGCTTTCGCCCGCAGTTCCTCAATTAAGGCGATGACCTTCTGGTTTTCCTGATGCGCCAGTTCAATCGCTTGCAGCATCACCTCTTCGGGCAGCTGGTTGGCGTCGGCTTCGATCATCATCACATGGTCAGGGCGACTGGCGACGACCAGCTCCAGTTCAGAGAGTTCGGACATTGTGCTATTCGGGTTCAAAATCAGTTCGCCGTTCACATAGCCGACGCGCACCGCGCCGAGTGGCCCGTTCCACGGGATGTCGGAAATCGTAAGAGCCGCGGATGCGCCGATAATTCCCAGTACCGCTGGTGGATGGTCGAAATCCACCGATAACGGCATCACAATAACTTGCACCTCGTTGCGCATGCCTTTGGGGAACAGGGGACGGATCGAGCGGTCGACCAGTCGCCCTTGCACAATTGATTCATCAGACGGGCGTCCGCCGCGCTTGACGAAACCGCCTGGAATTTTCCCTACGGCATACTTGCGCTCTTCATAGTCCACGATCAAGGGGAAGAAGTCGATATCGGCGCGCGCTTTCTGGCTCATTGTTGCGGTCACTAAGACCACTGTATCGCCATAGCGCACCACCACTGCTGCATTCGCCTGATTCGCAAAAACGCCTGTCTCCAGTGACAATATATCTCCGCCGATTTCGGCGGATACGACAATCGGTTCTCGCATAGGAATTCTGCCTCCTTGTTACCGCTGCGAGCGGATACCCAGTTTCTGTACCAGTTCGCGGTAGCGCTGAATATCTTGTTTCGCCAGATAGTTCAGCAGCTGGCGTCGTTGTCCGACCAGTTTCACCAGCCCGTAGCGGGAGTGATAATCTTTTCGGTGCGTCTTCAGATGTTCGGTCAAATAGTTGATACGCGCGGTCAGCAGTGCAATCTGCACTTCGGGCGACCCAGTGTCGCCTTCGTGGCGCTTATACTCATCGATGATCGCCTGTTTCTGTTCGGGCGTCAGCATAGTGTGTTTCCTCCGTACCTCCTCTGATAAGATGCGCTCAGGAGCGACGCCGCTTCACGAAACCGCCTGAGGCGGCTTGGTGAAACAGCCTTCGCTCCCGCGAGCGCATGGTGTATTATACCTGATAACGAATCACAGAACCTCTATTGCCCGGAGCCACAGCCTCTTGGTCTCGTCGAGGCACACCTCCACCTGTCCCAGCCGCCACAGCTCCAGCATTGCCAGAAACGAGACCAGCAGGTCTAACACATCGAGCGCGTCGTCGGCGAAGATATCGAAGGGGAGAGGTTCAACCGACTGGCTCAACCGCTCGCGAATCTCGATCATCCGCGCGTGGATGGAGAAGTAGCGTCGGTGGGGGATGGCAGTGGCGGGGGGCAGTCGGCGTTCCAACAGCCGCTTGAAAGCAAGCCAGAGCTGGTCAGGGAGTTCCGTGCCGAACTCCGGGGGCAGTTCGTAGTCGTCGGGGTCTACACGGCCACCGCGAAAGAACAATTGCAGTTGTTCCCCCTCACGCTGGCGCAACCACTCCAGCACGGGGATGTAGGACTTGGGTAGATGGGCAGGTTCCAGCCACTGGTTGTCTTCTTCGTGCAAGGGTTCCGGTTCGGGTGCGAGCAAGCGTTGGGCTTTGCGCTCGGTTAGGTAGGCCACAGTGGCGAGGGCGTCGGAGGCTTCGTCCAGATCGCCTGCCTCACGCCAGTAGTCATAGCATGCGCGTGCTACTGGAGCCAAGTCGATTTCCAGTAGGTCGAGCTTGTGCTTGCGTATCAAGTGCGCCAGCCATCCCAGCGAGCCGAAGCCGAGCGGCAACTGCAACGGCACCCGCGGCGGCGACCATTCAGGTGAACCGATATGAAAACGACGCATCGTCGAACTCGATAGATTGTACCCCTGAGCTCTCCTGACCCCTCATCGCGGATACAAAGGCGGTACAATTACTCGTGATATGCGTGCGTCTTTGTCTAAAGTGAGGCTCGACCATCTGAACCGCTTGCTCACACCGCTTGGCATCTGGCAACACACGCGCTACGCGGAGCCGTGGGTGGAGCATGGGTTCTCCATCGATGACCAGGCGCGTGGACTAATTGTCGGCGCGTGGCTTTATCGGCTTGCACCGCACGCGCCCGATTGGCTCGTGTTGAGCGATGGCGAGTTCCCCGCGCAACTAATCGAGGTCTGCTTGCGCTATATTGAGCAAGCGCAGTTAGAGAGCGGACGGTTTCATAATTTTCGGGATGCGGAAGGCAATTGGATCGATGAGGTCGGCAGTGAGGATTCGCACGGGCGCACGGTATGGGGGCTGCTGACGCTTGCCCAATTATTGCCGGACACCGAATGGGCGCATCGAGCACAGCGTCTGTTGGAAAGCGCGTTGCAGCACGCGCGTACCCTGCAGTCACCGCGTGCGCTGGCGTTTATGGCGCTCGCCGAGAACCACAACGCGCGTCTGCTCCATTACGGGCGCGAGCTGGCGCAACGATACGAAGCGACGCGTGAGCCAGATTGGCGCTGGTTCGAGAACTTCCTCACTTATGAGAATCCGCGCCTTCCGCAAGGGCTACTGCTTTGCGGTGTGCGCACACGAACGCCCACATGGGTCAAGTTCGCCCGTGAAGCGTTCGAGTTTCTTGCGCAGACCACCTTCGCAGAAACGGGTTACTTTAACCCAGTCGGCAACGATGGCTGGTATGTGCGAGGCAAAACACGCGCCGTGTTCGACCAGCAGCCTGTGTGCGCGGGGGCGACCGTAGAGGCGTTTCTGGACGCGTGGCAGGCGTTTGACCAATACAAACCATTTTTGCAGTACGCTGAACGCGCTCTGATGTGGTATCACGGCGACAACATCAACCAGATTGCTCTCTACGACCCAGAGACCGGGGCGGTCTATGACGGACTGAACGCGCTGGGGGTGAACCTCAATCGCGGCGCGGAGTCGGTATTGAGCTATTTGCTGGCGCGCATTAAGTGGGAACTGTATACGCAGAGTTAGCGGAGTAGGGAGACGCCTGTTGCTCGATAAAGAGAACTATGATAGGCTACTCCCGTCCCGACTGTTCAAGTTCTTGCAGGCGTTTCTGAAGTTTCGCCATCCGCGCCTGAAGCCACAACAGGTACGCGAAGATTCCAGCCCACACGATGAGAATGCTGATACTCAAAGCGGTCTGCCAGTTCATTAATTCTCGCCTCCACTGTAAAGGTTGCCATGCGCAGCCGATAAAGCCCGAACGCCAGCAGCCAATAGGTTGCAAATCCCAAATAGACGCCCGCGCGATAGAACCAGTCCAGCCCCTCCTTGCTTGCCATCACATTGCTGGGATGGAGCGAAACCTCTTTGAACATCGGCAGGCGGGGCAGAATATACACAAGCAACGGCACGGTGAGCGCCGCGAACACCGTGTAGCCGGAACTCACGGCGGCGCGGCGACGGTCATCCTCAACGGAGCTGCGCAGCGCGAAGTAAGCCGCGTAAATCATCAGTTGCAGGAGGAAGCTGGTTTGACGCGGGTCCCAGTGCCACGGCTTGCCCCACTGCATCGTCGCGAAGACCATCCCGGTCAACAGGGTGATGACGCCAAACAGCATCCCGATTTCATTTGCCGTGGCGGCGCGAGCATCATCCAGCGATTCACGCCGACGCAGATAGCGCCAGCCGAAGAAGCCGCCTGCCAGAAAACAAAGCGTGCAGGTAATCGCCGCGGGCACATGAAACAGCACAATCCGCGCCGAGCCGGGGTCGCGGAAGTCTTGGGCAGGTGGCACCCAGTAAAACGCAATCCACATCAGGGCGACCATCCCCAATCCCGCGAGCCAGAACGCAACGCGCATAGTAGCAGATTGTACCCGAAACACATTTGGCTGGTTCAAGGGGGTACAATAGGAGAGACAGGAGGGAATTCTATGCTCACAGGGAAGAAGGGCGTCATTTTCGGCGTTGCGAACCAGCATAGTCTCGCATGGAAAATTGCGCAACGCTGTGCAGCGCACGGCGCAAGCTTAGCGATTGCCTATCAGAACGACCGTTTTGAAGAGAAGGTCAACGCGCTCGCCAACGAATTACCCGACGCATTTACGCTCCAGTGCGACTTAAATAACGACGCGGAGATCCAGCAAGTTGTGGAAACCCTGCAGGCGCGCTGGGGACAGGTCGATTTCATGGCGCACTGCGTGGCGTATGCGCTACGCGAGGAGTTGGTAGGGCGATACTTGGACACCTCGCGCGAGGGGTTCAAAATCGCGCTGGAGACCAGTGTGTACACCTTTGTGGCGGCGACGCGCCACTTGGAACCCATCTTGCGCGATGGCGCATCGATCTTGACGCTCACCTATCTGGGCAGCGAGCGCGTGGTGCCTGGTTATAATGTGATGGGGGTGGCGAAAGCGGCGTTGGAGGCGAGCGTGCGCTATTTAGCCTATGAACTGGGAGAACGTCAGATACGGGTGAACGCGCTCTCGCCGGGTCCCGTCAGTACGCTGGCGGCGCGCGGGATACGGGGATTTACTTCGATGATGGACTATGTGCGTCATCACGCGCCTTTCAAACGCGATACCGACCCCAACGAAGTCGGCGACGCCGCGGTGTTTCTGTTTAGCGACATGGGACGCGGTATCACGGGCGAAGTGATTTACATCGACGCAGGCTACCATATTTTAGGGATGTAATGATGGCAGTGACGCGACCGCCCAAACTCCAGCCGCTACCACCATTACCCATCGAGCGGTTTGTGAAACCCTTCGCGACATTCGCTAAGCAAGCCAGCGCGGGAGGCATCGTGCTGCTGGCGTGTGCCATCATCGCGCTGGTCTGGGCGAACTCGCCTCTGGGCGATTCTTACTTCCGACTCTGGGCAACCCCCGTCGAGGTGCGCTTCGGCGACTTGCTAGCCATTGACAAGCCGCTCTTGCTGTGGATTAACGACGGCTTGATGGCAATCTTCTTCTTTTTGGTGGGGATGGAAATCAAGCGGGAGTTGTTAGTTGGGGAGTTGAGTGCCCCTCGCAAGGCGCTGCTCTCCATGGCAGCGGCGGTTGGCGGGATGGTTGTGCCCGCGTTGATTTATGCCGCGCTGAACTGGGGCACGCCTGCGATTCGCGGCTGGGGTGTGCCGATGGCGACCGATATTGCGTTTGCGCTGGGCGCACTGGCGTTGTTGGGGGCTCGCGCACCGCTGGCTCTCAAGGTGTTTCTTACGGCACTCGCCATCGTGGATGACCTCGGCGCTGTGCTGGTGATTGCGCTGTTCTACACCGAGAACCTTAAACTGGGCGCGCTGCTCTACTCGTTCCTATTCTGGGGGGGTATGCTATTGTTGAATCGGCTGGGCGTCCGTAACACACTCCTCTATTTCATCTTAGGCTTGGGGATGTGGTTTTTCATGCTCAAGTCGGGGGTGCACGCGACGGTAGCGGGCGTGCTGGGCGCGTTTGCGATTCCTGTGCGCTCGCGAATCGACCCTGAACTGTTTTTAGCGCGTGTACGCGAATATCTGAATCGGTTCGACCAGCCAGTTGCTGAGCCTACAATTATTCTCAGTCCCGATCAGCAGTCCGCGGTGGAGGCAATTGAGCGCGAGGCGTTGCGCGTACAGTCGCCTCTGCAGCGGCTGGAGCATAAGCTTCATTACTTCGTCGCGTTTTTTGTGATGCCGATTTTCGCGCTGGCAAACGCGGGCGTGGTTCTCGGTGGGGAGAACGGCATCAACTGGACAAGCCGCGTCATTTGGGGCGTTGCGCTGGGGCTCCTGCTTGGCAAACCGCTGGGAATCACTCTCTTTTCGTGGTGGGCGGTCAAGTTAGGTCTGGCGCAGCTACCGCAGGGGATCAATTTCGTTCACATCGTGGGCGTCGGTTTTCTGGCAGGCATCGGGTTCACGATGGCGCTATTTATCGGTGGGCTGGCGTTCTCAGGCGACGAGCTGAACTACGCCAAGTTAGGCATCCTCTCTGGCTCTACGATGGCGGGCGTCATCGGCTTTACGATGCTGCGCCTGTGGACGAAGCCGCAGCCGGGGCTGGAATAAGCGCGATTGGCTAACTCAGTTTGATCTTGCGCATGAGCTTGGAGAGCAGCCCCGGCGCACATCGCTTGAGATAGAGAGCTATCTTCTCGTAGCGAGCGATGTAGACCTCCTCTTTGCGTTTGTAGAGGGCGTTCACGATATGGCGTGCGCACACCTCGGCGGGCATGCCGCGCGCGATGCGGTTGTCCAGTTGTCCATGTTCCTGTCCATCGCCGCGTAAGGCATGGATGGAGACCTCCGTGCGCACGAATCCCGGACAAATCAGCGTGATGCGGATGCCCTGATCGTATACCTCTGAGCGCAGTGAGTCAAAGTAGCCGTGGAGCGCATGTTTCGAGGCACAGTAGGCGGACTGACGCGGCGTGCTGAACTTGCCCAACAGACTACTCACAACGGCGATATGACCGCCGCCGCGCTCAATCATATAGGGCAAGATAGTCTTGGTGAGCGAGATGACGCTAAAGTAGTTCACCTCCATAATGCGCCGGTCGACGCTGAAGTCGGTTTCCAGCACGAGGGAGCGCTGCGAGATGCCTGCGTTGTTAATGAGCAGATCGACCTGCCCGAAATGTTCAATCGCTGCGCCCACCATCCTCGAGTGGGAGTCGTAATCGGTGACATCAAAAGGCAAGAGGAGCACTTTGCCTTCGCCGGTGCAGGCGTTGCGCACGGTTTCGAGGCGGTCGCGGCGGCGCGCCGTGAGGATTAGGTGCGCTCCCTCGCGGCTGAAAGCGTACGCCAGCGCCTCCCCGATTCCCGACGACGCCCCCGTTATCCAGACCACCTTGTTGCGGAACCGCATCGCTTACACCATCTGACGCGCCATCGCTGTTTCAGGCAGCTGCTCGCCCAGACGCGCCGCAATGTCTTCAGGGTTCTGTGCTACGCGATACATCTCCTCGCGCGTAATCAGTTTATGCTGATAGAGAAATAGCAGGTGGTTGTCCAGCGAAATCATGCCGAGTTGTTGCCCTGTCTGGATGGCCGACTCTATACTGTGGATTTTGCGCTCGCGTATCATGTGCCCGATGGCCGGGGTGACATACATTATTTCGAACGCCGCGACGCGCCCTGGACGATCCGCACGCGGCAACAGCAACTGCGAGATAATCGCCACGAGGTTCGTGCTGAGCTGGACGCGAATCTGCTCTTGCTGTTCGTGAGGGAACACATCGACGATGCGCTCCACCGTGCGCGCGGCGCCTGTGGTATGCACGGTAGCGAACACTAAGTGCCCTGTCTCGGCAGCCGTGATCGCAGCTTGAATCGTTTTGAGGTCGCGCATCTCGCCCACCAGAATCACATCAGGGTCCATACGCATCGCCCTGACAACGCCCTCCTCGAAACTCGGCACATCGACGCCCACCTCACGCTGGCTAACGACCGACTTTTTCGCGCTATGAAAATACTCGATGGGGTCTTCCACAGTGACGATGTGCGTCTCCCGATTCGTGTTAATATAGTCAATCATCGTCGCGAGAGTGGTCGTCTTGCCAGAGCCTGTAGGACCCGTCACCAGCACCAGTCCGCGCGGTAGATGGAGGATGCGTTTGATCGTATCGGGTAGCCCGATTTCCTCAAAGCTGCGCAGTCGGTACGGGATTAAGCGGAAGTTAATCGCGATAGAGCCTTTCTCGTAGTAGGCGGCGACACGGAACCGAGCCTTGCTGTGGGTGTATCCAAAGTCGGCGGTACGCACGCGCTCTAACTCGTGAATAGCGCGTGGTGGCGCGACCTCGCGGAACAGGCGCTCCGTATCCGCAGGGCTCAGCTCGCCATACTCTTCCAAGCGCACCAATCGTCCGTGCAACCGCAGTGTTGCCGGCTCGCCGGGTACGATATGAATGTCGGAAGCATCGCGCTCATAACAAATATCCAGCAACTGATCTGCCGAAGCAAATTTCAGCATAAAGACGCCCTCCTACAGATTTGGATTCGTTTCTCAACGAGGGAGTCCTGCAAGACTTGCAACTACTCGATGCGAAACTGCTACGAAACACAGCAGTTGTTTGTCCCCACTTTCCAACCTTCCTCCCCGAGGGAGAGGGGCGATATGCCTTTCGTCGTACCTGTTGTGTCTCTTGCACGCCGCGGAAGGATGTGAAGGCTCCCCAAAGGGCTTGGGGGTAAGGGCGTTCAGATTTCTCGAAGAGTTCGAAAAAAAAAACGGAGAATAGCAGGGCGCACCCACAGGTGCGCCCCTAACACAGGATCTGTAGGGGCAGACCTACGTGTCTGCCCTTCTCGGTAGGGGCGGACCTGCGTGTCTGCCCTTCCTTGCAAAGGGAATTTTCGAACGCCCTCCCCCCTCTTGACAAACCCATACCCCCTTGGGGTATTCTAATTTTAGCACTCTCAAGGCGAGAGTGCTAAATTCAGGTTCAAATTCAGTCTAAGGAGGTGATTTTCGGATGACTTTCAGGCCGCTGAATGACAAGGTTGTGATTGAGCTGCTCGAGGAAGATGAAAAGACCGAAGCAGGGATTATTCTGCCTGACACAGCGAAGAAACGCCCGCAAGAGGGCAAAGTTGTTGCTGTTGGACCTGGCCGCTTGCTCAATAACGGGGAACGCGCGCCGATGACCGTACAGGTGGGTCAGCGCGTTGTGTTCTCCAAGTACGCAGGAAATGAGTTTGAGTACGAGGGTAAGAAGTACCTGATCCTCGATGAGGATCAAATCTACGCAATTCGCGAACACTAAACAGAGGAGGTGAAAACGATGCCTGCGAAGATGCTGAAGTTTGATGAAGAGGCTCGACGCGCTCTGGAGCGCGGTGTGAACAAAGTCGCCAACGCGGTGAAGGTAACCCTTGGTCCGAAAGGGCGCAATGTGGTGCTGGATCGTAAATGGGGTGCGCCAATTATCACGAAAGATGGTGTGACCGTCGCGAAGGAGATCGAACTATCCGACCCCTGGGAGAATATGGGTGCGCAGCTGTGCCGCGAGGTGGCGTCCAAGACCAACGATGTGGCGGGCGACGGCACGACCACCGCAACGGTGCTGGCGCAAGCCTTAGTGAACGAGGGCATGCGCTATGTGGCGGCGGGCGGCAACCCCATCGCTCTCAAGCGCGGTATCGAGAAAGCCGTCGCGAAAGCTGTAGAGACCATCAAAGAGCATGCCATCCCCGTGACCGAGCGCGAGCAGATTGAATATGTCGCCACCATCGCAGGGTAACGACCCCGAAATCGGCAAGATGATCGCCGAAGCGATGGACAAAGTCGGTAAGGATGGCGTGATTACGATTGAAGAGTCCAAAGGCACGCAGACCACGCTCGAAATCGTGGAAGGGCATGCAGTTCGACCGCGGCTACATCTCGCCCTACTTCGTCACGGACCCCGAGCGGATGGAAGCCGTGCTAGAGGACGCGCTGATCCTGATTCACGAGAAGAAGATTAGCTCGGCGCAAGACCTGCTGCCTCGTGTTGGAGCGCGTGGCGCAGGCGCGACGCCCGCTGCTGATTATCGCCGAGGATGTGGACGGCGATGCGCTCGCGACGCTGGTAGTGAACAAGCTGCGCGGCGTGCTGCAAGTGGCGGCGGTGAAAGCCCCCGGCTTCGGCGAGCGACGCAAGGCGATGCTCGAAGACATCGCGATCCTGACCAACGGGCGATTCATCTCTGAAGACTTAGGGATCAAGCTGGAGAATGTCACGCTCGATATGCTCGGTCAGGCGAAGAAGGTGGTCATCGGCAAGGAGGAGACCACAATTATCGAGGGCGCAGGCTCGCAGGAAGCCGTGATGGGACGCATCAACCAGATTAAACGCCTCATCGAGACCACTGAAAGCAGCTACGACCGCGAGAAGCTGCAGGAGCGTCTGGCGAAACTGTCGGGCGGTGTGGCGGTCATTAAGGTCGGCGCAGCCACCGAGACCGAGCTGAAAGAGAAGAAGCACCGCTTCGAAGACGCGCTGTCGGCGACCCGCGCAGCCGTCGAAGAGGGCATCGTGCCGGGCGGCGGCAAAATCTTCCTGCTGGCGCAAGCTGCGCTGAACGGCATCGGGGACACCGACGACGAGCGTACCGGCGTGAACATCGTCAAGCGGGCGCTGGAAGAGCCGCTCCGACAGATCGCCGAGAACGCTGGGCTGGAAGGCTCCGTCATCGTGGAGAAGGTCAAAGCGCTTGGCAAGCACGAAGGACTGAGATGCCCGCAGCGGCGAATTCGTTGACCTGGTGAAATCGGGTATAATTGATCCCGCCAAGGTCAGCCGCGCCGCGCTGGAAAACGCTGCGTCTATCGCTGGGCTGGTGCTCACCACCGAAGCGATGGTCGCTGAAAAGCCCGAAAAGAAGACGGAGCCGACGCCAGGTGGGGGCGGCGACTTCGACGACTTCTAAAACTTATCACCCCTCCCACCCCCAAGGACCGGGCGCTGTCCCCCTCCGCCCGGTCCCTTTAAACTAAATCCAGCATGAAATCGTCGGGGTTAATCCCCGCCTTACTTACAAGGTCGTAGACCGTCTGGCATAAGTTGCTCGCGCTCCCGTGGGTTTCCACATAAATCTGCCCATGCGAAGTGCTGACCTGCGTCGGGGAGCGCATTTGCCTACCACTGGGATGTGTTGGCGTAGTGTTGTAAAGGTACGATTTGCCTCGCCCGCCCTGTGGGTATGGTGGTTGAGGAAGCTTTTGGATTCTGTCGAGGTACTTGATGGTCTCGATCAGGAAGTCCTTCCAAGTGCTGAGCGCCACTGAAATCTTGAGGGAATATAACCTGCTGCGGACGCTTCTGCGTGACAGGGTATCCATGCCGATGTAAATCGTCTAATGAGTCTCTCCCAGACACCGTACTCGCCGTTGGGGGAACGGTCGCGGGAGGACTAATAGCTCCTGTGCCAGGTGATGGAGATACTGCTGGTGGCACAATGAGTGTGGAAGGCGAACCGAGAGAACCCGATGGGGGAGTACCCGTTGTCGTAGCACTGGGAGCAGACACATGGAGTGATATTAATGCACGATGTAAACGCAATAAGTCGTACGCTGCTTGTCCCAAGTGGCACTTTGGTAATCTGGAGATTGAATATTAGCTTTCCGGACAGTACCGTCACATAGTGGAGTTCCCAAGTATCGCCATCGGAGATCAGACAAAAATGGATATTGTTACTGCCGAGCAGTACTGCAAGCCAGTACTCCCGTGCACTTGCTAAGTCGCCCCGTAAAGCCTTCGCCTCCAACGCGATGTACACCTGATTGTCCAAGAAGAGGGCGTAATCCATGCGTCCTGTTGGGGTAGTGTATTCTGGAACAACGATTTCGGGATTCTCCGTATCCCATCCCAGCGCGCGCAGCACAGGATCGATGAGCGCGTACCGGGTCCGCATCTCGTTATCTTGCAACATATGCGCCGTGTCGCTCAATTCGGTTTCGCACTTCTTTAAGAGTGTCCATCAGATACATAGTCAGAACCTCCTGTTTTTTGATTCGTTGCCGTGAACACTCTTCCTGCTAAGAATTTGCTTTATGCGACCACAAACCATCCTATACAGGGGGGTGTTGGTCGCCTCGGTGCAGAGTGTTCTGTGCCATAAACTGGCTCTCTGAATACAACAACAGTGCTGACTGCTTGAGAGTAGGGTATACATAGGTTATGGAGACGCCTACGCCTACATTTTGGGAGATTGTGTTGGAGTTCCATCGTTACCGACGCCCCTACGGCTCGGAGTATGAACACCATGTGGTGGCGCTGCTCCAATCGGTGGGGTTCGTACCATGTGCTGGTGGGATTATTCGCTGGGGAACCAATCGCGAACTCTTTCTCACAGCGCATACCGATACGGTTGGCGTAGCAGGGGCAAACAACCTGCTGCGAGTGGATGGGCGATTTTTGGTGGGGGACGGTCTCCACAATATCGGTGCAGATGACACGGCGGGGCTAATTATCCTGTATCATCTTGCACAGACGCGCCCCGATTTGACACTGTTCGCTCCTACGGGCGAGGAGTGTGGAGGCATCGGCAGTCGGGAGTTTTGCGAAGCGCACCGTGATGCCTTACCTCGAGTTGTAATCAGCCTTGATCGTAGAGGCTATGGTTCCGTTATTACCCACCAACGGCAAGAGCGTACTTGCTCCGACGCATTTGCACAGCAACTGGCGCGTATGCTGGGCAGGGACTATGCCCCCGACGACACGGGGCTGTTCACCGACTCCGCCGTGTTTAGCCGTTATGGTAGCTTGGAATGCACGAATATCAGCGTGGGGTATGAGAACGCCCATTGCCCTGGAAGAGCGTCTCGATGTGGCGTTTTTGGAGTGGCTGACACGGCGATTGGAGCAGATGGATTTCACGCCGCTTCTTGAGTAGGCTGGCGCCGCGCGCTACGGGGTCAGAGCGTCAATGGCTCCTTGCAAGTCGCGAATCAAATCATCAGGATTCTCCAGACCGACATAGATACGAAACAGCCAGCTTGCCTTACCATTGGCGTCCGATTCGGTTTGCGCCCAGCCCAGCAGTAGGCTCTCGTAGCCCCCCCAGCTACAGCCGAACCGAAACAGGCGCAGCCTATCGGCAAAGGCGTACGCTTGCTCTTCTTGGATTGGGTGGGTCTCAAAACTGAACAGGCTACTATAGCCGCGCATTTGCGCTTGCGCCAAAGCGTGCTGGGGATGCGTGGGCAAGCCCGGATGATGGACTTTTGCTGCCTGCGGTTGCGCCGCCAGCCACTCGGCGACCTTCAACCCGCTCTTGTGGGCACGCTCCATGCGCAGGGATAGGGTACGTAGCCCGCGCAAGAGCAGCCAGCCTGCCAGAGGGTCTAAGACGCCCCCCAGTAGTTCGCGTGTGCGTCGAACAGGCTCAAGATGCTCCTTACGCCCAGCGACGACGCCCGCCAGTAGGTCGCTGTGCCCTCCCAGAAACTTGCTGGCGCTATGCAGCACAATGTCGATACCCAGCGCGTGGGGGTTCTGAAATATCGGGGTTGCCCAGCTGTTATCGCACATCGTGATTATTCCGTGCGCGCGCGCGAGCTGGCTTACGGCGCGTAGATCCTGCAAGCGAAAATAGAGGCTGGAAGGACTTTCCAAGTAGATGAGGCGCGTGTTGGGCAAGATTGCCTCTGCGAACTCCTCGATACATTCGCCCGACACGAAGGTAACTTGCACACCGTAGCGCACCAGCAGGGATTCCAGCAGCATGCGTGTCGGTGTATAGGCAGTCGCCACGCAGATGACATGCGCTCCACTTTCCGTAAAAGTGAGAAACGCTGAAGCAATCGCCGCCATGCCCGATCCGAAACAGAGCGCGTCCTCAGTGCCCTCCAGCGCCGCAATTTTTTGCTCTACGAGGCGCACAGTGGGGTTGTCAACCCGCGTGTAGGTGTAACCAAACTCGTTGCGCCCTTGCTGGGTGTTGCGCTCTCGCAAGGTGCGCGCAGTAAACAGCGAAGTTTGCACAATGGGCGGCGTCACTGAGCCATAGGGGAACGGCTCCTCCTCACCCAGATGCTGCAGCAGCGTCTCCAGTGAAATTTCGTAGTCCATTCGCAGTTGTAGTGTACCTGTTTGCTTCAAGACAATACAACAGGAAATTCTCACAGTAGTTTGAATCGATAACGCATGCAAAGTGGACTGTTCGACGCCTGGTGGAAGCAGTTGGCGCAACGGTTCCCAGAAGAGTTTATCGGGTTGTTGCATCCGACGCTGCACACGATGATTGACTGGAGCGTACCGCCTGTGTTTCTGGATAAGGAGCTGCAGCCCGTCAGTTCTAAGCGGCAGAGGCGATTGCTGGTCGATATGTTGATTCGTGTTCAGCTCAAGTCAGGCGGGGCGCAGATCGTAATGATTCACATCGAGGTGCAGGCAGGGCGCGATAGGTTCTTTGCTGAGCGAATGTTTCGCTACTTCGCGCGGCTTTATCTTCAGTATGACTTGCCTATCGTGTGTATTGCGCTGCTGGTGGACAGGAATCCGCGCTGGCGTCCGAAGCAATTCGCCTACGAAATGGCGGGGTGTCGTCTTCAGTTTGAGTTTGTTAGCGTTAAATTGCGCGATTTCGATCGCCAGATGTTAGAGCAGAATGAAAGCCCTTGCGCATTACTATTTTTGGCGTTTCTGCGGGCACAAGAGACCGAAGGAAATCCCGACATGCGCCTCGAAGCAAGGCGCCATCTTGCAATTCTGGCGCGGGAGCGGGGGTATAATGAGTCTATCATTGTCCACATGGATGAACTTTTGGAGGGGATTATGAGCTTGCCAGAGGTGTTTGAGCAGCAATATGAACAGCTACTGGAGGAGTATAAGCGCGAGAAGCAGTCGCCCTTCATATCAGCGGCGGAACGCATAGGTCTCCGTCAAGGCTTGCAGCAGGGCTTGGAACAAGGTTTACAGCAAGGTTTGCAGCAAGGTTTACAGCAAGGTTTGCAGCAAGGTTTGCAGCAAGGTTTGCAACAAGCTATCTTAAATGTTCTCAAAGCCCGCTTCGGTAGGGTTTCAAAAGCATTGCAGCGTGCTGTGACGGCAGTGGAGGACATAGAGACGCTTCAGAAGCTCTCGGTGCAGTCAGCGACGGTTAAGAGCCTTGATGAGTTCCGTCGTTTGTTGCCTCAACGCACTCGCTCAGGAACGAGCGCAGCTTCGGGATCGCCTGACGCATCACCTTAGCGCGGTGGCTGATGCGGTTTTTGAACTCTGCTGGCAGCTCTGCTAAGGTACAGCCCAGCGAGGGCACATAAAAAATTGGGTCGTAGCCGAAGCCAGCCTGCCCGCGCGGCGCTTCCGCGATACGCCCTTCAAGCGTATCCTCAAAAGTGTACACCTCACCTGTCGGGAGTGCAATCGCTACGGCACAGCGGAACCGCGCCGTACGCCGTTCAGTCGGTACATCTTTGAGCATCTCCAGCAAAATGCCCATCTTAACGCTAAAAGGAGTACCCTCACCGGCAAAGCGACGCGAATAAAGCCCAGGCTGTCCGTTCAAGGCATCGATTTCCAGCCCAGCGTCATCTGCGAAACTGATGGCTTGTGTGAGGGCTGCGCATGCACGCGCCTTAATCGTCGCATTGCCCACATAGCTATCGGCATTCTCATCAGGAGGTGGAGGCGCGTTCGGATAGTCTGCAAGAAGGCGAATCTCGACGGACAGGTCGCTCAGCCCTGCGCGTAAGAGTTGCTCGATCTCGCGCGATTTGGAACGGTTATGGCTCGATATAACCACCAGTTTCGGCTCACGCATCGCGGCTAAGTCGCTCCACCAGTTCCCTGACGCGCTGCTCAATCATTGCGCGTACTCGGCGAAACTCGTCCATGGGTAGCCCAATCGGGTCGGGAATGTTCCAGTGTTCCTGAACGCCCATATAGGTCGCGGGGCAAAGCTCGTCCGTTCGTGCATCGCACAGGCTTACCACCGCATCGAACTGGGTGATGTCGAACTCCTGCACACCCTTAGAGGAGTGGTGCGTAATGTCGATACCCACCTCACGCATGGCTTCTATTGCGAGTGGATGTACCTTACCTGACGGCATCGTGCCCGCGCTGAAGGCGACGACTTTGCCCTGCCCGTAGTGGTTCGCAAAGCCCTCCGCCATCTGACTTCGGCAAGAGTTGCCCACGCAGACAAAAAGTACCAATTTCGGTCTGCTTTCCATTTTAGTAACCCCTTTGCTTATAGTGTTCGATGGTCTGCCTATAGCGCTCCATGCCGTCGGGGCGGTTGATGCTGGCGAGGATCGTGGGGGGCTTGCCGAGTGCTGCCATGCGTTCCACGATGCCCGCGACAACTGCCCAGAGGGCTACCGCCGCGCTAATTCCTGAGGCGGGGCAGAATGCCGTCTCCACACTCTCTAAAGTGAGCATTGCATCACCATAAGGCGCAGCGTTATCGATAACTAAATCTACCACTTCAAACAGGCGTTTGCCCGATTCGTGCTCCGAAGCCAGTTGCGAAGAGTAATCAATCGCCGTTAGTCCGATAGTATAGACACCGCGTGCCCGTGCCTGGATTGCCAACTCGATAGGGAACGGCGTCTTGCCCGAGACGCTGCCGATAATTAACACATCATCGGGTGTGATGCGGCTTCTATCCAGAGCCGCACGCACGATGCATCGCACAGTTTCAGGTGTGGTCTGCGCACCTACACCCTGCGCCTCACGATAGGGGTTCGTGTTCGTGACCTGCAGTTCGAAATGGAGGGGACTGAAAGCCGCCAGCCCGCCTGCGCGATTGATTAACTCACGTGAGACGAGATGCCCAGTGTCGTATACATGAACCACGCCCCCACGCAGCAGACGTTGCGCACATACATCCGCTGCTTGCTCGATCGCCTCTAAAGAGCGCCGCTCCAACTCCTTAATCTGTTCACGGATGCGTTCAAAGTAGACTTGTGATAGACTCATCGCGGATAGATTGTACTCGAATCGGCACGCAAATCGGATGGGGTATCCTTGTGCCGTGATTGCAACGCCCGCGGCAGGGAGGCTACTGCACGCGCCCGCAAACCGAAGCGGCGCGACCTACGGATTGGAGGAGGAAATTTTCATCACAGAGCCGGCGCGCCCTACCCTGAGCGCGCTTTATGTGATGGCGAAACTGCTCTGGCGCAACCCACGATATTACTACAAACACTCCGCGACGAACTTCGCCCGCGGCAAGGAGATTCGCCAGTGTCTGATGAGCAGCGTCGAAATCGCCACGCGCGCCCACAGCGACCTGGATGCACTGCTTGCCGACCTCCAAGCGCGACGAGCAGATCTGATACGCGCCGCAGGGAACGCCTACCTCGTGCCCATCGGGCATTTATTTGATCTGCAGGCACCGACCAACACGGGAGGGTTGCACATCCACATCGGCGTGGCAACCGAACGACGCGAAACGGTATATGCCAACCTCGCTTATTTCCTGCCGCTGTTGATGCTCCTCTCGGCGAGCAGCCCTTATGCAGAGGGGCGCTACTTCGGGCAATCGTTCCGTATCGCGCACTCGTTCGCGATAGGCGCACTGCGCCGTGATCCCTATTATCGGTTTCAGGACCTAATTTTGGCGCGGCGTTTGGGCACGATTGAGATACGAGCGTTAGACCCTATTTGGGATATGCAACGCCTGCGCTGGTTGCTCGGTGCAGTGGATGCGATTGTCGCCTTGCCAGACGCCCGCCCGTTGGATTTAGACCGCTACGCTGCCCTGCGCGAGCAAGCGGCTTACATAGGCTACACGCCTGACCTGCAACGCCTCTACACCGAACTACGCGCGATTGTAGAATTACCTGAATCGTTGCTTCATCATACAGTTTCAGATGCGCTTGCCGCGTGCATGGTGAACGAGGGATTATTGCGCACTTACGCGCGATTGAACCATGCCTATCGCACAGGACAGTGGGCGCCGATGGAGCCGCATGCGGTCACACCTTCTTGGGGACGCGCTGTGCTGGGGTTGCTGGGCTACTACTTGCCCAAACTGCCGTACATAGCCTACAAAGCGTGGGCGGAGTGGTAGGTAATTCCCTCCACTTCTATCCCTTTGCTTACAGTCTACCCTCTAATCGCTTTCCCGATGTGCTACAATTAAGAAACCTTCGCGCCGCTTGCGCCGTCTATAAAGCAGGACGTCTGTGGAGAAGAGATCGATGCATCGGGTATGGAAACGCTTAGTGGGGTTCATCGCCATAATGGGACTGGTGGGGGGCTTGCTGGCGCAAGAGCCTGCACAAGAGCCAAAGCATCCTGAGTTGACGCCACGCGACCAGCAAGAGGTGGAATTTGGCAAAAAAGTCGTCGCCGAGATCGAGAAGCAGTATAAATTCATCACCGACCCGGAACTGGTGGAACGTGTCAACCGTATCGGGCAAGTACTTGCCGAAATCGCCCGCCAAACGCCGACCGAAGCCCGCTATGGCGAGTCAGGTCCTGCGCCGTTTGAATACACTTTTCGCATCATCGATGAGAACGATGTCAACGCCTTTTCTGTGCCCGGGGGGTTCATCTTCGTGAACAAGGGGTTGCTGGATTTCGTTTCCAGCGATGATGAGCTGGCGGCTGTGCTGGCGCATGAGATCGCCCACGCTGCGCATCGCCATGTAATGAAGCTGATCCGCGACGACTCCAAAGTGCAGCAAAGCGTTTTATTGCCCGCGCTACTGGTAGGGGTGTTTGGGCGATTACCGTCACAGGACTTTGCAGGGTTGATGACAGGGGCGCAGTTATACCGCATCGCGCGGGTGAGTAGTTTTAGCCAAGAGGCGGAGACCGATTCTGACCTGACCGCGTTGGAGTACCTCCGTCGCTCGCCCTACAATCCTGTCGGACTGCTGGTGTTTATGGAACGGTTGGCGGCGGAGGAACGCAAACGCCCCCAAATCGACTGGGGTATCTTCCGCACGCACCCAATTACCCGTGAGCGCGTGGAGACCATTAAGCGTGCTCTGCAGGAGTACGGTATCCCCATCCGTCGGCGAGAGGTTAGCCCCGCGTTACAGGTGCATGCCCTCATGCTGAACAAGGAGCAACCAGACGGGCTGTACGAAGTACGCTTTGAGGGGATCCAGATTTTCGTGCCTGCCGACCATCCTGAGTTGGGCACCTCGCGTGCCCGCGCTGTGCAGATAGCAAGCCTACTGAACGGACTACTGGACGACGGAGTGCAGCTGTACGAAGTGCAACTCAGCGCGGACAAGCGCGCCGTGCTGCTGAAGGGGCGCGAGATCGTGCATATTACGGAACAAGACGCGCAACTCGCGGGCAAGTCGGTCGAGGCATTAGCCGAGGCGACACGCGAAGCGATTCGACGGCTCCTATGGAGCGACGCCGTGCGCATGAGTTTCTGAAAGCCGCTATTCCTGTAAATAGCGATTCCACGCGGCGATCTCAGTAATCTGCTCCCAGTAGGAACTGGGGGTATTTCGTTCCGTCAAAGCACCTGCGCTGAGTTCCGTGTCCGTCAACGACACGCGTAGCGCAACCACATAGGGCTTGCTCAGTGCAATCACACACGCCGACTCCAGCCAGAGCAGGGGATGCACTCGCGAAAACACCTCATAACCCGCCTCGGGTGGCAGGCTCAGCTCTAAGTGAATCGGTTTCCCCAACTCGCCGTAGCGTTCCAGCAGTTGGTCTAAGTCGTAGAGTGTGCCGTCGTACCAATGCCACTCCAGATGAATCGCCTCGAAGGGGACGCCTGCCTCTACATAGCGTTCCAGTGTGGAATATGCGCTCCATCGGTTGCGGAAACTGTGCGTGCCGTGCAGCAGGCGCACGACACCAAAGTCGATGGCTCTTGCCGACTCACACAATTCGCTTAATGCAGGCGTAGCGGAATTCGGATGACGCTCTGCATGTGTCGCAAGTGTCCAATAGCGCACCAAACCCCGCACACGGCTCATCGCCTCACGAAGCGCATTAATCTGCGGAATAGGAGACCCGCTTAGGCTTGCCGCTATGGCGATGCGCGCACTTTGGGCTTGCTGAATTACAGGTTCCCACTGGGGGTCGGCAAGGTTAATTATCAAATGTATCAGATTCGCTGGCGGTGCGAGTGGTTTCAGAGCCGCTTTAAGGGGTTCAGGCGACTCTGAAAATACTCCCCAAAGGAACGCGCTGCGCCCGTGCATCCGTTCCAATCGCGTGCGTGCGATGATGGTTGTACTCACCTCTGCGGCTTGTACGCTGTAGGTCAGGCACGCTGCCCACTGTTGATGGGTGGCGTGGGTTTGTGCCATCTGAAGGAGTTGTTGGGGCTGCTCCATTGGCACGCCACGGCGCGTATACTGGCTTACCAGCGCATTCGCCTTTTTGAGATACCGTTGCGCGAACTCGCGTTCCAATAAAATCGATGATAGACGCGAGGTAAAGCTATCTGTCCAGAGATAGACACACCCCACTCCCTGCAGGGCAATCGGGCATGCGATGCCGAACGGCGATGGGGGAAGGTGTATCGGCTCTTGCGCGCTCGGTGGCGCCACCCCCAGTGCGTCGCCTTCGGCATTCGTCCACCGGAGGAGGCTCCAATCCGCGAATGCGCCCACCGTACTAATTTCTAAGGCACTCACAATCAGGATTTTCGGCTTTTTTAGCGCGAAACATGAGAGAATCCTGCTCATCTCCCTTGGAGGTTTTGGGATCTCAAACCGCTTGTACCATTTATCGAGGATGCTATCAGGAATGCTTCCCAAGGGAATCCGAAATCCGCTATGGAAGAGTTCATGGAGGAAGCAAAGAAGTGGGAACCTCCTAATTCCTGCGAAAGAAAGTCTAATCAACCCCCTGACAGAATAAGAGTGGGATGGGTATACTCTTAGCTGTGCCTAAGAGGCTGTTTAGGAAGGTAGATAGGGTATAATCGCAATAGGAGCGTCCAACCTACCTACCAGTCTGACCCAACGCCCCAACAGGGGGCGATCATCGAACCCGTCCTCAAACGCGCCCTCTACAAACGCAAACCCATCGGCGCACCCCGACGATACAGCCTCTACGACCTGTATCGTGCGATACTCTATGGGCTCGTCAACGGCATCCGTTGGCGCGACCTCCCCCGCGACCTGCCCCCGTGGCAAACCGTCTATTACCACTTTCGTCGTTGGCAGGCGTTGGGGGTGTTTGAACAGGTACAGCACGCGCTGGTGGCAAGGTCGCGTCGGCGGGAGCGACGCGGGCAGCCCAAGACGGTGGCGGTGGACAGTCAGAGTGTGCCGACCACGCAAAAAGGGGGGTGCGCGGGTACGACGGTGGGAAGAAGATCAATGGGCGCAAACGGCACAGAGTGGTGGACTCACAGGGGAACCTGTTCGGGGTGATGGTGACGGGCGCCGATGTGTCGGATGCGCGTGGGGCGTATGGGGTTTTGGACGGGGTGTTGGGTCGGTATCGTTCGGTGCGGGTGGTGATAGCGGATAGAGCGTATGATCGGGAGGGTTTGTTGGAGTGGTTGTTGGGGAAGTGGGAGGTGGGTTTGGATTGTGTGGGTCGTTTGGGGTGTGGTAGTTTTGTGGTGTTGCCGCGTCGTTGGTTGGTGGAGCGGAGTTTTGCGTGGTTGTTGTTGGGGTACGGCATGCCGTACCCGTACTTGTTTGTCTCGGTGTTGGGATGTGTTGTGTGAGGTGGAGGCGGGTTGGATTTGGCTTGCAGGGATACGGCGGTTGATGCGGTATATTGCGAGGAATGATTCTTAAACAATTTCTTATCAGTATACTGCAGCGGTCTTGAACCAGTTAGATATTGTGAGTTTCGATGCTGACTTTGCGCGGATAGATAAAGGTCACGAGACCCCTGAGGCAGTGCTTGAGGAACTAAGCGAGGTTCTGTAACTTTGTCGTTCATCTGGACATGGTAAAATCTTGGACATTCTGTTCTGGAGATGATGCTATGCGATACGCACAAAACTCTTCGGTGATGGAAGACTCGGCGAAATATAGACCGTTCAGAGCATCACTCTGTGGGCGATGGATGCTAAGCGCCGTGCTGCTGTTGCTTTTGAGTGGGCTGCGGGGACAATCCCCTACAGAGGGCGTGTCCCCATCAGACGAACCCAGCGTCCGAGTCTATGAGGTTCGAGTGGAGTGTACCATCCGCTTTGAATATCCCGAACCAAGTAGCGATCTCAAGGAGACGGGGCTTCGAATGGCATGTGTATTTCAATTTGACACCCCAATATCGTGGGCGGAGGCTCTGTCTTTGGTTCGTACTTGGTTTGAATCGCTATGGATTGACTTGGAAGACAGTGAGGCTATCAGTACGCAGCGCGGAATCGTCTGGGATGACTGGTACATTCCTGACTGGGCGCGAGGGATCTGGCGTCCTCCTGGCGTCGAGCTTTATGAGGCGATTCGGAGGTACCCTGAGTGGCGATGTATCTATACCGAGGAGCTATGACAGGGGTTTTTGTCTTCTCAGCGAATCCCCCGATTACTCGACGCTTTCGGCGACCTGGTGAACGGGATGCGACAGGTGTATGACTGGAACGGGGCGTGGTTGTATCGGAACGAGATCGTCCATACAGAGGCCTCTGCGAAAGGTAGAAGTTTCGATTCTGAGTAAACTAAAACGCAACCCTATGACGCTCTCCGGTTTGTCTTTGTTATGGCTGCATTGTTAGATACGGTTTCGAACTCCCTCAGGGGGTGTTTGCTCTTACTCTGTGTCGAAAATTCCGCAGGAGAACCACACACTTTGGCGAACCCTGAGGTCGCTATGCAGTTTCCGCAAGGTTTTCTCTGGGGCGCGGCGACAGCAGCGTATCAGATCGAAGGGTCGCCGTTAGCCGATGGTGCAGGCGCGTCCATCTGGCACCGATTTAGCCACACCCCGGGAACGATCCTCAACGGCGACACGGGCGATGTGGCATGCGACCACTATCGCCGCTGGCAGGAAGATATCGAATGGATGAAACGGTTGGGGTTGAACGCCTATCGTTTTTCGGTGGCGTGGGGGCGTGTGTTGCCGACGGGGCGGGGGGTGGTTAATCACAAGGGACTGGATTTCTATAAACGCCTCGTGGATGGCTTGCTACGGGCGGGAATTACGCCGATGCTTACCCTCTATCACTGGGACTTGCCCGCGGAACTGCAGGATTGCGGCGGTTGGGCAAACCGCGACTGCGCCAAGTGGTTCGCCGACTATGCAGGCTTGATGTTTCGCGAACTCGGCGACCGAGTCCCGCTCTGGGCGACGCTGAACGAGCCATGGGTGGTCATGGCGCTGGGCTATCTTTGGGGTCAACACGCGCCGGGCATGCGCGACATCGGCGCGGCGGCGAAAGCGGGACATCATCTGCTGTTGGGACATGGCAAGGCGGTGCAGGCGTTTCGCGCCCAGGGGCTACGCAACGCCCAAATCGGTATCGTGACCAACCTCGGTCCGCAGCAACCTGCCAGCAACAGCCCTCAAGACCAGATGGTCGCCGCTTTGTGGCACAACTTCATCAATCGCTACTTCTTAGACCCCATCTTCCGCGGCGAGTATCCCGACACGGTGATTAACTTCATCGGCGAGTTCGCCCCCAAAGCAGCCCCCGACGATATGCCGATTATTCAAAGCCGAATCGACTTTTTGGGCGTAAACTACTACACGCGCAATGTGCTTGCCTACGACGCGAGCGACCCCATCGGCTCGCGTACCGTGTTCCAAGAGGGCAAACTGCATACCGAAATGGGGTGGGAGGTCTATCCCGAAGGCTTGTACGAAATCCTCAAATGGGTTCACGAAGAGTACGGGGAGATACCGCTCTACATCACCGAGAACGGCGCGGCGTTTCCCGACACGCCCACCCCACAAGGCGAGGTGGATGACCCCTTGCGCGTGGACTACATTCGCGCCCACTTGGAACAGGCATATCGCGCCATTCGGGATGGCGTCCCGCTCAAGGGATATTTCTACTGGTCGTTGATGGACAACTTCGAGTGGGCGTTTGGCTATAGCAAGCGTTTTGGGCTCCTCTATGTCGATTTTGAGACTCAGAAGCGCACGATGAAGTCCAGCGGTCGCTGGTACGCCGAGTTTATCGCGGGGCAGAGGCGTTGAGATAGGCTCGTGCGGGGGGCAGCCGCCGTCGGTTGAAACGAATTCTTCTAATCGCACTCCTAAACGGCTTCGGTTCGCGGATGACTCTCAAACAGGAATCGGCTGGCTTCCCATGAATTAATTCCTGATGACACGGATGGGACTACTGATGGCAGGGATGATGTTGACCGCACAGGTGGCTTTGACGCAGCACCCGCGCCCCGATTTTGAACGCGCCCAGTGGCAATCGCTCAACGGCGTCTGGGAGTTCCAGTTCGACCCCCAGAATGTCGGCGTCGAGCAGAACTGGCATCTTCTGGCGCGCCCCTACGAACGCACGATTCGAGTGCCCTTCGCTTGGGAAAGTAAGTTAAGCGGTATCGGCGACACGACCTACAAAGGCGTTGCATGGTATCGCCGTGAGTTTACCCTGCCTGAGTCGTGGCGGGGCAGGCGAGTTTGGCTCTGCTTCGGCGCGGTGGACCACCATGCGACGGTGTGGGTCAACGGGCAGCGTGTCGGCGAACACGAGGGCGGCTACTCCGAGTTTCGGTTCGATATCACCCCGTTCGTACGCTATGACCGTCCGAACACTCTTGCCGTGCGTGTGGAAGACTACACCGACCCGGAGACCCCCCTCGGCAAGCAAGTGCCCACATGGTACACCAGCGTCAGCGGCATCTGGCAAACCGTGTGGCTGGAGGCGACTGGCGAAGCGTGTATTCAATATTTCCGCATCACGCCCCAAGCCGACGAGGCGGGCGTTCCCACAGGCGTGATGGAGTTTATGGTGGAACTGGAGCGTGCGGCGGTGCGGGAGCCGCTGCAATTAGAGCTGCGCTCGCGCCATCGTGCCTTTGAAACCTTGCGTTTCGGCGTGCTGGAAGGCGAGACCGAGAAAAACTTTCGGCTCGTGCTGGAGAACCCACGCCTGTGGACGCCCAACAGCCCGCATCTGTACGAATTCGAACTGCGCCTGCTTTCAGGAGATGGCAAGCGCGTGTATGACGCCGTGCGAGGCTATTTTGGTGTGCGCGCGGTACGCTGGGGCAAATATGGCGACGCTGACCATACCTATGTGCTGCTGAACGGCAAGCCGATTTACTTGCGCGGCGTCTTAGACCAGTCTTACAATCCCGATGGGCTGTATACCGCACCCGACGATGCGTTTCTCAAGCGTGATATCGAACTCGCCAAGAGCGCAGGGTTCAACATGCTGCGCGTTCATATCAAAGCCGATGAGCCACGCAAACTCTACTGGGCGGACAAACTGGGCATGCTTGTACAAGCGGACATCCCTTGCTTTTTCAATCCGTCTGAGCGTGCCCGACAACTGTTTGAAAAAACCCTGCGCGACCAAATCCGACGCGATTTCAATCATCCGAGTCTGATTATCTGGACAGTGTTCAACGAAGAGTGGGGCATCGGTCGGCTCACGGTGGAGAACCGCGCCCATCGTGTGGACTGGACGCTGCAGATGTATCAGCTCGCGAAGCAGTTAGACCCCACGCGCCTGGTGCAAGACAACACCGGCTGGGCACATCTGGAGACCGACCTGAACTCGTTCCACTGGTACGGGCGCAATGTGGACATCTTTCGGCAGCAGTACCAGGCGGTGAATCGGCTTGAAATCGGCGTCGGCAAAACGTGGAACTACATCGACGGGAGACGCAGTCGGGGCGAGCCGTTTGTGAACAACGAGTACGGCTATCTCGCCGCGTTCGACGGCGACGGCGATTGGTCATGGGGTGGACTTGCGGCCACGAACACCCTGCGCACTTTGGATAAACTCGTGGGCTATGTCTACACGGAACTCACCGACATCGAGTGGGAACACAACGGCGTGTATAACTATGATCGCAGCCCGAAAGAGTACGGCTTCGAGTTCTGGGCGGAGCAGATGAGCGTGCGCGACCTGTTCGCGGAAGATTTTCTGGCGATTGACCTGCCCGCGATTAAGCGAGCGGTGCCGGGCGAGACGGTACAGGTTCCTATCCTGTTCAGCCACTCTTCGGGCAGGTTTGCCGACCGTCCCTTCACCCTGTTCTATCGGCTGGACACTATCGATGCGCTGGGCAATCGGCGACAGGGGCGGGCGCAGCGACAGGTGTTTGTGAACACGCCGCCGTACCGCCTTACGCCGCTTTTGGTAGCGAATGTGCAACTGCCAGACGAGCCGTGCTTGGCGACGCTGGTGGTGTGGGCAGAAGACTGGAACCGACGGCGCGTTCATACGAACTATACGCAGTGGCTGGTGGGGATGGAACAGTTGCCCGTGTTCGAGGTCAAGCGTGGGCGTGTCGTGCTGCGCTTCAAGCCGACGGATTATGTCGCCAGCGAGTTCAACTTGCAGAGCAAACCCGACAAACCGATTCAAGGCAAGCACTGGGCGCGTGGGCACGGCTATGTGGAATATGCCGTCTCCATTCCCGAGGGCGTGTCGCTGGGCGATGTCAAGCGCGTTCGCTTGCTTATGGAGGTCAGCGCGAAAGCGGGACGCGAGAAGGTGGACTGGGCACAGCGCGTCCACCCCGATGACTACCCCCAAACGGACGGTAAGAAGTACCCTTCGCGGGTGATTGTGGAAATCGCAGGTGAGCGCGTTGCGACATGGGAACTGCCCGACGATCCTGCAGACGCGCGGGGAGTGCTGTCGCACTGGGCAGGCGTTGAGCGCGGCTCCTATGGCTACCTGATGGAAGCGACGCTGGAAATGACCCCCGTGCTGCGGACGCGACTCCAACAAGACCGTCAGGTTCGCATTCGCCTGATTGTGCCGCCCGAACTGCCCGGTGGCATTGCCATCTATGGCGCGACGATGGGCTGCTACCCGATGGAGCCAACTGTGGTGTTGGAGTAAGCGGAATTACACGGGAAATCCCTCAACTATTTCCCACCCAGGGAACTTTTTCCCCGCGTCATCGTATAGATATATGTACAACGGTCTATGAACGAGCTCCCTGAGCGAAAGGCGATTCAAATCGCACGGGCGTTGGCAGACCCTACGCGCCTGAGTATTCTGCGCGCGTTATTGCAGCACGAGGAGCTCTCCTGTGGTGATTTGGCGGAGCGGTTCCCCGTGGCGCAGTCCACCGTCTCCCACCACCTCAATAGTCTCATGAATGCTGATTTGGTGGTGATGCGCAAGCAGGGGCAACATCACTACTTCCGCGTCCGTCGCGAGATACTCTGCGCCTTCGCTCGGTGGCTCGCAACATTGGAACAGACCGATGACACTTCAACACACTCTAAGGAGGAGGGTTCACTATGATTAAACAGTTCCGAACGCGCCTGATGGCGCATCTGGCGATTGTGGCGACGCTGGTCGGCTCTTTACAATCGGTGCAGGCACAAGCCGTGACCTATCGGATTGACCCCGTTCACTCGTTTATTATCTTCCGCGTGAAGCATATGAACACGGGCTTCGCTTATGGCCGGTTCAACTCCTTCTCGGGCACGATTGTCGTGGATGAGAAGAACCCTGCGAACAGTTCCATCGAAGTGGAGATTGACGCGAACAGCGTCGACACAGGCAACAGCCAGCGCGACGACCACCTGCGTAGTCCCGACTTCTTCAACGCGCGTCAGTTCCCCAAGATTACCTTCAAGAGTACGCGCGTGCGTAAGATAAACGACACGACCGTCGAGGTCCAGGGCAACCTGACCATTCGCGGTGTCACGCGCCCGATTACCGCCCGAGTGACCTTCACAGGCAAGGGGCGCAATCCACGCGGTCAGGAGATTATCGGCTTCGAGACCACTTTCACCATTCGCCGTAGCCAGTTCAACATTAACTACGGTCTGAACGGCGGTCTGGCGGATGAGGTGCGCGTGACCTTCGCGGTGGAGGGCATTCGTCAGTGAATGTCGTTGTTGATAGTGCCTTAACGGCGGCGCTGGCAGCGCTGACAGCGGGAGTGTTTTGGCTGTTGGGCTGGCGGCTCCGCCGTGCCCAAGTGTGGGTTGCGCCGTTGGGGGTTAGTCTGGGGTTCGCGGTGTTGTATTGGCGCGTGCAAGGGCGTCCCGATTTCCCCCCGTTAGATGCCACTCACTGGGCGTTTTGGCACGCGCTGTTCGCCTTGCCGTTGGGCTGGCTGGCGGGTATCGGCACAGCGTATCGCTGGGTGTGGGTCTGGGGTGCGCTGCTGGGCGTGTTGTGGTTGTTCGTACTTCCGTTCTACGCGCTGCTGGGTGGGTTCTGGAACTACACGGCGGGCATGGCGTATATCCTGAGTTTTGCGCTGGGAACCTGGCTGTTGATGACGCTCACGGCGCCGTTGGGCGATGAGCCGGGAATCGCAGTTCCGTTCTTGATGGCAATCTTAGGTGGCGTTAGCGCAGGATTGCTCTTTTACGACGGCAAAATCGCGTCGGCGGCGCAGTTAGCCGGCACGCTGGGCGGGATGATGGGGTTCGGCGTCGTGTTGGCGCTACTACGCGGGTTCACACTGGGGCGCGGCGCGGTGGCGCTGGCGATGTTTCTGTTTATGTTGCTCTGGACGCTTGCGCTCGGCTTTGCAGACCTTGCGCCGGGCACGCTTGCGTTGCTCTACCTACTTGCGCTCACGCCGGCATTGCGCCTGCTGCCCGTGATGCGCCGCCAGTCGCCACTCGTGCGGTTTGCTGTGCCGCTCCTGATACTGGCGGTCGTCGGCGGTGGGGCGGTCTGGCTCGCCTACAGCGCCTACATGGCGCAGGGCAGCGGCTACGGTTATTGAAGATTCGCAGCGCGTTATAACGCCCGTGGGGTTCTGGGGCAGGGCGCCCAAGCGTAGCCTCTCGCCGAGGGGCACACAGGTATACTTCTGGGCGTCTAAAGGCTTGGAGGCAAGTATTATGCGAACTGTGGCACTTTGGATCACCATCGTGAGTTTGACCTGTTTGGCGACGGCGCAGACCGTGCGCGATGCCGTGAAACTGGCGAACGAGGGTAAAACCCAGGAGGCTATTGAGGCGTTTGAGAAACTCTACCAGCGCGACGAGAACAACCCGACCGTTGTGAATTGGTTGGGGTATCTGTATCTCAAGTCGGGGCGATACGCCGAGGCGGTGCCGATGCTGGAGCAAGCCACCCGCCTGACCCCCAACAGCGCGGAGGCATGGAATAATCTTGGCAACGCCTACCTCCACACAAATCAGATAGACAAATCCATCGCGGCTTACGAGCGCGCCCTCCGAATTAAGCCGGACGACGCTGACGCGCACTACAATGTGGGCAACCTGTACACGAAAACGCGCCAATACCAAAAAGCGATTGTACACTACCAGAAAGCAATCCAGCTAAATCCGCGCGATGCGAACGCGCACAACAATCTGGGCTACGCGTATCAGATGACTCTGCAGAATGCGCGTGCGGCGCAGCACTACAAGCGTGCCACCGAGTTAGACCCGCGCAACCCCACTTTCCGCTATAACTACGCACTCATTATGGCAACGCAAGGGCAGTGGCAAGAGGTAGCACGCCTTTTGGAGCAGGTGATGCCGCAGATTCCCAACGAGGTCGGCGGCTGGCTCAAACTGGGCGAGGCGTATATGCGGCTGCGCCAGCCCGATAAAGCCATTCAAGCCCTCCAAAAAGGCGTCGCGGCGAACCCCGATAACCCCGACCTGCACTACAACCTCGGCGTGGCACACCTGCAGAAAGGCAACCTGGCTGCTGCAGCGAATTCCTTTGAAAACGCGCTCAACTTGCGCCCTGATGACGCCGACGCACTGAACCAGCTCGGTTTCGTGCAACTGCGTCAGGAACGCCTCGACGACGCAATCGCGAACCTGCAGCGTGCTTTGGAGCTTAACCCCCGCCTGACCACCGCGCGGCTCAATCTCGCCACCGCGAAGCGACGCAAAGGCGAGACCGACGAGGCGCTCCGACTCTATCAGCAGGTCGTCGCCGCCGAACCCAAGAATCAAGAGGCACGCTTAGCCATCGGCGACTTGATGCTGGAGAAGGGCGACTTACGCGGCGCCGAAGCCCAATATCGCGCTGTGTTGAAAGAGAATCAGCGCGCCCACGCCGCGTGGAACAACCTCGGTATCGTTTTGATGCGCACGAACCGCGTGCGAGAGGCAATCCAAGCGTTGGAACGCGCCGTCGCGTTGAACCCCAATTCCGCGGTCTATTTGAACAACTTGGGCGCTGCCTACGAACGCGCAGGTCAGATTGCCAAAGCGCGCACCCGCTATGAGGAAGCCCTGAAGATCGACCCCCAGCTGGAAGACGCCCGTAAGAATCTGGAGCGTTTAAAGAGTCGATAGCATGGCGACTGTTTTGATTATCTATAACGCTGTTAAACCTGAAGCGGCGCGCCGTGCGCAAGAGACCGCGCAGTGGCTACGGGCGGCGGGCTACGGGGTCGTGCTTGCCGATCAGCCGACGGCGTCCCGCTGGAGCCAGCCGCCCGACCCGAACCTTGCGCTGGTGATTACGCTCGGCGGCGATGGCACGCTGCTCACAGGAGCCGCCCTCGCTGCGCCGGCAGGCGTGCCGTTGTTGGGGGTGCATATGGGACGCTTCGGCTTCATCGCGCAGGTGGAGCCAGATGCACTCATCGATGCGCTCCGACGCTGGCAAGCAGGCGACTATCAAACCCAGGAACGCCTCATGGCGCAAGCGCGCGTGGAAGGTGAGGTACGCCTATCTTTCGCGTTGAACGAAATCACCCTGCTACGCGCACCCACTACGCCGATGCTCAACTTCACGATTCGCGTCAATGACCTCCTACTCACGACCTACCCTGCCGATGGCTCGCTGGTCGCTACGCCGACTGGTTCGACCGCCTATGCGCTTTCGGTGGGGGCGCCGGTGGTGCATCCGCAAGCGGAGGTGCTTCTCCTCGCGCCGATCTCGCCGCACACACTCGGCGCACGCCCGCTGGTACTGCCTCCAAATGCCCGTATCAGTATCGAGATTCGCTGTGAAGCCACGAACGAGCCGAATGCCCAAGCCATTATGACCACCGACGGCAGACGCCACCAGACGCTTGGCATGGGGCAAATCGTGCATATTACGACGGCGCCCTTCCGCACCAAGCTGTTGTCGTTCAACGAGGGGGAATTCTTCGAGAAACTGCGCGACCGGTTGCTTTGGGGCGCGCGCGTAAACGAATAGTGAGAAAGCTTAGCAGGAATCGCCAATCGCTCGGCGTACTTGAGGTCCATGGAGGACGCCTATGCGAGTGATCCAACCAATTTTGGCATGCATTAGCTGCATCGTTGCTTTGCAGCTCGGGTGGACGCAAGTGGAGCCGGTGGATGCGCCTGTGCCGAGTCTGAATCCCCAAGAGATTCCCGCACCTTTTGTGCCAGGCGAACTCGTGGTCGGCTTGGAGCATGGCGACTTGGCGCTGCCTCTACAGGCGATGGAGATGGTAGGAACCATTGCCTCGCAGAATCCGCCTATCAACGCCTATGTGGTGCGTCTTGCGCCAGGAATTTCGATGGAGAGCGCAGGCGAGTTTTTACGCGCTTTGCCCGGGGTGCGCTATGTGGAACCGAACTACCTCGCGTTTGCCTTCGCGACGCCGAACGACCCCAGCTACGGACAGCAATACGGATTGGCGCGGATTCAGGCGAACCTCGCGTGGGACATCTGGCAACCCCAGCGCACGGTCTACATCGCGATTATCGATACTGGCATCGATTCCAATCATCCTGACCTGACCAACAAGATGCGTCGGCATGCTGGCGGCGCAATTTACGGCTACAACACGCTGAATAACACCACGAACGCTCTCGACGATAACGGGCACGGCACACACTGCGCGGGCATCGCCGCAGCAGAGATTAATAACGGCATCGGCATCGCGGGTGTGGCGGCGTGGAATCCGGCGATTGCGAACGCGAATAGCTTTGTGCAGCTCATGCCCGTCAAGGTACTCAGCTCCAGCGGCTCAGGCAGTTTGGACGGGGTCGCGCGGGGGATTACATGGGCTGCGGACAACGGCGCCCATATCCTGAGCTTGAGTCTGGGCGCGGGTTCTGGAGCGCAGCAGTTGCAAGACGCGGTGAACTACGCTTGGACTCGCGGCTGTCTGATCGTTGTGGCTGCAGGCAACGGAGGGAGCTCCTCGCCGCAGTATCCTGCCTACTACACCAACTGCATCGCGGTCGCCGCGACGGATTCTGCCGACAGGTTAGCAAGCTTCTCGCAGTACGGTTCGTGGGTGGACATCGCCGCGCCGGGCGTGAGCATTCTGTCCACCTATCCGAGTAATCGTTACCAGTCGCTGAGCGGCACCTCGATGGCGTGTCCCCATGTTGCGGGCGCGGCGGCGGTGCTCTGGTCGCATAATCCGAGTTTGACCAACGCCCAGCTGCGCAGCGCATTAGAGACGAATGTCGATCCCTATCAGCCCTACAGTGGACGCACCATCGCTCAAGGCGCAGGGCGATTGAATGTCTATCGCGCGCTGCAGGCAGTCGGTGGCGGGGGACCGACGCAGCCCAGCCTAAACACGCTGAGCCTGAATCCCACCAGCGTCGTGGGCGGCAACAGCTCTACGGGGACGGTGACGCTCACCGCAGCGGCGCCTTCGGGTGGATTCGTCGTGAACCTCAGTAGCAGCAATCCCAGCGTCGCCTCAGTGCCAAGCAGTGTGACCGTGCCTGCAGGAGCCACCAGTGCGAACTTCACGGTCTCGACCGCGGCGGTCTCCACCAGCACAAGCGTCACCATCACTGCCTCCGCAGGGGGTGTCTCGCGCACGGCGACCCTGACAGTGAACCCACCCTCGGGCAGCGTCTCTCTGCAATCACTCACCATCAGCCCGACATCGGTCTGGGGTGGCAGCAGTGCAACGGGAACGGTGCAGCTAAGCGCTCCTGCACCTGCAGGCGGCGTCACGGTGCAGCTGCGCAGCAGTTCCAGCCGCGCAATCGTGCCCAGCACCGTGACGGTTCCTGCGGGAGCAACCAGCGCGAGCTTCACAATCCGCACGACCTCCGCCTTTTCCATCACGACCGTCACGATTACGGCTACCTACAACGGCGTCTCCCGTTCCGCGCGGTTGACCGTGTGGTTCTGAAACGTTCCCCTTCTTTCCCCGATCTCCCCACCCCTCTCCCAGAGGGAGAGGGGTGGGGGGTGAGGGCAAGCAATCACGCTCTGGGAGAGGGGCAGGGGGTGAGAGTAAATAGCAAACCATAGGGTACACTTAACCTACGGAGGTTGGTCATGTCGATCAAGGAACAGTTGATTGAGGGTCTGAATACGGACTTGGCAAATGAGTATCAGGCGATTATCACCTACATTACCTACGGCGCGACGGTGACAGGTATCTACCGCGAGGAGATGAAAGAGTTCTTCATGCGTGAGGTTCCCGACGAGCTGCGCCATGCAGAGTACTTGGCGAATAAAATCGCTGCGTTAGGCGGAACGCCCACGACGACGCCGGTCGCTGTACCGCCCGCCAGCGACCTGAAACAGATGCTGCTGAATGTGCATCGCGCAGAAGAGGAGACGATCGCCCGCTACCTCCAACGTCGTAATCTGGCAGAGCAGATGGGCGATTTCGGTTTGGTGAACGATCTGGAGGACATCATCTCCGATGAGACCAAACACAAAGAGGCAATAGAGATGATCCTGCGCGGGCTGTAGACAGGGTAGATGACGGTTCCCGATTTCGCTGAATACCTTGCTATAACGCAGCAAGGGCGTTTGACACCTGTCTATCGGGTTGCGCTCGCGGATTGGGAGACGCCCGTTTCGGCGTTCTATAAAGCAGCGTCGCGCGAACCGTACGCTTTCCTGCTGGAGAGTGTCTCAGGCGGCGAGCAAATCGCTCGATACTCCTATATTGGCTTTGCACCGACGCTGATTCTGCGCACGAAAGGCAGGATCGCTCGCCTGTGGGAACGCGATTCAGGCTGGCGCCGTTTCGAGATCCCGTTGCACCAGACGCCTTTAGACATCGCGCGTGCGTTGCTAAGACGCTATCCGTATCAGGCGTCGCCGAACCTGCCACGCTTCACGGGCGGACTCGTGGGCTACCTGAGCTATGACCTCGTGCGCTTTTTCGAACATTTGCCCAACGCCCCGCACGATGACCTCCATACCGACGATTGCTGCTTGATTGCGCCTGAAGTGCTGTTGATTTTTGACCATGTCCAGCACACGATTACTGTTTTGACAAATCCCGCTCCGAGTGCGAATCCAGAAAGTGGTTATCAGCGTGCGCTGGCGCGTATTGAAGAGACTTTGCAGCGCCTGCGCACGCCGTTGCCCCCACCCCCGCGCTATGAAGACCCGCACTTCCAACTCCGCCCGCAGCCCAATATCACACGCGAGGCGTTTGAAGACGCTGTACGCAAGACGGTGGAGTATATCCGCGCTGGCGACTGCATTCAGGTGGTGCTCTCGCAGCGGTTTAGCCAGCCGATTACCGCGCCGCCGCTGTCTCTCTATCGCGCCCTTCGCAGTATCAACCCGTCGCCTTATATGTTTTATCTGCAGTTTGACGACACGACGCTAATTGGTGCGTCGCCGGAGGTGCTGGCGACGGTAGAGGAGGGCAAAGCCATTACGCGCCCGATTGCGGGCACGCGCCCACGCGGCAAAACGCCCGATGAAGACGCCCGCCTTGCGCAGGAGTTGCTTGCGGACCCGAAGGAACGCGCCGAGCATATTATGCTGGTAGACTTAGGGCGCAACGACATCGGACGCGTGAGCCTCTACGGCACGGTGCAGACCACTGAACTGATGGTCATAGAGCGCTACTCGCATGTGATGCATATCGTGTCGGAAGTGCAGGGGCAGTTGCGTCCCGATGCAGACGCATTTGATGTGCTACGGGCGTGTTTCCCTGCGGGCACGGTTTCCGGCGCGCCGAAAGTCCGCGCAATGGAGATTATCGACGAGCTGGAGCCGACGCAACGCGGACCGTACGCAGGCGCTGTTGGCTACTTCAGCTACACGAACGAAATGGACGCCTGCATCACGATTCGCACGATATTCGTCAAAGACGGCGTCGCGCATGTGCAGGCGGGTGCGGGGATTGTGGCGGACTCGGCGCCCGAACGCGAGTACGAGGAGTGCCTCAATAAAGCCCGTGCCGCCCTGAGCGCCATTGAGCGAGCGCATCGGGGGCTGGAATAACCCCCTGCAGGCGATTACGAGGGCTCCTCTCCTCCAATCAGCCCTTCCACGAAAGCGTCGGGGTCGAACGGCGCTATCTGGTCGGCTTTCTCCCCCAAGCCGACCAGTTTGATGGGGATGCCCAGCTCCTTGCGGATGGTGAGGATTGCGCCCCCACGGCTGGTGCTGTCCAGTTTGGTCAGGATGATTCCGGTGAGGGGCAACGCGCGTGCGAACTCCTCCGCCTGACGAATTGCGTTCTGCCCTGCGACCGCGTCCAGCACGAGCAGCACTTCGTCGGGCGGGCGTTCCAACGCCTTCTCGGCGACGCGGTAGATTTTCTTGAGCTCTTCCATCAGTCGGGCGTGTGTATGCTGACGCCCTGCGGTGTCGGCGAGTACGAAATCGATTCCCCGTGCGCGTGCCGCTTGGATCGCATCGAACACCACCGCAGACGGGTCTGCGCCCTCTTTGTGTTTCACGATATCGCAGTTCAATCGCTCCGCCCAGATTTGGAGTTGGTCGATAGCGGCGGCGCGGAAGGTGTCGCCTGCCGCCAGCAGCACGCGCTTCCCTTGACACTGCAGCATGTGCCCCACCTTCGCGATGCTGGTCGTCTTGCCCACGCCGTTCACCCCGACGAATAGGTACACTGTTGGGGGCGGTGCGCTCTCGGTCAGCGGCGCTGGCTCGCCCAGCCAACCCTTCAACAGATTCCGCAAGCACGCTCGCACATCGGACTCTTCCCGCAGGCGTTGGGCTTTTGCCTCAGCGCGGAGCGCGTCCAAAATCTCCTGCACGGCGTTCACATTCATATCGGCGGTAATCAGCGTCTCTTCCAGTTCCTCCAGCAGTTCCTCATCGACGCCGCGCCGTGTGAACACCTGTCCCACTTTGTTAAGCCAACCCTTGAAAATCCCCAGTCGCATCGGGGGGAATTGTACCCGCGCCGACGGGTTTGGTTATCCCAGATGCGTTCGCAACCACTCCGCGGTTTGCCGAATCAGGGTCTGTTCGGTTTCGGGTTGGGTGAAAGTGTGGTCTGCGCCTTCGATGAGACGGAACTCGAATCGTTGGGCACTGACGAAGGCGCGTTCGTAAGCGCGTCCCTCGTCGGGAGGAACCGCTTGGTCTGCGGAGCCATGCAGGATGAGGACGCTGCCTCTGTAAGCGCGCACGCTTTCCAGCGGTTTGAGCTCGGGCAGTTCCCGATAGAAGTTGACGCCTACCAGAAAGCCGCCGCGGTTCTGGGGTTTATCGGGCACGCCTGTAGGAGGCATCCAGCGCATCGGGTTCGACACAGGCGCCCACAGCACCAGCGTCTTGACCGCGCCGGCGCGCGGTAGGCTGAGCGCTACAACGCACCCACCCAGCGAGAACCCCAGCATGGCGAGGCGATTCACCTCCACGCGCGGCTGCTCCCGTAGAAATTGCAGGGCATTCAGCGCGTCTTCCACCTCGCCCCGAATGGTCATCTCCTCAAAAAGCCCCTCGCTGTCGCCGGAGCCAAGAAAATCGAAACGCAGCACGACCATCCCCTCCGCAGCGAGCTGCCGCGCCGTGTGGACGAACAGGCGATGGCTTTCTGCTTTATGCCCTGTGAACCCGTGGCACATCAACACGGCGGGCGCACGCCCACGCCCTTCGGGCAGGTGAAGCACCGCCGCCATCCGCTTGCCACGACTGGGAATCCACAAAAGTTGCTCGTCCATAGCGCCGCTCCGTAAGATTATTTATCCGCCGTCGGTGATGAGAGGCATCTTGCTGAGCCAATCGCGCATCGGCTCCAGCAAGTTATATGCCGTGAAATCTAAGTGCACGGGCGTGATGGACACATAGCCGTGTGCCACCGCGTAGACATCCGTGCCGGGTTGGTCGCGCTCTTCCACAAGGCTGCCGCTCAGCCAGTAGTAGGGGCGTCCTGCAGGGTCTACGCGCGACTCGATGCGGTCGGCATACTGTCGCCTGCCGAGCGCGGTAATCTGATAGCCCTTGATTTCGTGGATGGGTAGGTTAGGCACATTCACATTCAGGAAAGTATGCTCTGGCAGGGGATGCTCGCGCAGCAGGCGAGCGATGTTCAGCGCAGCCAGCGCCGCCGTCTCGTAGTGCATCGGGGGGAGTTCGGTTTGGAACGGCTCGTTGGTCGATTCCGCGCGAGCCAACGGCAAGACCTCTTCCGCCGCCAGCGAGATGGCAAACGCATTAATCCCGTGGATGGCGCCTTCAATCGCCGCTGCTATCGTGCCCGAATAGGTCAAGTCCCAGCCAAGGTTTGGTCCTGCGTTGATGCCCGACACGACCATGTCCACTTTATGGTGCAGTACGGCGTGTATGCCGAGCGTGACGCAATCGGTGGGTGTGCCGTTCGTAGCGTAGGCAACGGAGCCGTCGGGCAAATGGATGCGGTGCAAGCGCAGGGGCTTATGGAGCGTAATGGAGTGTCCCGTTGCGCTGCGGGGGCGATCGGGGGCTACGATAAAGACCTCGCCGAGGGGTTGCAGCCGCTGCGCCAGCGCGCGGATCCCCTCGGCGTAGACGCCGTCATCGTTGGTTACCAGAATCCGCATCACTCGGCGCCCTCACCGACCAGTTTATCGGGGATAATGCCCAGCCACTTCTTGAGACGGTAGATGGTCGTGTCGCGATGCAGTTCTGCGATGGCGCGCGTGAGCGGAATCCCCTTCGGGCAGACCTTGACGCAGTTCTGCGCGTTGCCGCAGCCAGTGATGCCTTCGGGGCCCGTCAGGACTTCCAGCCGTTCGTTTGCCAGCGTCGCGCCCGCGTAGTGGAGGTTGAACAGTTTCGCCTGTGCAATCGGGGCGGGTCCGATAAACGCCGAGTGCTCGTTATATTGCGGACAAGCCTCCATACAGCAGCCACAGGTCATACAGCGTGCAAAAGCGTAGCGCAACTCGCGCGTCGCATCGTCTACACGCGGACCTGGACCCAGATCGTGATAGCCGTCCATCGGAACCCACGCCTGCAGTTTCTTGAGCGCTTCGAACATGCGGCTCCGATCCACAATCAGGTCGCGCACAACGGGGAACTTGCTCATCGGTTCCAAAGTGACCTCGATAGTATCCCCCTTGTGCACGCCCACCTGATCGACAAGAGCAGCGCAGGACTGCTGTACCATCCCGTTGACCACCATCGTACAGGTGCCACAGACCTGTTCCAGACAAGCGGCTTCCCAGGCGGGGGGCGAGACGGGGCGTCCGCTACTATCGACGGGGTTGCGCTGAATCTCCATCAAGCAGGAGATGACATTCATGTTCGGGCGATACGGCAAGCTGAACTCTTGCCAGTAGGGCTTCTGGTTCGGTCCATCTTGCCGACGCACCTTCAAGCGGATAGTACGGATAGAACCGTTTCCGTTTTGCATAAGGTTTCGCCTCCAAAGAGATTATACCTGTTTTATTCCCCGCACTGTCCTCGGTGGCGCAGCGCGTGGTCTATCAGTACCAGTGCGACCATCGCCTCGACCATCGGCACGGCACGGGGCAAGACGCAAGGGTCGTGGCGTCCGCGCGCTTGCAGAACCGCCGCTTCGCCCGATTCGCTGACGGTGTGTTGCGGTTTGAAAATCGTCGCGGTGGGTTTGAAAGCGACGCGGACGTCTAAGAGCTCGCCGTTGCTGATGCCGCCTTGAACGCCGCCTGAGAAGTTGGTGCGCGTGCGGATGCGCCCGAACTCGTCGGTGTAGAACTCGTCGTTGTGTTCGCTGCCACGCAGGCGTGTTCCGCGAAAGCCCGAGCCGATTTCAAAGCCTTTACTCGCGGGCAGGCTCATGACGGCTTTCGCCAAGTCCGCCTCTAACTTATCGAACACGGGGCTACCCCAGCCTGGGGGTACGTTCCGCGCGATGCATCGGATGACGCCACCCACCGAGTCGCCCTGTTTACGGACTTGTTCGATACGCTTAATCATCTTGGCAGCCACTTCAGCATTGGGGCAGCGTACGGGGTTGCTTTCCACTTGCTCCAGCGTCACGGTTTCAGGGTCTATCTGCGCTTCAATCGTATGAATCTGTTCCACCCATGCCAGAACTTCCACATTCCAGAGGGTGCGCAGGACTTTTTTGGCGAGGGCGCCTGCTGCCACGCGCCCCACAGTCTCCCGTGCACTGCTGCGTCCGCCGCCTTGCCAGTTGCGAATGCCGTACTTCGCTTGATAGGTGTAGTCCGCGTGCGAGGGGCGATAGAGGTGTTTGAAACTCTCATACGCTTGAGGGCGCGCGTCTTCGTTGTAGACCAGCATCAGGATCGGCGTGCCCAGCGTTTGCCCCTCGAACACACCTGATAAGAGATGCACGGTGTCGCTCTCTTTGCGTTGAGTGGTGAGTTTGCTTTGTCCGGGGCGTCGACGGTCTAACTCGTACTGAATCTCTTCAGGCGTGATGGGAATACGCGGAGGGCAGCCGTCCACGACTACGCCCACCGCGCCACCGTGCGACTCGCCAAAGGTGGTGACTCGGAACAGGTGCCCGAAAGTGTTCATGATTCGGCTAACTCTTCAACAGTATCGCGGATCCAGCGTTCAATCCAGCCGTCGCAGACAATCGCCTCGCTCGTTTCGCGTATCGCATCCAGCTGCGACAGGATTCGGCGTGGACGCAACGACTCTTCTTCGATATCAGTCAAGAGTTCCAGTCCCAAACGACTGACTTGTTCTAAGCGGAGCAGCCAAGGCTCAAGTTCCTCGATCAGTGCGGGGTTCTTTACGGCTTGCTTGAGGCGACGCGGGAGGGTTGCCAAGCGCGTCAGCACCTCGACCAGGAGGTCGGGGTCGCCCGTTGTTTGCCACTCCTCTATTGCACGTTCCACTTCGGGGGGCGATTCGGTCCAGTGGCGCGTCCACAGGTTCTGCTTACAAAACTCCCACATTAGGGGGAGAGCCTCTTCGCCCACTAAGTGAGCGATAGCGTTTTGCCAGCTGCGCTGTGGGTCGTAGGCTTCCGCGTTCCAGAGGAAATCGGCATAGGTTCCCAGCGCGACTTTGGACGCTTCCGCCTGATTCATCGGGTTGGAGACCAATGCCTCAAGGTGCTGCAGGGTCTCGGCGGTGCGTCCTGTGATGGGACCCATCAGCAGGCGGCTGGTTTCGTAGTCGTTCACGGGATAGTTGTCCCACACGAACGGCTTGCGCTGGATGGCAATTTTGAACAGCTCGGCGTCTTCAGGGGTGATCTCACGCGAGACCACTTTGGGACCTGTCCACATGAGGGAGATTTTGCGTTCGGTGCGTTCGCCGAGTTCGCGTACATAGGGCGGCTCGCCGCGATTGTGGTAGAAAGTAGGGCACACAATCAGCCAGCTCTCAGCGTCGCGTTCTTTGAGCCAGCCGTGCAAGCGGTTCGCTAAGTCGGCGTGGGCGTGCGCCAGCGAGGTGTAGGCGTGCTTATCGGCGTCGTGTTGCAGCTCCTCGGGGATGTCGTCCACCAGAAGCCCGAAGCTGCGCACGCCCATTGCCTGAACCGCGTCGATTTTTGCCGTGAGTTTCTCGAACTCTGCGGGGTCGGAATAGACCATCGACAAGCCGGGGCTGATACAGAACACGAACTCGATGAAGTTTTGCTGGGCGCGCTGCACGAGTTCGTTGAGGCGTTGTGCATCGGCACTCGGGTACGGCTCGCGCCAGCGCTCTCGGTGATACGGGTCGTCCTTGGGCGCGTAGAGATAGATGTTCATCTTGTGCGCGCCCATGAAGTCAAGCATGTTCAGGCGGGCTTGATGGCTCCACGGCTTGCCATAGAACCCCTCTACTACGCCGCGCCATGCCAGCGTGGGCGAATCGTCCACCTGCATGAGGGGAATGGACTTGGTGTCCCACGCTTGCAGGAGGGTATGGCAGGCATAGAAGGCGGCTCGGGGCGAGCCTGCTTGGATCGTGATACGCCCATTCTCCACGCGCAGGCGATAGGCTTCGGCGGATAGGCTCGCATCGTGTTCCACAAACGCGGTCCAGCCCCCGTAAGCCGTTCCCAGCGCGCGGAGTGGGTGAACCGCCTGTTCCCAAGCCGAGCCAGCGGGCGTCTTAATCGCGTGGCAGCCTGCAAACGGCAACCGTTCTGTGGAAACCTCAGCCTTTCGGGGTAAAGGGAGCCAACGCATCGTGATTTCCTTTAGATTATCAGTTCACGCACCGCCTGAAGCGCCGCGTCGTAGTTCGGGTGGTTCGTAATCTCAGGCACATACTCCACATAGCGAATGACCCCTTGGGGATCCACGACAAATACCGCGCGGCTCAGGATACGCAGCTCTTTCACCAGCACGCCATACGCCTGCCCGAACGCACCCTCGCGGTGGTCGGACAGCACCTCGAGCTTATCGATATTCTCAGCGCCGCAGAACCGCTTCTGCGCGAAGGGCAGGTCCATGCTTACGGTAATCACCTTCACGGAATCGGGCAGTTGGCTCGCCGCTTCGTTGAATTTCTTGGTCTGCGCGCTGCACACGCCGGTATCGAGGGAGGGCACCACGCTAAGCAGGATCACCTTCCCCTTATAATCGTGAATGTTCACCGGCGTTAGGTCTTGCTTGATGACGGTGGCGTCAGGGGCGGGATCGCCCGGCTTGAGCTCTTTGCCTATTAGGGTCAGCGGGTTGCCCAGAAAAGTCACAGCGTTTGTGCGTTCCATCGTTATAGCCTCCAGCAAGAGTAGTATACCTGAGTGAAGAGATATCTCTTTCCTTGCCCAGCCATTTTGAGGCGCGAGCGGCGCCGCTACAAACATCGCTGAACGGAGACGAATGCGCTTCCCAAGCAAACCGCTTGGGGGCGATGGAGCAGCGGGAGGCGCAGTTCAGGGCAGGGGTATCCTTGCCGTGCGGGGTTGCTCGGAAATTTGAAAAAATGTGTGGGCATAGGTCTTTTTTGCCCCCCTTTTGAACTCAAAACGCCGCAGAGGGAATTTTCCCTGAAAAACCCTCCTTCCTCCTTGACAAACGCCGAAAAATGTGCTATAACTATAGGCACTGGAGAAACACCAGCAATTGTACGAATGGAGGCTCAGTGATGAGCGGACAGACGCTACGATGGGTACGCCGCCAGTTGGCGCATAGTCGCGCGATGCAGCTGTTTGCAGGACTGTTGACCGTCGCCTTGACGCTCCCACCCCAGTTCGGCTTCGCCGCGGAACTGCATTATGTGCGGGGGGGGGGGAAAGTCCCTCCTGTCAAACAAGACTCCGATGGAGCATTCGCCGTTTATGCACGATGCTATTAAGCTATTGTATTGCCTACTGTTTATGTTATAGTAATATCAAAGTCAATTTGACGAATGACATGATCTATCCCGTAGGCTATCCGATTAATGTGGAGAGCCGTGAGAATGTCACAGTGATGTTGAATGGAAATCAAATAAGTAATTTTCCTTTTTATATAAGACAACCTGGCATTTATACACTAGAGATTTATGGAGAAAGCTCGATGCTTACACTGAATTTCGAGGTAGTGGATTATATTCCATTAGTTGCGGAAGCCATTGCGTATGTCGTAGAGAGTCCTGGGACCTTTGGTGAGGCTACAACTATCATGATCGAGGCTCGAAATTTCCAGCTAGATCCACGATATGCCTTAAAGTATGTGTTGCCAAATGTTGCTATACACTGTGACGCAATCGTAACCCCTTCGCTAACACTTTACAGCCCTGATTTGCAGACAGAATACCGCGCCACTCGTGTCTGGGCGTTTGAAGATCGTCTACTTGCAGAATTTAAAGTTACACAATTTGATTTTTCGAATCAAAATGTGATTGAAAACTTGTTCAGTGTAGGGACAATACAAATCGGTGCCCAACGGGCAATTTTTGAAACTACAAATCTCGTGCTTGGTGGAAACTTTCCTATCCTTGAATACTTGACGGTTTCATATTGTCCAGGTGGGGGGGAATGTTCCTCGCCACGCTGCGGATGGAGGTCGCAAATTTTATCCCATGTAAAGAGACCTCTCAAGTGTAACCAAGGTACGAGCCTACATGGTGCACAGATAAACGGAGAAAGTGCTGGCAGTACCATGTGGGGTGAGGGACGGGCAATAGATACATTGCCTTTGTTAGCAGCGTTCTGTGCTGATGCCAAAATTGGCGAATATCGACGTCGCATATATCACTATGTTGAGAATCCTGATTGTCCTTGCCCTGGTCAGACAATCGAGGCAAGTATGCACCCTCAGTTTACTGCCTGTGCATTTCGTGGTGGGTTTTCAGTATTCTACTGGTTCTCGTATGCAAAAGCAGGTGGGTGGATGAGTGTTTCTGCTTCAGGACTTGGATCAGCCGAGGCTAAAGGAGGTGTCCATGTCGGAGGATCTAATCAGATAAGCTTTGGGAATTCAGGGATCACTGTAACTTTGGTGGCAGCACCTCCAGGAGGATGCTCACCATTTGCAGACAACAAATCTTACCGCGCGAACATATCATTTACAACTGTAACTTGTTCATCAGGTGCAGCAATAGAGGTTTATGCAGAGGGTGGCATGGGAGGTGCCGCCATCGCTTTTGCTAAAGCAGAAGCGTTTATTAGGGATGGCTCCTGCAACACCCAGCTTGTTCTTACCTGCCCTTGCTGTGGCGGGGGTATAGTCACGATTCGGTGATGTTCCATGCGCACTCGATTCCGAATAGTAATAATATTTATTGTATCTGTGCTACTATTAAGTTTTCTGCTGGGTGGGTTTCTGCTCAGCAAAAGCCAAACGCATACCTGCGTCGTACATGTAGACGGTCTCAGATATCTTGTTCCACTCAAGGTATCGGAACAGCGATCTGCGAACCTTCGCAGTAATTGTGGTCATCCAGAAGTTAGCAGTATGATACATTCTGCTCCCTTGAAGGCGTACCTTGCTTCCCGCTCCCTACCTACCGAGATCCGTCTGAGTGCGGAATCAGAAGGCATTGGTTTTTTCGGCATCAGCCTCCACGATTATCGTGGCAGGTCGCTATATAGCACATCGGTGCGGATACCAGTAAGAAGCTACTCCGTGCTTCGCCCGCGCCTTCGCCAAGCAGTACTATACCACAAAACTATTCTGAGGGTATCCCTATCTGCTGACGAGGCAGTATGGAAATTCGCTGAGCCTTATACGGTTCGGCTGTGGCTTTTTGATAGCCAACGGCGACTGCTAAGCAAAAGTCCCATTCTTGTAACATCGAGAGGGCACAGCTTGCCGAAGCGTTTTTACGGGTATTTCTTTGACAACACCTGGACATTTGATTTTGAGCTCCCGTTGCTATCTACACCACCAGCCTATGGACTGATTGTTGGTGGGGGGCGGCGTGGACTGCCTGATGAGTTCGATTTTGAGACTGTAGTAGACTGGGGCGTGGTAGCAAGCACAAACGCTCCTTACTCACCTTTAGCAGCGCCGAGACAGTCTCCCACCCGCAAGGTTCCATGCCGATGGCGATGGTGGTACACCGAACAAAACCTGATGTTAGAAGCCCCCAAAACGAGTATCCCTGTTTCGGAGGACTTCTTTTCACCGCTCTCACGCTATGTAAACATTGTAATAGATAAAACAAATCTCTTCTATATGGCTACAAAAGAAGTCGCATCGCTTCTCATTTGGCATGAAACTCCCTATTCTTGTAAGACATTTATAGATTGCGATATGAACGTACAATATAGTCTCGTGGAACAGTGGAACAAAGGCGGTATATATTTTAGCCAGAAGGAGTTCGATCAAATATTCGGTCAAGGAATAAAAGGAACTCGTGCCTCGCCACCTCCAATAGAATATCAAGTTTTTCATAAGTTAACTGTGATCCTGAATGCGCAAGGTCAGCCTGAAAAGATACTCGATAGTGTGTTCGCTGCTTGTAGTCATCCCAAACTTCAGCGTCCATTCGGGAGCCTCTCTTCCACCATTGTGAGCGAGCTGCCTGCCGCGTTTCCAGTGCAGGGTGCATATATAGGCGGTGGATATCCTTTGGGAACCATTCTTGGACGAGCCAACATCGGTCATGAAGGAAAATATCAAGGGCGTGATTGGCTCCATCTTCGCGCCAATACAATTCGGTACTACTACTTTGAGATTCCTGCCCAATCATCCCTCTCCAAAGCTGTTTTTGAAGAAAACAATTCGGTTGCTATTGTAGTGGAGGGACGATGTCGTTTTGAGAAGCCGTCAATCTTCATTTTTAACTGATGCTTCGCCCCTGTTCAGAATTGGTGTAATCGTTCAACAGTGTAGCAACGAGAAACGAGGATTATCCAAACGGCAGTTATGTGGAGTATACTTACTATGGTGCGGACAACCCGTCGCAGGTGGGCTTTGTGTGGAAAGTGGAATACAAGAAGTCGGACGGGAGCCTGCTGATTGGGTACGAGTACAGTTATGACCTGTTGGGTCGGGTGGTTCAGAGCGTGGAGCGTCCGCGTGGGGATGTGACGGCATACACCTACACGCCTGCGGGCAGGCTGGAGAGCGAGGGGCGCACAGGGCAAGTGGCGTATTCGCGGCGTATGACTACAACCCTGACGGCAGCCGAGCGATGGTGATGCGGGACGACGCGGTGAACGGTTCTCACTGGGATATGTACGCTTATGACGCGGTGTCGGGTCGTTTGGCGAGCGTGCTGGATGTGTGGACGGGCGAAGTGAATAGTTTTGTCTGGAACCCCGAAGGCACTCTGGCGCGTTGGGAGAATGATCAGCCGAACGGTTATGCACGGGTGTTTGGGTATGATGAGGAGGGTCGTCTGGTGCGGATCGAGCGGGACTATGGGGGTGGCGACTTGCAATTGGCGTATGCGTACGGGTACAATAGCGATGGCGTTCGGGTGTGGAAGCAGGATGTTGTTAGTCAGCAGGAGTATCGGTATGTGTGCCGAATAGGCTGTGGGGGTATCCCGATGCGGGTGTATAACCAGGCGATGGGTGGAACAAG